>NZ_QOKW01000005.1 GCF_008365375.1 Roseomonas genomospecies 6 | reverse complement strand
CCATGCCTTCAAGTCTGGGATGAAGCCTGACGCCATCCTCCATCGCACCCTCCGCGTCCCGTGAGTCCGCGCGTAATCTCGATCATGGAACCCGGTTCGGGAAGAAGGGGGCGCTCGTAACGCTTACTGTCCATCGAAAACCAGGTAGTGCCCATAGCTGTTCGTCTCGATGGTCCATTGCCCGTCGAGTAAAAATTTAGATGCCAGGATACTGCTTCGTACGTCGGCAACGGTAGCGTAGGGGATCGCCTCGTCCCACTGGACAAACCCGCACTCGCTCTTGGCACACGGCTCGTCGTCAAGATCGATGACGCCGCCGACTTGCAACGGGTAGACCATCCCTCGGTAGACCGCCCCTGCCACCCCATCAGGACGACGGCGCACTGGACGGTCGGTGAGCGGACCATCGAGCAGTTCGCCGCTCTGCATGATGAACAGGTCGATCTTCCGGGACATGGAACCTCCAGATTTCCCGTAGACTTCCGCTGAAAAGCCGCGCAATCAATGGCGCGCCGAGAGCAAGCCTGTACTCTTCGGCGTTAGATCGCTGGCTGTAGTGTGACACTGCAACCGATGGGTAGGGCACCGTCACATGTCCGAACGGCACCATTAGCGCCGCACACTCCAGCAGGGCCGAACGAGGGATCACTACGGACAGTTCTCTTGACGCGCCGGTGCTCACACGTGAGGCGCTGGCGCAGCGCCGGTGTCGAGCGGCATGATCGCGCCGTCCAGAGCATCCAGAGCAAGATGTACGTAGCGGAGCGTCATTTGCTTGGAAGCGTGCCCAAGAGGCTTGGAGGTGGTCAGCGTCGGCCCGCCCTCGTATGACCAGCCGCAACGCCGATGGAGAAGTCGCGCAGGGCTGTACAAGAATCCCCACCATCCGAGGCTGGTTGGAACCCGCACGGATGCTGGCTCGTTTGTCCGGTTCTCCCCCAGTACAAGAACCACATGATTCCTGACGGGCTTGCCCGAACCGCCGCCGCGTGACCTCCGCATAGGGTAGGAGCAATCACACGGAGGACGGCATGAGGGTCGCCATCTACGCCCGAGTCAGTACCGACCGAAACCAAACCGTCGAGAACCAGCTTCGAGACCTCACCCAGGTCGCCCAGCACCTCGGCTGGACCATCGTCGAAGTGTTCCGGGATGAAGGCATCAGCGGAGCCAAGGGACGCGATCAGCGCCCCGGCTTCGACCGCCTCCTGAAAGGCGTGGCCCGCCGGGAGTTCGACCTGATCGCCGCGTGGAGCGTGGATCGCCTGGGCCGCTCCCTCCAGGACCTTGTCGCCTTCCTCGGCGAGATCAACGCGCGCGGCGTCGGCCTCTACCTCCACCAGCAGGGCCTGGACACCACCACCCCTGCGGGGCGTGCCATGTTCCAGATGCTGGGCATCTTCTCGGAGTTCGAGCGCGCCATGATCCAGGACCGCATCCGGGCGGGCCTCAATCGCGCCCGCGCCGAAGGGCGGCGTCTCGGACGTCCCAAGACCAGCGATGCCATCCTTGCCCGCATCCGGCGGGAACTCGACGCCGGGCATGGCATCCACAAGACCGCGAAGCTCGTTGGATGCGGCGTCGGCACGGTGCAGAAGGTGAAGAAGGAGATCGCCGCGACGCCTCTCATCTGATGCCCTTGGCATCAGATGAGAGCGTGCCGACAACCACGACGGCAGGATTCAACACAACGGCTCTGCTTCGAGGCAAACTTGACCAGCGGGCTTGTCGTACCGGATCAACATGAGGCATGTATGACCCTCCTCGGCTCCACCAACCGAAGCAGGCAGCCAACCCCTATGGTGGCTGGATGCTGGCCCAGCCGTGTAGCCCTTCGCGCTACCGCGCTGACCATGAACGCCGAATCCCCTCTTGACCGGTATGACGGGGGATCATTATTCTTCTCCTGGTTGCGGCGCGCCGTAGATACCAAGGTCGCGAGAAAGCCTTGGAATTCTAATGGCTTGGCGGTGTCGCGATGACGGTTTCAAGACGGTTCGGGAGGACGGCCTTCTAACGAACTCGTCTCTCCATTCCCTCTACAGTTGCGGTTTGCAAACCCCGCGATGGCTTCCGCAACGTTACCTGTAACTTCGCGCCGTTGGGCCTCCTGCAAATGCCAGTAATGGCGCTCGTTTACGCGAGCAGAGTTTCCGATCACCTTTCCCATCACGCTTGGACCATACCCCAGCGTTGCGCCCACGCTATTCCAACTTCGACGCAGATCATGAAGTGTGACACGATCATCACTCAACAACCCTGCATCCTTTCTGATCTGCGACCAAGCACGATCCAGGCTCATGATGTGTCCCGTCGCCGAATCCGGCGTTGGAAACAACCATTCGCATGACCTGGGCATCCTCTTCAGCAGCCGCTTCAGCGGTGCGCTGATGTGAACCTCAAGCGCCCCGTCCTTCTGATCCGTCTTGTGTTGAACAACTCTGATGATGCCACGATTGATATCCACGTTTTCCCAGCGCAGACGAAAGACCTCGGTTTTCCTAAGCGGTGAAAGCATCATGAACTCAATCGCCCAAAGCGACACGTTCTTCATGGCTCCACGGTAGCGGTGCTTTTCGATAGCTGCCCATAGACGCTCGTATTCTTCTGCGGTCAACACCCTTGACCGTCGTGGTTTGGAAACACCGACGTCGATCACAAATGGGTTACGAGCGTCACCGACAAGTTCACGCTTCTCGCCCCAGGTCCAAATCGAGCGCGCCCATGCAATCATCTTTGCGCGGAAATGCGGTCCCTGTCGCATCTTGTCGTAAGCCTGCTGGACCATTCCCCGACTCATGCTCGTAACCGGGAACTCGCCGAACCGTGGGCGGATATGCAGGCGACAATAGCGACGAACTTCTGCCAAGGAGGTTTCCTTGTGGTGCCCGTCCGCCCATTCAAGATACCTGTCGATCACCTCATTGAAGGTTCGCGCTGAGGCCAATCCGACTTTGCGGTCCCATGCTGGATCAGAGCCTTCCATGATTTTGCCCACCAAGATCTTCGCCTTGCTACGAGCTTCATCGGCCCCAATCACGCCGACCTGCCCAAGCCTGAATTCCCGCTGCTGCTTCTGTTGACCGCGATAGCGAAGGATGAATTGCGCCTTACCCGACGCATAGACCTTGACCCCGAATCCTCCGATCTCCGTATCCCAGGACCGACCGATGGGAAGTTTCTTGACAGCAGCATCGGTCAGTCTGATTTTGCGCCTCACTGGAGGAGCCATCACGATTCCTTCCCCGAAATTACCCGTTAAGCTCTTGAGATCACTGGTAAAAATTACGGTAGGCGGCACTGTGCAAGGCCAACGCGAAAAAGACGCGCTAGATCAACGCCTTAAAGCGGGGTTGAGGATGGCGCATCCTTACGCGGAGGAAGCATGCCGTCGCGATGTGGAAGAGCCACCAAATAGCCATCACCGACCGTCCTCCCGAACCGTCTTGAAACCGTCATCGCGACACCGCCAAGCCATTAGAATTCCAAGGCTTTCTCGCGACCTTGGTATCTACGGCGCGCCGCAACCAGGAGAAGAATAATGATCCCCCGCTACACCCGCCCCGAAATGGCCCGCATCTGGGAGCCGGAAAACCGGTTCCGCATCTGGTTCGAGATCGAGGCGCACGCCTGCGACGCGCAGGCGGAGCTGGGCGTCATCCCGAAGGAGGCCGCCGCCGCCGTGTGGGAGCGCGGCAAGTGGGAGATCGACCGCATCGACGAGATCGAGCGGGAGACCCGCCACGACGTCATCGCCTTCCTGACCAACCTCGCCGAGCATGTCGGGCCGGAGGCGCGCTTCGTCCACCAGGGCATGACCTCGTCGGACGTTCTGGACACCTGCCTCGCCGTGCAGATGACCCAGGCCGCCGACCTGCTGCTGGACGATCTGGACAAGCTGCTGGCCGTGCTGAAGCGCCGCGCCTACGAGCACAAGGACACCGTCACCATCGGGCGCAGCCACGGCATCCACGCCGAGCCGACGACCTTCGGCCTGAAGCTGGCCGGCCATTACGCCGCCTTCGCCCGCGGGCGGGAGCGTCTGGTCCAGGCGCGCGCCGACATCGCCACCTGCGCCATCTCGGGCGCGGTCGGCACCTTCGCCAACATCGACCCGCGGGTGGAGCAGCACGTCGCCGCCAAGATGGGGCTGACGCCGGAGCCGGTGTCCACCCAGGTCATCCCGCGCGACCGTCACGCCTTCTATTTCTCGGTGCTGGGCGTCATCGCGTCCTCCATCGAGAATCTGGCCGTGGAGATCCGCCACCTCCAGCGCACCGAGGTGCGCGAGGCGGAGGAGTATTTCCATCCGGGCCAGAAGGGCTCCTCGGCCATGCCGCACAAGCGCAACCCGGTGCTGTCGGAGAACCTGACCGGTCTGGCGCGCATCGTGCGGGCCGCCGTCGTCCCGGCGCTGGAGAACGTCGCCCTGTGGCACGAGCGCGACATCTCCCACAGCTCGGTCGAGCGCATGTTCGGCCCCGACGCCACGGTGACGCTGGACTTCGCGCTGGGCCGCCTGACCGGCATGATGGACAAGCTGGTTGTCTATCCGGAGCGCATGCAGAAGAACCTGGACGACCTGGGCGGCCTGGTCTTCTCGCAGCGCGTCCTGCTGGCCCTGACCCAGGCCGGGATGAGCCGCGAGGACAGCTACAAGGCGGTGCAGCGCAACGCCATGCAGGTGTGGGAGAACGGCGGCAACTTCCTCGACCTGCTGTCGTCCGACGCCGACGTGGCGAAGCACATCTCCCGCGAGACGCTGGCCCCGATGTTCGACATGACCTACCACACGAAGCACGTCGACACGGTGTTCAAGCGCGTGTTCGGGGAGTGAGGGATTGGGGGCTTCGCTGATCCTCGGAGCCCCCACCCTTCCCACGGCTTCGCCGCGGGTCCCTGACCCTCCCCCGCCTTAGGCAAGGGAGGGATTAGTTCCCTCCCCTGCGAAGCGGGGGAGGGTCAGGGAGGGGGCAATACCCTTCCCACGCGACAACCTTACTCCGCATGCACCTGCCGGCGGGCGACCTCCAGCAGTTGAGCCAGTTCCTTCTCCACCCGGTGGTCGGAAATGTCCACGCCCTTGGCATGCAGGTCGGCGGCCAGCCGGTCGCGGATGTCGTGCGGACCGGTGGCCGAAATGTCGGCGTCGATGATCTGGCGGACATAGGCGTCGGCCTCGCCCCCGGTCAGGCCCAGCAGACCCGCGGCCCACAGCCCCGCCAGCCGGTCGCGGCGTGCGCGAATCCTGAAGAGCAGGTCCTGGTCGTGCTGGAACTTGTTCTCGAAGGCCCTCTCGCGCTCGTCGAAGGTCGTCATGGGACCCGGCTCCTTGGAATGGTTTTGCGCTCCCAGATACAAGACTATATAGCCGGTGGAACGGGCGTCGTCATCGCCCCCACCCTCCGGCCAATCGGCGAATCCGGCGTGCGGCGACATACCCAAGAGGGAAGCGGAAGGCAAGATTCCCCATGTGCAGCGTGATCCTCCTGCGACGACCGGACGCAACATGGCCCCTGATCCTGGGCGCCAACCGCGACGAGATGGCCGGGCGCCCCTGGAAGGCTCCGGCGCGCCACTGGCCCGACCGTCCCAACGTGGTCGCCGGGCTGGACGAGCTGGCCGGCGGCTCCTGGCTGGGGATGAACGACGAAGGCGTGGTCGCCGCCGTCCTGAACCGCATGGGCACGCTGGGGCCGGAGGCCGGCAAGCGGTCGCGCGGCGAACTGGTGCTCGACGCGCTGGATTTCGCCGACGCGGCGGAGGCGGCCCTGGCCATGGCGCAGCTCGACACGCGGGCCTACCGCCCCTTCAACCTGCTGATCGCCGACAACCGCGACGCCCGGCTGCTGGTGCACCGCGGCCCCTCCCCGCGCAACCGTCCGGAGGTGATCGAGATTCCCGCCGGCGTGCACATGATCACCGCCAGCGATCTGGACGATGTGGAGGAGGACCCCCGGCAGGCCCAGTATCTCCCCCTCTTCCGCCACGCCGCGCCGCCCGATCCTGAGAACGGCGGAGCCGGAAGCCCGTGGGGCGGCTGGCCGGACCTGCTGGCGAGCCGAATCTGGGACGGCGGGCGGGGGGAGCGCGGGGCGATGAACTTCCTGCTGCCGACCGGATTCGGCACGGTGTCCAGCGCGCTGATCGCCCTGCCCGCCGTGGAAAGGCCGGATCTGGACCCCGTCTGGCACTTCGCCGCGGGCCGCCCCCACGAGACGCCGTGGGAACCGGTCGCGTTGGGCTGAGGCTGTGGCCGAGGCCGAGGCTGTGAGTGCATGGCCGGCCCCGCGCATTGTGTTCCCAGGGCCAGCTTGCTATATCACTCGTGCATATCCCCTGGACCGGTCACCCGCCGGCCCAGGCTACACGTTTTTGGACGATCTCTCATGACACGACGTCGGCGCATCTACGAAGGCAAGGCGAAGGTCCTGTTCGAAGGTCCGGAGCCGGGCACGCTGGTGCAGTACTTCAAGGACGACGCGACCGCCTTCAACAACCAGAAGAAGGGCATCATCACCGGCAAGGGGGTGCTGAACAACCGCATCTCCGAATACCTGATGAGCCGTTTGTCGGAAATCGGCGTGCCGACGCATTTCGTGCGCCGCCTGAACATGCGCGAGCAACTGGTTCGCGAGGTCGAGATCATCCCCATCGAGCTGGTCGTGCGCAACACCGCCGCCGGTTCGCTGTCCAAGCGCTTCGGCATCCCGGAGGGGACTCCGCTGCCGCGCTCGATCATCGAGTATTATTACAAGTCCGACGAGCTGAACAATCCCATGGTCACGGAGGAGCACATCACGGCCTTCGGCTGGGCGGCTCCGCAGGACCTCGACGACATGGTGGCGCTCAGCTTGCGCGTGAACGACTACCTGTCGGGCCTCTTCCTCGGCATCGGCCTGCGGCTGGTGGACTTCAAGCTGGAGTTCGGCCGGCTGTGGGAGAACGAGGAGATGCGCATCGTCCTGGCCGACGAGATCAGCCCCGACAATTGCCGCCTGTGGGACATCAAGACCAACGAGAAGCTGGACAAGGACCGCTTCCGCCAGGACCTCGGCCAGGTCGAGGAAGCCTACCAGGAGGTTGCCCGGCGCCTCGGCATCCTGCCCGAAGGCGGCCCGGTGGACGTCAAGGGTCCCAAGACCGTCCAATAGGAAGTCGGTTCAGTAACCCCTTATCCCCCACCCATCAGCACCATCAAACGAGCGGACATCCGATGAAGGCGAAGGTTCACGTCACCCTCAAGCGCGGCGTTCTCGACCCCCAGGGCAAGGCCATCGCGCACGCGCTGCACACGCTGGGCTTCGACGGCGTCGAGGACGTCCGCGCCGGCAAGGTCATCGAGCTTCAGCTCAAGAGCAGCGACGAGGCCGCCGCCCGCAAGGAGGTCGAGGCCATGTGCACCAAGCTGCTGGCCAACACCGTGATCGAAGACTACGCGATCGAGCTGGTGGCCTGAGGCTTCCTCCGCTCAATCCTGCCTGTCGGAAAATGGGGGATGCGCAACCGCCGCGCATCCCCCATTTTCGTTCCACCATGTCCATCGACCATCTCTCCGCGCTCGATCCCATCTTCGCCGAGTCCCTGCGCGTCGGCGGTCCGACGGTGCGCGACTTCCGCCGCCCGGACGGCTTTTCCGGCCTGCTCTGCCTGATCATCGAACAGCAGTTGTCCACCAAGGTCGCCGCGGCGCTGTGGGCGAAGCTCCAGGCCATGGTGGGGGTGGTGAATCCCGACGCCATCCTGGCCCTGCCGGACGACGACCTGCGCGCCTGCGGCCTGTCGCGCCAGAAGATCGGCTACGCCCGCGGGCTGGCCCAGACCGTCGCGGACGGGCGGCTGGACTTCGACGCCATTCACCGGATGGACGACGAGGAGGCCATCGCGGCCCTGATCGCGCTGAAGGGCATCGGGCGCTGGACCGCCGAAATCTACCTGATGATGGCGCTCGGGCGGCCGGACATCTGGCCGGTGGGCGACCTTGCCATCCAACTGGGCGTGCAGCGGCTGAAGGGCTGGCCGGAGAAGCCGACCCAGGCGCAGCTCATGGCCGTCGCCGAACCCTGGCGCCCGCACCGCAGCCTCGCCGCGCAGCTCGTCTGGCACCATTACGTGGCCTTGCAGGAGCAGGCCAGAGAGACGAAGACGCCCAGGAGAAAGACGACACCGTGACCGAAACCACCATCACCGCCGTCCTCGTCGGCAAGGTCGCCGCCTTCGGTCCGCCGGGGCGCACCAGCGCCATCGCCAAGTCCCCGGTGGACGGCCCCCGTCCGGTCGGCCCCGAAGGCTTCCTGGAGGACGAGCAGGCGGACCGCCGCGTCCATGGCGGGCCGGACAAGGCCATCCACCACTATCCCCTGGACCACCACACGGCGTGGCGGGACGAGTTGGGCGGAGACGTGCCGCTGCTCGGCCAGCCCGGCGCCTTCGGCGAGAACATCGCCACTCTGGGCCTGACCGAGTCGGACGTCTGCGTCGGCGACCGCTTCCGCGCCGGCACCGCCCTGCTGGAGGTCGCCCAGGCCCGCCAGCCCTGCTGGAAGCTGAACCACCGCTTCGCCGTGCCCGACATGGCCAAGCGCGTCCAGACCACCGGGCGCACCGGCTGGTACTATCGCGTGCCGGAACCCGGCGTGATCGGCCCCGGCGACCGGCTGTCCCTGGTGGAGCGCCCCTACCCGCAATGGACGCTCGCCCGGCTGCTGCACGTCCTCTATGTGGACACGCTGAACCGTGACGCGCTGGCCGAGATGGCCTCCCTGCCCGTGCTGGCACAGACCTGGCGCACCCTGGCCGAGCGCCGGCTGGCGCAGGGCGTGGAGGACTGGAACAAGCGGCTGAACGGCGGCGATTGACGACTCAGCGGCGGCTGGTGGCCCACAGCACGCCCGCCGCCCCCACCGCCACGAGCGCGAGCACCGCCGACAGCAGAAGCGCCGCCGTCTCCCCCGCCCGCTCGATGATGACCGCGTAGCCCATCGGCGCCAGGGCGGCGGCGTAGAAGCTGGGCACCAGCAGCCGCCCGACGGTCCGGCCGTAGCTCTGCGGGTCGAACAGCACCAGCGGCAGCGTGCCGCGCACGATGGTCGACAGCCCGGCGCCCGCTCCGAACAGCAGGGAGAAGGCGACGCCCGCAGCCACCGCGTCCCCGCTCCACAACCCGATCAGGAAGCCGGGCACCGGCAGGCCGCAGGCGATCAGCGCCAGGGAAGCGGGGTGCAGGCGGGAGCCGGACAGCAGCTCGCACAGCCGGGCCGAGGACTGGCCGACTCCGCGGACCGTGGAAATCCACACCGCCGCCGCGGGCGCCGCCCCCAGCCCCACCAGGATGCCGATCATGTGCGCCGACATGGCCGATGTCAGCACCCCCACCACCGTGGTCATCACCATGTAGAACACGGGCGCCACCCAGCGCCGCCGCCCCGGGTCCGCCGCCCCGGAGGGCTCCGTTCCAGCGGGCGCCGGCGGACGCACATAGCGGTCGGACGGAATGGCGGCGTGCAGCGGGATGGTCAGCAGCGCGATGACGGCGTAGGCGACCAGCGCGCCACGCCAGCCCCAGGCGTCGGCCATCGCCTGCCCCACCGGCCACAGGACCGTGGAGGCCAGCCCGCCCAGCAGCGTGATCTGCGAGATCGGCACCCGCGCCAGCGGGCCGCCCAGCCGGGCCAGGGCGGCGAAGGCCGCCTCGTACAGGCTCGCCCGCATGGCCAGCCCCAGCACCAGCCAGGAGGCGTAATAGCTCACCAGCCCCGTGGAGGACGCCAGCCCCAGGCATCCCGCCGCCGTCAGCAGCGAGCCGACGACCATCACCGGGCGCCCGCCCCAGCGGTCGATGGCCCGCCCGACGCTGCCCGACACCACCCCCATGACCAGCAGCGCCGCCGTGAAACCGCCGAAGGCGACCGGCAGGCTCAGCCCCAGATCGGCGGCCATGGGGTTTCCGAAAATGGCGATCAGGTAATAGGAAATCCCCCAGCACAGGAGCTGCGAGACGCCGAGGAACCAGACCAGCCGGCGGGTGATGTGCGACATGGGGGACCGGGAAGACAACGCGGGAACCGGCGCCACCCTAGCCAGCGTCCCCATGCGCGGACAAACGACTTGTCTTCCGCCGATTGGTGAGAAAAACTCAACCGATGTCCACCCGCTTTCCGCCGTTGAACGCCCTGCGGGCCTTCGTCGCCGCCGCCCGCCATTCCAGCTTCCGCCTCGCCGCGGAGGAGCTGAACGTCACCCCCGGCGCGGTCAGCCGCCAGATCCGCAGCCTGGAACTCTTCCTCGGCATCTCCCTGTTCGACCGCAGCCAGCGGCAGGTCCGGCTGACCGAGGCCGGCGCGCGCTACTTCACGCGCATCGCCGACCTGTTCACCGAAATCCAGCAGGCGACCGACACGCTTCTCGACGGCGACGGGCGGCGGACGCTTCGGGTGGACTGCATCCCGACCTTCGCCATGCACTGGCTGCTGCCGCGCCTGCCCCTGTTCCAGCAGCGCTTCCCGGAGCTGGCGGTGTCGCTGTCCACCGCCCCCGGCCCCATCGACACCAGCCGCCCCTTTGACTACGCGATCCGCCGCGACCCCGCCCATTTCGCCGGGCTGAAGCCGCTGCCTCTGATGCGCGAGCGTTGCGTGCCGGTGTGCAGCCCGTCGCTGCCGGGGCTGGAGACGCTGCGCAGCCCCGCCGACCTGACCCGCCGGACGGTCATCACCATCCGCGCCCGCGCCGACCTGCTGCCGGCCTGGAGCACCGCGCACGGGCTGGAGCTGGACGCCTTCCGCAGCCGGATGGAGGTCGATCACACCTACTTCGCCATCCAGGCGGCGGAGGACGGGCTGGGAGTCGCCATCGTGCCGCGGCTGTTCGTGGAACGCCCGCTGGACACCGGACGGCTGACCGCCCCGCTGGGGGCCGAGGGGGTGGTGTCCGGCCACTATTACCTGCTGGAAAGCCGCCAGCGCGGCCACACCGAGGCGCCCGCCTTCCCCGACTGGCTGCGCGAACAGGCTGCCGGAGCGCCGACGCAGGGCCGATAAGGGAGAAACTGGGGGTCCTTGCCCTTGCTTTGCCGGGGCGGGGCCTTTAGTGTCCGGCCTCGAACCGTTCCCCCCACGACGCCGGATTTTCCAAGCCCCATGAAGGCCGCCGTCATCGTTTTCCCCGGCTCCAACCGCGAACGCGACGCCGTCGCCGCGCTGGAGGCCGCCAGCGGAACCAAGCCGCATCTGGTCTGGCACCGCGACACCGAACTGCCCAAGGTCGATCTCATCCTCGTGCCGGGCGGCTTCTCCTATGGCGACTATCTGCGCTCCGGCGCCATGGCGGCGCACTCGCCGATCATGCGCGAGGTCAAGGCGCGGGCCGATCAGGGCGTGCGGGTGCTCGGCATCTGCAACGGCTTCCAGATCATCACCGAGGCGGGTCTGCTGCCCGGCGCGCTGATGCGCAACGCCAAGCTGAAGTTCATCTGCCGCACCGTGCATCTGCGGGTGGAGAACACGGACAGCCCCTTCACGGCCAAGTACCGCAAGGGCCAAATCGTCCGCTATCCCGTGGCGCACGGCGACGGCAATTACTGGACCGACGCGGAGACGGTGAAGCGGCTGGACGGCGAGGGCCAGGTGGCCTTCCGCTACGTCAGCGGCGAAGGCAGCGCCGACCCGCGCTGGAATCCGAACGACTGGAACCCGAACGGTTCGCTGGACAACATCGCCGGCATCTTCAACGCCAAGCGCACCGTGCTCGGCCTGATGCCGCACCCCGAGGACGCGGTGTCCGCCTTCCACGGCAACACCGACGGCAAGCCCATGTTCGACGGTCTGGTGGAGGCCCTGTCGTGACCACCGCGCAGCAGCCCGAAGTCTCCCTGGAGATGGCCCGCGAGTTCGGCCTGTCCGAAGGGGAATACAACAGCGCCCTGGAGATCCTGGGACGCAAGCCGACCTACACGGAACTGGGCATCATCTCGGTGATGTGGTCGGAGCATTGCTCCTACAAGTCGTCGAAGAAGTGGCTGATGACGCTGCCGACCACCGGCCCGCAGGTCATCTGCGGCCCCGGCGAGAACGCCGGCGTGGTCGATGCCGGCGACGGCGACGCCATCATCTTCAAGATGGAGAGCCACAACCACCCGTCCTACATCGAGCCCTTCCAGGGCGCGGCGACGGGCGTGGGCGGCATCCTGCGCGACGTGTTCACCATGGGCGCCCGGCCCATCGCGAACATGAACGCGCTGCGCTTCGGCGCGCCCGACCACCCCAAGACCCGCCATCTGGTGTCGGGCGTGGTGGCCGGCATCGCCCATTACGGCAACTGCGTCGGCGTGCCGACCATCGGCGGCGAGACCAACTTCCACCCGGCCTACAACGGCAACATCCTGGTCAACGCGATGACCGTGGGCGTCGCCAAGGCCGACCGGATCTTCTATTCCGCCGCCGCGGGCGTCGGCAATCCGGTGGTCTATGTCGGCTCCAAGACGGGCCGCGACGGCATCCACGGCGCCACCATGGCGTCCGCCGAGTTCAGCGAGGATTCGGAGGAGAAGCGCCCGACCGTGCAGGTCGGCGACCCCTTCACCGAGAAGCTGCTGATCGAAGCCTGCCTGGAGCTGATGGAGACGGACGCCATCGTCGCCATCCAGGACATGGGCGCCGCGGGCCTGACCTCCTCCTCGGTCGAGATGGCCGGCAAGGGCGGGCTCGGCATCGAGCTGGTGCTCGACGACGTGCCGATGCGCGAGGAGGGGATGACCCCCTACGAGATCATGCTCTCCGAAAGCCAGGAGCGCATGCTGATCATCCTGAAGCCCGGCCGCGAGGAGGTCGCCAAGGCGATCTTCGACAAGTGGGAGCTGGACTTCGCCGTGATCGGCACGCTGACCGACACCGGCAAGCTGGTCATCAAGATGCACGGCCAGACCTGGTGCGACATGCCGATCGCGCCGGTCTCCAACGCCTCGCCGCTCTATGACCGCCCGTGGGAGCCGACCCCGCCCGCCGCGGAACTGGAGGACGCCGTGCGCGCCCTTCCGGCGGACAGGACGCTGGGCGACATCCTGGAAACAATCATGTCCTGCCCCGATCAGGCGTCCAAGCGCTGGATCTGGGAGCAGTATGACAGCCTCGTGAACGGCGACACCCGCTTCATGTCCGGTCAGGCCGACGCGGGCGTGGTGCGTCTGCCCGGCCAGACCAAGGGCATCGCCGTCACCACCGACTGCACCCCGCGCTACTGCCTCGCCGACCCGGTGCGCGGCGGCGCCCAGGCGGTGGCCGAGGCGTACCGCAACCTGTCCGCCGTCGGCGCCCTGCCGCTGGCCGTCACCGACAACATGAACTTCGGCAACCCCGAGAAGCCGCGGATCATGGGCCAGTTCGTCGGCGCCATCCAGGGCATGGCCGACGCCTGCCGCGCGCTGGACTTCCCGGTCGTGTCGGGCAACGTGTCGCTCTACAACGAGACCAACGGCGAGGCGATCCTGCCGACCCCGGCCATCGGCGCCGTCGGCCTGCTGCCCGACGCCATGATCGCGGTCGGCATCGCCTTCCGGAACGAGGGCGACACGATCCTTCTGGTGGGCGAAACCAAGGGCCATCTCGGCCAGTCGCTCTACCTGCGGGAAATCCTGGGCCGCGAGGAAGGCCCGCCGCCGCCGGTCGATCTGGCGGTGGAGCGCCGCAACGGCGAGTTCGTGCGCGGCCTGATCGCCGAGGGTCTGGTGGTGTCGAGCCACGACATCCAGGACGGCGGCCTGCTGGTCACCGTCGCCGAGATGGCCATGGCCGGCGGCATCGGCGCCAACCTGTCGGGCCTCGACGGCGCCGACGCGGGCGTTCTGTTCGGCGAGGACCAGGGCCGCTACGTCCTGGCCGTCCGTCCGGAGAAGGCCGCGGCGGTGCAGGAGAAGGCGAAGGCCGCCGGCGTGCCGGTGAGCGTGCTCGGCAAGACCAACGGCACGGCCCTGACCGGCCGTGGCGGCGAGGCGATCACCATCGACCGGCTGAAGAAGGCCAACGAGGCGTGGCTGCCGGGTTACATGGCCGCCGCCGAGTGATCGGACGCGGTTGAGAAACGGAAGGCCGGGCGGCGGAAGCGTCGCCCGGCTTTTTCGTTTTGCGGCGGAGTCTTGCCCCCAACCCTTCGCACCGCGGAATGTCGTCGCTTCTCCGATGACAAACCTCGCCGCCCCGCCTAATTATACCGGCGAGGCCCGCAAGGGCATGGTGAGACGGAACGGGATGACGGCCATGGCGATGGAAGCCGCGGTGATCGAAAAGCTGATCAAGGAAGGCATTCCGGACGCGACGGTGGAGATCGCCGACCTGCGCGGCGACGGCGACCATTACGCCGCGCTGGTCACGTCGGCGGCCTTCAAGGGAAAGTCCCGCGTGCAGCAGCATCAGATGGTCTATGCCGCGCTTCAGGGTAAGATGGGCGGCGAACTGCACGCGCTGGCCCTGACGACCGCCGTGCCGGAAGGCGCGTGAGACGGCACACCAGCCAAGACACCCAAGCGAAGACACGATTACATCGGAAGAAGGTCGAGAGACATGGTTGACCAGAACGTCAAGGACCGCATCGAGCAGGACATCAAGGGCAACGATGTCGTGCTGTACATGAAGGGCACGCCCGTCTTCCCGCAGTGCGGCTTCTCCGCCGCCGTCGTCCAGGTGCTCAGCACCGTCGGCGTGAAGTTCAAGGGGGTGAACATCCTGGAGGACCCGGGCCTGCGCCAGGGGCTGAAGGACTATTCGAACTGGCCGACCTTCCCGCAGCTCTACGTGAAAGGCGAACTGGTCGGCGGCTGCGACATCGTGCGCGAGATGTACGAGTCGGGCGAGTTGCAGACCCTGCTGACCGACAAGGGTGTCGCGACGGGCGCCAACGCCTGACCCGCCGATCCCGTCAAGGCAGCGAAAAGGGCTCCGCCACCGCGGGGCCCTTTTCCTTTGGCGGAACCGCCGCCGCGCACTGCCTGTTTCCGTTGACGACGATTTCGCGGAGGTGTCGGCACGGCACAGGAGGCCCGGTCATGAACAGGCGTGTGCTCCCAGCGGCGGCGTTGCTGGCTTTGATGACCCTTCCCGCCCAGGCGCAGGGCCAGGATGGCACGGTCCCGAAACAGGAGCGGTTGACCGCCTGCCGCGACGAGGTGTCCCGCTTCTCCGATCTGTTCATGGGGGACAGGGCGATGGCCGGCGGGCGCAGCACCACCGCCCTCTCTGGAGAGCAGAAGGACCGCCTGCGCGGCCTGCTGGGCGAGGCCCGGTCCGCCGCCGGAAAGGGCGATCCGGACGGCTGCGTGACCCGGCTGCGCGAGGCCCGTGAACTGGTCCGCGGCGAAGGCGTCGGCAGGAACGCGCCGTCGGGCCGCGGCATGTCCGGTTCGTCCACCGGTTCGTCCGCCGGTTCGTCCGCCGGTTCGTCCGGCCCGATGCCGCAAGGCGTCTCCCCCTCCGGCGCACCACCCTCCGGCAGCGCACCCACGGGCGGAGCAAGTGGTTCCACGGGCGGCGGGGGTTCCACGGGCAGCGGAAGCGGCTCCGGAGGCGGTGGAAGCGGTGGAGGTGGTGGAGGGGGTTGAGCGGCAAAGCCCCTGCGCGATCTACGGCATTCCCGGCGCGCAGTGCGGGCATGAGGCACCGCCCATATCGCCCAATTCTTGAGCATGGTAAAGGGGATCATGGCCCAAAACCAAACCCTTTCCATGCCGCAGGGCGACGGGCGAAACCCCGCCACCACGGGCTTCGCCGCCGCTCTGGCCGCTTTCCTGATCTGGGGGCTGGTGGCGCCGGTCTTCTTCAAGCAGCTCGGCAACGTCGGGGCGGTGGAGATCGTCGCCCACCGGGTGCTGTGGACCGTGGTGCTGGTCGGGCTGTGGCTGGTGCCGACGCGCGGCCTGTCCGGCATCGTGCGCGGGGTGGGAAGCTGGCGGCGGCTGGGCGTCTTCGTGGTGACGACGGCGCTGATCGGCAGCAACTGGACCATCTTCATCTGGGCCGTCACCAATGGCCACATGATCCAGTCGAGCCTTGGCTATTACATCAACCCGATCATCAATGTGCTGTTGGGCATGGCCTTCCTCCAGGAACGGCTGTCGAAGCGGCAGGGCGTGGCCGTGCTGATCGCGACGGCGGGCGTCCTGAGCCTCGTCCTGTCCTACGGGGAGGTTCCTTGGGTGGCTCTGTCGCTGGCGTTGACCTTCGGGGTCTACGCGCTGGTGCGCAAGAAGGCGGCCATCGACCCGCTGATCGGGCTGCTCGTGGAAACGGCGCTTCTGGTGCCGCCGGCCATCGCCTATCTGCTGTGGTTGAGCGCCCACGGGGCGGGGAATTTCGGCGTGCACGGCCTCGGCACCGATCTGCTGATCATCCTGACCGGACCGGTGACGGCCATCCCGCTGGTGCTGTTCATGGTCGGCGCCGCCCGGCTGAAACTGTCCACCATCGGCATCCTGCAATACATCGGCCCGACCGGGCAGTTGCTTCTGGGCGTGGCGGTCTATGGGGAGGCCTTCACCTCGTCCCACCTCCTGGCCTTCGGCTGCATCTGGGTGGCGCTGGCGCTCTATTCGGCGGACGCTCTGTTCACCCACCGGGCGGCCCGCGCCGAAGCCCGCGCCGAGCAGGCCCGCGCCGCCGCCTGCCGGGGGGACTGACGATGGCCGTCAGGCCCGCGGCGCAAGGCCGTGGGCCATGGTGTGGGCCAGCGTTCGCACCACCTCGTTGACCCGGTTCGGGCAGCGCCCGAACACCACCTGATCCAGGAAGCCCAACCCGAAGCTGAGCGTGGCGATGCCCGCCGCGACGTTGGCGAGGTCGGCGTCGGGCGCGATGGCTCCCCGCGCGCGGAAGATTTCCAGCCGGCCGAGCAGGCAGGGGATGCGGCTTTCCGACAGGGTGCGGGCCATCTCGTTCGCGATGTCCGGATCGACCAGCGCGCGGGCGAGCATCACCCGCGTGAAGTCGCGGCACTTCCAGGCGTGGCGGAGCTGGTGCAGCAGGAAAGCCGCCAACTCCTCCTCCAGATCGTCGCCGGGCGGCGGCAGGACGCAGCCGCTACCCTCCTCCCGCCCGTAGCGTTCCACCACGGCCAGCAGCAGCCCGGCCTTTCCCGAGAAATAGCGCTGGATCAACTGCTCGTTCACGCCCGCGCGCCCGGCGATGTCGCGCGTCGTCGCGGCGTCGAAGCCGCGTTCGGCGAACACCATCTTGGCAGCGTCCAGCAGGGCGCCCTTGGTCGCCTCGCGATCGCGCTTGCGGGCGGGCGCGTCGGGTCCGGCGGCGCAGCAGCCGTCATCGACGGTCGGGTCGTCGGTCTTGGGAACGGAGTCATCCACGATAAGGCCCTCGAACAGGCCGCCGATCCCTATGGCGGCCGATATGGCGGCTGAATTGATAATAGGTATGCACGCGCATACTTGACAAGCCCGCTCGAAGCAGTAAGTATGTACGCACATACATACCGGGCGCCGCCCAACCCGCGGAACCCCGGAAGCCGACTTTGGGCCTCCAGCTTCGGAACCCGATTTTGAATCGAGAGGGCAACCGCATCATGACCACCGCCGACCTGTTCACGCCGCTGCGTCTTGGCTCCATGGAACTGCCGAACCGCGTCGTCATGGCGCCGATGACCCGCAGCCGCGCGGGCGAAGGCAACGTCCCCACGCCGCTGATGGCCGACTATTACGGGCAGCGCGCGTCCGCCGGCCTCATCATCACCGAGGCGACGCAGGTTTCGGCCACGGGTCAGGGATATCCCAGCACGCCGGGCATCCACACCGACGCGCAGACGCTCGCCTGGCGCCGCATCGCGGAGGAGGTCCATGCCAAGGGCGGGCTGATCGCCGCGCAGCTCTGGCACGTCGGGCGCATCTCCCACACGGAATTCCAGCCGAACGGCGCCCTGCCGGTCGCTCCCTCGGCCATCGCCGCCGCCGGCCAGTCCTACACCAGCAAGGGCCTGGTGCCCTTCCCCACGCCGCGCGCCCTTGAGACCGACGAGATCCCCGGTCTGGTCAAGGCCTTCGCCGACGCCGCCAAGCGCGCGGTGTTCGATGCCGGCCTGGACGGCGTGGAGATCCACGGCGCCAACGGCTATCTGATCGACCAGTTCCTGCGCGACCGCAGCAACAAGCGCACCGACCGCTATGGCGGCGGCGTGGAGAACCGGGCGCGCTTCCTCCTGGAGATCCTGGACGCGGTGACCACCGCCGTCGGCGCGGGCCGTGTCGGCCTGCGGCTGTCGCCGACCGGCACCTTCAACGACATGGCGGACAGCGATCCCCGCGCGCTCTACACCCACGTCGTGGAGGCGCTGAACCCCTACGGCCTCGCCTTCCTGCACGTCATCGAAGGCCAGCCGGGCCACCACATGGCGCCGCCGGAAGGCGCCCCGCACCTCGCGGCGGAGCTGCGCCGGATCTTCAAGGGCCCCTTCATCATCAACGGCGGCTACAGCAAGGAGCAAGCCGAGGCGGCCATCGCCGCCGGTGCGGCGGACGCGGTGAGCTTCGGCGAGCCCTTCATCGCCAACCCGGACCTGCCGGAGCGCTTCCGCCGCAACGCGGCGCTGAACACGCCGGACAAGGCCAGCTACTACGGCGGCGACGCCCGCGGCTACACCGACTATCCGGCGCTGGAAACGGCCGACGCCTGATCCCTCTCCCCCGCGGGGATTGCCCCCGATCCCCGCACCTCAAGGCCGGGACCCGCAAGGGTTCCGGCTTTTTCTTGGGAAGAGAACGGCCTACCGAGGCAGCAGGTCGGACGTCATCGCCGTGACGGCCAGCCGATCCGCTTCGGCCAACATGCCGAGGCGATAGAGCACCAGATCGTCCTGGAGCGTAAAAATCTTACAGCGGAACTTGCAAGGCTTCTTCAGGCCGGCCTCGGCATAGCCGGTCAAGTCCACATCCGAAGGCCACGCGCTGTGGGTGGCGCTCGTGATCATGCCGCACAGGATGTGCTCATGGGTCCGCTGAAACTCTTCCGATGAGAGAACCAGCACGGGCCGTCGCTTGGCCGTGTCGAGATCGGTGAAGGGAAATGGAAGGACCACCACGGACCAGCGGTCAAAGATCATCGAACGCCTCGTCGTCCTCCGGCGAGGTCCATTCCGAGAGGCTGCCTTCAAGCGATCGCAGATAGACGGTATCGACCACAGGCGCTTTGCGGATCACGGCCTGCCCGTCCCTCACGGAGAACAGGATCGGGTCGCCTTCCTTCAAGCCCAAGGCGTCGCGGACTTCCTGGGGAATCAGAGCCATGTTGTCGGCGGCCAGCCGCGAGATGTGCATTGCCGTCTCCGTCGCCCGATGCTCCATGACAGTAGCACCGGCCGCGGCGACCGCCCAACCCCCAAACGAAAAAGGCCGCGCCCGGAGGCGCGGCCTTTCTTGTGTCGGCTGGGCCGAACGGTCAGCGCGAGTAGAACTCGACGACCAGGTTCGGTTCCATCTGGACCGGGTACGGAATGTCGGCCAGCAGCGGGACGCGGACGAAGCGGCCCTTCAGGGCGCCCGTGTCGACTTCCAGATAGTCCGGGGTGTCGCGCTCACCCGAGGCGGCGGCCTCCAGGATGAGGGCCATCTGCTTGGACTTGGCGCGCACCTCGATGGTGTCGCCTTCCTTGATCTGGGCCGACGGGATGTTCAGGCGGCGGCCGTTGACCAGGATGTGGCCGTGGTTGATGATCTGGCGCGCGGCGAACGGGGTCGGCGCGAACTTCATGCGGTAGACCACCGCGTCCAGGCGGCGCTCCAGCAGGCCCACCAGGTTCTCGCCGGTGTCGCCCTTGCGGCGCACGGCCTCGGCGTAGATGCGGCGGAACTGCTTCTCGCCGATGTTGCCGTAGTAGCCCTTCAGCTTCTGCTTCGCCATGAGCTGCAGGCCGTAGTCGGACGGCTTCTTGCGGCGCTGGCCGTGCTGGCCCGGGCCATACTCACGCTTGTTGATCGGCGACTTGCCGCGGCCCCAGAGGTTTACGCCGAGGCGGCGGTCGATCTTGTACTTGGACTGTTGACGCTTGGCCATTTTGGTCCTCGATGAAACACGAGTTGGTTTTGTCCCGGTAGTTCCGCGGAACAGGCCGCGGACGGGGCGCAAACAAGAGGCACGCCCGCTTTCCCAGGAGTGAAGGCGCGCACTATACGGATTCGGCGCGCCTTGTCAAACCAATGAGTCCAAAGCTGCGCGTCAGCAGCACTCGTCCTCGAGCTTGCGCAGCATCGCCAGCCCTTCCTCGTCCTCATGCTCTTCGAACAGGTCGGAGATGTAATAGACGTTGGCGCAGAGCAGGCACAGCCCGTCCGCCTGACGCTTCAACGGATCGTCGGCCACGGCCAGCTTCGCCCGGAAACGCTCCCAGAAGGCGTTGGTCTTGGCCGGGTCGTCGATGTGCATGTACAGGCGCTCGATGATGCGGCGGGAGTTGCCCTCGCAGTCGATGCCCTTGAAGGAGACGTAGCGGTCGGGGGTGTCGGTTGCGTCCACGGTCGTGTTTCCCACGGATGAGGCGGCGGTGACCTTTCTCATCGCGGACGGCGGGTCCAGGGACAAGACCCTCTGCACGAACGGCGGGCGGGCGGCGTGAATGGCGGGTGCTTTGCGCGAATGGTTCGCGCTCACCACTTACGCGGCGTGCGGCAACTCTTCCGCGGTGAACTCAAGAAGCGCGTCGAGCCGGTGCGGGGTCAGCGCCTCGATCCCCTCGTGCCACATCACCTCGCCGAAAAGCTCGTGCAGGGCGGCAAGGCGGTCCGGCGCCAGCCCGGCAAGGCGGTCGCCGTAATACTCCACGACAAGCTGGTCCACATAGGCGTGGTCGTCGTCCAGGAAAGCCATGGCCTTATCTCCCTCGTCATCGTGGCGCCCGCCCCATGCGGACGCCGGCCATGGCCCTGTTCTACGCCCACGGCGGGGCAGGGCGATTGAGGCGGATCAACCGACGCGGGATGTCACAAGGCGGCGGAAACAACCCTGATGCGCGTGAGGGGAAAGGCTTCAGAGCGCCAGCAGCTTCTTCAGCCGCTCGATGCGCCCGCGGCTGATGGGAACGCGGGGGGAACCGGGAGCGGCCATGATGAAGGCGGCCCCTCCGTCGCTGCGGTCGATGCCCTGGGCATGGCGCAGATTCACCAGATAGCGGCGGTGCGCCCGCACAAACTGCCGCCCGTCCAGCCGCGCCTCCAACTCCGACAGGGACAGGGAGCAGAAGAAGGCCCCATCCGCCGTGTGAACCCGCGTGTAGTGGCCGTCGGCCTGCACATAAACCGCGTCGGCGGGGTCGATCAGCACCACGCCCTGGCGCGTCGTGATCGGCAGCTTCACCAGCGGCGGGGCGGGTTCGGGCGCCGCGTCGGCGGGCGGCGGAGCGACCGGCTCCGGAAGCGTTTTCCCGTTCACCTCGAACAGCATCAGGGCCAGCGCGGCCCCGCCGCCGGACGGGAGCGCGGTGGCCTTCACCACGATGGTCCGTCCGGGCAGCGCCACCATCATGGAGCTTGCCACCGCCGGCGAATCCGGGTCATGCGCCGCGGCCAGCAGAAGCTCCACCTTCGCGCGGCTTCCCGGTGGATGCAGGTCGTGCAGGCTGGCGCCCAGCAGCGGACGGTCGCGGCCCAGCATCCGCCCGACCGCGGCGTTGACCGACACCACGCGCCGATCACCGTCGAGCAGGACGAGGCCGACGTCCATATGCTGCAGGGTGTATTCCATGCGGGGCAGTATAGGCCGCGATACGCCCCGGAAGGGAAGAACTAAGGGGCGGGGTTACGCTTCGCCCTTGCGTCGTCCGGTCAGCGCGGCGATGACGCCGTGGAAGGTGCGGACCTCCTGCTCGGTCATCTGCATCCGCTCGATGGCGTTGCGCAGCGTGCGGACCATGGAGGGGCGCTTCTCCGGCGTCGTGAAGAAACCGGTGCGGTCCAGGTCGCCTTCCAGATGCTCGAAGAAGTTCAGAAGCTCCGCCTTGGTCGCCGGGCGGGTCTGGCCGGTGTGCAGCACGCGGTCCGGCGGAGTCTCCCCGGTCTGGAACCACTCATAGCCGATCAGCAGGACCGCCTGAGCCAGATTGAGCGAGGAGAAGGACGGGTTCAGCGGCACCGTGATGAGCTTCTCCGCCAGGGTCAGGTCGTCGTTGACCAGCCCGGTGCGCTCCGGCCCGAACAGCACGCCCGTCTTGTGCCCGGCGTCGAAATGGGCGCGCAGTTCCGTCGCGGCAACGCGCGGGGTGATGAACTCCTGGATCATCCCGCGGGTGCGGACGGTGGTGGCGAAGACCACGTTCAGGTCGGCCACGGCCTCCGCCGTCGTGTCGTAGAGCTTCGCCCCGTCCAGCACCGGATCGGCGCCCGACGCCGCGGCCACCGCCTTCTCGTTCGGCCAGCCGTCGCGCGGCTTCACCAGACGCAGCTCGGTCAGTCCACAATTCAGCATGGCCCGCGCGCAGGCGCCGATGTTCTCGCCGAGCTGGGGCTGCACGAGGATGATGGTCGGGCCGCCCAGGACGGAGGGCCGGTTGGGGTCTTTGCCGGAGGTCATCGGTTCAAAACAGTGCGTGGTGTGTCGTCGGACGGTTAACGCGCCTTGGGCGCCGGCGGATTTTCACCACAAAGACACGAAGGACACAAAGATATTCACAAAGCCTGTCGCCCTGCGCCGGAGCGTCGGCGGGCGCAAGCCTCTTCGTGAAAATCTTCGTGTCTTCGTGTCTTTGTGGTTCCCGGCCCACAAAGCGACACTCCGCCAAGAACGGTCACCCCCGCGCCGCCGCTCCTCCCTTGAACAGCTTGAAGGTGTAGCTGTCCACCAGCGCTTCCATCGACGCCTCGATGATGTTGGTGGAGACGCCCAGCGTGGACCATTCCTGCCCGTCGCCGTTGCGCGAGCGGATCAGCACGCGCGGCATGGCGCCTGTGCCGTCCTTGGCCGCCAGGATGCGCACGCGGTAGTCGGACAGCTTCACCCCGTCCAGCAACGGATAGAGCGGCTCCAGCGCCTTGCGCATCGCGGTGTCCAGCGCGTTCACCGGGCCGTTGCCCGACGCCACCTCGTGATACTCCTTGCCGCCGATCTTCACGCGGACGACGGCCTCGGACTCCACCACCAGCTCGCCCTTGGCGT
Organism: Roseomonas genomospecies 6; assembly: GCF_008365375.1. Taxonomy (GTDB): domain Bacteria; phylum Pseudomonadota; class Alphaproteobacteria; order Azospirillales; family Azospirillaceae; genus Azospirillum. Next base: position 289,532 of record NZ_QOKW01000005.1, on the reverse strand, counting down.
TGTAACGGCGCTCGTCGGTGACGTGGAAGCGCTTCAGGGTGAAATAGTCCGGCACCTCGCCCAGCTCGCGGCGGACCAGCAGCTCGAAGCTGGCCTCGGCGGTGTCGTAGGCGTAGCCCTCGGTGTCGCGCTGCTTCACGAGGTCGAGCAGGCGGTTCAGCCGCTCGTCCTTCGGGTCCACGGTCATGCCCATCTCGCGCAGCCGCGCGATGACGTTGGAGCGGCCCGCCTGGTCCGACATGACGATCTGGCGGCGGTTGCCGACCGACTCCGGCTCCACATGCTCGTAGGAGGACGGGTCCTTCTCCACGGCGGAAACGTGCAGCCCGCCCTTGTGGGCGAAGGCGCTGGAACCGACGTAGGGGGCGTGGCGGTTGGGCGCGCGGTTCAGCCGCTCGTCGAACTTGCGGCTGATCTCGGTCAGAAGCGGCAAGTCGGCGGGCCTGATGCCGACGTCGTAGCCCATCTTCAGCATCAGCGACGGGATCAGGGACACGAGGTTGGCGTTGCCGCAGCGCTCGCCCAGCCCGTTGATCGTCCCCTGCACCATCCGCACCCCGGCCCGCACCGCGGCCAGCGAGTTGGCGACGGCGTTCTCGGTGTCGTTGTGGCAGTGGATGCCCAGCCGGTCGCCGGGGATGCCATGCTCCTCGATCACCCGGCGGACGATCTCGTCGATTTCGTGCGGCAGCGTGCCGCCGTTGGTGTCGCACAGCACGACCCAGCGCGCGCCCGCCTCATAGGCGGCCCTGATGCAGGAGGCGGCGTAGGCCGGGTTGCGCTTGTAGCCGTCGAAGAAATGCTCCGCGTCGAACAGCGCCTCGCCCTTGGCGGCCTTCAGCGCGGCGATGCTGTCGGCGATCAGCTCGAGGTTCTCCTCCCGCGGGATGGCCAGCGCCACGTCCACATGGAAATCCCAGGTCTTGCCGACGATGCAGACCGCCCGCGCCTTGGACTGGATCAGGACGGCGAGCTGCGGGTCGTTGGCGGTGCTGCGGCCCGGACGGCGGGTCATGCCGAAGGCGGTGAAGGTGGAACGGGCGAGATCCGGCGCCTCGGCGAAGAACTGGTCGTCGGTCGGGTTGGCGCCGGGCCAGCCGCCTTCCACATAGTCGATGCCCAGACGGTCGAGATCGCGGGCGATGGCGATCTTGTCGGCGACGGAGAAATCCACGTCCTGGGTCTGCGCTCCGTCGCGCAGCGTGGTGTCGTACAGATAGATGCGTTCGCCCGTCATTGCCGCCGCCCGAAAATAGTGCTCGTCCTGAGGAAGGTCATAGGACTGTCCGAAGGGCCGGAAGAATGGACGATGCGCTCCGGCATCTCAATGCTTTTGATGGGAAGCGCTATGAATGCGAGGCTTTGCCGCGCCGCTCACAGGCACGCAATGGAGGTAATAGGACAAATGTACTGACCGAACAAACCAATGTCTGTGCTACACAGCCGCCCCGTCCCATGGCGCCCGCCTCACGGGTGCGATACTCTTTTCTGGCTGTTCGCCTGTTGATCTGCACGATCACCGGCCCTTCTGAATGGATGGATTGGAAACCGTGACTCCCGCGGGTGACGACAACCGGAACAAGCTCGCACCCAACAAGCCGGGGCTCGACAGGCTTGTGGCCGACAAGCTCGTGGCCGACAAGCTCGTGATGGTGATCGACGACGAGCGGACGGTTCTGCAGGCCCTGGATCTTCTGCTGGAGATGTGGGGGTATCGGGTCGTCACCGCCGAAAGCGAGGGCGAGGCCGTCGACCGCCTGTCCACCGCCGGGGAGACGCCCCACGTCATTCTGGCCGATTACCGCCTGCGCGAGGGACGCACCGGCGTGCAGGCCATCGACCGCATCCGGGCGGAGGCCGGGGCCGAGGTGCCGGGCGTCATCATCACCGGCGACACCTCCACCGAAGGGCTGCGCGACGCGCGCGCCCGCGGGCTGACGGTTCTGCAGAAGCCGGTGCTGCCGCCCCATCTTCAGGCCGTCCTGACCAAGGTCCTGCGGGAGCAGCCCGCCGGCACGGCGTGAGGGGCCGGACCGTCATGGACGATCCCTTACCGCAGCCGGCATCGCCGGAGCCGAGGCGCGCCCGCGACGCCGCTCCCGACGGGCGGCTGTTCCGGTCCTGGGAAAGCTGGGTGGTGTTCGGGCTGGGGCTGCTGCTGACCGGCCTTGCCTGGCTGCTGCTGACCGAACAGAACCAGCGGCTGGCGGAGGCGCGCTTCCGCGCGCTGGCCCGCGACCTGACCGGCGACATCACGGCCCGGCTCGACACCTACGAACAGATGCTCCAAGGCGCCGCGGCGATGGTGGACGCGGGCGGCGGGCAGGTCAGCCGCACGGAATGGCGCGCCTACGTCACCGGCCTGCATGTGGAGGACCGCTATCCCGGCATCCAGGCCATCGGCTATGCCCGGCGCGTGAAGGCCGCCGACCGGGAACAGCACGAGGCGGCGCTGCACGCCGCGGGCTTCTACAGCTACCGCGTGATGCCGGAGGGCGAACGCCCCGAATATTTCCCGATCGTCTACATCGAGCCCTTCGCCAGCCGCAACCTGCGGGCCTTCGGGTTCGACATGCACGCCGATGACACGCGCCGCGCCGCCATGGAGCGCGCCCGCACCAGCGGTGCCGCGGCGGCCACCGCCCGGCTGCGGTTGGTGCAGGAAACCGACCGGGACGTCCAGCCCGGCTTCCTCATGTACGTCCCCGTCTACGACCAGCACCGGCCGCTGACCACCGCCGACGACCGCCGGGAGGCGCTGCTCGGCTTCGTCTACAGCCCCTTCCGCGCGCATGACCTGATGCGCAGCATCATGGGCCAGGGCGCCTCGGAGCTGCTGGACATCCGCGTCCATGACGGGGGGGAGGCCACGCCGGACTCGCTGATGTTCGATTCCGCGCCCGACCGCCGGGCCGCCTTCCAGGACATCCGCCGCATCGACGTGTTCGGGCGCCCCTGGACGCTGGTCCTGTCCGGCACCCATGCCTTCGAAGCGAGCGTGGCCAGCGCCACGCCGCGGGCGGTTCTGTTCGCCGGGCTCATCATCACGCTGCTTCTGGTCGCCACCGTCAATTCGGTGCTCCAGGACCGCGACCGCATGGCGGAGCTGCGCCGCAGCTACGACGCGCTGGCCCGCGCGCGCGCGGAGGCGGAGCAGGCCAACGCCGCCAAGTCGCGCTTCCTGGCCGCGGCCAGCCACGACCTGCGCCAGCCGCTCCAGACGCTGGGCATCTATCTGCACATGATCGGCGAACGGGTGGAGGAGCCGCCTCTGCGCAAGCTGGTGGACGCCGCCCGCGACGGGTTCGAGGCGACCCAGCGTCTGCTGAACTCGCTGATGGACATCGCCATGCTGGAGACCGGCGTGATCAGCCCGCAGCTCGGCGAACTGGACCTGCCCGTCTTCCTGGAACGCATCTGCGAGGAAGGCCGGCTGGAGGCGGCGGGCAAGGGGCTGGAATTCCGCGTGACCTGCAGCGGCGCCCGCGTGACGACCGACCCGGCCATGCTGGAACGGATCGTGCGCAACCTGCTGAACAACGCGCTGAAATACACGCACAGCGGCACGATCCGGGTCACCTGCCGGCAGGCGCGCGGCTTCACCGCCATCAAGGTGCAGGACACCGGCCCCGGCATCCCGCAGGACCGGCTTCACCTGATCTTCGAGGACTTCTACCAGATCGGCAATCCGGAGCGCGACCGGCGCAAGGGCCTCGGCCTCGGCCTCGCGACCGTGGCGCGGCTCAGCCGCCTGCTCGGCTACCGGGTGCGGGTGCTGTCGCGTCCGGGCCGGGGCGCCATCTTCCTGGTCGAGATCCCGGACGAGGCGAGCGGCGCCCGCCAGAGCACCGAGACGGTGAACTCGATGGCGTGATCCCCGCCGTGCCTTTGGCGATCGCCGACGCCGCCCTCGTCCGCCGACCGCCGGGAAGGCGCCGGGGAGGCCGGCCGCAGCGCCGGCTTTCCCCGAGTCGGCGATTGCCAAAAAGCGAAGCGTATCAGGCCGTCGCGGGCCGCGCCGCCCGCGCGCGCATCAGCATCCACACGGCGGACACGCCGGCCAGCTTCGACGCGAAGCTGGCGGCCCAGACCGCCGGCTCCCAGATGCCGAGCATGCCGAAGAACAGCGCCGTATCGACCGGCACCGACAGGGCGGCGCTGATCCACAGGCGGTCGCGCAACGGGCGCCGGGTGACGGTGAAGACGCCCCAGTCGATCAGCTCCGACACGGCGAACGCGGTGACGCTGGCCGTGGCGACGACGGGGTCGGCGAGCAGGAAGGACAGCACCGTGGCGCCCAGCATCGCGGCGAGCGACCAGTGTCCGTAACGGACCTGCACCATGTCGCGCAGGATGAAGATCAGCCCGGCCCAGCAGGACCACAGCAGGTCCAGATGCGGCGCGAGGCTGAAGGCGTAGTTGATGGCGAGTACGCTGCCGATGTAGGCGGCGAGCCAGAGCATGATCGGAATCCTCCAAAGGCCACCCGCGGAAATACGGGCGCGAACGACGGCGCCACCCGCGTGAATGCGAGCGCTCCGCGACGGTCTTGTAGCAGGTTCGGGCCGGTGCCGTGAACCCCTGGGGCGCGCCGGTCCGGACGGAGCGCAACCGGCGGGAATGGCTTACTCCATCGTCGGTTCCCCGGATTAGCCGCAGCCTCTAGCGCATCCGGACGATGCCCGGGCGCGTTCGTTTGGAGAAGCGAAGCGAAAGAGACCCCGAAAGGTGTGGGCGATGGCGGCGGCGGGCGTATCGAACGGTTTGGGCGGCACACGGGATCATTCCCTGGACGCGGCGCGCAGCCTGCTGATGATTCTGGGGGTGCCCTACCACGCGGCGCTGATCTACACGCCGGGCTACGACTGGGTGATGAACTCCCCCGACGGGATCGCCTGGATCGGGCTGTTCGCGGATTTCATCCACAGCTTCCGCATGCCCGCCTTCTTCCTGATCTCCGGCCTGCTGATCGCGCACAGCCTGCGCCGCCATGGGCCGCGGGCGACTCTGGGCTCGCGGGCCTCGCGGCTGCTGGTGCCGCTGTTCGTCATGGCGGCGACGCTGAACGTCGCGCAATTATGGATGGAGTTCCGCGCGACCGATCCGGGCCTGACCGCGGCGGAATTCGTCACCCGCACCATTCCCGCCGCCTTCTGGAGCGGCAGCCTCGTCTATCACCTGTGGTTCCTGGTGGAGTTGTTCATCAGCGTGCTGGCGCTCTGCCTCGCCTATCCTCTGCTCGTCGCCCTGCACCGGCGGTTGGCGGAGCGGTCGCCCGGGCTGACCCGCTGGCTGGCCGATCCGCCGGACTGGTTCCCCCCGCTCCTGCTCAGCCTCGTCATGATGGGGGTGCTGGGGTTCGACAACATCTCCGACCGGCTCGTGACGCCGCTGGTGCCGACCAACTCCACCGCGGTCAGCATCGTCACCTCGGCGGGCTTCTTCGCGGTCGGGGTGCTGATCGCCCACTGGCCGGGCGGGGCCGGGCGCTACGCCAAGGCGGGTTGGGGCGTGGCGCTGACTTACCTGCTGTGCTTCTCCATCCACATCGGGATGGTCGGGGTGGAGAAGCCCATGCCGGTCCGGTTCCTGGACGAGGCGCTGCGGGCGGTCGCCGCCTGGTCGGCCTTCCGCTTCGTCCTGGGGCTGACGCAGGCCTGGTTCTCGGCGGAGAGCCGCCGGGTGCAGGCTCTGTCGCAGGCGTCCTACACGATCTACCTGCTGCACCATCTGGTGGTCATGGCCCTGGGCTTCGCCCTGTTGGCCGTCCCCGCCCCGCCGCTGCTGGAGTTCGCCGCGATCACCGCGGTCGGGCTGTTCCTGCCCCTGGCGATCCATCACCGGCTGGTGCGCCGGTCGCCGACGCTGCGCTTCCTGATGAACGGAGTCCCGCCGGGCGAATCCAAGAGGCGGAGCAGTCCGGCGCGCGACCGCGAGGCGATGGCGCGCCGGACCGGTTAGCGCGTTACGCCCGCTTCCAGGTCGTGCCCTGAGGGCCATCCTCCAGAAGGATGCCCTGGTCGGCCAGTTCCTTGCGGATGCGGTCGGCCTCCGCGTAGTTCTTGGCCTTGCGGGCGGCCAGACGGTCGTCGATGCGCTGCTGGATGTCGGCGTCGGACAGCGCGGCGGCCCCCTTCGGCGCCCAGCGGAACCACGCCTCCGGGTCCTGCTGGAGCAGGCCCAGCGCGTCGCCCGCGGCGCGCAGGGCGCCCTTGGCGGCGGCCTTTTCCGCCTCCCCCGCCTTGTTCACCGCCGAGGCCAGCTCGTGCAGGTGGGAGATGGCGAGCGGGCTGTTGAGGTCGTCCTCCAGAGCGGCCAGCACGTCGAAGGGCAGTTCCGCCGCCGCCGGGGCCGGGTCGCCGCGCAGCGCCTGATACCAGCGGTCGAGCGTCGCCTTGGATTGCTTCAGCCCCTCGCGGGTGAAGTCCAGCGGCTGGCGGTAATGGGCGCTCATCAGCGTCAGGCGGATGGCCTCGCCGGGGAACTCGTCCAGCAGTTCGTGCACGGTGAAGAAGTTGCCCAGCGACTTGGACATCTTCTCGCCCTCGACGGTCACGAAGCCGTTGTGGACCCAGTAGCGGGCCAGCGGCTCGCCGTCGTGGGCGCAGCGGCTCTGGGCGATCTCGTTCTCATGGTGCGGGAAGATCAGGTCCAGCCCGCCGCCGTGGATGTCGAAGGTGACTCCCAGATGCTCCTTCGCCATGGCGGAGCATTCGATGTGCCAGCCGGGCCGCCCGCGGCCCCACGGGCTGTCCCAGCCGGGCTGATCGTCGGCGCTCGGCTTCCACAGCACGAAGTCGGAGGAATCGCGCTTGTAGGGTGCGACCTCCACGCGGGCGCCGGCGATCAACTCGTCCAGCGTGCGGCGGGAGAGCTGCCCATACTCCGCCATCGACGGCACGGAGAACAGCACATGCCCTTCCGCGGCGTAGGCGTGGCCGCGCTCGATCAGCAGCCCGATCAGGGCCACCATGTGCGAGATGTGGTGCGTGGCGCGCGGCTCGATGGTCGGGCGCAGCGCGTTCAGCGCGTCCATGTCGGCGTGGTAGAGGTCGGCGGTGCGCTTGGTCAGCGCCTCGATCGGTTCGCCGCTGTCGCGCGAGCGGTCGATGATCTTGTCGTCCACGTCGGTGATGTTGCGGACGTAGGTCACCGCCGGATAGAGCCGCTGCAGCAACCGGAACAGCAGGTCGAACACCACCACCGGGCGGGCGTTGCCGATGTGCGCGGTGTCGTAGACCGTGGGTCCACACACATACATGCCCACCCGGTCCGGACTCATCGGCTCGAAGCGTTCCTTGCGGCGGGTCAGCGTGTTGTAGAGGTCCAGCGGCACGGCGCCCTATCTCCTGTGAAAGGTTCATCCCCCTCCCCCGCCCAGCGGAGGAGGGTCGGGGTGGGGGTAAGGACTCTTACGCCGTCTCTCCCGCGAGGCGCTTTTCCGCGCGGGTGCGGCCGATCAGGGGTAGCAGGTTCTTCAATTCCGGTCCATGGTCCCGCCCGGTGAGGGCGCGGCGCAGGGGGAGGAACAAATCCTTGCCCTTCCGCCCCGTCTTCGCCTTCACCGCTCCCGTCCAGGCACCCCAGGTGGAGAGGTCCCAGGGCTCCTCCGGCAGCAGGGCCGCCGCTTCGGCCAGGAAGGCGGGGTCGTCCGCCACCGGGGCGACCGGGGCATGGGTCACCGCCCACCAGTCCCGGGCCTCCGCGACGCGCGACAGGTTGGGGCGCACCGCCTCCCAGAAGGCGGCGTCGGCCTCCGCCAAACCCAGCGCGGCCAGCTCCCCGGCGACCCGCTCGAAGGGCAGCAGGTGGAGGATGCGGGCGTTCAGCCGCAGCAGTTCCTCCGGGTCGAATTTCGGGGTGGCGCGGGACACCTTGGCGATGTCGAATTCGGCCACCAGCTCGTCCAGCGTCAGCCGCGGCTCGATGGCGTCGGAAGTGCCGAGCTTGGCGAGCAGGCTGGCCAGCGCCATCGGCTCGATCCCCTCCTCCTCGCGCAAGGACGCCACGGACAGGCTGCCCAGCCGCTTGGACAGGCCCTGCCCCGCCGCGTCGGTCAGCAGCGGCAGATGGGCGAAGACGGGGACCGCCCCGCCGCCCTCAATATTCTTCAGCGCCTCGAAAATCTGGATCTGCACCGCCGTGTTGGCGACGTGGTCCTCGCCCCGGATGACATGGGTGATGGCGAGGTCGGCGTCGTCCACCACGCTGGTCAGCGTATAAAGCGGGCGCCCGTCCTCGCGGATCAGCACCGGATCGCTGAGCGCTGCACCCTCGAAATGCACCGGTCCGCGCACGAGGTCGGTCCATTCGACCGGCGCGTGCTCCAGCTTGAAGCGCCAGTGCGGCTTGCGCCCCTCCGATTCCAGGCGGGCGCGGTCGGCGTCGGTCAAGCGGAGCGCGGCGCGGTCGTAGATCGGCGGACGGCCCTGCGACACGAGGCTGGCGCGCTTGAGGTTCAGCTCCTCCGGCGTCTCGTAGCAAGGGTAGAGCCGCCCGGCGGCCTTCAGCGCCGCCGCCACTTCGTCGTAGCGGCCATAGCGGTCGCTCTCGCGCGCGAAGCGGTCCCAGGTCAGGCCGAGCCAGGTCAGGTCCCGCTCGATCCCCTCCGCGTATTCGGGCTTGGACCGTTCCTCGTCCGTGTCGTCCATGCGCAGCAGGAAGCTGCCGCCCGCCTTGCGCGCGAACAGCCAGTTGACGAGCGCGAGGCGCACGTTGCCGACATGCAGGAGACCGGTCGGGCTGGGGGCGAAGCGGACGGCGACGGACATACGGGCATCATTCGAAAGTCGGGACAGGGCGGCAGTCGTAGCACGCCCCGCGCCGGCCCGAAAGACACCCTGCGGAAAGACGCCCATCAGGGCGCGCAGTAATCCTCCGGTTTCACGATCTCGGTGACCGTCACGACCGTCTTGTCGGGCACCACATATTCCTGCACGCCGCGGATGTCCGCCGCCGCCGGGTCCCAGTTGTAGGTGTAGCCCAGCCGCGTCCAGGGATAGCCGGTGCCGCTCATCGCCGGGTCGCGCTTGTAGGAGAAGACCATCTGGTTGGCGAACCAGGAGACGTAGGCCCCCTGGCTGTCGGCCACCTTGATCTGGTTGCCGCACTGGGTGGCCGCGGTGTCGGGGTTGGCGCAGGGGCGGAAGATGCCGGTCTGGGTCGGACCGTTGGCCTGCTTCTCGATGGTGAAGCGGACGAAGCGCTCGTTGCGGTTGGCCTCCGTCGCCGGCTTCAGGCCCAGAAGCTGGTGCAGCTTCTCCAGCACCTGCCCGCGCGGGAAGTTGCGGCAGATGGTCTGCAGTTCCGGCTCCACCGAGATCCACTGGCCATAGGGGCTGTCGATGGTCACCGGCTGGCCCTCCTTCCCCTCCGCCCAGGTGGTGTTGCCGGTCAGGGACAGGGCGCGGACGGGATAGGCCAACGGCGCCAATGGCCGGACGTTCGCCTCCTGAAAGACGGCGCTGCGGTCGATGGCCTGATCGTACAGCGCACGCTCGGCCACCGGACTGTCCGACGCGCATCCGTAGAGTGCAAACACACAAACGAATGAGAGAACATACGACTTGTTCATGAATTGGCCGCCATCTCTAAGTTGAGAAATCGACCATAGCACAGCAATCTGGGCAGGCCATATCCCCCCTCTCCCGCCCCGGGAGAGGGTGCCCGCGAAGCGGGCGGGTGAGGGTTGTCCAAGGATCGGGTGCCAACCGGTTGCCGGCACCCTCACCCTTCCCGCGCGTCGCGCGGGCCCCTTCCCTCTCCCGGGGCGGGAGAGGGGATCTCATAATTTCCTGCGCGAATGGATGGTTTCGAATGAAACAAATCTTGCGCGCGGCGGTGCGCAAGGCGATGCTGTCCCCATGTGCGGATCACGAATCCGCGAAACCAATCGGAACGGGAGAGCGGCCATGAAGCTGGCCGAAGCCCTGCTGCGCGCGCTGAAGGATCGCGGCGCACAGGCCATGTTCGGGATTCCGGGCGATTTCGCCCTGCCCTTCTTCAAGGTGGCGGAGGAAACGCAGATCCTGCCGCTCCACACGCTGAGCCACGAACCGGCGGTGGGCTTCGCGGCGGACGCGGCGGCGCGCTACAGCTCCACGCTGGGGGTGGCGGCGGTCACCTACGGGGCGGGCGCCTTCAACATGGTGAACGCGGTGGCCGGCGCCTACGCCGAGAAGTCGCCGGTCGTCGTCATCTCCGGCGCGCCGGGCACGACGGAGGGCAACGCCGGCCTGCTGCTGCACCACCAGGGCCGCACGCTGGACACGCAGTTCCAGGTGTTCAAGGAGATCACCGTGGCCCAGGCCCGGCTGGACGACCCGGCCAAGGCCCCGGCGGAGATCGCCCGCGTTCTGGGCGCCGCCCGCGCCCTGTCGCGCCCGGTCTATCTGGAAATCCCCCGCAACATGGTCAACGCGGAGGTCGAGCCGGTGGGCGACGACCCCGCTTGGCCGGTGGACCGCGACGCGCTGGCCGCCTGCGCGGACGAGGTGCTGACGGCCATGCGCTCGGCCACCTCGCCGGTGCTGATGGTCTGCGTGGAGGTCCGCCGCTACGGGCTGGAGGCCAAGGTGGCGGAGCTGGCGCAGCGGCTGGGCGTGCCAGTGGTGACCACCTTCATGGGGCGCGGCCTGCTGGCCGACGCGCCGACCCCGCCGCTCGGCACCTACATCGGCGTGGCGGGCGACGCGGAGATCACCCGGCTGGTCGAGGAGTCGGACGGGCTGTTCCTGCTCGGCGCCATCCTCAGCGACACCAATTTCGCGGTGTCCCAGCGCAAGATCGACCTGCGCAAGACCATCCATGCCTTCGACCGCGCGGTGACGCTGGGCTATCACACCTACGCCGACATCCCGTTGAACGGGCTGGTGGACGCCCTGCTGGAACGGCTGCCGCCGTCCAACCGGACGACGCGCGGCAAGGAACCCCACGCCTACCCCACCGGCCTTCAGGCCGACGAGCAGCCCATCGCCCCGATGGACATCGCCCGCGCCGTCAACGACCGCGTCCGCGCCGGGCAGGAGCCATTGCTGATCGCGGCGGACATGGGCGACTGCCTGTTCACCGCCATGGACATGATCGACGCCGGGCTGATGGCGCCGGGCTACTACGCGGGCATGGGTTTCGGCGTTCCGGCGGGCATCGGGGCGCAGTGCGTGTCGGGCGGCAAGCGCATCCTGACCGTGGTCGGCGACGGCGCCTTCCAGATGACCGGGTGGGAGCTTGGCAATTGCCGACGCCTGGGGATCGACCCCATCGTGATCCTGTTCAACAACGCCAGTTGGGAGATGCTGCGCACCTTCCAGCCCGAATCCGCCTTCAACGACCTGGATGACTGGCGCTTCGCCGACATGGCCGCGGGCATGGGCGGCGACGGGGTGCGGGTGCGCACGCGGGCGGAGCTGAAGGCCGCCCTGGACCGGGCCTTCGCCACGCGCGGGCGCTTCCAGTTGATCGAGGCGATGATCCCCCGCGGCGTGCTGTCCGACACGCTGGCCCGCTTCGTCCAGGGGCAGAAGCGCCTGCACGCAACGCCCAGAGAGTAAAGCACGGGGGGAGTAGGCGGAAGCGTGGCCGTGGGGTAGGGTTTCCGGCAACCCTCCCCCAACGGGCGGGACATCGGCACCAAGGAGGAATCACCATGGCGGACAAACCGTTGCGGATCGCGGTCGTGCTCTCGGGCTGCGGCGTCTATGACGGGGCGGAGATCCACGAGGCGGTGTGCACCCTGCTGGCCATCGACCGCGCCGGGGCGGAGGCCGTGTGCTTCGCCCCCAACATCCCGCAGGCCCACGTCGTCAACCACCTGACCGGTGAAGAGGCGGCGGAGACCCGCAACGTGCTGGCCGAGTCCGCGCGCATCGCCCGCGGCAAGGTCGCCGACCTCGCCACCTTCGACGCCGCGTCGGTGGACGCGCTGATCTTCCCCGGTGGGTTCGGCGCCGCCAAGAATCTGTGCGATTTCGCCTTCAAGGGGCCGGACTGCACGGTCAACCCGGACGTGGAGAAGGCCGTGCGCGCCATGCGCGACGCCGGAAAGCCCATCGGCGCCCTGTGCATCGCGCCGGCCATCCTGGCGACGCTGTTCGGGGCGGAGGGAGTCGAACTCACCATCGGTTCCGACGCCGGGACCGCCGCCGCGCTGGAGACGCTGGGGGCGAAGCACAGCGTCACCGGCCATGGCGAGATCGTGACCGACCACCGGCTGAAGATCGTCACCTCCCCCTGCTACATGCTGGACGCCAGCCTCGCGCAGATCGCCGAGGGCGCCGAGAACACGGTCCGCGCGCTGATCGGGCTGGCCCGCTAAGCTCTTGTCGCGACTGCGCTTAAGGCCAAGGTGCCGAAGCGGGATACCCCCTTCGGCACCGCCGCGCCGCAACAATTCGTTAACCATAAAAGCCCACCCTGTCCCTGCTTTCGGGCGAAATTGATTTCAGGGACGAGGACGGCGATGACCTGCATTGTTGGCTTGGTGGACGGCGATCGTGTGTGGATGGGCGGTGACAGCGCGGGCGTGAACGGCCTGGACATCACCGTGCGCGCGGACACCAAGGTGTTTCGCAACGCCGACATGCTGATCGGCTTCACCAGCAGCTTCCGCATGGGCCAGCTTCTGCATTACCGGCTGGAGCCGCCGCACCGCGACGCCGAGGCCGACGTCTTCCGCTACATGGTCGTCGACTTCGTGGACGCCGTGCGCGGTTGCCTCAAGGACGGCGGCTATGCTCACCGCTCCAACGACGTCGAGACCGGCGGCACCTTCATGGTGGGCTACGAGGGACGGCTCTTCTCCATCCAGTCCGACTATCAGGTGGGCGAGGCCGTGCGCGGCTATCACGCCATCGGGTGCGGGGCGGACTACGCGCTGGGCTCGCTCGCCTCCACGGCCGGCCTGCCGGCGGAGGAGCGGGTGCTGAAGGCGCTGGAATGCGCCGAGCTGTTCAGCGGCGGCGTGCGCGCGCCCTTCACCATCCAGTCGATGGTCCGCCGCCCGCATCTGGCGCTGACCGAAGCGGCGTAAAGCCACAATAGAATTCAGGACTTCCCGCGCCGTTTTCGCCATCCGGCAAGACGGCGCGAAGTCGTGTCCGCGTTTCAGCAAAACATGGTATAGGGACGCCGCTCCGTCCCAAAGAGATGGAGAGCAAGAAGACCATAAAAACGGTGGGTGTTAGAGAATGGTAGACCAAACTGTTGGCGCCGCTGATCGTTTGATCGGCGAAGAGTCTCGCGAGATCTCGGGCCGAGTCCATGGCCTTCCGGCCTACTGCAATTCGCCTTACTTCGTGTTCCCGGCGATGATCCTTCTGCTGATCATGCCGCTGGCGATCCTTTTCCACCCGTCCTGGATCGTTCCGCTGGCCGAGCTTTACGCGGTCGGCATGATGGTGACGATCATCCGCCTGACGCGCGGGTGAGGGAGCTTATCCCCTCCCCCGCCCAGCGGGGGAGGGTTAGGGTGGGGGCTCGTCTCAAGCCTCGTCACGCAATACTCCCGAACCCGTTCGTGATCGGATAGCGCCGCTCGCGGTTGAACAGCCGCCGGGTGATCTTCGGCCCCGGAGGCGCCTGGCGGCGCTTGTATTCGGCCAGATGCAGCATGCGCCAGACCGTGTTCACCAGCTCCGGCGCGTGGCCGCGGGCGACGATCTCCGGAACGCCGAGGTCCTGCTCCACCAGACACCGCAGGATGTCGTCCAGCTCGTCGTAGGGCGGCAGCGTGTCCTGGTCGGTCTGGCCGGGCTTCAGCTCCGCGGTCGGGGCCTTGACCAGCACGCGCTCCGGAACGACGCGGCCCGCCGGGCCGAGAGCGCCCTCCGGCACATGCTCGTTCCGCCAGCGCGAGATCGCATAGACCGTCGTCTTGTAGACGTCCTTCAGCACCGCATAGCCGCCGCACATGTCGCCGTAGAGCGTGGCGTAGCCGACCGACATCTCCGACTTGTTGCCGGTGGACAGCACCATGGCGCCGAACTTGTTGGACAGCGCCATCAGCGTGATCCCGCGCGACCGCGACTGGATGTTCTCTTCCGTGATGTCCGGGTCGCGCCCCGCGAAGGCGGGCCGGAGCATCCGGTCGAACGCCTCCATCGCCGGGACGATGGGAACGGTGTCCAGCTTGCAGCCCAGCAGTTCCGCCGACTCCGCGGCGTCGTCCAGGCTCTCCTGCGAGGTGTAGGGCGAGGGCATCATCACCCCGTGCACCCGGTGGGCGCCCAGGGCGTCCACCGCGATGGCCGCCGACAGCGCCGAGTCGATGCCGCCTGACAGGCCCAGGATCACGCCGGGGAAGCGGTTCTTGTTCACATAGTCGCGCAGCCCCAGCACCAGGGCGGCGTAGACGGATTCCAGTTCCTCCACCGGGGCGATGCGCTCCGCGTCGGGGCAGTGCCAGACGTCGTCGGCGCCGCGTTCCCAGCGGGTGACCAGCAGATGCTCGGCGAAGGCCGGGGCCTGCGCCACCAGACGGCGGTCGGCGCCCAGCGCGAAGCTGGCGCCGTCGAAGACCAGCTCGTCCTGCCCGCCCACCTGGTTCACGTAGAGCAGCGGCAGCCCCGACTCGGTGACCCGCTGCACGGCGAGCTGGACGCGCTGGTCGTGCTTGCCGACCTCGAACGGGCTGCCGTTGGGCACGACCAGGATTTCCGCCCCGCTTTCCGCCAGCGTCTCGATCACGTCGGCGGACCACATGTCCTCGCAGATCGGAACGCCCAGCCGCACGCCGCGGACGTTGATCGGGCCGGGCAGCGGGCCGGGGACGAAGACGCGCTTCTCGTCGAAGACCCCGTAGTTCGGCAGGTCCACCTTGAAACGGGTCGCCGCGACCGTGCCGCCGTCGAGCAGAAGGGCGGTGTTGTAGCACCTGCCGCCGTCGCGCCACGGCGCGCCGACCAGCAGGGCCGGACCGCCGTCCGCCGTCTCCGCGGCGAGATCGCGCACCGCCTGTTCCACCACGTCGAGGAAGAAGGGCTTCAGCACCAGATCCTCCGGCGGGTAGCCGGTCACCACCAGCTCCGGACAGACCATCAGGTCGGCGCCGCGCGCGGCGGCCTCAGCCCGCGCGTTGCGGATGCGGTCGATGTTGGCCGCGACGTTGCCGACGGTCGGGTTGATCTGGGCCAGCGCGATGGAAAGGCGGTCGGTCATGGCGTCGTCGTCCGTTGAAGCGGCGGATCGGCGACACCGTAGCAGCCCGAGGCGGTAGGCGGAAGAAGCAGCCGGAGGCGGGACGCGGAACCGCCCCGCGGCGCCTCGTGTTGCCAGGATGACGGATGCCAACCGCCAACGGAAGGAGGACCGGTCATGCAAAGTCCTGGGCAGAGTTCCGGCGCGACGACGTCCGTCTGGATGGACCGCGGCGGGGCGGCGATGCCCGCCGGGACCGTCGCCCCCACCGCGGCGGCCCTGGGCGCGCTGCGGCCCGACGTGATCGTCGTCGGGGCGGGCATCGCCGGGGTCACCACGGCCTATCTGCTCCAGCGCTCCGGCAAATCGGTGCTTCTGCTGGATGACGGGCCGCCCGGCAGCGGCGAGACCGGGCGCACGACGGCGCACCTGTCCAACGTCATCGACGACCGCTTCACCGAGATCGAACGGCTGCACAGCGAGTCCGGCGCCCGCATGGCCGCGGACAGCCACGGCGCGGCCATCGACACCATCGAGCGGATCGCCCGCGAGGAGAACATCGACTGCGGCTTCGCCCGCATCGACGGCTATCTGATGCTGGCGCCGGGGCAGGACCCCGCCCTGCTGGACCGGGAACGCGACGCCGCCCGCCGCGCCGGGCTGGACGATGTGGAGCGGCTGGACGCCCCGCCCATCCAACACCCCGGCCCTTGTCTGCGCTTTCCCCGGCAGGGGCGCGTCCACGCGCTGGACTATCTGGCCGGGCTGACTCGCGCCTTCCTGGCGCGCGGCGGGACGCTGGTCACCGGGGCGCATGTCTCCGCGGTCCGGCAGGACGGGGAGCGCGCGCGGGTGGAGGCCGGACCGGACCACGCGACGGTCGAAGCCGCCGCGGTGGTCGTCGCCACCAATTCCCCGATCAGCGACCGCTTCGCCATCCACACCAAGCAGGCGCCCTACCGCACCTACGCGATTTCCCTGCGGGTGCCGAAGGGCAGCGTGCCCGACGCCCTCTATTGGGACACGCTCGACACCTATCATTATGTGCGGCTCCAGCCGGAGGCGGACCATGACCGTCTGATCGTCGGCGGCGAGGACCACAAGACCGGCGAGGCCCGCGACATGGCGGAGCGCTGGGACGCGCTGGAAAGCTGGGCCCGCGCGCATTTCCCCCAGGCCGGGGCGGTCGAGCACCGCTGGTCCGGGCAGGTGATGGAGCCCTTCGACGGGCTGGCCTTCATCGGCCCCGACCCGGCCTATGGCGGGCGCGTCTTCGTGGCCACCGGCGACAGCGGCATGGGCATGACCCACGGCACCATCGCCGGGCTGGTCCTGTGCGAGCTGATCCACGGCAGCGGCAGCCCCTGGGCCGCGCTGTACGATCCCGGACGGAAGATGACCAGCAAGCTCGGCACCTACCTGCGCGAGAACCTGGATGTGGCGCGCCATTTCCTGCCCTACGTCCAGGGGCCGGAGGTGGAGGGGGAGGACCGCATCGAACCCGGCCAGGGCGCGGTTCTGAAGTCGGGCGTCTGGCCCGTCGCCGTCTTCCGCGACGAGTCGGGGGCGCTGCACCGCCGATCCGCCATCTGCACGCATCTGAAATGCGTGGTGCGCTGGAATCCGGGGGAGCGGAGCTGGGACTGCCCCTGCCACGGCTCCCGCTTCGCGGTGGATGGGACGGTCCTCAACGGTCCGGCGACCCAACCCCTCGCGCCCGTGGAGGACTCCGCAAGCAAAAACTGATAAAATCCTGCGAAGCCGAAGGATTTCGACCGCGCGTTGCAGGACCGCTGCGACGAATTAACCTGTGGTAAAGGTTGCGGTACGATCATACCCTCACGGCGAAACGATCACGCGCGGGAGGCGGCGATGTATTACTCGGAACTGTCCGGGCCGACTGGGACGACCAGCACGGCCTTGCAACAAGCGAACAACGCCAAGAAGGCAACCGAGAGCAAGGCCGCGGACGGCGCCAAGGCCGCCAGCACGACCCCCGGCACGGCCGACACCGCGGCCCCGGCGAAAGGCGCCGGCCCGGCCTACACGATCAGCCAGTCCATGGAGAACCTGCTCGACACCCTGTCGGGCAAGAAGGCCCCGGCGGCGGGTGCCGACGGCGCCGATGCCGGTGCGGCGGGCGGTGCGGCGGGCGGCGCCGCCAAGTCCGGCGCCCAGGCCATGGCCGACCGCGCCAAGGAGGCCGAGCGGATCATGCAGTCTGCGCTGGAGCAGTCCAAGGGTCTCGCCGGGCTGTTCGAGAAGGCCATCGACAACATGGCGGGCGACCTCGGCAGCTTGCTGGGCGGGCTGGGCATGTCGGACGACGACGTGAAAGGCGCCGTCGGCGATTTCGGCAGCGCCATGAAGGACAAGCTGAAGTCCATGGATTTCAGCCAGATGACCATGAGCATGGAGGAGGCCCGGTCCCAGTGGTCCATCGAGTCCCGTGGGATGGAACTGACCATCCAGGACGGCGACAAGTCGGTCCGCATCTCCTTCGCCAAGTCCACCCTGGACTTCACCCGTGAGGACCGCGGCCTTCAGGCCACGCTGAACGGCGACGGTTCGGGCAGCGCCATGTTCTCCGCCGCGTCGACCAAGGTGTCGGGCAAGGCCACCGGCATGATCGTCCGCGCCGAGGGCTTCAGCGAGGACGAGATCAAGGGCGTGCTGGAGAAGCTGAACAACGTCGCCTCGAAGGGCGGGATGAGCGGCCTCGGCGCCCTGACCCCGACCAAGAGCGCCGACGGCGTGATGCACCTGAACCTGGACCTGTCGCAGCCCATCGCCGGCCTGACCGATGGCGACGCGAAGTCCGGCGGCGCTCCGGCCGAGGCGTCCCAGAAGGTGGACATCAAGGCCTGACGCATGGGTCGTGCCGGTATGGTCGTCGCGGTCTGTGATAAATCACGCCAACCCTTGCCGTTCGGGCGGTTGCGTGTATAGAAGCGAATCCGAATGTTTCGGAGACCCGTTTCCCAATGATCGACCACGACGCCGTGCTGGCCTCGAACCAGGCTTTCTACCGGGCCTTCACCGAGCGTGACTTCCCCGCCATGGACCGGCTGTGGGCCTCCCGCCTGCCCGTGTCCTGCATCCATCCCGGCTGGACCATCCTGTTCGGCCGGGAGGCGGTGGTGTCGAGCTGGCGGGACGTGCTGCGGGCGCCCCGCGGCCCGGCGGTCCAGGCGCGCAACGAGCGCGTCAGCCTGTATGGCGACACCGCGGTGGTCCTGTGCGAGGAGGTCCTGGGCAACGCCGTGCTGGCCGCAACCAACCTGTTCGTTCGGGAGGACGGCGAGTGGCGGCTGGCCCACCATCAGGCCGGTCCCGTCGCCGAACCGGCGTCGCAGATCCTGTCCTCGTCCGACCGCCCCCCGCCCGGCGGCCTGCTGCACTGACCTGCTGCACTGACGAGGTAAGCTCCGCCCCTCACCGGCGGTCCGCCGCCGCATCCTCCAGATGCCAGATCAGGTCGCCCACCACCCGGTCGGCGGCGATGCGCTCGGGGTCGCTGTTGGTCAGAGCCACCGCCGCCCAGCGATGGGCGCGCGAGAAGGCGATGTAGGCGTTGAAGCCGCCGGTGGACCCGGAATGCCAGAGGATCGGCGTGCCGTCCGCCGCCCAGGCGACGAACCAGCCCAGCGCCATCGCCCCCTGCCCCAGCGCCCCCGGATCGCGCAACGCCCGCCCGTCCACCTGCACCGACTGGGCGAGCGCCAGGGTCGCGGCGGTGTCCGCGTCGCAGGCGGCGGACGCGGAGCAGTCCCCCATGTTGGCGCGCAGCCAGCGCAGCAGGTCGTCGGCGGTCGAATAGAGCCCGAAGGAGGGCTGCATGGCCGGCGCCTCCCAATCCGGCACCACCTGCCCGCGGGCGTGGCCGACCGCCTTGCGGGCGCGCTGCTCCGCGCCGGGCGCCAGGGTGGTGTCCTTCATCCCGAAACGGTCGGTGACGACCCGCTTCAGCAGCGTCTCGTAGGGAATGCCGGAGGCGGTGGACAGGGCTTCCCCCAGCACGGCCATGCCCACGTTGGAATAGCGGAAGCGCGTGCCGGGCGGCACCGGCAGGCTGAAGCCGGACAGCCACATCCCCACCTCCTCCCGCGTCAGGGGCTTGTAGGGGTTGCGCGGGTCCTCCAGACGGTTCCAGGAGAAGCGCGGGGTCTCCGGCACGTTGGGCAGACCCGCCGTATGGGTGGCGAGGTCGAGCAGACGGATCGGCTTGCCGTCGAAATCGGGCGCGTGAACGGGCTTGGGCAGGTGGCGGGCCAGCGGGTCGGTCGGGGCGACGCGCCCGGCGCGGACCAGCTCGGCCAAAATGGTGCCGGTGAAGGGCTTGGTCAGCGAGGCGATCTGGAACAGGGTCCGGCCGTCCGGCGGGCCGCCGTCGGGCCGCCCACTGTCGCCGCGCCCGATCACGATGCTGCGCCCGTCGCGGATGACGCCGACCACGATGCTGCCCGGCCCGGCCTCCGCCAGACGGCGGTCGGCCAGCGCCGTCACCGCCTCCCCCAGCCTGTCCCGGGGCACCGCGTCCGCCGGGGCCGGAGCCGTCGCCCAGACGGTGACCGCAAGAAACGACACGACACCGAGCACCGGCCCCCGCATCCCCAGCCTCCGTCACCGACGCGCTGGGTGAGAGAGTGGGGAGGGGAACCGCCCGCCGGTACGCCCGCGGACGGCGATCACGCCAACGGAGCGGACCGCGCCGGACGGATTAGGCCGGTGACGGGCGGGTCACTCGCTTGGAATCTCCGCCTCCGGCGGGCGGCGGTCCTTCACGATGGTCAGTGGCACGTCGTCGGCGGCGATCTCGATGATCGGCTGCCCGCCGAGCAGGCTGGGGCACTGCTTCACCTGGGTGAAGGCCATGAAGAAGTCGGCCTTGCGCCAATCCAGCCCGGTGCCGTTGACCAGCTTCAGCCAGGGCGGAAGCTCGAAGCGTACGGCCAGCGTGTTGCCGCAGACCGACAGGGTGTACTGGCGCGGCGGCGGCTGGCCACCGTTCTCGCGCTCCACCAGCGCGATCAGCTCGGCCAGCGCCTCGTGCTGGGAATTGCCCCAGTAATCCAGCTCGAACCGGCCCTCGGCGCCCTTCAGCCCGCCGGCGAACTGGTTGTAGTAGACGTACTGGTTCGGGTGCAGGCTGCCGAGCTGCCACGCGTACAGCACGGCCGCCGCGATGGCCGCGGCGGCGTACGCCTGCCCCGTACGCCTGCCCCGCGCATCGGCCAGACTCCACAGACGGTCGAAGGCGATGCCGGCCATGACCGCCATCGGCGGCACCACGAAGAGGAAATGGCGGATGCCGTTGTAGACGGATGGGCGCATCAGCATGAACAGCAGGACCGGCAGGAAGGCGGCCAGTGCCAACGGCACCCAGCGCACCGCGCCGAACGCGCCGTCGACATTCCGCCAGCCTCCGCGCAGCGCCCAGACAACCGTCAGAACCACCGCGGCCACGACCCCCAGCAGCAGCACCTCCGGCAGCTTCACCCCCAGATAGACCGGCAGGTAGAGCGCGGGCGGGGCCGCGGAACTGACCATCTGCCCCATGAACAGCGTCTGGATGTCGATCGGGTAATGCGAGACGACGCGCAGCGCCACCAGCAGGTTCAGCGGCTTCTGCACCGCCCAGGGCCAGAACAGCGCCATCACCCCAAGGGCCAGGGGAATGGCCGGCAGCAGGGTCAGGACGGTCCGCCCGGTGACGCCCAGCGCCGCCCCCAGCCCGCCGCGCCACGCCACCAGGACCACATAGAGCGCCAGAGCGACCGCGAGGTAGAAGCCGGCCAGCACCGCGCCCACCCGGATCGCCAGGGTCAGGCCCAGCATCAGGCCGAACTTCAGAACCGCGCTGCGGCGCGGGGCCGGCATCTGGCCGATGATCCGGGTCGCGAAATAGAGCGTCCACACCATGCCCGCGGCGAAGGGCACGTCCTTGGTGTTGTTGAACATCGCGCCGTAATAGACGCCCGACAGCGCCAGCAGCGCCGCCGCCAGGAACCCTGCCCGCGGACCGGCCAGAAGCCGCGCGTAGCGCCAGCAGCCGGCGATGCCCAGCACGCCGACCAGGGCGCAGAGCAGGTGGCGCGTCTCGTACTCCTCGAAGGGGGAGAACGGGACCAGCAGCGCGGTGACCAGATCGAACAGCCCGCCATACAGGTACAGATCCTTGAAATGGAAGGCGGACCGGTCGGTGAAGCCGGACAGGTAGAAGGACAGAAGCTTCTTGCCGTAGATGTGCTGCACCTCCTCGTCCGTGCTGATTCCGTAATTGCGGAAGGTCAGCGCGGCGAGGATGATCAGGCACAGCAGAAGCGCGCGCGCCATGTCGTCCCACAGGGCGCCGGCCCGGCGCTGGGACAGCAGGCCCGCCGGGGGGGCGGCACCCAGGGGATTCAGGCCGATCGGCGGCATCAGGCTCATGCAGGGCGGTCCTCGATCCCGGGCCGGCGGTGGGCGCCCGGATTGGTCACCGGCGCGGCGGTCTCGTCCTCGAACCCGTGCGCGGAGCGGACGATGTAGAGGGGGCGCCCCTTCACCTCGTTGAACACGCGCCCGATGTAGTCGCCGATGATGCCCAGCGTGAGGAGCTGGATGCCGCCCATGAACAGCACCGCAGCCAGCAGCGATTCGTAGCCGGGCACGTCGATGCCGTAGAACAGGGTGCGCAGAAGGCGCAGCAGGATGTAGACGAAGGCGAAGCCGGAAATCGCCATGCCCACCAGGCTCCACACCCGAAGCGGAAAGGTGGAGAAGGCGGTCAGCCCGTCGAAGGACAGGCTCAGCAGCTTCGTGAACCCCCATTTGGTCTCGCCGCCCGCGCGCTCCCCCTGCTCATAGGGGATGCTGGCCTGCCGGAAGCCGACCCAGGCGAAGATGCCCTTCATGAAGCGCGTGCGCTCCGGCATCCGGTTGATGACGTCCACCACCCGCCGGTCCATCAGCCGGAAATCGCCGACTTCGCGCGGCAGCCGGATTTCCGACAGGTTGTCGAAGATCCAGTAGAAGGCGCGCGCGAACATCCGGTGCTTCAGGCTCTGCCCCACCCGCGCGTTGCGCACGGCGACGATCACGTCGTAACCCTCCCGCCATTTGGCGAGGAACTGGGGTAGCAGCTCCGGCGGGTGCTGGAGATCGGCGTCCATCGGCACCACGGCGTCGCCGGTGGTGTGGCGCAACCCCGCGGACAGGGCCAGCTCCTTGCCGAAGTTGCGCGACAGATCGACCACCTTCACCCGCGGATCGGCGTCGTGCACGTCCAGCAGGCGGTCCAGCGTGTCGTCGCGACTGCCGTCGTTCACGCAGACGACCTCCCATTCCGCGTCCAGCCGGTCGAGCACCGGCACCAGCCGGTCGAACAGCGCCGCGATGTTGGGGCCTTCGTTGTAGAAGGGGATCACCACCGACAGGCGCCCCCGCTTCATGCGGGCGGAGCGCGAGGGCTTCGGGGCGGACGGGGCATCGCCGGCATGGGCGGGTGCCACCAGGGTGGGCGCGTCGGTCAGGGACATGGCCGGCCGTTGGGTCAGATCATCACGAGCCGGGAGGATGGGGTCCGGGCAGGCGTCCCCGGCGGGGCGCTTAGCCCTTTGGCATATAGCACGATACATGGGGATGAGCAAAACGCCTCTATTGTGACCAACCACGGCCTAAGCCGTGACCAGCATGCCGCTGGAACCGGCGCCGGAACGGCCCGTCGCCATGAGCTAACGCCGCGGGCAGGACAAATATTCCAAGCCTCCATCCATCCGCCAGAACCCGGAAGGATAGAAGCCTTCCCAACGGTACACGAAGACTCCGGACGGCCCTGCCCGGAGTCTTCCCCGCCCCTTGCCGGCCGGTTGGCACACTTAATGAATTAGTAATCCGACGCTGCCATGTTTGATGTCTAAACCATCAGCCTCATCCGGAGTTTTCCCGATCATGAGCCTGCTCAACCATCTGCGGGTCGGAACCAAGATCACGGCCGCGAACGCCGGGGTTCTCCTCTTCCTGATCGCCATCGGCGGCGTCGGCGTCCATGCCCTGACGGACGCCAGGGACGGCTTCGCGACCTATCAGACCCTGGCCCGCCAGACCGCGGAGGTCGGGCGCATCCAGGCGACGATGCTGGAGGTCCAGCTTCAGGCCAAGACCTTCCTGCTCACCGGCAGCGAGGAGGCCGCCCATACGGTGGGCACGCTGGCGACCGACCTCGACCAGCGGATCGACGGGGCGAAGGCCCTGTTCACCGAGCCGGCGCTGAACCGCACGGTGACTCAGATGGACGAGGAGCTGACCCGGTACCGCGACGCCTTCACCCGCATCATGGAGTTCCAGGCCACCCGCAACGAGGCGTCGGCGGAGCTTCTGGACCTCGGGGCCAAGATGGAGAAGGCGCTGATCGCCGTGATGGACAGCGCCTATGGGGACGGCGACACCGAAGCCGCCTATCAGGCGGGCATGGCGGCCCGCCATTTCCTGGCCGCCCGCAACCACGCCAACCGCTTCCTGACCGCCGGCTCGGCGGAGACCGCCGACGCCTTCCGCAAGGAGCTTCAGAGCGCGCGCGAACGCGGCAACGCGATGCTGGCCAAGCTGACCGAGCTGGAGCGGCGCCGGGGCGCCTCGTCCTTCCTGGCCTATCAGCGCGTCTTCGCCACCCAGTTCGAGAAGGTGGTCGTCGCCACCACCCAGCGGGACGAGCTGGTCTCGCAGGTGCTGGAAACGCTCGGCCCGACCGTCAACGCGCGGGTGGAGCAGCTCCGCGACGCCAGCGTCCGCCAGCAGGCGGCGCTCGGCACGACCGCCACGGCGAACATCGACGACGCCCGGACGATGACCACCGCCGCCGCCGCGGCCGCCGTCCTGCTGGGGCTGATCTCCGCGCTGCTGATCGGGCGCGGCCTGTCGCGGCCCATCGTGTCGATGACCAGCACGATGACCCGTCTGGCCGGCGGCGACCGCCGGGTGGATGTGCCCGGCCTGGACCGCGGCGACGAGATCGGCGGCATGGCCAAGGCCGTGGAGGTCTTCAAGCACAGCCTGATCGAGGCCGACCGTCTGGCCGCCGAGCAGGCGTCCGAGCATGAGGCCCGCCGCGAGCGGTCGGAGCGGATCGACTCCCTGACCCGTGACTTCGACCGTATGGTGATGGAGGTGCTGTCCCGGGTCTCCGCCGCCGCCACCCAGCTCAACAGCACGGCCCAGGGCATGTCGGCCACGGCGGAGCAGACCACCCGGCAGGCCAGCGCCGTCGCCACCGCCTCCACCCAGGCCACCGCCAATGTGGAGACCGTCGCCGCCGCCGCGGAGGAGCTGTCCAGCTCCATCCAGGAGATCAGCCGGCAGGTCGCCCAGAGCAACGGCATCGCCGGGCAGGCGGTCAGCACCGCCGAGCGGACCGACGCCACCGTGCGCGGTCTGGTCGATGCCGCCCAGCGCATCGGCGAGGTGGTGCAGCTCATCAACGACATCGCCAGCCAGACCAACCTGCTGGCGCTGAACGCCACCATCGAGGCCGCCCGCGCGGGTGAGGCCGGCAAGGGCTTCGCCGTCGTCGCGTCGGAGGTCAAGAGCCTCGCCAACCAGACCGCCAAGGCGACGGAGGATATCTCCGGGCAGATCGCCGGCATCCAGCAGGTCAGCCGCGAGGCCGCCGCCGCCATCGCCGAGATCGGCCGGGTGATCGGCGAGATCAGCCACATCTCCACCACCATCGCCGCCGCGGTGGAGGAGCAGGGTGCGGCCACCCGCGAGATCAGCCGCAACGTCCAGCAGGCCGCCCGCGGCACGCAGGAGGTGTCCGGCAACATCGCCGGGGTGACCCAGGCGGCGGAAGCCACCGGCGACGCCTCCCGTCAGGTGCTGGACGCCGCCGACGGGCTGACCGGAGAGGCGGAGGATCTGCGCGGCTTCGTCTCGCGCTTCCTGACCGACATGCGGGCCGCCTGACGGGCTTCTTCTTCACCCCTCTTCCATCGCGATCTGATGGAAGAGGGGTTTTTCTTGCGCCGCGCCCGTTCCATTGGGCAAATAGGGGCCATTGCGCACCCCGGACCGCCTTTCCCATCATGATCCTGACTCCGATCCCGGCCGAGACGATGCCGGAGGCCCTGGCGACCTTCGAGCGCCTGCTGGCCGGCAAGCCCCTGCCCCTCGCCGCCTTCCGGCGCATCGCCGCGACATGGCCGGTGCCCGGCGGCGTCGACACGCCGGAGCAGCGCGCCGAAGCGGTGCGTCTGGCTCACGCCCACGGCATCGGCACGCTGGACGAGCCGCCGAACGCCTCCTTCATGTGGGACGGGGAAGTCATCCGCACCGACGTCGAGTCCACGGTCATCGTGCATGAGGTCGCCCACTGGCTGGTCGCCGCGCCCGAGCGCCGCGCGCTCTACGACTTCGGCCTGGGGCCGGGGCCGGAGACGACGCTGCGCAAGGAAGCGCGCAGCCAGCAGAAGCTGACCTTCGAGGACTGCATGCACGAGGAGCAGCAGACCTCCCTGCTGGGCGTGCTGTGGGAGGCGGAGCTGGGGCAGCCGGCGATCCTCGCCTTCCTGGAACAGAACTGGATGGAACACTGGGAGCGGGAAAGCACCGCCGCCTTCTTCATCCGCCATGTCGAGGAACTCTTCGCCCGTGGCCTGATCGACGCCGAGGGCCGCCCGTCCACGGCGCGTGATTGGGCGGACGGACGCAAACAGGCCGCCTGAAATTCGCGCTGCCCATAAATCAATCATAATACCTCTGGAGGCTGGACCGTCATGACCCGCAACCTGCTTACGCTGGCCTCCGCGCTGGCCCTGCTCGCCACCCCGGCGGCGGCGGACACGCTGAAGATCGGCATGATCACCACCCTGTCCGGCCCCGGCGCCGGTCTGGGCATCGACATCCGCGACGGCTTCGCGCTGGCGGTGGAGCATGCGGGCGGCAAGCTGGGCGGGCAGGACACCCAGATCATCGAGGCGGACGACCAGCAGAAGCCGGACGTCGCCGTCGGCCTCGCCAACCGCATGGTGGAGCGCGACCGCGTGCCGATCGTGACCGGCGTGGTCTGGTCGAACCTCGCGCTGGCGATGCTGCCGACCCTGGCCGGCGGGCAGACCTTCTTCATCAGCCCGAACGCCGGCCCGTCGCAGTTGGCGGGCGCGCAGTGCAACCCGTACTTCTTCAACGCCGCCTACCAGAACGACCAGATCCACGAGGCCGTGGGCAAGCATGTCCAGGACGAGGGGTTCAAGAAGGTCTATCTGATGGCCCCCAACTACCCGGCGGGCAAGGACGGTCTGGCCGGCTTCAAGCGCTACTACAAGGGCGAGGTCGCGGGCGAGGTCTACACCCAGGTCGGGCAGCTCGACTACGCGGCGGAACTGGCGCAGCTCAAGGCCGCGGCGCCGGACGCCGTCTACGTCTTCTACCCCGGCGGCATGGGCATCAACTTCATCAAGCAGTTCGAGCAGGCCGGGCTGAAGGGCGCGGTGCCGCTGTTCGGCCCCGGCTTCTCCTTCGACCAGGACATCCTGGCGGCGGTCGGCGAGTCCGCTCTCGGCGTCAAGAACTCCGCCCAGTGGAGCCCCGACCTCGACAACGCCGCCAACCGGAAGTTCGTCGCCGATTTCAAGGCCAAGTTCGGGCGCATCCCGTCCATGTACGCCGCCCAGGGTTACGACACGGCGCTGCTGATCGACGCGGCGGTGACGGCGGTCGGCGGCGACCTCAAGGACAAGGACAAGCTGCGGGCGGCGCTGCGCACCGCCAAGATGCAGAGCCTGCGCGGCGAGGTGGCCTTCAACACCAACCATTACCCGATCCACAACATCTACCTGCGCGAGGTGGTGAAGGGTGCGGACGGGGCCGTGACCAACAAGACCGTCGCCACGGTCTTCACCAACCACGCCGACGCCTACGTCAAAGACTGCCCGATGAAGTAAGCCCGACACCGGGGATCTGGGCATGGACGCGCTCCTTCTCGCCGAACAGGGGCTGAACGGGCTTCAGCTCGGCGTGATGCTGTTCCTGATGGCCGCCGGGCTGACGCTCGTCTTCGGCATCATGGACCTCATCAACCTCGCCCACGGCACCTTCTACATGGTCGGCGCCTACCTGACGGCGGCGCTGGTGCCGGTGCTGGGCAGCTTCCCGCTGGCGCTGGCGGCGGCGGTGCTGCTGACGGCGCTGCTGGGGCTGGCGGTGGAGGCGGTGGCGCTGCGCACGCTCTACCGCCGCGACCATCTCGATCAGGTGCTGGCGACCTTCGGGCTGATCCTGTTCTTCAACGAGCTGGTGAAGATCATCTTCGGCCCGGTCCCCATCTTCCTGAACCCGCCCGCGGCGCTGGCCGGGACGGTGGACCTGTTCGGGCTGAAATACCCGGCCTTCCGGCTGGCGATCCTGGCCGTGGGCATCGCGGTGGCGGTGTTCCTGTGGCTGCTGATCGCCCGCACGCGGGTCGGCATGCTGATCCGCGCCGGAGCCACCAACCGCGAGATGGTGATGGCGCTGGGGGTGGACGTCCGGCTGCTGTTCGGGCTGGTCTTCGCGCTGGGCTGCGGGCTGGCCGGGCTGGCCGGCGCCATGGCCGGGCCGGTGCTGGCCGTGCAGGTCGGCATGGGAGAGCAGATCCTGATCCTGACCTTCGTGGTCATCGTGATCGGCGGCATCGGGTCGATCCGCGGGGCGCTGGCCGGCGCCCTGCTGGTCGGCATGGTGGACACACTGGGACGTGCCCTTCTGCCCACCGCCTTCCGTCTGGTGATGGACGCGGCCAACGCCAGCGCCGCCGGGGCCGCGCTTGCCTCCATGGCGATCTACGTGCTGATGGCGGTGGTCCTGGCGATCAAGCCCAAGGGGCTGTTCCCGGCGCATTGAGGGGCGGGATTCCGGGCGGACAACGGAATTCACACGGATTGCACGGATTTTACGGAATCTCTTGAGCGTGCCCGGCGCGTGCCTTGTGGGTCAGCGCGCGCTGAGCACGCTCAAAAAGAAATCCGTGTCATCCGTGTTCAAATCCGTGCAACCCGTGAAGACCCTGTCGTCCACCCGGAATCCCCGACCTTCTGTGTTCAAGCCCGTTCATTTGTGCGAAAAGACGGGCTTACCCATTGGTTGAACGCCCCCCTTTCCGGCCCTCCATGCTCCCGACCGCGACCCGAACAGCCCTGTTCACCCGCCCCCGCATTGCCCTGCTGATCCTGCTGGCCGTGGCGCTGGCGCTTCCCACCGTCGCCGACTGGATGGGGGAGCCCTTCTACGTGCGGCTGGCGACGCGCATCCTGGTCTTTGCGCTGGCGGCGGTCAGTTTGGACCTGATCCTTGGCTTCGGCGGGATGGTCAGCTTCGGGCACGCGGCCTTCGTCGGCATCGGCGGCTATGTCGTCGGCATCCTGTTCGCCCACCAGTCGGACGGATCGACGCTGTTCGGCCTTCCCGGCACGGTGAACGGGCTGATCGTCTGGCCGCTGGCCATGCTGGCGGGGGCGCTCGCGGCCTTGCCCGTCGGGGCGATCTCGCTGCGCACCACCGGCGTGCCCTTCATCATGATCACGCTGGCCTTCGCCCAGATGCTGTTCTACCTGATGACCGGGCTGAAGGCTTACGGCGGCGACGACGGCATCGCGCTGTGGAGCCGCTCCACCCTGCCCGCCCCTCTGAACATCGCCGACCACACGACCTTCTATTACGTGGTTCTGGGGCTCCTGGTGGCCGCGCTGGTTATCGGCTGGCGGCTGGTCAATTCCCGCTTCGGGCGGGTGATCCGCGGCGCCAAGGACAACGAGCGGCGCATGGCGGCGCTCGGCTACCCGGTCACCCGCTACAAGCTCGCCGCCTTCGTCATCGCCGGGGTGCTGGCCGGGCTGGCCGGGGCTCTGCTCGCCAACGCGACGATGTTCGTCGGGCCGCAATATCTGCATTGGAGCCGGTCGGGCGACCTGATCGTGATGGTCGTCCTGGGCGGCATCGGCACGCTGATCGGTCCCGTCCTGGGCGCCGCCGCGCTCCTGCTGCTGGAGGAGTTCGTGCCGGAGCTGATGGACCTCGCCCACGCCGGGCTGGGCGAGCATTGGAAGATCGTGCTGGGTCCGGTGCTGATCCTCCTGGTGCTGTACGCCCGCAAGGGCCTGTGGGGCGTCGTCGCCGGGAGGCGTCCGTGAGCCGCGTCCTGCTCAGCACCGACTCGCTCGTCAAGCGCTTCGGCGGCCTGGCCGCGACCGATGGTCTCTCGCTCTCCGTCGCGGAGGGAGAGCTGCACGCCCTGATCGGCCCGAACGGGGCCGGCAAGACCACCCTGATCGGCCAGCTCTCCGGTGAGTTGCCCCCCGATTCCGGAACGATCCTGTTCGACGGGCGCGACGTGACCCGCCTGCCTGTCCACAAGCGTGCGCAACGCGGGCTGGCGCGCAGCTTCCAGATCACCTCGATCTTCCCCAGCTTCACCGCGCTGGACAATGTGGCGTTGGCGGTGCAGGCGCATGCCGGGCACAGCTTCCGCTTCTGGCGCGACGCCGGGCGCGACCGGCGGCTGGCGGACCCCGCCCGCGCGGTGCTGGAGCGGGTGGGCTTGGGCGCGCGCGCCGACACCCGCGCCGACGCGCTGGCCCACGGCGAGAAGCGGCAGCTTGAACTGGCGATGGCCCTGGCGACCGGGCCGCGGCTGCTTCTGCTGGACGAGCCGATGGCCGGCATGGGGCCGGAGGACTCCGCCCGCATGGTGGAGCTTCTCCAGGAGTTGAAGGGCGGCGTGACGATCCTGCTGGTGGAGCACGACATGGACGCCGTCTTCGCCCTGGCCGATCGCATCACCGTGCTGGTGCGCGGCAAGGACCTCGCCAGCGGCACCCCGGAGCAGATCCGAAACGACCCGGCGGTGCGCGAAGCCTATCTGGGTGACGAGCTGGAGGTCGCCTGATGCTGCGCGTCGCCAACCTGACCGCCGCCTATGGCTCCAGCCAGGCGCTGTTCGGTATGGAGCTGTCCATCGATGCGGGCGAGGCGGTGACGCTGATGGGCCGCAACGGCATGGGCAAGACCACGACCATCAAGGCCATCATGGGCCTCGTGGCGCCGACCGGCGGGTCCATCACCTTCGAGGGCGCGGAGATCGCGGGCCGCCCGCCGCACCGCATCGCGCGGGCCGGCATCGCCCTGGTGCCGGAGGGGCGGCAGGTCTTCCCCACCCTGACCGTGCGCGAGAACCTGATCGCCACCGCCGCCAACCGCTTCGCGCGGCGCGATCCCTGGACGGTGGAGCGGGTCCACGCCCTGTTCCCCCGGCTGGCCGAGCGCGCCGGCAACCTCGCCCGCAACCTGTCGGGCGGGGAGCAGCAGATGCTCGCCGTCGGGCGCGCCCTGATGACCAATCCGAAGCTCCTGATCCTCGACGAGGCGACCGAGGGGCTGGCCCCGCTGGTCCGTCAGGAGATCTGGGACTGCCTTGCCCGCCTGAAGGGCGAGGGGCAGGCGATCCTGGTGGTGGACAAGAACGTGTCCGCCCTGGCCCGATTCGCCGACCGCCACCACGTCATCGAGAAAGGACGGCTGGTGTGGTCCGGCAGTTCCGCCGCCCTGCTGGCCGACCCCACCCTGAAGGAGCGTTATCTTGGCGTCTGACCCTCTCCATTCCGGCATGACCGCCGCCGAGATCGACCGCCAGTACAATTTCCGCAAGCTGGTGCCGGAGCACCCCGCCTATTTCGCCCGCTGGCAGGCGGAGAGCGAGGCGGTGCGCGCCCGGCTCGGCGGACGGTACGACATCCCCACCGGCCCGCACCCGCGCCAGCGCGCGGACGTCTTCCCCGCCGGGGAGGGCGCGCCGGTGCTGGTCTTCATCCATGGCGGCTATTGGCGCGCCCTGTCGAAGGACCTGCATTCCTTCATCGCAGCACCCTATGTGGAGCGCGGGGTGGCGGTGGTCCTGCTCGGCTACGGGCTGTGCCCGGACGTGACGATGGACGAGCTGTGCGGCCACGCCCAGGCCGGTCTGGACTGGGTGTTCGCCAACGCGGACGGCTTCGGCGCCGATTCGCGGCGGGTGGTGGTGTCCGGCCATTCGGCGGGAGGCCATCTGACGGCGAAGCTGGTGTCGGAGAACCGCGACCGCGTGGCCGGCGGCATTCCGATCAGCGGCATCTACGACCTGGAACCGCTTCTGGGCTTCGAGGTGAACGAGCAGTTGCGGCTCGATGCCGACTCGGCACGGCGGCTCAGCCCGATCCACGCCGTTCCCGCCCCGGCCCCGCTGCTGCTGCCGGCACTGGGCGGCCTTGAGACCGACGCGATGCACCGCCAGCAGGCCGACTACGCCCTGGCCTGGGCCGCGCAGGGCAACGCGGTGCGGGAGATCGTGGAACCGGGCGCCGACCATTTCAGCGTGGTGGACCGCTTCGCCGAACCGGGCAGCGCCCTGTTCGAGGCCGCGCTGGCGATGATCAAGGATACTTGAGGCGGAAACGAAAAGGCCTTCCCGGTGGGGAAGGCCTTTTTCTGAGCGTTCGCTCGAATGAGAGTGGCGGATGGGGGGAGATTCGAACTCCCGATACCCTTGCGGGTATGCCGCATTTCGAGTGCGGTGCATTCAACCGCTCTGCCACCCATCCGCTGCCCCGTTTCCGGGGTGGCGCGGAACCTACCCAAAAGCTTTTGGGGATGCAAGCCCTTGTTTGCAGGAAAATGAACGCGAAAATACCACCATGCCTGTTGACTCCCGGTGGCCCATCAGTTAAATCCCCGCTCTCACGAACGGGCTTGCACCTCAAACGGTGGGCGAGCGGCCCTTCCGTTTGTTTTGAGATAGGCAGTGACGACGATGTTTGCAGTGATCCGCACCGGCGGCAAGCAGTACAAGGTCGCCAATGGCGACGTGATCCGCGTTGAGAAGCTCGAGGCCGAGGCCGGCGCTTCCATCACGCTCAATGACGTGCTGATGGTGAGCGACGGCGGCAGCGCCACCGTGGGCACCCCGACGGTGGCTGGCGCTGCCGTGACGGCCGAGGTCGTCGCCCAGGATCGCGGTCCGAAGATCATCGTCTTCAAGAAGAAGCGCCGCCAGAACTACCGCCGCAAGAACGGCCACCGCCAGGACCTGACCGTCCTGCGCATCACCGGGATCAACGGCGCCGCCTGAACGGCCGCCGACCAGTCACAGGAGTAACTCCCCATGGCCCATAAAAAAGCAGGCGGCTCCTCGCGCAACGGTCGCGATTCCGCTGGCCGCCGTCTCGGCGTGAAGCGTTTCGGTGGCGAGAACGTCGTCGCCGGCAACATCATCGTCCGCCAGCGCGGCACGAAGTTCCACCCCGGTGAGAACGTCGGCATCGGCAAGGACCACACCCTGTTCGCCAAGGCGGACGGCACCGTGGCCTTCAAGCACAGCGCCCAGGGGCGCACCTACGTCGCCATCGAAGTGGCGCAGGTCCCGGCGGTCGCGGCCGAGTAATCTCGTCCGGCCCGTACGGTGTGATGGGATAAATCGGGGGTTCGGGCAACCGGCCCCCGATTTTCTTTTGTTGTTCAGGTGGTCACCGCCCCCTTCCCCCGGTTGGAGGACGGTGCGCAAACGGTAAGATTGGCCGGCACGGTCCCCGATGAAGTTCCTCGATCAAGCCAAGGTGTATCTGAAAAGCGGCGACGGCGGCCCCGGCGCCGTGGCCTTCCGCCGCGAGAAGTTCATCGAGTATGGCGGACCGGACGGCGGCAACGGCGGCCGCGGCGGCGACGTCGTGATCGAGGTCGTGGACGGCCTGAACACGCTGATCGACTACCGCTACAAGCAGCATTTCAAGGCGCAGCGCGGCAACCACGGCATGGGCGCCAACCGCAACGGCGCCAAGGGCACCGACGTGGTCCTGCGCGTGCCGGTCGGCACCCAAATCCTGGACGAGGATCAGGAAACCGTGCTGCTCGACCTGACGGAACCCGGCCAGCGCGTCGTCTTCCTGAAGGGCGGCGACGGCGGATTCGGCAACGCCCACTTCAAGACTCCGACCAACCGCGCCCCGCGCAAGTCCCACCCCGGCTGGCCGGGCGACGAGCGCTGGGTCTGGCTGCGGCTGAAGCTGATCGCCGACACGGGCCTGCTGGGCCTGCCGAACGCCGGCAAGTCCACCTTCCTGGCCGCGACCACGGCGGCGAAGCCGAAGATCGCCGACTACCCCTTCACCACGCTGGCCCCCAACCTGGGCGTCGTCCGCGCGGGTGACGAGGAGTTCGTGATCGCCGACATCCCCGGCCTGATCGAGGGCGCGCACGAGGGGCACGGGCTGGGCGACCGCTTCCTCGGCCATGTGGAGCGCACCCGCGTGCTGCTGCACCTGATCGACGGCACGGCGGAGGATGTGGTGCAGTCCTACACCACCATCCGCAACGAGCTGATCGCCTATGGCGGCAACCTTGCCGACAAGTTGGAGATCATCGGTCTGAACAAGGCCGACGCCCTGCTGGACGAAGAGGTCGCGGAGAAGAAGGCCGCTCTGGAGGAAGCGTCGGGCGCGGAGGTGATGGTTCTGTCCGGCGCCACCGGCCAGGGCGTCCAGGCCGTGCTTTACCGCTTGCTCACGCTCATCAAACAGTCCAAGGAAGAGGAACCCGACGTCATCCACGCCCCCGTCACCCGCTCCATCCCCCGGCCCCCGGTCGGCCAGAAGATGGACGACGAGTATGCCGGCTGGAACGAGGAGACGGGCGAGTACGACGATCTCCCCGAAGACGACTCGGATGAGGGCGGGGCCGGGGATGACTGGGACGATGAAGGCGACGATGACGGTGACGACAGCGACGACCGCGGCGGAAACGCCAAGGGCTGATACCTCCCTGCTCCCCACCTTGCTCGATGCGCGGCGGCTGGTCGTCAAGATCGGCTCCGCCCTGCTGGTGGACAGCGCGACCGGCAAGATGCGCCGCGAGTGGCTGGACGCGCTGGCCGACGACGTGGCCGCCTGCCGCAAGCGCGGTCAGGAGGTGGTGATCGTCACCTCCGGCGCCGTCGCCTGCGGGCGGGAGCATCTCGGCCTCGTCGGGCGCGCCCTGCGGCTGGAGGAGAAGCAGGCCGCCGCCGCCACCGGCCAGATCCGGCTGGCCGCCGCCTATCAGGAGACGCTGGCCCGCCACGGCCTGACCGTCGCCCAGGTGCTGGTGACGCTGGAGGACACGGAGGAGCGCCGCCGCCACCTGAACGGGCGCGCCACCATCGACACGCTGCTGAAGCTGGGCGCCGTCCCCGTCATCAACGAGAACGACACGGTCGCCACGGCGGAAATCCGCTTCGGCGACAACGACCGTCTCGCCGCCCGCGTCGCCCAGATGATCAGCGCCGACACGCTGGTGCTGCTGTCGGACATCGACGGCCTCTACACCGCCGACCCGCGCAAGGACCCGGCGGCGCAGCACATCCCGGTCGTCCAGGAACTGACCTCCGACATCGAGAACATGGCGGGGGAGCCGCCGCCCGGCTACAGCTCCGGCGGCATGGTGACCAAGATCGTCGCGGCGCGCGTGGCGCTCGCCGCCGGCTGCCGCATGGTCATCGCCAAGGGCAAGCGCATGAACCCGCTGGCCGCGCTGGAACAGCGGCCCGAGCAGGGCGGCGCGCTGTGCACCTGGTTCCTGCCCGCGGCCTCCCCCTCCTCCGCCCGCAAGGCGTGGATCGGCGGCAACCTGAACGCCCACGGCGCGCTGACCGTGGACGCGGGCGCGCTGAGCGCGCTCGCCAAGGGGGCCAGCCTGCTGCCCGCCGGGGTGCGCGGCGTCGAGGGCGACTTCGAGCGCGGCGACGTGGTGGTGGTGAAGGCGCCGGACGGGCGCGAGGTGGCGCGCGGCCTGACCGCCTACGCCGCCGAGGACGCCCGCCGCATCGCCGGCCGCAAGAGCCACGAGATCGAGGAAATCCTCGGCTACCGGGGCCGCGACGAGATGATCCACCGCGACGATCTGGTGGTGCGGTGAGCGGTTCGACCCTGGCCCGCCCGCCCCTTCAGGCCATCCTGTGGGACATCGACGGCACGCTGCTGGACAGCGAGCCCTGGCACCAGCGCGCCACCATCGCGGTCTGCCGCCTGCACGGCCATGAGATGTCCGATCAGGACTACGCCGCCACACTGGGCATCGCCTTTCCGGATCTCTACGCGCAACTGCACGCCGCCCGGCCCATGGCGCTGACCTTCCGGGAATGGGCGGACACCATCACCGACCTCTATCTGGAGCGAATCGCGGAGGTCGAGGCGCGGGCCGGGGCCTTGGCGCTGGTGGACGCCTTCGCCGCGCGCGGGCTGTTGCAGGCCTGCGTGTCGAACAGCGGGCGCCGGGTGGTGGAGGCCAACCTGCGCCATATCGCCAGTCCGCATTTCCTCTTCGGCCTCAGCCGCGACGACGTGAGCCGGGGCAAGCCGGACCCGGAGCCCTATCTGGCCGCCGCCTCCCGGCTGGGGGTGGCGCCCGCCGCCTGCGCGGTGATCGAGGACAGCCCGACCGGCGCCCGTGCCGCCAAGGCCGCCGGCATGCTGACCATCGCCTGGCCCCAGCACGCCGACCTGCTGTTCGACGCCGCCGACCATGTGGTCGAGGACCCGGCGGCGCTGGATTGGGACGCGCTCTGCGATCTGGCCGAGCGCATGGCGGCGGATTGATCCGCCGCCCTTCCCGTTACCTCCTCCCCGTCACCCCTTGGTGAAGAAGAAATAGACCGTCATCGCCACGCCGACGACGATCACGAACTTGCGCAGGACCGGCGGCGGGATGTGGCGGGCGACGGCGGCCCCGGCGTAGCCGCCGGCCATGGCGGCGACCAGCATGATCAGCGCCTCGTTCCAATAGACGGCGCCGCCGAAGACGAAGGCCACCACCGCCACCGCGTTCAGGCAGCCGGACACCAGCGCCTTCAGCCCGTTCATCGCGTGCAGGTCGGTCAGGCCGAAGACGCCCAGCGTCGCCAGGATCAGGATGCCGATCCCCCCGCCGAAATAGCCGCCGTAGATGGCGATGAAGAATTGCACGAACAGCACCGCGCTGTGCCCGACCTTGAAGTTGCGCCGGATGTAGGCCGACACCTTCGGGCCGAAGGCGAACAGCACCGTCGCGAACAGCAGCAACCAGGGAATGATCTCTTCGAACACGCGCTGGGGCGTCCACAGCAGCAGCAGCGCGCCCAGCAGCCCGCCGATCAGGCTGACGCCCAGGAAGGCCGGCAGATTGACCTCCTTGATCCGCCCCAGCTCCCGCCGGTAGCCGTAGGCGCTGGCCAGGGCACCCGGCGACACCGCCACCGTGCTGGTCGCGTTGGCGTTCAGCGGCGGCACCCCCGCCATGATGAGCGCGGGGAAGGTCAGGAAGCTGCCGCCACCGGCCACGGCGTTGAGCACGCCCGCGAAGAAGGCGGAGACGATCAGCAGCAAGGTCAGCATGGGGAGGCACGGTCCGGCGGGTGGGAAAAAGCCCGCGGACTATGCCCTTTCGGCGACGCTTACGGTACTGCGTTTTCGGCGGTGCGGTAATTCACGACCGGCTGTGGGGGTTCACCGGTTCGGGGGAAGCGTACGGAGATAGGCGACCAGGGCGCCCAGTTCGCCGTCGCTCATGGTCCTGTAATAATGATACCCCATGGGCGGGTTCAGCCGGGTGGCGTCGGGACGTACACCTTCGGTGATCGCCTTGCGGATGTCCGCGTCGCTCCAGGCGCCCAGCCCGAACTCCTTGTCCTGCGTGATGTTTCGGGACAGGCTGACACCCCAGGGACCGGCGAAGCTGCGCCCTCCGGCACCCGCGCGGCTCATGTCCAACCGCCCGTCCGGCAGCATCGGCGTGTGGCATTCCATGCAATGGCCGAGCGGCCCGGCCATGTACGCGCCGTACGTCACCGGGTCCGTACGCGGCACCTCCGCCACGGCGCCGACCGGCGGGCCGTAGGCGGCGGGAAGCGCCATGCGGTATTCGGATTTCGGGACAGAATGCCGCACCGGCGGAACGCTGCGCAGATAGGCGACGATGGCCCGCAGATCGCCGTCCGACAGGCCGCGGTAGAAGCCGATCGGCATCGGCGGACCGACCAGGCTGCCGTCCGGACGCCGGCCCTCGCGGATGGCGGCGATCACCTGCTCGTCGGTCCAGCGCCCGATCCCCGTCTCGGGGTCCGGCGTGATGTTGGAGGCATAGGCGGTAAACGGTTCCTCGACGAAGGGCGTCCCGCCGGCCATCTCCATCCCCGCCACCGGGCCGTCCGGCCCCTGGGGGGTGTGGCAGTTGCCGCAGGCGACGATCCCGTTGACCAGCGCGCGCCCCCGCTCCAGCGGCGTTTCGGCCCAGGCGGTTGCGACGACACCGGACAGCAGCAGGCACGCGGCGGCGCTGCCGCGGCGGACAAGCCGGACCATGGGGTTCTCCCTCGCCGATGGTGCAGGAGGCAACGCTACTCCCGCAATCGGTTGCGGCCCAGACGGATTGTTGAGTATGCCAATCCGCAATTCGGCTTAACCGGCATGGCTTTCGCGGAAACGCGGGATCGGCTATGGTTCGCCCCCCTTTCAACTGGCGAACGCCACTGGGCCACAGCCTTTGGAGTGAGACCGATGTCCGCCCTGCTTGAGACCACCGACGCCTTGCACGATCAGATGCTCGCCCTCGGCCGCGCCGCACGCGCCGCCGCGGCGGAGCTGGCGACCGTGCCAAGCCCGTCGAAGGATCAGGCATTGAGGGCCGCCGCCGCCGCGATCCGCGCCCGCAAGGCGGAGATTCAGGCGGCCAACGACGCGGACGTCGCCGCCGCGAGGGAACGCGGCCTCACCGGTCCCATGATCGAGCGTCTGGCCCTGAACGACGCCCGCATCGAGGCCATGGCGAAGGGGCTGGAGGACATCGCCGACTTCCCCGATCCCATCGGCGGCGTCATCGCCGAATGGACCCGCCCCAACGGGCTGCTCATCCAGCGCGTGCGCGTGCCGCTGGGGGTGATCGGCATCATCTACGAGAGCCGTCCCAACGTCACCGCCGACGCCGGGGGCCTCTGCCTGAAGTCCGGCAACGCGGCGATCCTGCGCGGTGGGTCGGAGAGCATCCGCTCGTCCAGCGCCATCGCCGCCTGTCTGGCGGACGGCCTGCGCGCCGCCGGCCTGCCGGAGGCGGCGATCCAGCTCGTCCCCACCACGGACCGGGCGGCGGTCGGGCACATGCTGACCATGCGCGACTTCATCGACGTGATCGTCCCGCGCGGCGGCAAGTCGCTGATCCAGCGCATCGCCGAGGAGAGCCGCATCCCGGTCATCAAGCATCTGGACGGCAACAACACCGTCTATGTCGATGCCGGCGCCGATCCGGAGAAGGCGCGCAAGGTGGTGATGAACGCCAAGATGCGCCGCACCTCCATCTGCGGCGCCGCCGAAACGCTTCTGGTGGACCGCCGGATCGCCGACGTCCTCCTGCCGGTTCTGGTGAAGGACCTGTTGGACGCCGGCTGCGCCGTCCGCGGCGACGAGGCCGCCCGGGCCGCCGATCCGCGCGTGACGGCGGTGGCTCCGGAGGACTGGGACACCGAGTATCTCGACGCCATCATCGCCTGCGGCATCGTGGACGGGGTGGACGGGGCGATCGACCACATCAACCGCCACGGCTCCCACCACACCGACGCCATCGTGACCGAGGACCCGGCGGCGGCGGAGCGCTTTCTCCAGCGCATCGACAGCGGCATCGTGCTGTGGAACGCCAGCACCCAGTTCGCCGACGGCGGCGAGTTCGGCATGGGTGCCGAAATCGGCATCTCCACCGACAAGTTCCACGCCCGCGGCCCGGTCGGGGCGGAGCAGCTCACCAGCTACAAGTATGTCGTGCGCGGCGATGGCCAGACGCGGCCGTGAGGTTCACGGCCCTGGAGCTTACATCTGCCCCCTCCCCGACCCTCCCCCGCCTTTGGCGAGGGAGGGGGATTGATCCCCTCCCCTGCGAAGCGGGGGAGGGTTAGGGAGGGGGCGATCATGGCGACACCCCTCCACCGCTACTCCGGCCTGCTCCACGCCGGCCTGCGCGTCGGGCTGCTCGGCGGGTCCTTCAACCCGGCGCATGCGGGGCACCGGCACATCAGCCTGTACGCTCTGAAGACGCTGGGCCTCGATCAGGTGTGGTGGCTGGTCAGCCCGCAGAACCCGCTGAAGCCCGAGCGGGGCATGGCGCCGCTCGCCGAACGGCTGGAGGAGGCCCGGCGCGCCGCCCGCCATCCCGCCATCCGGATCACCGCCATCGAGCGGGAGCTTGGCACCCGCTACACCGCCGACACGCTGGCCGCGCTGAAGCGCCGCTTTCCGAAAACGCGCTTCGTCTGGCTGATGGGGGCGGACAATCTTCGGCAAATCCCCCGCTGGCGGCATTGGACGCGAATCTTCCGGCTGGTGCCGGTTGCAGTTCTCGCCCGTCCAACTTATTCTATAGGAGCGCTTGGTGGCATAGCCGCTCAGCGCTATGCCCGTCGCCGGGTCAGCATGCACAAGGCCAAGGGGTTGGCCGGTTCCGAAACACCGGCCTGGATTTTCCTCCGCAACCCGCTGCATCCGGCTTCGGCGACGGCGATCCGCCGGGCACGCGCCAGCGGGTCGTGACCCTGTATCGCGAGGTGGGTACCATCAACACGTTCATCGAACCGGCCGCGCCCGTTGTGCGGCCCGCGCCCGTTCCCGTTCCCCAGCCGGACGAACTGAAGGCGCTCGTCGAAAAGTCCCTGGACGACGATCAGGCCGAAGACGTCGTCGTCATCGACCTTGCCGGCAAGACCAGCATCGCCGACTACATGATCGTGGCGTCGGGCCGCAACACCCGGCACATCGCCGCCATGGCCATGAAGCTGGCCGACCGGATGAAGCAGGCTGGTCTGCGCGGCGTCGAGGTCGAAGGCCTGTCCCAGTGCGACTGGGTTCTGGTCGATGCCGGGGACGTCATCATCCACCTGTTCCGCCCGGAAGTCCGGACCTTCTACAACATCGAGAAGATGTGGGGTCTGGAGACGCCGCGGCCCTCCGCCGAGCGCATGAGCGCCTGACGGACAAGCCTTAAGGACGGGTGACGAACGGGAGTCGGGCCGATGCGTCTGTGGCTTGCCGCGGTTGGGCGGTCACGGACCGGTCCGGCGCGCGATCTGTATGACGAGTATGCGGGCCGCCTGTCCTGGCCGCTGACTCTGCGCGAGGTCGAGGTGAAGAAGCGCCTCGCCTCCGACGAGCTGAAGCGGCAGGAGGCGGAGTTGCTTTTGGCCGCCATCCCCGCCGGGGCCATCGTCGTGGCGCTGGATGAGCGCGGCAAGACCATCACCAGCGAAGCCTTCGCCGCCAAGATCGGCGGCTGGCGGGACCAGGGGGCGGGCGACATCGCCTTTCTGATCGGCGGGGCGGACGGCCACGGCGACGCCGTACGCGCGCGCGCCGACTTTCTTTTGGCCTTGGGCGCCATGACATGGCCGCATATGCTGGTGCGAGGCATGCTGGCGGAGCAAATCTACCGTGCCCAGCAAATTCTGGCCGGACATCCCTATCACCGTGCATGACTCCCATTGTGCGGAAGCGAGGGCGTGCCATTTTCTGATCCGGCCCAAAGCGATCTGCGCGTAAAAAGCGGCAGCGCCAAGAACATCGACCGAGACCCGCAACCCGACCGTGACAGGCGTATGAGGAGCGTGATGACCGAGACCAATCGTCCCCGACCCGTAGTGCTGTGCATCCTGGATGGCTGGGGCTACCGCGAGGAGCGGGAGGACAACGCCATCGCGCAGGGCGACACGCCCAACTGGGACCGGCTGTGGTCGTCGGAGCCGCGCGCCTTCCTGGAGGCGAGCGAGGAGGAGGTCGGCCTGCCCAAGGGCCAGATGGGCAACTCCGAGGTCGGTCACATGAATCTGGGCGCGGGGCGCGTCGTCCGCCAGGATCTGGTGATGATCGACCACGCCATCGTCGAGGGCGAACTGGAGCGCAACGCCGCCCTGAACGACCTCGCCAAGGCGCTGCGGGCGTCCGGCGGGCGCTGCCACATCCTGGGCCTGCTGTCTCCGGGCGGCGTGCATTCGCACCAGGACCACATCGCGGCGCTGGCCGGCGTTCTGGCCCATGAAGGCGTTCCGGTCGAGATCCACGCCTTCACCGACGGGCGCGACGTGCCGCCGCAGAGCGCCAAGGACCAGATGGCCGAATTCATGGCCGACGTGCACGCCCTGCCCGGCGTCACCGTCGCCACGGTCAGCGGGCGCTACTACGCCATGGACCGCGACAAGCGCTGGGACCGCGTCGCCAAGGCCTACGCCGCCCTGGTGAGCGCCCAGGGCGAGAAGGCCGCCGACCCGATCCAGGCCATCGAGCAGAGCTACGCCGCCGGCACCCACGACGAGTTCATCCTGCCGACCGTCATCGACGGCTACACCGGCATGAAGGACGGCGACGCCATCCTGATGGCGAATTTCCGCGCCGACCGCGCCCGCGAGATCCTGGCCGCCTTCGTCGATCCGGCCTTCGACGGGTTCGAGCGCGCCTCCGTCCCGAAGCTGGCCGCCGTCGTCGGCATGGTCGAATATTCGTCCACGCTCGCCAAGCTGATGACGACCATCTTTCCGCCGAAATCCTTGACCAAGGTGCTGGGCGAAGTGGTCAGCGAGGCCGGATTGACCCAGTTGCGCATCGCCGAGACGGAAAAGTACCCGCACGTCACCTTCTTCTTCAACGGTGGCGAGGAGCGCGTGTATCCGGGTGAGGACCGCATCCTGGTGCCGTCGCCGAAGGTCGCCACCTACGATCTCCAGCCGGAGATGTCCGCCGCCGAGATGACCGACAAGGTCGTGGCCGCGGTGGACAGCGGGACGTACGATCTCATCGTCATCAACTACGCCAACCCCGACATGGTCGGGCACAGCGGCATCCTGTCCGCCGCCATCAAGGCGGTGGAGGCCGTGGACGCCAGCCTGGGCCGGCTGGAGGCCGCCGTGCGGGCCCAAGGCGGCGTGATGCTGGTCACCGCCGACCACGGCAATTGCGAGCTGATGAAGGACCCGGAAACCAACGGCCCGCACACCGCCCACACGCTGGACAAGGTGCCGCTGGTGCTGGTGAACGGCCCCGCCGGGGTCAAGGCGATCCGCAGCGGGCGGCTGGCCGACATCGCCCCGACCCTGCTGGACCTGATGAAGCTGCCCCAGCCGGCGGAGATGACCGGCAAGAGCCTGATCGACCGCGCCTCCGCGCGGGCCGCCGCGGAATAAGGCAAAACCGGGCATGGGCGCAGGGCGCGATCATCCGGCGGGTGTTGCTCTGCTCCCCTTCCACGTCTCCTTTCCGCCGTCCGCGGGGGGGAGACGGGCGTTTTCCTGGCTCCCCGCCGCCGGGCTGCCTATCGTCGTGGCCGCCACCGTCCTCGCCATTTCCGCCGCCGTCGCCGCGCAGACCGAGTCCCCCGGTCAGACGCTGAAGCGGGTGGAGCAGGACATCCAGGCCGACAAGGCCCTTCAGAGACAGCTCGAACGCCAGTCCCAGACGCTTCAAAAGGAGCTGGACGAGTTGCGCGACCGGCTGGTCGGTCTGGCCGATCAGGAACGCGCGCAGGAAGACGAACTCGTCCACCTCGAAGGAAGCCTGACCGCTCTGGAGGCGCAGGAGCGCAGCCAGGCCGAACGGCTGGAAGGCGAGCGGCAGCAGATCGCCGCGCTTCTGGCCGCCCTGCAGCGCGTCGCCCGCATCCCACCGGAAGCGGCGCTGGCCCGCCCGGACGGGCCGGTGGACACGCTGCGTTCCGCCCTGCTGCTGCGCGACACGGTGCCGGCTCTGCGCGCCCGCGCCGACGCGCTGGCCCAGGCGCTGACCCGTCTCGCCGAGACGCGCGAGTCGCTGGAGGCTCAGCGCAGCCGCACCTACGCCGCCCGCCTGAACCTGATCGACCGTCAGAAGGACATCGCCCGGCTGGTCGCCCGCCGCGAGGAGCTGTCGCGCCAGACCGAGGAGGAGCGGCAGCAGGTCGCCCAGCGCACCGCCCGGCTGACCGGTCAGGCCGCCGACCTTCGCCAGTTGATGGACCGCATCGAGGCCGAACGCCGGGCCGCCGCCGCCGCGGCTGCGAAGCGCGAGGCCGAACGGCTGGAAGCGGAGCGCAAGGAGGCCGAGCGCAAGCTCGCCGAGCAGAAACTGGCCGCACAAAAGCTTGCGGAACAGAAGCTTGCGGAACAGAAGCTTGCGGAGCAAAGAGCGGCGGAGCAGCGGGCCCGTGCCGAGGCGGAC
The DNA here is from genome assembly GCF_008365375.1 of Roseomonas genomospecies 6. Classification (GTDB taxonomy): domain Bacteria; phylum Pseudomonadota; class Alphaproteobacteria; order Azospirillales; family Azospirillaceae; genus Azospirillum. Next base: position 246,198 of record NZ_QOKW01000005.1, on the reverse strand, counting down.
GCCGCCCGCGCCGCCCCCGCCGGAGAGCGCCTGCCGGTGGGGGGCCGCGTGACCGTCCGCTACGGCGAGGCCGACCGCTACGGCGCCACCAGCCGCGGCGTCACCATCCAGGCCCGCGCCGGTTCGACCGTGGTGTCCCCACAGGCCGGAACGATCGTGTTCGCCGGCCCGTTCCGCGGCTATGGCCAAATCTTGATCGTGGAACACAGCCACGGATATCATAGTCTCATCGCTGGATTTGGCCGCATCGACACGGCCGTCGGACGGCGTGTGGCCACGGGGGAGCCCATTGGCCTGATGCCCGCCGACGGTTCACCCGATCTTTACTTCGAGCTACGACGTCACGGACAGCCGATCAATCCACAGCGCGGTTTCGGCGCCCCGGAGGGGAAAGGACAAGGGTAGATGAGGATAGTCAAGCGTGCCGCCACCGCCGCGGCCCTGGTGTTTCTGGGTGCCGGCGTCGCCACCGTCACCGCGCAGGTGAACAACAACAGCTCCGAGACCTACCGCCAGCTCAACCTGTTCGGCGACGTCTTCGAGCGCGTGCGCGCCGAGTATGTCGAAACGACGACGGACGAGCAGCTCATCGAATCCGCCATCAACGGGATGCTGACGTCGCTCGACCCGCACTCCAGCTACCTGAACCGCAAAAGCTTCCAGGACATGCAGGTGCAGACCCGCGGCGAGTTCGGCGGGCTGGGCATCGAGGTGACGATGGAAAACGGCCTGATCAAGGTCGTGTCGCCCATCGACGACACCCCGGCCTTCCGCGCCGGCCTGCAGCCGGGCGACCTCATCATCCAACTCAACGGCGAGGCGGTGATGGGCCTGTCGCTGAACGAGGCCGTGGAGAAGATGCGCGGCCCGGTGGGAAGCGACATCAAGGTCACCGTGCGCCGCGGCGAGGCCGGCGAGCCGTTCGAGGTCACCCTGACCCGCGCCGTCATCAAGGTGCAGTCGGTCCGTTACCGCACCGAGGGCGACATCGGCTACGTCCGCATCACCAGCTTCAACGAGCAGACGCAGCAGGGTCTGGAGAAGGCCATCGCCTCCATCCAGCAGCAGTTGGGCGACAAGCTGAAGGGCTATGTCCTCGACCTGCGCAACAACCCCGGCGGCCTGCTCGATCAGGCGGTGTCGGTGTCCGACACCTTCCTGGAGAAGGGGGAGATCGTCTCCACCCGGGGCCGCAAGGCGGAGGAAGGCACGCGCTACAACGCCAAGCCCGGCGACCTCGCCAAGGGCCTGCCGATCGTGGTGCTGGTCAACGGCGGTTCGGCCTCGGCGTCGGAAATCGTCGCGGGCGCCCTTCAGGACCACAAGCGCGCGCTGGTGCTGGGCACCCAGTCCTTCGGCAAGGGCTCGGTCCAGACCATCATCCCGCTGCCCGGCCACGGCGCCATGCGCCTGACCACGGCGCGCTACTACACCCCGTCGGGCAAGTCGATCCAGGCGCTCGGCATCGCCCCGGACATCGAGGTGCATCCGGCCCGCGTGGAGGAGACCGACCAGGGTCTGATCCGCCGCCGCGAGAGCGACCTGCGCGGCGCGCTGCGCAACCCGGATTCGCCCCGTCCGGCCACCACCCAGCCGGCTCCGGGTCCGGGCGCCAGCGGGACTCCGGCTCCCGGGGCGGCGCCTGGGGCAACTCCGGGGGCCGTCCCTGGCGCAGCGCCCGGTGCGGCGCCCGCGAACGGCAACGGGCCGGCGGAGAATGGCGAGGGCGCGGCCAACCAGCCGCCCTTCGACTATCAGTTGGCGCGCGCGCTCGACCTGCTGCGGGGCGTCGCCCTGTTCCAGGCCCGCGCGAACTGAGGGGAGTGACGGGTCCGTGAACGCCGCCGCCCTGCTGGGCCGCCTGAAACCCGCGAAACGGGAACGTTCCGGACCCGGCCTGCTGGCGCGCCTCCGCCGCAAGCGGTCGGGCGACGGCTTCGACGACGACCTGCCACGGGCGAAGGAACGCCGCCCCCTGTCGCCCCTCGCCAAGAGGCTGCTCGGCGCCTACGCCGTGGTGGCGCTGGGACTGGGCGGGCTGGCCGGCTGGCTGGCGATGAACGCGGAGCACACCACCGAGGCGTGGCTGGCCGCCATTCCCCGCGTGGACGTGCCGGTGAAGGGCGCGGTGCAGGCACCGGCCCCCGCGGCGGCCCCAGCGGCGGCCCCAGCGCCGCCGGCCCCTCCGCCCGTGGCCGCCGCCCCGCCCGCCGCCGTGCCGCCTGCCGCCGCCGCCCCTGCCGTCGTGCCTCCTGCCGTCTTGCCCCCTGCCGTCGTGAGCGGCCCGGTCACCCTCACCCCGGCTCCGGTTCCGGGCTTGGTGGAGGACTCGCGGAACGGTCCGCTGCCGCGCATCGCCGAGGACGGACGCAAGCCCTGGCAGGTCTACGCCCGCCCCTTCCCCGCCGCCGACCGGCGCCCGCGCATCGCCATTGTTCTGGCCGAGATGGGCATCTCCGGCGTGACCACCGGCAACGCCCTGCAGAAGCTGCCGCCGACCGTCACGCTCGCCTTCGTCCCCTATGCGGAGCGGCTGGACAATTGGGTGGAACGCGCCCGCAGCAAGGGGCACGAGGTGATGCTCTCCGTCCCCATGGAGCCGCAGGACTACCCGCGCAACGACCCCGGCCCCAACGCCCTTCTGACCATGCTGCCGCCGGAGCGCAACATGGAGCGGCTGGAATGGTCGCTGGGCAAGGCGGTGGGTTATGTCGGCATCACCAGCACCACCGGCAGCAAGTTCACGGCCTCCGCCGACGCGGTGACCCCGGTCGTCGAGGCGATGAAGGCCCGCGGGCTGATGGTTCTGGACGCCCGCGCCAACCCGCGCAGCGTCACCGGCACCCTGGCGGGGCAGGCCGGCGTGCCCCGCGCCTTCGCCGACCGGGTGATCGACCGCGACCTGTCGCGCGGCGCCATCGACGACCAGCTCCGCGAGTTGGAGGCCATCGCAAAGGCCAACGGCGCCGCGGTGGGCATCGGCGCGCCCTACCCCAGCACCATCGAACGGATCAACCTGTGGCTCACCGGGCTGGCCGACCGTGGCATCGCCATCGTGCCGGTCTCCGCCGTGGCCAACATGCAGAAGCAATGAGGCGCATGAGCAAGAAGCCCATCGACCGCGACTCCCTCCCCTACCGCCCCTGCGTGGGGGTGATGCTGCTGAACGGCCGCGGGCAGGTCTTCGTGGCCCGGCGCTGCGACAGCAAGGACGCCTGGCAGATGCCCCAGGGCGGCATCGACGAGGGCGAGAGCACCCACGAGGCCGCCCTGCGCGAGTTGAAGGAGGAGATCGGCACGGACAAGGCCGAGATCCTGGGGGAGACGGCGGAGAAGCTGCGCTACGACCTGCCCGACCATCTGCTGGGCAAGGTCTGGAAGGGGCGCTGGCGCGGGCAGGAGCAGGTGTGGCTGGCCGCCCGCTTCACCGGCGAGGATTCCGACATCGACCTCGCCACCGAGCATCCGGAATTCGACGCCTGGAAATGGGTCGATGCGGACGATCTGCCCGGCCTGATCGTGCCCTTCAAGCGCCCGGTCTACGAAACGGTGCTCGCAGAGTTCGCGCCCCTGATCGCGGCGCTGCGGCGGGGCTGATACGGTTGGAAAATGATCACTTCCATCATTTTCCAACCGTAAAACCCGTCAGATCAACGCTTTAGCGTTGATCGAGAGGGTCATGCCGACGGCGCCTTCAGGTGCCGTTGGTATGACCCCGCCGCACTCAGCCTGTTCAGGCAACCTTGGCAAGCCGCTTGGCGCGGCTCTCGATCAGCCACCAGGCGCCGCGGGCGGCGACGGAGTAGAAGCGGGTGTGCGGCTTCAGCCCGCAGGCCTTGAAGACCATGGCCACCGCGCGGTCCACATGCTTGGGCCGGTAACGGCCATAAGCGCGGCGCATATAGGCCTGATTGTAGGTCTTGTGCGCGTAGGCCTCGCCCTCCGGCGCGTTGGCCGCGTAGTAGGCGTAGGCCAGCTCGTCGTCCTCGGACTCGCCGATGCGCGACAGCGCGACCTTCAGGCGCTGGAACTTGTTGAGCCGCTCCAGCTCCAGATACTTCTTCGTGTAGGTGTAGAAGAGCTTGAAGTGGCGCAGCTCGTCGGCGGCGATGTTCTTGCAGATCAGCTTGAGGACCGGCTCGTCCGTGGAATCGCCGATGGCCGCGTAGTAGCTGCTGGTGCCGGTCTCGACCATGCAGCGGGCGATCATCTCGCCGGTGCGCGAGCCCCGGACCGAGGCGTCGAGGTCGATCGGCACCTTGTAGCCGGCGCGGAAGCGCTCCACGGCCCGGTCGAAGTTGAAGGTCGGATCGACCATCTCCGCCCATTTGCCGAGCGCGCGGCCATGCTGCACCTCCTCGACCGCCCAACCGCGGGCGACCTCCTGGAACTCGGGATCGTCGTGGAAGACGTTGCAGAGATAGGCCGTGTAGTCGTCCGCGTTGAACTCCACCAAAGCCGCCGCCTTGATGAGCGGCACGAGATCGGGATCGACCTTCGTGTGGTCCAACTGATCCCAGGGAAGCTCTTCGTAATTCCAGTGCAACGCCACACTCCACTCCCGCTGCTGGCTGATGGAGACCAGGACGATAAAAACAAAAACGCCTCGACGGACGGGCCGGGAGGCGTTCGATCCCTTGCGGGACACTATGTATGGCTGCGATGGCGCAATGCAACGGAAACGGCCCAGCCGGCGTTCGATGCCGCCGGGCCGGTCCCGGTGTCAGTGCGTGGTCGCGCCGGTCGCGTCGAGCTTGGCGCGGGCGACGGCGATCTTCGCCTCCACGCGGGCCTTCTCGTCGTCGGACTTGGCGTCTTCCAGATCCTCGCCCAGGTCGCGGATCTGCTGTTCGACCTTGCCGCGGTCGATCTCGGCGACCGCGATGGCCTCCTCGGCCAGGACGGTGCAGCGGGTCTCGGTCACCTCGGCGAAGCCGCCGGCGACGAACACCCGGTCGACCACGCGGTCGGCCTCGTAGACGTCGATCACGCCCGGACGGACGGTCGAAATCATCGGCGAGTGGCCGGCGAGGACGCCGAAGTCACCTTCCGAACCCGGCACCACGACCATGTCGACGGGCTGCGAGGTCAGCAGCTTCTCCGGAGAGACCAGCTCGAATTCGACTTTATCGGCCATGGGTTTCCTGGTGCCTCTTCATAAGAACCCCCTCCCCCGCGCGGGCGAAGGAGAGGGTTAGCCTCGTTACCGAACCTCAGCCAGCCCTTATCAGGCGGCTTCGGCGGCCAGCTTCTTCGCCTTGGCGATGGCTTCGTCGATGGTGCCGACCATGTAGAAGGCCGCTTCCGGCAGGTGGTCGTAGTCGCCGTTCACGATGCCCTTGAAGCCCTTGATGGTGTCTTCCAGGCTGACGAGCACGCCCGGGGTGCCGGTGAACACCTCGGCGACGTGGAACGGCTGCGACAGGAAGCGCTGGATCTTGCGGGCGCGGGCCACGACCAGCTTGTCCTCTTCCGACAGCTCGTCCATGCCCAGGATCGCGATGATGTCCTGCAGCGACTTGTAGGTCTGCAGAACGCGCTGCACCGAACGGGCGACGGTGTAGTGCTCCTCACCGACGACGCGCGGGTCCAGGATGCGGCTGGTCGAGTCCAGCGGGTCCACCGCCGGGAAGATCGCCATTTCGGCGATCGAACGCGACAGCACCGTGGTGGCGTCCAGGTGGGCGAAGGAGGTGGCCGGGGCCGGGTCGGTCAGGTCGTCGGCGGGCACGTAAATGGCCTGCACCGAGGTGATCGAACCCTTCTTCGTGGAGGTGATGCGCTCCTGCAGGGCGCCCATGTCGGTGGCCAGCGTCGGCTGGTAACCCACCGCCGACGGGATGCGGCCCAGCAGAGCCGACACTTCCGAACCGGCCTGCGTGAAGCGGAAGATGTTGTCCACGAAGAACAGCACGTCCTGGCCTTCCTCGTCGCGGAAATACTCCGCGAGCGTCAGGCCGGACAGGGCGACGCGGGCGCGGGCGCCCGGCGGCTCGTTCATCTGGCCGTACACGAGGGCCACCTTGGAGCCCGGGCCGTCGAGCTTGATGACGCCCGACTCGATCATCTCGTGGTAGAGGTCGTTGCCCTCACGGGTGCGCTCGCCCACGCCCGCGAACACGGACACGCCGCCGTGCGCCTTCGCGACGTTGTTGATCAGCTCCATGATGGTCACGGTCTTGCCCACGCCGGCGCCGCCGAACAGGCCGATCTTGCCGCCCTTGGCGTAGGGAGCCAGCAGGTCGATGACCTTGATGCCCGTGATCAGCACTTCGGCGTCCGTCGACTGCTCGACGAAGTCCGGGGCCGAACGGTGGATCGGCAGGGTGCGCTCGGCACCGAGCTCGCCGCGCTCGTCGATCGGCTCGCCGATCACGTTGATGATGCGGCCGAGGGTGGCCGGGCCGACCGGCACGGCGATCGGAGCGCCGGTGTCCGTCACCTCGGCGCCGCGGACCAGGCCGTCGGTGCTGTCCATGGCGATGGCGCGGACGGTGCTCTCGCCGAGGTGCTGGGCAACCTCGAGCACGAGGGTCTTGCCGTCGTTCTGGGTGTGCAGAGCGTTCAGAATGGCCGGCAGCTCGCCGTCGAACTGGACGTCGACAACGGCGCCCGTGACCTGCGTGATCTTGCCGGCGGCGTTCGTCGCCTGGGTGATGGTGGCCATGGAGTAAAGCTCCCTCGGAACTCGATAATTGTCGGATGTGCCGTCGTATCGACCGCGAACGCTGCGCCCGTTAGACCGCTTCGGCGCCGGAGATGATCTCGATCAGCTCCTTGGTGATGTAGGCCTGGCGCGTACGGTTGTAGGTGATCGTCAGCTTGTTGATCATGTCGCCGGCGTTGCGCGTCGCGTTGTCCATCGCGGTCATGCGGGCGCCCTGCTCGGACGCTGCGCTCTCCAGGAGAGCGCGGTAGACCTGGATCGACAGGTTGCGCGGCAGCAGCTCGGCGAGGATCTGCTCCTCGTCAGGCTCGAACTCGTAGATCGCCTTGACCTCGGCGCCGGCCGCTTCGTCTTCCGCCTGCGCCTCGACGGCGAAGGGAACGAGCTGCTGGACGGTCACGATCTGGGCGATCGCCGACTTGAACTTGTTGAAGATCACCGAGCACACGTCGAACTCGCCGGCGTCGTACATCGACAGGATCTTCTGCGCGACGATGTCGGCATCGGCGAAGGACAGCTTGCGGCGGCCCACATCCTCGTAGGTCTCGACGATCAGCGAGCCGTAGTCGCGGCGGAGCTGGTCGCGGGCCTTGCGGCCGACGGTGAGCAGCTTGACCGTCTTGCCTTCCGACTGGAGGCGCTGGATCTGGCGGCGGGACTCACGGACGATGGAGCCGTTGAAAGCGCCGCACAGGCCGCGGTCGGAGCTGATGATGATGAGGAGATGCACCTGGTCGGAGCCGGTGCCCGTCATCAGCTTCGGGCCGTTGCCCGAGTCCTGCACGTTGGCCGCGAGAGAGGCCAGCATGCGGCCCATGCGCTCGGCGTAGGGACGACCGGCTTCCGCCTGCTCCTGCGCACGGCGGAGCTTGGAAGCGGCGACCATCTTCATCGCCGAGGTGATCTTGCGCGTCGACTGGACGCTGGCGATCCGGTTTTTTAGGTCCTTAAGGCTTGGCATGCCGGCCCTTCATTCCGCTCGGGGTCGATCGGTAGGAAAGCGGGGGCGGTGGAACCGCCCCCGCCGTCGATCAGACGAACACCTTGGAGAAGTTGTCGAGGAAAGCCTTCAGGCGCTCCTCGGTCGCAGAGGTGATCTGCTTCTCGTTGCGGATCGTCGCCAGGATGTCGGCACCCTTGGACCGGATCTCGGCGAGGAACTTCTGCTCGAAGCGGTTGACGTCCTCGACCTTGATCTTGTCGAGGTAGCCCTTCACGCCCGAGAAGATCGACACGACCTGCTCTTCGACCGGCAGCGGCTGGAACTGCGGCTGCTTCAGCAGCTCGGTCAGACGGGCGCCGCGGGCCAGCAGGCGCTGGGTGGCGGCGTCGAGGTCCGAGGCGAACTGCGCGAAGGCGGCCATCTCGCGGTACTGGGCCAGCTCCATCTTGATGGTGCCCGCGACCTGCTTCATCGCCTTGATCTGGGCGGCGGAGCCGACGCGCGACACCGACAGGCCGACGTTGATGGCCGGACGGATGCCCTTGTAGAACAGGCCCGTCTCCAGGAAGATCTGGCCGTCGGTGATCGAGATCACGTTCGTCGGGATGTAGGCCGACACGTCGCCGGCCTGCGTCTCGATGACCGGCAGGGCGGTCAGCGAACCGTTGCCATGGGCGTCGCCCATCTTGGCGGCGCGCTCCAGCAGGCGGCTGTGGAGGTAGAACACGTCGCCCGGGTAGGCTTCGCGGCCCGGCGGACGGCGGAGCAGCAGCGACATCTGACGGTAGGCGACGGCCTGCTTGGACAGGTCATCGTACACGATCAGGGCGTGCATGCCGTTGTCGCGGAAGTACTCGCCCATCGTGCAGCCGGTGTAGGGCGCCAGGAACTGCAGCGGGGCCGGCTCCGACGCGGTGGCCGCGACGACGATGGAGTATTCCAGGGCGCCGGCGTCTTCCAGGGTCTTGACGATCTGGGCGACGGTGGAGCGCTTCTGACCCACGGCGACGTAGATGCAGTAGAGCTTCTTGCTCTCGTCGTCGCCCTGGTTGATCGGCTTCTGGTTCAGGAAGGTGTCGATCACGACGGCGGTCTTGCCGGTCTGACGGTCACCGATGATCAGTTCGCGCTGGCCGCGGCCGATCGGAACCAGGCTGTCGACGGCCTTCAGGCCGGTCTGCATCGGCTCGTGCACCGACTTGCGCGGGATGATGCCGGGGGCCTTCACCTCGACGCGGGTGCGGGTGACGTCCACCAGCGGGCCCTTGCCGTCGATCGGGTTGCCCAGGCCGTCCACGACACGGCCCAGCAGACCCTTGCCGACCGGCACGTCCACGATGGTGCCCGTGCGCTTGACGGTGTCGCCTTCCTTGATCTCGCTGTCGGTGCCGAAGATCACGACGCCGACGTTGTCGGTCTCGAGGTTCAGCGCCATGCCCTTGATGCCACCGGGGAACTCGACCATCTCGCCGGCGCGCACATTGTCCAGACCGTGCACGCGGGCGACGCCGTCACCCACCGAGAGGACCTGGCCGACCTCGGCGACGTCCGCCTCGGTCCCGAAATTCGCGATCTGCTGCTTGAGGATCGCAGAGATTTCTGCGGCGCGGATATCCATCAGACTGATCCCCCTGAGGCCTTCATGGCGAGTTGCAATTTGTTCAGCTTCGTGCGCACCGAGGTGTCGACCATGCGCGAGCCGAACTTAACGATCATGCCCCCGATCAGCGCGGGGTCGACCGCGGTGTTCACCAACACCTTGGAGCCGATCGACGCCTTCAGCGTATCGATGACCGCGGCCAACTGAGCATCGCTCAGCGGCTGGGCGGAGGTGACCTGCGCGGTCACTTCGCCGCGGCGTCGGGCCAGCTCGGCGAGATAGCCTTCGATCATCCCTTCCAGCGCGAACAGGCGGCGGTTCTTGGCCACCAGCCCGATGAAGCGCTTGGTCAGATCGGACACTTCGGCGCGGTCCAGAACCGCGGCCATCGCCCGGCCTTGGTCGGCGCGGCTGATCACGGGACTGCGGACGAGGCGGCGAAGGTCGGCGCTCTCAGCCAGGATTTGCTTCAGCGCGACCAGATCGCCTGCGACCTGATCCAACGCTTTGTTCTCGTCCGCAAGCTCGAACAGCGCGATGGAGTAGCGCGTAGCGAGTTCGGAAACGCCTGTACCTTCGATTGCCACCTGATCCCTCGAATTGAGTTCGGTAGACGGTGAATTTTCAGGACCTTAAATGGGGCAGAACCCACATCGCGGCGGCCCAGCCCGCGAAAGCGAGCGGTCCAATATCACAGGATTAGCCCCTGCGCAACGGGGTCTGGACAATTTGCGAGCGGGGTGCGTGCGGCGTTTTGCGCCCCTGCGGGGTGCGGTCCGTTCTTCGCCGCGAGGGTTGGAAATGGGCATACCACTTCACAACCGCAATGGATCACCTTGCCGTCCGAAGGTCCCGCCCGGTCGCGGTCCCTTTTCCGGGCCGCCGTCCAGAGGCGAGCCAGGGACGAGCCAGGGACGAGACTGTGACCTGTCACCCCGCTTAACATCCGTTTAACCATTCACGCGCACGGTCGCCCCGTAACCCGCCTGACAGGACCAACCCTAGGCCAATCATGACCGTCGTCGCCTTTTCCTGCGCCCGTTTCACGCCCGCCGACCTCAACGAGTTCGAGGCGGTGGCCGAACCGAAACTGCGCCTTGGCCATTGGGCCGGGGTCATCCGCGAGACGGGCCGGGAGCACGACCGGCTTCTGGTTCTCCTGCCCGGGGTCGACCGCCCCGTCTTCCGGTTCGAGCGCGATGGGCGCGGGCGCTACAGCCTGTCCTTCAACGACCGGTCCGGCTGGTACGGCATCGGATCGGGAATCACCGCCGGGGAATGCCTGTCGATCTGGCGCCCCCGTCCACGGTCCGACCGCTCCGTCTCGGTGCTCTGAGCAGCTTTTTCACCCTTCGGAAAAGCCCGAGTCGACCGGCTGCCGCCGTGTCCCTCCCCCGTCAGCGATACACGCCGACCGACAACAGGTAGGGGGCGCCGTCCAGCACGATTCGGCGCACATGCATCGTCTTCGGCGCGATCTGCCCGGACAGCGGGTCCGCCCATTTGTAGCTGACGGTGCCCGAATCCCGCTCGGCCACGATGTCCAGCGCTTCCTGGATGAAGGGCTTGCCGTCCACGTCCTTCAGGTCCTTCAGGTTCACGCCGTTCAGCGACGGCGTCCAGCCGTGCGCCACCATCACCCCGTCGCGGTCGATCAGCATCGGATACAGGTCGCGGTCGATCAGCGCGCCGTCCCGCTGGGCGAAGGCGTTCGGCGCCTCCTCCGCCCCATGCTGGAGCAGATAGCTGCTGGTCTTGTCGAGCAGGGCCTTGGCGTCCGGCTCCGTTCCGCGGGTCTGCGCGGGCACGCCCGCCGCCAGCGCGATGATCGCCAGCAGGGCCAGAACCGGAAGAACCGTCAGCAGAGTGTGGGCGTGGAAACGACCGTGCAACCTTGGCATGGAATCGCTCGGCGAAAGATGACTTCCATACTCTGGTAATACCATGACCCGCCGGCTGCAACGGACCAAACGTCACAGGTGCCCTGCGGAGCGCGCAGAGACAATCGGTCGCATCCCCCCTTCACAGAAAGCCGAGCCTTCTTACAGGAAGCTGTAGGGGTCCACGTCAACCTGCACGCGCACGTTGGGCGGAATCTCCACCTGCTCCAGCCAGCGGGCGATCAGGGGCTGCACCTGGACCGTGCGCGGCGCCTTCAGCAGCAGGCGGCGCCGATGCCGCCCGCGCAGCAGGGCCAGGGGCGCCGGGGCCGGCCCCAGCACCGCGACGGTGTCGCTGCGCGGCGCCGCCCGGCCCAACGCGATGGACAGCTTCTCCACCGCCGCGGCGTCCTCCCCCGACACGATCAGCGCGGCCAGCCGTCCGAAGGGCGGCATCCCGGCCTCCAGCCGCATCTCCGCCTCCAACTGATAGAAGCCGTCGCGGTCCCCGGCGGCCAGCGCCTGCATCACCGGATGCTCCGGCATGTAGGTCTGAAGCATCACCCGCCCCGGCCGCTCGCCGCGCCCGGCCCGCCCGGCCACCTGATGGAGGAGCTGGTAGGTCCGCTCCCCCGCCCGCAGGTCGCCGCCGGCCAGCCCCAGATCGGCGTCCACCACCCCGACCAGCGTCAGCATGGGGAAATGGTGGCCCTTCGCCATGACCTGGGTGCCGATCAGGATGTCCAGCTCGTGATCGGCGATCCGGCGGACCATCTCCTGGATGGCGCGGGGGCCGAACAGCGTGTCCGACGCCATGATGGCGGCGCGGGCGTCGGGGAACAGCTCCGCCACCTCCTCGGCGATGCGCTCCACGCCCGGACCGCAGGCCGCCAGGGTCCCCTCCTCGCCGCATTCCGGGCAGGTCGGGGACAGCGGCTGCGACAGGCCGCAATGGTGGCACTGGAGCTTGCGGGCCAGCCGGTGCTCGACCAGCCACGCCGTGCAGTTGGGGCATTGCAGCCGGTGCCCGCAGGCCCGGCAGAGCGTCAGCGGGGCGTAGCCGCGGCGGTTGAGGAACAGCATCACCTGCTCCCCGTCCGCCAGGGTTTCCTCGATGGCCTTCTTCAGGGACGGGGCCAGCCAATGGCGGGCCGGAGGCCGGTCCTTGCGCAGGTCCACCAGCTCCACGTCGGGCAGCACGGCGCCGCCGTGACGGCCCGGCAGATGGATGCGGGCGTAGCGGTTGCTGTCGGCGTTGACCTTCGTCTCCAGCGACGGCGTGGCGGAGACCAGCACGGTGGGAATGCCGCCCAGATGCGCCCGCGCGACGGCCATGTCGCGGGCGTGGTAGATGGCCCCCTCCTCCTGCTTGTAGGCGGAGTCGTGCTCCTCGTCGATGATGATGACGCCGAGGTTCTTGTAGGGCAGGAACAGGGCGGAACGGGCGCCGACCACCACCGGCACCTCGCCATTGGCCACGGCCCTCCAGGTGTCGCGGCGCTGCGCCCCGGTCAGCTCGGAATGCCATTCCGCCGGCGGCGCGCCGAAGCGGCGGGCGAAGCGCTCCAGCCACTGCGCCGACAGGGCGATTTCCGGAAGCAGCACCAGCGCCTGCTTGCCCGCCTTCAGGGCGGCGGCGATCGCCTCGTAATAGACCTCCGTCTTGCCCGAGCCGGTCACCCCGTCGAGCAGCACGGTGGAATAGGCGCCGGACTCCACGCGGGCGCGCAGGTCCGCCGCCGCGGCCTCCTGGTCGGCGGACAGGGTGGGGCCGGGGCGGTGGCAGTCGGGCCGCCCGAGCGTCGTCGGCTGGAGCAGCACTGGCTCCAGCAGCCCGGCCTCGGCCAGCCCGCGCACCACGGTGACCCCGCAGCCGGCCTCCTCCGCCAACTCCGCCGGGGTGCGCGGCGGACCGTCGTCCAGCAGGGCCAGCACGCGCCGCCGCGGGTCGGTCATCTTGAAGCCAGGGGGCGGCTCCGCGCCGGGCTTGCGCAGATAGGCGAGCATGGCCTTCGCCGGCTCCAGCGCCGAGGGCACGCTGATCGCCATGCGCAGCACATGGCCGGGCGGAGTCATGGTGTAGGCGGCGACCCACTCCACGAACTTGCGCTCCACCTCCGGCATCGGCGGCACGTCGAAACGGCGGACCACTGGCTTCAGGCGGGCGGCCTCCACGACTCCGGCGCCGTCGCCCCACACGACCCCCAGCACGCGGCGCGGTCCCAGCGGAACTTCCACGTAATCGCCCGGGTTGAGGGTCATCCCGGCGGGCACGCGGTAATCATAGGCCTCGCGGAGCGGCAGCGGCAGGAGCACGCGGACGCGCGGGTCCACGTCCACCGGCGCGGTGCCCGGCAGAAGGGCCTGCGCCGGCCCCCCTCTGGAGTCGGCCCCGGATCTGGCCCCGGAACTGGCGGAATTTTCACGCATCGGCTAGAGTGCCCCCTGGCCGCGACGCCGGGCACCGAATCCCGGGCGACAGGGCACGGTCTTCCTCAGCAAGTATGGATTCCAGGTCATGAAGTTCTTCGTTGACACCGCCGACATCGCCGAGATCCGCGATCTGGCCGACACCGGCCTGCTGGACGGTGTTACCACCAACCCCTCCCTCGTCGCCAAGACCGGTCGCAGCTTTCTCGACCTCGTGGCCGAAATTTGTGACGTGGTGAGCGGCCCGGTCAGCGCCGAGGTGGCCTCCACCGACTTCGAGACCATGCTGGCGGAAGGAAAGAAGCTTGCCAAGATCGCCGACAACGTCGCGGTGAAGGTTCCGCTGACGCAGGCCGGCCTGAAGACGTGCAAGGCGCTGTCCTCCGAAGGGACGATGGTCAACGTCACGCTGTGCTTCTCCCCGGCCCAGGCGATCCTGGCCGCCAAGGCCGGCGCCAGTTTCGTGTCGCCCTTCGTCGGCCGCCTGGACGACATCGGGCAGGACGGCATGGGCCTGATCGCCGACATCGTGGAGATCTACAGCAATTACGATTACTTCAAGACCGAGGTGCTGGTCGCCTCGATCCGCAACCCGATCCACATCGTCGATTCCGCCCGCCTGGGCGCCCATGTCGTGACCGCCCCGCCGTCGGTGCTGAAGCAGCTCTTCAACCACCCGCTGACCGACAAGGGGCTGGCCCAGTTCGTGACCGACTGGCAGAAGACCGGCCAGTCCATCCTCTGAGGACAGCAGCATGGGCCGGGAGACGGGACACACCCCCCGCCGGAAGGACGCGCCGACCGCCGAGGAGGTGCACGCCTATCTGCGGGACCATCCCGACTTCCTGGTCCATCACGCCGATCTGGTCCACCACCTGACCCCGCCGTCGCAGGACCGCGGGCGCGGGGTGGTGGACCTGCAAGCCTACATGGTCGAGCGGCTGCGCGGCGAGGTCCGGCTGCTGAAGGACCAGCAGCGGGAGCTGATCGGCACCACGCGCGCCAACATGAACAGCCAGAACCGCATCCACGCCGCGGTGCTGTTCCTGCTGGACGCGCAGAGTTTCGAGCAGCTCATCCAGACCATCACCACCGATCTGGCGGTGCTTCTCGACCTGGACGTCGCCTGCCTGATCGTCGAGTCGAACGGCCACGACACCCCGCATGTCCAGACGTCCGGCGTGCGGGTGGTCGAGCCGGGAACGGTGGACCGCTGGCTGGGCACGGCCGACGTGGCGCTGAACGCCGACATCCAGGGCGACCCGGACATCTACGGCCCCGGCGCCGGGTTGGTCCGGTCGGAGGTGCTGATCCGCCTGCAGGTGTCCAGCGAGACGCCGGACGGCATGCTGGCCTTCGGCAGCCGCGAACCAAACACCTTCCACAGCGGCCAGGGGACGGAGCTGGTCGGCTTCCTCGCCCGCGTGGTGGAGCGGGTGATCCGCGGCTGGCTCGAACTGCCCGCGTGAACCGACGGCCCGCATGACCGGAAAACAGACCCCCGTCCTCGGTTTCGCCGCCCAGCCCGACGTGCAGGACACGCTGGCCCACTGGCGCCGCTGGATGGAGAGCGAGCGCAACGTCTCGCCCCACACGCTGACCGCTTACATCGGCGACGTCGCGACCTTTCTGGAATTCATCACCGGCTATCAGGCGAAGCCGCCGTCGATGAACGACCTCGCCGCGCTGACGGTCGCGGATTTCCGCTCCTGGCTGTCCCATCTCGCCATGAAGGGGATCGGCTCCAACAGCCGGTCGCGCGCCCTGTCGTCGGTGCGGAACCTCTTTCGCTGGATGGACCGCGACGGGCGCCTGCACAACCCCGCCATCAACACCTTCTCCGGCCCGCGCATCAAACGCCCGGCGCCGAAGCCGCTGACCGTCCTGGACGCCGACCGCCTGCTGGAGGAATCGGAGAAGGAGCCGGACGAGCCCTGGATCGGCAAGCGCGACCGGGCGCTGTTCACCCTGCTCTACGGCTGCGGCCTGCGCATATCGGAGGCGCTGAACCTGACGCGCCGCGACGCGCCGCTGGGCGAGACGCTGCGGGTCACCGGCAAGGGCAACAAGGAACGCATCGTGCCGGTGCTGCCGGCGGTGACGGAGGCGGTGCGGGCCTATATGGACGCCTGCCCCTACCGCCAGGGGCCGGACGCGCCGCTGTTCGTCGGGGTGCGCGGCGGGCAGCTTGCCCCGGCCATCGCGCAGCGGCAGATGCGGGACCTCCGCCGCATGATGGGGCTTCCGGAAACCGCGACGCCGCACGCGCTGCGGCACAGCTTCGCCACGCATCTGCTGGCGGACGGCGGCGATCTGCGGGCGATCCAGGATTTGCTGGGCCACGCCTCGCTGTCCACGACGCAGCGGTATACGGATGTGGAGAGCGAGCAGTTGATGCAGGTCTACCGGTCGGCGCACCCGCGGGCGAAGAAGACGCCGTAGGCACAGTATTGCCCCCTCCCCGGCCCTCCCCCGCTTCGCAGGGGAGGGGGAAGAGGCGCGCCTTAGATGTGCAGGGCGCGGCCGTCCACGGCGAGGGCGGCTTCCTTGGTCACTTCCGACAGGGTCGGGTGGGCGTGGCAGGTGCGGGCGATGTCCTCGGCGGAGGCGCTGAACTCCATCGCCAGGGCCAGCTCGGCCACCATCTCCGACACGTTCGGGCCGACCATGTGAACGCCCAGCACCTTGTCGGTGCGCGCGTCGGCCAGGATCTTCACGAAGCCGTCGGTGTTGCCGCCGGCGCGGGCGCGGCCGTTGGCGGTGAAGGGGAACTTGCCCGCCTTGTAGGCGATGCCGGCGGCCTTCAACTCCTCCTCGGTCTTGCCGACCGCGGCCACTTCCGGCCAAGTGTAGACGACTCCGGGGACGAGGTCGTGGTTGACGTGGCCCGCCTGACCGGCCAGCAGCTCGGCCAGCGCGACGCCCTCCTCCTCGGCCTTGTGGGCCAGCATCGGGCCTTCGACCACGTCGCCGATGGCGTAGATGCCCGGCACGTTGGTCTCGAAATGCTTGCCGATCTTCACGCGGCCGCGGTTGTCCATCTCGACGCCCACGGCGTCGAGGCCCAGGCCGTTGGTGAAGGCGCGGCGGCCGATGGCGACCAGCACGACGTCGGCCTCGATCTCCTCGGCGGTGCCGCCGGCGGCGGGCTCGACCGACAGGGTGACACCGGTGTTGGTGACCTTGGCGCCGGTGACCTTGGAGCCGAGCTTGAAGGTCATGCCCTGCTTGCCCAGGATGCGCTGCATCTGCTTGGACACCTCACCGTCCATGGTCGGCAGGATGCGGTCCAGGAACTCCACGACCGTGACCTCGGCGCCGAGACGGCCCCACACGGACCCCAGCTCCAGGCCGATCACGCCGCCGCCGATGACGACGAGGCGCTTCGGCACCTCCGGCAGCTCCAGGGCGCCGGTGGAGGAGACGATCTTCTGCTCGTCGATCTCGATGCCCGGCAGCGGGGTGACCTCGGAGCCGGTGGCGATGACGATGGCCTTGGACGCGGTGACGGTGCCCACACCCTCGACCTCGACCGTGTTCGGGGCGGTGATGCGGCCCGCACCCTTCAGCCAGGCGATCTTGTTCTTCTTGAACAGGAATTCGATGCCGCCGGTGTTCTCTTTGACGACCTTGTCCTTGTGGGACAGCATGCCCGGCAGGTCCAGCTCCACGCCGCCGACCTTGATGCCGAACTTGGCGAGGCCGTGCTTGGCCTCCTCGTACTTCTCCGACGCGGCGAGCAGCGCCTTGGAGGGGATGCAGCCGACGTTCAGGCAGGTGCCGCCCAGCGCGCTGCGCTTCTCGACGCAGGCGACCTTGAATCCGAGCTGCGCCGCACGGATCGCGCAGACATACCCGCCGGGACCGCCGCCAACCACGACGACGTCGAAAGTGCTTTCAGCCATTGGGGCTTTCCTTCCGCCATTTTTGTGTTCGCCAAAAGCCTTCCCGTCCAGCGGGGAGGGCCGCGCGCCGATTTATGCCGCCGCTCACGCCAACTGGCAACGGGACAGTTCGTCCGGGGGAGGGATGCCGGGTTGAAAGACCGGTATGGGAACGCGCGGAACCCAACCCGAAATGAGGGTAATCAGGGGTGATTCCCCTTCCCCAATGCTCCGGCTCCCGCCGCTTCTCCGGCATCCGGACCGCCCGCCGGGCTGCGCTATCATGGCGGAAAAAGCGCGGCGAGGAATGGACCCATGGCAAAGAAACACAAGGCGAAACATCACGACGAGACGCCGGACCAGCCGCCGAAGAAGCTGAAATGGAAGGAATACAGCGCGGAGCTGGCAAAACTCCACGCGGAACTGGTGACCCTCCAGGAATGGGTGATCCACAAGGGGCTGAAGGTCTGCATCGTCTTCGAAGGTCGCGACACCGCCGGCAAGGGCGGCACCATCAAGGCCATCACGGAGCGGGTCAGCCCGCGCGTCTTCCGCACCGTCGCCCTGCCCACCCCGACGGAGCGCGAAAAGTCGCAGATGTACATCCAGCGCTACGTCCCCCACCTGCCCGCGGCGGGCGAGGTCGTGATATTCGACCGGAGCTGGTACAACCGCGCCGGAGTCGAGCGGGTCATGGGCTTCTGCACGGAGGAGCAGGCGGACCGCTTCCTGTCCATGGCCCCGGCGGTGGAGAAGGCGATGATCGAGTCCGGCATCATCCTTCTGAAATACTGGCTGGAGGTCAGCCCGGACGAGCAGACCCGCCGTCTGGAATCCCGGATCAACGACGGGCGCAAGACCTGGAAGCTGTCGCCCATGGACCTGAAATCCTACAGCCGCTGGTACGATTATTCCCGCGCCCGCGACGCCATGTTCGCGGCGACCGACACGCCCTGGGCGCCCTGGTACGTCGCCCGGTCCGACGACAAGCGGCGGGCGCGGCTGAACATCATCAGCCACCTGCTGGGGCACATCCCGCACGAGCGGCTTCCCCGCGACCCGGTGAAGCTGCCCAAGCGCCAGGAGGCCCACGGCTATCGCGAACCGGACTATCCCTACAAGATCATTCCGGAACGCGGATGGCCCGCGGGGGGCTGAATCCCGTCAGACGGACACGTCAGACGGACGCATCAGACGGAAACGGCGACGATGAACAGGCGCGGGACGCCGCCCTGGGCGACGTTCGCCAGGGTGGTGACCTGATTGTTCGCCACATCGTACACATAGGCGGTGCGCCCGCCCGCCCAGTACCAGCCGAGATTGGGATTGGGTCCCGCCACGTCCGCGGCCTGGAAGGTGCCGAAGGTCGCCAGGAGCGAGACGTAGTTCAGGCCGGGGTTGCCGACGCGCAGGGTCTGCTGCTTGACGACGTCGGCGTTGAACCGGTTCCAGGCGTCCTGGATGGGCGTGACGTGGGCGGGCAGGATGCACTTCAGCTCGATGTAGGCGTCGTCGGCCACCCCGACGTTGCGGCGCAGGTAGAAGTCGGCGCGGGCGGCGGCGTTGGCGTTGTTGGAGACCCCCCAGGCCGGGCCGCCGACCGTCGTGTAGGTCAGATAGGGATTCGCGGCGTTGATGGACGGATAGGGCCATTCCCGGTCGCAGGTCCAATTGCCCGCGACGTTCAGGAAGCCGTGCGCGATCTCGGCCTGAAGCCAGCCCTCCCAGCCGCCACGGATGTTGGCGTTCTGGGCCAGCACCGTGGCCCGCGGGCCGTTGATGGTGCCGTTGGCGACACAACCCTGGATGGTGTTCAGAAACTGCTGGCAGCGCATGGCGATGACCCTCCCCTGGTTCTGGGCCGGAGCGGCGCTCCGGGCCTCGGCAAAGGGACGGTTCCGCGGCGCGCGGCGTGAGGATCATTCCGCGAAGAAGTCCAGCAGCGCCTGCGCCGTCTCCTCCGGCGCCTCCTCGGGGATGAAGTGGCCGGCGGGCATCTCCCGGCCCCGGATGGACGGGGCGTAGCCGCGCCAGATTCCCAGCGGATCGTCGTAGAGGCGCCCGACCGCGCTGTTGCGGCCCCAAAGGAACAGGGCGGGTCCGTCCACCTTGCGGCCCGCCGCCCGGTCCGCCCGGTCGTGCTCCAGGTCGATGCCCGCGGCGGCGCGGTAATCCTCGCACATGGCGTGGACGGTGGCGGGATCGCGGAAGGCGGTGCGGTAGGCGTCCATCGCCTCCGCCTCGAAGATGTCGGCGGTGCTGCCGATGGAGCCGAGCACTTGGCTCAGATAGAAATCGGGATCGGCGCCGATCAGCCGCTCCGCGAGATTGTTCGGCTGGATCAGGAAGAACCAGTGGTAATAGGCGGTCGCCATGCGCTGGTCGATGCGGGCGAAGACCTCCAGCGTCGGCACCACGTCCAGGAAGGCCGCGCGCTCCACCCGGTCGGGATGGTCCAGAACCAGCCGGTGCGCCACCCGCGCGCCGCGGTCGTGCCCGGCCAGCCGGAAGCGGTCGAACCCCAGCGCGGCCATCACCGCCACCTGATCGCGCCCGTTGGTGCGTTTGCAGTACGTCTCGTGCGCGGGGTCGCCCGGCGGCTTCGACGATTGGCCATACCCCCGCAGGTCGGTCAGCACGACGGTGAAGCGTTCCGCCAGCCGCGGCGCGACCCGGCTCCACATGGCGTGACACTGCGGAAAGCCATGAAGCAGTAGGAGAGGAGGCCCTTCGCCGCCGACCAGCGTGTGGATCTCGGCGCCGTCGGTGGCGATGCGGCGGCGGGTGAATCCGTCGAACATGAGCGCCTTCTCCCCTTATCCGTTTGAGTGCGGAGACTGTCCTTCCGCACGGCGAGGCTTTGGAAACCTTTGACGGGTTTCTCGCGTTTTTCAGCCGATTGCTTCCGACCTCACAGAGGAAAATGCCATGCGTAGCCTGAAGAAGCTCGTTCTTTTCGCCGCCCTGGGTGCCGCACTGACCACCAGCCTCGCCGCCTGCAACACCGTCGAGGGCATGGGCGAGGACGTGCAGGCCGGCGGCCGCGCCATGGAGCGGTCGTCGGACAGCGTCCAGAAGAAGATGTAAGGCGGGCGCGGACGCCCCGGAGTTACCGCTCCGGGGTTTCGGCGCCGCGTCCTTCAGCGCTGCATGCGCTTGATGGTGTTGGTCGTGCTCTGGCCGTCCACGAGGTCGGCCAGCACGACCTTTCCACCGTAGCTCTGCACGAAATCGGCTCCCACCACCGTGGCGATGGTGTAGTCCGCCCCCTTCACCAGCACGTCGGGGCGCAGGGCGTGGATCAGTTGTTCCGGCGTGTCCTCCCCGAAGACCACCACCAGATCGACGCAGGCCAGCGAGGCGAGCACCGTCGCCCGCGCCGTCTCGTTCTGCACCGGGCGCGTCTCGCCCTTCAGCCGCTTCACCGAGGCGTCGCTGTTCAGCCCGACCACCAGCACGTCGCAGGCGGCCTTGGCCTGGTTCAGCAGCGAGATGTGGCCGGGGTGCAGCAGGTCGAAGCAGCCGTTGGTGAAGCCCACCCGCTTGCCGCGGGCGCGCCAGCGCTCCGCCCGCTCCACGGCCTGCTCCAGCGCGGCCACCTTCTCCTCGCCGCTGCGCCATTCCTGCTCGTGCAGGGCGGACAGCAGCTCCGGCGCGCGGACGACGGCGGTGCCGACCTTCCCCACCACGATCCCCGCGGCCAGATTGGCGAGCCGCGCCGCGTCGGTCAGGTCCACCCCCACCGACAGGGCGGAGGTCAGGGTCGCCACCACCGTGTCGCCGGCGCCCGACACGTCGAAGACCTCCCGCGCGTTGGCCGGAAGATGGGTGGCGCCGTCGCGCGTCACCACGGACATGCCGCGCTCGCTGCGCGTGGCGACCACCGCGTCGATGCCGCAGGTCTCCAGCAGGAAGCGGCAGGCGGCCTCCACCTCCGCGTCGCTGTCGGCGGGCATGCCGGTGGCCTGGATCAGCTCCTTGCGGTTGGGGGTGATGACGCTGGCCCCGCGGTAGCGCCCGAAATCGTCGCCCTTGGGATCGACCACCACCGGCAGCCCGGCCTCCCGCGCCGCCTGGATGAGCTGCGCCACCAGACCGTCGGTCAGCACGCCCTTGCCGTAATCGGACAGGATCACCGCGCCCACCGTCAGCATGCCGGTGCGGGCGGCGACCATCACCTCCTCGTCCGACTCCACGGCGGCGATGGTCTCGGCGTCGGCGCGCAGAAGCTGCTGGCGCCCGGCGATGAAGCGGGTCTTCACCGTGGTCTGGCGCCCCGGCTCGGCGATCAGGCCGCCGCCGTCGCCGGTTTCCTTCGCCACGAGGCGGACCAGTTCCAACCCCGCCGCGTCCTCCCCCACCACCGACACGAAGCGGCAGCCGGCGCCCAGCGCCATGACGTTGGCGGCCACGTTCCCGGCGCCGCCGAGCATGGCCGTCTCGCGCTCGATCCGCAGGACGGGGATCGGCGCTTCGGGGGACACGCGGTCGACCGACCCGTAGATGAAGCGGTCGAGCATGACGTCGCCGACGCACAGCACGCTGGCGCGGGACAGGGAGTCGATGTGACGGGCAAGGTCGCTCATGCAGTTCTACTACCAACCTTGCGCGCAGGGCGCCAGTGGGGAGCGCACGGCATCTGGTCCGATGCCCGCTCCTGCCCTATCCTCCGGCCTTTTCCGCCCTCCGGACGCCCCCGCTCCCGCCCATGCCCATGCCCCTGCCCTCCGTGACGCGAAGCCTGTCGGCCAAGCTGCTGGTGCTGACCGTGCTGTTCGTCCTGCTGGCGGAGGTGCTGATCTACACGCCGTCCATCGCGCGCTACCGCCTGACCTATCTGGAGGAGCGGCTGGCCGCGGCCCATCTCGCCGCCCTGTCGGTGGAGGCAACCCCGGACATGATGGTGGCGATGGAGCTTCAGAACGAGCTGCTGGCCCATGTCGGCGCCCACGCGGTGGAGCTGATCCGGCCCGACAGCCGCGTCTACATGCTTTCGCGCTCCATGCCGCCGGCGGTGGACGCCGTCTTCGACCTGCGCACCGCCATGGCGCCCCGGCTGATCGGCGACGCCTTCATGGCGCTGGCCCAGCGGCGCGACCGGGTGATCCGGGTCATCGGCCCGTCGCCCAAGGACCCCGCCTTCCAGGTCGACATGGTGATGGACGAGCGGCCGATGATCCAGGCCATGGCCGACTTCTCGTGGCGCATCCTGGCGCTGTCGGTGGCGATCTCGCTGATCGCGGCGGTGCTGGTCTTCGTCTCGCTGGCCCGGCTGCTGGTGCGGCCCATGCGCCGCCTGACGGAGGGGCTGGTCGCCATCCGCCGCGACCCGGACGGCACCCCGCCCTTCCAGCCCAGCGCCCGCACCGACGAGATCGGCGTGGCGGAGCGCGAGCTGGCCGACATGCAGACCACCGTCCGCACCGCGTTGCGCCAGCGGGAGCGGCTGGCCGCGCTGGGCACCGCGGTCGCCAAGATCAACCACGACCTGCGCGCCATCCTGTCCACCGCCGCCCTGCTGTCCGAACGGCTGGCCGAGAGCGCCGATCCGGAGGTGCGGCGGGTCACGCCGCGGCTCATGGCCTCCATCGACCGGGCGGTGGAGCTGTGCGGCCAGACCATGGCCTACACCCGCGACGGCGTGCTGCCCCTGGCGCGGGACGAGCTGGCGCTGCGCCCGCTGGTGGAGGAGGCCGGGGCCGCGGCGCTCGCCGCCCTGCGCCCGGACACGCTGCGCCCGGATGGGGAACGGGCGGAGCTGCGCTGGGACAACCGCGTGCCGGAGGGGATGACCGTCCGCGCCGACGCGGCGCAGCTTTCCCGCGCGCTGGTCAATCTGGGACGGAACGCGGTGCAGGCGGGGGCGGGCGCCCTGACGGTGACGGCGCAGACGCGGCCCGGCGGGGGGCTGGTCCTGCTGGTCGCCGACGACGGGCCGGGCCTGCCGCCGCGGGCGCGGGACAACCTGTTCCAGCCCTTCGCCGGTTCCGCGCGGGCGGGCGGCATCGGGCTGGGCCTCGCCATCGCGCGGGAGGTGCTGCGCGCCCATGGCGGGGACCTGCGGCTGGTGGAGAGCACCGCGGCGGGGACCGTCTTCGCTCTGGAGCTTCCCGCCGGGACGGTCGCCGCCGGGACGGTCACGGAAACCGCGATTCCGGCAACGGCCCCGCCCATGCCGGATTGATTTCCGCCGCCCGCTCCACCAGAATTCGCGCTACGGTCAAACCCGCCGGCCATCCGCCGGGCAGACGCCCCGCGCGGGACCGGCAGCAAAGGAAGGGGACGGGATTTTGGAAGGCACGGGCAAGTGGATCACCGGGGGTGTCCTGGGCTTCATGGCGTTCCTTGGGCTGCTGGCGGCGTCGCGTGCGGCGGACGAGGCGTTCTATTACGGCGGCTGGCTGCTGGCCATCGGCTGCGTCGTGGCGATCTTCTATATGGTCACCAAGCATTACGACCGCATGGACGACCGGATCGCCCGCCAGCGCGGCCACGACTGAGCGGGCCGGCGGTACGAGAGGGCCAGCGCTACAAAAGGAAAGAGGCCGGGCATGCCGTGGGACCCTGAACACTACGCGCTGTTCGACTCCTGGCGCCGCCGCCCGGCCCACCACCTCGTGGCGGCCCTGCCCTCCCTGACCCCGCGGACGGTGGTGGATCTCGGCTGCGGCGCCGGGCACCTCGCCCGCCTGCTGGCCGACCGCTGGCCGGACGCCGACGTGCTGGGGGTGGACAACTCCCCCGCCATGCTGGAGCGGGCACGGGCCACACCGTCCCGTGTGCGCTGGCAGCAGGCCGACCTGCGCGTCTGGCGGCCCGACCGCCCCGTCGATCTGCTGATCTCCAACGCCGCCCTGCACTGGCTGGACGGGCACGAGCGGCTGTTTCCCGAACTTCTGGGGTGTTTGACCCCCGGCGGGGTGCTGGCGGTGCAGATGCCCCGCAACTTCGAGGCGCCCTCGCACCGGCTGCTCTACGAGACGGCGGCGGACGGCCCCTGGGCAGAGCGGCTGGCGCCGGTCCTGCGCACCGCCCCGGTGCACGCTCCGGACAGCTATTACGGCTGGCTCGCTCCGCTCACCCGCCGCCTGGACATCTGGGAGACGGAGTATCTCCAGGTTCTGGAGGGCGACGACCCGGTCCTGCAATGGACGCGCGGCACCACGCTGCTCCCCGTCCTGGACACGCTGGCGGGCGCGGAACTGGACGCCTTCCTGGCGGCCTACCGCGCCCGGCTGGACACCGCCTATCCCCGGCGCCCGGACGGCGGCACGCTGTTCCCCTTCAAGCGGCTGTTCCTCGTGGCGCGGGTCTGAAGCGAAGCTCCGCGGGAATTCACGACGCCGGTTTGGGCTGCCGGCTCACACCGTCTCGATGTAGGCCAGCAGCGGCTCCCAATCGGCCCGGTGCTCCGCGGCGCGCTTGCCGGTCAGGTCGAACAGGCTGAGGCCGGAGGCCGCGGCGTCCGCGTAGATCTGGCTGTCGCGCAGCCGGGTCACCACGCTGTGCCCGACCCCGCCCAGGAACTGGTCCAGCCGGTCCGCCGCCTTGGTGCGGGCGCGCAGGCGGTTGCCGACCACCGCCACCGACTTGCGGTTCTTGGCGATGGACTTCAGCTCCTCCAGCTTGCCGAGGAAGCGCTGCGTGGCCTGCTCGTCGAAGGCGCTGGGCAGCACCGGCAGGACCACGACGTCGGCCATCCGCACCAGATCCTCGATCTGCCTCGTCTTCAGCGCGGCGGGCGCGTCGATGACGAGGCGCTGGATGCCCTTCGGCGCGTCGGACAGGTCCTTGGCCCAGTCCAGCCCCAGCAGGGCGGGGGCCGTCGCCGGACGGCGCGCCAGCCAGCCGAGCGAGGAGCGCTGGCGGTCCACGTCGGCCAGGGCCGTTCTGTGCCCCGCGGCGGCGCAGGCCGCGGCGAGGTGGGTGGCGATGGTGGTCTTGCCGCACCCGCCCTTGATGTTGGCGACGAGGATGGTCCGCATGGCCGGAGAGGTTACCCCTCCCGGTCGGGTTTTGACCAGAAGGCTTTCGCGTCGGCGAACCCGTCCCACAGGCCGAGCAGCGCCGGTTCGGAGTCCGTCACGCCGCGGGCGTGCCAGCCGATGACGATGCCGGCGGCGCGCGGCTCGCCCGGCTCGGAGCGGCTGCCGTCGTCGTGCAGCTCGTGCAGCAGGCGGGTCGCCGTCGCCACGTCGTTCAGGTGGCCCAGCGCGTCCTGGAAGGCCGACAACTCCTGGATGTAGCGGCGCGCCGGCTTGTCGTCGTAGAGGCTGCGGAAGAATTCCGCCGCATAGCGCAGCTTCTTCAAGGTGATGCGCAGTTCGTGCCGCTCGGTCACCGACAGGTGGGCAAAGCCGTGGCCAGCGCGGCGGGCCTTCTTGGCGCGGCGCGACAGCAGATGATCGGCCAAGCCCTCCACCGGGTCGAACAGGCGGGCGGAATGCTCGCTGACCGGCTGGTCGCGCCAGCCCCGCGACTCGACCCAGGCACCGAATTTCAGCAGGAAGGTGGTGTAGCGGTCGGACCGGATCGCCTCCCGCACCCCCTCGTAGGCACGGTCGCGCCGGGCGCGCGCCGCGGCGGCGAGCGCGTCGATGTCCTCCTGCAGCGGCTTGCCGTGGCCGTCGGCGCGGTGGAAGGCGTCGCGCACCGGCTCCAGCAGTTCGGCCAGGAAGACGTCCCAATCGCGCGCCGGGCCGAGGCTGCCGCCCAGCCACTTCACCTCCCCCACCAGCCAGGCGTAGGAGTCGGCGGGGATGAAATCCTTGAACAGGGCGAGCGCCGAGCGCAGGCGGCGCAGCGCCACGCGCATCTGATGGACGCCCTCCGGGTCCTGCCCGATCAGGGTGACGGCCTCGTTCGCCATCATGTGGCCGATGCAGGACCGCAGGATGCGGGCCAACGCGCCTTCCACCGTGGTGTCGGGACCGAATTCCAGCTTGCCCGCCTTGATCACCTTGTCCGCCGTCCCGTCGGCGAGCGCCCCATCGGCCAGGGCGTAGCCGCGCTCCGCCTTGGTCCGCGGGTCCAGGCGCAGGGGTGCGGCCAGAGCCAATTCCAGCGCCAGATCGTAGAGGGCGGCGGGGGAGCCCTCCAGAAGCTCCAGTTCCACCTCCGACACGGGGATGGCGGTGCCGTCCGGGGCGCGGATCTCGCCGCTGTCGAAAGCGACCTCGATTCGGCTGGCGGCTTCGCCCTCGCCCATCGTCACCACGCGGACGGTGCGCTGGATGACCGTGGTGAAGAGCGGCTGCAACTCCGCCTCGCCGACGGAGCCCAGCAGGTCCAGCGCCTCCTGCGCCGCGATGGCCGACAGGTCGGGCGCCGGGCCGGAGACGGGATGCTCCCACTCCGCCCGGCCAAGCTCGCCGCGCTCCGGCGCGCCCTTCACGGTCTGGAGATGGCGGTCGCCGACCTTGCGCACGCGCAACGTCACCAGACGCCCGGCCAGACGCCGGTCGGCGGTGTCGTAATAGGTGCTTTCCAGGGTCTTGGTGCCGGCTTTTCCCTTGGCGCGGGATGCGACCGCCGGGCAGGACCGGAGCTTCGCCATGTCTTCGGCCCTGACGGCCAGCTTCAGCTCGGTTTCCCGGTTGGACTCCGCTTCGACCACCATTCGTGCCCCGTGATTTCCGGTGGATTCCCGTTTTGCACAGGCCCCAGCCCCGGTCAAGTTACAGAACCATGACGCTTTTGTTGCACCCGGCGGATCAGGCTCCCGCCCTCTCCAGCACCAGGAGCTTGGACATGTAGGCCAGCGACGTTTCCCGCACGCGCAACCCGGCGGCGGCGAACAGGGCGGGCAGGTCGTCGCGGGCGTAATGGGCGTAGTAGGGCTCGTGGAAGGACTGCGGGAAGCGGTCGATCAGCCCGTCCATCATCGGGTTGTCGCCATATTGCAGGCTGTCCATGAAGACCAGGATGCCGCCGGGCTTCAGCACGCGGGCCATCTCCGCCACGGCCTGGGCGCGGACCTTCGGCGGCAGTTCGTGGAACAGGTAGATGCAGGTCACGATGTCCTGCGACCCGTCGGCCAGCGGGATCGCCTCCGCCGCCGCCTGCACCAGCGCGCTGCTGCGCCCCCCAGGGGGCGAGGTTGCGCCGCGCCTCCCGCAGATAGGCGGGGGAGAGGTCGAGCGCGGTGACCGGCAGGCGCGGGTGGTTGTCCTTCACGAAGGTCAGGAACCGCCCCGTCCCGGCGGCCACGTCGAGCAGGCGGCAATCCGCGCCGCGCCGCGTTCTCAGATGCTTGAAGATCGGCACCAGGACTTGGCGGCGCATGGCGTCGGCCCCGCCGCCGAACAGCACCTCCACCTGATGGTCGTAGAGGCGGGCGCTCTCCTCCGTCAGATAGCCGCCGGTCTGGTAATGGAAGTTCTGGCGGTAATAAGCGGGCAGGCCCCCGCTGCCGGGCGGCGGGGCGGCGCGCACCTCCACCGCGGCACGATCGCGGCGGCGGCGCGACACCTCCGGCACGTCGCGGAAGAAGGCCGCGGCGTCGGCCAGCAGCCGGCGCGGGTCGGGCAGCAGGTCGTGCGGCAGGCGGTAGTATCCCGCCTCGATGTTGGCGAGGTCGCGGGCCAGCAGGGCGCCCAACTCCTCCAGCACCGCGCGGGTGCCGGGCACCGGCACCTTGGAAGGCGCCTTGGGCGGCGGCCCGGTGATGCGCCGCCCGATCCGCGCGGCCATCATGTACTGGCCCAGGAACCAGGCGACGCGGGCGGACTGGCTGGCCGCGTAAGCCAGCCGGGGAGCCAGTTTCGGGGTCGGCTGGGCGGAGGAGGGATGCGGGGCGATCCTGTTCATGGACATAGACATGGGATCGACGGCCCCGCCCGCCCAGAGCCCCGTCTTTTCGCCGCATGGGGCAACCGGTCGCCCACGCGGGCCGTTGCAAAGCGGGCGCCCCTGTGCTGGATTGCCCGGCAAAAGTTCAACCCGTGGGAAACAGCAGCCATGACCGAGTTCAACACCATCGACGACCTCGACGTGAACGGCAAGACGGTGCTGGTGCGTGCCGACCTGAACGTCCCGATGCAGGACGGCAAGGTTTCCGACACGACCCGCATCGACCGTCTGGCGCCGACCCTGACCGAGCTGGCGAAGAAGGGTGCCAAGGTCGTCGTGCTGTCGCATTTCGGCCGTCCGAAGAACGGTCCGGACGCCAAGAACTCGCTGCGCAACGTGCTGGACGCGCTGAGCGCCGCCGTCGGCCAGACCGTCGCCTTCGGCGAGGATTGCGTCGGCGACAAGGCCAAGGCCGCCATCGACGGCGTGCAGCCGGGCGCCATCGTGCTGCTGGAGAACACCCGCTTCCACGCGGAAGAGGAGAAGAACGACCCGGCTTTTGCGAAGCGCATCGCCGAGCTGGGCGACCTCTACGTCAACGACGCCTTCTCCGCCGCGCACCGCGCCCACGCCTCGACCGAGGGCGTCGCCCGGCATCTGCCCGCCGCCGCCGGCCGCCTGATGCAGGCCGAGCTCGAGGCGCTGACCAAGGCGCTGGAGAAGCCGGAGCGTCCGGTGGCCGCCGTGGTCGGCGGCGCCAAGATCTCCACCAAGCTGGACCTGCTCGGCAACCTCGTGAAGAAGGTGGACATGCTGGCGCTGGGCGGCGGCATGGCGAACACCTTCCTCTACGCCCAGGGCGTGGATGTCGGCGCCTCGCTTTGCGAGAAGGACATGGCCGATCAGGCCCGCGCCATCATGGAGACCGCCAAGGCGTCCAACTGCGAGCTGCTGCTGCCCAAGGACTTCATCGTCGCCAAGGAATTCAAGGCCGGTGCGGCCCACCGCGCCGTTCCGGCGGACGGCATCGGCGCCGACGAGATGGCCCTGGACGTCGGCCCGGCGACCGTCGAGTTCCTGGGGCTGAAGCTCCAGGGCGCGAAGACCGTGGTGTGGAACGGCCCGCTGGGCGCCTTCGAAATCCAGCCCTTCGACGCCGGCACCAACGCCGTCGCCGGCCTCGTGGCCGAGCGCACGTCGGAAGGCGGCCTGCTGTCGGTGGCCGGCGGCGGCGACACGGTCGCGGCCCTGGCCCACGCGGGTGTCGAAGAGAAGTTCACCTACATCTCCGCCGCCGGCGGCGCCTTCCTGGAGTGGCTGGAAGGCAAGGACCTGCCGGGCGTGGCCGCGCTGAAGAAGTAAGGAAGGGTCATTAGGGGTGGGTGGTCGAGACGGGCCCCCACCCTTCCCGCTTCGCGGGCCCCTTCCCTCCCCCGCTTCGCAGGGGAGGGGATTTGAGCCCTCCCCCGCGAAGTGGGGGAGGGTTGGGAGGGGGCCCAACGCCTACCCCTCCCCACAAAATTCACAAAGGCCGTCGCGCCTTCAGCGCCGCGGTCAGCGTTCCATCATCCAGATAATCCAACTCCCCGCCCACCGGCACGCCGTGGGCCAGACGGGACACGGACACGCCGCTGCCGGACAGGCGGTCGGTCACCACATGGGCGGTGGTCTGGCCGTCCACCGTGGCGTTCAGCGCCAGGATGACCTCGGTCACCGCCGGGTCCTTCGCGCGCTCCACCAGGGACGGAATGTTCAGATCGTCCGGCCCCACCCCCTGCAAGGCCGACAGCGTGCCGCCCAGCACATGGTAGGTGCCGCGGAAGGCGCGCGTGCGCTCCAGCGCCCACAGGTCGCCGGCATCCTCCACCACGCAGATGGTCGAGCGGTCGCGGCTGTGGTCGGAGCAGACGGAGCAGGGGTCGCGGCTGTCCAGATTGCCGCAGACCGAACAATTGCGGATGGCCTCCGCGGCGAGCGCCATGGATTCGGACAGCGGTACCAGCAGACTGTCGCGGCGCTTCATCAGGTGCAGCGCCGCCCGCCGCGCCGACCGCGGCCCCAGCCCCGGCAGCTTGGACAGGAGCTGGATCAGGCGCTCGATTTCAGGTCCGATCATTCACGGCATCGTCTGTCAAAGGGTGGCCGGGCCATGGGTTCGGCCCGGCCTTTCAACGCTTAGAACGGCAGCTTCATGCCCGGCGGCAGCTTCATCCCGCCCATCAGGTTCTGGGTCTCCTGGGCGACGTGCTGCTCCACCTTGGCCTTGGCGTCGTTGAAGGCGGCGATGATCAGGTCCTCCAGAACCTCGATGTCCTCCGGATCGACGATCGACTTGTCGAGCTTGATCTTCTTCATCTCGCCCTTGCCGTTGACCGTGACGTTGACCATGCCGGCGCCCGACTGGCCGGTCATCTCGACCTCGCCCAGGCGGGCCTGCATCTCCTGCATCTTGGCCTGCATCTGCTGGGCCTGCTTCATCATCTGGCCGAGGTTCTTCATGGGTCAGAAATCTCCTTCATCGTCGAGCGGGTAATAGACCCCGTCGTCCTGCTGCATGACCATAAGGTCGGGATTCTCGCCGTCATCCGCAACCTGGGGCTCGGCCTCGACCGCCGCCTTGAGGTCGCGGACATCGGTGATCTTCGCGCCGGGAAAGGCGTCCAGAACGGCGCGCACCACCGGGTGGGCCTCCGCCTCCTCCAGAGCGCGCTTCTGCGCGGCCTGCTCCTGCTGGATCAGCGTCGGCTCGCCCGGCGCGTCCGACACGATGACGACCCAGCGCTGGCCGGTCCATTCCGTCAACAATTGGCCGACGCGATTCGGCAGGGTCGACGGTGCCAGCGTCGTCAGCCGCAGTTCCAGCCGCCCCGGCTCCATGCGCACCAGATGCACGCTGCCGGTCAGGTGGCCGTAGAGCGCGCCCTCGCGCTTCTCCGCGAAGACCTGGACCAGCGCGCGGAAGTCGCGCGGCATCGCCACGCGCTCCTCGTCCGCGGCGGCCACGGCCACGGTCTGCACCGGCTGGGGAGACGGCTGCGTGCTTGGCTGAGAACTCGGCTGTGCCTGGGCGACGGCGCGCACGGCGGAACCGCCCACCGCCACCGGCCCGCCGCCGGGGCCGCGCGGCGCCGAACCGCCACCCTGGCCGGAACCGCCGCCGTTCTGCACATTCTGGAACTGGCGGATCAGGTCGCCCGGAGTCGGCAGGTCGGCGGCGTAGGACAGCCGCACGATGACCATCTCCAGCGCCTGCTGCGGCACCGGGGCCGCCTGCACCTCGCCCAGCCCCTTCAGCAGGAGTTGCCACGCGCGGGTCAGCGCCGGCATGCCGAGCTTCGCGGACAGGGCGGCGCCGCGCGTGCGCTCCGCCTCCGGCAGGCCGGGATCGTTGGCGCTGTCCGGCACGACCTTCAGCCGCGTCAGATTGTGCACGAGGTCCAGAAGATCCTGGAGGATCACCACCGGATCGGCGCCGACGCGGTGCAGGTCGGACAGGAGGTCCATGGCCTCCGCCGGCTTGGCCGAGACGGCGGCCTCGAACAGGTCGATCACCTTGCTGCGGTCGGCCAGCCCCAGCATGTCGCGCACCTGCTGGGCGGTGACGGTGCCGGCGGCCAGCGCGATGGCCTGATCGAGCAGCGACAGCCCGTCGCGCACCGACCCGTCGGCGGCGCGCGCGATCAGGGCCGCGGCGTCCGGCTCGATCCCCGCCCCCTCCAGCCCGGTGACTCGGGTGAAATGCTCGTTCAGCACCTGGGCGTCGACGCGCCGCAGGTCGAAGCGCTGGCAGCGCGAGAGCACTGTCACCGGCACCTTGCGGATCTCGGTGGTGGCGAAGACGAACTTCACATGGGCCGGCGGTTCCTCCAGCGTCTTCAAAAGCGCGTTGAACGCGCTCTTGGAGAGCATGTGGACCTCGTCGATGATGTAGAGCTTGTAGCGCGCCGAGACGGGGGCGTAGCGCACGCCGTCGATGATCTCGCGGATGTCGTCCACGCCGGTGTGGCTGGCGGCGTCCATCTCCATCACGTCGACGTGGCGGTCCTCGGCGATGGCCCGGCAATTGTCGCAGACGCCGCAGGGCGTCACCGTCGGCCCGCCGGTGCCGTCCGGCCCGGTGCAGTTCAGCGCGCGGGCGATGATTCGGGCGGTCGTCGTCTTGCCCACGCCGCGCACGCCGGTCAGCATGAAGGCCTGGGCGATGCGGCCGGAATTGATGGCGTTGGTCAGGGTGCGGACGAGCGCATCCTGCCCGATCAGCTCCGCAAAGCTCTTCGGGCGGTATTTCCGCGCCAGAACCCGGTAGGCGAGGCCCCCGGACGATCCGGAAACGGAAGAGGAGATGTCGGCAACAGTGGTATCGGTCACGCGGCTGGCCCGGTAATCGGCTTCACGACGGAGCGCAGGATAGCGTCACGGCGCGGGGCTGTCGCCGTTTCAATTCGCTACAGCGAATTGGGTGGGAACGAATTGGATGGGAAGGTGGGAGACTGGACGAACGACCCGAGCCGAAACTCGTTACGGCTGCTTCCTTCCGGACCTGACCGGGTTGGCGAGGGACTCGTCCGCCGCCAGCCTCCCGCGCCTTATATCGGCGATGGCGCCGCCGGATGCAAGGCCAATCTGCCGGCCTTCCGTCTGACGCTGAACGAAAAAGCCCCGCGTCCGGACGGGACGCGAGGCTTTTCCTGATCCCGGATGGGGCCGGAGCGCCTTACTGCGGCAGCGGCGCCGGGCTGTCGGACAGCGAGCGCAGATAGGCGATGATGTTCGCCCGGTCCTGGTCCTTCTTCACGCCCGCGAAGGTCATCTTGGTGCCCGGCGCGTAGGCCTTCGGGTCGTAGAGGAAGTGGTTCAGTTCGTCGTAGTTCCAGGGACCGGCCTTGCCCTTGATGGCGTCGGAGTAGGCGAAGCCGTCGATGTGGCCGTGAGCGGCGCCGACGATGCCGTACAGGTTCGGACCGACCTTGTTCGGGCCGCCCTTGTCGAAGCTGTGGCAGGCGGCGCAGGCCTTCGCCGCGGTCTGGCCGGCGGCGGCGTCGGCCTTGGCGAGCAGCGGGGCGATCTCGCCGGGGCCGGACGGGGCCGCACCGCCGGTGGGTGCCGGAGCGGCGCCGTCCGGCATCGCCACCACATAGGCGGGCTTCTCAAGCGACTTCGGGTGCACCAGAACTTCCGCGGCGAAGCCCGCCAGCATGGCGATCAGACCCGCCAGCAGCACGGCGCCGAATATCTTGTTCCACTCCATGCTCATACGTCTCATTCCCCTTTGTGTCGTGCCCCGGGTCCGTCCGCCAGGAATGGCTGGTTCTCTCCGCCGCACGATAGCGTGACCGCGGCGGCTTGTCACCGCTTCGGCCCCCTCCCTTGCCACAGGAATGTTGGCGCCTTGAATGTTGGCATCGCACCGCTTGACGGAAAGGGCGATCCATGGTTCACCCGCGCCACCTTCCCGACGCGACAGGAGGCCGTTCCGACATGAACGCCGACGCAGACGTCCAGACGACGCCGAATCCGCCGCCTTCGAATCCAATCGTGGTGATTCCCGCCCGCATGGCCTCCACCCGCCTGCCGGGGAAGCCGCTGGCCGACATCGGCGGGGTCCCGATGATCGTGCAGGTGTGGCGCCGCGCCATGGAGGCGGAGATCGGCCCCGTGGTGGTCGCCTGCGCCGAGCCGGAGATCGCCGCGGCGGTGAAGGCCGCGGGCGGCACCGCCGTCCTGACGCGGCCCGACCATCCCTCGGGCTCCGACCGCATCTTCGAGGCGGTCGGCCTGCTCGACCCGGAGGGTAGATACGACGCGGTGGTGAACGTGCAGGGCGACCTGCCGACCATCGAGCCCGCCGTGGTGCGCGCGGCCTTCGCCCCGCTGTCCGACCCGCAGGTGGACATCGCCACCCTGGTGGTGGAGATCACGCGGGAGGAGGAGCGCACCGACCCCAACGTGGTGAAGGCCGTCCTGGAGCTGCCGCCCGGCGCCCGGCGGGGCCGCGCCCTCTATTTCAGCCGCGCCACCGCCCCCTGGGGCGACGGGCCGCTGTTCCACCACATCGGGCTGTACGCTTACCGCCGCGCCGCGCTGGAACGCTACGTCCGTCTGCCGCCCTCGGCGCTGGAGCAGCGGGAGCGGCTGGAGCAGCTCCGCGCGCTGGCCTTCGGGATGCGCATCGACGCCGCCGTCGTTGACGCGGTTCCGCTCGGCGTCGATACTCCCGCCGACCTGGAGCGCGCCCGCGCGATCCTCGCCAAGCGCGCCTCCCTTTAAAAGAAGAAGCCCCACCGATGCCGACCTCGAACGTGATCGCCTTCCAGGGCCTGCCCGGCGCCTATTCGGACCTGTCCTGCCGGACGGTCTTCCCGGACATGACGACCCTGCCCTGCGCCACGTTCGATGACGCCTTCGCCGCCGTGCGCGAGGGGCGCGCGGCGCTGGCGATGATCCCGGTGGAGAACTCCATCGCCGGGCGCGTGGCGGACAACCACCATCTGCTGCCCGAAGGCGGCCTGCACATCATCGGCGAGCATTTCCAGCGGGTGAACCACCAGCTCCTGGCCCCGAAGGGCGCCACGCTGGCCGGGCTGAAAACCGTGCGCAGCCACATCCAGGCGCTGTCCCAATGCCGCAACATGACGCGGGAACTGGGGCTGACGGCGATTTCCCACGCCGACACGGCGGGGGCCGCCGCCGAGATCGCCAAGCTGGGCGACCCGCAGCACGCCGCCATCGCCTCGTCCCTGGCGGCGGAGATCTACGGTCTGGACATCCTGAAGGGCGGCATCGAGGACGCGGAGCACAACACCACCCGCTTCCTGATCCTGTCCCGCGAGCCGAAGACCCCGCCGCTGCCCGTGGACGGGACCGGCGGCAAGATCATCACCACCTTCGTCTTCCGCGTGCGCAGCGTTCCGGCGGCCCTCTACAAGGCGCTGGGCGGCTTCGCCACCAACGGCATCAACATGACGAAGCTGGAAAGCTACATGGTCGGCGGGCATTTCACCCAGACCCAGTTCTACGCCGACGTGGAGGGCCATCCGGAGGAGCGTTCCCTGCGTCTGGCGCTGGAGGAGCTGGCCTTCTTCGCCCGTGCCGGCGAGGTGAAGATCCTCGGCGTCTACCCCGCCAACCCCTTCCGCCATCAGGAAAGCCAGCGCATCGGCGAGGATTGAGGGGCGGGAGAGGGGCGCTTGCCCCCACCCTTCCCACGGCTTCGCCGCGGGCCCCTTCCCTCCCCCGCTTCGCAGGAGAGGGAGCTTAATCTCCTCCCCTGCGAAGCTCTCGCGCAAACCTTTGGTTTGCGCTGACGCGGCAGGCGGACCTTCGGTCCGCCGAGAGCAGGGGAGGGTTAGGGAGGGGGCACGCGATGCAACGCCTTCACTCCCCCTCGGCGATCCACTCGTCGATCAGGCGGCGGGCGATGCTGTCGGGGCGGGCGAGGCGGAAGTCTTCGCTGGGGGTGAAGGTCCGCAGGAACGCGCGGTCGAACCAGCGCGCCTCCTCCAGTTCCTCCTGATCCGTCCGGATGTCCAGGCTCACCGCCCGCGCGCTGAAGCCCAGCATCAGAGAGGACGGGAATGGCCAGGGCTGGGACGAATGGTAGCGGATGTCCGTCACCTCCAGCCCCACCTCCTCCATCACCTCGCGCTTCACGCTGTCCTCCAGGCTTTCGCCCGGCTCGACGAAGCCGGCCAGCACCGAATGCATGCCCGGCGGAAAGCGGGAGTTGCGGCCCAGCACCATGCGCCCGGCCCCATCATGGACCAGCATGATGACCGCCGGATCGGTGCGTGGGAAATGGTGGGTGGCGCAATCCGGGTTGGTGCAGACGCGCACATGCCCGCCCTCCGCCCCCGCCGCCGCAGAGCCGCAGACGCCGCAGAAGCGGTGCCGGGCGTTCCACCAGGTGATGCCGCGGGCGTAGGCGCACAGCCCCGCCTCCGTCGCCTCCATCAGCGGGCCGACGGTGCGCAGGTCCTCGAAGCGGCCCAGCCCGGCGAGCGCCGGATGCTCCTCCGGCGCCTCCAGACCGGTCAGGTCCACGGTGAACTGCGGCACGCCGTCCAGCAGGCCGAGGAAGACGGGCTCCACGCCCCAGTCGCCCCCGGCGGGCACGCTGACCGCCCGGGCCGAGTCGGTGTCGCCGGTCACGAAGTTGCGCGATTTCGCCACGGGCAGCAGGCACGCCTGCGGCGAGGTCCAGGCGTCCTTCAGCCAGTCCATGTCCTTGCGGCGCAGGGCGGCGCGGTCGAGCGGGATGCCGGCATAGGCGTTCGGGCGGCCGGGGTTCGGGCGGCCAGGGTTCAGGCGGTCGGGTCGGGAGCGGTCGTGCATGGCGAAGAGGCTGCCACAACCCCGCAAGCCGGGGAAGCGGCGTCCTGCGCAACCCTCCCTTCGCAATGACGGTTTGCGGCGGAGCATCGCCCGATTAGGATGCGGCCTTTCCCACCACGCGCAACCCGGCGGAGCGATCATGACCGAACCCTGCCCCACCCCCCTGGTGACCCTGGCGGAGCGTCTGGCCGACGCCTCCGGTCCGGTCATCCGGCAGTATTTCCGCACGCCGGTGGCGGTGGACGACAAGGCCGACTCCTCCCCCGTCACCATCGCCGACCGCGAGGCGGAGCGGGCCATCCGCGCCATCATCGAGGCCGAACGCCCGGACGACGGCATCTATGGCGAGGAGTTCGGCACGAGGAATCTGGACGCCGAATGGGTGTGGGTGATCGACCCCATCGACGGCACCAAGTCCTTCATCACCGGGCGTCCGATCTTCGGCACGCTGATCGCCCTGCTGCACCGCGGGCGCCCGGTTCTGGGTGTCATCGACCAGCCCATCGTCAACGACCGCTGGCTGGGCGTCGAGGGCCGCCCCACCCTGTTCAACGGCCAGCCGGCCCGCGTGCGCGCCTGCGCCGGGGGACTGGCCGCGGCGACGCTGGGCACCACCTCGCCCGACCTGTTCCCCGGTTCGGACCAGGACGCCTTCCGCCGGGTGGCGGGGGCGGCCAAGGTGTCCGTCTATGGCGGGGACTGCTACAGCTACGGCCTGCTGGCGGCGGGCTATTACGACCTCGTGGTCGAATCGGGGCTGAAGCTCTACGACTTCGCGGCTCTGGTGCCGGTGGTGACCGGGGCCGGCGGGCTGATGACCGATTGGGACGGCAAACCGCTCGACGCCAACTCCAGCGGACGCGTGGTCGCCGCGGGCGATGCCCGCACCCACCGCGAGACGCTGGCCGCCCTGGCCGGCTGAGGAAAAGGGACGAAACGCATGGCAACCATCGCGAAGCCCGCCCGCTCCGTTTTCGAGACCTCACCGGAAAAGCTGCGCCCCTTCCTGCACTCGCTGGCCGACCGGGTGTCGGGCGGGGCGAACTGGATGGTCCGCAAGAAGACCGTCTGCGACCTGTTGCTGGGGCTGGACGCCTTCTTCGCGCTGCCGGCGGGGGAACGCCAAGCCCTGATGGGCGCTACGGACGACGCCTTCGCCGCCCACGGCAGCCAGGACGGCACAGGCCCGGAGGACTTCCGCAACGTCCTGCCGCTCTATGTCGGGGCGATCCTGGAAGGGCTGAACGAAAAGGCCGTCACCGGGCCGGAGCAGGCGGCGATCTACATGCTGTCCATCCACCCGGAGCACCAGATGGCCGCGGAGGAATGGATGCTGGCCGACCCGCGCAACGGCAAGGCGGTGCGCCGGATGATGCGGTCCGACCGCCGCTATCGCCAGCTCATGGAGCGCATGGCCGACCACTGGAGGAAGGCGAGAGCCGGTCAGGGCAGCAGCGAGACGGCCAGCAGCCCCAGGTAAATGCCGATGAACAGGCCGAGGACGATCCCGTAATCCTCGTCGGTCATCGGGTTGGAATCGGGGTCGAACTGCCGCATGATCTACTCCCTGTGCGTCAACGGATGCCCATAATAACCGTTGACGCACAGGGAGTTCCCGCGACAAGGCCGTGACCTTCCGCCGGGCGGGGATGAACCACGGAGACACGGAGACACGGAGGTCCTCCGCGTCCACGCCTCTCTGTGCCTCTGTGGTGAAAATCCCCACAAAAAACGGACCGCACCGGAATGGCACGGTCCGCGAAAGTCGGGAGGGACCCGAAGGAAAACGGTTCAGGCGGCAGGCATCATGCGGACGGGCGGGCCTCGCCGGTGATGGCGGGCTTGGGCGGCATCTCCTCGGCCAGCGCGCGGTAGGCCAGCCCGCCGAGCACCCCGCCCACCAGAGGCGCCACCCAGAAGACCCAGAGCTGTTGCAGCGCCCAGCCGCCGACCACCAGCGCCGGCCCCGTGCTGCGCGCCGGGTTCACCGACGTGTTGGTGACCGGGATGCTGATGAGATGGATCAGCGTCAGCGCCAGCCCGATGGCCAGCGGCGCGAAGCCCGCGGGCGCCCGCCGGTCGGTGGAGCCCAGAATGACGATCAGGAACATGAAGGTCAGCACCACCTCGGCCACCAGACCGGAGGTGAGGTTGTACGCGCCCGGCGAATGCTCCCCGTACCCGTTGGCGGCCAGCCCCTTGGCGGCCAGCGACCAGTCGGCCTTGCCGCTGGCGACGACGTACAGCACCATCGCCGCCAGGAAGGCGCCGACCACCTGCGCGATGACGTAGGGCAGGATGTCCTTGGCCGGGAACCGCCCGCCGGCCCACAGCCCCACCGTCACCGCCGGGTTCAGGTGGCAGCCGGAGATGTGGCCGACCGAATAGGCCATGGTCAGCACCGTCAGCCCGAAGGCCAGGGACACGCCGGTCAGCCCGATCCCGACCTCCGGAAAGGTGGCGGCCAGGACGGCGCTGCCGCAGCCGCCGAAGACCAGCCAGAAGGTGCCGAGAAACTCCGCGGACGTGCGCCGGAACATCGACATGTCGCCACCTCGTCGGGCTGCCGCATTTCCGCCGTTTTTGCGCCCGCAAGAGAGCGGACGCCAGCGGACGGGCGTAAGATACCGTTGCGTACGCGGACTTGACGCGCCGCGGGGCGCGTACATGCTTAGGGCTGATCCGCCAACCATGTCGGGATTGACGATGCGCCGAGTTCTCGCTGCCGCCCGGATGACCGCTTTTCTGGCCCTCCTCGCGCTGTCGGCACCCGCTCTAGTTGAGAGCGCCCGGGCGGAAACGGTCACCGTCCCCGCCCTGAAGCAGTTCGGAGAGCCGGAGTTCAAGCCGGGCTTCCCCCATTTCCCCCACGCCAACCCCGACGCGCCGAAGGGCGGCTCGATCACGCTGGCCGCGCAGGGCAGCTTCGACAGCCTGAACCCGATCATCCTGCGCGGCGTCACCCCGCGCACGCTGGGGCTGATCGGCAGTTCGCTGATGGTCGGCTCCGGCTGGGAAATGGACGCCGCCTACGGGTCGCTGGCGGAGACGGTGGAACTGCCCGACGACCTGAGCTGGGCCGTCTTCCACCTGCGCAAGGAAGCCCGCTGGCACGACGGCGTTCCGGTCACCGCCGGGGACGTGGTGTTCGCCTGGGAGTCCATCCAGGCGCACGGCAACCCCTTCCTGAAGTCCTTCCTGGACCGCGTCGGCGCGGTGGAGGCTCTGGACGACCATCGGCTGAAGATCACCCTGAAGACCACGGGGGAGATGAAGCCGATCATCGACTTCGCGACCAGCATCGCCCCCCAGCCGAAGCATTGGTGGACCGCGGAGGGGCGCGACATCTCCCGGACGACGCTGGAGCCGGTGCTGGGCAGCGGCCCCTACCGCATCAAGACCGTCGACCCGGGCCGCTCCATCACCTTCGAGCGGGTGGCCGACTGGTGG
The DNA here is from genome assembly GCF_008365375.1 of Roseomonas genomospecies 6. Taxonomy (GTDB): domain Bacteria; phylum Pseudomonadota; class Alphaproteobacteria; order Azospirillales; family Azospirillaceae; genus Azospirillum. The sequence continues at coordinate 206,222 of NZ_QOKW01000005.1, read as the reverse complement.
GGCCGCGACCTGCCCACGGCGAAGGGCTTTTACAACTTCGACAGCGTGAAGGTCGATTACTACCGCGACGACGACGTGATGTTCGAAGCCTTCAAGGCCGGCGCCTACGATTTCCGGACCGAGCACCGGGCGCAACGCTGGACCACCGGCTACGACTTTCCCGCCGCGAAGGACGGGCGGGTGAAGCGGCTGGAGGTGAAGAGCGACCTGCCGCTGGGCGCCCAGGGCTTCCGCCTGAACACCCGCCGCGCCAAGTTCGCCGACCCGCGGGTGCGCGAGGCGCTGGGTTATCTGTTCGACTTCGAATGGATTCAGAAGAACATCCTGTACGGCCAGTATCTCCGCACCGCGTCCAACTTCCCCAACTCCGATTTCGGCGCCAAGGGACCGCCGACTCCCGAGGAGTTGGCCCTCCTGGAACCTTTCCGCAGCCAGTTGCCGGAGCGCGTCTTCACCACCGCCTTCGAACCGCCGAAGACGGACGGCAGCGGCAACAACCGCAACAACCTGCGCGAGGCCATGCGCCTGTTCCGCGAAGCCGGGTGGGAGTTGAAGAACGGCCGGATGACCAGCGCCAAGACCGGCGAGGCGCTGAGCATCGAGTTCCTCGACGGCACCGGGGCGCTGACCCGCGTGATCCAGCCTTATGTGGAGGCGCTGCGCAAGGCGGGCATCGACGCCGTCCTGCGGGTGGTGGACACCGCCCAGTTCCAGGCGCGCACGGACGAGTTCGACTTCGACGTGGTGGTGGCGAACTTCAACTTCTTCACCCCGCCGGGAACGGAACTGCGCAGCTATTTCGGCTCCGCCGCCGCCGACGTCCGGGGATCGGCCAACTACGCCGGCATCAAGGAGCCGGCGGCGGACGCGATGATCGAAAAGGCGCTGGCGGCGAAGGATCTGGCCTCCGTCCAGGCGGCGACCCGCGCGCTCGACCGCGTGCTGCTGTGGGGCTTCTACATGGTGCCTCACTGGTACAACCCGGAGAGCTGGATCGCCTACCGGACGCGGTTCGGCTTCCCGGAAAAGACGCCGAAATACGACCTGGGCTTCCGCAACACCGGCTTCCCCGAGGCGTGGTGGGCGCAGCCCTGATACGGCCAAGCCGAGGCTCCGCCTTGATTGTGCCACAGGGGAGCCCCTACCTTACGGGAAACAAAGGACCGAGAGGGGCATGAGGAAGACCGGTAAAGCGATCCTGGCCGCCGTCATGTGCCTGTATCTGGCGGAGCCCTTCACCCTGGCCCACGCCCAGACCGCCCGGAACGAAACCGCCCGGAGCGAAACCGGCGAGCACGCCGTCACGGCCCACGGGACGCCCAAATACGGGCCGGACTTCCAGCATTTCGACTACGTCAACCCCGACGCGCCCAAGGGCGGCGAGGTCAAGCTGGCGACCTACGGCAGCTTCGACAGCCTGAACCCCTTCATCCTGCGCGGGTCGCCGGCGGGCGGCGCCTCCCTGCCCTTCGAGACGCTGACGGTGGGCAGCGGCGACGAGGTGCTGACCGAATACGGGCTGCTGGCCGAAACCATCACCGTCGCCGAGGACCGGAGCTGGGTCCGCTTCACGCTGCGCCCGCAGGCGCGCTTCCACGACGGAAAGCCGGTGACCGCCGACGACGTGGTGTGGAGCTTCGAGACGCTGCGCGAGAAGGGCCACCCGATCTACCGCACCTACTACGCCGATGTGACGAAGGCGGAGAAGACGGACGGGCGGACCGTCACCTTCACCTTCCGCGACGGCGGCAACCCCGAGCTGCCGGTCATCATGGGCCAGTTGCCGGTCCTGCCGAAGCATGTCTTCGAGGGCGACGGCAACGGGGTGCGCGACTTCGCCAGCACCACCCTGGACCCCATCGTCGGCAGCGGCCCCTACCGGATCGCGGAGGTGCAGCCCGGACGCTCCCTCGTCTATCAGCGGGTGGAGGACTGGTGGGGCCGGGACCTGCCGGTCAACCGCGGGCGCTACAACTTCGACCGCATCCGCTTCGACTATTACCGCGACCTGGACGTGGTGTTCGAAGCCTTCAAGGCGGGTGCCATCGATTTCCGGGTCGAGCATTCGTCGAAGAACTGGGTCACCGGCTACGACGTGCCCGCCGTCCGCGACGGCCACATCGTGCGCGAGGAGATCAGGCACCAGGACCCGCAGGGCATGCAGGCCTTCGTCCTCAACAGCCGCCGCCCGGTCTTCGCCGACCGCAAGGTGCGCGAGGCGCTGAATCACCTGTTCGATTACGAATGGACGCGGGCGAACCTGTCCTACGGCCTGTTCAAGCGCACCAAGAGCTTCTTCTCCAACTCCGAACTGGCGGCCACCGGCCTGCCCTCCCCGGAGGAACTGAAGCTTCTGGAGCCCTTCCGCGGCAAGGTGCCGGAGGAGGTCTTCACCAAGCCCTTCGAGCCGCCGCAGACCGACGGGAGCGGCAACATCCGCCCGAACCTGCGCACCGCCCTGGCCCTGCTGAAGGAGGCGGGGTGGGAGCTGAAAGGCAACAAGCTGCTGAACGCGCGGACCGGCGAGCCGATGCGCTTCGAGATCCTGCTGGTGCAGCCGGACATGGACCGCATCGTCCAGCCCTTCGTCCGCAACCTGGAGCGCGCCGGGATCGAGGCGGCCATCCGCGTGGTGGACACCGCCCAGTACCAGAACCGCACCGACCGCTACGACTTCGACATGATCGTCCAGCGGATGCCGCAGTCGCTGTCACCCGGCAACGAGCAGCGCGACTATTGGCAGTCCGCCCGCGCCGACCAGCCGGGAAGCCGCAATCTGGCCGGCATCAAGGACCCGGTGGTGGACGCGCTGATCGACCGGCTGATCCAGGCCCCCGACCGCGAGAGCCTGATCGCGGCGACCCGCGCGCTGGACCGCGTGCTGCTGTGGGGCTGGTACGTCATCCCGCAATGGCACGACGACGTGCGGCGCGTGGCCTATTGGAACCGTTTCTCCCATCCGGCGGTTGCGCCCAAATACGGCTTGGCCTTCACCGACACCTGGTGGGTCGATCCGGAGAAGAACGCGAAGCTCGGCGGCACGGCCCGCCGCGCGGCTCCCTGAGACGGTTGGACTAGGAAAGGCGAACCCGCGCGATGCTGGCCTACATCATCCGCCGTCTGCTGCTGATCATCCCGACTTTGTTCGGGATCATGGTCATCAACTTCCTGATCGTGCAGATCGCCCCCGGCGGCCCGATCGAGCAGATGATCGCCCGCGTCCAGGGCACCGCGGTGGAGGCGACCGCCCGCATCGGCGGCACCGGCGGCGGCGAGACCGGCGGCCCCGGCGCGCAGCAGCAGGCCCCCGGCGGCGACACCGGCAGCCGCTACCGCGGCGCCCAGGGGCTGGACCCGGAATTCATCAAGCAGCTCGAACGCGAGTTCGGCTTCGACAAGCCGCTGCACGAACGCTTCATCCACATGATGTCGAACTATCTGATGTTCGACTTCGGCAAGAGCTATTTCCGCGACCGCAGCGTCGTCGATCTGGTGATCGAGAAGATGCCGGTGTCGATCTCGCTGGGCATCTGGACGACTCTGATCGTCTATCTGGTGTCCATCCCGCTGGGCATCGCCAAGGCGGTGCGCGACGGCCAGCCCTTCGACGTCTGGACCTCCGGCGTGGTCATCGTGGGCTACGCCATCCCCAGCTTCCTGTTCGCGGTGCTGCTGATCGTGGTCTTCGCGGGCGGGCGCTATTTCGACCTGTTCCCGCTGCGGGGGCTGGTATCGGACAACTGGTCGGAACTGCCCTGGTGGCGGCAGATCCTGGATTATGCGTGGCACATGGTGCTGCCGGTGCTGTCCATGGTGATCGGCGGCTTCGCCGGCCTGACCATGCTGACCAAGAACTCCTTCCTGGAGGAGATCAACAAGCAGTACGTCGTTACCGCCCGCGCCAAGGGGCTGGCGGAGCGGCGGGTTCTGTACGGCCACATCTTCCGCAACGCCATGCTGATCGTCATCGCCGGCTTCCCCGGCGCCTTCATCGGCATCCTGTTCACCGGCGCCCTGCTGATCGAGGTGATCTTCTCGCTGGACGGGCTGGGGCTTCTGGGCTTCGAGGCGGCGATCAACCGCGACTATCCGGTGATGTTCGGCACGCTGTATTTCTTCACGCTGCTGGGGCTCATCATGAACCTCGTCGGCGATGTCACCTATGTGGCCGTCGATCCCCGCATCGACTTCGAAGCGCGGAGGGTGTGATGGGAAAGAGAAATATTCACCACAAAGGCACGAAGGACACGAAGGGGCGCCTGACCGGTAGCATGGACGCCCTTTGTGTTCCTTCGTGTTCTTCGTGTCTTCGTGGTGAAATCCTTTCCGGTGGCGAGGACCGCCCATGACCGGCGACCGCTTCCTCGGCATGCGCGTCACGCCGCTCACCCGGCGGCGGCTGGCGAATTTCCGGGCGAACCGGCGGGGCTTCTGGTCCTTCTGGATCTTCCTGGTGCTGTTCACCCTGTCGCTGGGCGCGGAGTTCATCGCGAACGACCGCCCGCTGCTGGTCAAGTACGACAACGCGCTCTACTGGCCCGTCTTCACCGCTTACCCGGAAACCACCTTCGGCGGCGAGTTCGAGACGGAAACCGATTACCGCGACCCCTACGTGCGCCAGTTGATCGAGGAGAAGGGCTGGATCGTCTGGCCGCCGATCCCCTACGGCTACCGCACCATCAACTACAACCTGCCGGTCCCCGCCCCGGCCCCGCCGTCCGCCGACAACTGGCTGGGCACCGACGACCAGGGGCGCGACGTGACGGCGCGGCTGATCTACGGCTTCCGCATCTCGGTCCTGTTCGGGCTGGTGCTGACCGCCTTCTCCTCGGTCGTCGGCATCATGGCGGGGGCGGTGCAGGGCTATTTCGGCGGCATGACCGACCTGCTGTTCCAGCGCTTCATCGAGATTTGGCAGGGCCTGCCCACCCTGTTCCTGCTCATCATCCTGTCCAGCGTGGTGACGCCGAACTTCTGGTGGCTGCTGGGTCTGCTGCTGCTGTTCTCCTGGACCTCGCTGGTCCATGTGGTGCGGGCGGAGTTCCTTCGGGCGCGCAACTTCGACTATGTGCGCGCCGCCCGCGCTCTGGGCGCCACCGACGCGACGATCATGTGGCGGCATGTGCTGCCCAACGCGATGGTGGCGACGCTGACCTTCCTGCCCTTCATCCTGAACGGCTCCATCACCACCCTGACGGCGCTGGACTTCCTGGGCTTCGGGCTGCCCCCCGGCTCCCCCTCGCTGGGCGAATTGCTCGCGCAGGGCAAGGCGAACCTCCAGGCGCCCTGGCTTGGCCTGACCGCCTTCTTCGTGCTGGCGATCATGCTGAGCCTGCTGATCTTCATCGGCGAAGCGGTGCGCGACGCCTTCGACCCGCGCAAGACCATCGGCCAGCTCTCCACCGCCACCGGAACCGCCAACGAGGCGGCGGCGGTGGCCGCGAAGACGGCCGCGGAATGACAGGCGTTCTTGACGAAGCGACGGATCGCAGTCATCTTGTAGGCAAATTCACTACATTGAGTGCGGACCGCATGGAAGAAGCTGTTTCCGCCGCGGAGGCCAACCGGAATTTTTCCCAGATCCTTCGTAGCGTGAAGGAGGGCCATAGCTATGTCGTGACCTCCCATGGCACGCCAGTTGCGCGAATCGTTCCCACCAAGCGGAGCAGCGCCTTGTCCGATGCTGCCAAGGCCACCTTGATGGCGCGGCTGAGAACGCAGCCGGTGCAAATCGTCGGCCAGCGCTTGAGCCGTGACGAGCTGTACGAGGATTGAGCATGCGCGTCGCCCTCGACACGAATCTGCTCGTCTATGCCGAGGGCGTCGCTTTCCTGCCGTCCGACATGCACAAACCGGCAGTCGCCCACGACCTTCTGGACGCCATACCGTCCGAAGACGTCGTTCTTCCGGCACAGGTTTTGGGCGAGCTGTACCGGGTTCTGACCGGAAAAGCCAAGCGCCCGGCGTCCGAGGTGCGGACCGCTCTTCTGAACTGGTGCGATCTCTACGCACCGGTGGACACGACCGCCGCGGTGATGATGGCAGCGGTCGATCTGGCCTCAATCCACCGTCTGTCGATCTGGGACAGCGTCGTTCTGTCGGTGGCTGCGGAAGCCGGCTGCCGCCTGATGCTATCGGAAGACATGCAGGAAGGTTTCACATGGCGCGGCCTGACCGTCGTCAATCCGTTCTCCTCCTCGCCGCACCCCTTGCTGTCGGCTTTGCTGGCCGGCAAACCGGCCTCCTAGGATGGAAACCATGACCGACAGCGACGATCTCCTCCAGGTCCGCAACCTCCATGTCGAGTTCCGCTCGGGCGGCGGGGTGATGCACGCGGTGAAGGGCGTGTCGTTCGACATCGCCAAAGGGGAAACCCTGGCGCTGGTCGGCGAGTCGGGGTCCGGCAAGTCGGTCACCGCCCTGTCGATCCTGCAACTGCTGCCTTACCCCATGGCGCGCCACCCGCAAGGCTCCATCCGCTTCCGCGGGACCGAACTGGTGGGGGCGGAGGAGAAGGTTCTGCGCGACGTGCGCGGCGACCGCATCGCCATGATCTTCCAGGAGCCGATGACCTCGCTGAACCCGCTGCACAGCATCGAGCGGCAGATCAACGAGACGCTGTTCCTGCACAAGGGCCTGTCCCGCGCCGCCGCGCGCAAGCGCACGCTGGAGCTGCTGCGGCTGGTCGGGCTGCCCAACCCGGAAAAGCGGCTGAACGCCTACCCGCACGAGCTGTCGGGCGGGCAGCGCCAGCGCGTGATGATCGCCATGGCGCTGGCCAACGAGCCGGACCTGCTGATCGCCGACGAGCCGACCACCGCGCTGGACGTCACCATCCAGGCCCAGATCCTGGAACTGCTGAAGGATCTTCAGAGCCGTTTCGGCATGGCGCTCCTGCTCATCACCCACGACCTGGGCGTGGTGCGCAAGATGGCCGACCGGGTCTGCGTCATGAACCAGGGCGAGATCGTCGAGCAGGCCGACGTGGCCGACATCTTCATCCGCCCGCAGCATCCCTACACGCAGAAGCTTCTGGCCGCGGAGCCGAAGGGCAACCCGCTGACCCCGCCCGCCGACGCGCCGGAGATCATGGCGGCGGACAACCTGAAGGTCTGGTTTCCCATCAAGAAGGGCCTGCTGCGCCGCACCGTCGATCACGTCCGCGCCGTGGACGGCGTGTCGGTCAACGTGCGGCAGGGGCACACGGTCGGGGTGGTCGGCGAGTCCGGCTCCGGCAAGACGACGCTGGGGCTGGCGCTGCTGCGCCTGCACGCCAGCGAGGGGGCCATCCGCTTCGACGGCAAGGACATCCAGGGCTGGCAGGCGAAGCGGCTGCGCGCGCTGCGGCGGGAGATGCAGGTGGTCTTCCAGGACCCCTACGGCAGCCTGTCGCCCCGCCTGTCGGTCGGCCAGATCATCGGCGAAGGGCTGAAGATTCACGGCATCGGCTCCGGCTCGGAACGCGACGCCATGGTGGCGAAGGCGCTGGAGGAGGTGGGCCTGGACGCCGCCAGCCGCCACCGCTACCCGCACGAGTTCTCCGGCGGCCAGCGCCAGCGCATCGCCATTGCCCGCGCCCTGGTGCTGAAACCGAAATTCGTCGTTCTGGACGAGCCGACCAGCGCGCTCGACATGTCGGTGCAGGCGCAGATCGTGGATCTTCTGCGCGACATCCAGGCGCGCAACAACCTCGCCTACCTCTTCATCAGCCACGACCTGCGGGTGGTGCGGGCGCTCAGCAGCCATGTCATCGTCATGAAGGACGGCAAGGTGGTGGAGCAAGGCCCCACCCGCCGCATCTTCGAGGAGCCGCGCGAGGACTACACCCGCGCCCTGCTCGCCGCCGCCCTGAATCTGGAGACGGTCAAGTCCGACGCCGTGCGGATGTAGCGCCGCGCGGGCGCTTCGCCTTCGTGACAGGCCGGGACGGCGTCTTCGGGGCTTCCCTCCCCGCCACCGCGACCTCCCGCCATTCCCCCGGCGCCAGACCGTCCAAAGTCCAGTCGCCGATGGACCAGCGGATCAGCCGCAGCGTCGGGAAGCCGACCGCGGCGGTCATGCGGCGGACCTGCCGGTTCCGCCCCTCGCGCAGGGTCAGCGCGATCCAGCCCGTCGGGATGGCGGCGCGGAAGCGCACGGGCGGGTCGCGCGGCCAGAGGCCGGACGGCTCCTCCATCCGGCGGGCTTCGGCGGGCAGGGTCGGGCCGTCGTTGAGCGTCACCCCGTCGCGCAGGCGCTGCAACGCCTCCTCGGTCGGGATGCCCTCCACCTGCACCCAATAGGTCTTGGGCAGCTTGTGCTTCGGCGAGGCGATGCGGGCGATCAGCGCGCCGTCGTCGCTCAGCGCCAACAGCCCCTCGCTGTCGCGGTCCAGCCGCCCGGCGGCGTAGACCCCCTTGACCGGCACATGGTCGGCCAACGTCGGGCGCCCCTGCTCATCGGTAAACTGGGGAAGCACGCCATAGGGCTTGTTCAGCAGGATTAAACGCGGCACTGTCTAACCTGTTGTTATAAATGTGTTTTTCGCCACGAACCCGTCTACACATTTCAGCACGCGCGTTGACGGGACCTCAATTTCCATATACCCTAGCACACGTCCAGCACAACCCTTGGCGCGCCCATGACGACCATCCAAAACGAAAAGGTGGAGCTGGAAGACGGTAACGTTGTGCTCTACCGCAGAGACGACGTGAAGAAGCCCGTATGGCACTGCCGCATCTCCATACCGGAAATTCCCTACAAGAACAAACGCTTCACAACGCGAAAGACGGACCTCGAAGAAGCGAAGAAGGTTGCATTGCGGGAATATCAGCGCATGGTGTTTCTGCACGGCGAAGGGCTTCCCGTTTACACCAAAACCTTCGAACAGGTTTGGGCCGCCTTTCACAAGGAGCAACAGACCCGCGTGGCGCGCGGCGACCTATCCAAAGGTCGGCTCCGTTCCATGGCGATCACGGGCAACACCTACTTCGTCCCGTTCTTTGGCTCCAAGCAAATTAGCCGCGTCAGCGAAGCTGACGTTCACGCCTATTGGGATTGGCGACGGCGCTACTGGACGGATGGACCCGGCAAGGAACGCTTGGCGAAGGCACGCGACCCCAAACGTCGGAACGACCCGGACAGCCGGATACACCGCATTGCCGAGGTTCCCGCCTCGACCACGCTGCACATTGAGGCGGGTCTGCTGAAACAGATTTTCGACCTTGCGCGCCGAAACAAGGATGTGCGCTCCGATCAAGTTCCTCCCATTGATCCACCGGAAGCCCTGGTCACCAACCGGCGACCGGCCTTTACGATGGACGAGTGGAACCACCTCTGCACGTTCATGCCCGCCTGGGTCGAACGCGCGGCCAGCGCAAAGCACCGTTTCTCACGCGAACGAATGCAGTGTTACGTTCACATCATGTACGGCACGGGGATGCGCGTCCCAAACGCCTACAACCTGCGTTGGAAGCACTACAACACGTTCTTTGCCACAGACGGCAAGGAGTACATCAAGCTTGAGGTTACGGGCAAGATCAGGGTTGGTAAGCCATACACAGTTGTCGGCTCAATCGAATTGAAGAAGTGGTTCGACAGGCTGCGTACCTTGTCCAATCACACCAAGCCTGACGACTATATCTTCGTCAATGAGAACGGATCACAGCTCAAAGCGGTGCATGACCACTTTGCACGTCTTCTTGTGGAAGCGGATTTACGCACGGACGGCCACGGCCAGGAGCGCACGACCTACAGCCTACGACACACCTTTGCAACCCACGCACTGTTGGACGGCGTGGACGTGTTCAAACTCGCGAAGGCCATGAACACAAGCGTCAAGATGATCGAGGAGCATTACGGTCACGTAAAGAACGAGCAGAACGCCCCTGCCCTTCACGGCAACCGCACCAAACAAATTACGCTGGGTAGCACGCTCGGCATCACGGTCAGCGTGCCGCCTGAAGATCAGTGGGGGAACCAAGCGCCGGTCAAGACTGTCCAGACACGGAAGAACAAAAAATGAACTCCCAGAGTCTCCGGTTGCGTAAAGCAACTGGGCCCGTCGTCTCACCAAGTCGTGCAATTCAGATAGATACCGGCCCGGCGGCGGTCATTTGACCAACGGCTAAATATCCGTATTACGAAGACAATACGGAGCACCCCAGTGCAGATCGATGACTCTATGGACGTTGATGTCCTATTCCCATGGCCCACTCCCGGAACACGCTCGATGACCGACGATGAATTCGCTGCCCTGAGCGCACGCCTACAAGCTGCGGTTCACCGAGCTCATGGCGCGCATAGGAGCACGCGCCATACGCTTCGCCGCCCTGCCCCGCTACAGCAGTAGCAGCCAAGTCAGAACGTAATGGCTATACACCGCAGGTGTCACGATCCGCGCGCCTTTTCGGTGCTGCGGCCAAAGCACGGGCGCGCACCTCGTCCCAAAGGTCATCAATCAGTTTGTTCAGTAGGCGAACATGCTCGTGGTAGCGGGGATCAACCGCGAGCCGGTCGGCAAGCAGTTCCAGCCGGGCCGTCAACCCCACCAATGCCGTCATGTGAGGTTGCCGAGCTCTTGCTTCCATAGACGTTAAATAACTTGCCGAAGCCCCAAGCCACTCTCGACTGAATCCAGATTTCGACTCACATAGCCCAAACCGCCTCAATGTACAGTAGGCGTTATTCAGTATATCCATAGCACAACACCTTGAATTAGACTCCGCTTCCGATGCAGCTTCCCCGCTATTTATTCGTTCCATGCTTTCGCGGCAGTAAACTTTGCGTCCGCTCGCGCTTTTTGGGCGTCAGCCATCGCCGCCATGGTTTCGGCACGCACCTTCTCGATTTCCCAGCACGCCTGTTCGGCCTCAAACTCCGTTTTACGGATTTCAGCCCTCGCCTTGCGGAGGTCCAATTCCTCACGCTCAACCTCGGGATCGCCGAAGATTAGGGCGATAGTTTCCTCCTCCCGTCGCCGTTCAAGATCACGCGCCTGACGTATCTGCTTCTCTCGATTCAAATCGCGAAGTGTCTTGCGAGATTTTCGTGCGTCATTGGTGTGGTTTTTGATCAGTTGGTCCTGGCCAGGATCGTAGATGCCAAGTTCTATAGCTCTCATTGTAGCACCTTCTTTGCTTTCTCCTTATTTATTCATATGTAGGCTACTGGATTGTGTGCCGCCCTTTACGGGCGATCAGGCGCCAGCCATGATGGTGACCAGCGATCTGCATTTTGCCGTGCAACGTCACTCGACCATTCGTAAAATGGGATCGTTCAACCGAACCGCGCGATGTAGGGTATGGCTACAGCAGGCACCGTTCTTCATGCACTGTCCACTCGTCTTTTTGGGAGGGCGACCAAAGGCACCCGGATCGCTGTGGCCGCATGCGTGTATGTTGGGTTGTGGATCATCCTGTATGAGGTGGCACACCTCTTCGACATCGCCCACTCCGCGAGCGCATGGTACCCCGGCCCCGGACTGACTATCGCGTTCTGTGCCGTCTATGGGCCGCGCTACTTTCCCGCCGTTATACTGGGCGCTTTCCTGTATGAAAACACCTTCACACACCTGGACATTGCCAGTGGACTGCGGCATGTGATCGTGTATGGCTCCGCTGGTTTTCTGCTCCGCCGCCTGATCGCGCCGGCATTCCCGTTGCGGACCAAGGATCACGTTAGCGTTTTTCTCCTCGTCGCCTGCGTCTCCACCTTGGCGTCGGCGGCGCTCGCCGGAGCAACCTTCCAGCCCTATTGGACCAACTCCACCTTCACCGACATTCTGGTGTCGTTCTGGATCGGCGACCTCGCGGGCGTTCTGCTCGCCGGTCCAGTCTTCCTCATCACGTTCTCATGGCTCGGGACGACTGGATGGACCGCGCCCATGAGATGGGTGCCGCGGGTGTCCGCGTCTACCGGCATCGGTGCGGTTTGCATCGTCGTGTTCGCCATCGTCGCCTTTGAGATCGACGCCACCCTCGGCACCAACGGCAAGGCATGGTTCGTCGTCCTGTTCCCCGTCGTGTTGCTCGCTTTGCGTCAGGGATTTGGCGGTGCTGTCGCCGGCATCATTGTGGTGAACATCACGGCCGTACTGCTCTTCAAGGTTCTCGGGCGTGTCGGTGATCCCGCGCAGTTGCAAGTTTTGCTCATCATGATCGATATCGCGGCGCTTCTGATCGGTGCCACGATCAGCGAGCAGAAAGCCACCGAGCAGGGGTTGCGGGCGAGCGAACGTCGCCAACGCGATGTGGCGGCGGCAGTTCACGCCAGTCCCGTCGGAACCACGATTGTGAACGCAGCCGATCCCAATCTGCCCTTCGTGTTCGCCAACGACGCCTTCCACCACTTGAGCGGGTACAGCCCAGAGCATCTGCTGACGGTCGGCCTTGCCGATCTGCTGGCTTCCGATTCGCGGCACTGCCTTGAGGAGATTCATCGAGCTATCGGGCAGAAGGAGTCCACGAATTGCGAGGTCACTTTGAGGACCGCCAATGGCGAATGGGTCCGAGACCGCCTGACCGTTGCCCCTATCTCCGACAGCGAGGGCGGGCCGGGCTCCTATCTGGTCCTTCATGAGGATGTTGCGGTGACGAGAAACCGGGAGCGACAGGAACGCGAGCGTGAAAAGCTGGTCGCGCTCGGTCAACTCGCCGGCGGCGTCGCGCACGAGATCAACAACCTGCTCCATCCCATGATCAACCTCGCCATGGAAGCTGAGCATCTGTGGGGCCAGGAAGGGCGGGACGCTCGCCGTCACCTGCGCATGATCCGCTCCAGTGGCTCCAAGGCCGCCGACATCGTGCGCAAGGTCCTAGGTTTCGCCCGACAAGGTACTGGCCCGCGCGTGCCTCTCGATTTCGGGGACGCCGTCCTCTCCGCCGTCGATCTCAACCGGCGCAGCCTACCCCCAAGCGTCACTATCCACACCCGGATCGACGCGACGGGTATGATTTGGGCATCGGCAACGGAGGTATCGCAGGTGCTGACCAATCTGCTGCTCAATGCGTCGCAAGCTATGGACGGCCTGGGGACGGTGGATGTTGTCCTCGACCGCAACGACGGAGAGGCTGCCGATTCCTCGTTCCGCTTGACCGTGGTTGACGACGGTCCCGGCATGGACGAAGCGGTGCGCGCACGAGTCTTTGAGCCGTTCTTCACCACCAAGCCTCTAGGAAGTGGCACGGGCTTGGGATTGTCTGTGGTCTACGGCATCGTTAAGGATTGGGGCGGCGGCATCGACGTGCGCACCGCGCCAGACAAAGGGACAACCTTCATCATCACCGTGCCAGCCGCCGACACGAACACCTGACCGAGGACCACCCATGCCCAACATTCTGCTGGTTGACGATGTCGAAGAAGTGCGCTTCTCCATTGCCAGCACCTTTCTGCGTCACGGCTTTGAAATCACCGAAGCGCAGGACGGCGGTGAGGCGCTGGACAAACTTCGCAGTGGCAGCTTCGACGCCGTGATTACCGACATTTGGATGCCCGGCACGGATGGCCTCGAACTGCTGCGTCAAATCCGCTCGTCGCACGAGGACCTGATTGTCGTTGCTATTTCGGGCGGCGCTCCCAAATCGCCCATCGATTTCTCAGTGGCCCTGGCCGACACCTGGGGCGCCGATGCGATCTTTATTAAGCCTTTTGACAACGAAGAACTGGTCGAGAAGGTGAGCGGCTTGCTCGGTCACTGATCCTCACCAACCTCCTCCGAAGGATTGCTCGAAGCGTCCGTTTCCACCATGCCCTGAATGACGGTCTGAAGGGCCAGCGCAAGGGAGGCCAACTGGTCCGGAGGGAGTTGGCCGAGCAAACTCTCCAAGTCGTTCCGGGGATCGAACCGCAGCAGCGCGTGCCCTTCCGACGTCAACTCGATCAGGTCCGAACGCCCATCGCGAGGGTTGGGCTGTCTCGACACCAAGCCCTTTTCAACCAAGGCCCGCACTGTTCGTGCGACAGGACTCATTGCCATATTCTGGAAGCGCATGAGGCCCGTTGCCGTACGCGCCTGTGGCATCGCTTCCGCAAAGTAACGCAAGGCCGTCCACTGCGCCGGATAGAGGCCATGGCTATGTCCGGCGCCATGAATAAGCCGGGCGGATTGTTCGAGCAGGCTTGCCACGCCTTTTACACGAACGCGTCGGGACATGGCTGCGGGATTCCATTCTTGAAGCCGTCGGACTGACCTTGGCAAAGCGGACGACGCTGCGCAATGGGAACAGTTTGCCGAACGAACGCGGCAAAAACTGCTCACTGATCACTTATCTCCGCGCCGACGGAGGCGTTCCTTCCAACACATCAACGAGTTGCCCCCCTGCTTCCTGGCACGGCGCCTGCATAGTGACCATGGATCACTATGCGTCAGGTCTGGAGAGGACTGATCCGGCCTGCGCGATACCGGAAGTACAGGGGCAGCCATGAGTTTCGCAGACGTCCGGCTTTCAAGTGGCATCCGAAGCAACCTGCTCACCCTCCAGACGGTGCAGGACAAGATGGCGCTGACCCAGCGCCGTTTGGCAACAGGATCACGTGTGAATGACGCGCTGGAGAATCCCCCCACCTACTTTGCTTCGAAAGGATTAACCAATCGCGCCGAAGACCTGATGTCCCTCAAGAGCGCCATGGGACAAGCCGTGAGCACGGTGACAGGTGCCGCGAAGACGGTTGATCGCATTGAGGAATTGGTTCAGCAGGCGCGCGGATTGACCACGGCGGCGTTTGCCGCGCTTGGCACCGATCCCGGATCGGTCACAACCCGCGCCGCGCTTGCAAAGCAATTCGACGTGCTTCTTGAACAGATCGATAAGTTGGCCGGCGACAGTCAGTATGGAGGCAAGAACCTCCTGATTGGAAATGGTCAGCGGCTGGATGCCACATCCGCATCTCGAATGGCCATAAACTCGATCAGCGGAATCGACAACACCAGAGTTACCAACGTCGTCACGCCTGACACCTATCAAGTGCGAGTAACGGGCGAAAGCACCGTTTCGGCCAACGCCGCCGATATTGCGAACGCCGAAGCCGCACGGGGCATCTTCGATCTGGACGTCACTGGCTTTCTGATGCGCCAGCACGGCAACTTCGACGATGTCACGATCAGCGTGACGGGCGCCGCTGGCCGCGACCGCAGCTTTCAAGTCTCCTGTGGCGGCCAGACATTCACGCAAACGTTCACCCGTGATGCCTGGGAGACGGCAAAAGCCCGCAACGAAAATCTCCTCTTCAACCAAGTTTTTTCGTCTGGTGTGCAGGTGAAATTCAGCGTGGATCTTGATGCGATGGACGCCGTGCAGCCATCCGGTGGCGCTGGAGTCTCAATCATCGAGCGCAACACCGATCTTCGAATCACAACGACCAACCTGTCGGGCGCCACGGAGTCACGGGACGCGGCGAACCAGCGCGGCGCCGGAAAGCTGACCTATGGCAAGAACGACTTCCCCTTCGATACCGGAACCGTTCGCCTGACTGTCGATCCGGCACAGTTGATGGAGGCTGCCTCCTTTCCCGACCGGGCCGGGCTGATTCGTGGCGGTCAGGCTTCTGCAGTCAATTCCGTTGGCCCGGTAACCGGACGGACCGCCGACACCAACTACACGCTCAGGATCGTCAACAATGAAACCAATGGAGAAGCGGCGATGTCCCTCGTGCTGACCAGCAGCACGGGTGCGCAATCCTCCCCGATTCTCGTCAACGCTACAACGGAGCCGGGTCAGATGACCTTCGACTTCGGCGCGGGGCATACCGCTACGATGGACATCGATCCTGCGAAGCTCAGCTACACCAACAACGAGAACATCCAGACACCGCTCTTCGTGTCAGGAAAAGTCGCCGCCACGGTGTCGGGCGTGTCCGGCCTTGGGACACACTATTATCGGGTGTCTACCGGCAAGCTCGGCAGTGCGCAGGACCCAAACCCACCGAACGCCTGGATCTATAAGGAGGTCACCGTTGAAACCTCCCCTGACGGCATCAACTGGGTGCCCTTTGCAAGCGGCAACGTTCCCGACGGCGGAGGCAGCGTCAGTGCAGGCGCGTTGAGCTTTTCGGTGAATGAGAGGGGCGATGTCATGGATCGCCTGAAGATCGATGTGTCGACCGATCCAAACCCTCCCTTTTCCGTCACGAGAAGACTGTCTTACATGGCGGCGGCGGACGGCACCCTTCCATCGACAAGCATCGACGGATTCGACAGTGCGAGTGGTGTTGGGAATGTCGCGTCCATCAGCGATCAGAACCATGCGGCCTTCTCCGGTATCCAGCAAAACACCAGGATGAGGGTGATCACGGGGCTTCCGGATGCCCTCACCGGCATGAAGACGGTGACCGTCGAATGCTACGCCCTTGACGGAACGCTGACCGAAACGGCGTCCGCCACCATTCCGAACGGCGGCCAGAGCGACGTGCCGCTGACCCTGCTTGGCAACGGAGCGAATGCGACCAAGAATGCCGGGGCGATGATTCGCATGAATTTCTCTGCCGGAAGCGGTGTCAACGAATTCAGTCTTGCTGTTGATACGCCCACCGTTGTCCGAGACTATGACCCGTCCGCCATTCCCGCGTCGATCGGGATATCGAACGGCTATCAGGGGGAATTCGCCGGATGGTCGCTGAAGCACAATACCCTAACGGTGACTGTCGGCGATAACGACAGCGCTGCCCCCGGCTTCAAAACGGTAAGCTTCGATGATGGCATGGGGGGCATCAGCACGACCCGCGTGCCCAATGCCGGCCAGACGGCTGTCGCTTTCAAGCTCGGCGGCACCGGCCCGAACGCTGGCGCGACAGGGCAGTTTGACATTGGCGCCAACCCTTACTCACCAGTTGGTGGCACCGCCCTTTTCCGTATCGATTCGCCGCTGACCGAAAAAGCCGGATTGACGCCGGAGTCCAGCATGGGCGTTTCGTCCTTCGACAAGCTCGACGACCGCAAATTTAACGGCTTCAAAGGCACATCGACGGCTTTGACGGTGGTGGTGGACGCCCCCGACAGCGCCGGTCCTGGAATGCGCTATGCGTCCTTGCTGGATGACAACGGCGGCCTTTCGATGGTCAAGGTTCCCAACATTGGCCAAAGCGATGTCGTGTTCACGCTGGGGGGCACAGGTCCGAATGTCGGCGCCACGGCACGCCTCGACATTACCGGCAAGACGGGGCGCGACACTTACCGCTTGTTCACGCCGGCAATGGAACCGAAGGATACGGTGCAATTCACTTACCGTGCAGCCAACACCCCTGCCGTTCCGGCAGCCGCCATATCCACCGTACAGGTCAACGCCCCCTCGTCTTCCAATGACCTTACCGTTGCCTTCAACACGGCTCATTCGGACTTGCTTGTTGTCGAAAGCCTGAACGTGACGACAAACGGGCAAGGGCTCCGGCTTGATCGGGCACAGAACGGCTGGATGGACCGAGACGACATTGATCGGGCTATGAATGGTCTCGACACGGCCCATGCGACACTCCGCAGCGCCGCCCAGAAGCTAACCACAAACCTCAACATCATCACCACCCGAGAAGATTTCACCAAAAACTTTTCGGATATTCTCGTCGAGGGAGCCAACAAGCTGACGCTGGCCGATCAAGGCGAGGAAGGCGCAAAGCTGCTGATGCTGCAAACGCGGCAGCAGCTTGGAACCACCAGCTTGAGCCTCGCCAATCAGAGTCAGCAGTCAATCCTTCGCCTGTTCGGGTAACCCAACCCAGGGCGTGTTTTCCCACACCCCCAATCACACACGAGCACCTTCGTTCCCAAAAAGCTGCTTTGAAACTGTGGTTACCGGTTCGAGGCTGCTGCCAAGCTGCGGAATCAGTGGGTTGAATATAGTGACCACTGATCCTATCTTGGCGCTGAGCAGTAAGCTGCAGGGTCGAAGTGAAAAGGATTTCTCCATGTTGGCACGAGTATCCGAGCGGATATCTCAGCCCCACCTCGACAACCTTCTGCATGCCCATCTGCTATTTCTCAGGCGCAAGAAGGGTGGGCAGCGGCTGAACCTTGGCATGAAGCGCGCAGACCGGCTCGATTTCTCTCAAAAGTTGCTAATGGGCGCGGATATGACGGGGGCTATGCTCGACGGCAGCCGGTTCATCCGTGCCAACCTGGCTGAGGTCAACCTGTTCGGCGCCAGCATGATCAATTGCGATCTTCGCTACGCCAAGCTGGAAAAGGCGGACCTCCGGGGCGCGCGCCTGCGCAGCGCCAACCTGTCGGAAGCGATCCTAGACTTTGCCGACTTCCGAGAGGGGGTGCTTCTCACCAAACAGCAGGGCGGCGATCTGACACGCGCATGGGCTGACGACGGAAAGGCCCGGATGGCGGGAGCCATGTTCCGCAACGTTCAGGCCAAAAGCGCCAAGTTCTCAAGGGCCATCGGCGCCGGCACCGACCTGAGCAACGCGAATTTCTCCAACGCCCGCCTCAACGGAGCTGACTTCGCCGGCAGCGTCCTGCGCAAGGTCAACTTCACCGGCGCCGACCTTTCGAATTGCAGTTTCGTTGGTGCGAACCTGCAAGGCGCTCTCCTGGTCAACGCCGTTCTTGATGGAGCGGTGTTTGCCGACGCCGACCTCACCACCACCGTCATCAGCCAGGGCGCGCAGATGAAGGCGGACATGAGGAAGGCACGTCTGCCGCGCGGGCTGGATTCGCTGGAACAGTCCATTCAGGACATCATCCTGGCGCACGCCCGATGGGTGGCCTCGCTGGGAGCCGAGGGCGCCCAGGCCGACCTGTCGCGGGTTGATCTGCGCAACGTGGACCTAGGGGGTACGGACTTTTCGGCCGCAAACTTCCATTCGGCGATGTTGATGGACAGCCGCTTGGCCGGTTGCTGCTTCACCATGGCGGACCTGTCTTACGTCAACCTTATGCAGGCGGACTTTACCGACACTGTGTGCCGGGGAACCAACTTCAAGGGAGCGACCCTGCGGAAGGCGACGCTCACGCACGCGGACTGCTCCCCCATGGCGATTACTGTCGGCATCACAACGCGCGACTGGCCCGCGAACTTTTCGGAAGCCGATCTTGGAAACGCCGACCTGTCCGGGGGAAACTTCCGCTTGGCGAACTTCGCACAGGCGGACCTTCAGGGAGCCGACCTTCGGGATTGCAATCTATGCGGCGCCATCCTGACCGATGTCGATCTTACCGGTGCTGATCTTCGGGGCGCAAATCTCGACGGCGCCGACCTGCGGGGAGCAATCGGAGTCAAGCGGCAATAGGCAAAAAATTTATAAAATGCCTTCACCATCGAGCGCTCCCCTTCCTCAACTCAACTTTTCGGCCCGATCCGACGCCGAAGCCTTTTTGCGTTCACTTGGTTGGCGCAAGACCAGTAAAACAGGCGTGTACAAACGCCTATCCAATACCGGGATAATGTATGCCCTGGTTCGCAGCACCCCGCTTGGAGCTGTTGTGTGGCTGTCGAAATCCGCCCCTCGCGTGATCCCAGAAAGCGATTAATCAGAAATATAAGAAAATGCAGCTTTTCTTAGGTTTCCGCTGAACCCCGCATCAACCCTCAGCTTCTTTCTTGCCTTGAGCGAGTCCGCGCCTGAAAACATAATCTTAAGTGCGGAATAACTGCGCACCTTGAGGTTATGATGAAGCAGGCGCGGGTGCTCACGGAGCAGGAACAGAAGCGGTTGCTGGCGGTGGTCGCACAGGGAAGGCACGCAGCCCGCAACCGGATGGCCGTCATGCTGTCCTACCTCGCGGGTCTACGGGTCGGGGAAATCGCGGCACTGACCTGGGGCGACGTGCTGGACAGCAACGGCACGGTTCGGGAGCAGGTCCGTTTGGCCGCCGAAATCACGAAGGGCGGTCATGCCCGCGTGGTGTTCGTCAACGACCGGCTGCGGAAAGAGCTTGAGCGCTACCGCGCAACGCTGGGCAGCGAAATCAAGTCGGAACGCCCCCTGTTGCTCACGCAGAAGCGAACCGCCTTCAGCCCCAACACGCTTTGCCAATTGATGGGACAGCTTTACGAGCAGGCGGGCCTTGATGGAGCGACTTCCCATAGTGGGCGGCGCTGGTTCATCACCAAGCTCGCCCACAGCGGCATCAGCCCGAAGGTGATCATGACGCTGGCTGGTCACAAACACCTGACCACCACCCAGCGGTATATCGAGGTCAACGACGAACTGATGCGGGCAGCGGTCGAGGTGCTGTGAACGCGGCGGCAAAAACCGATGACACCTAGAACCTCCGTATAACGGATGTGACCGCCGGTACGTTGACGCCCCGATGACTGGCCATTGCTGAATATACGAAGCTACGAATCTAAGTGCTCCGTTCGAATTTCCTAGGCACTTATAATATTGAAGAACGATACAGGAAGTGCTATAAATATCAATATTGCGGGTTGACGAGAGCCCAAAGCAGATGCAGACATTGATTCGTTAGAGATTTGGCCGCACATCGGGGCGCGTGCGGCTCAACTTCACTGCCCCTTTTCTATATGTCGCATCTGTACCCTGCCCCATGGCGCTCGTCACGCCATGGGGCTTTTTATTTCAAGGACATTTCAGATGACGAAATCACCATCTTGGTTCCTGTATTGCGAGCGGATCGCCGTCGCGGCATGGACAGAACACAAGCGGATGCAGGAATGCGGCGGCAAGGCCAAAGGCAACATCACCACGACGTTGAGCGTGCTGGAGGGGGCGATGTGTCGGCTCCTGAATGGGCAGGCCCTAACAGAGAAACAGAGAGCGAACATTTTGAAATGGATTCGCCCGGATTGGTATCTTGGTCGTGGCGTGTCGAAGGCTGCATTGACCTGGGCTGGCGAGATCAGGTTGAGCGACCGTCAGACTCGGCTGGCTCATAACGAGGTACGCCAGCAAGGGTTTGATCCCACATGCTATCGACTGGATACCCATACGGTCGAAGCATTACGGCTTCGCCACAGAGCGAAGTGCAATAAACACGATGTCGCCAACATCATCAATGCCGAAGTCACTTCATCGTCAGGCGGATGTCGAGTCAATGTCACCCCACTGTCAGGCGAATGTCAGGCCGATGTTAGCTCATTGTCAGGCGAATGTCACCAACAGAGCCTTCAATCTCTTGCCATTCCTCATTCTTTTGGCTCCTTATATAAGAGTAGAGAAGAGAAGAAGAGAGAAGAACAGACCAGCCGCGTGGTGACTTCGTCACCGGCTCAGCCTTCGGCTTCGCCCACGCTCGCGGCTGCGCCGCTCGCTGGTCCGTCTGTGGGGTTCCCCCTTATGGCTTCGCCATTGAGCTGGGGAGATGAGGTCACCTCGGCCATTGGTGGGGAGATGGAGGTGGTCATGCCTTCGGCCAGGAAGAATGATGCCGGGGACATGATCGCTCGCTTTGCTCGGCAGCGCCAATCGAAGGTAGAAATGGAAGACGCATTGGTGAGCGAGGTGCGGCGCGCCTCCACCCCTGGCACAGCTATCGCCCCCGACCAACTCGGCAGCGGCCTTGGATGCTCCCACCCCGTGTTCGACCTCGATCCCAATCTACACGCGCTGAAGGCAGAGCGGACCGAGTTGCCGAGCACAGAACTCACGACGGGCTGGCACGAAGCCATCGAGACGGCGCGCGTCGTCATTTGGATTGGCGACACGGTCACCGGCGTAGTGACCATCAACGGAAATGAGGAACGCCAGTTCGTCCTTGGAACCTACGAGGCCTTCAGTGAAGCGATGTGTCGGCATTATCCCGAACCGGAAAACCGTGCGTGGCGAAGGGCTATAGATGACTACTATGGAGGCGTATTCCGAAACGAGATGACAAGGACCAAGGCCGGACACAAGCCAGTCGAACTATTCCACGCATGGAGCCCGTTGTATGCAGCCGGCGACCGATATGGCCGCCGCGGCCCTTGCGAGTCTAGAATGGGATTACTGATCTACTGGAAAGAAACGACCCCCATACAGGCAATTATATTTAACGGATCACAAGAGATACCGGTTAACGTCTTTGTTAATAGCTCCAGGAATGTAAAGGCACCACACTTCGAGGGAACATTACGCTGCCTCACGTCTTCTGCATCAGACAAGGCGGCGGCCTGACAGTATCTGCTCTAATCGAGCAGATTTGGTCATGGTAACACCGATGAGCGGCGCCGTTGGCGGTGGTGCGACCCACCGCCAGCAGCACCACGTGGAACGACGCTTATCCGTTACACGGATATTTTATTGCAATCGTCTTCGGCGAGTATCTTGTCAGCCTTCTCGTTTCTGAGATCCCGCTTAAGGTGTTTGATGACGGTCATTGGATCGGACGTCTTGAAGACACGTCGAGCCGCTTCACGCGCGAACATGAGCCACCGGGGGCTGTGATTTTGTGCATCAAGATCATCCAAGGCAGAGATGTTGTGGGCTATTTCCAGGCCGCGCAGATAGGCGTCGAGGTTATGGTGCTTTATCATCACGTGCGATAGTGCATCCCAGCTTGAGGCTTTGAGCACTCCTCGTTGAACACAGATATCCCCGAGCGTGATCAGCCGCCCCACCGCGCTTGTAAATGGAAACGGCACAGCAGACCCAACATAGCATTGGCCTTGGAACACCTTGCCCGTCGACATTCCGAAGCATTTCGATGTGAAAGCAGGATTGGTATATTGGTTGCCATATTCTCCCGTCATGCGGAAGGGACTACTGGTATCGAAGGTAATCGTGATATCGATACCAGCCTGACGCATTGCCTGTTGTACCTCGGTATAGAAACATGCCAGAGAGATGCTTCCTTTTCCGAACTGGTGAAAGATCTCACGTCCATCAAGGAGGCCATTGTCGCGAAGATAAATCATTAGCTCAAGGAGGTTCGCTGGATTAAGCGTAAACTCTCCGCCAGCAGCCCAGCCAACGGAATCAAACCACTTCACGCTCTCAATCCACACGGCAATTTCCTTCATATCACGCCCCTGAATCACGTTGATCCACTTCGTTCGTCCTTGCCTGCCGCGATCAAAGAACTTGAGATTGACATTCGTTTTGTCGAGGCAGTTCTGGAGTTCAGCGTGGTCAAGCTTGTCACCCTTTACACTGGGGGGCGGATGATCCAAGGTCATGCTGTAGTCGGCGTAGGTCTCCAGGAACTCAAGGATGGCTTGACGGGTCCGGTCCTCCCGCCACGTCAACTTCCCCTTCTTGATCTGATAACCGCCACTGTCGCCAATAAGCGTGCTTTTCGTGCGGTCACGATCCCGAATGATGGCGGGCGGCGGATTTTCCGGGTCGTGACCGGCGCTGTACAGTGCGATGGGGTGGGTAAGCAGCGCGCCACCGGGGTTCAGGAAGTTGAAATCCGAAAGCGCAAGACCTGCGGGGATGTTGCCATCACGAATTTTGGAAGGGTCGCACGAAACAGTCGCCGCGTAGTCGGGCTGAAGGGCAGGCGTATAGGTGGCTCGATCAGAGCGAGGAAGCATCGTCATTTTTTTCTCCAGGAGTTTTTGGGTGTGGCCTCACGATGAGGCCACATGCCCGGTCAGTCTTAAGAAGGAGGGAGCGCTTACTTGCGCGTGGTGCTGTAGAGGTCGAAGTGCTTTGTATTGAGCGTGCCGCTCTTTGCGTCCAGCACGGTAGGGAGATAGACCGTGTAGGCCGCCAGCTTGGTTTGGAAGGCAATCCGCCACAGACCGGACTTCAGACCGCTGATCGTGATGTTCCCATCCAGTTCAAGTTCGTCCATCTGGCGGAGCAGATCGTTCCAGTGTTGTCCCAGAGCCAGCATTGAAACCGACGTTGAGGGCGCCATTCCGGTTTCGATATCGAAGTCAATCCGATGGCTCCGGTCGTAGCCAATCGTCCAGCCGGTGTCCGCGAAGGTCATTCCCAGAGTGATCGCACTAGTCTTGGACTTCCGCATCTTGGACCACCTGTCGAAGAACTCGCCTTTCAGTTTCTTGAGCTGCTCGGTAGTGATCGAAAATTCGAAGTCCCAGATATGGTCGGAGGTTTCGATTGAAATCGGGTCAATCTGTTCGATGGGCAGCTGGCGCAACTTCACCGACCTTTCCTTTTTTGTCAGAGCTTCGGTGAAGTTGAATTCACCAACCCACGTCTTCGTTGATCCGGCAACCGAAGGATGAAAGCTGAACTTTCCCCTCTTGTTCTCAGGAACGACTTCTTCCTCAAACCACTTACGGTCCTTCGTATCGATCACAACATCTCCAGTTGCCGGAACAGTAAAAGACACAAGAGGTGATGCGTGAAGAACCGGCCCAGCCTTGACGCGCATGTTGCTGACGTGGAAATGACAGTCTCGATCCGTATTACGGAGCATGATGATGCGCGTTTCCGGCAGGAACTTCGTAGTCGTCAGTCTCACATCGGCATCCGAAATGGTCGGCTCGGCGCTGTCCTTTTCAAGAATGAACCTTGAAACCATCGAAATTTCGCTTAACAGGTTCACCTCAGAGGCCACGTTCGAGAGATCGTGCCCTTGACCGTGAGCGACTAACCTGCGCAGAAGGTTGTCATCGCCAGACTGCACCAGCACGATCTTTCCCTTTCCGTCGTCAGACGGAACCACGACCAAGGCGAAGGGGGCGGAACGATTCTTCAGGCGCTCCGGAAGATCAAACTCACCCATCGGGTTGATGTCCTTGACGATTTCTTCAATGTCGGGCTCGTTTTTCATGGCGGGTTCCGACTGCGACTTAGCAAGCGCATCAATGCCATGCTTTTCGATGTAGCTCTCGATCCGATCAATCGTGGTCGTGTCGTTGCTTTCCTTGAAGTGACGCACACAGGCATCAATCACGTTAGCGTAGCGATTGACCGTATTGCTGATGCGCTGGTTCTCCTTCTTCGCTTTTTCAGTCTTCCCCTTGCACTGCTTGAACCCGAACGAAACTCGGACAAGCGCAGCGCTTTCGCGCGCCTTATACTTTTCTTCGAGCCCGCGCTGGGTCAGCAGCTTGCTGACAAAATCCGAATTCGGTCCTGCCTTCACCAGAATGAAAGCCAGATCAGCCAGAGCTTTGCGTCGCGCCGCTTCCGACTTGGTTTCAAGCGTAATGCTCTTTCCCGCCTGCTCGCAGCTGTCCTTGAACGCCGCGTCCAGTTCATTCACCGCAGGGTTGGTGCCGGCGGTCTCGGCAGTGTTCTCGTGCTGTTGTTCCCGGCCAACGTCGTTGATGTTCACCATCGAAGTGGCTGCGTTTTCAGTGCCGGCGGCGGCATTGGTGTCGATGATGTTCATGGGATTCTCCTTTCGATTGGCATGGTTTGGGCGTTATCGCCATCACGTGATGGCAATTTTCACGAATTCTGAAGTTGATGAGTTAGATAACTCGCCGCATCAGCGTAACATGGCGCTGTCTTCGGCGCTTTTTTAAAGACCAGATCAGGGCTTTTACCGATTCGTCTCTTGTGATCATCCGTTTTACGGATGCTGCATCTATGGAGGTTCGTTCATCGTCGCGCATCCTTTCTTGCCTTGTTTGCGTCTTGGCTCGCGTCGGCCACATGACTATTCAAACACAGGTCCAAAAAAAGGGTACGTTGTGGCGAGCGCAGAATTGTAAAGGGCGGAAAACTATTATTCTGTAAGGGATTGTCAGCACCTCAGGTCTGCCTCGGCGGCCAAAACTCGCGAGTTTCTCGACGGACAAGCGGCCGAGGTGACGGCACTCCCTGGAGTCTGATGGTCTACGTGTCGGATTGCCGGAAACGGTTCAGGCAGGCTTGTATCCCGCCTTGGGCTTTTATCCATGCCGGCATGTCGGCGGGAGCCACGTCGTCCTGGTCCGCCAGCGTGAGGACCGAAGCGACCTTGTTGACGAGCCGGTCGTCCCAGACCCACACGAGCCGATCGGGCGGACCGGGTGTCTCTGGGTAGCAGGGTTCGCCCAGAACCAGCTTGACCAGCCGCGTCGCTGGAACCGCATGTTTGCGGCTTGCCGGCACGTCTCGGCCTGAGCAGAGACGGTCGAAGTAGGCGGGGGCCGCTTTTGCCGCGCAATGAAATGCGCGAAGCTGACGGTAGGCAAAGTAGAGGTCAGCACGTGGGTTCGATGTCTCGACACAGCCAAGCCACGGCGAGAGCTCATTGTATTTCAATGAACCACCCCCACGTCGCAACATTATGTTTTTTCTCTCCTTGGTCGCGTACGCGGCGATAGACAGAAGCTCTTTGTGATTTTGCTGTAAGAAGACGTTATCCAGCAGCTTAAGCCCTTGTTTTTCCAATACTTCTCGCTCCCAGGACAAGACATCCTCTCGCCGCTCGAGATACTCAGGTTCCAAATCACGGTAGAAATCCTCACGCTCTCTAGGCGTGAGGTAGTGAAAGACCCAGCGTGCCCTTCGCGCACGTCGATAGGCGAAGAGCACATTGGCTTCCGCAAGGTTCTTCCACCTCCGCTTTGTCCGTTTTTTCGGCGGCATCGACCTCAGACAGCCTCAACATCAGAAACATCGAGTTCACACGACGTTCCCACTCTGGCGGCCAATGATGCGGCCGGCAAGGGTTCTATCCTGTGGTACTTGAGGATAGGCGGAAACCTGACCGGGGCGTCGGCAGCCTCGGCCACCCGACCATCCGTAATACGGAGGTTCGCGGGCGGACACGTCATGGCGCGATGGAATGCGTTACGCTGCCCTGGTAGTTGCCGGCGCCGGAACACAGCCTTGGCGCTTCCTACGCGCGCCAGGAGCCCATTTTTCGGTAATGGTGCGGGCACTTGGACCCGCGTCCATCAAGGAGTTCTATGCTGGGTTATTCGAGGACCGACCGCGCCTGATGGGCGGTGAGGTGGCTATAGTGCCGCTCGATCATCTCCACCGACGTGCCCATGTTGATCGCCAACGTGTGGATGGGCACGTGCCGCACGGCCAGCATGTTCGTCGCGTAGGTGTGGCGCAGACTGTAGGCGGTTCTGGGGTCGCCGTATGGATCATGGCGAAGCCCGACCTCCGCGAGGAAATTCACCATCTGGTGCTTGAGGCTGCTGGGGAACACCTTCCCGCCCTCAACGATTTCCCGCAGCAGGCGAAGGTGCCGCCATGCGGCACGAAGAGGAATGAGTTCGCGGCGCTTGCCCTTGCCCCGCACCCACAGGCACCGTCCCCACTCGACATCGGTCCAGCGCAGATTGGCGGCTTCAACCGGCCTCATGCCGGTGAGATACATGATGGCGAACCAGTGGTGGAAAACCCGCCTCTCCCAGCGCAGGTGCCCATGGGTGGTGTCGAGATAGCGTTTCCGAGTCGCCCGACGCAGCGTCATCAGCTCCTTCATGGTGAAGTGCGGTCTACGCCGCTGCTTGACCTTGGGCCTGACGATCATCGGCGGCTCGGCCACCCAGCCCCGCAACTGCGCCCACTTGAACACGGCGGCGATGATCGACAGCTCGCTGGCGAGACGGCTTGGGCTGATGGTCTTGATCCGGCGGCTGATCCCCCGCCGCACCCATCGTCCTTCACGCATGCAGGAGATGTGGGTGATGTCGCGACCCGGCCCTTCGGTCCAATAGCGGCGGCGCCAAGCGATCCAATCCTGGATATCGGCGTTGCCGATCTCATCGACGCGGCGCTCCCCCATGTACGGCAGGAGGTAACGGTCGATGGTCTGCCGGTAGTCGGCGACTCGCCACCCCGTCACCTCCTCCATGAGACCGGCGCAAGCTTCGCCGAAGGTGTGGGCTTCGGTCGAAAGCCCACGCCGCAGCCGAGAAGCCAACTCGTGCCAGAGATCGACAGCACGCTGGCGCGCGACGTGGATATCGGTGGTCTTCAGGCTGCGACGCAGAGGCTCATGATCCGTAAAACGGAGCAACGCCTGCCATATAGGCTGTTCAGTGTTTGTGCGAACGTACAGCTCGATGCGGCCGTCCATGAGCACGACTCGCGCATCAGCGGGCATGGATGTTGCTCCACGCTCGCATAGCTCGGGCACTGTCGGGGCATTCTCGTGCAGACCCTACAAGGCGCGCCCGTAGCTCAGCAGGATAGAGCACAGGATTTCGAATCCTGTTCAATGTTGCGAGCCGGCAACTCTGATGAGCGCCAGCCAACTTCTTGAAAAATATATCAAATTCGCCGTGAGCCGAGCTCTGTCTGAACTTATAACGTGAGTGTTGCTGGCGATTCCGCAACGCTCGCGAGCAGTGGGCTCGCACGGGAGGTTCAGGTGGGCACGTACAACGCCAAGCTTCTTCACACCAGCCAACGCGCGGAACTGCTCCAGCTGGAAAAAGCCGGGAAGGCCAAGGTGGAACGCAAGGGCGACCAGTGGACGGTGACCTACACCTCCCAGCTCATGAGAGAGGTTCCCATGACCAAGAACGGCATCCTCAGCACCATGAAGTTCGTGACCGTTGAGAAGCACGAGGACACGGACCCGGTGATCGCCCGTCGCAACAACATGGTGCGCGGGCTGAAGGAACAGATCGCGATCTTCGATGCGAACGCAAGCGGCTCTGCCTACCGTGAAATACGCAAGGTGTTCGTTGACCAGAAGCAGGATGACGGAACCACCACGCGCGTAGAGGTCGAGCGGGACAAGCGCCTGCGGCGGCACTGGTTCACCAAGGGCGGCAACTATTTCGTGGAAATCCGCTATGGCAACCGCCCGCTGCCTGTCGTGAACGGCCAGCACGTCATCGCGTGCGGGGACGTTCTCACCAACGTGCGCAAGACCTTTGAAACGCTGATCCGGGCCGTCGAGGCGGGTGAGCTGGACGAGCACCTTCGCACCATCAAGGTCAACCGCGCGAAGGAAACCGCATGATGCGCGGCGCGGAGAAGCGGGAAACGGTTGCCCGCCTTAACGACAACCTTCGCCGCACGTTTTCTGGCGGTCGGGTGATGATGAGCCGGGGCGTGGCCGCTCTGCCCGATCACAAACGGGAAGCCGTTGTCCAGGCAGTGCGTGTGTTCGACCGCTTCGACGCCAACAACGATCCCTATGGGGAACACGACTGCGCAGCGTTATCGGTCGCGGGTCTAACCGTGCTGTGGAAGATCGACACCTACGCAGACAGCACGCTCACGTTCGGTGCCGATGACCCTCTCTCACCAACGGCGGTGCGCGTCCTCACCATCATGTTGTCGGACGAATATTGATGAGCGATGATGAGGCGGGTCTTAGACCCGCCTCATCCATGACCAGCTTGAGCTTGACCGTCTTCGCAACACAGATTTTGCACGCAATTTTATTACGCTTTAACAAGTTGATTTTAAACAGATTTTTCCATGTACTGTTAAGCAGGATCAGACGGGGCACGGTTGGCTCGGAAGGGTTCGACGACGAACGATAGCGACGAACGACAACAACAGAGTCAACAACAATACAGGGGTTTGCGCCGTGACGCTGCTTTTCTGCTCCACCACCGACCGCTCCGACCGCTGGCTGAGCGAGCTTGACGCCCGCCTGCCCGGCCTGGAGGTGCGGGTGTGGCCCGAGATGGGGGACCCGGCGGACATCGAAATGGCGCTGGTGTGGAAGCCGCCGCACGGTCTGCTCGCCAGCCTGCCGAACCTGAAGCTGATCGTCTCGCTGGGCGCCGGGGTGGAATCGCTTCTGCTCGACCCCACCCTGCCCGACGTGCCGCTGGTCCGCATGGTGTCGGAGGGGTTGACCGTGGACATGGCCGGCTATGTGGCGCTCCAGGTGCTGCGCTGGCACCGGCTTCTAGAGGAGTACAAGGCGCTCCAGCAGGCCGGGCGGTGGGAGCCGCTGGACCACAGGCCGGCGCCGGAGGTGAGCGTCGGCATCCTCGGCCTGGGCGAACTGGGCATGGCGTCGGCGCGGACGCTGCTGAGCATGGACTACCGCGTGCTGGGCTGGAGCCGGACGCCGAAGACGCTGCCGGGGGTGGAGAGCTTCTCCGGTCCCGATGGGCTGGCGGCGATGCTGGGGCAATGCGACCTGCTGGTCTGCCTGCTGCCGCTGACCGCGGAGACGCGCGGCATCCTGAACCGCAAGCTGTTCGCCGCCCTGCCCAAGGGGGCGGTGGTCGTCAACGCCGCGCGCGGCGGGCATCTGGTGGAGGGCGATCTGCTGGAGGCGCTGGACAGCGGGCACGTCGCCGGGGCCAGCCTGGACGTGTTCGTGGAGGAACCGCTGCCCGCCGGCCATCCCTTCTGGACCCACCCGAAAGTCCATGTGACGCCGCATGTCGCCGCCATCACCCACCCCTCGCGCTCCGCCGCGGTGGTGGCCGACGCGATCACCGCGTTCCGCGAGGGACGCCCGCTGCCGAACCTCGTGGACCGCAGCCAGGGTTATTAGGCCGCTTCGCTCGGGACCGTTAGGCTGTTGGAGGCGTTCATCTGCGCCTCCAGCCGCGCCTTGGCGGCGGCGGCCACCTCCTCCTCGGCGCGGATGACGGCCATGTCCTCCGGCGCCACGGCGCCCGCCGCGACGACGAGTTCGGCGAAGTCGGACAGGAAGACGCTGCCCTTCACGGTGCGCTGGACGAGCACGCTGCGCTTGTCCTCCGCGTCGCGCTTGCGCTTGATGAAGCCCAGCAGCGACAGCCGGTCGAGCGCGCGGGTCACCGCTGGTTTCGAGATGTTCAGCGTCGCCGCCAGCCCGCGCACGGTGTGGGGCGGATCGGTCAGATAGACCTGGAGCATAATCGCCATCTGCCGCGCCGACAGGTCCGGCCCATCCTGCCGGACGCTGGCGATCAAGGCCGTGCGCCACAGGCCGAGCGCCTTCAGGTTGCGTGCCATGTTTCCCCCCGCATGCCGCGCTTCTTGCCCCTGAAGACCCCCGTTCCAGGCGCGCGCGGCGAACGAGTGTCCCTCAACCCGGCCCGGACAGGCAAGCGTTTCGCAACCGGATCGATCGGTCAGTTCGTCGCGGAAAGGTGCAATGTTCGGGGAGCGGGTGCCCCGCGCAGAAGCCCTTCGGTGCTGAGGTCCTCATCCACATCGGGCCAGTGGATGCCGTAGCCGCCCCCGGCGATCTCCCAATTCCGGCGCTGCTCCGGCGTGGCATCGAACAAGCGGGGATACCAAGCGAGCGGCACGGCGATGGACCGCCCATCCATCAGGTCAACCGTCAGCCGCTCGTCATCGAGCAACACGGACTTGATGCGCAGATCAACCTTGGGTGCCGAAAAAGCCATGCCATTCCTCCAGGAACCGCGCCCGATGCTTCCGCAATGAAAGCGCCAGCATCGGCTTGCCCCCTCCCTAACCCTCCCCCGCTCTCGGCGGACCAAGGGTCCGCCTGCCGCGTCAGCGCAAACCTCTGGTTTGCGCGAGAGCTTCGCAGGGGAGGGAACTCTGCATGCCCGGACGCCCTCCCCTGCGCAGCGGGGGAGGGAGGGGACCCATGCGGCAGCATGGGGAGGGTGGGGGCACTGCGGAGAGACCCGCTCAATAAATCAGCTCGTTCTCGCCGCTGCCTTCGGAGATGACGATTTCGCCGCGGGCCGCCAGATCCTTGGCGAGTTGGACCATGTACATCTGGGATTCGTCCACCTCGCGGACGCGGACGGGACCCATGGCGGCCATGTCCTCGCGCAGGATCTTTGCCGCGCGTTCGGACATGTTGGAGAAGAACAGGTCCTTCAGCGTTTCCGACGCGCCCTTCAGGGCGGTGGCGAGCTTCTGCTTGTCCACGCTGCGCAGCAGGGCCTGGACGCCGGAGGGGTCGAGCTTGGACAGGTCCTCGAAGGTGAACATCAGCGACTTGATGCGCTCGGCGCTGTCGCGGTTGCGTTCCTCCAGGGCGGCCATGAAGCGGTGTTCGGTCGTGCGGTCCAGGCCGTTGAAGATTTCCGCCAGCATCTCGTGGCTGTCGCGGCGGCTGGTGCGGGCGAGGTTGGTCATGAACTCGGTGCGCAGCGTGCGCTCCACGTCGTCCAGAACCTCCTTCTGCACGGCCTCCATGCGCAGCATGCGCATGATGACCTCCATCGCGAAGCTTTCCGGCAACTGGGTCAGCACGCGGCCCGCATGTTCCGGGCGGATCTTGGACAGAACCACCGCCACGGTCTGCGGGTACTCGTTCTTCAGATAGTTGGACAGGACCGACTCGTTGACGTTGGCCAGCTTGTCCCACATCGTGCGGCCGGCGGGACCGCGGATCTCCTCCATGATGGAGTCGACCTTGTCCTTCGGCAGCGTCTTCAGCAGCAGGCGTTCGGTGGAGTCGAAGGAGCCGACCAGCGAGCCGGTGGCCGACATCTGTTCCGCGAACTCGACGAACAGGCGCTCGATCAGATTGGCGGAGACCGTGCCCAGGTTCGCCATGACCTGCGACAGCTCCTTGATCTCCTCGTCGTCCATCATCGCGAACAGCTTGGACGAATGCTCCTCGCCCAGCGCCAGCATCAGAATGGCCGCCTTCTCCGGACCGGTGAGGGTGCGATAATCCTCACGAACCTTCAGCGCCATGACTCCGCCTCCAAAAACCCGGCCGGCACCCGAGTCCACCGGTCCTACCCGAAGGTTTTAGTCCTTTCCGAATCGCCACGCCACCCCCGCGACGCGCGCGGGAGTGACAATTTTAACCATATGCCGGATGTCGGACCGGCTTATCGCCGGAACCGGCCGGTCATCCGAACCGCTTGGCGATCACAGCGTAGGCGGCGCGCAGGCCCAACGCCTCTCCGCCTTCCGGACGGCCCGGGCGGGCGGCGCTGTTCCAGGCGAAGGTGTCCAGATGCGCCCAGGGCGTGTCCTTCGACACGAACTCCTGAAGGAACAGCCCCGCGGTGATCGCCCCGGCCATGCCGTTGCTGGTCACGTTGTTGAGGTCGGCCACCTTGCTGTCCAGCCCCTTGCGGTAGGGCGCCCACAGCGGCAGGCGCCACAGCGGGTCGCTCTGCTCCTCCCCGGCGGCCAGCAGGTCGTTTGCGAGCGCGTCGTCGTTGGCGAACAGAGCCGGCAGGTCCGGCCCCAGGGCGACGCGGGCGGCCCCGGTCAGGGTGGCGAAGTCGATCAGCAGGGCGGGCTTCTCCGAATCCGCCTCGGCCAGGGCGTCGCACAGGATCAGGCGGCCCTCGGCGTCGGTGTTGCCGACCTCCACGGTCAGGCCCTTGCGCGTCTTCAGCACGTCCATCGGCTTGAAGGCGTTGCCGGAGATGACGTTCTCCACCGCCGGAATCAGAACGCGCAGCCGCACCGGCAGCCCCGCCATCATCACCATGCGGCCCAGCGCCAGCGCGTGCGCCGCGCCGCCCATGTCCTTCTTCATCAGCAGCATGCCCGACGACGGCTTGATGTCCAGGCCGCCGCTGTCGAAGCAGACGCCCTTGCCGACGATGGTCACCTTCGGGTGCGTCGGGTTGCCCCAGCGCAGGTCGATCAGCCGCGGCGCCCGCGGGCTGGCGCGGCCCACCGCGTGGATGGCCGGATAGTCGCGGTCGAGCAGCCCGTCGCCGACGATGACGTCCAGCCCCGCCTCGAACTCCGAGGCCAGCGCGGCGGCGGCGGCGGCCAGCTCCGCCGGGCCGAGATCGTTGGCCGGTGTGTTCACGAGGTCGCGCAGCAGATACGTCGCGGTGGCGGTGCGCTGCACCTCGCCCTGGTCGGCGTGCTTCGGCCAGACGAGGTTGGCGAAGGACTTCTCCGACGCCTTGTAGCGTCCGAAGCGGTAGCTGCCGAGCGCCCAGCCCAGCGCCAGACGGGTGGCGGCGCGGCGGTCGAGCGCGGCGTCCACCGCCTCGTCCAGCCGGTAGCTGCCCGGCGGCAGGCCGGCGGGCAGCCCGGCGAGGCCCCACAGGTCGTCCAACGCCGACACGCCGGCCAGCACGCGGGCGACCGCCCCGCCCTCCCCCGGAAGGAAAGCGCCCGGCAAGAAGGCGATAGAACCGGCCTCCGCCGTGAAGTTCACGGCCTTGACCCAGGCCGCGGTGGCGGGCGGCTGGCCCTCCAGCCATGTGGCGAGGCCGGCCTTGGTCAGCGGGGTGATGGTCACGGTGCCGGGGCCGGCCGTGGCGAGCAGGGTGGCGAGCAAGACGGGCGTCCTTCGTCAAAACGGAACGGGTACCAAAAGCATGGCGCGGCGGGGCGCTCCTGAAAAGGGGGATTGCGGGGCGGCTTGCCGGATGGGCGTGGGGCAGGCATGCTCCGCACCTCTCCTTCGCCACCCCCTCCCATCGCAACCGAGACGCACCCATGGACGACCTGACGCTGGTCATCGGCAACAAAGCCTTCTCTTCCTGGTCACTGCGGCCCTGGCTAGCGCTGAAGCGGACCGGCCGGCCGTTCCGGGAGATCGTGATCCCGCTGCGCCAGCCCGACACCGCGGCGCGCATCGCGGAGCACTCGCCGTCGGGCCGCGTGCCCTGCCTGCGGCACGGCGACCGGGTGATCTGGGATTCGCTGGCGATCTGCGAGTATCTGGCGGAGACCTTCCCCGACGCCGCCCTCTGGCCCGCGGACGCCCACGCCCGCGCCGTGGCGCGGTCGGTCTCCGCGGAGATGCATTCGGGCTTCGTCGCCCTGCGCACCCACATGTCCATGGACCTGAAGGCCTTCCGCCCCGGCGTCGGCCGCAACGCGGAGAGCGGGGCCGACATCGCCCGCGTCTTCGACCTGTGGCGCGACACGCGCGCCCGCTTCGGGGCGGGCGGCCCCTACCTGTTCGGAGACTTCTCCATCGCCGACGCCATGTACGCGCCGGTGGTGACGCGGTTCCTCACCTACGGGGTGGAGATGGACGGGCTGTGCGGCGACTACGCGCGGGCGGTGATGGACCTGCCGGCCATGACGGAGTGGGTGGAGGCCGCCAAGGCCGAGCCGTGGGACATCTACGCCGACGAACGGAGCCTCTGAGGAGAGATCAGGGCGACGCCCCGCCCGTCGGCTCGTTGGCGGCGTTGCCGATCAGCCCGACCTCGCGGTAGTAGCGCTCGGCCCCCGGATGCAGCGGGACGGAGACGTTGGCGACCGCCTTCGTGGCGTCGAAGCTGCGCCCCTTGGGGTGGCCCTCGATCAGCAGGCGGCGGGTGTTCTCGTGCCACAGCGCCCTGGTGATCCCATGGATCAGGCCGGGGTCGCGGTCGGCGCGGACCAGCAGTTCCGCACCCACCCCCAGCGTGCGGATTTCCGGAACGCCGGGGTAGGTGTCGGCGGGAATGGTCTGGACCATGTAGAAGCGCTGGCTGGCGCGCAGCCGGTCGGCGGTCTCGCCGTCCAGAGGGATCAGGCGGATCGGTTCGCGGTTCGCCACGTCGGCGACCGCCGCGACCGGAAAGCCGCCGACCATGAAGAAGGCGTCCAACTCCTTCTTGGCCAGACGGTCCGCCGCGGTGCCGGGCTTCAGATAGGCGGGAGGGCGCAGCTCCGCCTCCTTCACGCCGAAGGCGTCGAGGATCATCCGCGCCTCCACCAGCACGCCGGACCCCTCCTCACCCAGCGAGACGGCCTTGCCCTTCAGGTCGGCCACGCCGTGCAGGTCGCTGTCGGCGCGCACGACGAGCTGGACCGCCTCCGCGTAGAGCATGCCGATGGAGCGCAACCCCTCGAAGGGCGCCTTGCCCTGGAAGATGCCGGAGCCGGTGTAGGCCCAATAGGCGATGTCGGCCTGGGACAATCCGGCCTCCACCGCGCCGGAGCGCAGCAGTTCGATGTTCTCCACCGAGCCGAGCGTGGCCTGCGCCACCGCGATCAGCCCCGGCACGCCGCAGCTTCCCCCGCGGTCGCAGGGACGGGAGCCGGGCGGGTTGGAGATGGCGTTGGCGATCAGCCCGCCGATCGGAAAATAGGTTCCCGACGTGGTGCCCGTGCCGATCCGGAAATAGCGGATGTCCTGCGCCCACGCCCCCCGCGGCAGAAGCCCCAGCAGAGCGGCCCCCGCGGCACCGGCCAGAAGATGGCGGCGGCCGAAGGGGTGGCCGTCCTGGCCATCAGCGTGGCCATCGGGGGAAAGGCGGGGGTTGGCTGCTGCGCGCGGCACCGGCGGGTCCACCTTTTCGTCTGGCCAGCCGCCCCGGCGGTATGGATCATGGGCGGCCCATGTTGGACACGCCCTTACAAGAATACCCGC
Organism: Roseomonas genomospecies 6; assembly: GCF_008365375.1. Taxonomy (GTDB): domain Bacteria; phylum Pseudomonadota; class Alphaproteobacteria; order Azospirillales; family Azospirillaceae; genus Azospirillum. The sequence continues at coordinate 170,302 of NZ_QOKW01000005.1, read as the reverse complement.
ACTCGGTCATTTTCAAGGCATGAGGGGCCTAAAAGACGCCCGCGAGATCAAGAACCCCGGCAAGTGCTACCGCGCCGCCACACATTTGCACCACGCGGCCCGACGCCGCCTGCCCCAGCGCCGCCGACAGGCCCAGCCCGGCGAGGATGACCAGAAGCACGCCGGACGACAGCCCCGCCCAGAACAGCGGTCCGCCCATATGCACATAGCCGTGGAAGGCCCCCGCCGCGGCGACCGTCAGCACCCCCAGAGCCAGCGGCGCCCGCAGCCCCAGAGCGACCAGCCCCCCCATCAGGATCAGCGACGCCGACAGCCCCTCCGCGGCGTAGGGCAGCTTTATACCGATCTGCGCGGCCAATCCGGCGGACAGCACCGCCGTCAGCGCCGCCACCGGAAGCTGCCAGACGGCGGCGGCGCCGTTCTGTCCGCTCCACAGCCCGATGGCGAGGAAGCCCAACAGGTGCTGCAGCACCCACACGGGTTCGGTCAGGCCGGTGCCGAACGGCCCGGTCACCGTCATCCGCGCCAGCGCGGGCGCGGCACCGGCGCTGGTCAGCCAAACGCCGGCCAAAAGGAGCGCCAGAAGAACCGACCGGATCGCCACCATGCCCTACCCCTTTCCCGCCGTCCCTTTTGCGCGGCACCGGGCCGGTATGGCGGTTGAGCGGAGTGGGGTCAAGTGACCAAGGCCGTGGAACTAATAACCCAGGGGGCCGGGGCCGTACTGGCGGAGATCCTGCTGCTTGCGGAACAGCTCGCGCTGCTGCAGGGGGTCGAGCCGGCCCAGCGCGTCGTCGGTGCGCATCCGGTCGACCTCCGGGCTCATCAGGTCGCGCTTGGCGCGGTTGGTCAGCGCCTCGGTGGAGCCGGGAGGCGGCAGGGACGGCGTGGCCGGCTGGTCGATGGGCGGGGGCGGCGGAGACGAGCTGCCGCGGCGGCGGATCGGCGGCTGGTTGGGCGGCGGCTGGCCGGGCGCCTGCGACGCGTCGGAGAGTTTCTGCGGCGGGGCGGGCGGAGGCTGCTGCGCGGGGGCTTGGCGGGCGTTCTCCTCCGCCTGGATCTGCCGCAGGGTCTTCAACCCGCCGCCTTGCGCGGCCACCGGCGGTGCCGCCTGGGCACGCCCCGGCATGTCGTCGCGCACCTCCGCCGCGCAGGCCCCCAGCGCGAGCGCGGCAAACGTGGCGGCGACGGGCAACAGCGCGGCAATGGGGCGTGCGGTTGGGCGGATCGGTGTCATACCAACCAATGTCGTGCCCCACGGGGGCGGGACAAGGCCCTCTTCCCCAGTTCCCTCTTCTTGGTGAGGCCATAAGGGGACTCCCGCCCGCTGGCTTTTGCCGCTAGAATGTTCTTGTTTTGTTCGAATAAAAGCGGCTTGCGAAGCGAACGGTGAAGGGAGGGTGGGCATGGCGGAACGGACGGCGGAACGGACGGCGCGGCGCATCCTGTCCCTGTGGCTGCCGCGCCTGCCCACCGACGCCCACGGCCGGCGCCATCCGGAGCGGCGCGGCCATCCCCTGGCCGCCATCCTGGCGGAGCGCGGGCGGCTGGGCGTGGCCGCCGTCAACCGCGCCGCGGAGGAGGCCGGGGTGCGGCCCGGCATGAGTCTGGCCGACGCCCGCGCCATCGAGCCCGGTCTGGCCGTCTTCGACGCGGCCCCCGAGTCGGATGCCCGCCTGCTGGAGCGGATCGCCGGCTGGTGCACGCGCTACACCCCCTGGACCACCCCGGACGGCCCCGACGGCGTGGCTCTGGACATCACCGGCTGCGCCCATCTGTTCGGCGGGGAGAAGGCCATGGCCGCCGACCTGACCGCCCGTCTGGGCGCGGCGGGCTTCGAGTCGCGGGTCGCGGTGGCCGACACCCCCGCGGCGGCCTGGGCGCTGGCGCGGTTTGGTGCGAACACCCCCACCCTCCCGCTTCGCGGGTCCCTCCCTCCCCCGCTGCGCAGGGGAGGGACAGAAAGCTCCCTCCCCTGCGCAGCGGGGGAGGGCTGGGGTGGGGGCAAGGGTTTCCCCTCTCTGGCCCTCTCCCCCCTCCCCGTCGCCGCGTTGCGCCTGCCCGCCGCCACCGTGGACGGGCTGGTCGCGATGGGTTTGCGGCGGATCGGGGACCTGCACGCCATCCCCCGCGCCACGCTGGCCGCCCGCTTCGGGCCGGAGCTGCTGCGGCGGCTCGATCAGGCCTACGGGCGGCTGGACGAACCGCTGTCTCCCCGCCTGCCGGTGCCGCCGCACAGCGTCCGCTTCGCCCTGCCCGAGCCGGTTACCACCGCCGAAGCCATCGCCGAGGCGCTGCGCCGCCTGCTGACCCTCCTCTGCGCCGGGCTGGAGCGGAGCGGCGAGGGTGCCCGCCGCCTGCTGCTGGACCTGCACCGGGTGGACCGCCGGCTGGAGGACGCCCCTCAGACGCTGGCCATCGGCACCAGCCGCCCGGTGCGCCGCCCGGACGCGCTGATGCGGCTGTTCGCCCAGACGCTCGACCGGGTGGAGCCCGGCCCCGGTTTGGAACTGATGGTGCTGTCGGCCACCGAGGCCGGGCCGCTCTCCGCCGCGCAAGCCGCGCTGGACGGCGCATCGGTTGGAGGGGCGGGTGGAGGGGCGGACGGGCAGCCGGAGCTGGGCGAGCTGGTGGACCGGCTGGGCAACCGGCTGGGAGAGCGGGCGGTGCTGCGGCTGGTCCCGCGGCAAAGCTGGCTGCCGGAGCGCAGCGTGGCCCCCGCCCCGGCCTTCGCCGATGCACTTGGCGGTTTCCTTGGCGGTTCCCTGTGGCCCGCCGACCGTCCCCGCCCGGTGCGGCTGCTCGCCCCGCCGGAGCCCATCGAGGCGATGGCTCCGGTTCCTGACGACCCGCCGGTGATGTTCCGCTGGCGCGGCGTCCAGCATCGCATCCGCCTCGCCGACGGGCCGGAGCGGATCGAGGCCGAATGGTGGCGGCGCGACGGAAAGCCCCGTGATTATTACCGCGTCGAGGACGAGGCGGGCCGCCGCTTTTGGGTCTTCCGCCAGGGATTGTACCGGCCCGGCGTGAAGGCGCTGTGGTTCCTGCACGGCTTCTTCGGATAACGGGGCCGCCATGACCCCCTACGCCGAACTCCAGGTCTCCACCAGCTTCACCTTCCTGGAGGGCGCGTCCCACCCGGACGAGCTGGCCCTGACCGCCGCGGCGCTCGGCCACGCCGCCATCGCGGTGACCGACCGAAACTCGCTGGCCGGGGTGGTGCAGGCGCACGCCGCCGCCCGCAAGCATGGCCTGCGCCTGATCGTCGGCTGCCGGCTGGACCTGACCGACGCGGACAGCCTGCTCGCCTACCCCACCGACCGGGCGGCCTACGCGCGGCTGTCGCGGCTGCTGACGCTGGGCAAGCGGCGGGCGCCCAAGGGGGCCTGCTTCATCGCGCGCGCGGACGTGCTGGACCACGCGGAGGGGATGCTGTTCCTGCTGGTGCCGCCGGACCGGCGTGACCCCGCCTTCGCCCATGCGCTGCGCGGCTGGCGCAACGATCTGGGGAAGCGCCTGCACCTCGCCGCCAGCCACCGCTACCGCGGGGACGACCAGCGGCGGCTGTCCTGGCTGGCCGGGCTGGCGGAGGCGGAGCGCGTGCCGCTGGTGGCGACCAACGACGTGCTCTACCACTCGCCCGCCCGCCGCCCGCTGGCCGACGTGATGACCTGCATCCGCACCGGCACCACCATCGACGGCACCGGTGGCGAGGGGGCCGGCTGGCGCCTGTCCGCCAACGCGGAGCGGCACCTGAAGGCCGGGGTTGAGATGGCCCGCCTGTTCCGCCGCCACCCCGAGGCCGTCGCCCGCACGGTGGAGATCGCCGGCGCCTGCCGCTTCTCTCTGGAGGAGCTGCGCTACGAGTATCCGGACGAGGTGGCGGAGGACGGGCGCAGCCCGCAGGAGACGCTGACCGGCCTGACCTGGACCGGCGCCGCCCGCCGCTATCCGGACGGCGTGCCGGAGACGGTGACGAAGGCCCTGCACCACGAGCTGTCGCTGATCGGGCAGTTGGGCTACGCGCCCTATTTCCTGACGGTCCACGACATCGTGCGCCACGCCCGCTCGCGGGGCATCCTGTGCCAGGGGCGGGGGTCGGCGGCCAATTCGGCGGTCTGCTACTGCCTGGGCATCACGGAGATCGACCCGGCGCGTTTCGACCTGCTGTTCGAACGCTTCATCTCCGCCGCCCGCAACGAGCCGCCGGACATCGACGTGGATTTCGAGCATGAGCGGCGCGAGGAGGTCATCCAGTACATCTACGGGAAATACGGGCGCGAGCGGGCCGGGCTAACCGCCACCGTCATCCGCTACCGCGCGCGCGGCGCCATCCGCGAGGTCGGCAAGGCCATGGGCCTGTCCGCCGATCTGGTGGCGCGGCTGTCCGGCTCCGTCTGGGGCTGGAGCCGCCACGGCGTGGACGAGGAGCGCGCCCGGCAATACGGCTTCGACCCCGACGACCCGCGGCTCCGCCGGACGCTGGAACTGGCGCAGGAGCTGATCGGCTTTCCCCGCCACCTGTCGCAGCATGTCGGCGGCTTCGTCATCACGCGCGGCCCTTTGAGCGACCTGTGCCCCGTCGCCAACGCCGCGATGGAAGGCCGCACGACCATCGAGTGGGACAAGGACGACATCGACGCGCTGGGCATCCTGAAGGTGGACGTGCTGGCGCTGGGGATGCTGACCTGCCTGCACCGCGGCTTCGATCTGCTGGAGCGGCATTACGGGCGCTCCCTGACGCTGGCGGCGGTGCCGCAAGAGGACCCGGCGACCTACGACATGCTGTGCCGGGCCGACAGTCTGGGCGTCTTCCAGGTGGAAAGCCGGGCGCAGATGTCCATGCTGCCCCGCCTGCGGCCCAAGACCTTCTACGATCTGGTGATCGAGGTCGCCATCGTGCGCCCCGGCCCGATCCAGGGCGACATGGTCCACCCCTACCTGCGCCGCCGCACCGGCGAGGAGCGGGTCACCTACCCGTCTCCCGAACTCGAAAGGGTTCTGAAGAAGACGCTGGGCGTGCCGCTGTTCCAGGAGCAGGCGATGAAGATCGCCATCGTCGGCGCGGGCTTCAGCCCGGAGGACGCCGACCGGCTGCGCCGCGCCATGGCGACCTTCCGCAAGACCGGGCTGGTCCACACCTTCCGCGACCGTTTCATCGAAGGGATGGTCGAGCGGAACTACGACCGCGCCTTCGCCGAGCGCTGCTTCCAGCAGATCGAGGGTTTCGGGGAGTACGGCTTCCCGGAAAGCCACGCGGCGAGCTTCGCCCTGCTGGCTTATGTGTCGGCCTGGATGAAGTGCCATCATCCGGACGTCTTCGCCGCGGCGCTTCTGAACAGCCAGCCCATGGGCTTCTACGCCCCCGCCCAGATCGTCCGCGACGCCCGCGAGCACGGGGTGACCGTGCTGCCCCCGGACGTGAACCGGTCGGATTGGGATTGCACGCTGGAACCCCTTTCCAAAACGGGGACGCATACCCTCTCCCCCCCGGGGAGAGGGGAGGGTGAGGGGGATGCCCTTGTGCCGGACGTTCCAGAGCCGCGAAGCCCCCTCACCCCAACCCTCTCCCCGGGGGGGAGAGGGAGCATCGGGAACATCCGCCACGCCCTGCGGCTCGGCCTGCGGCTCGTCCGGGGGATGGACGAGGAGGACGCCCGGCGGCTCGTGCTGTGCCGCGGAGCGGGCTACCGCGATCCCTACGACCTGTGGCGCCGCGCGCGGATGCCCGTCGCGGGGCTGGAGCGGCTGGCCAGGGCCGACGCCTTCCGCTCCGTCGGGCTGGACCGGCGGGCCGCGCTGTGGGCGGTGAAGGCGCTGGGGGCACAGCCGCTGCCGCTGTTCGCCGGTCTCGCCGACTCCGCCCAGCGGGAGCCGGAAACGCTCCTGCCCACGATGGCCCTGGGCGAGCATGTGGTGATGGATTACGGCAGCCTGTGCCTGTCGCTGAAGGCGCATCCCATGGCCCTGCTGCGGGACGGCTTTGCCGGGGTGGTCCCGGCGGAGCGGCTGGGCTCGGTGCGGGCCGGCACGCGGCTGACCGTGGCGGGGCTGGCGCTGGTGCGTCAGCGGCCCGGCAGCGCCGAGGGCGTGGTCTTCATCACGCTGGAGGACGAGACCGGCATCGCCAACCTCGTCATCATGCCGGACATGTTCGAGACATTCCGCAAGGCGATCCTCGGCGCCCGCCTGATCGCCGCCACCGGGCGGGTGGAGCGCACCGGCAAGCCGAACCCCGAAGGCGGCGAGGTCATCCACCTGCGCGTGGAGCGGCTGACCGACCTGACGCACCGCCTGCGCGACCTGACCGACCCCGACGCCTCCACCGGCCCCTCCACCGCCGCCTCCGCCGCCGCGGTCTTCCCGGAGGGCCGGAATTTCCGGTGAGGGATGGGGGCCCGACCGCTCAGTCGATCAGGTCCGCGACCTCGCGCACACGCCCGTTGTCGATCATGAACTGGACCAGATCGGGCCGCTCCCGGCCATAGCTGGCGTGACGGGCGCGGACGGCGGCGACCAGTTCGCCCCGGCGGTCCAGGATTTCGTCGGCGAACTCGATCATGCGCAGGTTGGGCCACGCCTTGTGGCGGATGCCGACCACGGCGGCCATCGCCTCGGCGGCGGGGCGGTCGGGGCTGGCCTGGGCCAGGATCATGGTCAGGGCAGCGGTCGAACGCGAAATGCCCGCGTGGCAATGGACCAGAAGGCCGCCCACCCCGGTCGGCTCGGTCATCAGGTCGCGCCCGAAGGCGAGGATGCGCTCCACGTCCGCGCGCTGCGGCAGGCTCTGGCCCATGTAGGGGTCGATGATGTCGTGGAAGCGCAGTTCCAGCCGCTTGTGCTCGCCGTAGGCGCCGAAGGCGGTCGGCTCCGGGTGGCCGGGGTCGAGGATCGACAGGACGTGGGTCACACCGGACTCGCAGAAGCCGTTCAGCTCCTCGATGCCGCAAACGGTCAGTCCGAAGGGAACGAAATCGCGGGCCATGGTCCTCGTCTCTTGCCTTTACCGCGCGGAGGGCGGCGCGGTTCGCATGTGGCGCCGCCGGTCCGTGCCGTCAAGCCGATCGGAGGACCCGATCAGAGAACGTTGAACAGATACAGCAGAAGAATGATCGGAATGGGAAGCCCGATAAGCCACAGCAGCACGCCCTTCATGGATCGCTCCCTTGGTTGAGGCCGGAACGGCCGACGCAATCCCCAACAGCGCAAGAGCGCATTGGTGCCGCAGCCGCCCCCGTCGAGAGGGGCTTACCCGGAAAGAGCGATCCCGGAAGAGGCGCGGATTATTCCGTCCCGTCCGATTCCGGTGCCGGTCCCTCCGCCGGGGCGCGGGGCGGCAGCACGGGGCGTGGGCGCGGCGCCCGCAGCTTCTTCAGCAGCAGCGAGAAGGGCTTCAGCGCGCGGTCGAGGATCGCCGGCTCGGCCTCCAGCCGCGACAGCAGGAAGGCGGCGGCCTCCAGCGTCGACACGCTGTCGCGCCGCGGCTCCTTGCGGGCCTGCCCGTAGAGGGAGCGGAAATTCGGGTTCAGCACGATGCGGCGGCACTTCAGAAGCCACGGGTTGCGCCACCACAGCGTCTTGGCCTGGCTCCAGGTGCCGTCCAGGACGATGACGCCCTCCAGATCGGCCAGCACCAGATCGCTGTCCTTCTGGGGATTGCCGCCCTTGTCCACCACGGCGACCTCCGGCTGGGGACCGGCGCCCTGCTTGACCGGGCCGAGATAGAGCACGCCCCAGCGCTTGTAATCGACCTCGCGCCCCAGGATGCGCTTCAGGTTCGACCAGCTCAGCCCCACCTTCAAGGCGGAGTTCCTGAACTGGAGATGGGCGATCTGCGCGGTGCCCAGCGTCTCGCGCTTTTCCTGCGGGTGCTGGAGGATGAGCAGGAAGACGGCGTTGTCGATCGGCTCCACCGCCTCGCAAACGCACAAGTGCACAGGTTTCAGGCAGGTGGGGCAGGGTTCGGCGTGCATGATCGGTCTCGGAGAAGGGAACATCCGCGGAAGACGGGACGGCGGGGACTATGGGCCGCCCGCTTGGAAAAAGGAACCGGCCTGGAAAAAGAAACAGGCGGCATTAAAGTTTGCATAACGGGTGATCTGCATCACTTAGAGGCCTGGACCTTGCATGATAGCGTTCAGGCACACAGGACGGGTTGGGCCGAGGGCGGCCGACAGGACCGCTCCCCAGGCTCTCCCGCCGCTCAGAAGGAGGCTTGCCATGCTGCCCGCTCATCTGGCCGCCCGCTTGCTGGAGCAACGCCGGGCCGAGCAATCGGCGGAATTCGCCCGGCAACTGCCGCTCTATGCGGACGACGCGCCCTTTCCCCTCGACGCCGAACCGGACGGCGAGACCCCGCGCACGGAACCCGACTGGGCCACCAACTACTGACGGGAAAAGCGACGGGCGGTTCCATCACGCAACCCGTCACGCCACCTCGGCCCAGGGCTGTCCGCTTCGCTCCACCGCGACCGGACGCCGGACGGGGGTGGAAACGGCCCGGTCCGTCGCGGCGACGAGGGCGCCGTCGCGCCATTCCAGCAGCCACACCCCCGGACGCCCGCCCCGGCAGCGTTCCAGTTCGGCGCGCCAGCGCGGGTCGCCCACGCCCGGCTCCTCCGGTTGGCTGGGGGCCGGCGCGATCCGCCAGCGGGTGACCGCCGCGCTCGCCGCGGACCGGCGGGCGGCGCTCTGCAACAGGACTCCGGTCACACCCGACGACTCGGCGGCCAGTTGAAGCCGGCGGCTCGCCGTCAGGTCCAGCCCTCCCACCTCCCCCAGCACGGCGGACAGCCGCTTGCAGCGCAAGGCCTCCTCCATCGCCCACAGCGCGTCGGCGTCGCGCGTCGCGCGCACGGCGATCAGCCGGTCCGGCGTCAGCCCATAGGCGGCCAGCCCGGCGGCGTGCAGGTCGCGTCCCCGGACGATCCACAGCGCGGGCGCCGATTCGCTGGCGATGCGGGCCAGAAGATGCGCGGCGAAGGCCGTGCCGGCGCCCGGCTCCTCCCCCGCCACCTCGTGCAGGCAGCCGAGCGGCAGGCCGCCCGCCGGGAAGGCCGAGTCGAGGCCGGGCAGGCCGAAGGGCAGAACGCGCGCGCCCTCCCCGCCCAGACCTTCCAGACCCCGGATGCGGGCGCGCAGGTCGGCCAGCAGAGCCGACCGGTCCGGCGGGGCAACGGGCGGGGCAACCGGCAGGGACGCTTCGGGCATGGGATGATCGGGCGACAGGTCGGGCATGACTCGGGTCCGCTGATCAGGTTTTTGTTCCTGATACGTTCTATCATGCCCGGCCCGTCCAGGGGAGTCCGGAAAGCGAAAGGGGGCGCCCTTTCGGACGCCCCCTCGCAAGACCGGTTGAGGAGTGGAGAACGGATCAGCCGGTCTGTTGGATCGCCGACAGGACCCAGCGTCCGCCGCGCGGACGGGTGAAGGTCCAGATTTCCGTGGCTTCGACCGGACGGTTCGGGTCGCCCTCGACCACGCGGTTGCTGGCGCGGTCCACCGTCACGTCGGTCAGCGAGAAGCGCATCGCCACGGTGGCGTATTCCACGTTGCCCTCGCGCCACGCCTCGGCCAGGTCGCCCTGGAGCAGGCGGACGTCGGACAGACGGTTGACCACGCCGCGGTTGTGGTTGGCCGTCAGTTCCTCGGTGAAGTAGGAGGCCATCTCCGGCGTCACGGCGCCACGCAGCGTCGCCAGATCCTCGTTGCCGTAGGAGGTCTGGACCGTGACCAGGGTCTGCTCGAACGCCTGGTAGTCGGCGGGGGTGATGCCCACGTCGTCGCGGCGCACGCCCGGACGGCTGCCCGCCGGACCCGCGGCAGCACCGCCGCGGCCACCACCAAGCGGGCCACCACCCAGCGGGTTATGGCGCACATCCGCCGCGTCCCGGTTCATGGCGCCGGGATTCATGGCGCCCGGATTCGGGCCGGCATAGGCGGTGTTGGGAGCGCCCATGCCCGCGGGCCGGGCCGCGCCCGCCGAGCGGTTGCGGAAGAAGCGGATGGCCAGCCGCACCAGGAAGACGACCAGCAGGATCTGGAGGATGAAGCCCAGGATGCCGGCGAAGCTGCCCAGCCCGTCGAGGAAGCCGCCGCCGAACAGCATGCCGGCGATGCCGGCGCCGATCAGGCCGCCCATCAGGGCCGGCATGAAGCCGCCGCGCGAGAAGAAGCCGCCGCGCTGCGCCGCCGCCGGGTTCGTCATGCCGGGCTGCTGCATGCCCGGCTGTTGCGCGCCGGGGGCCGGGGTCGGGGTGGCCGTCCGCTCCATCGGAGCGGCGGTGCGCGGCGCGGTGTTGGTCGCAGCCGGCGCTTCAAACGTGCGCGCGCCGCGGCTGCCCGCGGAACTGCTCTTGCCCGCGCGGGCGTCGGCGGTGCCGGCGGTCAGCGCCACGGCCAGCGCCAGAGCGACGGCGCCGAAGGCGCGGGCCGGGCGGCGGCCCGAATTGCGGGTGGCGGTGCGGGGGGATCGCGTGTTCTGGATCATGGCCGTGTTCGGTAAAGCCCTCGGTTCAGGGGGATGCTCATCGTCGTAGCATCCTCCTATATGGTATGGCTGCCCTGCCGTTTTAGAGGGGCGGCGGCCGAACCGGTCAAAAAATGCACAGAATGCGTGTGGCGCCCCTTCAGGCCGCCCCCTCAGGTCGACCCGTCAGGCCGAGGCGCGCTGCCAGACGGCGCCGTCCCGGCCCGTGACGATGGGGGCCGGCGGCGCGGCGGTGGCCCGCTCCGCCAGATCCAGCGACGTCCAGACGCGGCGGCGGACCTCCATCTGCCGGCGGCAGTCGCGCGAGCAGTAGAGCGGCGCCGGTCCGCGCGGCGAGCTGCGGTGGAACGGCTGCCCGCAGCAGGCACAATAAAGAGTGTTCATGGTTATCCTCCCAAGGTCTTTTCCGACTTCCGGCACCGCCCATCGCTCGTGGAACGGCCGCCTGTTCGGTTCTTTTCGGTCTTCATCTCTGGCTTGCACGCACCATTGTTGTCCCCCGACACTCCGCAGACCAGAGGGGCGTTCGGCATATGGCTGCCGCCCTCGCTGCGAAAGCCTGGAGCGGCGGGGAAAACTTTGCGGTCACAAATATTTAGTGGCTGATCATCCCCATTCCGCGCGTCCATTTGCCGCATCTGCCCCGATGCCGCATTATCCGTTCGGATGATGACCCCGCGTCCTCCCGACAATGCGTATGACGACGACCCCGCCGGACATGTGAGCGCGTCCGTGGCACCGAACACCCGATGGAGATAGGCCGGGAACCGCAGGGCGCAGCCGCGGGTTGCTCACCCGACACGCCCGTCCGGCTCCGCCCACGGCTCCACTCCCGGCGGCGCTCCAGGGCGGCACTCCAGCTCCGGTGAAGCCATGAGCGACATCCGCACGCGTCCCGCGCCCGCCTCCACCCTTTCAGGCGGCACCACGGCGCCACCGGTCATCGACATCGACCTGAACCGGCTGGAACGGCTGCGCCGGCTGACGCGGCTGATGGACACGCGCTGGCGCATTCCCGGCACGCGCATTCCCATCGGGCTGGACGGCATCGCCAGCGTCGTCCCGGTCATCGGGGACACGGCGACCGCCGTGGTGTCGGCCTACATCATCCTGGAGGCGGCCCGCTTCGACCTTCCGAAAAGCCTGATCGCGCGCATGGTCGCCAACCTCGCCGTGGACTGGGCCGGCGGGTCGGTCCCCGTGCTGGGGACGATCTTCGACATCGGCTTCAAGGCGAACCGCCGCAACCTCGACCTGCTGCACGAGCATCTGGAGAACCGTCTGGGCGGGATCGCCTAGACAGCCACTCCTTCGACAGCCACTCCTTCGACAGCCGCTTCTCCGCCATCGGCAAAACCCTTGCATGCGTCCGGTCATTCGCCCCTCGAACGGGCGGTGACTGGAGGAACGCATGACCGTCATGTCCATCGCGCGAGGGCTGCGGAGCGCCGCCCCGGCGCACCGTTTCGCTTCCGCAACGCTTCCGGCGGATCAAGGGCTTGCCGACGCTTTTGCCGCCGCCGCCGCCGCACCCGCGCGGGAGGCCGGGACGTTCCGTCCCCGCGCCGGGGCGGGCGGCAAAACTTTCCGGGTGGACGCTTTTGCCGGGGTGCTGGCGCGGAAAACCGCCGCCTTCACCAAGGAACTGGCCGACATCGCGCTGGCCGACATCACGCTCGACATGGATGCGGAGGGGCGCGTCACCGCGGCCGGCGGCCATCCGGGCAAGGCGGCGGTCGAGCGTCTGTTCGCCGGGAACCCGGACTTCGCCAACCGTTACCGCGAGGTCGCCGGGGGGCACGCCTTCCTGGCGCACTGCCGCGTCGCCGCCCGCTTCCAGATCGAGTTGGAGGACAGCAGGACGGAGGAGGAGCGCAAGGCCATCCTGCGGCGCTACGACTCCATGTTCTCCCGGATCGACGGGGTCCGCGGGCGGATGTCCTGGTCCGGCGGGCGGCTCGCCAGCGCCGCGATGGAGATGGCCGCAGGACTGCTATGAAGGGTAACCCCCCGCCGGGCGCCCCGACGCTTGACTTGTGTCAAAGCGGCGGGATGCCGTCTGCACGATCCTCCCCGCCATGAACGCGATCTCCCCCGTGGCCTGCGCCACCGCCGCCCCGACCGCCCCGCTGAACGCCGCCCTGCTCGCCAAGTATGACGGGCTGCGGGTGCCCCGCTACACCAGCTATCCGACGGCGCCGCACTTCACCCCCGCCGTGGGGGCGGAGCGCTACGCGGCCTGGCTGGCGGAGCTGGACACGGCGGCCCACACGGGGTCGCTGTACCTGCATGTGCCCTTCTGCGCGAAGATGTGCTGGTACTGCGGCTGCCACACCAAGATCGTCGCCCGCTACGCCCCCATCGCGGAGTATCTGGGGCACCTGCGGCGCGAGGTGGGCATGGTGGCCGACCGCATCCCCGGACGGCTGCGGGTGCGGCACATCCATTTCGGCGGCGGCACCCCGACCATGATGGCGCCGGACGACTTCGAATCGCTGATCGACCTTCTGCGCGCCCGCTACGACGTGGCGCCGGACGCGGAGATCGCGGTGGAGATCGACCCGCGCACCCTGACCCGCGAGATGGCGGAGGCGCTGGGCCGCGCCGGGGTCAACCGCGCCTCGCTGGGCGTGCAGGACTTCGACGCCGACGTCCAGGCCGCCATCAACCGCATCCAGCCGCGCGAGCAGACCGAGCAGACGCTGGAGTGGCTGCGTGCCAACGGCATCGGCCACATCAACCTGGACCTGATGTACGGCCTGCCCAAGCAGTCGGTGGAGAGCGTCGCGCGGTCCGCCGAGATCGCCCTGACCATGGCGCCGGACCGGCTGTCGGTCTTCGGCTACGCCCATGTGCCGTGGATGAAGACGCATCAGAAGAAGATCGACGAATCGGCGCTCGCCGGCACGCTGGGCCGGTGGGAGCAGTTCGCGGCCATCGCCGACGTGCTGACCGACGCCGGTTTCCGCCCCATCGGGCTGGACCATTTCGCTAAGCCGGACGACGAGCTGTCGGTGCAGCAGGCCGAGGGGCGGCTCAGCCGCAACTTCCAGGGCTACACGACCGACGACGCGGAAGTGCTGCTGGGCTTCGGCGCCTCCTCCATCGGGGCGCTGCCGCAGGGCTATGTGCAGAACGCCGTCCCCTTCGACCAGTACGCCCAGGCCGTCGAGGCCGGGCGCTTCCCGACGGGCAAGGGGCTGGCGCTGACCGCCGACGACCGGCTGCGCCGCGACCTGATCGTGCGGCTGATGTGCGACCTGTCGGTGGATGTCGGCGCGGTGGCCCAGGCCCACGGGCTGGACGCCGGGACCTTCGACGCCGACCTGGAGGCCATGGCCGATCTGGTCGCCGACGGGGTGGCCGTGGTGAATGGGCGCCGCATCGACGTGCCGGAACCCGCCCGCCCGCTGATGCGCATCGTCGCCGCGCGCTTCGACACCTACCTGTCCACCGGGGCCGGGCGGCACAGCCGGGCCGTGTGAGCCGGGCGTGTGATCCGGGCGGCGTGATTTGCCCGGTGTGATTCTGGGCGCGGGGGGCGCGTTTTCCCTGCCTCTGGCCTTCCGCGCGCAAATCGGCGAAACTGGCGCCCATTGAACGCCTTTGCGGACGCGGCAAAGGGACAGGCTCCAGGGACGGGCACCGATGATCACGCTCTACACCTTCGCCTCGCCGAACGGGCAAAAGGCTTCGATCCTGCTGGAGGAGCTGGGCCTCACCTACAGGGTCCACAAGGTCGACATCGTGGCGGGCGACAACCGCCACCCCGACTATCTGGCGATCAGCCCCATCGGCAAGATCCCGGCCGTCGTGGAGGATCTGCCCGGCGGCAAGAAGCGCCGGCTGTTCGGGTCGGGCGCCATCCTGCTGCACTACGCGGAGCGCACGGGCCGCCTGCTGCCCGAAGGGGTGGACGACCGGGCGGAGGCGATGAGCTGGCTGATGCTGGGCGTCAGCGACCTCGGCCCCACCGGCGTCAACAAGTTCCGCTTCTCGGTGATGGCGCCGGAGAAGATCCCCTACGCCATCGACCTTTTCAAAGGCGAGCTTCAGCGCATCTACGCCGCGCTGGAGGAACGGCTTGCCGGGAACGCGTATCTCGCCGGCTCCTACTCGATCGCCGACATCGCCTGCTTCCCCTTCGCCGCCGTGGTGGCCAAGGCGGACGGCAACGTGCTGGAGCGCTATCCCAACGTGAAGCGCTGGCACGACACCGTCGCGGAGCGACCGGCGGTCAAGCGCGGCATGGCGGTGCCGGAGTGAGCCGCCCCATGCGTTTGCCGACCGCCCTTGTCGCCATTGTCGCCCTGGCCGCCGCCCTGCCCCTGCTGGGCGCCTGCCAGACGGTCCCGGACGGGGCGGACCGCGCGTCCCTTCTGCCCACGGACGCCGATCCCGGCACCTATTGGCAGGGCGACCGCAGCCAGGCCTACGAGCGCGCCTATGTGGTCGCCCGCAACCCGCAGGACTGGACCGACCTCTGGGCGCGCGTCGGCGAGGAGGCGCCGGTTCCCCTACCCGGCGACCGCATGGCCGTGGCGGTCTTCCTCGGCCCCCGCGACACCGGCGGCTACGGCGTGTCCATCGACAGCGCGCGGGCGTCCGGCGGGAATATCGTGATCGGCTACCGCGAACGCGTCCCCGGCCCGGCCATGGCGGTCACCCAGATGCAGACCAGCCCTTACGCGGTGCGGTTGATTCCGCTGGCGAATGGGGCGGCGAAGTTTCAAAGGGAGAGGTGAGGGGGAGTGGTTGCGCTGGCCCCCCACCCTTCCCACGGCTTCGCCGCGGGCCCCTTCCCTCCCCCGCCTTCGGCAAGGGAGGGTTAGGGAGGGGGCAATACCTGCCCAAACACCAACGCTCTACCTCTTCCCCACCACCCGCGGGTCCAGCGCGTCCTGAAGCCCGTCGCCCAGCAGGTTGACGGCGATCACCGTCAGGAAGATCAACAGCCCCGGCCACACCGCCAGCAGGGGCGCCGTGCCCACCAGTTCCTGCGCGTTGGTCAGCATGTTGCCCCAGGAGGGCAGCGGCGGCTGAATGCCCAGGCCCAGGAAGCTCAGCACCGACTCCAGCAGGATCACGTTGCCGACCGTCAGCGTCGTCGCCACCACGGCGGGGGCGGCGACGTTCGGCAGGATGTGGGCCAGCATGATGCGGCGGCTGTCCGCCCCCATCGCCACCGCCGCCCGCACATAGTCGCGCCGCCGCGCCGACAGGGTGGCCCCGCGCACCAGCCGCGCCACCGTCGTCCAGCCGAACAGCGCCACCAGCACGACGATGCGCAGCAGGCTGGTGTCCTCCGCCCCCGCCACCTCCGGCGGAACGCCAAGCCGCGTCAGGTCGATGGCGCCCAGCACGATCAGCAGCGGCAGCAGCGGCAGCGCGATCAGCCCATCGGTGACCCGCATCAGCAGATCGTCCAGCCGCCCGCCGAAATAGCCGGCCAGCAGCCCGATCCCCGTGCCGATCACGGCGGAGGCCAGCGCCGCCGCCACCCCCACGAACAGCGACACCCGCCCGCCGTAGAGCAGCCGCACCAGCACGTCGCGCCCCAGCTCGTCCGTGCCCAGCGGGTGCAGGGCCGAAGGCGGGCCGAAGCGGTCGAGCAGGCTGATGCCCGTGGCCTCCACCCCCAGCCAGGACTCCACCCAGGGCGCCGCCGCCGCCGCGACCGCCAGGACCAGCAGCAGCAGGGCGCTGACCACCGCCAGTCGGTGGCGGGCGAAGCGGCGCAGGAAGCGCCCCGCCCTCAAGCCCCGTCCCCCTTGAAGGAGATGCGCGGGTCCAGCCCGGCGTAGGCGGCGTCGGCCAGCAGGTTGCCGGCCAGCGTCGTCAGCGTCGCGAACAGCAGCGCCACCAGCGCCACGTTCAGGTCGTTGCCCATGATGCTGTCGTAGATCAGCTTGCCCATGCCCGGCCAGGCGAACATCGTCTCCGTCACCAGCGCGCCGGAGAAGAGGGCGCCGAACTCCAGCGCCACGATGGTCACGATGGGGATGGTCGCGTTGCGCAGCGCGTGGCGCCAGACCACCCGCCCTTCCCCCAGCCCCTTGGCGCGGGCGGTGCGGACGTAGTCCTGCCGAAGCTCCCCCATCATCGCGGCGCGGACGTAGCGCGTGTAGCCGCCGATGCTCGCCAACGTCAACGAGGCCACCGGCAGCACGAGGTAGGGCAGCCGCTCCCACCAGCCTTCCCCGCCCACCGGACCGAGGCCGGAGGCGGGCAGCCATTGCAGCTCCACCGCGAAGAGCAGGATCAGCAGCAGCGCCAGCCAGAAGGCCGGGACGGAGATGCCGGCGAAGCAGAACAGGTTGATGGCGTTGTCCGCCCAGCCATAGGGCCGCCGCGCTGCGTAGACGCCGAGCGGCAAAGCCACCGCCAGGGTCAGCGCCATGGCCGCCCCCAGCAGAAGCAGCGTGTTGCCCAGCCGCGGAATGAGGATCGTCAGCACCGGCTGTGCGTAGAGCCGCGAGAAGCCGAAATCCCCCGCCAGCGCCGCCTGGAGCCAATGCCAGTAGCGCTCCAGCAACGGCTTGTCGAGGCCGTAGAGCGCCTTCAGCCGCGCCGCGTCGGCGGGCGTGGCGCGCGGGTTGCCGGCCAGCATCATGTCCACCGGGTCGCCCGGCATCAGCGTCATCAGGACGGTGATGACGAAGCTCATCAGCAGCAGGACGACCAGCGCCTGGAGCAGCCGGGAGGCGAGGAAGCGGGTCATGGGCAGGTGATGGGGGTGTTGGAGGGGTGGTTGCGCGGGGCCCCCTCCCTAACCCTCCCCCACCTTCGGCGGGGGAGGGAATCGGAAGCCCTCCCCCGCGAAGTGGGGGAGGGTTGGGTGGGGGCCCGACCCGACACCCTCACTCCTTCGCCTTCCACGTCTCGATCCACAGGGTGCTGGAATCCAGATGCCCGGTCGGCACCACCCCCTCCAGCCAGGGCGGCAGGATGAACGGGTCGGCGCGGAAGAACAGCGGCAGGTTCGGCAGGTCCTGAGCGTAGAGCGTCTGCATCTTCGCCCACAGCGCGCGGTTGGCCTCCGGCTCGCAGACATGCTCCAGGTCTTCCAGAACCTTGTCCATCTCCGGGTTCCGGTAGCCGGTGTAGTTCTGGCCCGCCCAGTTGTTGGCCTCCGTCGGGATCATGCTGGAATGCAGAATGGTGCGCGGGATGTTCTCCGGCGCGCTGATCCAGGCGAACAAAGCCATCGACTTGAAGCGGCGCTTCTCCAGCGTGTCGCCGAACAGGACGCGGGCGGGTTCGTTGACGATGCGCACCTCCACCCCGGCCTGCCGCCACTGGGCCTGGAGCACCTGCTGCAACACCTCGCGGGAGCGGTTGCCGGCGGTCGTCATGATCTCCAGCGACAGCCGCTCCCCCTTGGCGTTGTGGCGCACCCCGGCGCGCCGCTCGCTCCAGCCCGCCTCGTCCAGCAGCTTGCCCGCCAGAGCCGGGTCGAAGGCATAGGTCGGGTAGCCCGGTACGTGCACGCGGTCGAGCGGGCTGATCTCGTTGTGGGCGACCGGCTGGCGCCCGCCATAGAGCTGTTTGGAGATCGCCTCGCGGTCGATGGCGTGCAGCAGCGCCCGGCGCACGCGCACGTCGGCCAGCGCCGGGTTGTCGAGGTTCAGCTCGACATGCTCGAAGAACAGGCCGGGCTTGTAGAAGACGTTGTAGCGGCTGCCGTGCCGCTTCTCGAAGGCGAGCACCTGATCGAGCGGCAAACCGGTCTCCCCCGGCACCATGTCCACCTGACCGGCCAGAAGGTTGGCCTCCAGCGCGGCGGTGTTCTCGATGGCCTTCACGACCACCCGCTTGAAGGCCGGCTTCGCCCCCCACCAGGTCGGGTTCGGCTCCAGCACCACATGGCTTCCCGGCTCGACCTGGGCGATGCGGTAGGGGCCGAACCACAGGCCGGGGTTCGTCGTGTCGGTCTCGTATTTCGAGCGGTTGCGGTAGGTCGCCGGGTCCGCCTCGAACACCGCGCGCTCCAGATGGGCGGGCAGGATCTCGAAGTCGTTGATCTCGGCGTAGCTGCACACCGCCTTGTCGCGGTGGATGGTGAAGGTGCGCTCGTCCTTCGCGTCGATCGCCACGATGTCGCGCGCGAACAGGTCGAAGTTGCTGTAGCCGCTCTGCGGATGCTTGCCGACCGTCCAGGTGAACAGCACGTCCTCGGTCGTCACCGGCGTTCCGTCGCCCCAGGCCGCCTTGGGGTTGATGGTGTAGGTGACCTTGATGCCCTTCTTGCCGTCGGCCCGCGTCTCGTACTCCGCCGTGCCCTTGTCCAGCGCCGGCAATTCGGTGCAGAGCAGGCAGGTCAGCCGCCAGTCGGCGTCGTAGGCGGTGAAGGGCCGGCGCGCCATGGACAGGACGTAGCTCTTGGCCATCATCGCTTCCATGGAGGGGTGCCAGTTCGACGGGAACTGGGTCATGCCGATCACCAGCTCGTCCTTCGCCGCGAAAGCGGGGGCGCCCATCAGGGCGGCGGCCAGGGTAAGGGCGGCTATTCCCGTTCGCATCGCGGCGTCGTCTCCGTCCGGTGAAGTCCCGGCTACGAACTATGGGGACCCGCGGCCCCGCGGTCCAGCGCCGATGCGGCTTTCGCGAAGCCCCAAGGGAAGCCCCAAGGGAAGCCCTTGACGGAACGGGGCCGCGGGTGTTTGTGGTCTGCCCCATACGCAACCGAATGGATGGGGAGCCCGACACGCCATGGCCGGCACCGTGACCCTGACGCGCGACGGCGTCGTCGCCACGCTGACGCTCAGCAACCCCGACAAGCTGAACGCCTTCGACAAGCCGATGTGGCACGCGCTGATCCCGCTGCTGCGCCAGCTCGGTGCCGACGAGACGGTGCGCGCGGTGGTGCTGCGCGGGGCCGGCGGGCGGGCCTTCAGCCCCGGCGCCGACATCTCCGAATTCGAGACGGAGCGCAACAGCCCCGAGCAGGGCGCCGACTATGGCGTGCTGATGGACGAGGGGCTGACCCTGCTGCGCGAATCGCCGCATCCGACGCTGGCGGCGATCCAGGGGGCCTGCTGCGGGATCGGGCTGGCGGTGGCGCTGGCCTGCGACCTGCGGGTCTGCACCGCGGGCAGCCGCTTCGGCGTGCCGGTCAGCCGGCTCGGCATCTCCATGGCGCTGCCTGAGTTGAAGTTGCTTCATGACATCGCGGGCGGGCCGGCGGCTCTGGAAATCCTGCTGGAAGGCCGCGTCTTCGGCGCGGAGGAGGCCAAGGACAAGCGGCTGGTCCACCGCGTTGTGGCCGAAGAGGCGTTCGAGGGCGAGATCGCCGCGACCTGCGAGCGCATCGCCGGTGGCGCCCCGCTGGCCGCCCGGCTGCACAAGCAGTTCGTCCGCCGCCTGTCCGATCCGGCGCCATTGTCCGAGGCGGAGATCGCCGAATGCTACCACTGCTTCGGCACGGAAGACTTCCGCGAGGGCTACCGGGCGTTCCTGGAGAAGCGCAAGCCGGTGTTCAAGGGGCGGTGAGTGGGGGCGGTGAGTGGGGGCGGTGAGTGGGGGCGGTGAGCGCCCGCGCATGCCAGGGTTCACCCCGTAGCGGTGGTTTCCGGACGGCGGAAGTCCAGATTGGGATGACCTCCCCATCGTTCCTTCCGCCGCGTCCACCATGCCCCGCGCCACCCGCTTCATTCCCTTCATCATCGCCTGCGCCCTGTTCATGGAGAATCTGGACGCGACGGTGATCGCCACGGCGCTGCCGGAGATCGCGCGGTCGATGGGCGAGGACCCGCTGCGCCTCAGCCTCGCCATGACTTCCTACATGCTGGCGCTGGCGGTGTTCCTGCCGGTCAGCGGCTGGATGGCCGACCGCTACGGCGCGCGGACGGTCTTCGCGGCGGCCATCGCGGTGTTCACGGTGGGCTCCGTCCTCTGCGGCCAGGCGGACGGGCTGTATGAGCTGGTGGCGGCGCGCATCCTTCAGGGGCTGGGCGGGTCGATGATGGTGCCGGTCGGGCGGCTGATCCTGCTGAAGACCGTGCCGAAGGAAAAGCTGGTCGCCGCCATGGCGCAGATGACCCTGCCGGCGCTGATCGGCCCGGCGCTGGGCCCGCTGGTCGGCGGCTTCATCGCCACCTACGCCTCCTGGCGCTGGATCTTCTACATCAACGTGCCGATCGGGCTGATCGGGATCGCGCTGGTGCTCAGGCTGATCCCCAACGTGCGCGAGACCGGGCGCGACCCCTTCGACGGCCGCGGCTTCGCGTTGAGCGCCCTGGCCCTGGCCGCGCTGATGTTCGGGCTGGAGAATGTGGGCCGCGGGGTGATGCCGCCCGCCGCGGTGGCCGGGGTGCTGGGGCTGGGCTTCGCCGCCGCGTGGCTCTATCTGCGCCACGCCCGCGGGGTGGAGCGGCCGGTGCTCGACCCGTCGCTGCTGCGCCTGCCGACCTACTTCGCCTCCATCATGGGCGGCACGCTGTTCCGCATCGGCATCGGCGCCGTGCCCTTCCTGATGCCGCTGATGCTCCAGGTCGGGTTCGGGCGCACGCCTTTCGAATCCGGGGCGCTGACCTTCGCCGGGGCCGCCGGGGCGCTGACCATGAAGGCGTTGGCCGGACCCATCCTGCGCCGGCTGGGCTTCCGCCGCGTGCTGACCGCCAACGCGGTGCTGAGCGGCCTGATCCTGGCGAGCTACGCCGCCTTCCGGCCCGAGACGGCGCACTGGGTCATCCTGGGCGCGCTTCTGATGGGCGGCTTCTTCCGCTCGCTCCAGTTCACCGGCCTGAACAGCCTGGCCTACGCCGAGGTGCCCAAGGAGCGGCTGAGCCGCGCGAACACGCTGGCCAGCGTGATGCAGCAGGTCTCGCTCAGCCTGGGCGTGGCGATCGGGGCGACGGTCCTGCACCTGACGCAGAGCCTCAACGCCGGCCATGGTGCTCCGCTGACGCCCACCGACTTCGCGCCGGCCTTCCTGACGGTCGGGGCGATGGCCTGCGCGTCGGCCCTGTTCTTCCTGCCGCTGCCGCCCGACGCCGGTTCGGAAATCAGCGGCCACCGCGCCCGCGCGCGGGCCAAGGAGCCGCCGCGCGCCCTGGAGGCCGCGGACTGAAGCCGCCGGCTGGGGGCGGCGGTTACGGCTCGTCCCAATCCGGCTCGTCGGCCTTGATGAGTTCCACGAGCCGGGCCACCCGGCCCGAGGGGGGATGCCGCGTCGCCTCCCCCATGTAATCGTCGGCGCCGGTCCAACTGGCGGCCTCCATCAATTCGGCGGGGCTGGCGCCCGTGCCGATGATGCTGGCGATGCGCATGTCGTCCAGGTGCCCGCAGATATCGATCACCTGATCGCGGGTGAGCGCCGGCTGATGCTGATCGGGCATCGGGACATCCTCCTTCCCAAATTTGCCTTCACAAGTCTGCGTCACCCCGGATTAGCGGCCCTGCGCCCGGCCGGCGCAACGGCGCAAGGGTGGAATCCCCGCCGCAACAAGGGGGATGCCCGGGTCTTGGGTCCCGAGTCTGGCGCTCCCTCTCCGCCCTTCGACGATCGTCCGAGCAATTCCGGCGAGAATCGGTCGTCCCTCGGTTGCGGAAAAGGAGGAAATCCCACAATGCGGGATAAATAATTGTGGGCTCTTCGCAGCACATCGGAAAATTCTTACCAAGCTTGGCTCTTTTTCGTGCCGTCCGCCATTGGTTGGGGGTGCGTTCGCCGCGCGTTCCCGGTATAAATGAGCATGGCGGCCATGCGCCGTCCTCAAGAATGAACGGGAGGCTCCCCGCCAGGGCGCGGGCAGCAAGACAGGCATGATGGACTGGGACAAGCTTCGGGTCTTCCACGCCGTGGCCGAGGCTGGAAGTTTCACGCACGCCGGCGAAACGCTGAATCTCAGCCAGTCGGCGGTCAGCCGCCAGATCAGCGCGCTGGAGGAAAGCCTGGGCGTGCCGCTGTTTCACCGGCACGCGCGCGGCCTGATCCTGACCGAGCAGGGCGAACTGCTTCACCGCACCGCCCGCGACGTCTTCGCCAAGCTGTCGATGACCGAGGCGATGCTGACCGAAAGCCGGGAGCATCCGAAGGGTCCGCTGCGCGTGACCACCACGGTGGCCTTCGGCTCGACATGGCTGACCCCGCGCGTCAACGAATTCCTGTCGATCTACCCGGACATCCAGCTCACCCTGCTGATCGACGACAACGAGCTGGATCTGGCGATGCGCGAGGCGGACATCGCCATCCGCATGAACACGCCGCGCCAGCCGGACCTGATCCAGCGCCACCTCATGTCGGTGCACTTCCACCTCTACGCCCACCAGGAGTATCTGAAGAAGCGCGGCACCCCGAAGATCGCCGCCGACCTGGACGGGCATGACATCGTGGCCTACCCGCCGGACGTCCGCGCCCCCATCGCCAACGTCAACTGGATCAACGAGGTGGGCGACCCGGCCCCGGGCGCGCGCAAGCCGATCCTGCAGGTCAACAGCATCTACGCCATGTACCGCGCGGTGGAGAGCGGCCTGGGCATCGCCGCCCTTCCGGACTTCCTGGTGGACGGCAGCAAGGAATTGGCCCGCGTGCTGCCGGACGTGGACGGCCCGAAGGTGGACGCCTACTTCGTCTATGCGGAAGAATTGCGCCATTCCAAGCGCATCGCCGTGTTCCGCGACTTCCTGGTGAAGAAGGTGGCGGAGTCGGCGTTCTGAGCCAGCCCAACCTTTGTGCAGGCGGAGTTCTTGCCTGTTTTTGATGCAGAGGCGTCCGGCGATCAGCGTCGGGCGCCTTTCTTTTTGTACGGATCGTGCCCGAAACCGCTCCGCATCTTTGCAATCCGGTTGCCGTGTTCGGCCAGGGACCACCTACCCTTTGGCTCCATACATGCCCGTACGCCAAATTTTCGCGCTTATTCAACCCTTTACAAGCTATGCGGTTCTCGCATGGCCGAATTGGATATTTGGGGATGGAATCCTTTGGGCAGAATGGTCAAATCTTGGGCGTTGGATGTTGCGCCGCAACATCCGGCGTTTCGTCCCGGAAGCCCGCTTCCGGGGTTGGGTCCTCGGACCCAGCGTCTCCCAGACGTGAAGCCTCCCTGTTCAACTCGCCGGCTAATCAATGGGTTAGCCGGCAGTTTTTTGTCCGGATATGCTGTGGGGTCCCACAGGGGTCCCAAACCGGTGAGGCTGGAACGGCTCCAGGCGGCTCATTCAAACATCAGCAAGTTAGCGACCCGTACCGGGGACTTTGCTGTTCCTAATGCACGCACGGCTGATGGCCGGAGCGTTCGGTGACGGTCGGGAGGAAGGCAGAACCGCCGCATGGGATAGTCGGCTCCTCCGTGGATTTTTCCCTCACGGTCAGCGCCAGCGAGGCCGGCACGTCCACCGGCACATCTCCCCAGTTGCCGCACTTCGTGGCAGGGCTGGAACGACTCCCTCCACCCCACGCCGAGCATCACACGTGGCAGGGCGGAACGTAGCTCGCCCGGATTGGCCGACCGGCGCAGCCCCCGGCGAGTGCGTGACGGCAGCCCGGTAGCTGGAGCGCGCGGACGCCTGGACTGCCGGGGGTGTGAGCCCCGGCCTCGATGCCGGGGCAAGCCGGGCGATTGCCAATCCGAGGGGAGCGGCGGTCGAGCACGATCATTTCAGGCAGGGTGCCGCCCAGGCGCTTGGCATTGACGCGGCGTTGCCGGCGGCGGGTTCCCTCTGAAATGATCGCTGCGAGTCACCACTGACCGGCGGGAGCGGCTTCACCGTGCTGGTCGCTGTTCGGGAGGTGTGGCCGCTTCCTCTGCCCGGCTGGGAACGCCTGCGCACTGTGCCAGGATCACCACTGCCGCAGACGGAACGATGAAGGCGGCGGGCTGCTGTCGAAGCCGAAGTTCGTGGATGGGCCGGATTGCCGGAACGTCTGCCCCATCAGATCGTCGGGCCGGCTGAGCGGGCTCGGGCGGTAGGTCGTGGTCCCGCCGTCCGAGTCCCGGTGCCTGATGCTGTCGCCCCTCGTGCCGTCCGTGCGGTAGGTGCCGCTGGACCCGTCGCTGCACCGGTAGCTCTGCCCGGTCAGCGAGCCAGGGTCACCCAGCGGGGAGAGGTAGCAGTTCGCCGTTGCGGCGGTTGGAGCGGCAAGGGCCAGAAGGCCGGAGAACGCGACGATCCGAAGCATGGGTGCCTCCATCATGTTCATGGGGAAGCGCCAAGCGTGCCTTGCCCGTGGGGCTGTTCAATCGCAAAGGTGGAGTGGAGGTGTGGTCATGCGGGCGATGGTCGAAGTGACGATCAGAGGTGCGGCCTCGCCCGCAGGGCAATCGGGGTCGCCGCTCCCCATGGTGTCCTCCGCCAGCATGTCCATCAACGAATAGGCCCTGCTCTCCGTCAGGCTGGAGTCTGGGAGTCCGCTAAGTGCAGCCTGAGGGGCGGGGAGCTACTGCCCCAGCGGCCAACGCCTGGGGCGACTCCATGGACTCCCAACGGGCTGCCAGAGGCATGCTTCCGCAGGTTGGATGCCGGCATGCGAATGCACCATCGCGTCGTCTCGGATCTGTGGTCAGGGGGCGGGACGACATGACAGGCGCGCCGGCCCTGTCCGCACTGTGTGCCGGGCCGACAGAAGACCCCCCCCTACCCTTCGACTTGAAGGGGGTGGGGGTCAAAAACCGCGGCTCTGCCGCGGGGGGAGGGATCGCTCACGTAAAATTCCCGCGAAAGGTTCGGTGCCCTCCAACTTTCCCGAAGCACACCCAATAGAAACCATCCGATATCGGATGTTTCCTGGTATAATACCCCCGCTCCCGATCTGGTGCGGGGCGTCGAAGCTGACGGAGGAACGCATGAGCATGCTGCCCGCCAAGCCCGGTTCCGGTCCAGCAAACATGGAACAGGAACGGCCTCGGCACCGCAAAATATCGCCCAAACTGAGCGCTGCACTCGACGCCTTGGTACACGGCGCACGCACCATCACCGACGCAGCCCAAAGCGCTGAAATGCGCCGGGAAGCCCTTTCGCTGGCACTGCGGAAGCCGCACGTTCAAGAGGAACTGGACCGGCGTGTGCGCGACGCGATGAAGCGCAGGGGCGTCAAGGCGCTCGCCAACATCGAATTCCTGGGTGACATGGCGAAGTCGGAGTACGTGCGCTTGGAGGCCAGCAAGGACTTAGCGAACCGGGCCGGCTACATCCCGCCGAAGGAGCAGCCGTCTTCCGATGGCGTGCTGATCGTCAACATCGACCTTGGCGACGGGCGGGGTCCCTTTGTGCTGCATGATGGGCCGCAAGACGGCGCGGGGAGCCACGGCCACCGTCTCGAAGAGCGGGTGTCGCCGTGACGGGGCACCATGATCTGTGGACGGGCGATCTGCTGCCGCAGTTGATCGCGCGGCGCCGGCAGTTGGGCCTTACGCAAGACGAGCTTGGGCACCGCATCGGCGTCACGGATGCCCTGGTCGGCAAGTACGAAGCCAGGATGAGAGCGCCGGGCGCCTTCCTGCTGGCCTGCTGGGTGGAGGCGCTGGACGCGCGTCTGGTGCTGGAGCCCCGGACCGGCATCGTGCAAGGGGTCAAGCCCGGCACCCGCTCCTGATGCCTCGTGCCGGGTCAGCGGGCGGCGTGGCGGTCTGCGTGAGGCGCGGCGTAGGCGCCGAGTGCGTGGCGCCGCGGGCGGGCCGGCAGGGCGTCGAACAGGGCCAGCGCCTCATCTGCGGCCTGGGCATCGCGTTCCAGACAGTGGAGCGCAGCCACCAGCGGGCCAGCGGCGGAGCCGGCGAACACCCGCACCAGCGCGGCCAGCGTACGGGATCGGGCAGCGCGCTCGGCGGGGTCCAGGTTGCGGAGGAAGGGGCCGAAGCCGGCGTCAGCGGTCAGCGGTGATCCCCTCCGGTTCCGCGATCCCAAGGGCGGTCAGCGCGGCAGCAGCTTGGGAGCGCCAGCGCCGGCCATAGACGCCCAGGCAGCGCAGGAAGCGGTCACCGTCATGGACCGGGGCTCCGTCCGGCAGCATGAACACCCTGGTCCCGTCCAGGCGCCCGCCACATCCGGCGCAACGGTGCGGGGTGGGCTTCACGCCATGCCGGCGGTGCCACAGGTCCATGGCGATGCCCCAGGCGCGGCGTTCGGCGGCGGCCATGCCCATGGCCGGGATGCGGGCCGCAACCTCGGCATCGAACCACTCCCGCCAGTTGGCAGGCTCCGCACCGTGCTGCAACGGGTGGCAGGCGTCGGCCACCGTCTCGGCGGTGCTGCGGGGCAGGCCGGCGTCGTGTTCGGCTATGGCGGCGCGCTCGTCCCAATCGTCGTCGGCGTCGGCGGTGGCAGGGGGCTCGGCCAGCAGCGCCAGCAGTTCGGCCTTGCGGGCGCGGATCAGGTCGCGCACCTCCGGTGTGATGCGGTCCTTCGGTCGGACCGTCAGCCGGTCCCCGTCCGCGGTCACCGTCAGACCGGCAGCGGCGATGGTGGCGAGGATGGTGGGGGCCACCATCAGAACACCTCCGCGTCGTCGTCGCGTTCCGGAGCTTTCGGCAGAGGGTGGGGCTTCTCCAGTTCAACCGTGCCGGTTTCGTCGTTCCCGTATTCTGCTCCAGTTGCCGGGACAGGGGGCGGGACACGGGACACCCCTATAGGGGTGTGTCCCTGTCCCGTCCCGGTCGGGACACGGGACAACAGCGGGACATGTCCCCCAGATGTCCCCCGTCCCGGCGCATTGCTAAATTGTTGAGACGTAGTCAACCATATGTAGTCCTTCCAAACCCCGACCATCCGGTTGCCCTGCAAGGATTTGATGGCGCGGGCGAACCTCTTCTTTTTGGTGTCGGGCTTCTCGTCATCCACGGTGCGGTTGTAAAACGACTCCCGAAGAGCGGCGACCGTAACGACACGGGTTCCAGCAGGAATGTGGTCGGACATGGAGCCGGGAGCGGTCATCCCTTCCCTTGCCAGGGTGTCGGTCAACACTTCCATGGCAGAGCGCGCATGATCAGGAAGTTTCCGGCTTTGCACCGGACGGGCCTCCCCCTCCGCCGGTATCGCTACGCACGATGTCAGCGGGTCGCCATCCTCATCCACGCCGAGAGGGACTATTTCCAGCGTGAAGGCGAACTCACCGTCCGCAGGCAGTTCCTTCGCCTTGGTAACCTTCGCCGTGCACACCTTGCTGGCCGGATCGCGGCTCACCTCGATTTCCGTATCGACGGCAGCGCGCAGCAACGAATGACCACGCGCCCCTCTTGCACCGTCCTTGCCGGAGTGGTGCACGAACATGACGTGCGCCCCGGTGGCCTCGCGGATGCGGTCGGCGTTCATCACCAAGGCTCCCATATCCTCGGGGGAGTTCTCGTTGCCGCCGGCCAGCGCGCGGGACAATGTGTCAACCACCACAAGCGCAACCGGCATTCCCAGGCGGGTAGCCGCACTGTTCACCAACGAAATCAGTTCATCGGTGTCGGCCTTGGGGTCGAGCAGGTTCACCGATGCCGGCAGAACGGCGAAGGGTGCCGAGCCAGCGATGCCCTGATGGCTTTTGAAGGCAGCCACCCGGTTGCTGATGCCCGCTGCGCCCTCGGCGGCGACATAGATCACGCCGCCCTGACGGACACGCCGACCGCGCCAGTCTCGCCCCAGCGCGACATGCAGAGCAAGATCAAGGACCCAGAAGGTTTTGCCCGCCCCGGACTCGCCGTAGACCACCGACAAAGCCGCGCTGCCCAGCAGCCCTTTCACGAAGGCGTTGGAATTGGTGCTGGTGCCGATCTGGTCGAACGGAACCAACCGCAGGCGCGATTGCGGGGCAGCGTCGAAGGGCACGGCGTTCTCCAGCATGGCGCGCAAATCGTCCACCGTGACGCCGGGCGGCGGTTCGTCGGCAAGGTCCCAGGCATCCAGCCAGCCGGCGGGCACCTGCACCACGGCAACGCTGGTGGCCCCAGCGGCCAGCGCCAGCCGGGCGACAGCCTCGGCGTAAGAGCGGCCCGGTTCGTCATGGTCGGGCCAGATGACCACCCGGCGCCCGGCCAGCGCGGACCAGTCCGCCTTGTCGGCGGCCTTGCTTCCGCTGGGAGAGGTGACGGCCACATGGCCGGGGAACAGGATTGCGGCGGCGTCGGTGGTCTTCTCCCCTTCCACCACCAGCACCGGGGCACCGGGCCGAGCGGCCAGCCGATCGAGCCCGTACAGCGGGCGGGGCGAGGGGAACGCCTGCCAGCGCCACGCCGCCTCCCCCGTCACGGTGTTGCGGGCGAAGACCAGCGGCAGCACGTCCTTGCCACCGCCGTCACGGTCGAAGCGGCACTTCATTCCCAGCAGGTCGCCGTTGGCATCGCGGTAGGCCCATTCTGCGGAAGGCTTCCCCAGGCGGTGCGACGGAATGGTGCGGGGGGCATCGTCGGGAACGGGTAGGACCGGCTCCCAGATCGCCGTTCCGGCGTCTTTCTGCCCGGCCCGCATGTCGGTGCGCTTCTGCTTGAAGCCGTTGGTCTGTTGCGGCGTCATGCCCTCGATCCCCAGGAAGCAAGCGGCCTCGGCCATGGCCTCCGACAACTCCAGCCGCCGGCCACGGGCGTACAGGTCAAGGTCATCGCCCTGGAACCCGCCTCCGAAGTCCGCGAGGATTTCCCCCTTGCCGGGGTCGAGCGGGATCGGAAGCGAACGGCCAGCATCGCCGTCCGCGTTGCCGATGTAAAAAATGCTGCCCTCCGTCTTGCCGTTGGGGAAGACATTGGGCAGCCATTCGGGCCGCGTCCGCCTCAACCCGGCAGCAGTCTCAGCCGCGGAGGGCATCGCAAACACCTCTGAAATCCAGCGACTCGGCGTCATTAATGAGCGTGTTCAGCCAAGAGGCGTGGGCTTGGGCATCGGGCGGATCGTCCAGCACAGCGCGCTGAAGCTGGCCGAGGCGGACGGCAAGATGGCGCGCAGCCCGGCTGCTGTCGTGGCGGTTGATGAAGTCGATCACGCAACCGAGATTGTCGGCGGCGGCCATCACCTTGTCCGGGTGACCGGACGAGAGAGAGGCCGCCAGCTTCCTCAGCATCGGCGCAACCTGCGCCGGCAAGGCGGGAAGCGCGGGAGCGCTCATCGTCACTCAGCCTTGAGACTGGCGGCAAAGGTGCGGATGCTCTCCACGCCAATCAACGTTTTCGCGCCCAACTTGACGCGCTTCAGCTTCCCTTCGTTGATCAGCTTGTGGAGGGTCGTGTTGCCGATGTTGCCCAGCATGTGGCGGGCGGTGATACGGTCAACAAAGGCCGGCTCGGGAATAGACATATTTCCTCGCAATTCGTGGAAGTCCTTGCGGACTCGGGAACTGCGATTAATGTGCGGCTACGGCAATCATATTGCTAAAGGTAATAGGTAACTTTGTCTGGTAA
The DNA here is from genome assembly GCF_008365375.1 of Roseomonas genomospecies 6. Classification (GTDB taxonomy): domain Bacteria; phylum Pseudomonadota; class Alphaproteobacteria; order Azospirillales; family Azospirillaceae; genus Azospirillum. Next base: position 140,500 of record NZ_QOKW01000005.1, on the reverse strand, counting down.
TTACCAATTACCTTTCAGCATTTTATTCGTAACTTGGTCCACTTTGCTCCGTAAGTTTTTGCTGTTGCAAAGGGAATACCAATCGCCTTTGAGCAATCGGCGTACATTCTCTGTTTCTCATTCCGCATTCCCTCAACGTAGTTCGCACTATGAAGATCATACCAAGTGTATGCCTCACCCTCCTTCCCGTTAGGGTAGCTCCCAGTTTTCGACGATGCTGTTGCACACACAGATGCATTAACGTCGCCTCCGAATGCCCGAATGAATGCATCCAGTTCGTTCTTTGAAACGAACAGGTAGTGGTCATTGAGTGCTTTAACCCTGTCGTCGCTGCCGTAATCTTCTTTGATTATTCTTCCCGCGCTCACCTGCCGGTATGGATTGGCGTATTGCAGTACAAAATTGGAGGCTTGTAATATATCTCCATTCGGCGATTTTATCAAAAGGGTGAGGGCGCCGTTCTTAAAGCCATTGTACAGCCGATCACAGGCTTCTCTGGACATCATCTCCTGCTCGCGCTGCTTGGCTTTTGCCGCGTTGACAGCAACAAGATCATCGGCGTCAGGCGGCGTCCAAGATTGTCCGTATGCAGGACCGAAGATGGCGCGCGCCACATTCTGAGCGGCTTCGAACAACGGAACGAGGTAGGCCATAGGGCGTCTCCGCGTGACGCATCCGCATGGATGAGGTGGAGGGGAAGCCGGGTGCGGAGCCCGGCTTGTCGGTCGGCCAACCTATCCCCGCCGAGAGTGATCTTGCTTTGTTCATTGCCGGGGCAAGGCCGGGCGAACGGTCACCCGTGCTTGGCGCGCAGGGTCAGCGCAACCACCTTGGCGGCCCGTGTTGCCGCAGAAGTCGGCCCATCCCTCCATCAGCTTGCGGCGCTTTACCAGCAGGTCGCTGCACCAGTAGGTGGCCTCCACCTTGCTCTCCTGGGCGTAGGCCAGCGCCACTTCCTGAAAGGGGGCATTGTCTCGTCTCCCCAATCGCGGACGCTGGAATGGAACCCATGGGAAATGCAGGCGGCGTCCAGCCGGCGCGGCAGCATGGTCAACGTCACGTCGGATATCGGCCTGCCAGACTTGACACCCTCGAACACCAGGGCATCGGACGGGGCGCGCTTCGCCGATCTTGCGAGACTATCTTTCCGCGCAAGCGCTGTGGCATGAAGGGCGCGCAAATCGCCTGTTCATGAGGATTTTTCATAATGAACCCCGCCCTTGCTCAACTTCTTGAAGAGTTCCGGTCCTATGCCCAGACGGAGCGTGAGAAGGGCGGTTACTTTGAGCGTTTCGCCGTAGCGTTCATCAAAAACGATCCGGGCATGCGGCAAGAATACGAAGACGCATGGCTCTATTCGGAATGGGCTGTTCGGAACGGTCTGAATGCCAAGGACACCGGGATTGATGTGGTCGCCAAGATCAAGGGCGAAGACAGCTTTTGCGCAATCCAGTGCAAATTCTACCGGAACGGCCACCGGATACAGCGAGCGGACCTCGACAGCTTTTTCACCGCATCCGGTGTGCGGAAATTCTCGCGCCGCCTGATCATCGACACCACAGATGCGCCTTGGGGAACCAACGCCGAAGCCGCGTTGGAGGATCAAGACAAGCCGGTATCACGCATCGGGTTGGACCGGCTGAGCGACAGCCCGATTGACTGGTCGGCCTACCTGCTGCGCGATGAAATCAGACTCGCGCCCAAGAAGGAAATCCGCCCCCACCAACAAGAGGCGTTGGAGGCCATCCGCAACGGCTTGGCGGACGCCGACCGTGGCAAGCTCATCATGGCGTGCGGCACCGGCAAGACCTTCACCGGCTTGAAGATCGCCGAGGATTTGGCCGGCATTGGCAAGACCGTGCTGTTTCTGGTCCCGTCGCTGGCCTTGATGAGCCAGACCATCCGCGAATGGACCATCGACGCGGCCTTGCCCTTGCGCGCCTTCGCCGTCTGTTCCGACGTGCAGGTCGGCAAACGCCGCCGCTCCAACAGCGACGTTGCCGAAATCGAAACCCACGATCTGGATTACCCCGCCACCACCGACGCGGCGAAGCTGGCGCGGCGCGCGGCGCAGCCGGCCCCCGACCGCATGACCGTGGTGTTTTCCACCTACCAGTCCATTCAGGTTATTTCCGACGCACAGAGCAAGCATGGCCTGTGCGCGTTCGACCTGATCATCTGCGACGAAGCCCACCGCACTACGGGCGCAACGCTGGACAAGAAAGAGGAAAGCAACTTCGTTAAAATCCACAACCAAGACTTCATCGCGGGGGCCAAGCGGCTCTACATGACCGCGACCCCGCGCGTGTTCGGCGATGCGGTCAAGACCAAGGCCAATGAAGCATCCGCCATCCTGTGTTCGATGGATGACGAGACACTTTATGGGAAAACCCTGTTCACCCGTGGGTTCGGCTGGGCCGTCGAAAACAAGCTGCTGACCGACTATAAGGTTCTTGTGTTGGCGGTTGACGAAACCCTGGTCAGCAGCGGCGTGCAACGGCGTCTGGCCGATGGATCATCTGAACTGAAGCTTGACGACGCTACCAAGATCATCGGCTGTTACAAGGCGCTGACCAAGCACGGCCTGCATGGGGACTTGCCGACCGACATTCAGCCGATGAAACGGGCGCTGGCTTTCTGCAAGGACATCGCCACGTCAAAGCTGGTCCAGCAGGAATTTGCCCAAGTCGTCGCCGAATACCTGGAGTCCGACGAAGGTAAGGCCACTACGGCTGACGACGAGACGCTGGAATGCCAGTTGGAGCATGTGGACGGCACCTTCAACGCCAAAGAGCGCAACCGGCTGTTGGAATGGTTGAAGGAAGACCATGGCGGCAACGCCTGCCGTATCCTGACCAACGCCCGCTGTCTGTCGGAAGGGGTGGACGTTCCGGCACTGGACGCCATCCTCTTCATGCACCCGCGAAAGTCACAGATTGACGTGGTGCAGTCGGTGGGCCGAGTGATGCGCCGCGCCGCCGACAAGAAGCTGGGCTATGTCATTCTCCCCGTGGGTGTTCCCGCCGGGGTGACGCCGGAAGAGGCGTTGAATGACAACGAACGCTACCGCGTTGTCTGGCAAATCCTTAACGCCTTGCGGTCCCACGACGAACGCTTTGACGCCATGATCAACAAGGTTGATCTGGGCGTTGACGTGTCCGACCACATCGAAGTGGTGGCCGTGGTCAAAAACCTGCCTGAAGCCGCCGAAAGGAGCGGGGGCAAGGCTGACGTTGGCGGCAAGCCGTCGTCCGACAGCGACGATGACCGGGGTGAAGACCGGCCGCAGGACACCGGCCCGGCGCAAGCCTCCTTCGTCTTCGATGAGATTTCCCGCGCCATCATGGCGAAGATCGTCAAGAAATGCGGACGCCGGGATTATTGGGAGGATTGGGCGACCGACATCGCCAAGATCGCCCAAACCCACATCACCCGCATCACCGCCCTGGTGGAGAAGCCCGGCACGGCGGAACGCAAGGCGTTCGATACCTTCCTGGCCGAAATCCGCGACGATTTAAACGACAGCGTGACCCCGGCCGAAGCCGTCGAGATGCTGGCGCAACACATCATCACCCGTCCGGTGTTCGATGCGCTGTTCGAGGGCTACAGCTTCGCCAGCAGCAACCCGGTGTCGGTGGCGATGCAGCGCGTGTTGGCCGCCCTGGACGAACACAATCTGGACAAGGAGTCCGCCAGCCTTAAGAAATTCTATGACAGCGTGCGGCGTCGCGCGGCTGGAATTGACAAGGCGGAAGCAAAGCAGAAGATCATTGTCGAACTGTACGACAAATTTTTCCGCAACGCCTTCCCGAAGATGACCGAACGGCTGGGGATTGTTTACACCCCTGTCGAGATTGTTGATTTTATCATCCATTCGGTGAATGAGGTTCTGCAATCGGAATTCGGCCAGACGCTGGGCAGCAAGGACGTTCACATCATCGACCCATTCGTCGGAACCGGAACCTTCATCACCCGCCTGCTGCAATCCGGTCTGATCCGGCGGGAGGAGATGGAACACAAATACCGCCACGAAATCCACGCCAACGAAATGGTATTGCTGGCCTATTACATAGCCGCGATCAACATCGAAGCGGTGTATCACGGCATCATGGACGGGGATTACGTGCCCTTCGATGGTATTTGCCTGACAGATACATTCCAACTTTATGAACAGGAAAAGGATCTGGTCAGTGATTTGATGGCAGACAACAGTAACCGCCGCACCCGCCAAAAGGATTTGGATATTCGGGTGATTGTGGGCAACCCACCTTATTCCGTAGGACAGGGAAATGCCAACGATAACGCCGCAAATATATCTTATCCGAAGCTGGATATTCGCATAGGAGAGACATACGCAAAGCGTTCATCCATGACTTCTTTGAGAAATATATATGATAATTATATTCGCGCCATTCGTTGGGCGAGCGATCGGATCGGCGATGCTGGCGTAATTGGCTTTGTCACTAATGCTGGATTTTTAAGTTCAACGTCCTCAGACGGCTTGAGGAAGTGTTTGGTGGATGAGTTCTCTAATATTTACGTATTCCACCTGAGAGGAAATCAGAGAACATCAGGCGACTTGTCAAAGCGAGAGGGGGGTAAAGTATTTGGCAGTGGCAGCCGTGCCGCAGTCGCAATCACCATACTGGTGAAGAACCCAAATTCTTCCGAACACGGCCGTATCAGCTTTCACGACATCGGCGACTATCTCACCCGTGAAGAGAAGCTTGCTATCGTGTCACGCTTCGGCAGCATCGTAGGGATCGAACGAGCAAATGCTTGGCAAACGATTACGCCCGATGAACATGGGGATTGGCTAAAGCAGAGAGACAGAGGCTTTGAGGCATTTATCGCATTGGGTGATAAAAAAGGAAAAGAAACAAAGATATTTGACAATTTCTCTCTCGGCATCGCTTCGGGCCGCGACAGTTGGGCATACAACCACAGCAGAAATACTGTGGATAATAACATTCGCTCTATGATCGGGTTCTATAATTCGGAGCTTGAGCGCTTCAATACTGCATACTCTCACGCAGACCGCAAGACGCGCACGGAGGCTGTAGACAGCTTCATCAACACCGATCCCAGCAGGATTAGCTGGACACGGGCGCTTAAGGGAGACTTGGCTAAAGATAAGCGATTTTCATTCGATGTGGATTGCCTCTCGCCAAGCCTTTACCGGCCCTTTACACGGCAATGGCTCTACTACAACCGGACCTTCAACGAGATGGTCTATCAGATGCCGCGCATATTCCCGGTAGAAGGAGGGAAGAACCGGGCGATTTGCGTCGCTGGTCCCGGCAGTATCTCGGGCTTTACATCATTGATGGCAGAACTTCCCCCGGAACTTTGTCTGGCAACAATGAAGGGAGGCACGCAAGTATTTCCTCGCTACTTGTATGAAGATGAAAAGCTAATCAGTGATGATGCCCAAGGTGACCTGCTAGCGACCGGATCGAATGGAATGGGTGGCCGCCAGCGTCGCGACGCCATCACCGGCGAAGGTTTGGCCCACTTCCAGGCCGCCTATCCGGGTGAGGCCATCACCAAGGATGACCTGTTCTATTACGTCTATGGCCTGCTTCATTCGGAGGAATACCGCGAGCGTTACGCCGACAACCTGTCCAAACAGTTGCCGCGCATCCCCGCCGTCAAACCTAATTCCAGCTTCCGGGCCTTCGTTGACGCTGGGCGGGCCTTGGGCGCGCTTCACGTCGATTACGAGAGCGTGGAACCCTATCCGCTGACCTTCACCCGCGGCGATGTCAGCTTGGCCCCGCCCGCCGACCCGCAGAGCTTCTATCGGGTGGAACAGATGAAGTTCGCGGGCAAGCGCCCGAAGCTGGACAAAACGACAGTGATCTACAACGCCAACATCACCGTGACCGGCATTCCGTTGGAAGCCTATGACTATGTGGTCAACGGCAAGTCGGCGATTGATTGGGTGATGGAACGCCAATGCGTGAAGACCGACAAGGCCAGCGGCATCGTGAATGACGCCAACCTGTACGCCATCGAAACCGTGGGCGATCCGGCCTATCCGCTGAAGCTGTTGCAGCGGGTGATCACCGTGAGTCTCGAAACCATGAAGATCGTCCGCTCTCTGCCGCCGCTGGGCGATCTGTCGTAGCCGGAACACCCGGCATCCGGTGAATGGGTGGGGCTGGCCTGTTGGTCACCCCATCGGCGGACTTCACGCACCTCACCTCCGTAACCTGCCCTTTCTGCCGGGCGCTTAAAGTGTCGGTCTTCTCCTATCCCCAAGGCACTTGAGCAGACCCTTGGAGATGCCATGCACTGGGTTCTCACCGGAGCGGGAGCCCTTGGCTGCCGCCAAGTCCAGCAGGGCACCGATGCTCTCGGATGCGACGGACCGTCTCCGGCTTCTCCAGCCAGAAGGCCAGTGGGGCACCCGTCACCTTGGGCGAATAGTCGGTGCTGCATGGCACCGGGTGCGAAGCCGGGACTGAGCGGTCACCCGCGCTTGGTGGCGCGTCCAGCCAGCGGAACCACCTTCGCTCCTTCCCCGGTGACAAGGCTATTCACGTGATGAGCCCACGTCTCCAGCGCCACGCGCTTCTCGTCGCGGTACCGGTGGACATTGTAGGTTTTCTCCAGGATGCCGCGCCCATGGTTCAGCACCCGTTCAATCACGTCCTGGGCAACGCCGAGTCGGCCAAGCCCGGTCGCCACCGTGCGACGGATGTCATGAAGGGTCCAATCCCTCACGCCACTCTCCCGGTCCAGGATGATCTTCAAGCGCTTCATGCCGGCATAGGGCTTCTTCCCCTCCGAGTCGCATGAGAAAACGAATGGGCCGGTTCGCGGGGTCTCCTTCAGCAATTCAACCGCGGCGGCGGGGAGCGGGATTTCGTGATCGCGCCGGCCCTTGTTCCGGGCGCCGGGCAGTACCCATAGGTCGGCGCGCAACTCCGCCCACGGCAGGCACCTCACTTCGTCGCGGCGCTGCCCGGTGAGGATCATCAGCTTGACGATCTGTTTGCTCGGATACGTGAGGGAGTCAGCCGCCCGCCAGATCGCGACCAGTTCCGCGTCCTCCAGGACACGCGCCCGCGGCGTTTCAATCTTCTTGCGCTTCTTCACCGTGGCGGCGGGGTTCACGTCGATGAAATCGCGCTCCACCGCCCAGTTGAAGGCAGCCATCACCTGTGACCGCACCCGGTTGACCTGGGCGTTGAGTCCCTTCCTGTTCTGGAGGTCGTCCAGCAGTTCCACGATGTCGGCACGGCGCACCTCATCCAGCGCCTTCGTTCCGATAGCCGGGACAACATGCGCCGTAAAGAGACGGTCGGTCTGCTCCCATCGGCGCTGGTTGGCCTTGCAATAGTCGTTCACATAGCGCGTCAGCAGGTCGGCCACCGTCTTTGGGCGCTGCTCGGCACGTTTGGCCTCCTCATCGTCACGCTTCTCCCGCTCGGGCAGATCGATGCCCTTCTTGGCGGCGCTGGTGATGGCGTGCGCGCGGTCACGGGCATCGGCAAGGGAGAAGGTCGGGTATGGCCCTATCGTCTCGACCTTGCGGCCAGCAACGCCCTTCACGCGATAGCGGACGCGCCACGACCTGGAACCTCCGGCAGAGATACGGAACTCCAAGCCGGGTTCGCGAAGGTCGGTGATCGACAGGCGCCCGGTGGCCGGGGGAGTCAGCGAACGCAACAGGGGATCGGTGAGAAACTTCTGCATGGCATAGCTCTGGGGTCCCAACGGGGTCCCATTCTATCCCGGCTTGGCGCGAACGGTCACGAACCCCAACGAACTACTACCATCACGAATATCAACGAGTTAGCCGATGCTGTGTCATCTTCGTGAACCGCTGCGAACCGCGGAGAATGCAGAGCTTCGCGTCTCCCAGACGTGAAGCCTCCCTGTTCAACTCGCCGCTAGCCCAATGGGTTAGCGGCGGTTTTTTTTGTCCGGAAGGCGAGCGCCCCCACGCGCGTAGATCTGCTGTGGCACGCAATATTCATCGAGTTGCACCACCACGGCTCCGGGCTGGCTGTTCAAGCCCACCCAGGCATCATAGCCGACGATGTCCCCCGGTATGTTCCGATACAGGCCGTAGGCGAGATAACGGACGTCGGACACCGGTATCCGCACTCCGGCGAGGGACGACGCAACGACTTCGTTGCAAGGGTTCGGGCTCAGCCGATCCAGGGCGCTCACCGCGCCGGGTTCGGGAGCGGCCTGCGGCGGCGGGCTCAACCCGGCGCACGCGGCCATGAAGCACGCCGACGCCATGCTCCCGGCCCGAAGCACCGCGCGGCAGCGAGATGCCTTTCCAACCGCCAATCTCATCATCGAACCGTCCTCCCGTGCACCGCTTCCCTGTTCCGTCGGGCAAACAAGCAGGAGGCTGTCCAGGTCCCAGGAGCGTCGGGCTATGGGCTAGGGAGGGAGCATGTCCAAACCCGGCGCGGTCGGCGGCATGCTCCTCTCGATCAATGCCGAAGCATCAATCCACCACCGTGATCCCCTTCGGGCGCCTCGTCTCCGTGGGCAGATGGTCGGCGGAGAGAACGCGCTGGTAGGTGCCGTTCGTCTGGATCATCACACGCTGGCCCGGACCGAAGATCGGTTCGTCGACCGCCTGCTCCTGCACGATGGTGATCGTCCGGCCGTTGGCCAGCGTCACCACATATTCGAGTCCCGTGCGGTCCGAAACCGCCTGCTCCACCGCGGCACCGGCCACGGCGCCCACCAGCGCGCCGCCGAGGATCGCCGCCAGGTTGCCGGAGCCCTTGCCGACGTTGGACATCGCCAGACCGCCCGCCGCGGCGCCGACCAGACCGCCGGCACCCGTGTTCTGGCCCTGGATGTCCACCGGGCGGGTCGCCATCACGGTGCCGAATTCGACCGAGGTCGCGCGCCCCACGTCGCGGTGGCTGTAGCGGTTCTGACTCTGGTTGGCGCAGGCGCCCAGCGACAAGGCCGCCACGGCGAGCAGCGCCGCCGCCATCCGGCGCTTCATGGATTGCCGGAGATTCGTTTCTTGATCGGAGACGGACATCGCACCCTCATGCACGCGCGGCGCGGCGCCCGGACAGGGACGCCACCGGAGCGAGCATGGCCGCGCAGCGGGCCGATGTCCATGCGAGATTGCGTCGCTGCGGTGCGGTTCCCGCGCGTTACCAGCCCCGGCCCGAGGACCATCCGCCGTAGAACTGCACGCTCGGCCCCGGATAAGGGCGCGGACCCCAGTCGTTCCGCCAGGAACGATGATGGTGATGGCGCGGCGGCCCCCAATAGGGGGGAGGAGCGACCACCACGGGCGGCGGCGGGCGGTAGCCCGGCACGACGATCACCCGGCTGCCCGGCGGCGGCACGATCACCGTAGGTCCGCCATACGGAGAACCGCCGTACCAGCGGCCTCGGTCGCGCGGACCATGCGCGTCCGCCGTCGCGGGAAGGACGGAAAGCGCCAGCGCCCCGGCGATGCCCAGCACCGCCAGGCGGACCGCCGGACGGGGCCCCGCGGCCAGGGCGCTGGGCACGGCGCGGGAAAGAATGCGGTGGAGGAACGTGGGGATCAGCGCGCTCATGCCGGACTTCCTTCGCAGGTCCGGCGGCGCCCGTTCGTCGGTGTCCGGCGCCGCCACACTGCGATGAACAGGCGGCAGCACCGGACTATTCCCGGACGAGCGTCAATGGCTCATCAGGACCGGAACCGTCATGTGCTCCAGCATGTAGCGGGTCATGCCGCCCAGAACCTGCTCGCGCAGGCGCGACCGGCCATAGGCCCCCATCACCACCAGATCGCAGGACTCGTCGGCAACCGTGTTCAGCAGCGTGTCGCCCGGGTCGATCTGGTCGGTGACGATGTGGGTGGCCTCCACACGGCACCCATGGCGCGACAGGTGCTTGGCGATGTCCGCGCCCGGCTCGTCGCCGATGCCGGCCAGACCGGGCTTGGGATTGACGGCCATCACGACCACGCGCTTGGCGGTGCTCAGGATGGGCATGGCGTCGGCCACCGCGCGGGCCGCCTCGCGGCTGCCGTTCCAGGCGACCAGCACGCGATCCCCGATGTGGGGGAAGCTGCCGGCGTAGGGCACGACCAGAAGCGGACGCCCGCACTCGAACACCAGATCCTGCGGCATCACGACCGGGCGGTCGCGGTCGCGGTGCGGGTCGGTCTGCCCGACCACCACCACGTCGGCGTAGCGCCCGTGCAGCGCCGCGGTGTCGGTCGGATGCCCGTAGAGGGCCCGCCATTCCGAACGCTCCGTCAGGCCGCAGCGGCGCACGGCGTCGTCGAAGAAGGCCTGCGCCTTGGCGGCCTGATTCTCGGTGTAGCCGCGCTGCATGGCGCGCACCTCGTCCGGCAGCTCGGCTTCGACATAGCCCGGCAGGGTCAACGGGACGATGGGGTAGAGGCCGGTGATGTGGCCGTCGGTGCGCGCGGCCAATTGGGCGGCGGCGGCGATTCGCGCCGACGCGGCGGCCGTGTCGTCCACAACCACCAGCAGATCCTTGAGTGCCATGGCGATTCTCCCTCGCTCGCGCGGGCGGGCGGTCGTCATGCACCACCTCTTCTCGCGCATTGGTCGAAACTATAGCCCGGCGGCGCCCCGTCTGACGATGGTCAGAATGGAGAACGCTGGCATGCCGCTTCTGCGCGTCCGGACCGGCGTCCGGACCGGCGCCCGACCGCGACATCCGACCGCGACATCCGACCGCGGCGACCAGCCGGCAACCTGCCGTGGTTCGCCCCGGGCCGGCACGCAAGCCGCCGGGCGCGGTCGCACGCATTGCTACAAATCGAAACATCGCCAGGGAAACCATCAACCGTGATTTGCATGAATACCCCAGTATGATGGCCAGCTCCGTCCTCCGGCAACTATAGTGCGGCGATGCTTTCCGCGATCTTCGACGGCTTTTGGGCGGCTTTGGTTTTGACGGGCGGGCGTTCTTTCGCGTAAGTGTTGACCGTGGTTTTCCCAACGGTGTCTCGACCATTCCCGCCCATGAAGCCGGACCCTCATCTCGCCTCTCTTGCCGCAGCCCTGTCCGGCACCGATACCGGGGCTCCGGCGCTTGGTACCCTGCGGCAGCTTCTGGACGTCATGCCGGTGATGGTCGGCCTGCTCGACACGCAGCGGCGCCATCTCTACGCCAACCAGGCGTACCTGAACTACATGGGCCGCACGGCGGACTCCATCGTCGGGACGACGGTCGGCGACATCCTGGGGCCGGAAACCATGCGCAACACCAGCGCCGCGGTCGAACGCGCGCTGGACGGCGAGACGGTGCAGGTGGAAGGCTGGCTTCCCCGCGCCGGCGGCGGCAATGACTACGTGACGCGGGTCCACGCGCCCTACCGCAATCCGGACGGCTCCATCGCCGGCTATTTCCTCATCATGCAGAACATGACGGAGCGGCGGCGCACGCAGGACGACCTCTTCAGGCTGGCCTACTACGACCCGGTGACCGGGCTGGCGAACCGGCTCCTGCTGGTCAAGCACATGGCCGACTTCCACGGCATGGGAGAGCCCTTCACGCTGGTCATCGTGGATTTCGACCGCTTCGTGGACGTCCGCACCAGCCTGGGCCAGGGCTTCGCCAACGAGATCCTGACCGACGTCGCCACGCGGCTGAGCCTGCAGGCCGGCTCGGTCGACCTGATCGCCCGAATCAGCGATCACGCCTTCGCGCTGCTGATCGGCGGCACCCAGGACCCGCGGGAGGTGGAGGAGCGGCTGACCACCATCGCCTCGCTCGTCCGCACCGCCAAGACGGCCTCGGGCGCCTCGGTGTTCCTGTCGGCCAGCATCGGCGTGGCCTCTTCCTGCGACACCCACACCCGGCCCGAGGACGTGCTGCGCGACGCGGAGATCGCCACGGGCCGCGCCCGCGAGCAGGGCGGCGGGCGCCATGCCTGGTTCGATCCGGCCATGCACGCCCGCGTCGTGGAGCAGGTGCGGCTGGAGCATGACCTCCGCCGCGCGCTGGAACGGGGCGAGGAGCTGTGGGTCGCCTACCAGCCGATCGTGGAGATGGTCACCGGCGGGCTGGCCGGGTTCGAGGCGCTGGTGCGCTGGAACCACCCGGAGCGCGGCAACATCCCCCCCGGCGTCTTCATCCCGATCGCCGAGAGCACCGGCCTGATCGTCACGCTGGGCGCCTGGGTGCTGCGCGAGGCGTGCCGGCAGATCGCCGAATGGCAGGACAAGCGCCTGCCCGGTTCCGCCAACCTGTTCATGAGCATCAACCTGTCCACCCGCCAGTTGAACGACCCCGATGTCTTCTCGCTGGTGCGCGACGTGCTGCGCGAGACGGGGGCCGAGCCGTCCTGGATCAAGCTGGAGATCACCGAAAGCGCGGTCATGGAAAAGGCCGAGCAGTCGATCCGCCTGCTGCAGAGCCTGCGCGGGCTGGGCATCAAGATGTCCATCGACGATTTCGGCACCGGCTATTCGTCGCTGTCCTACCTGCACAAGCTGCCCATCGACAGCCTGAAGGTGGACCGGTCCTTCGTCATGGCCATGCACCAGTCGGAGGAAAACCGCGCCATCGTCCGGATCATCATGGATCTGGCGCGTCTTCTCGGCTTCGATGTCATCGCCGAGGGAATCGAGACGAGCGCCGACGCCAACCTGCTGCGCGCGCTCGCCTGCGACTATGGGCAGGGCTATCACTTCGCCCGCCCGATGCCCGCCGCCGACGCCGACCGGCTGGTCGGCACCGAGCATCTTCCCTGGCAGATGCCGCGCTGAGCGGCATCCACCACTCACCCGCTCAATAGTAAGGAGCGCCCAGCCCTTCGGCCTCGAACGCCGCCTGCACCGCCGGGCGGGCCAGCACGCGGCCGAGGTAGGGGCCGAGGTTCGGCAGGCTGCGCGCCGGGGTGGTCATGAAGCGGGTCCAGCGCGCCAGCATGAACAGGTACGGGTCGACGGCGCTGTAGCGGTCGCCCAGGAACCAGTCCCGGTCCCCCAGCGCGCGGTCCAGAAGCATGAAGCGTTCCAGCAGCCGGGCCTCCGCCATGGCCTTCACCGAGGCTTGCGCCTCCGTGCCCTCCGCGTGGCGTTCGGGGTAGAAATAGACCAGCATGTCGGCCTGGACGGTGTTGGTCAGGAAGACCAGCCACTGGTAGAAGCGCGCGCGCTCCGCCGTGCCGACCGCGGGGGCCAGCCCGGCCGCCGGGTGCGAGTCGGCCAGATGCAGGCAGATCGCCGCCGACTCGAACAGCACCAGATCGCCGTCCACCAGGGTCGGCACCCGGCCGTTTGGGTTCAGCCGCAGATAATCCGGCGCCTTGTGCGCGGCGACGCTGCGGTCCAGCATGACCATGTCGAACGGCAGCCCGATCTCGCGCAGCAGGATGTGCGGCGCCATCGACGCGGAACTGGGCATTCCATAGAGCGTGAGCATGTTTCCCCTTTCCCTTTGAGCCCCCGAGCCCTGTGCGGCGAGCCCGGGCGCAAGGATGAACCACGGAGACACGGAGGCACAGAGAGATCCGGCCTCCCTGTGCCCATCACTCCGTGCCTCCGTGTCTCTGTGGTGAAAAGACCCGCCACCACGCGGGGCGCCATGCATGGCGGGCATGCCCGCTCCACCAACCGATTCTCCGGCTTTGTCGGGAGAGCGAACCATGCGTATGATCGGGGACGCCGTTTAACATTTTCAACACCGGCGGGCCGGCACCGGCAACGACCGACTCCGGCGGCGAACACAGGGAAAGTGAACATGACCGAACAGGGCACCGCGGCCATCGCACATTCCGGGGCTGGAAATTCCGCAGCCAGCCGCGACAAGGCGTATTTCCTGCACCCCTATACGAACCTGCACGCGCACGAGACCCAGGGACCGCTGATCGTGGAGCGGGGCGAGGGCGTGCGCGTCTTCGACGACAGCGGCAAGGAATACATCGAGGGGCTGGCCAGCCTCTGGTGCGTGTCGCTGGGCTGGGGTGAGGAGCGTCTGGTGGAGGCCGCCACCCGCCAGATGCGCAAGCTGCCGACCTATCACGTCTTCGGCCACAAGAGCCACGAGCCGGGCATCGACCTGGCGGAGCGGCTGATCAAGCTGGCGCCGGTGCCGATGTCCAAGGTGTTCTTCGCCAACTCCGGGTCGGAGGCGAACGACACGGTCATCAAGCTGATCTGGTATTACAACAACGCTCTCGGCCGTCCGGAGAAGAAGAAGATCCTGTCGCGCGTGAAGGCTTATCACGGCGTCACCGTGGCGACGGCCAGCCTGACCGGCCTGCCGAACAACCACCGCGACTTCGACCTGCCCATCGCGCGCATCCACCACGCCGACTGCCCGCACCACTACCGCTTCGCCGAGCCGGGCGAGAGCGAGGAGGACTTCGCGACCCGTCTGGCGGAGAGCCTGGAGAAGCAGATCCTGGCCGAAGGGCCGGAAACCATCGCCGCCATGTTCGCGGAACCGGTGATGGGCGCCGGCGGCGTGATCGTTCCGCCCGCGACCTATTTCGCGAAGATCCAGCCGATCCTGAAGAAGTACGACATCCTTCTGGTCGCCGACGAGGTGATCTGCGGATTCGGGCGCACCGGCAATTTCTGGGGCAGCCAGACCATGGGCATGCAGCCGGACATCCTGAGCTGCGCCAAGCAGCTCTCCTCCGGTTACCTGCCGATCTCCGCCGTCATGGTGTCGGAAAAGATCTATCAGGCCTGCGTGGACGAGAGCAAAAAGATCGGCACCTTCGGCCACGGCTACACCTACTCCGCCCATCCGGTGGCGGCGGCGGTCGCCATCGAGACGCTGAAGATCTACGAGGAGCGCGACATGGTCGGCCATGTCCGCGCCGTGGCCCCGCTGTTCCAGCGCCGGCTGAAGGCCCTGGCCGACCACACGCTGGTCGGCGAGGCGCGCGGCGTAGGCCTGATCGGCGCCATCGAGCTGGTCGCCGACAAGGAGACCAAGGCTCCGTTCGAGCCGGTGGGCCGGGCCGGCGCCGCCGTGAACGCGCTGACCCAGGAGAACGGCCTGATCATCCGCGCCATGGGCGACAGCGTGGCGCTCTGCCCGCCGCTGGTCATCGGCGAGGAGGACATCAACATCATGTTCGACCGCCTGACCACGGCGCTGGACGCCGCGATTCCCGTCCTGCGCGGGTAATACCAGCGGTCATTGATGATGACCGCTGGTATCCCTGCCGACCGGCACGGCGGCGGCCCATGCCGCCGAAGCTTTTGATCCTGACAGGTCAGGATCAAAAGCCGCTGGTATAAGGGCCGGTTCCGCGACGACGAAGGGCCGCCACGCCGAACGGCGCGGGCGGCCTTTTTCGTTGGAAAGCCAACTCAGAAACGCGAGGTGTCGATGACCAGCGTGGACACCGGGATGCCCGCCGCCTCCGCGTCGCGGATCAGCGCCTCGGCGGTCGGCCAGATCATGCGCCCGCCCAACTCCACCAGCGTGTCGTTGCGCACGGCCATATAGCCGCCGACACTCGCCATGCGGATCAGCCGCGCCAGACGCACCGGCTGCGGCGCGGGCTCCTGCACCACCGGTGACGGCGTTTCGGTGCGGGACGGAGGCGGTGCAGCCGGGCGGGACGCCGGACGGAAGGGGATGATCCTGTTTCCACCGGCGGCACCGCGATTCAGCCCCGGATCGGACGTCTGCCGGACCCGCGCGCTGTCGAACGTCAGAACGGCATTCATCATGCAACACTCCTCGTCAACGGCTTACGTAAACTTTCCCACCGTTCCGCTGTCGGCGTCCATACGACCTTGCGCGTAAACTGGTCATGACGAAGGTAATCAGAGCAATCGCAAAGGAAACGATCACCCCATCCTCTCTATTATGCCTGACAAATATTCTCCGAGCTTGGTTGTCAACATTGAAACCTGGAACAGGGGGCGGATTTCCAAACCGTCACCACGCTGCGGAACGCCCCGGCCACGGCACACGTCGCCTGACGGATCATCGGTTCCGGAAACCATTCCGCCCGGCCGGGCCGATGGGATTCGGACTTTCGGAGGACGAACCTATTGACCTCGGTCAATGCCCGGTGGCAACGCGGCGACGATCATGCCATCTTCCTAACGTGCTAGACCCGGTGGCTGAATTGCGCCGGACGGCACCCGCCCCTTCGGATGAACGCGAACGGAACGCGCGATGGATTACGAGAGCTTTTTCCGCACCCAGATCGCCAGCCTGAAGCAGGATGGCCGCTACCGGGTCTTCGCCAACCTCGAACGGCACGCGGGGAACTTTCCGAAAGCCACCTTCCGCGACTCCGCCGGGAAGGAGCGGGAGGTCACCGTCTGGTGCTCCAACGACTATCTGGGCATGGGCCAGAACCCGGTCGTCCTGAAGGCGATGCACGACGCCATCGACGGTGTCGGCGCCGGGGCCGGCGGAACACGCAACATCTCCGGCACCAACATCTACCATGTGCTGCTGGAGCGCGAACTGGCCGACCTCCACCAGAAGGAGGCGGCGCTGCTGTTCACCTCCGGCTACGTGTCCAACGACGCGACGCTGGGGACGCTGGGCAAGCTGCTGCCGAACTGCGTGATCCTGTCGGACGCGCTGAACCACAATTCGATGATCACCGGCATCCGCAACAGCGGCGCCGAGAAGCACATCTTCCGCCACAACGACCCCAAGCACCTGGACGAGCTGCTGTCGCAGATCGCCCCGGACCGCCCGAAGGTCGTGGCGTTCGAGAGCGTCTATTCCATGGACGGCGACGTCGCCCCGATCCACGACCTCTGCGACGTCGCGGAGAAGCACGGCGCCATGACCTACCTGGACGAGGTGCACGCGGTCGGCATGTACGGCCCGCGCGGTGCCGGCGTGGCGGAGCGCGACGGCGCCATGGACCGGCTGACCATCATCGAGGGCACGCTGGGCAAGGCGTTCGGCGTTCAGGGCGGCTACATCACCGGGTCCGCCGCGCTGGTGGACTGCATCCGCAGCTTCGCCGCCGGTTTCATCTTCTCCACCTCCCTGTCGCCGGTCCTGGCCGCCGGGGCGCTGGCCAGCATCCGCTATCTGAAGACCAGCCAGACGGAGCGCGACCGCCACCAGGAGCGCGCCGCCACGCTGAAGCGCCTGATGGCCGACGCCGGCCTGCCGGTGATGCCGTCGGCCAGCCACATCGTCCCGGTGATGGTCGGCGACGCGCACCGCTGCAAGCGCGCCTCGGACGAGCTGCTGGAACGCCACGACATCTACGTCCAGCCGATCAACTACCCGACCGTGCCGCGCGGGGCGGAGCGCCTGCGCTTCACCCCCACCCCGCTGCACGGCGACGCCGAGATGGCGCGCCTCGTCGAGGCGCTGCTCGACGTGTGGAGCCGCCTGGACCTGCGGCTGGCGGCCTGATTCCCGGACATCCCCTTTCCCGAGGCGGAAGGGGGATTCGGTGATCTCCTGTGGTGGCTTCATCGGCGCTCTGGACTTGCGGGCCGGGGCGCCTTACCTTTAGACGTCACTGAGAACGCTTCGCAGCGTCCGCACACGTCTGAAGCCACCGGCCTAAAGCCACCGCCCAGGAGTTCGCCATGTACCGTGACAACTCGCTGATGCCGAAGGAGGCCGTGCGCCTCGCCGTCCTGGGCACGCTGATCCAGAACGGGCCGCAGCGTTACGCCGATCTGGCCGGCGCGCTCCGCCATTTCCTCGACCGCATCGTCGGCCCGTCGCTCGACCTCATGGGCACCTCGCTGGAGATGCTGCGCTACGAGGGGTTGATCGAGGCGCTGGACGGCAGCGGCATGGAGGACAACGCCCTGCTCGGCGCGACCGAGGCCGGACGGGCGGAGTTCGGCACGCTGATGCGCGCCAATGTGCGCGCCCCGTCGGCGGATGGGCTGAACAAGCTGGTGATCGCGCTGAAGCTGCGCTTCCTGCATCTGCTGGACGTCGAGTCGCAGCGCGACCAGATCGACCACCTCGCCTCCCTGTGCGAGACGGAGCTGGCCCGGCTGGGCGATCTGAAGCGGGCGAGTGCCGGAACCGACGGTCATTTCGCCGAATGGCTGGACCACGACATCGCCCAGGCCGAAGAGCGGCTGAACTGGTTCAACGGCCTCCTGTCGCGGTTGTGATCGGCGCGGCGTTTTAGCCGCCTTTCATGCGAGCGTTTGTTTCACGTTAGGGTTCTGGTGTAACTTTCGGGCATAGACTGCCTAACCCGAAAGCATAGTCAGGACCCCGCCATGGCCTCCAACCTGTCGCCCGACGATCTCGAAGACCGCCTGCGCGTCGAATTCATGGACGACGCCCGCGACCGGCTGGAGGTGATGAACGCCGCTCTGGACGGCGTGTCCAAGGGCACGCGGGAGCATGGCGAGGCCATCGGCGTTCTCCGCCTGGAAGCCCACAACTTCAAGGGCATGGGGACCAGCTTCGGCTACCCCACCGTCAGCCTCGTCGCCCACCGCCTGGAAGATTACCTGTCCGGCCTGAAACAGCTCGAGCCGCGCGAACTGAACGACGCGCAGGTCTTCGTGGACCGAATCGCGGAGCTGGTGGACCGCGCCGAGCAGCCGCAGGTTGCCGAAACGAACCGGATCATCCGCGCCCTGCCGGTGCGCTACCAGTTCGAGATCACCGACATCCAGATCAGCAACGTCGAGATCATGCTGGTCACCCCGTCCAAGGTCGTCGCCAAGAAGGTGGGAACGGAGCTGGCGGCCTGCGGCTACCGCACGGTGACGGTCAGCGACCCCATCGAGTCGATCAGCCTCGCCGTGCGTGTCCCGCCGGACATGCTGATCGCATCGATGGTGATGGACGGTCTGTCCGGCCTGGACCTGATCCGCGGCCTGCGCGCGATGAGCATCACGAGCAAGGTGCCGATGGCGCTTCTGACCTCGATGAACCTGGACAACCCGGCCCTGAAGGAAATTCCGCACGGGGTTTCGGTCATCCGTGTCGGCGAGCATTTCGGGGAAGACTTCGCGGCGGTGGTGGCGAAGCACAACCTCGGCTGAGGTTGGGGATTTTCGGGGGGCAACCACCCGCATCAATAAAGATGCTGCCCCCCGGTGATGAACATTTCCGTCCCGGTGACATAGCCCGAGTCGGGGCCGCACAGATAAAAGATCACCGCCGCCACATCCTCCGGCGTCCCCATGCGCTTCAGCGGGATGCGCGGGATCAGCACGTCGTATTCCGGGCCGGTCATGGCGGTTTCGATCTCGCCCGGCGCCACGGCGTTGACCCGCACGCCGATCTCCGCGAACTCCACGGCCATCTCGCGGGTCAGGCCGGACAGCGCCGCCTTGGACGTCGAATAGGCCGACCCCGCGAAGGGGTGCACCGAATGGCCGGCGATGGAGGTGACGTTGACGATCGCCCCCTTCGCCCGCGACAGCGGCGCCGCGAAGCCGCGGGCCAGCACCAGCGGGGCGAAGAAGTTCAGCTCGAACACCCGGTGCCAGCCTTCGATGGCCCCGTTCAGACAGCCGAGACGCTCCTTGATCGGCGTCTTGGGCGAAATGCCGGCGTTGTTGACGAGCGCGTGCAGCGGCCCGCCGTCCAGCGCGCGGTTGGCCTCCTCCAGGAAGTGCGCTCGGCTGTCCGGATCGGACAGGTCCGTCGGTATGTGATGGGTCCAGTTCGGATCGCGCCGGCAATGGTCCGGCACCTCCTCGCGGGAACAGGAGATGACCCGCCAGCCCTCGGCGCTGAAGCGCTGCACGGTGGCGTGGCCGATGCCCCGGCTCGCGCCGGTGAGAATGACGGTTTTACGGTGCGGCATGATGTCCGAGGATAACCCGCTTCGCCGCAGCGCGCCAGCGCGGCCGTTGCCGGACAGCGTCGACACCGTTGACGGGCGCCCCGCACCGCCCAACCTTCAGCATGTCCCGACCGCACCCCCGATCCCTGGAGGACCGCCGACATGCTTCCCCGTTTGATGGCTGTCCTTCTGCTCTCCGGCGGCATCCTGGCCGGCCTGGGGAGCGGCGTGGAGGCGAAGGCCGCCACCTGCGTGCCGCCCGGCGGCTGGTCCGACGCCGCGGCCCGCCCCGTGGACACCGCCGACCTGCTGCGCCGCGCCGCCGCGTCCCCCGCCGTCCTGCTGGGGGAACGGCACGACAGCGCCGACCACCACCGCTGGCAGCTTCATACGCTGGCGGCGCTGCACGCCCTGAATCCCGATCTGGCGGTCGGCATGGAGATGTTCCCGCGCAGCGTCCAGCCGGTCCTGGACCGCTGGAGCGCCGGGCAACTGACCGAGGCGGAGTTGCTGCGCGACACCAACTGGCCGAAGGTCTGGGGCTATGACGCGCGCTTCTACCTGCCGATCCTGCATTTCGCCCGCATGAACCGGCTGCCGGTGATCGCGCTGAACGTGGACCGCGGGCTGGTCAGCCGCACCGCGCGCGAGGGCTGGGCCGCCATTCCCGCCGCCGAGCGGGAGGGCGTGGGCGACCCGGCCCCTCCCCCGCCCTCCTACACCGAGCGGCTGCGCAAGGCGATGGCCGCCCACGGCCCGAACGAGCGCCGCTCCGGCAGCTTCGAGCGCTTCGTGGAGGCCCAATCCGTCTGGGACCGCGCCATGGCGGAGCGGATCGCCGACGTCCGGCGCCACACCAACCGCACCATCGTCGCCATCCTGGGCCAGGGGCACATCGAAGGGCGCGACGGCGTGCCGCACCAGCTCGCCGATCTGGGGATCGCGGACGGCGTCGTCCTGCTGCCCTGGGATTCCGACCGCCCCTGCGAGGAGCTGGACGGACGCATCGCCGACGCGGTCTACGGGCTGGGCGAGAGCGAGCCGCCGGCCGAGGCGCCCCGCCCGCGGCTGGGCGTGGTCCTGGAGCAGGAGCAGGCGGGGGTGCGGGTGCGCTCCGTCGCGGACGGCAGCGTCGCCGCCGCCGCCGGGCTGGCCGCGGGCGACATCGTGGTCGCCGCGGCGGGCGCCCCGGTCCGCGAGGTGTCCAACCTGACGGCGGTTGTGCAGCGCCAGGCCCCCGGCACATGGCTGCCCCTGACGGTGAGGAGGGACCAGGGCACGGCGGAACTGGTGGCGAAATTCCCGGCGGAATGACGGGGGGTTTAGAGCATCCGCTCCCACTGCGCCAGCACGTCCGGCGTCGGGTTCACCGCGGGGGCGAAATCGTTCCGGCCCAGCCGCGACCGGTGCTCCCGCAAGGCCCACTGGACGGTCGGGAAGGCCAGATCGTCCCAGGGGATTTCCTCCCAGCGGAACAGCCCGACCTCCTGGCTTTCCGGACCGGCGGACACGTCGGGCGACAGCAGGCGGGCGCGGAAGATCAGTTGCACCTGGCTGATCCGCGGGATGTCGTAGACGGCCAGCAGCGAATCGATGGCGATCCTGGCCCGCGCCTCCTCCCACGCCTCGCGGGCCGCACCCTCCATGGTGCTTTCGCGTTCCTCCATGAAGCCGGCGGGCAACGTCCAGTAGCCCTTGCGCGGCTCGATGGCGCGGCGGCACAGCAGGATGCGGCCTTCCCACACCGCCACCGACCCGACGACGATCAGCGGATTCTGGTAGGCGATGTAGCCGCAATCCGGACAGGTCAGCCGCTCGCGGTCGTCGCCGGGCGGAATGGCGCGGAGACGGGGGCCTTTCGAGGGGCCTTGGGGGGAGCCGGAGGAGGCGGTCGGATCGTCGGGCATCCGTCGGATATGGCGCAGACGGGCGCGGCGAGCAAGTCCGCAGGCGGATGGTTCGGAGACGACCATGGCCTGCGCCTTTGTTCATTGCCCGTTCTCTTTCCTGATTCGTTCCTGTAGTCTCGGGAATCCTGTAATCTCGGGATTTGCAATCTCGGGATTTGCGGCGTTCTTCGGGGAATTTCATGCAGTTCGCGTTCGATCCGCAGTCGGTGGCACAGTCGGTGGCTCTCGGTGCCCTTGCCGGCGCCCTCCTCGGGGCGATTCTCGCCGGCATGATCGTGCGCCTGTACGCCGCACGCGCCGAGGCCGAGGCCAGCGCCATCCGCGCCGAACTGGTCACCCGGCTCGACGTCGCGGAGCGAATCGAGGATGACCTGCGGGAGGAGGTGGAGGCCCGCGACCACCAGATCGCCCGGCTGAACGCCGAGCTGTCCACCGCCCGCGAACGGCAGGCGGAGCTGTCCACCACGCTGGCCCGCGAACGCGCGTCGGCGGCGGAGAAGCTGGCCCTTCTGGAGCGCGCCCAGGCCACCCTGTCGGACAGCTTCAAGGCCCTGTCGGCGGAGGCCCTGCGCTCCAACAACCAGAGCTTCCTCGACCTCGCCAAGGAGACGCTGGCGACCTTCCAGGAGCAGGCGCGCGGCGACCTGGAGAAGCGGCAGACCGCCATCGCCGACATCGTCGCCCCGGTGCGGCAGTCGCTGGAGCGCATGGACGGCCAGATCCAGGAGATGGAGCGCAGCCGGGCCGGCGCCTACGAGGGGCTGAAACAGCAGGTGCTGTCGCTGGTGGAAACCCAGGCCCAGCTCCGCGCGGAAACCGGCAACCTCGTCCGTGCGCTGCGCAGCCCGGTGGCGCGCGGGCGCTGGGGCGAAATCCAGCTCCGCCGGGTCTGCGAAATGGCCGGGATGCTCGACCACTGCGACTTCGTGGAGCAGATGAGCGTGGAGAGCGCCGGCGGGCGGCTGCGCCCGGACCTCGTGGTCAAGCTGCCCGGCGGCAAGACCATCGTGGTGGACGCCAAGACGCCGCTGGAGGGCTATCTCGATGGGGTGCAGGCCGGCGACGACGCCGCCCGCCGCGACGGACTGTCGCGCCACGCCCGCCATGTGCGGGAGCATATGAAGCAGCTCGGCACCAAGGCCTATTGGGACCAGTTCGAGGAGTCGCCGGAATTCGTCGTGCTGTTCCTGCCCGGCGAGAACTTCTTCTCCGCGGCGCTGGAGCACGACCCCGCGCTGATCGAGGCGGGCATCGACCACCGGGTGATCCTCGCCACCCCGACGACGCTGATCGCGCTGCTGCGCGCCGTCGCCTACGGCTGGCGCCAGGAGCGGCTGACCGACAGCGCCCGCGAAATCAGCACCTTGGGGGCCGAACTCTATAAGCGTCTGCACGATCTGGGCGGCCATATGGAACGGCTGGGGGTGCAGCTCGACCGGGCCGTAGGCTGCTACAACGGGGCGGTCGGCAGCCTGGAATCCCGCGTTCTGGTGACCGCCCGCCGCTTCCGCGACCTGCACGCCACCCCCGACAGCGCGGAGGAAATCCCCCTGCTGGAACCGCTGGACCACGCCCCGCGCCCGCTCCAGGCGCCGGAGCTTCGGGCCGCGGCCCGTGCGTGAGGGTCCCGTGCAACCCTGATTTTCCCCATTCTGTTTCGACTTGCAAAGAACGGGATCGGTCCCAATCTCCCTCCTGTCATTCTGCTTCGGACTGCCGGCCTGCTACGCCTTCGGGTGCCCAGATCGTTGCTATGCCTGGACACAGTCTGATGCGCCGCACCGGTCGATGCGGCGCCATTCATTCAATCGGAGGGCAATCATGCCTGTCGGTACCGTCAAGTGGTTCAACAGCACCAAGGGTTATGGTTTCATTCAGCCGGACAACGGCGGTGCGGACGTGTTCGTCCACATCTCCGCGGTCGAGCGCGCGGGCCTGCGCAGCCTGAACGAGGGCCAGAAGGTTTCCTACGAGGAACAGCGCGATCCGAAGCGCGGCAAGACCTCGGCCGAAAACCTGAAGGCCGTCTGAGCCACGTCTCTTGGCACGGCTTGGAAAGGGCACCGGGAAACCGGTGCCCTTTTCCGTTGCGCGTCTTTCCTCTACAAGCACACCCTGACTTTCGGAGTTCCCCCATGGCCAAGACCAAGAAGAAGCAGCCGGTGGACAGCGCCTTCGTGCTGTTCGACGTTCTGTACGAAGACGGCGCCCGCACCTCCAACCGCAAGGTTCCCGGCACGCTGGTGGGCGGCCTGGACGGCGACGAGCCAGCCCGCGGCTTCCTTGAAGAGCAGGACCGCAAGATCGCCGAGATGTCCGGCAACCCCCGCGGCCCCATCAAGTCGATCACCCGCTCGCCTCTGTGAGGCGCGGCCGGCGAAATGATATTGGCGGGTTGCGCTTTCCGCCTTCCTTGACCTCGTGGCCCGCCCCTCATATTTTGACAGATTGCCGCACCTCCACGCACCGCTGCTGAGTTCCCATGGCCGTTCTGGATATCCTCGTCGCCCCGCATCCCGTCCTGAAGCAGAAGGCGAAGCCCGTCGAGAAGGTCGACGCGCGCATCGCCAAGCTGATGGACGACATGGTCGAAACCATGTACGCCGCGAAGGGCATCGGCCTCGCCGCCCCGCAGATCGGCGTCCTGGAGCGCGTCATCGTCGTGGACGTGCACGAGAAGGACGAGGAGCCGAACCCCATCCGCCTCGCCAATCCGGAAATCGTCTGGAAGTCGGACGACACCTCGGTGTGCGAGGAGGGCTGCCTGTCGGTCCCCGACCAGTATGCCGAGGTCACCCGCCCGGCGGCGGTCCGCGTCCGTTACCTCGACGAGAACAACGAGACCCGCGAGATCGAAGCCGACGGCATGCTGGCGACCTGCATCCAGCACGAGATCGACCATCTGAACGGCGTTCTGTTCGTCGATTACCTGTCGATGCTGAAGCGCAACATGATCCTGCGCAAGGTCCAGAAGATGCAGCGCGCCTAACCTATCGACGTTGGACGATCCTTCATGACGCCGCTCCGCCTCGTTTTCATGGGCACGCCGGATTTCGCCGTGCCCAGCCTCCGCGCGCTGGCCGATGCCGGGCACGAGGTGGTTTGCGTCTACAGCCAGCCGCCCCGCCCCGCCGGGCGCGGGCAGCAGGTGCAGAAGTCTCCGGTCCACCGCTTCGCCGAGGAGCGGGGCATCCCCGTGCGCACGCCCAAATCGCTGCGCAACGCCGAGGCGCAGGCGGAATTCGCCGGGCTGAAGGCCGACGCCGCGGTGGTCGCCGCCTATGGGCTGATCCTGCCGCAGCCGATCCTGGACGCGCCGCGGCTGGGCTGCCTGAATGTGCATGGCTCCCTGCTGCCACGCTGGCGCGGGGCCGCCCCCATCCAGCGCTCGATCCTGGCGGGCGACGCCGAGACCGGCATCACCATCATGCAGATGGACATCGGGCTGGACACCGGCGCCATGCTGCTGAAGGACGCGGTGCCGATCACCGCGGACACCACCGCCAGCAGCCTGCACGACGCCTTGGCCGACATGGGCGCGCGGCTGATCGTGGAGGCGCTCGACGGCCTCGCCGCCGGCCGTCTGACCGCCGAGCCCCAGCCCGAGGAGGGCGTGACCTACGCCGCCAAGCTGACGCGCGAGGATGGCCGGCTCGACTGGACGCGCGACGCCGCCACGGTGGAGCGGCAGGTCCGCGCCCTCACCCCCTGGCCCGGCTGCTGGTTCGACATCCGTGGCGAGCGCATCAAGGTGCTGAAGGCCGAACCCGCGCCCGGCGCGCGCAAGGCCGCGCCCGGCACGCTGCTGGACGACCGACTGACCATCGCCTGCACCGATGGCGCCGTACGCCTCACCCTGGTCCAGCGGCCCGGCAAGGCCCCGGTGGACGGCGCCGCCTTCCTGCGCGGCTTCGCCCTGCCCGCCGGCACCCTTCTCGGCGACGCCGCATGCAGCGCTGGAAACTGACCCTCGAATATGACGGCCGGCCCTTCGTGGGCTGGCAGCGGCAGGACAACGGCCCCTCCGTCCAGCAGACGCTGGAGGAGGCGATCGAACGTCTGTCCGGCGAGACCGTACGCGTCCACACCTCCGGACGTACGGACGCGGGCGTACATGCGCTCGGGCAGGTCTGCCACTTCGACCTTGAAAAGCCATTCACCGGGCTGAAGCTGCGCGACGCGCTGAACTTCCACCTGAGGCCCGCCCCGGTCGCCGTCCTGCTGGCCGAGGCCGTTCCGGAAGACTTCCACGCCCGCATGACCTGCCTGGGACGCAGCTACGTCTACCGCATCGTCAACCGCCGCGCCCCGCTGGCGCTGGAGACGGGCCGCGCCTGGCACGTCATGCGCCCGCTCGACGCGGAGGCGATGCACGAGGCCGCGCAAGTTCTGGTGGGCCAGCATGACTTCACCAGCTTCCGCGCCTCGCTCTGCCAGGCCAACTCCCCCGTCAAGACGCTGGAGCGGCTGGCTGTGGAGCGGATCGGCGACGAAGTGCGCGTGCACGCCGCCGCCCGGTCCTTCCTGCACCATCAGGTGCGCAACATGGTCGGCACGCTGGAGCTGGTCGGGGCCGGCAAATGGAGCGCCGACGACCTGCGCCGGGCGCTGGAGGCGCTCAACCGCTCCGCCGCCGGGCCGACCGCCCCGCCGGACGGGCTGTATTTCGTCGGTGCCCGCTACTGACGCCGCAAGGCGGCGTCTGGCGTTCCACATCGAGAACCGATAGATTCTCCGGCGAACGATCAACCGGCCGGGTTCCCGCCGCCGTGCATCGCCGTCCGCCGCGCCTGTTCCCGCCGCTGTTGCTGCTGCTTGCCGCCCTGCTGCTGACCGGCTGCGGGGTGGACGGCGATCAGGCGGCCCTGTGCCGGAAGCTGATCCCCGCCTTCGAACCCGGCCCCGTCACGGTCTCGGACACGGCGGCGATGGCGGGCGAGGAGCCGACTCTGCGCCTGACCTACCGCGCGGGTGCCGAGACCCACTGGATCGCCTGCCGCTTCGGCGGACGCTTCTTCGATTCGCGCCGGCACGAGCTTGTGGCGGTGGCGACCGACCGCATGGGGTGGCTGACGCCCATGCAATTCACCATGCTGCGCGTCTGGGCCGGCCTTCCCGCGGCGCGCCTCGGCCTGCCGCCGGAGGCGACCGGGCCGGAACGGGGTCCGCGGACGGATTGGGCGCCGGTCCTGTTCTTCCTGCAACAGGTCATCAACGCGGCCACGGTGGCCTGCGTCTACGGGCTGCTGGCTCTGGGCTACACGCTGGTCTACGGCATCCTGGGGCAGATCAATCTGGCGATGGGCGAGTTGACCATGATCGGCGCCATGCTGACCGCGATGGGCGCGGCGGCGCTTGGCATGGCCGGGCTAGGCGGCCTGCCTCTGGCGGTGCTGGGCGTCTTCGCCACGGTGATGGCCTTCACCGCCGTGCAGGGCTGGACCATGGACCGGCTTGTGTTCCGCCGCCTGCGCCGCGCCCACAGCCACACGCCGCTGATCGCCGCCGTCGGCTTATCCATCGCCTGGCAGGAGGGGATGCGGCTTCTGCAGGGAGCCCGTGACTGGTGGCCCGCTCCCTTCCTGGCCGACCGGCACGAGCTGTTCAGCGATGGTGCCTTCACCGTCACCGCCCTGACCTCGCAGGCGGCGATCCTGCTGATGACCGGAGGGCTGTACACCCTGCTGTGGGCCGTCATGCAGCGCACCGCCTATGGCCGCGCCCACCGCGCCTGCGCCGACGACGTGGAGGCGGCGGAGCTGGTCGGGGTGGATGTGGACCGCACGGTCGCCATCACCTTCGCGGTCGGCGGCGCGCTGGCTGCGGCGGCGGGAGCGGTGATCGCGCTCTATTACGGCGGGGTGAATTTCTACACGGGCTATCTGGTGGGCTTCAAGGCGCTGGCCGCCGCGGTGGTCGGCGGCATCGGATCGGTCCCCGGCGCCATGCTGGGCGGCGCTCTGCTGGGGTTGGTCGAGACCTTCTGGTCGGCCTATTTCGCCATCGCCTACAAGGACATCGTGGCCTTCGGCCTGCTCACCCTCTTCCTGATCTTCCGCCCGGACGGGCTGATGGGCCGAAGCCGCGGGCGGGGGGATTGAACAGCCCCCCGGTGCCGGTGGCCGGTCAGGGCAGGGTCGCCCCCATGGCCGCGGCGATGGTGTCCAGGTCGCGGTCGGTCACCGTGAACAGCCCGAAGCGGAACGGATAGCCCCAGTTCCGCACCCCGGCGGAAAAGTCCAGCCGATCGAGCAGGGGCTGGATCGGCGTCTCCCGCCCGTCCAGCCAGCGCACGTCGCGGCGGAAGGGAACGAAGCCCCCGCCCATATCGAACCGGTAGGGGTCGCCGTCCCGCACGATCCCGACGGCGGTGAAGGATTGCAGGCGGTCCTTCCCCTGGAACCGCTCCGTCGGCGAGTAATAGGCGACGCGGTCCCCCGGGAGGATGCGGCGCAATGGCGCCGCCTTGCCGTGGCAGACCTGCATGAAGCCCTCCGCCCGCCCCCGCCGGACATGCTCGGCGGAGGCGATGGCGATCCAACTGCGGCTGGTGGTGGCCTGACTCATGGCGCGCCTCATGCTTCCATCGGGGCGAAGACGCGCAGGCGGTGCCCGTCCGGGTCCAGAGCGACGAAGGTGTGCCCGAAATCCATGGCGGTGGGCGGTTGGGCGATGGTCAGGCAGCGCCGCACCCAGTCGTCGTGAAGGGTCTGCACCGCCTCGGCGTCGGCCACGCGGAAACCGATCTCGCCGCTGCCGCCCAGCGGTCCGACAGAGGCCGCCGGCTGCACCGTGTGGCGCGACCACAGCCCCAGCATGACGCCGGAGTCCAGGGCGAACATGGCGAAAGTGGGCGACGCCTCGACCGGCGGCTTGCCGGTCAGGTCGGCGTAGAAGGCGGCGCTGGCGGTGGGGCTGTCCACATAGAGAAGGATGATGTTGGCGCTGAACATGGGCTGGCTTCCTCGCTGGTCTCCGGTACGGGCGATCCCGTCCGGCGAAGACCAAGCTAGGGCAACACACTGACAGTTTCTGTCAGCAGCCGTGCGCGGACGCGCTCACCGCTCCGGGATGCCCTCGGCCTCGCGCCACTCCTTCAGCAACGCCTGCCGCCGCCGCGGGTAGCGGGCGTCCAGCGGACTCACGGACACGATGCGGTCGGCGCGGAAATGGCGGATCGCCCCGCGCAGCTCGCACCACGCGACCAGGACGCGCAAACGGTCGAAGAAGCCGAGCGCGAAGGGCCAGACGATGCGGTCGGTGGCGGCCCCGTCGCGGTCGCGGTAGGCGATGGAGAGCTTGCGCTCGCTGCGGATGGCCCGCCGGACGATGGCGAGGTCGACGCCGTCCCCGACGATTGGTTCGCCCGGCCCGACGAGCAGCGCGGAGGCGTCCATCCGGTCGCGGAGGTCCGGCGGAAGCACCGCCGCGATCTTGGCGAGCGCGTTCTGCGCCGCCGCCCCCAGCGCGCCGTCCGCACGGTCGGCCACCCAGCGGATGCCGAGGGCGAGCGCCTCGATCTCCTCCTCCGCGAACATCAGCGGCGGCAGCAGGAAACCGGGCTGCAGGAGATAGCCGACGCCCGGCTCTCCGTCGATCCTCGCCCCCTGCGCCTGCAAGGTGGCGATGTCGCGGTAGATCGTGCGAAGGCTGACGCCGAGTTCGTCGGCGAGGACATGCCCGCTGACCGGCCGGCGGTGGCGCCGGAGGCATTGGATCAGATCGATCAGCCGTTCGGCGCGCGACACCGCAGCAGGCCCCGAAAATGCCGAAGCGGAGACGGCTTGACTGCCATCCCCGCTTCGGGCGTCACATCGTGAAGGCGTACGGCCTGTTACAGGCTGCGGACGTCCGTCAGGTGCCCGGTCACCGCAGCCGCGGCGGCCATGGCCGGGCTGAGCAGGTGGGTGCGCCCGCCGCGGCCCTGACGGCCTTCGAAGTTGCGGTTGGAGGTCGAGGCGCTGCGCTCGCCCGGCGACAGGCGGTCGGCGTTCATGGCGAGGCACATGGAACAGCCCGGCTCGCGCCACTCGAAACCGGCCTCGGTGAAGATCTTGTCCAGACCCTCTTCCTCCGCCTGCTCCTTCACCAGACCCGAGCCGGGGACGACCAGGGCGCGCACGCCCTCGGCCACCTTGCGGCCCTGCGCGATCACCGCGGCGGCGCGCAGATCCTCGATGCGGCCGTTCGTGCAGGAACCAATGAAGACGGTGTCCACCTTCACGTCGGTCAGCTTCTGGCCGGGCTCCAGGCCCATGTAGGCCAGCGAGCGCTCGACGGCGGCGCGCTTGCCGGCGTCGGCCACGTCCGCCGGGTTCGGAACGGTGGCGGTGATCGGCAGCACGTCCTCCGGGCTGGTGCCCCAGGTGACCTGCGGAACGATGTCGGCGGCGTTCAGAACGACGGTGGTGTCATAGACCGCGCCCTCGTCCGACGGCAGGGTCTTCCAATACTCCACCGCCTGCTCCCAGGCGCCGGCCTTCGGAGCCAGGGCACGGCCCTTCACATACTCGAAGGTCTTCTCGTCCGGGGCGATCAGGCCGGCGCGGGCGCCACCCTCGATGGCCATGTTGCAGACGGTCATGCGGCCTTCCATCGACAGGCCGCGGATGGCCTCGCCGGCGAATTCGATGACGTGGCCGGTGCCGCCGGCGGTGCCGATCTTGCCGATGATCGCCAGCACGATGTCCTTGGCGGTCACGCCCGGCGGCAGTTCGCCGTCGACGCGGACCAGCATGTTCTTGGCCGGCTTCTGCAGCAGGGTCTGGGTGGCCAGCACATGCTCCACCTCCGACGTGCCGATGCCGAAGGCGAGCGCGCCGAACGCGCCGTGCGTGGCCGTGTGGCTGTCGCCGCAGACGATGGTGGCGCCGGGCAGCGTGAAGCCCTGCTCCGGGCCGACGATGTGCACGATGCCCTGGCGGACGTCGTCCATCGGGAAATAGCGGATGCCGAAGTCGCGCGCGTTCTTGTCCAGCGTCTCGACCTGGATGCGGCTTTCCTCCTCGACGATGCCCTTGGAGCGGTCGGTGGTCGGCACGTTGTGGTCGGGCACGGCGAGGGTCGCTTCCGGACGGCGCACCGGACGGCCGGCAAGCCGCAGCCCCTCGAACGCCTGCGGGCTGGTCACTTCATGGACCAGATGGCGGTCGATGTAGAGGATGCAGGTGCCGTCGTCCTGACGGTGGACGACGTGGCTGTCCCAAATCTTGTCGAACAGGGTGCGCGGCTTGGACATAGCAACTCTCTCTCGCGGCAATTCTCTCTCGCAAACCACAGACCGGACGAACGAAGCGTGCGGTAAGAGGGCCGCACAATAGCCGTCTCTTTCAACCAGGACAAGGCCGAGCCTGTGGAAAACCCCCGCATTCCGCATCGGGGGAAACGGGCGATTCCTTTTGCCCGTCCGCCGGGTGGCGGCCCGCACGCTCCTATGATAGCGTCCGCCCACCCATCTCCATCGCCCCATATGCCGAAGGGTCATACCGTGACGGACCGCACTGTCCGCTGTGAACGCTGCGAGCGGCCTTATCCCGCCGACCTGCCCGGCTGCCCGAACTGCCGGCGCATCCGCCAGACCAACATCGCCATCGCCACCACCATGATCCTTCTGGTGCTGTTCGCCATCGGCGGCTGGTTCGGCATCCAGGTTCTGACCGGCTTCTCGACCGGCGCCACACCGTAAGACGGACCCCGCGCGGAGCAGCCGCCCGGGGAACGCAGACCTTCCATCTCCGCCCGCGCCGTAGGATGCGGCGACATTCGGGGTGGGAGGACTCATGGCGGATCAGGCCATGCCACGCGCCGCGCCCGGCGACGGCCCGATGGGCGGGCCGGGCGCTGCGGTCTACGCGCAGCTTGCGGGAATCGTTCTGTTCTGGGGGGCCAACTGGCCCCTGATGAAGCTGGCCCTGTCCGACATCGGGCCGCTGACCTTCTGTCTCCTGCGCTTCGCCGGGGCGGCGGCGGTTCTAGCGCTGCTGTCGCGGGTGCTGCGCTTTCCCCTTCTGCCGCAGCCGGGGGAGCGCTGGCCGCTGGCCCTCGTCGGGCTGCTGCAGATCGCCGGCATGCTGGACCTCAGCGCCCTCGCCCTGCGGGTGGTGCCTCCGGGTCGGGCCGCGGTGCTGGCCTACACCATGCAGATGTGGGCTCTGCCGCTGGGCGTGCTGCTGGCCGGGGAGCGCGTCACGCGCGGGCGGGTGATCGGCGCGCTGCTGACCTTCGCCGGCGTCCTCGTCTTCTTCAACCCGGCCCTGCTGGACTGGAGCAACCCGGCGGTGCTGCTCGGCAACGGGCTGCTGCTCGCCTGCGCGCTGAGCTGGGCGCTCGGCGCCACCCTCTACCGCCGCCGGCGCGGCGGATGGCGGACGCCCTTCTGGACCCAGACCTTCTGGCAGATCGCGGTCAGCGCGCTGGCGACCGCCCCGCTCGCCCTGGCGGCGGAGCACGCCCGGCCCATCCACTGGACGCCCGCGCTGGGCACCGTTCTGGCCTTCAACTGGGTGATCGCCACGGGGCTGTGCTTCTGGTGGTGGGCGAAATCGCTGACCGCAATGCCGGCGGCCCAGGCTGGGCAGATCATCTGCCTCGTCCCCGTCACCGCCCTGCTGCTGAGCGCGGTCTTCATGGGCGAGCCCCTGACGGCCGGCGTGTTGATCGCGGTGGCGCTGATCGGGGCGGGGATATTGACGACGATGCGGACACGGTAGGGCGAAAGCTTCTCATCGCCCCCAACGCCAAACACCCGCCCGGATCGCTCCGGGCGGGTGCTGGTGTAGGCGTACCGAACGGAAGGGCGCCGGATTACTCCGCGGCGGCCTTCGTGTTCATGCCACGGCCGGTCGTGCGCTCGGCGATACGGGCCGACTTGCCGCGACGGTCGCGCAGATAGTACAGCTTGGCGCGGCGGACGGCGCCCTTGCGGACCAGCTCGATCGACTCCAGACGCGGGGAGTAGAGCGGGAACACGCGCTCCACACCCTCGCCGTAGCTGATCTTGCGGACGGTGAAGGACGAATTCACGCCGGCGTTCCGGCGGGCGATCACGACGCCCTCGTAAGCCTGGACACGCTCGCGCGTGCCCTCGACCACCTTCACGTTCACGCGGACGGTGTCGCCCGGCGAGAACTCCGGAATGGTCTTGCCGCCGAGGGCCTTCTCGATCTGCTCCTGCTCGAGCTGCTGCAACAGGTTCATGACACTACCCCTTTCCATCGGTGCGCCTCGCGGCGGACCGTCACTCTGGTTTCGGGCCGCGCCGGCGACCCCGTTTCCCAATCTGACCCTCGGCCTTGCGCCCCGCCTCGTAGCGGTCCCACAGGTCCGGTCGCCGGGCCTGGGTGATCCGCTCCGCCTCGGCGAGCCGCCAGGCGCGAACCTTCTCGTGGTGGCCGGACAACAGGATGTCCGGGACCGACCGTTCCACACCCTGCCCGTCGGTCCAGACCGCGGGCCGGGTGTAGTGGGGGTATTCGAGCAACCCCCGTTCGAAACTTTCCTCGCCCGCCGTCTCCACATTGCCCATGACACCGGGGAGCAAGCGCACCACGGCGTCGATCAGGCACAGGGCGGCGGTCTCGCCGCCGGACAGCACGAAATCCCCGAGGCTGACCTCCTCAAGGCCGTGCGCATCCAGCACCCGCTCATCCACCCCTTCGTACCGGCCGCAGAGCAGGGTGACCACCGGGGTGGCCGCCAGCTCCTTGACCAGCTCCTGGTCGAGCACCCGTCCGCGAGGCGACAGGTAGATCGCCCGTCCGCGTCCAGGAGTGCCCGGAGGACCCGCCGTCGCGGTCAGAGCCGCGTCCAGCACGTCGGGCCGCATGACCATGCCGGCCCCTCCGCCGAAGGGGGTGTCGTCGACGGAGCGGTGTTTATCGCGCGCGAACGTGCGAATGTCCACTGATTCCAACGCCCAGACTCCATTTTCCAGCGCCTTTCCCGCGAGGCTGAGCCCCAGCGGACCCGGAAACATCTCCGGGAACAGCGTCAGAACCTTGACCGTCCAGGCAAGAGAACCGGAAGCGCCGTGATTCACGGGCGGGTTCCCTTGTTTTCAACGTCGTCTTCAGCGTCATCCGCGCCATCCGGCGCGTCCGCTCCATCCTTTTCCGCCTCGCCTTCGCGCGCTTCGACGACGGCGGGAAGATCGACCACGACGCGGCCTCCCTTCACGTCCACCACCGGAACGCAGGCGCGGGTGAAGGGCAGCATCTCCAGCGGCCCCGATTCCGTGCGGATCTCCAGCACGTCACCGGCTCCGAAGTCGTACAGCGCCTTCACCGTGCCCCAGACGGTGCCGTCGGCGAGTTCCGCACGCAGGCCGATCAGGTCGGCGTGGTAGAACTCGTCCTCGTCCTCCGTCTCGGGCAGAGCGGAACGGTCCACATAGAGGCGGACACCGGTCAGCTCCTGCGCCTGTTCGCGCGTGGCGATGCCATCGACGCGGACCAGGAACAGGTCCTTCATGGCGCCCTGAAGCGTCAGCGTGTAGCGCCGGGCGCCCCGCTCGTCCGAGAGGGGGCCGTAGGACGCCACGGCTTCCGGGTCCTCCGTGAAGCTTTTCACCTTCACGAGGCCACGGACGCCATGCGCCCCGGCGAATTGGCCGACACAGACTTTTGTGGACATGGGTTGAGCGTGTGCTTTGCGGGCGCCGCTTGCCCCCTCCCTACCCCTCCCCCGCTTCGCAGGGGAGGGAATCGGAGAAGGCTGACGCCTCTGTCCCTATCAGCCCTCGGCGGCGGCCTTGGCGGCGGCCTCGGCCTTCAGACGCTCCTGCGCCTTGGCCTTCGGGGCGGACTTCTTCGGGGTCTCGCGGATTTCCGGCTTGGCGATCAGGCCGGCGTTCGCCAGGAACAGGGCGACGCGGTCCGTCGGCTGGCCGCCGACCGACAGCCAATGCTTGGCGCGCTCGGCGTCCAGGACGATGCGCTGCTCGTGCTCGCGCGGCAGCATCGGGTTGTAGGTGCCGATCTTCTCGATGAAGCGGCCGTCACGCGGGCTGCGCGAATCGGCGACGACGATCGAGTAGAACGGACGCTTCTTGGCGCCGCCACGGGCCAGACGGATCTTCAGGGACATGGGACAGTCGCTTCCTTGGTGTAGTCGCTTGGTGTGCGGTTGAACGTGATCGCGCTCGTCGCGCGGTGCTTTCGCCGGAGGCTTAGTTCGGCCCCCGGAAATTCTTCGGCAGGAGGCTTTGCAGCCCGTGGCGCATCAGCCCCTTCTGCCCCAGCTTCTGAACCTGCTTCATCATGCCGCGCATGGTGTCGTACTGCTTCAGCAGCTTGTTCACCTCCTGCACGCTGGTGCCGGAGCCGGCGGCGATGCGCTTGCGGCGCGACGCCTTGATGAGTTCGGGGTTCTTGCGCTCCTTCTTCGTCATCGAGGAGATGATCGCCTCCTGGCGCTTGATCATCCCGTCGTCGATGTTCGCGTCCTTGAGCTGATTCTTGATCTTGCCGATGCCCGGCAGCATGCCCATCAGGCCGGACATGCCGCCCATCTTGCGGAGCTGCTTGAGCTGGGAGGCCATGTCGTCGAGGTCGAAGCCCTGGCCCTTCTCCATCTTGCGGGCGAGCTTCTCGGCCTCTTCCTTGTCGATGCTCTCGGCGGCCTTCTCGACCAGCGACACCACGTCGCCCATGCCGAGGATGCGCCCGGCGATGCGGTCGGGATGGAAGGCCTCCAGGGCGTCGATCTTCTCGCCCATGCCAAGCAGCTTGATCGGCTTGCCGGTGATCTGGCGCATCGACAGGGCGGCACCGCCGCGGGCATCGCCGTCCACGCGGGTCAGCATGATGCCGGTGATGCCCACCTTGTCGTTGAAGTTGGTGGCGACCGTCACCGCGTCCTGGCCGGTCATGGCGTCGGCGACCAGCAGCGTCTCCGCCGGCTTGGTCGCGTCGCGCACGGCCGCGACCTCGGCCATCAACTCCTCGTCGATGGACAGGCGGCCGGCGGTGTCGAGCATGACCACGTCGTAGCCTTCGCGGCGCCCGGTCTCGATGGCGCGCCGC
Source organism: Roseomonas genomospecies 6 (assembly GCF_008365375.1). Lineage (GTDB taxonomy): Bacteria > Pseudomonadota > Alphaproteobacteria > Azospirillales > Azospirillaceae > Azospirillum. The sequence goes on along the minus strand of NZ_QOKW01000005.1, from coordinate 104,876 downwards.
GCGATGGCGACGGGGTCCTGGCCGGGAACGATGGGCAGCGTGGCGACGCCGGTCTGCTCGCCCAGAACCTTGAGCTGCTCCTGTGCCGCCGGACGGCGCACGTCCAGCGAGGCCATCAGGACCTTCTTGCGGTCCCGGTTCTTCAGGCGCAACGCGATCTTGGCGGTGCTGGTGGTCTTGCCCGAGCCCTGGAGGCCGACCATCAGGATCGGCACGGGGGCGGCGGCGGCGAGGTTGATGTCCTCGCCCTGCCCCAGCATCTCCACGAGGTTGTCGTGGACGATCTTGATGACCTGCTGGCCGGGGGTGATCGAGCGCAGGACCTCCTGGCCGATCGCGCGTTCCTTGACCTGGTTGACGAACTGCTTGACCACCGGCAGGGCGACGTCGGCCTCCAGCAGCGCCACGCGCACCTCGCGCAGCGCGGCGTTGACGTCCTCCTCGCTCAGCGCGCCGCGGCGGCGCAGCTTGTCGAAGATGTCGCCCAGGCGTCCGGTCAGGCCATCGAACATGGGTCAGCGGTCCTCAGTTTCGGTCTCCATCCGTTCGAACGCGATCGGCTCAAGCACAAACGAGCCAGTGCGCGAAACTCGCGGACTGGCGGAGGTCCCCGGCACTCAGGCCGATGGTACCCGGTCGATGGCTCGACGGATGCAGGTCGGCGGACCATACGCATCGCGGGGGGCGGAGTCAACCATGCCGGAACGAGTTTTCTTGCCGAACAGCCCGTGAAGGTCCACCATCCCCCTACACAGTCCAGGGCTTTTCCGCCTGCGGAACGACGCCGGCAATGGAACGCATTCGAGGCGCACTTGAATAAAGCGTTACCGATTGTTAACTCTTTCTTCGCGGCTCCCCTTTAGAGTGGGCGGCGCCACCAACCCGGGATTTCCCTGATGCCGCCCGCGCAAGGCCTCGGAACGAACACGCCGCGCACGAAGCTGACGCAGAGTCAGCTCAACACGATCCTGCTCCGGCATCAGGCTTTCCGGAAAAGCCAGCCGGGCGGGGTGCGCGCGAACCTGAAGATGCGCGACCTGTCGCATCTGGACCTGTCCGGGATCGACCTGTCCGACGCCGACCTGTCGGGGGCGAAGCTGTTCAGCGCGCGGCTGACGCGGGCCAACCTGACCAACGCGAACCTCTACGCCGCCGACCTGCGGCTGGCGAACCTGGAAAAGGCCGACCTGCGCCGCGCCGACCTGCGCGGCGCCTGCCTGCGCGGCGCCGTCCTGTCGGAGGCCATGCTGGTGGAGGTGGACCTCCGCGACGGCACGCTGCTGCACTACACCCCGTCGGGGGAGATGATGCCGCACAATTTCGAGGATTCGGTCCTGACGTCGGAGCTGACGGCGGCGGTCATCCGCGGCGCCGACCTGTCGCGGGCCAAGGTGGCGAACGCCTTCGTGATGCAGACCGACCTGACCGACGCGATCCTGCGCGGCACGAAGTTCATGCGCGCCAACCTGACGAACTCCAACCTGACGGGCTGCGACCTGACCGACGCCGACCTGTCGGAGGCGAACCTGTCCGGCGCCCGGCTGTCCGGCGCGGTGATGACCGGCTGCGCCATCGGGCGCGCCAACTTCACCAACGCCATCCTGATCGGCGCCATCCTGGACGCGGCCCAGCTCCGCTCCCCCAACCTGTCCGCCGCGATGATGGCGAAGGTTCTGGAGAATCCGGACGACGACCTGCGCAACATCCTGACCCTGCATCTCGCCTGGATCGACAGCGGCGGCAAGGACGGCAAGCGCGCCGACCTGTCCTCGCTCGACCTGTCGGGGCGCAAGCTGGACGGCATCAACCTGTCCGCCGGCATCCTGCAATGCATCACGCTGCGCGGCGCCTCGATGACCGGCACCTCGCTCGCCATCGCGGACCTGTCGCTGTCGGACCTGCGCAAGGTGGACTTCACCAAGGCCGACCTGCGCGGCGTGAATTTCGAGCGGGCGACCCTGACCGGCGCCAACCTGACCGAGGCCCAGCTCGGCCCCGTGCACATCCAGGGGTCCGGCAGCCACGTCTGGCGCGCCAACCTTCAGCGCGCCCGCATGGGCATGGCCGTTCTGAAGGGCGCCGACCTGCGCAAGGTGAACCTGTCCGGAGCCAACCTCGCCGGGGCCGACCTGCGCGGCGCCAACCTGAGCGAGGCCGACCTGTCGGGCACCGACCTGACCGGAGCGGATCTCGACGGGACGGTTCTGGACGGCACCAGCCTGACCGACGCCATCGGGGTCGAGACCCTCACCGGGACCTGAACACCGTCTTGAGCACCGCCCTCAGGGCTGCCGCCGCGTCCAGGGGCCGGACCGGTAGGCCGTGCGGACGTGGTTGATGAGCAGGTTGCGCGCGTCGATGAGCTGCGCCATGCGGTCGCGGCAGGCGACCACGCCGGTGTCGGGGTGATAGACCGGGGCCAGCTCGCGGAAGCGCTTCACCACCCGGTCCTCGTCGAAGCACCATTCGTTGACGAAGCCGAACATCTGCGCGGCGTCGCGCACCTGGGTCAGCTTGCCGTCCAGCGGGCGGAAGGACACCCGCTCCAGCGCGTGCGCCAGCGCCTTGTTCCGGTAGGTCAGGGTTTCCACCGCCGCCTCCAGCCGCCCCGCCTCCTCGGCGGCGACCAGCCGGCACCCCGGATCGGCCAGGGCCAGCACCGCCGCCAGCGCCCGGCGGATGGCCGATTCGGCATGGCCCGGCGGTAGCCTCATCTCCAGAACGGTCCGCTCCCCGCCGTCCGGAGCGCCTGGATCGGGCATCCGGTCGGGCACCAGAAGCAACGCGGAGGCCGCCAGTGTGGAGACGTCCGTGCCCCGTCCGGCGGCCAGACGGATCACCGCCGCGGCGAACTCGACGGCGCAGGGAACGGTGTAGGGAATGAACTGCGGACCGCTGCGCACCGGGATCGGGCTGACCGGGACTGGGCTGACCGGGACTGGGCTGACCGGGACGGCACTGGCCGCGGCGGACGGGAAAAGCCCGGCGCCCGCGTCGTCGAACGCGGTGCGCCGCGCGTCCAGCGCGTCGAAGGGATAGCCATCCGGAGCGGTCATCAGGGGGCACCAACGCTTAGTGCGTGTGGCGCGACTCTAACGCAATCCCTGGATTCCACGCAACGGTCCAACCCGCCGCAGGAGGTGTAACGCGCAACGCGACGCCACCCTATCCCTTCGCGGTCGCCTTACCGGTGGATCATCGCCGGCTTGGCGGGCAGCTTTTGGAGCATGTCCTCGATGTAGGCCTCCTCGCTCTTGCCGGACATGGCGGCGAAGCCCTTCAGCATCTGGCTGCCGAAGCTGAAGACGCCGGTCAGATCGATCTTCCAGGCCCCGCCCTCGCGCACGAAGTCGGCGGGAACCAGGGCCGGGCGGTTGTCCACCATCAACAGGGCTGAGGCGCGGTCGCCCCGCACCCGCACGGGTCCGAGCCCGCTGCTGCCGATGACGTTGGGGCCGAGCCAGCCGTTCTTCATGCCGTGATCGGCCAGTTCGCCCAGCGACATGCGGCGCAGGTCCGCCGGGCTGACGTAGCGGCGCAGCCCCATGGCGGCGAATTTCTCCGCCGGCTCCAGCTTGGCGAGGCCGGCGTCACCGCCGCTGCGGGCGGCGGAGCGCACCTGCTCCAGCTTGTCGAGCGACGCGCGGGACAGCATGGGGACAACCGCCGCGCCGCGCTTCTGCGCCAGGGCGGAGCGGGCGCTGTCGAACACCGCGGCGACCTCCCGCTCCTCTGGCGAGGCCGGAGGCGGGGCGGCGAAGGCCGGAACGGAAAGTCCGAGGAGAAGCAGCAGGATGGCCAGGGCGCGCATGGGCATCTTTGGTGACGGGTCCGTGTGGTGGCGCGGCGTCAGGCTTTCTCCTCGACTCCGAAGAAGGCGAGCTGCCAGCGCATCTCGTCGTCGGACATCGGGTAAAGGACGCCTTCCCGAGCCATAAGCGCGGTTTTTGGCGGAATCTGGGCGATCCGCAATTGAACCTGCCGGGCGAAGCGCATGGACAGGCCGCAGCGCCACACCAGCGAGGTGACGGCGCGGGGGGCGTGGGTGCCGATGATGCGGTCCACGATGGGCATCGGAAGCTGCGCCAGCTCGGCCATCCCGGCCAGGACCAGGGCGCGGTCGCCTTCCGCCAGCGCGCCTTCCAGCAGCTTTTCCGTCAGCTTGCCTTCCTTGTTCAGCCGCGCGGCCTTGTCGGACGGGCGCTCCGCCGCCTTGTCCTTGTCGCCGGGCGAATGGCCCAACTCCTCCTCCCCGAAATCGACGAGGCCGCGGGGGGCACCGGGACCGCCGCCGTTGCCGGCACCCCCGGCCCCGCGGTTGACGCGCGCCCGCACGCCCTCGGCCAGGGCGCGGGCGGCGGCGGGGTCGAGATCGGTGCGCTCCTGCAGGACCTTCAGCAGGTTGTCGGCGACGAAGCTGGCCAGACGCGCCACGGCGCGGGCCGGCAGGCGCGGGCGGCGCACCAGCGGGGCGTGCCAGGGTTCGTGCTGCGGCGCCTGATCCAGGATGCGGTCCAGCGTCTCCTCGCGGATCTGGGCCGACGGGTTGGCGAGAAGGGCGGTCACCGCCGCCTCGTCGTCGGACCGCGCGATGGCGTCGGCGACGGAGGCCGACACCTCCCTGCGCCCGGCGATGGCCGACATGGCCCCGGCCGCCGGCCCGCGCATGATGATGTCCGACAGGTCCTCGTCGCTCAGGATCGGCGAGAATTGCAGGACCGGGGCGCAGACCGACAGCTCCACGTCGCGGGCCAGCGTGTTGATGACGCCGTGCGGCGCGCCGGGCAGGTCCTTCAGCGCCTCCGCCAGGATGCCGCGCACCTCCGTCGCCTGGTCGCGGGCCAGCGCCTCCAGGCATTCCAGGGTCAGCCGCTCGACCTGCGACGCCTGGTCGGCGGACAGGTCGGGCAGGAGCCGGGCGACCTTCTGGGCCACGGCGCCGCGCACCGCGACCTCGCGGTCCTTGGCCAGCATCAGGTCGGCCTGCCGGGGCGTTCCGGCGTTGGTGGCGATGGCCTCACGGACCTCCGCCGCGGTGTCGGCGGCCAGGAAATACAGCAGCTCGGGCCGGGTCTGGGGCGACGCGGCGACGCGGCGGCGCACCGCCGGGTCGGCGCTGCGGGCCATCCGCTTGGCCGCCTCGTAATCGGTGGGGTCGAGGACGTGGGGGTCGGCGCGGTCGCCGCCGGGGGTCATGGGGACATCTCCGCCACGGAGGAATTCTCCACCCCGGGGGAATTCTCCACATCGGGGGCTGGGGCCAGGGCGTAATGGCCCTTCCCGCGCTTCTTGGCATCGTACATCGCCGAGTCGGCGCGGTCGGTCAGTTCCTGCACGGTCTCGCGGCCCACCCGGTGGACGGCGATGCCGATGGACAGGCCCAGCGGCTTGTCCGGGCCGGCGGACAGGTGGCGCAGCGCGGCCATGCCGGACAGCAGCCGCTCGGCGACGGTCGCCGCCCGCTCCTCGTCGGTGCGGCCCAGCCACAGGACGAACTCGTCCCCGCCCAACCGCCCCGGCAGGTCGCCGGGCCGGACGCCGTTGGTCAGCAGGCCGCCGATGGCCTTCAGCACCGCATCCCCCTGATGGTGGCCGTGCAGATCGTTCACCGCCTTGAAGTTGTCGAGATCGACATAGAGCAGGGCCGACGGCCCGGTGTCCGTGCGGCCGAGCGCCTCCTCCAGCCGTTCGAAGAAGGTGCGGCGGTTGAACAGGCCGGTCAGCCCGTCGCGCTCCGACAGGCGGCGCAGCCGCTCCTGATAGGCAAGATGCGCGTGGGCGATGCCGATGTGGTCGGCCACGCCGGACAGCAGCATCCGGTCCTCCTCGTCCCAGGGGTCCGAGTCGTCGCCGCGCCAGATCACCACGGCGCCGTTGACCGCCTGCCGGTGTTCCGTCCGGGCGGCCAGCAGCCGGTTCGTCCCCAGCGTCAGGTCCTGCGGTTCCTCCCCGGCGGCGACCTCCTCCAGGACGGACCGCGAGAGGTCGGACAGCAGCTCTTTCGGGATTTCCGCGGCGAAGTCGGCGGCGGGGCGCAGGGCGCCGGTTTCCGTCGCGCGGTAGATGCGGCAGCCGTCGGCGCCCAGCGCGCGGGCGGTCTCCACCGCGGCGACGTGCAGCGCCTTCTGGCCGTCGAGCTGGTCGCGCAGCGTGTGGACGATGTGGGCGAGCATCTTCTCGCGGTTGCGCACCCGCGCCAGTTCGGCGGAGCGCAGCACCTGCTCCGTGGTGTCGCGGCAGACGCCGCGCGCGCCCAGCCATTCACCCTGCGGCCCGAACAGCGGCACCGCCGACACGACGAAGCAGGACGGCAGCTCGTCCACCCGCTTCAGCCACAGCTCCGCCTGATCGACCGGGCGGCGCGTGTCGAACGGCAACGGCAGGTCGCCCCACTCGTTGACCGCGAGATCCCTAGGGTTGCGACCAATCAACGCATCGGCGCTGTAACCCAGCGCGCCCTTCGGCGTGACGAAGACGAATCGCCCGTCACTGCCCGTTTCCCAGGCAAAATCGCTGGAAACCTCGACCAGATCCTTGTAGCGGCGGCGCGACTCGATCAGCGTCTGGCGGAGCTGCCGCTCCAGCGTGGCGTCGCGCCCCAGCAGAAGGACGCCCCCGTCGGGAAGCGGCGTGGCCGCCCATTCGACGATCATCACGCCGCGCGGCAAGTCCACTGGAACGGAGCGCAGGCCCGGCGCCACACTGCTGGCCGCAAGCCACGCCTGGACGTCCGCCAGCCAGCGCCCGTCGCCGGACAGAAGCTCTTCCGCGGCGGCGTTGGCGGCGGCGACGCCGTGACCGGAATCCAGCCAGATCGCCGGGCCGGGGAAGGCGGCCAGGATCGTGGGCGTCGGAACGGTGCCGGGCGGGCCGGGCGGATGAGCGTCGGATGTGGGGTCTGGGGACACGGTGCGAACCTGAAACTGCGCGCCGGGGAGTATACCGGAAAAATGCGTTCCATTGCCGAATCTTTCTTCCGGCGGTCCTGGCGGCTCCCCGCCACAACCACTCATTGAGAGCAAGGCCATTCCCGAACGGAAGAGCGCCATGCGGCGAAGCGGCTTGCGGGCGGGTGATCGAACCCCCATTGTTCAGCCCATGACTGCTTCCCTCCGCGACACCGGGGTCTGGATCTTCGACCTCGACAACACCCTGTATCCCGCCTCCTGCAACCTGTTCGCCCAGGTGGACCGGCGCATCGGCGATTTCATCGCCGGGCATTTCGGCATCTCCCGGGAGGAGGCGCGCGTCATGCAGAAGCGCTTCTTCCGGGAGCATGGGACGACGCTGCGCGGTCTGATGGTGGAGCACGACGTCGATCCGGTGCCGTTCCTGGATTATGTCCACGACATCGACGTCACCCCCGTGTCCCCCTGCCCCGATCTGGCGGGCACGCTGGACCGGCTGCCGGGACGCAAGATCATCTACACCAACGGTTCCGTCCGCCATGCGGAGAACGTGACGCGGCGGCTGGGCATCGACGGCTGCTTCGAGGCGACCTTCGGCATCGTCGAGGCCGGCTACGTGCCCAAGCCCGACCCGCGCCCCTACGCCATTCTGGTGGACCATTACGGCATCGACCCCTCCCGCGCCTGCATGGTGGAGGACATCGCCCGCAACCTCGTCCCCGCCCACGCCATGGGCATGACGACCGTGTGGGTGCGCAGCGAGGCCGACTGGTCGCGCCCCGACGAGGGCGGAGTCGGCACCGGCAGCCACATCGACCACACCGTGGACGACCTGCCCGCCTGGCTGGAGGAGGTCGCGGGCTGAGCCGCCCGCCCCCCTAAGAACAAGGCAACGTTGACAAGGCGGCGCGGCGCGGCCCATGTTCCGAACCCTCGAACAGACAGCCCAGCGAATGCCGACATGAGCCACGCCAGCCTCGAATCCGCCGTCAACGCCGCGTGGGAAACCCGCGACACCCTGAACGCCTCGACCAAGGGCGCCGTCCGCGACGCCGTGGAGGAGGCCCTGTCCGGCCTCGACGCCGGCGACCTGCGCGTCGCGCAGAAGACCGACGGCGGCTGGGTGGTGAACCAGTGGCTGAAGAAGGCGGTGCTGCTGTCCTTCCGCCTGAACGCCAACGAGACGATCCCCGGCGCGCCGGGCGGCGCCTCCTGGTACGACAAGGTGCCGCCGAAGTTCGAAGGCTGGTCCGAAGCGCAGTTCCAGGCCGCCGGCTTCCGCGCCGTTCCGGGCGCGGTCGTCCGCCGCTCCGCCTACGTCGCGCCGAACGTCATCCTGATGCCCAGCTTCGTCAACGTCGGCGCCTATGTGGACAGCGGCACGATGGTGGACACCTGGGTCACCGTCGGCTCCTGCGCCCAGATCGGCAAGAACGTCCACCTGTCGGGCGGCGTCGGCATCGGCGGCGTGCTTGAGCCGCTCCAGGCCAACCCGGTCATCATCGAGGACGACTGCTTCATCGGCGCCCGGTCCGAGGTGGTCGAGGGCGTGATCGTGGAGCGCGGCGCCGTGCTGTCCATGGGCGTCTTCATCAGCGCCTCGACCAAGATCATCGACCGCAACACGGGCGAGGTCTTCGTGGGCCGCGTCCCGGCCTACTCCGTCGTGGTCCCCGGCACCCTGCCGGGCAAGCCGCTGCCGGACGGCACGCCGGGTCCGGGGCTCTACTGCGCGGTGATCGTGAAGCGCGTGGACGAGCAGACCCGCGCCAAGACCTCCATCAACGACCTGCTGCGCGACTGACGCCGGGGAAGACGCCACGATGACCACCGACGCCGCCCTGTCCTTCGATCCCTGCGATCCCGTCGCGGTGGCGCAGGCCCTGATCCGCTGCCCCAGCGTGACGCCCGAGGACGGCGGCGCGCTGGGCGTGCTGGAGGCGGCGCTGGCGCCGCTGGGCTTCGCCTGCCACCGCCTGCGGTTCGAGGAGGCGGGCACGGCGCCGGTGGACAACCTCTACGCCCGGCTGGGCACGGAGGGGCCGAATTTCTGCTTCGCCGGGCACACCGACGTGGTGCCCCCCGGCGAGTTGAAGGGCTGGTCCATCGACCCATTCGCGGCGGAGATCCACAACGGGCGGCTCTATGGCCGGGGTGCCGTGGACATGAAGGGGGCGGTCGCCGCCTTCGTCGCCGCCGCCGCCCGCCACGTCAAAGCTGGGGGAGCGCCCAAGGGCTCCATCAGCCTGCTCATCACCGGGGACGAGGAAGGGGTCGCCATCAACGGCACCCGCAAGGTGCTGGACTGGATGCAGGCCCGGGGCGAGACGCTCGACGCCTGCGTGGTCGGGGAGCCGACCAACCCCAAGGCGCTGGGCGACATGATCAAGATCGGGCGGCGCGGCAGCATGACCGCCTTCCTGACCGTCCACGGCGCGCAGGGGCATGTCGCCTACCCGCATCTGGCCGACAACCCGCTGCCCCGGCTGGCCCGCATGCTGGCCGCCATCACGGCGGAGCCGCTGGACGCTGGCACCCCGCATTTCCAGCCGTCGAACCTGGAGCTGACCACCATCGACGTGGGCAACCCGGCGCACAACGTCATCCCGGCGCAGGGCAAGGCGACGCTGAACATCCGTTTCAACGACCTGCACACCGCCGACACGCTGCTGGCGTGGCTGCGCGAGCGGTTCGACCGGGTGGGCGGCTCCTACGAGCTGGACCATTTCGTGTCGGGCGACAGCTTCCTGACCCCGCCCGGCCCCCTGACCGAGCTGGTGGCCGAGGCGGCGGAGCGCGTCACCGGGCGCCGCCCCGAATATTCGACGACCGGCGGCACGTCGGACGCCCGCTTCATCAAGAACTTCTGCCCGGTGGTGGAGTTCGGCCTCGTCGGGCAGACGATGCACAAGGTGGACGAGCACACGACGCTGGACGACCTGACCCGCCTGACCGACATTTACGGCGAGGTTCTGCGGAACGTCTTCGACCGCATCGGTTGACAGAGCTTCCGCCCGACCACCCTTTCCACCCTCCGGTGACCGCAAGATGCCGCTGACCGCCCGGGACGTCGCCTCCTCCGTCTTCGGCGCCTATCGTCTGGCGCGGTTCGACCCCACCGGATTGCAGCACATGGACCGCACGCCTGAAGGGGCGTGGAAGTCCTTCTACGCCGCGGTGATCGTCGCCCCGGCCTGGACGCTGCTGCTGGCGATCCGGCTGTGGGGACAGGTGCCGGATACGCCGCTGTTCCAGATCGTTGTGGTGGAGGCCATCGCCTACGTCATCAGTTGGACGGCCTTTCCGGTCGTCATGCACGGGGTGAGCGGGATGCTGGACCGGCAGGCCCGCTATGTGGACTTCCTGTGCGCCTACAACTGGTCGTCGGTCGTGCAGATGAGCGTCTATCTGCCGGTGGTGATCCTGGCCGCCACGGGGGTGCTTCCCGGCCCGATTTCCGAAGGGCTGGTCTTCGGCATCATGCTGGCGATGCTGACCTACCAGTGGTTCGTCATGCGCACGGCGCTGGACATCTCCGGCGTGGCGTCGGCGGCTCTGGTCATGCTCGACCTGTTCCTGTCCGCGCTCATCACCGATTTCGCGGACGGGCTGTTGTAGGCAGCGCCTGTCCCCTCCCCTGCGTTAGCGGGGGAGGGTTAGGGTGGGGGAAAGTGTGCCTTGAACGCCCGCCCCTCACACCCCGCGCGTGCTGACGCCCGCGTCGGCGAAGGTCGCCATGCCGGCGTGGCAGGCGCAGGCCGACTTCACGATGTTGATCGCCAGCGCGGCACCCGAGCCCTCGCCCAGGCGCATTCCCAGATCGAGCAGCGGCTCCTTGCCGATGGCGGCGAGCAGATGGTCGTGGCCCGGCTCGACGGAGCGGTGGGCGACCATGCAATGGTCCAGCGCCCGGCGGTCGGCCTTGAACAGGACCGCCGCCGCCGCCGTGCAGGCGTAGCCGTCCAGCAGCACCGGCACCCGCGCCATGCGGGCCGCCAGGATGGCGCCGGCGATGGCCGCCAGTTCGTAACCGCCGAAGCGGCGCAGCGCCTCGAACGGATCGTCCTTGGCCTGCGGGTTGGCGGCCAGACCGGCCTCCACGGCGGCGACCTTGCGGGCCAGCCCCTCGTCGTCCACGCCGGTGCCGCGGCCCGTCCAGTCCTTGGCCTCACCGCCGAACAGGGCGTTGCAGAGCGCCGCCGCCGCGGTGGAGTTGCCGATGCCCATCTCGCCCAGCGCCAGGAGCTGAACGCCCGACTCCACCGCCATCATGCCGTAGGCCATGGCTTGGCAGCACTCCTCCTCGCCCATCGCCGGTCCCTGGGTGAAATCGGCGGTGGGGTTCTCCAGGTCCAGCTCGTAGACGCGGAGGTCGGCGTCGGCCACCTCGCAGAGCTGGTTCACGGCGGCGCCGCCGTTCTGGAAGTTGGCGACCATCTGGGCGGTCACCTCCGCCGGGTAGGCCGACACGCCGCGGGCGGCGACTCCGTGGTTGCCCGCGAAGACGGCGACGCGCGGGCGGCGCACCTCCGCCGGGTGCTGGCCCTGCCACGTCGCCATCCACTGCGCGATCTCCTCCAGCCGGCCAAGCGCGCCCGCCGGCTTGGTGAGCTGCCGTTCGCGCTGGAGCGCCGCCGTGCCGGAGTCGAGGTCCGGCCCCGGCAGGTTGCGCACCAACGCGCGGATTTCCTCGAAGGTGATGGCGGGCTGCGTGTTGCTCATGGCGAAGGGTCCTGGCGCTGACGGCAGAAGATGCGGTGAAGGGAGAAGCGATGAAAAAAGCGGCGCGACCTTGGACCATTCCCAAGCCCCTGTCAAAGAGGCTGTCAAAGAGCCTGTCGTCCCGTCGGTTAACCGTTGCGGCGGGCGTGGGGTTGCCGTACTCCGGAACGCCATGCTTGAGGAAACCGCCCCGCCCGCCCGCCGCTGGTCCGCCGAACTGGCGCTGGCCGTCGTCTTCCTGACGCGGTTGCCGCTGCGCCTGTCCGGCCCGTTGGCAGAGGACGCCCATGCCCGCGCCATGGGCTGGTTTCCCCTGGTGGGGGCCGGGGTGGGACTGTTCGGCGGCGCGGTCTATGGAGTGGCCGCGCTGGCGCATCTGCCGCCGCTGCCGGCGGCGCTGCTGGCGCTGGGCGCCATGGTCTGGATCACCGGCGCCCTGCACGAGGACGGGGCGGCGGACGTCGCGGACGGCTTCGGCGGCGGGCGAGACCGGGGCCGCAAGCTGGAGATCATGCGGGACAGCCGGGTCGGCAGCTACGGCGTGCTGGCCATCGTCTTCTCGGTGGCCGTCCGCGCCTCGGCGCTGGCGGCGCTGGCCGAGCCGCGCGTGGCGATCCCCGCCCTTCTGGCGTCGGGCGCCCTGTCGCGCGGCGGCATGGCGGCGATGGCCCGCCTCATGGCCCCGGCCCGCGCCGACGGCCTCGCCGCCCGGCAGGGGCGCCCGGCGCCCGGCACCGTGGCCCTGGCGCTCGCCCTGGCGCTGGCCGTGGCCGTGGCGGCGCTGGGCTGGACGGCGCCCGCCGCGATCCTCGCCGCGGCCCTGGCCGCCCTAGCGGTGGCGTGGCAGGCGCGGCGGCAGATCGGCGGCCACACCGGCGACGTGTTCGGCGCCGCCCAGCAGGTGGCGGAGGCCGCCGTCCTGCTCACCTTGGCCGCGACTGTTGTATGAAAAACACTCGCTGGTGGCTGATCCGCCACGCCCCCGTCCCGAATCCCGACAAGCTGATCTACGGGCGGAGCGATCTTCCCGCCGACACCGGCGACGTGGCGGCCCTGGCGGAGTTGGCGGCGCGCCTGCCGCCTCAGGCGGTCTGGGTGACCTCGCATCTGCGCCGCACGCGCCAGACGGCGGCGGCGCTGCGCCTGCCCGGCAGCGACATGGCGCTGATCGAGCGCGACCTCGCCGAGCAGGATTTCGGGCGATGGGAGGGGCTGTCCCACGGTGCGGTGGCGGAAACCCAGCCCGAAGAGGCCCGCCGCTTCTGGACCGACCCGGCGGCGGAAGCCCCGCCGGGCGGCGAGAGCTTCGCCGCTGTGATGCAGCGGGTGGCCGGCGCCGTCGCCCGCCTGACCGAGGCGCACGCCGGTCGCGACATCGTGGCGGTGATCCACGGCGGGCCGATCCGCGCGGCGCTGGCGCTGGCGCTCGACCTGACGCCTCAGGCGGCGCTCCGGCTGGCGGTGGCGCCGCTGTCGCTGTCGCGGATCGACCATTATGGCGGCGGCGAAGAGGGCGATTCCTGGTCGGTGGCGGCCCTGAACGCGCTCGGAACCTTTTCGGGCAGCGGGCGTTGACGGAACTCCGTTGGGCTACCGATAGAGGGTCAGACCATGGCAAGAAGCGCTGACGATCGCGAGGCCGCCGAGAAGCTCTGGGGCATGATCAAGGGCGTGCGCATCTGCATGATGACGACGCTGGACGAGAACGGCATCCTGCATTCCCGCCCGATGGCGACCCTGCCGCACGCGGGGTTCGACGACGGCACCTTGTGGTTCTTTACGCGGGCCGATTCGCCGAAGGTGCATGAACTGAAGACGCATTGGCGCGTCAACCTGTCCTACGCCGACCCGGACAAGCAGGATTACGTGTCGGTGTCCGGCGTGGCGGAAACGGTGCGCGACCGCGACAAGATCCGCTTCCTCTGGCGGGACATCCTGTCCACCTGGTTCCCGCAGGGGGTGGACGACCCCGATCTCGCGCTGCTGAAGATCAGCGTCGACCGGGCCGAATACTGGGACAGCCCATCCAGTGCCATGGTTTACGCCTACGGCTATGTGAAGGCGAAGATCACCGGCGAACCGCCGAAGCCGGGCGATCACGCGAAGATCGCGTTTCAGTGAGCGTTTGATCGGGGCGGTGCTTGCCCCCACCCTTCCCATGCTTCGCATGGGCCCCTTCCCTCCCCCGCTGACGCAGGAGAGGGAGTTCTATCCCCTCCCCTGCGTCAGCGGGGGAGGGTTAGGGAGGGGGCAATACTTCTCCGATCACTTCTCCTCGACCGCCGCCTTCCCGCCCCCATCCAGCGCCCCGACGCGCTTCTTCAGGTCGGTCACGTCCGCGTACATCCGCTTCAGGCGGGCCAGCCCCTTGTACTGGTCGAAGGCGCGGTCGCGCGGCACCGCCGGGTAGCCCATGTAAACGGCCTTCGCCGGGATGTCCGTCCCGACGCCGGAATTGGCGGCCACCACCGCGTCGTTGCCGATCTTCACATGATCCGCCACGCCCACCTTGCCGGCCAGCACCACGCGGTCGCCGATGGTCGTGCTGCCGGCGATGCCGACATGGCCGCACAGCATGCAGTTGGTGCCGATCTGCACGTTGTGGCCGATCTGCACGAGGTTGTCGATCTTCGTACCGGAGCCGATGCGGGTCGCCGTGATGGTGCCGCGGTCGATGGTGGCGTTCGCCCCGATCTCCACGTCGTCGCCCAGGATCACCGTGCCGATGGAGTTCACGCGGTGGATCAGCACGTTGGTGCCGACCACCCGGCCGGTCGCCTTGGCCGATTCCACGCTGCCCGGCTCGGGCGTCACGAAGCTGAAGCCGTCGTTGCCGACCGCGGCGTTGGGATGGATGATGCAGCGCTCGCCCATCACCACCCGCTCGCCGATGCGGGCGCCGGGGTGCAGCAGGCAGTCCTTGCCGATCACCGCCTCCGCCCCGACCGTGGCGTGCGGCATCACGATCACGCCTTCGCCCAGCACCGCCCTCGGCCCGACATAGGCGAAGGGGCCGACCGACACGCCCTGCCCCAGCACCGCCTCCGGCGCCACGAAGGCGGCGGGGTGGACGCCCGGCTCGGCGTGGACCGGCTTTTCGAAGACGGTCGTCAGCCCGGCCATGGCGAAGCGCGGGCGCTTCACGACGATCCAGCCCTTCAGGTTGGCGGGCACCTCCGCCCCCTCCGCGACCACGGCGGCGACGGCCTTGCCGTTGGCGAGCAGGTCCGTCAGACCCTTTTCCATGGCGAGCGCCAGATCCTCCGGCCCTTCGGCCTCCGACGGGTGGACGGCGCGGGCGATGCGGACGGAGCCGTCGCCCTCCAGCGCGGCGCCCAGGGCGGCGGCGATCTCGGCGAGGGTGACCGGGGCGGCGGGGGAAACGGGAGTCATGGCGGCGCTCTGGCTGTCGGTCCGAAGAGGCCGGGACGCTAGCACGGCTGGCCGGTGCTGGCGAGAGCCGGCACCTTTTGTCATTCCCCCGTCTGAAGCAGCGCCCCGCGCACCCGCGCCTGACGGAAGGAATAGAGGAAGGCCGCCGTGCACAGCCCCATGAACAGCGCGTTCAGGCCCACCGCCCAGGCCAGATGGTC
This sequence comes from Roseomonas genomospecies 6, assembly GCF_008365375.1. Classification (GTDB taxonomy): domain Bacteria; phylum Pseudomonadota; class Alphaproteobacteria; order Azospirillales; family Azospirillaceae; genus Azospirillum. Next base: position 89,653 of record NZ_QOKW01000005.1, on the reverse strand, counting down.
CCAGCGCATGGTGCCGTCGAACAGGATGGCGCGCATCCCTTCGAAGACGTGGCTGGACGGCAGGGACAGCGCGACCCATTGCAGCCAGCCCGGCAGGACGCTGACCGGGTAATAGACGGCGCTGACCGGGGCCAGCATGAAGACGACGATCCAGGCCAGCCCTTCCGCCCCCATGCCGTAGCGCAGGATCAGCGCCACGATGACCAGCCCCAACGACCAGCCGAAGACGATCAGGTTGGCGAAGAAACCGGCCAGCGGAAGCCCCAGGTCGAACAGGGAGTAGCCGAAGAGCGGAATCGCCAGAAGCGCCGCCGGAACCACGCCGATGACGGTTCGGATCAGGCTCATCCCGAACAGCGCCGCCACCCATTCGCCGGGGCGCAGCGGGCTGACGAAGAGGTGTCCCAGGTTGCGCGACCACATCTCCTCCAGGAAGGACACCGACACGCCGAGCTGCCCGCGGAACAGCACGTCCCACAGAAGCACCGCGCTGACCAGCACCCCCGCCCCCTGCGCCACCCAGGCGCTGGAGGTGGCCATGAACTGGTTGATGTAACCCCACAGGATCATCTGCATGGTCGGCCAGTAGGCCAGCTCCAGGAAACGCGGCCAGGACCCGCGCAGCAGATACCAGTAGCGCAGGACCATCGCCCCGACCCGGCGGACGGAGAAGGCCGGGTTCGGGTGGACCATCACGGCGGCGTCACTCGGCGGCATCGGCGGCCTCCCGGTTGGCATCCCGGCTGGCGTCCTCGCCGTTGGCGCGGTCGCGGGCGATGTCCAGGAACACGTCCTCCAGCGAGGTCCGGCCATAGCGGGCCAGCAGCGCCGCCGGGGACCCGCGGTCGACGATCCGCCCCTGGCGCATCATCAGCACGTCGTCGCACAGCCGCTCCACCTCCAGCATGTTGTGGGAGGCGAGCAGGATGGTGGCCCCGGATTCGAAGCGGTAGCGTTCCAGATAGGTGCGAATCCAGTCCGCCGTGTCGGGGTCGAGCGAGGCGGTCGGCTCGTCCAGCAGCAGCAACTCGGGCCGGTTGAGCAGCGCCTTGGCCAGCGCCACCCGCGTCTTCTGCCCCGCCGACAGACCGCCGGAGGGGCGCTCCAGGAAGCGCGTCAATTCAAGATGCTCGGCCAGCTCCTCCACCCGCCGCTTCACGCCCTTCAAGCCGTAGAGGTGCCCGTAGACGGTCAGGTTCTCCCGCACGGTCAGCCGGTGCGGAAGCTCCACATAGGGGGAGGAGAAGTTCATGCGGGGAAGCGCCGCGTGGCGGTGGCGCACCATGTCCACCCCCAGCACCTCCACCGTGCCGGAGGTCGGCAGCAGAAGCCCCAGGAGCATGGAAATGGTCGTCGTCTTGCCGGCGCCATTGCCCCCCAGAAGCCCGGTGACCGTCCCCGCCCCCACGGTGAAGGAGATGCCGTCCACCGCGGTGACCTCGCCGGACCGGGCCGTGCCGTAGCGTTTGGTCAGGTTTTCGGCCCGGATGGCGTGCCGTTTTGCGCATTGATCCATAGGCGGAGAATATGGCCGCTTGGCGCGCAAACGCCAGAGTGGCAAAACAGCATCCAACAAATCGATACGAAGCCGCGGGAACAGCGGCCCCTGTTGGAAAGTCCGCCCCCATGACCGTCGGTTCCGCCGCCGCTGCCTCATCCGTCCGCCACGCCCCGACGCACGGCAATCGTCCTGGACCGGCCCAATGGACCAACCTGGACGGGCGCGTCACGCTGCGCACCCTGATCCTGATCCGCTGGATCGCCGTGATCGGTCAGCTCGCCACCGTGGCGTCGGTGCAACTTGTCATGGGCTTCCCGCTGCCGCTGGGGCCGGTGCTGGCGGCCATCGGGGCGTCGGTGCTGCTGAACCTCGTGGCGATGGCCCAGCGCGGCGGGAGGCTGCGGCTGGCCGACCGGGACGCGGCGCTCTATCTCGGCTACGACATGCTGCAGCTCACGCTGCTGCTCTATCTGACCGGCGGCCTCGCCAACCCCTTCGCCATCCTGCTGCTGGCGCCGATGACGGTGGCCGCGGCGATCCTGTCGCGCTACAGCGTGGTCCTGCTGACCGGCCTGAACCTCGTCTGCCTGACCGTGCTGGCGCTGTGGCATTTCCCCCTGCCCTGGCCGGAGCCGATGCCCTCGGTCGCCCCGCTCTACGCCTTCGGCATCTGGCTGTCGCTGTCGGTGTCCGCCGGCTTCATCAGCGGCTACGTCTTCCGCGTGGCGGAGGAGGCGCGGCGCTTCGCCAACGCCCTGTCGGCCTCGCAGGTGGCGCTGGCGCGGGAGCAGCGGCTGTCCTCGCTGGGCGCTCTGGCCGCCGCCGCCGCGCACGAGCTGGGGTCGCCGCTCGGCACCATCGCCGTGGTGGCGAAGGAGCTTCTGCACGACATGCCGCCGGACAGCCCCTACACCGAGGACGTGGCGCTTCTGCAAAGCCAGGTGATGCGCTGCCGTGAGATCCTGGCGGAGCTGGCCCGCAAGCCGGAAGCCGACGGCGGCGACCCGTTCGAGCGGCTGCCCCTGACCGCGCTGGTGGAAGCGGCGGGCGCGCCGCACCGGCTGGGCCACATCCAATTCGTGGTGGAGCGCAACAGCGCCGCGGGGGATACCGCCGGGGTGGAGGAGCCCATCGTCCGCCGCAGCCCGGAAATCATCCACGGTCTGGGCAACTTCATCCAGAACGCCCACCAGTTCGCCAGCGGGCGCGTGACCGTCGTTGCCTCCTGGGACGCGAAGTCGGCCACCGTGGCGGTGATGGACGACGGGCCCGGATACCCCGCCCATCTGCTGAGCCGCATCGGCGAGCCCTACCTGTCCGCGAGAAGCGAACGGTCGGGACATATGGGACTGGGAATCTTCATCGCACAAACGCTGCTAGAGAAAACGGGTGCCCTGGTAGCCTTTAGCAATAACCGTAGCGGCGGCGCGCGAGTTGTCGTACGTTGGGACCGTGGTGTCTTAGAACCAGAGGACTAGTGGTGGATAGCGCGATGACCACGGACGAGAGTCCAACGGGCGAAACCGCCAAGCTGACGTTCACGGGTGACGTTACCCGCAGCCTCCTCATCGTCGACGACGACGCTCCGTTCCGAACCCGCCTCGCGCGCGCCATGGAAAAGCGCGGTTTCAACGTGGTGGCCGTGGACAGCGTGCAGCTCGGGATCGACGTCGCCCAGGAATCGGCCCCGGCCTTCGCGGTGGTCGATCTGCGGCTGGCGGACGGCAGCGGCCTGGACGTGGTCAAGACCCTGCGCGACGCGCGCCCCGACGCCCGCATCGTCATGCTGACCGGTTACGGCAACATCGCCACGGCGGTGGCCGCGGTGAAGGCCGGCGCCGTCGATTACCTGCCGAAGCCCGCGGACGCCGACGCCGTGGAATCCGCCCTGCTGGCCGATGGCCGTCCCCTGCCCTCCCCGCCGGAAAACCCGATGTCCGCCGACCGCGTGCGGTGGGAACACATCCAGCGCGTGTTCGAGCAGTGCGACCGCAACGTCTCCGAAACGGCCCGCCGCCTGAAGATGCACCGCCGCACCCTGCAGCGCATCCTGAACAAGCACGCCCCGCGGGGGTGACGGCGCGTCACCGGACGCGATCGGCGCCCCTGTCCACGCCCTCTCTCCACACCGGCGAGGGGGCGTTTTCACGTCCGGGGGCACCCGCGACCCCATCCTCCCATCCGCGGGTCGGCAACTTTTGATGTCGCCAAGTCGACCGGACGCTTTGAATAGGCAACCCGTCGTACTTTCCGTTATGAATACCCACATATTCACTGTGTCTTGCCCACCATCGTCTTAGTCTTCTATTGGCGGCAGCAGGACCGCTATTGATCGCACACCTGCCGCAGCGCGAAAGGCAAGTGTATGTAATTTAATGTGCTTGAGAATCGCGTCAGCTCTGCATTAAAGTAGCCAAACACGCTGAAATTTCGGGACAGGACCGATGCCTTTTTCGGCACGCGCCGCAACCACCCAGCCGGTCGCCTCGCAGAAAGGCGCCGCCATTGGGAAGACGCTGGGGTCCCCCTTGACGCAGCCCAACCCGCCGCCGTCTTGGACCCGCTTTACGCTGGTCAGGGATGGAGCCAACGCGCTGAAGCAGTCCATCATGGACCACTTCGCCACGAAGGCTGTTCACCAGGGTTTCCGCATTCCGTCCGACGATGAGATCGAGGTTGGCGTCCGGAGTTTCCAGCGCGCCTTGAACGGCCAGAATTCGGAAGGCCGCGCAAAGCCGGAAAACAACCGATCTTGAACGAGCCCGGCCCTTCGGACCGGCTCTGCAAACCCTGCAATTCTGCGAATGCATATTCATGACGTCATCACAGGCTGACGCCGACGCAGAGTTATTAATAAACACTGTCTTCGGTGCCTTTAAGGCAAAATACGAATTCTATATGGTGCAACGGCGCCCGAACCCGGTTCACTTGACGCTGCACCTTAAGGAAAAGCCAGAGATTGCTTCATCACTACAAAGAATTGAGGAAGCCATAGACGGAGAAATCTCCCGGCTTAGAAGCCGTTTCTCCATCAGAAATATGATGGATCTGCGGAATTTCCGAGACATCCGGGGCCGAATTCTTCTTTTCGAGGCCCTTCACCGCCCCTTGATCCAAGTCGAATGCGCCGAAGGCGCCGACATCTACACCCACGAAGCCAACCTGAACTTCGCCTACATCCTCTGCCTTTCACAGATTGGCGACATCCGGACCGCACCGGATCTTTCCAGCGCGTTGATATCGACGATCAAGGAATACGAAGGCACCATCCGGAAGGCGCGGTCGCCGACCTTCGACACGCCGCTCAACCTCAAGGTCTTTCAGGCGATCACCGCCCTGGTCCGAGCATAGGACCCGCGCGGACGGAAGGAGCGCGGCCTTCCCCGGCTACGCCCTTCCCACGGCATCACTGCTTGATGGAGCAGGTCCTCACGCCGAACAGGGTGTAGGCCGGGCAGAAGCCGATCACCGCGGTCAGCAGCGGGACCAGACCGATCCAGCCCCAGGGGGTCTGCGGGCCGACGAAGACGAGGGCGATCAGGACGAGGCCGACGATGGCGCGGAGCGCGCGGTCGATGGTGCCGACGTTGATGGGCATGGACGCACCTTATGGATTGGGTTGGGCGATTGGTGCGCCCATCCAAGCCCATTTTACGCCAGCGGTCTGTGACTCCGTCACACGCCGTCCGCCTGCTCCAGCGCCAGCAGCGCGTCCGGGTCGCGCACCCCGACACGCCCGCGGGACAGCTCGACGAGGCCGCGCCGCTCGAACTCCTTCAACTGGCGGCTGACCACCTCGCGCGCGGTCCCCAGCTCGACGGCCAGCGTCTGGTGGGTGGTGTCCAAGCCGCCGCGCGCGTCGCGGTGGTCCACCAGGAAGCGGGCCAGCCGCAGGTCGATGCGCCCGAAGGCCACCTCCTCCACCAGCATCATCATGCCGAGCAGCCGCGTGCCGAAGGAGGCGAAGACGAAATCCCGGAACAGCGCTGACCGGGCCAGCAGCTCGTGGAAGGCCGCCGCCCCCAGGGCGATGGCGTCCAGATCGGTTTCCGCCACGCCTTCGGCGTTGTAGTCGGCCCGCGTCATCAGGCAGGCGGTGGTCAGGATGCAGGTCTCGCCCTGCCCGACGCGGTACAGGACGATCTCCCGCCCGTTCTCGGAGGTCATCTGCACCCGCACCGTGCCGTCCAGCAGCATGAGAAAATTGCGGCACAGGCTGCCGATGCGGAACAGCACCGTGCCGCGCGGCACCGCCATCCGCGTTCCTCGCGCGCGCAGAAGCGCCAGCGCGTCCGGCTCCAGCGCGCTCAGCGCGGGAAAGGCTCCAGCCCAGAAATCGTCAGCCTTCTCAATGCTCTCCGGCGGCATGCCCGGCCCCCTCTCGTCGGCAATGACCATTATCGGCGAAGGGGCTCCTCCGGTCCACCCCGGCGGCGGGTTCGGATGCGGACCACCCCGAAAGCGAACCCGGGCAGAGTACCCAATGAGCGTGTCTTCCTCACCGGATGCTCTCGGCGCAGCATGAAACGGTCGGACGGTGGATGGCGTTCTAGGCAACCGTAACGCCCCGAACGGGGTGCCGTTCGGCATGCGAGGAGGAACCCGCTTTGGCCACCCAGGACATTCAGGATCAGCCCCAGCGGCGCCAGACGGGACCGGTCTCCTTCGACCTGTCCACCGCGGCGGCCAGCGCGGTGCGCCGCACCACCGGCATGCTGCTGCGCCACAAGCTGCTGATCGGGGCGGTGATCGTGCTGGGGACGGGCATCGCGGCGCTCGTCGCCTTGCGGATGACGCCGCTCTACACCGCCCAGACCCTGATCATGGTGGAGCACCGCAAGAATCAGGTGATGAACTACCAGGAGGTCGTGTCCGGCCTGTCCACGGAACTGGGCGCCCTGCAGAGCGAGGTGGCGATCCTGAAGTCCCCCGCCTTCGCGGAGAAGGTGGTGGACAAGCTGGGCCTGATGAACGACCCGGAGTTCAACGCCGCGCTGCGGCCCGATCAGATCAACTGGTTCTATTACCTGAACCCGAAGAACTGGGTTCCCGAATCCTGGTGGAACAGCGCCCGCGGCGACCGGCCCGAGATCGCGCTGAGCCCGGAGGAGAAGGCGGCCAACGAGAAGACCTCCACCGTCAACAGTTTCCTTGAAAATCTGGCGGTCAGGCCGCAGGGCCGCTCCTACGTCATCGCCGTGGACTTCGACAGCGAGGACCCGCGCAAGGCCGCCCTGATCGCCAACACCATCGGCGAGCTGTACCTCGTCGATCAGCTCGACGAGAAGTTCAAGGGGGCCAAGCGCGCCACGGCCTGGCTGGAGGAGCGCATCACCGAACTGCGCCGCGAGGCCAAGACCACCGGCGAGGCGGCGGAGAAGTACCGCGCCGAGAGCGGCCTGACCAACGCCAACGGCGAAACCACCCTGATCGCCCAGCAGTTGGCGGAGCTGAACACCAGCTACGTCCTGGCCCGCACCAAGCGGCAGGAGGCGGAGTCCAAGCTGCGCGAGGTTTCCACCCTGGCGCAGAGTCCGCGCGGCGTGTCGGCCATCGGCGACGTGCTCGGCTCTCCCCTGATCCAGGCGCTGCGCCAGCAGGAGGTGGAGCTTCAGCGCAAGATCGCCGAGGCGGCCAACAAGTACGGCGCCCGCCATCCGACGCTGACCGCGCTCCAGAGCGAGCTGCGCGACCTGCAAGGCCAGATCAAGGCCGACGTGAACCGCATCGTCCAGAATCTGAGCAACGAGGTGGAGGTGGAGCGCGGGCGCGAGGCCGCCCTGAAGGCCAACCTCGACCAGCTCCAGGCCCAGCGCAACCAGCAGCAGGAATCCAACGTCACCCTGCGCACGCTGGAACGCGACGCCGAGACCTCGCAGACCATGTACGAGGCGATGCTGACCCGCTTCCAGGAGATCGCCGGCCAGACCGACATCCAGCAGCCGGACGCCCGCATCGTGTCGGAAGCGGCGATCCCCCTGAACCCGTCGCAGCCCGACAAGAAGATGATCGTCCTGCTGGCCCTGATCGCCTCGGCCACGCTGGGCGTGCTTCTGGCCATGCTGCGCGAGCAGTCGGAGCGCGGCTTCCGCAGCCCGCACCAGTTCGAGGCGGCCACCGGCGTGCGGTCGCTGGGCATCGTCCCGTCGATCGGGCGGCGGCGGCGCCTCGGCACCTCGCCCGCCGCCTACGCCATCGACAAGCCGATGTCGGCCTTCGCGGAGGCGATGCAGAACCTGCGCACCACCCTGCTGCTCGCCAACCCGGACGGGCACCAGCGGGTGATCCTGTTCAGCTCCTCCGTCCCCGGCGAGGGCAAGAGTTCGATCGCCGCGGCCTTCGCGCGCATCTGCGCCAACGCCGGCCAGAAGACGATCATCCTGGACTGCGACATGCGCCGCAAGGGGCTGCACCAGATGCTGGGGATGGAGAACCAGCGCGGTCTGTACGAGGTGCTGTCCGGCGAATGCGCGCCGAACGAGGTGATCCAGACCGACCCGCGCACCGGCCTGCATTTCATCGCCTCCGGGCGCGGGTCCGCCCTGCCGCAGGACATGCTGGGGTCCAGCCGGATGCACCAGCTCATCTCGCGGCTGGCGCTGGAGTACGACCGGGTGATCCTGGACAGCCCGCCGGTGCTCGCCGTGTCGGAGGGCAAGCTGCTGGCGGCGCTGGCCGACCAGACCGTCTTCATCGTGCATTGGGGCAAGACCAAGCGGGAGACCGCCATGGCCGGGCTGAAGGAGATCGTCGAGGCGGGCGGCGAGGTCGTCGGCGTCCTGTTCTCCCAGGTCGATATCCGCCGCCACGCCCAATACGAGTTCCCGGACAGCGGGCGCTACCACGGCTACCGCCGCTACTACGCGAACTGACGACAACGACGGCGCGCCGAGAGAAGCGGTCGCGTCGGGCCCCCCTCCCGACCTCCCCCCGCTTACGCAGGGGGAGGAGAAAGCCCTCCCCTGCGTAAGCGGGGGAGGGTTGGGTGGGGGCCCAGCGCCCGCACGTGCCATTACACCCGAAAAAGCCCATGACCGCCGGACGACGCATCTTCCTGAACATCCGCGCGCTGGGGCTGGCCCGCGTCGCCACGCTGCTGAGCGGGCTGGTCACCACGGCCTGGACCGCGCGCGCCCTGGGTCCGGACGGATTCGGCGTGCTGGGCTTCGGCACCTCCATGCTGGCCTACGCCGCCCTGTTCGTGAATCTGGGCCTGTCCACCTACGCGATGCGCGAGATCGCCCGCGACCGGGAAAAGGCGACGGTGCTCGCGGACCATGTGCTGACCCTGCGCCTGCTGCTGGCCGTTCTGGTCGGCGGGCTCTACGCTGTGTTCGTCCTTCAGCTCGACAAGCCGGCGCTGGTCAAGGCGGTGCTGCTGGTGCAGGCGGTCCAATTGCTGGGCAACGCGCTGCTGCTCGACTTCGTCTATCAGGCGACGGAGCGGATGAGCGTCATCGCCGTGCGCGAGATCGGCACGTCGCTGGGCAACATGGTCGCCGTGCTGGCGCTGGTGCGCGGGCCGGAGGATCTGGCGGTTGCCGCCGGGATCACCGCCGCCTCCTTCGTCATCAACGCCGCCCTGATGCTGGCCCGCTTCAGCCACGACTTCCGGATGCCGCGTCCGCGGGTGGCTCCGGCCGTGTGGGCGGGAATCCTGAAGACCTCCGCCCCCATGGCGGTCAGCGTCTTCGCCTGGGCGCTGTTCTCCCACCTGGATCTGGTGATGCTGGGCTTCATGGTCCCGCAGACGGAGGTCGGCTGGTACGCCGCGGTGACCAAGCTGCTGGTGCTGTCGCTGACCGCGGGGAACATCATCCTCAGCGCCTTCATGCCGCAGCTCGCCGCCGCCTACGGCGACCGCGAGGCGATGCGGGCGCGGATGCGCGACTACGCCGCGACCACCCTGTCCATCGGCGCGCTGATCGCGGCGGGAGGCTTCACGCTGGCGCCGGCCGTCATGAGCACCGTCTTCGGCCCGGCCTACGCCCCCGCCGCGGACACGCTGCGCCTGCTGATGATCGCGGTGGCCGTCGTCCACATCAACCTGACGATGGGCAACCCGCTGCTCGTCTGGCACCGGCAGACCGGCTACATGACCGCCATCCTGATCGGCGGGCTGACGAACGCGGCGCTGAACCTGCTGCTGATCCCGCGCTATGGGATCGAGGGGTCCGCCGTGGCGACCATCCTCGCCGAGCTGACCGCCATGACCGGGCTCGCCTGGCTGCACCGGCGGGAGGTCGGCCAGCTTTACCTCGGCATCGCCGCGCGGGCGGCCCTGTGCGGCGCGCTCGCCATGGGGGCGACTCTGGGGCTGACCCACGCCTTTCCGCATCTGATGGCCCCCGGCCATCCGCTGGCCGCCCTGCTGATCGGCGGGACGGTTCTGGTCGCGGTCTACGCGCTGGCGGCGCTGGCGACCGGTCTGGTCCGCCCGTCGCGGCTGCGCCGGCTGATCGTGGCGGCGGCATGACGCGCCCGCCCTATCCCGAATCCCAGAGCGCGCCGACCGGACGCACCCTTGCCACCGGACCGGATTACCACCAACAAAACACCGTCCGATCAACGGCATAGCCTGTTCACGCCACTCCGAATGGCCGGAACAATGCCGCGTCGCAAGACGTTCGGATTGCGCATGGCGCGGGTGGCGGATGGCGGCGGCGCCTTTGGATGCATGCTCCAATCAACGGCAGGATCGAAAGACTATGCTCCCAAAATCCTTTCCCGACCGGAACGTCTGCGTGCTCGGTCTCGGCTATGTCGGGCTGACGCTGGCCGTCGCCATGGCGGACGCGGGGTTCCAGGTGCACGGCGTGGAAGTGCGGGGCGAGGTGCTGGACAAGCTGGCCCGCGGCGTTCCCCATTTCCATGAGCCGGGCCTCGCCGAGAAGCTTCGGCATGTGATGGAGCGCGGGCGCTTCACCTTCGGCCGCACCCCGGAGGGTTGCCGGGATTGCAGCGTCTTCATCATCACCGTCGGCACCCCGCTGGACCGCGATGGCCGCGTGCGCACCGACATGATCGAGGCGGCGACCCGGCAGGTGGCCGACTGCATCCACGACGGCGACCTCGTCATCCTGCGCTCCACCGTGAAACTGGGGACGACCCGCGAGGTGGTGGCGCCGATCCTGCGGCGCACCGGCAAGCGCTTCGACATCGCCTTCTGCCCGGAGCGCACGCTGGAGGGGCAGGCGCTGATCGAGCTGAACCAGCTTCCCCAGATCATCGGCGCGGAAAGCGTCGAGGTGGCGGCCCGCGCCTCGCAGATCTTCGGCATGCTGACCCCGACGACGGTGAAGGTCTCCACGCTGGAGACGGCGGAGATGATCAAGCTGGTGGACAACACCTACCGCGACGTCACCTTCGCCTTCGCCAACGAGATCGCCCGGCTGTGCAACGCCATGGAGGTGTCGGCGCTGGAGGTGTCGCGGGCGGGCAAGCTGGGCTACCCGCGCACGCAGCTTCCGCTGCCCGGCCCGGTCGGCGGCCCCTGTCTGGAGAAGGACCCGCACATCCTGATCGAATCCGCCCGCGAACTGGGGGTGGAGATGGACATCACCGCCGCCGGGCGCCGCATCAACGAAAGCCAGCCCGTTGAGGTCTCGCGCTTCCTGGAAACCCTGACCGGCTCCATGCAGGGCTTCCCGCAGGACCCGACCATCAGCCTGATGGGCCTCGCCTTCAAGGGCCGCCCGGCGACCGACGACCTGCGCGGCACCATGGCGAAGCCGCTGTTCGAGGAGTTGCGGACCCGCTTCCCCAGGGCGCGCTGGCGCGGCTTCGACGCGGTGGTGGCGGCGGACGACATCCGCAGTTTCGGGCTGGAGCCCGCCAACAGCATGGCGGAGGCGGTGGATGGCGCGAACCTCGCCGTCATCCTGAACAACCACCCGGTCTTCACCTCCATGCCGCTGCCGGATCTGGCGCGCCGGATGGACCGTCCGGGGGTCATCTACGACTTCTGGAACAACTTCAACAGCCGCGAGGTGGACCTGCCCGAAGGCACGGCCTACGTGGCGCTGGGCAGCCACGGCGCCGCCCGCTTCGCCCATGTCGCTTGAAAAATTGTCGCTTGAAGAAGCGTCGCCCGACGCTGTCGCCTGAGGAAAGACGAATGCCGAAACATTACCTTGTGACCGGAGGCAGCGGCTTCATCGGCGCCGCCCTGGTCCGCCGGCTGGTGCGCGACGGACACCGCGTCCGCGTTCTGGACGACAACTCCCGCGGCCACCCGCGCCGTCTGGGCGACGCCGCGCAGGCGGTCGAGTTCGTGTCCGGCGACATCCGCGACCCGGCGGCGGTGGGCAAGGCGGTGCGCGGCGTCGACGGCGTTCTGCATCTGGCCGCCGTCAACGGCACCCGGCACTTCTACGAGAAGCCGGAGGTGGTGCTCGATGTCGGCGTGCGCGGCATGCTGAACGTTCTGGACGCCTGCCGGTCGAACGGGGTGGGCGATCTGGTCGTCGCCTCCTCCTCCGAGGCCTACCAGACCCCCCCGGTGGTGCCGACGCCGGAGGACATCCCGCTGGTCGTGCCGGACGTTCTGAACCCGCGCTACAGCTACGGCGGGTCGAAGCTGATCTCGGAGCTTCTGGCGGTCAACTGGGGCCGCACCGGCTTCGACCGCGTCGCCATTTTCCGCCCGCACAACGTCTACGGCCCCGACATGGGGTGGGAGCATGTGGTGCCGGAGTTCGTGCGCCGTGCGGTGGATGCCATCGACCGCAGCCCGGAGGTCCTCGTGCCTTTTGCCATCCAGGGCGACGGCACCCAGACGCGCGCCTTCGTCCACATCGACGACGCGGTGGACGGCATCATGACGGTGGTCGAGCGCGGCGAGCATCTCGGCATCTACCATGTCGGCAACCCGGAGGAGATCTCCATCGCCGAACTCGCCCGGCAGATCGTCGCCGTGCTGGGGCGGGTGGCGGACATCCGGATCGGACCGCCAGCGCCCGGCGGCACCCAGCGGCGCAGCCCCGACATCGCCCGCCTCTCCGCACTCGGCTACGCGCCGCGCATCCCGCTGAAGGACGGCCTGCCGGGCGTGGTGGACTGGTACGCCGCCCGCTGCCGCGGCGACGCCGCCCCGGCGACCGCCAGCGCCGCCGAATAAGGAACGGAAGCTCATGGAACGAAACAGCCGCATCTTCGTCGCGGGGCACCGCGGCCTCGTCGGCTCGGCCATCGTCCGCCGTCTGGTGGAGGACGGCTACGGCGACCTCGTCCTGCGCGGCCGCGACGAACTCGACCTGACCGATCAGGCGGCGGTGCGCGCCTTCTTCGACCGGGAGACGATCGACTATGTGATCCTGGCCGCGGCCAAGGTCGGCGGCATCCTGGCGAACGACCGCTTCGGCGGCGACTTCATCCGCGACAACCTGCTGATCCAGGCCAACGTCATCGACGCGGCCTGGAGGGCGGGGGTGAGGAAGCTGCTGTTCCTCGGCTCCTCCTGCCTCTATCCGAAGTTCGCGGAGCAGCCGCTGAAGGAGGAGGCGCTGCTGACCGGCCCCCTGGAGCCGACCAACAAGCCCTACGCCATCGCCAAGATCGCCGGGATCACCCAATGCCAGGCCTACCGGCGGCAATACGGCTTCAACGCCATCTGCGCCATGCCGTCGAACCTCTACGGCCCCGGCGACCATTTCGACCCGGAGGGCTCCCACGCCATCCCCGGCATGATCCGGCGCTTCCACGACGCGAAGATGGAGCGGGCGTCCAGCGTCACCCTGTGGGGCACCGGCACGCCGCGGCGCGAGTTCCTCTATGTCGACGACATGGCCGACGCCTGCCTGCACCTGATGGAACGCTACGACGGGGAGGACATCATCAACGTCGGCCCCGGCGACGACATCGCCATCGGGGATCTGGCCCGGCTGATTCGGGACGTCGTCGGCTACGAGGGCGCTCTGACCCAGGACCTGAGCAAGCCGGACGGCCACCCGCGCAAGCTGATGGACGTGTCGCGCCTGTTCGCCACCGGCTGGCGGCCCAGGGTCGGGCTGGAGGAGGGCTTGCGCCGCACCTACGCTTGGTTCCTTGAGAACGCCGCCCCGCCGGTCCCCCGGGCCGCCACCGGCGAAGCCGCGGAGTGAGTGCCGATGCCCGATGACTCCGCCCCCCTGCGCGCACCGGTCTCCGATGGGCCGGCGCCACCCGCCGTCTTGCCTCCATCGGTCCTTCTGGTGGCGATGAGCTACTGGCCGGAACCCGCCGGCAGCGCGCCGATGATGACCGACCTCGCCACCGCCTTCGCCGCGGCGGGGACGGACATGACCGTTCTGACCGCGCGTCCCAACTATCCGGGTCAGGCCATCTACGACGGCTACGCCGACGGGAGCGAGGACCACCGCACCGTGAACGGCGTCCGCATCGAGCGGCTGTTCACCATCCCGCCCAAGGGCGGCGGCATGAAGGGCCGGCTGATCCACGAAGGGGTGCTTCACGCCGGTTTCCTGGCGGCCCGCGCCCGCGGGCGCGTCGGGCGGCACAAGGCGGTGCTGTCGCTCTGCCCCTCCATCTTCAGCGTCGCCGTCGCGGACCGCTTCCGGGCGCCGGGCGGGCGGCACATCGCCATCGTGCACGACATCCAGTCGGGCCTCGCCGGTGCCCTGGGCATGGGCGGCGGGGCCGCGCTGAAGGCCATCCAGGCGGTGGAGCGCACCGCGCTGAACCGCGCCGACGGCATCGTCGTGCTGTCGGAGGCGATGGCCGACGTGCTGCGCGACCTGGGCGTGCGGCGGCCCATCACGGTGATCCCGCCCCATGTGGACGCCGACGCGGTCCGCCCCCTGCCCCGGCCCGAGGGGCAGCCGCCGACCGTCCTCTACAGCGGCGCCTTCGCCCGCAAGCAGGGGCTGGACCAGGTGCTGGAGATGGCCCGCCACCTCCACGGGCTGCGCCCCGACGCCCGCGTGCTGCTGCGTGGTCAGGGCGGGCTGGAGGAGGAGCTGAAGGCCCAGGCCGAGGCCATGGCGCTGTCCAATGTGGAGTTCGCCCCCTTGATCCCCTCCGGGCAGCTCGCCGAGGGGCTGGCGGAAGGCGACGTGCATCTGGTGCCGCAGCGTCCGGAAGGGGCGGCCTTCGCCATGCCGGGCAAGGCGGTGACCATCCTGTCCGCCGGACGGCCTTTCGTCTGCACCTGCCTTCCGGGCTCCGCGCTGGACCGGCTGGGGACGGAGATCGACGCCTTTCTGCGCACCCCGCCCGACGCGCCGGAGGCCATGGCGCAGGCCGTGGCCGAGTTGTTGAACGATCCCGCCCGGCGCGCCGCCATGGGCCGCCGGGGCCGCGCCTGGGTGGAGGGCAACGCCAGCCGCAGCGCCGTCCTGGCGCGCTACGCCGCCCTGCTGCTTGGGGAAGACGCCGCATGACGAAACCCGCCCTGGTCTTTTCCTGGGAGATGTTCGGCCCCTATCACATGGACCGGCTGGAGGCGGTCGGGCGACGGCTCGGCCATCTCTACGACGTGGTCGGCCTGGAGGTCGGGTCGAAATCCCACACCTACGCCTGGGACTCCACCGGGGAGGGGCAGCATTTCCGCAAGGTCACGCTGTTCCCCGGACGCTCCAAGGCGGACATCCCGTCCTTCCAGGTCTACCGCGCCCTGCTGCGCGAATGCCGCAAGGCTGGGGCCAGCCACGTCTTCCTGTGCCATTACGAGGAGCCGGACGTCTTCGCCCTGGCGGTGACGATGCGGCTTATGGGGCGGCGCGTCGTCAACATGAACGCCTCCAAGTTCGACGACAAGCCGCGCGTCCTCTGGCGGGAGGCGCTGAAGTCCCTGCTCTACAAGCCCTATCAGGCGGCCATCGGGGGCAGCCACCGCACCGTCGACTACTACCGCTTCCTGGGCCTGCCCAAGGACCGGCTGTTCATCGGCTACGACACCCTGTCTCTGGAGCGGGTGCGCCGCCTGTCCGGCATGACCCCGGCCCCGGACGGCGTGCCCTTCGCCGAGCGGCACTTCACCATCATCGCCCGCTTCGTGCCGAAGAAGAACCTGTTCCGCGCGGTGGAGGCCTACGATCTGTACCGCCGGCTGGCCGAGGCCAGGGAGGGTGACGCGGCGCGGCCCCTGCACCTCTGCGGCTCCGGCCCGCTGGAGGCCGACCTGCGGGCGGAGGTCGGCAGGCGCGGGCTGGAGGGGCACATCCTCTTCCGCGGCTTCCTGCAGGAAAAGGGGATCGCGGAGACGCTGGGCTCCACCCTGTGCCTTCTGTTGCCCTCGTTGGAGGAACAGTTCGGGCTGGTGGTGAACGAGGCTCTGGCGATGGGCGTGCCGACCATCCTGTCCGACCAGTGCGGGGCCCGCGACGTGCTGATCCGCAGCGGCCTGAACGGCCACATCGTCGAACCCGACAACCCGGAAGGGCTGGCCCGCCACATGCTGTCCGTCGCATCGGACGAGACGGAATGGCGCCGCCTGAGCCTCAACGGACGGCCCTTCCAGGCGCTGGCCGACGCAAGTTTCTTCGCCGAATCCGTGGAGAAGGCCCTGCACAGCCTGGGCGCCCGCAAAGATGCCGACCAAGGCGCCGCCCGAAGCGCCGACCAAAGCGCCCGGAAGGGCACCCGTGAAAGCGAAGCTTGATGACCGACCGCCGCAACACCCCCCACATCGTCGTTTCGGGCCGCCTTCCCCCGCCCACCGACGGGATGAGCCGGGTCACCGCCCTGGTGCTGGACCGCCTGCGCGAGCGCGGCCCCCTGGGAGCCCCCCAGGGAGCCTCGGTGGAGGTCGCGGACCTGTCGCCGGGCTGGAACGGCGGCGGCCTGCGCTATCACGCCGCCAAGGCGATGCGCGTTCTGCTGGCGGGGTTGCGGCTGGCGGCCGGGGCGGCAACCCCCGGACGGCGCTTCTACATGCCGGTCGATTCCGGCCTGGGGATCTTCTACACGGCAGCGCTGGCCGGCACGGCGCGGCTGTTCGGCTATGAGCGCACGCTGCACCACCATTCCTTCGCCACCATTTCGAAGCCCACCTGGCGGATGAGCCTGCTGGCACGCATCGCCGGCACGGACTGCATGCATGTGCTGCTCTGCCCCGCCATGCAGGCGCGGTTCCAGACGCTCTACCCGGCGGCCCGGATGGCGATGAGCGTGTCCAACGCCATCTTCACCCCGCCGGTGCCGCGCCCGCGCCATGGAAAGACCGGCCCGCTGCGCATCGGCCACCTGTCCAACCTGTGCGCCGACAAGGGGCTGGACACGCTGTTCACCCTGCTGCGCGCCCTGAAGGCGGAGGAGGTGGACGTCAAGCTCGTACTGGCCGGGCCTGGGCTGGGGCGCATGGACAACGCGCTGGTCGCGGCGGGACTGGTCGCCTTCGACGGCGACGTGGAATACCGCGGCCCGGTGGACGGGGACGCCAAGGCGGCCTTCTACCGTGACATCGACGTGTTCGTCTTCCCCACCCGCTACCGCAACGAGGCGCAGCCTCTGGTCCTGTTCGAGGCCATGGCGGCGGGCGTGCCGGTGCTGGCCTATGACCGCGGCTGCATCGGCAGCGACATTCCCCGCCCCGGACTCGTCCCGCAGGACCGGGATTTCGTCCAGGCGGTGATGCCGGCGCTGCGCCTCTGGGCGGAGGACCGCGACGCGCTGGCGCTCGCCTCCGAACAGGCCCACGCCCGCGCCCGCGCCGCCCATGAGGCCGGACACGCCGGCCTCGACGCCCTGCTGGACCGCATCGCCGGCCCGCTTCCCAAAGCCGCCGGAACCGCCGTCCGCCCGAAGCGCGCCATGGGATGACCGCCCTCCGGTGGAAAATTGCCGAATCTTGATCGCCTTTTCGGGTGTGGTGGCTGGACGCGCGCGCCGGAATGCGCCATCATCGGCGCATACATCCGCAATCCGACCGCCCCCGACCGTTCCCATGAATCCCGCCGGCAAAGCTCCAGCCATCCGCTTCACCCAGGCCAAGGCGATCCTGCCGGAAGAATCCATCGACAGGGGCGCGAAAGCGGTTCACCCTGAGACGACCGGGGGCTCCACCGCCCCGGCTTCCGCGCAGGAACGGACGGCACGCATGGCCTATGTGACGCAGGACAAGTTCAACGAAGCCATCGACCATCTCGGCAGCCACATCGACCGCCGGCTGACCGCGCTCGAAACCGAGGTGAAGTCCCTGCGCACCGACATGGTGCAGGGCTTCGAAAAGGTGGACCAGCGGTTCGAGGCCATCGACCAGCGCTTTGAGAATCTCGAAGGATCGCTGGCCGCGTCGAACAAGGTCCACAACGACAATCACCTGGAGTTGAAGCAGATGCTCGGCGTCCTGCTCCAGGAAATCCGCAACAAGTAGACGTCACACCCAGCGGGCGACCCTCACACCCGCGCGGGACAGGAAGACCGCCAGCCTGGCCAGCGCGCGGGCGGCCCAGGGCGGCGCCGGGTCCAACCTTGCGGCGTCGTGGCTGTGGAGGCGCTCGTCGAGGCGGCAGGCCTCCAGCAGGCGCAGCAGCTCCGGATCGGGGGCGAGCCGCCGCACCAGGGCGATCTGGCCGGCGTAGTGGCCGTCCACCCACGCCTCCACCCCGGCGACCACCGCGTAGAAATAGGATGGGCCGAGCCAGGCCGGCAGACCGCCCATCACCCGTCCCGACCAGCGCCAGAAGCCCAGCGGCGCGCTGCGCTTCTCCGGCGGCAGGACCGCCTCGAACAGCCGCAGGTGCCGCCGCTCCACGCGGCGGTGGGACGCGGCGAAGCGCAGAATCTCCGGGTCGGTGGTGGCGCCCGCGACACCGTCGTAGAGGCTCACCGCCACCGTCTCGCCCACATGGCTGGCGCGCAGTTCGCGCAGGATGCGGGGCGGCAAGGCGGACAGGTCGAGTCTGGGCGGCGCCAGCCCGATGGTGGCGGACGGCGCGGCTTCGGGGGATGGAATGCGGGTGTCCACGGGCTCAGCGCGCCCCTTCCGGGCCGATGCGCGCCCAGGGAAGCTCCTGAAAGCCGATCTTGAAGGCCGGGGAGTTCGGGCGCAGGCGGTAATCGTCCTTCGCCGGGTTCATGAAGTAGGGGTCCGGCAGGTTGCCCCCCTGGATGGAGCGAGCCTGGGTTCGCTCCATGGGTGCGCCCGGCGCGCGCAGGCCGCGGCCCGGACGGTCGAAGATGTTGTTCTCCAGCCGGTAGTCCCCACCGGTGAGCGCGGTCACCATCTGCTCCACCGGCACGCGGGCGTGGATGATGTTCCGGCTGGCCTCGTTGTCGTGCAGGAAGCCCGCCGTTCCCGCCTTCGGCACCCATTCGAAGCGCAGGAACCGGTCACGCTCGTTCGTCAGGACGGCGATGTTGTTCTCCACCCGGTTGCCATCGCCCCCATGGATGAAGACCGAGGCCCAGCCGGTGTCCTCCAGGAAGTTGCCTTCCACCCGCACGCCGTTGGTCTGGTCGTCCAGATAGATGCCGAAGCCCTTGTAGCGCGTCAGCCAGCGCCCTGCCGCGTCGGTGGCGAGCCCGCCGGTGCCCCGGATGTCGTTGAAGCGGATCACCAGCTTCGTGTCGATGTCGCTGCGTCCCAGCGTCTCGATGGCGCCGAGGTCGGCGGTTTCCCGCCCGACGTCGCGGATGCGGTTGTACTCGATCACGTTGTCGACATTCTTCGTCTCCGCGTTCCAGTTCTTCATGGAGATGCCGTAGCGCGCGGCGTGCCGGATGTCGTTGTGGGCGATCAGGGTCCGGGTCACCCCCGCGGTCAGGATGCCGGCGCCGTAGAAATTCACCTCGCCAATGTGGTGGATGGTGTTGGCGACGACGCGGTTGCCGGCGCTGCCGGGGGTGAGTTCGATGCCGCTGCGTCCCAGATGCTCCAGGCTGTTGCCGCGCACCTCGCTGTCCGACGCGGCCACCAGGAGAACCCCCGTGCCGACGGCGGAGAAGCGGTTGTTCAGGACGCGGTGCCCGGTGCCGCCCGCCAGCCTCACGGCGGCCCCGTTGTAGGGAACATCGGCGAAGGACAACCCGTCGATGGTGATGGAATCCGCCTTGTCGGCCTGGATCAGGGGCGCGGTCCGGGCGACCACCGCCTCGCCGGAGCGGACGAATCCATCCGGGTCCTGGGGGCGGACCAGAAGCCGGCGGTCCCTGGCGCTCCAGGCGAACTGGCCGGGAAACTTCAGGAAGTCGGGGTGGCCCAGCAGGCGGAAGGTGCTGCCGTCGCGGAACGGGTACCAGCCGTCGCGGTCCAGCACCAACGTGCCGTTCCGGTCGATGCGCTCGATGCCGCGGATGTCGTCGGCCTGCCGCTCGCGGTCGAGCGCCTGGACACGCACGCCGGGGGCCGCCCAGCCCGCCTGGACGGTGCCGGGGGGAAAGCGGAACTGCCGCTTGTCGCCCCCGCCCTTGGTCTGCTGGGCGATGAACCAGCCGCTGCGGATCGGGTCGTGGGGATCGAAGGCGCCGCTCTGCGCCGCGCGCAGCCGCACCCCGGCGGCGGTCACGTCCAGGCCCGGTTCCCGCGCCAGGGGGGCGGAGACGATGCCGTCCCGCTCCGTCTTGAAGCCCGTCACCGCTTCCCCGCCCGACAGGACCGGGGTTTCGCCGGGAAAGGCCGCGATGCGCAGGCCGGAATCCTCCGGCCCCAGCGTCACCGTGTCGGCCAGCCGGTGGGTGCCGCCGCGCAACAGGATAAGGCGCAGCCCGCGCTTGCGCGCCTCCTCCACCGCGCGGGCCAGCGTGGCAACGGGGCCGTCCCGCCCGTCCGGGGTGGAGGCGGCGGACCGTCCGGACCAGCGGTCGTCGCCCTGGGGGGACACATGGATCGCCGGCTCCGCCCCGTGGGAAAGCGTGGGCGTGACCAGCGACAGGACCAGCCACAACAGACCGCCCGCGAAGAGTTCAGGAAACCGGCGCGTCATATCACCTCCGTTCGGCACCCCAGCGAAACTGGCGGCGGGGGGCGGACGAAGCAAAAGCGCGGACGGGGTGCCACGAAGGCGCTGCGCGGATAGCCCTGACCGGGCCGCCTTCGCCGTCTGCGTTCCCGGACGGGGGGACCCGACCGGTGCCGGCGGTGTTGCTTTCGGCGGTGTTGCCTTCGGTCACGACGGCAGGCACGACGACACCGCCCCACCGGCCGTCACCACCGGCCGTGGCCGGCGGTGACGCGCGTTCACGAGGAAGGCGTTCACGAGGAAGGCGGAGCCCGGCATGATCGAAACGGCGTTGATCGCACAGGTGCTGGTCGTGGCTCTGGTCGTCGTGGTGTTCCTGAGCACCGGCACCGCGTCGATGTTCCACCCTCTGACCTACTATCTGGTCTTCCACACGCTGGTCTTCGTGATCCGCCCGCTGCTGGTCCACGGCTTCGGGATCGACAACGCCTGGCTCTTCATGGGCTACTGGCCGAGTGCCGCGGAATTCGTGAAGTCGCTGACGGTCAGTTCGGTCGCGCTGGTCGCCTTCTCCGTCGCCTGCGGCTGGTCCGGACGGGTGAAGCCGGACTTCAGCCGGGCGCCCACCTTCACCTTCGACCGGCTGGACATCACCGCCTTCGCCCTGACCGTGGCGGCGCTGGGGCCGCTGGCGATCTACTCGGCGATCCTGCGGCAGGATGGAGCGGATTTCACCGGCACCGGCGACGTGCAGATGGAGCGCGACCCACTGACCGGACAACCGGTCTACGTCAACACCACGGGCTACATCGCCGAAGCCCATTCGATGGGCCTGCCGCTGACGCTGGGCATCATCTGGGTCAGCCGCTTCCACCCGCTGTCCTTCATCCCCTTCCTCGCCTTCGTCAGCTACCGCGCCTATCTGGGCTGGGGGCGCTGGGCGATCATCATGGGCGTGCTGGGCATGGTGCTGCTGGTGCTCTACCACACCCGCACGAAGTGGTTCCGCTGGTGGCAGCTCGCCATCGGCCTGCCGGTGCTTCTGCTGTTCCACACGCTGGGCAACAACCGCGACTTCCTGCGCGGCGTTCTGGCCGGCACCGAGAGTCCGGGCAAGCTGTTCAGCATCTTCCAGGGCGGCCAGGGCTCCTTCGTGGAGAGCGTGTCGAACCAGGACATCGCCAACTTCGACTTCCTGGCCTTCATCCTGTGGGCGGTGCCGCAGCAGTCGGGGACCTACACCTGGTTCACCCAGTACCTGCAACTGTTCACCGAACCGATCCCGCGCATGCTGTGGCCGGACAAGCCCATCGGCGCGCCGGTCAAATGGGTGTCGCTCCACGATTACGGCAACTTCTCCAACCTGACCACCTCGCTGGCCGGCGACGGCTGGATGAGCGCGGGGTGGATCGGGGTGATCGTCACCATGGTGGTGGTCGGGCTGATCCTGGGCCGGCTGCACCGCTGGTTCTGGGAGTCGGGCTTCACCAACCGATACGCGGTGCTGTTCTATTGCGCCTTCATCCCGCTGTCGCTGCAATGGTACCGCGACGGCAACATCACCATCGTCAAGTTCGGCTTCTTCTCGCTTCTGCCCATCCTCCTGTGGATCGGCGCGACCAAGGCGTTGCGCGTCTGGATCGGCAGCGGCGCGGAGCTGCGTCTTCCCCTGCGCCGCCCGCCCGCCTTCCGCCTGCCCGCGGACCGGGCGTGAGGCGACCCGTGAGAGGCGGGCTGGACCGGATCGTGCTGCGCGGGCTGGCCCTGGGCGTGGCCGTGCTTATGCCGCTTGCCTTCGCGCTCGACCCGCCGGACGGCGATCTGACGCGCCTGGGCGGCTTCGCGGAGAACCGCTTCGGTCCGACGGCCCCGCAGGCGATCTTCGTGCCGCCGCTGGCCGAAGCGGCGCGGCCCGGCGCCTCCTACGACGTGCTGGTGTTCGGCGACGGCTTTTCCCGGCCCGGAGCGGAGGAGCGCCACGCCCCCCACGGCCGTTACTGGACCGACCATCTGCGCAACCTGACCGGCCTGACCGTGGGCGTGCAGCCGGCGGACGCCCCGCCCCTGTCCGCGTCGCTGTCCGCCTATCTGGCCTCTCCGGATTTCCGGGAGCGTCCGCCGCGGACGCTGGTGCTGCAACTGTCCGAACGCGACCTGAGGGAGCGCGTCGGCAGTCTGGAGCTGTCCACCGTCACCGCCGCCCGCCCCCACAAGGCCGCGGACCCCGCCCCCATCGCGGCCCAACCCCTCGACCGCTCGCCGCGGCCCTTGCAGCGCGCCCGCGCGCAGGTCTGGGACCCGCCGCCGGTCGGCCACGCGCTGGACCTGCTGGTCAAGGCGCTGCCGCGCGCGGTGCTGAACATGGTGGACGGGCCGGTGGAGGAGCGGACGCTGGCCTATGCCGGGCTGTTCAGCTCCGCCGCCGCGACGACGACGCTCTTCCACGCCGAGGACTTCCGGCCCTGGCGCACCGACCGCCGACTTCTGGAGGACCGGCGCGCCGGCCTGCACGCGATCCAGGACGCGGTCGAAGCCAACGGGGTGACACGCTTCCTGCTGCTGGTGGCGCCGGACAAGGGCACGGTCTACGCCGATTTCCTTCTCGCCCCCCCGCCCCACCGGTCCGCCGTGGACGAGGTCCTGAGCGCCGACCCGACCCTGCGGACGGTGCCGCTGGCCTCCGGCCTGACGGCGCTGGCCGCGGGCGGGGTGCGGGATCTCTACGCGCCCAACGGCAGCCGCTGGGGCCTGGAGGGGCAGCTCTACGCCGCGCGCACGGTCGCCCGGACGCTGGAGCGGATGGGGGTGCTGACCGCCGCCGACCGGTCGCCGAACGTCGCCATCCTGCCCTGCCGGCCGACACAGCCCGATTGCCCCCCTTATCGCACCCGAACCGATTGACGGACAGGACCAGGAAGGACCGCCCGGCCATGGCACAGGACACACTCCCGGCGGACGTCGCCCACGGCGTCGTGGCGATCGTCGTGACCCACAACCGCCTGCCTCTGCTGGCGACCTGCGTCGCGGCGATCCTCGGGCAGCATCCGCGTCCGGAACGGCTGGTGGTCGTTGACAGCGGGTCCGGCGACGGCACGCCGGAGTGGCTGGCCGCGCAGAGGGAGGAGCGGGGCGACGTTCTGGTGGTGGTGCGGCAGGCCAATTGCGGGTCCGCCGGTGCCTACCACACGGCGTTCGACACGGCGCTCGGCCTCGGCTGCCGCTGGGTCTGGAGCACCGACGACGACGGCATTCCGCAGCCGGGCGCGCTGGCCGAACTGCTGGCCCAGGCGCAGCGGCACGGGCTGGACATGGTCGGCCCGCTGGTGCTGGCGGCGGAGGACCGCTCCACCCTCGCCTTTCCCATGCAGGGCACCCGCGACCCCGACAGCCTGACGGCGCGGGCGGTGGACGGGCTGGTTCCGGGCACCATCGCGCTGTTCAACGGCACGCTGATCGGGCGCGCCGTGTTCGAGCGGATCGGCAACGTGAAGCGCGAGATGTTCATCTGGGGCGACGAGTACGAATTCACCCTGCGCGCCCGCCGCGCCGGGCTGAAGGCCGGCACCGCGGTGAAGGCGGTCCACATCCATCCCGGCATGTCGCGGACGGAGCACAAGGTGCTGGGCGGACGGCTGGGCACGGTGGAGACGATGCGGGCCGACCGGGCGCCGCACTTCTTCCGCAACATGGGCTACATCCACGCCAATTACGAGAAGGCGGCGGTGATTCCCCGCATGATCGCCAAATACACCGCCCATTATCTGGCGAACCGGGATTTCCGGGGCCTGCGGGTCTTCCTGAACAGTTACCTGGCCGGCCTGCGCGACGACTATCCGGAGGAGCTGAAGCGCCCGCCGGTCATGCTCCCCCTGCCGGAACGCCCGCGCGCCTCCTCGTCGTCGTCCAGCGAGGTCGCGTGATGCCCACGGTCAGCGCCGTCATCGCCACCTTCAACCGCGCGCCGGAGCTTCGCACGGCGCTGTCCCGCCTGCTCGCCCAGACGCACCCGGTGGCGGAGATCCTGGTGGTGGACGACGGGTCCACGGACGGCACCGACGCGATGGTCCGGACGGAGTTCCCCACCGTCCGCTATGTCCGGCTGCCGCACAACGCCGGGCTGATCTACGCCCGCAACTTCGGCTTCGTGAACACGGCGGGCGATTACGTGCTGTCGGTGGACGACGATTCCTGGTTCGCCGAGCCGGACGGCCTCGCCCGCGCGGTGGCCTTCATGGAGGCGCACGCGGACGTGGCGGCGGCGGCCTGCAACATCGAGACGCGCGACGGGCTCGTCTATTTCCCGCCGCGGGCCGATCCCTTCGACGCGCCCTGGTACGTCGGCTGCGGGCACCTGCTGCGCCGCCGCGCCGTCGCCGCCATCGGCCTCTACATGCCGGAGCTGTACCGCCAGGGGGAGGAGAAGGACCGCTGCCTGCGGCTGATCGGCGCCGGCCACCGCGTGGTCGCCCTGCCCGGAATCATGGTCTATCACGACAAGAGCGAGAAAGGCCGCAAGCCGGGGCTGGAGCGTTTCTACAACCACCGCAACGATCTGATCCGCGAGATCGCCCGCTGCCCCGCCGGCCTGCTGCCCCGGCGCTTCCTTCGGAGCTGGATCGGCAACAGTTGGAAGAACCTGCGCCACGGCCCGCGGCTGACCGACCTGAAGGTGTTGCTGGCCCTGCCGGAAATCCTCCGCATCGGCCTGAAGCACCGCGCCCCCGTGAGCGAGGACGCCTACCGCCGCTGGCTGCATCTGGCCGCCACCGCTGCGCCGGGCTCGCGCCACACTCCCCCGCCACCGCACCCCGATCGCCTCCCCTGCGAAGCGGGGGAGGGTTAGGGAGGGGGCAAAAGCCTCTTACGCCGACGTCCGCGCCAAGTGATGCCCGATCGCCGTGCGCAGCTTGTTCAGGCGGCGCGGCAGTTTGCGGAGCTGGCGCAGGACGGCGGGCTGCGGCGGGTTGATCGGTTCGCTCAGCAGATCGGGGGCCATGCGGCGGATCAGCTCCGCCTGATGCTGGCTGGAGCGGCGGACCTCCACCGGCATGGCCAGGGCGATCGCCAGGAAGTCCGCGCAGTTGCCGACCTGGAAGAGCTGCCGCCCGGTCAGGTCCACCCCCTGGTCGATGGCCGACAGCCAGCCGGCCACCCGCTGCTCCAGATAGAAGCGGTCCCGCAGATCCATGGTGCCGCCCGGCAGGACGTCCGGCGTGCGGGCCACCCAGGCCAGCCATTCGCGCAACGCCTCGCAATGGGACGGCGGGTTGTAGAGCTTGCCGCGGAAGGCGTCGAACAGGCGGGCGGCGGTGTCCTCTCCGTCCGGGGCGAGGCCCGGCGGGATCTGGCCCCAGTAGAAGCAGCGCGCCACCTCGAACACCCCGCCGTGCAGCACGACGGCCCCCTCCGGAACGCCGTCCCAGGCGCCGTTGGCGTAGAATTCCCCGTCCATCGCCGCGGTGTGCCCGCCGGTGTGGGCGGCGTAGTCCCGCGCGCGCTGGGCGTCCAGCGGCGGACAGGGGATCAGGTGATGCTCCACCCCGGCCAGCCGGGCCAGCTTCGGCGGCAGCTTGCGGTCGCCCGGCGTCAGGTCGCGGTGGTCGAAGGTGAAGGTGGCAAAGGGCACCTCCGCCTTGTGGGCCGCGGCCAGCAGCAGCCGCGTGTCGTACCCGGCGGTGAGCTGGAGCATCAGCGGGCGGTTCCCGCCCTCCGGCCCCGAGGCTTCCGGATTCGACAGGGTGCGGTGCAGGTTGCGGATGGCGGTGACCAGGATCGATTCCATCCGGTCATAGGCCAGCGAATCGGAAAAACCCGGCGGAACCGGCGGGAAGGGCCGGCGGAAGGTCAGGAACCCCTCGTCGTCCATCGGACGCGCGGGGTCGAGCACCTGGGTCGGCAGCAGCCGGCGCACCCCCGCCAGCCCGGAGCCCGGCAGCGGGTACCAGTCCAGCCCGGCCTCATGGGCCAGCGGGCGGCGGAAGACGGCCTTGTCCCCCAGCAGTTCGGCCATCACCCCGGCGCTGGAGGCCAGCGTCAGATCGCCGTCCACCATCCCGTAGAAGCAGCCGAGCGTGCCGCCGGTGTCCAGGTGAACGGCGCGGTTGTTCAGCAGAAGCCAGCGGCCCGTCCAGGAGCGGCAGAGGTCCGCGATGGCCCCGGCCCGCGATTCGGCCAGCGCCTCCGCCGGGTCGGGGCGGGCGGGGTCGGTCTGCACGGGAAGACCCAGCAGATGCCACACCGTCTTGTCCGCGCCCAGCACGCGCCGCACCGGCAGGTCCGGCCCATGCGACAGGACCAGCCCTCCGATGTCACGCGTCACCCAATCCGGACGAAGGGCGCGGGCGTTTCTGGACACGATGAATTGCCGCCGGTGCAGCATGCCGACTTCCCCCGGACCTTTCGCGATTTCAGGGGGTAAACACGCCGCACGGCGGGGGAGGCAGCCGCCTACCCCTTTTCACCCCCCTTTGCACCGCCGTCCATCCGGACGGAGAATATTTCCCCCGCTTGGGTGGCAGCGCGTGATTGACTCCGGGGGGCGGTACCTCTATACAGCGGGGCTCATTTTTTGCCCTGAGATCGAGGAGTATGGTGCCGTGAAACGCACGTTCCAGCCCAGCAAAATCGTGCGCAAGCGCCGGCATGGCTTCCGCGCCCGCATGGCGACCGTCGGTGGCCGCAAGGTGATTGCCCGCCGTCGCGCCAAGGGCCGCAAGGTCCTGAGCGCCTGATACGCATGGCGGCGCCGGACCCCAGGGTCGGGCGCCTGAAGCGGCGGCCGGAATTTCTGGCCGTGGCCGGCACACGGCGCAAGCATGTGGCTCCCGGCCTTATCCTGCAGGTGCGCCGACACGACGAACGGCAGCGGCCCGCCCCTGGCGAGCCGCCGATTCGTCTTGGCCTGACGGCGAGCCGCAAAGTGGGGAACGCGGTCGTGCGCAATCGCGCACGCCGCCGCCTTCGCGAAGCGGCCCGCCAAATTCTGACCGCCCACGCGGCCCCCGGTCACGATTTCGTGCTGGTGGCCCGCGCCGCGACGGCCGAAAGGCCGTGGACGGAGCTGCTGGGCGATCTGACAGCGGCGCTGAAACGTCTCGGCCTGTGGCGCGACGCGTCGAGGAACGAGGCCAAGAACGAGGCGACTGGCGGGCCAAACGCCGTCACACCCAACGGCGGGACCGGCAACGGTTCCGGCGGCGGGGAGGCCGGCGCGTGAGCCCGCTCGCCCTTTTTCTGCGCGCGCTCGTGGTCGGCTATCAGTGGACCCTGTCGCCCTTCATCGGGTGGCACTGCCGATTTCAGCCGACCTGTTCAAACTATGCGCTGGATGCGCTATCTAAGCACGGAGCGATCCGGGGCAGTTGGCTGACCGTCCGGAGGCTTCTGCGCTGCCATCCCTGGGGCGGGTGGGGGTATGACCCCGTGCCCGAACCGGGGCGGTCCACCCGCTGTTCGCACGGGCCGGACGAGGCGGCGCATCGATGCAGCAATTCGCATGCCGGCCTGAAAACCGGCGTTCGGCCCCCTTCTTGAAGAAGGCCCACGGCAACCGGGATGCCATGACCGATCAACGCAACCTCATCCTCGCGATCGCTCTGTCGATCGCCATCCTCCTGGGATTCCAGTATTTCTACGAGGGACCCCGGGTGCAGCAGCAAGCTGCGCAGCAGGCCGCCCAGACGGAGCAGTCGGTCGCCCCGGGCGCCGCGCCCACGCCGGGCGCCGCTCCCGGTTCGGTGCCCGGTGCCGCCGCTCCCGCCGCGGTCCGCGACCGCGCCGGCCTGCTCGCCGAGCAGATGGCCGCCGGAACGCGCGTCAAGATCAACACGCCGTCGCTGCACGGATCGGTCAATCTGGTTGGGGGACGCATCGACGACCTGACGCTGGCCGACTACCGCGTCACCCCCGACCCCAAGAGCCCGGAAATCGTGCTGCTGGCCCCCGCCGGCACGCCCGAGGCCTATTACGCCGAGTTCGGCTGGGTTCCGGAGGACAAGTCGCAGCCGGTTCCCGGTCCCGACACCCGCTGGACCGCCACCGGCACGGCGCTGACGCCGGACCAGCCGCTGACCCTGACCTGGGACAACGGCAAGGGCTTGGTGTTCGAGCGCACCATCGCGGTCGATCCGAACTTCATGTTCACGGTCACCCAGAAGGTGCGCAACACCGGTTCCACCCCGGTCAGCCTGCTGCCCTACAGCCTCGTCAGCCGCGCCGGCACGCCGCACACCGACGGCTACTACATCCTTCACGAAGGCCCGCTCGGCGTCTTCGACGGCAAGCTGAACGAGCACAAGTACGACGACCTGCGCAAGGCCGGCACCATCTCCGCCCAGTCGACCGGCGGCTGGATCGGCATCACCGACAAGTACTGGCTGGTCTCGCTGGTCCCGGACCAGAAGGCCCCGGTCACCGCCCGCTTCGTCCACACCGCGCCGGGAGGCACCGACCGCTATCAGGTGGACACGCTGGGCAAGGCCGTGGAGGTCGCCCCCGGCGCCACCATCGAGCTGACCGACCGCCTGTTCGCCGGCGCCAAGCAGGTCCGCCTGCTGGACGAGTATTCGGACAAGCTGGGCATCGCCAACTTCGATCTGGCGATCGACTTCGGCTGGTTCTACTTCCTGACCAAGCCGTTCTTCTATGGGCTCGACCTGCTGGGCCGCCTGTTCGGCAACTTCGGCGTCGCCATCCTGGTCTTCACCGTGATCGTGAAGCTGGCCTTCTTCCCGCTGGCCAACAAGTCCTATCACGCTATGGCCAAGATGAAGAAGCTGCAGCCCAAGATGATGGAGCTGCGCGACCGCTTCGGCGACGACAAGGTCCGCCTGAATCAGGAGATGATGGCGCTGTACAAGCGCGAGAAGGTCTCCCCGGTGTCGGGCTGCCTGCCGATCCTGATCCAGATCCCGGTCTTCTTCGCGCTGTACAAGGTGCTGTTCGTGACCATCGAGATGCGGCACGCGCCGTTCTTCGGCTGGATTCACGACCTGTCCGCGCCCGATCCGACCACCATCTTCAACCTGTTCGGTCTGATCCCGTGGCAGCCGCCGCACCTCCTGATGCTGGGCCTGTGGCCGATCATCATGGGCATCACCATGTACTTCCAGCAGAAGCTGAACCCGGCACCGCCCGATCCGATCCAGCAGAAGGTGTTCCAGTTCCTGCCGATCATCTTCACCTTCATGCTCGCCAGCTTCCCCGCTGGTCTGGTGATCTACTGGGCCTGGAACAACACCCTGTCCATCGCCCAGCAGTGGATCATCATGCGGCAGGACGGGGTCAAGGTGACCTGACGCTCCTTACCGTCTGACCGTCCGGCTCCCCTGGATATCAGGGCATCGACCGCCGGCAAGCGCCTCCCTTGACGGGCGTTTGCCGGCGGTTATGTTTTGGGCCGGTCACGATCATCCGCAGCCTTTGTCCTTTGAAAGCGCCGTCCATGACCTCTTCCAACAGCTCCCCGATCTCCGGTTTCGACGAGGAGGCCCTGGAAGCGGGGCGGCTTCTGTTCGCCAAGGAATGCGACTTCATCTGGGGCGCCCAGACGGCGGAGCAGCTTCCGGAGGCCGACCTGCCGGAGGTCGCCTTCGCCGGCCGCTCCAACGTCGGCAAGTCCAGCCTCGTCAACGCGCTGACCGGGCGCAAGACGCTGGCCCGCACCTCCAACACGCCGGGCCGCACCCAGCAGCTCAACTTCTTCAACCTCGGCAACCGGCTGAAGCTGGTGGACATGCCCGGCTACGGCTACGCCAAGGAATCGAAGGAGAAGATCGAGATCTGGAACGACATGGTCCGCCGCTTCCTGCGCGGCCGCGTCACGCTGCGCCGGGCGCTGGTTCTGGTCGATTCGCGCCACGGGCTGAAGCCGAACGACGAGGAGATCATGACCATGCTCGATCAGGCGGCGGTGCCCTACGTCGTCGTCCTGACCAAGTCGGACAAGGTCAGGTCGCAGGAGCTGGCCGAAGTGAGCAAGCGCACCGTGGCGGCGCTGAAGAAACACCCCGCCGCCTTCCCGGAGATCCACGTCACCAGCTCCGAGAAGGGCCAGGGAATCGCGGAGTTGCGGGCCAGCATCGCCCAGCTCGCCAGCCTGGGCTGACGCCTTGTCCGCCGCGCTGACCCCGGCGCTGCTGTTCCTGATCCAGGCCATCCTGCTGATCGCCGGCCCCTTCCTGCTGTGGCGGCTGACCGGGTTGAGGCGGGTGGTCCCGATGGTCGTGGTGCAGATCCTGTTCGGGATCGCGCTCGGCCCGTCGCTGCTCGGCCATCTGGTCCCGGACCTCTGGCAGGCGCTGTTCGCCAAGCCGTCGCTGGCGCCGCTGTCGGGTCTGGCTCTGCTGGCCGTGGTGTTCTTCGCCTTCCTGACCGGCCTTCACCTGGATCTGGCGGAGTTTCGCGGACGCGGGCGCGCCTTCGCCGGGATCAGCCTGTCCAGCATGATGGTGCCGACGCTGGTCGGCGGGTCGCTCGGCTGGTGGATCGCGGGCGCCTTCCCGGAGATGGCCGGACCGAAGGCCGACCCGCTGCTCTTCGCCGCGGGTTTCGGCATCTGCGTCGGCGTGACGGCCCTGCCGGTGCTGGGGGCGATCCTGCGCGAGATGGGTCTGCTGAGGGAGCGGGTCGGGCGGCTGGCGCTGGGCTACGCGGCGGTCAACGATGCCCTGCTCTGGCTGCTCATCACCGGCGTTCTGGCCTGGGCGGCGGGGGGAAGCGGCGGCTTCGGCGGGGTGGCGATGGTCGCCGTCCTGGGATTCGCCTATCTCGCCGCGACGGAGCTGCTGGCCCGGCCCCTGCTGGCCCGGCTGATGGACCGCATCGCCCCGAACGGCGAGGTCGGCGATATGGCCGTGGTCGTCACCTGCGCGGCGCTCCTGGGCTCCGCCGCGGTGACGGAGCTGATCGGGCTTCACTACATCCTGGGCGCCTTCGTGGCCGGCACCGTCATGCCGCGGCGGCTGGCGGCGGCCATCCTGGACCGGCTGGAGCATTTCGCCACGCTGATCCTGCTGCCCTTCTTCTTCACCCTGACCGGTCTGAAGGTCGATCTCGACCTCGGCGCCTCGGCGCAATGGTGGGTCTTCGCGCTGGCGACGGTGGCCACGGTCGCCGGCAAGGTCCTGGGCACCACCCTGCCCGCGCGGCTGGCGGGTGAAAGCCGGGCGGACTCCTGGCGGCTCGGCACGCTGATGTCCTGTAAGGGGCTGATGGAAGTGATCGTCCTGACCATCCTGCTGGAAGCGGGCGTGCTGTCGGACGCCTGCTTCTCCGCCATGGTGCTGATGGCCGTGGTGGTCACCGCGCTGACCCAGCCGATGACGCTGCTGGCCGGACGGATGGCCGGACGGGCGGACCCGGCCTGATCCCTCACGAGGCGGGTTTGCGGACGTTCCCGGTCACCACCGGATCGGCGCCCGGCCCGTCCGACCCGGCCTTTCCACCCGCGCGGGCCTGTTCCTTCAGCGCCTTGTTGGCCTCCGTCACCTCTTGCGCGTCGGGGGAGCCGTAGATTTCCTCGGCCCGCCGGGCGGTTTCCTCCATCTCGGCCTTGTGGGCCTCGGTGAAAGGGTTGCGCGGGGTCGGCATGATGCGGTCGTTCATGGCGCCATCCTTTACGGTTCATCCCATCCGAGCGAACCGCCGGACGCCGCGAGGGTTCCCGGACGCGGCGCCCGCCTGAAAAAGCCCCCTAGGCACCCCCCGCGCTTTCCGTTAAAGAGTCGACGGATTTCACCCGACCGGCCCACCCCGACGAACGGCTCCATCCCGTGCAGAACACGACCCGCGACGAGTGGCTTGCCAAGGCCCGCACCCTGTCCGAAGCCCTGCCCTACATGCGCCGCTACGCCGGGCGCACCTTCGTCATCAAGTACGGTGGCCACGCCATGGGTGACGACAGCCTGGCGGAGAAGTTCGCCCGCGACATCGTCCTGCTGAAGCAGGTGGGCATCAACCCCGTGGTCGTGCACGGCGGCGGCCCGCAGATCGGGCAGATGCTCCAGCGGCTGGCCATCAAGTCCAGCTTCATCGACGGCCTGCGCGTCACCGACAAGGAGACGGTGGAGGTGGTCGAGATGGTGCTGGCCGGCTCCATCAACAAGCAGATCGTCGCCGCCATCAACAACGCGGGCGGCCGCGCGGTCGGCCTGTCGGGCAAGGACGGCAGCCTGATCACCGCGCGCAAGCTGCGCCGCACCCAGCGCGACCCGGACAGCAACATCGAGAAGGTGCTGGACCTGGGCTTCGTGGGCGAGCCCTATCAGGTGAACCCGCAAATCCTCACGTCGCTGGCCCAGTCGGACATCATCCCGGTCATCGCCCCCATCGGCTTCGACCGCAACGGCGACACCTACAACATCAACGCCGACACGGCGGCGGGCGCCGTCGCCTCGGCGCTGGGCGCCACCCGCTTCTTCCTGCTGACCGACGTGGCCGGCGTCCTGGACAAGAACAAGGAGCTGGTGCCGCGCATGTCGCTGGAGCAGGCGCGCGCGGCCATCGCCGACGGCACCGCCACCGGCGGCATGATCCCGAAGATCGAGACCTGCATCGACGCCGTGGAACAGGGCGTGGACGCCGCCGTCATCCTGGATGGCCGGGTGCCGCACGCCCTGCTGCTGGAGATCTTCACGGAGGGCGGGGCCGGCACGCTGATCGGCCGCGACTGATCCGGGACGAAGGGGGACCGCCATGTCCGACGCACGCAAGGACCTGCTCCGCCAGATGCAGGCCATCCGCGAACGGATGGACCCGAAGCTGCTGGAGCGCGCCAAGCTGTCGGTCTTCGGCAAGGTCCCCTACGACCGCGACTCCGCCAAGGAAGCCGTCGGGCATTTCCTCGATTCCAAGGACGACGGCGGCGCCTTCCGGCGCAAGCTGGAGGACGCGCTGCGCAAGGACGGCGCGCCGCTCGACCTGCCGCCGGAGGATGCCGGAACCGGGGCCGGAGCCGGGAACAGCTCCGGCGAACCGCCCCAGCCGCGCAAACCCCGCCGCTTCGGCCGCCTCCTTTAAGGCGCGCCGCCGCCATGCTGCACGTCTTCGCCCGTGACGGCGACCGGCTGCGCTGGGCCAGGGAGGCCGAGGGCCTTTCATCCCCGCTGCCGCCAGAGGCCGTCTGGCTCGACCTTCAGAACCCGACCCCGGAGGAGCTGGCCCGCGCCGAGGCGCTGATGGGGGTCAAGCTGCCGACGCGGGAGCAGATGGCGGAGATCGAGGAATCGAGCCGCCTGCGGATCACCCCCGGCGCCGTCCACATGACGGCGCTCGTCCTGGTCTGGGCCGACACCGACCAGCCGCGGATCGTCCCGGTCAGCTTCGTTCTGGCCGGTGGACGGCTCGCCACGATCCATCCCGTCGATCCGCAGCCCTTCCTGGCCTTCCGCCGCCGCGTGACCCGCAACGGCGGCGCGGAGGCGACGGCGGAGGCCGTTCTGGCCGCCCTGCTGGACGGTGTGGTGGAGCGCACCGCCGCCGTCTTGCGCCGCGTCGGGCTGGAACTGGACACCATGGGTGGCCGGGCCTTCCGCGGACGTGCCCTGCCCGTCAAAGGCGAGCGGCGCGACGATTCCCGCACGCTGAAACGCATCGGCCACACCGGCCACCTGATCGGGAAGGCGCATGTCAGCCTGTCCACGCTGAACCGGATGCTGACCTTCCTGACCCGCGGCGAGGGCTGGACCCCGGCCAAGCGGACCCGGCGCTGGGCGCGCGCGGCCTTGCAGGACGTGACCGGCCTCGGCGAGTACGCCCGCTTCCTGTCGGGGAAGGTCAACCTTCTGCTGGACACCACGCTGGGCCGGATCAACGTGGAGCAGACCGAGATCGTCAAGATCGTCTCGATCCTGACGGTCGCCCTGTTCCCGCCGACCCTGGTCGCCAGCGTCTACGGCATGAATTTCGTCCACATGCCGGAAAAGGACTGGACGCTGGGCTACCCGCTGGCGGTGATGCTGATGATCCTGTCGGCGGCGCTGCCCATGCTCTTTTTCAAACGGCGGCGCTGGCTGTAGACGCCGCGCCGTTCAGCCGGCGCCGGTGGAGGCCGCTTCGGTCTTCCGCGGCCCGCCCAGCTTCTCCCGCGTTTCGGAGAACTCCTTGCGGACCTCCGCCCACTCCTTGACGATCTTCGCCGTGGCGAAGAGGAACAGGCCGTGCGCGGTCCCGATCTCGATGCCGACGATGTCCTCCAGCATGGTGTCGAACAGTTCGAGCACCGCGGTCAGAAGGAGGATGGCGGACAGCGCGATCTGGAACAGCGAGGGGCAACGGGCGAGGGCGCTCATCGGTTCACCGGTGGTCAGACAGCATACGGCGATATCTATGCCATAAGTCCAGGGCGCTGTGGAGACAAGTTGCGCAAATGCGGTGAATTAGACGATAGCGAGCATCCCCGCCCATCCCAGCACGAAAAGGTTGACGGTCAGCGTGACCGCCATGCCCGGTGCCCGTGCATAGGGGTGGATCAGATAGCCCGCCCAGAACAGCAGGCGGCCCAGCACGAACAGAACCACCGCCAGCCGGGCGAAGCCCAGGTCGGGCAACGGCAACTGCGCCACCAGCGCCGCCAGGGCGGGCAGGAAGATCAACGTCTGCTCCACCGTGTTGGTCAGCACGCGCTGGCTGATCCGGTGGAGGCGCGACTCGGGATCGTCGATGGGATTGAGCGCGACGGAGCGGGCACGGGCGACCAGCACCCCGCCCACCGTCAGGAACAGCACCAGCGCCGGCCACAGGGCCAGCCGGCCCCAGAAGGCCATGCGCGCGCCCGGATC
Organism: Roseomonas genomospecies 6; assembly: GCF_008365375.1. Taxonomy (GTDB): domain Bacteria; phylum Pseudomonadota; class Alphaproteobacteria; order Azospirillales; family Azospirillaceae; genus Azospirillum. Next base: position 54,536 of record NZ_QOKW01000005.1, on the reverse strand, counting down.
GGCGATGCCGGGCGGGGGCGCGAACAGCGGGGGCAGCAGCCACAGGGCCAGCAGAGCCGCCACCGCCGCGGAGAGATTGACGATGGCCGCCAGTCGCAGAAGACGGGTCTTCGGAGGACGGGTCTTCGGGGCGGCCACGGCGTCTTACCCCAGGCCCTTCTGGCCCATGTCCAGGAACTTCTGGCGGCGCTGGGCGCGGATCGCGTCGCCGTCCATGCCGTCCAGATCGCCCAGCGACTCCTCGATGGCGTCGCCGAGCGCCTTGACGGTCTCCGCCGGGTCGCGGTGCGCGCCGCCGATGGGCTCGCTCACCACCCGGTCGATGACGCCGAGTTCCTTCAGGTCGTGGCTGATCAGGCGCAGCGCGACGGCGGCCTCGCCGGCCATGTCGGGGTTGCGCCACAGGATCGACGCGCAGCCTTCCGGCGAGATGACGGAGTAGATGGCGTGTTCCAGCATCAGCACCCGGTCGGCGGTCGCGATGGCGATGGCGCCGCCGGACCCGCCCTCGCCGATCACCGCGGCCACCATGGGCACGGTCAGGCGCAGGCAGCGCTCGATGCTCTTGGCGATGGCCTCGGCCTGGCCGCGCTCCTCCGCCTGGACGCCGGGGAAGGCGCCGGCGGTGTCGACCAGCGAGACGACCGGCAGATTGAAGCGGTCGGCGAGGTCCATCAGGCGCTGGGCCTTGCGATAGCCCTCGGGCTTGGCCATGCCGAAGTTGTGGCGCACGCGCGATTCGGTGTCGTGGCCCTTCTCCTGCCCGATCACCACGACCGAGCGGCCGCGGAAGCGGCCCAGCCCGCCGATGACCGCGCGGTCTTCGGCAAAGCCGCGGTCGCCGGCCAGCGGCGTGAAGTCGTCGATCAGCCCCTTCACATAGTCCAGACAGTGCGGACGGTTCGGGTGGCGGGCCACCTGCACCTTCTGCGCCGGGGTGAGCTTCGCGTAGGTCTGCCGGAGGAGCTTGTCGACCTTGGTCTGCAGCTTCGTCACTTCGTCGGCGATGTTGATGTCGCCGGCGTTGGTCAGATGGCGCAATTCCTCGATCTTGGCTTCAAGCTCGGCGATCGGCTTTTCGAATTCCAGGAAGGTTTGCATGCCGGAAGGATCACGGACCGAATAGGATAGGACGCGGACGTCGCGGACCGGCCTTGGTAACACGGTGCGCGGCGGCGATGCCACAGCTTATCGCGCGAAACGCCGGCCAAAACTGACCAGAAGCACCCCCGCCACGATCACCGCCGCCCCGCTCCACACCCAGGGGGAATAGCGCTCCCCGAACAGGACCGTTCCGGTGCCCAGCCCGACGGAGGTCGCCACATAGCCGATCTGGCTGAGATAGACCGGCCCGGCAACGACCTGGAGCCGGAAATACAGCACGTAGGTCAGCGCGGTCACCGCGATCTGAAGCAGGGCGAGCCACGGCGCGAGGCCCAGCGCCGGCAGCTCCGTCACCGCCCCGGTGAGGAGCAGCGCCAGCGCGACCCAGCCCGCCCCCCCCAGCATGGTGCCCGCGGCCAGCGCCACCGGCTTCGCCCCCGGCGGCCACGCCACGGTGCGGTAGATGTTGCCCGCCGCGACCGAGGCCGGCATGACGAAGGCCAGCGCCATCCAGCCCGCCAGATCGGGCGAGGGCAGACTGCCGCGCGGCCCGACGATCATCAGCGCCCCGGCGAACCCCAACAGGATTCCCACCGCCCGCCCGCGGTCGGGCGTCTCGATCCGCACCGCCAGGGCCATCAGCAGGGTCAGGATCGGCGGCAGCGTGTAGACCACCGCCGACAACCCGGCCCCCAGCCACGGCATCACGAAGAACAGCACCACGTTGGGCAGCGCCATGGACAGCAGCCCCGACACCGCGAAGTACCGCAGATACCGTCCGGTCACAGGCATGGGTTGCCGTTTGAAACGCGCCAGTCCGGCCAGGATCGCCCCGGCGCCCAGCATCATCGAAAAGGCCCAGGGCAGCGGCGGCACCCCCGCCGCCTGCGCGACCTTGGTGACCGGAAAGATCACCCCGATCATCCCGCCGACCAGAAGCAGCAGCGCAAGCGATTCGGCCCCGCGCGAGGCCGGCGGAACAGTGGTGGGTGCGGACGTCAATTCAGATCCGCGGAGTCCGGGGGCTGCGGCGCCAGCCGTCCTCCAGATCGTCCGGATAGGCCGGGTCGAGGGTCTGGTCCAGGGTGAAGGGGCTGTCCTCGGGGAAGCGCTCCACCGGCAGATCGGTTTCGCGGGCGGCCTCGCGCCGGGCAAGCTGGTAGGCTTTGGCGAACAGCGCGGGCAGCTTGGGAGTCAGGCTGGGGTTGTCCTCCAGGACGAGGGCCACGTTGTCCCGCTCCCGCTGGATGCTGTTGCGCCAGCTCCGCGACCGGCGGGCGGGCTGCTCGCGCCATTTCAGGAGATGCAGAAGGATCAGGCGCAGACAGCTCCGCAGGCGGTCCGCCTCGCTGCGGCCCATGCTCTCGATCTCCTCCGCGAGGTTCTCGGCGTCCACTTCGGACAGCTTGCCGGCGCGCAGAAGCCCGGCCTGCTCCTGCGTCCAGCCGTAGAAATCGTCCCCATACGCGGCGGCGTTGCGTCCCATGGCGGCCCCTTCGGGTGATGTGCCGACACCAATATGGTGAAGACGCCACGGGCTTGGCAACGCCCTCACGCTCCCCTCACGCCCTCCCTTCACGCCCCTTGAGCGACGATGCGGTCGTAGGCCGGCAGGGTCAGGAAGTCCACGAAGTCCCGGCGCTCCACGAGGTCGCGCAGCATCACCGCGGCCTCCTCGTACAGGCCGAGGTCGAAGGCGCGGTCGCCGACGCGGGCCTTCCAGGCGGCCAGCTCCTCCGCGATGGCATCGTCCACCAGTTCCATGGTCACCGGGCGCCCGTCGTCCAGCGCGGCGCCATGGTGGACCCACTGCCAGAGTTGGGTGCGGCTGATCTCCGCGGTGGCGGCGTCCTCCATCAGATTGAACAGCGGCACGCAGCCGACACCGCGCAGCCACGCCTCCAGATAACCGATGGCGACGGCCACGTTGTTGCGCAGGCCGCGCTCCGTCTTCGGCCCCTCCGGCACGGCCAGCAGGGCGGCGGCGGTCACCGCGACGTCGGCGCGCTTGCGGTCGATCTGGTTGGGCTTGGGCATGTAGGCGTCGAACACCTCCCGCGCGACGGGGACGAGGCCCGGATGCGCGACCCAGGTGCCGTCATGGCCGTTGGACACCTCCCGCTCCTTGTCGGCGCGGACCTTGGAGAAGGCGGTCTCGTTGGCCGCGGGATCGTCCTTCACCGGGATGTAGGCCGCCATGCCGCCGATGGCCGGGGCGCCGCGGCGGTGGCAGGTCTTGACCGCCAGCAGGCTGTAGGACTGGAGGAAGGGCGTCGCCATCGTCACCTCCGCCCGGTCGGGCAGGACGGCGGCGGGGTCGTTGCGGAACTTCTTGATGAAGCTGAAGATGTAGTCCCAGCGCCCGCAGTTCAGCCCGGCGGAATGGTCGCGCAGCTCGTAGAGGATCTCGTCCATCTCGAAGGCGGCGAGGATGGTTTCCACCAGCACCGTGGCCTTGATGGTGCCGTGCGGGATCTTCAGGTAATCCTCGGCGACCGTGAACACCTCGTTCCACAGCCGCGCCTCGAAATGGCTTTCCAGCTTCGGCAGGTAGAAATAGGGGCCAGAGCCGCGCGCCAGAAGCTCCTGCGCGTTGTGGAAGGCGTAGAGGGCGAAGTCGAACAGCGCGCCGGACACCGGTTCGCCGTCCAGCCGGACGTGCTTCTCCTCCAGATGCCAGCCGCGCGGGCGGACCTTCAGGACGGCGGTCTTGTCGTTGAGCCGGTACTTTTTCCCCGACACGGGATCGTCGAAGGCGATGGTCCGGCGCACGGCGTCGCGCAGGTTGCTCTGCCCCTCGATCAGGTTGGTCCAGGACGGGCAGCTCGAATCCTCGAAATCCGCCATGAACACCTTCGCGCCGGAATTCAGCGCGTTGATGATCATCTTGCGGTCGACCGGCCCGGTGATCTCCACCCGGCGGTCGAGCAGGTCGTGCGGCAGCGGCGCGATGGTCCAGTCGGCCTCGCGGATGGCGCGGGTCTCCGGCAGGAAGTCCGGCTTGTGCCCCTGGTCGATCAGCGCCTGCCGCTTCGTCCGCACGTCGAGAAGGCGCAGCCGCTCCGACCCGAACCGGCCCTCCAGCTCCGCCAGGAAGGCCAGCGCCTCCGGCGTCAGGATCTGTTCGAAGCCCGGCTTGATCGGACCCAGGATTTCAAGCCCGGAGATGGTCGTGGCCATGCGGTTCCCCCCTGATCGTCACGCGGTGGTCCGGCGCAGCGGCCGCCCACCCCCCTTTGACCAAGGGCTATACCACAGCGGGAGGAGCCGCCATAGCCGGTTTGGTATTTTTTGAATGCCGCAACCCCTTTGCGCGCAACGCTATTGCGTACGAACGGATTTTCGCCGGGCCAGCGGGTGATGCTCGTGCACGACCTGTTTCAGCCGCTCCGACACCACATGGGTGTAAATCTGGGTGGTGGCGATGTCGGCATGGCCCAACATCTTCTGCACCGACCGCAGGTCCGCCCCGCGGTCCAGCAGATGGGTGGCGAAGGCGTGGCGAAGGACGTGCGGGCTGACCTTCTCCGGGTCGATGTTCGACTCGATGGCCAACTCCTTCAGCAACTGCGCGAAGCGCTGGCGCGTCAGATGCCCGTTGGTGGAGCTGCGCGAGGGGAAGAGGAAGGCGATCGGCCCGTTCTCCCGCCCGGCCAGGATGAAGTGGCTTCGCCAGGGCAGATAGGCGGCCAGAGCGGCGGAGGCCGGTTCGGACAGCGGCACCATGCGCTCCTTCCCGCCCTTGCCGCGCACGATCAACCCGCGCCCGTCGCGCAGGATGGCCGCCATGGGCAGGCCGACCAGCTCCGACACGCGCAGCCCGGTGGCGTAGAGCACCTCCAGCAGGGCGACCAGCCGCAGCCCTTCCGGACCGCCGCGGGTCTGGGCGGAGTCGATCATGCGGGTGACCTCCTCCACCGTCAGGATCTTGGGCAGCGGGCGGCCCTGCTTGGGGCTGTCGAGCGCCGAGGCGGGGTCGTCCTGCCGCCGGCCTTCCGAGACGAGGAAGCGGTAGAACTGGCGCATCGCCGACAGGCGGCGGGCCAGCGTGCGGGGCGCCGGCTTCTGCCCGCCCTCCACATACTGGAAGGCGAGATAGGCCCGCAGGTCCTCCGTCCCCGCCTTGTCCAGCGGCTGCCCGCGCTGGGCCAGCCAGAGGGCGAGGTCAGCGAGGTCGCGCTCGTAGGCCATGCGGGTGTTCAGCGCGGCGCCGCGCTCCGCCGTCAGCATGTCCAGGAAGGCGTCGACATGGGGCGAGGCCGCGACCGGGCGCGGTTTGCAGGGGCGCCCACGCCGCTTCGGCTGGGCTTTCGGCGCCTGGGTCTTCGGCGCCTGGGTTTTCGGCGCCGGGGTTTTAGATGGGGTCGTTTTGGGCATGGGACTCATCCGGCCAGGGCCGCGGCGGCTTCACGGGCGATGGCGCGGGCGTCGTTGTCCAGCCCGACGGCGCGCAGGGCCGCCACCACCCGCGCCACCACCGGGGGCGGCGCGCCCACCGGCCCGGCGTTGCCGAGAAGCAGCAGGGAGGCCAGCACCGTCTCGCCCACGCGCCCGGCGGCGGAGGCGTCGGTCAGGCGCTGCCACAGGGCGGGGTCCGCCGTCGGCGGACGGGCGCCCGGGGTTGCGGGGGCGTCGCTCTCCGGGTCGGCGATGCGGCGCCACGCCTCGTCCGGGACGGCGACGCCGACCGCCTGGAGCAGCGCCAACTGCCCGGCGACGCGGGCGCGGGCCTCCGAATCGGCGCCGCGCAGCGATTCGTCCAGCCAGCCGGCGAGGCCGAGCGCCCCGCCGCCCGGCGGCGGACCCAGCGCGATGACGGCCAGCGGCCAGAGCCGCGCCACTTCCGCCGTGGGACGGCTGCGCAGGGCGAGGTCGTGCCAGCGCTTGCCCTGGTCGGCGCGGCCCAGCGCGAAGCAGAGGCGGGCGGCGCCGGGAGCCAGGGCGGCGGCGTCCGGAGTCGGCGACAGGGTGTCGAGCATGTTGGCGACCGCCGCCCCCACCGGCCCGGCGCGCATCGGCGGGTCCAGAAGCTCCAGCGCCAGTTCGGCCAGCTCCACGCGCCGCCCGCCGCTCATCGCGCCGAGCATGGCCTGTTGCACCAGCGCGCGGGTGCGGGCCGTACGGTCGCGCGCCGCGGCGTCCTTCAGCCGCAGAAGCTCGTCCCCCTTGGCCGGGGCGGCGCGGTACGCCTCCTCCAACCGCCGGACATCGAGGAACAGGGCCACGGCGGCGCGTTCCGCCGCGGTGACGCGGGTCGCCGGGTCGGCGCCGGTGTTGGACGCGACCGCGGCCAGACGCGCCGGGTCGTTCAAGGACAGGATGTCGGGCGGTACCCCGGCCTGGAGCGCCCGCAGGGCGGCCAGGGTCAGCGGGCTGGGGTCCTTCAAGCTGCGCAGCCGCGGCGGCGGCCCGCCCGCCATGGCCTCGGCCACCCGCAGGAACTCGGGATCGCCGCCCGGCTGCTCGCGCAGCATGTCGAAGGCGAGATCGTCCCCCGCCGGGCCGGTCCCGGCCTCCATCGGCGGAACGCCGCCGATCCGCCCGGCGCGCAGGCGGCAGAACAGCTCCACCCGCTGCCAGTAGGGGCCGGAAAAAGGCTTGGCGCGCTCCGTGGCGGCGGCGCAGTCCAGCGGGCCGGCAATCAGTTCGGCATCGGTCAGGGCGCGGGCGGCGGCCTCGTCGGCCATCATCGCTTCGGGAAGCAGCGCGGCGAGGTCGGCGGCTCCCCGCGGGTCGCCCATGGCCGCAAGCTTCTCCACCCGCAGGCCGCCGAAGCGGCGCGCCGGGTCGGGCTCGCCGGGAGCGGCGGCGGGCGAGCCGCGGCTGAGCAGCAGGCGGCGCTGCAATTCCTTCACGGCGGGCGACGGGGTGAGGGTGGGCAGTTCCGGCAGCAGGGCCAGCACCTCGGCACGCGGAATGCCGCGCCAGGGGTCGCTTCCCAGCCCCGCGGCCCCCGCCAGCGGGCCAGCGCCGTCGGGGTCCAGCGGACCCAGCGACTCCACCGCGATGGCCGACGGAGGCGCCACCGTGGGCACCACGTCGAAGGACGGCGGACGGGACGGGGCCGTCAGCGGCAGCGGAGCGGCGGACGGCCCCGGCGACGCCAGGGGATCGTCCAGCACCCGCCCGGCATTTCGGGCGGCCTCACGGGCGGCATCCGGAGGAGCCACCGCCTCCGGCGGCGGAAACAGGCGAATCGGCGCCCCGGACGGCACGCCCTGGGCCTGCGCGGGCGGCGCGGCTCCCATCAGCGTCCAGAGCAGGGCAAGAACGGAAACGGCGCCGGCCCCGGCCCTCCTGCCCCAGGACGGGGCGGCGGACCGGCGGCGGCGCCACACGGCGTCCCCAGCCTCAGCGGGGGAACCGCTCATCCGGAATGACCTTTTCCATCGTCTTGGACGGCACCGGCATGTCCCAGGAGGCGAGGAAGGCCATGCCCCCCCCGATGACGAACAGGAACAGCACGAAAAGAACGGAAATAACCCGGTTCATGGCGATCGGAGACGTGTTTCTGTGGAAGGAACGGCGGCGCTGTATCACGGTCTGCGTCCGTGCGGCTTGGGACAAGGGTGCGCTTTCATGCTAATCATCGCACACCGTCCGCACCGCTGGCCTGACGGCCGATGAACGCGGGACGTACCACTTTAGCCACAGGGGGCACCGCTGCGCAACATGCGGCGGCTCCCGCGACCGAATCGAACACCGGTACCAGGAAAGTCAGCAACGCCATGACCGCCCGCCTTCCACCGCAGGGACAACCGCCGGACCCGTCGAAGATTTTGCCGAAGACGGTGGTGCTGGTCGGTCTGATGGGGGCCGGCAAGAGCGCGATCGGGCGGCGGCTGGCCGCGCGGCTGCACCTGCCCTTCATCGACGCCGACACGGAGATCGAGGCGGCGGCGGGCTGCACCATCGCGGAAATCTTCGCCCGCGACGGCGAGGCCGTCTTCCGCTCGGTGGAGCGCCGGATCATCACCCGCCTGCTGACCGAACAGCCGGTGCACATCCTGGCGACCGGCGGCGGCGCCTTCATGGACCCGGAGACGCGCGCGGCCATCCGCGCCCACGGCCTGTCGGTCTGGCTGCGCGCCGAACTGGACGTGCTGCTGGCCCGAACGGCGCGGCGCACCCACCGCCCGCTGCTGAACTCCGGCGACCCGAAGGAGATCCTGAGCCGGCTGATGACCGCCCGCTACCCCATCTATGCGGAGGCCGAACTGACCGTCATCAGCGACGAACGCCCGCCGGAAGCGACGGTGGAGCAGGTGATCGAGGCGCTGGAGGCGCATTTCGGCATCGCTCTGCCCCACTCGCCCCATCACCACCATCACCGCCACCCGGCGCACCACCACCACGACAAGCCCTGAACCCGCCATGACCCCTTCAGACACCTCCGCCGTCACCGACACCGTCCGCCTCGACCTCGGCCCGCGCAGCTACGACATCCTGGTCGGCGACCGGGTGCTCGACGGCGCCGGGCCGCGCATCGCCGCCGTCACGAAGGGCAAGGCCCCCATCGTCGTGACCGACGAAAACGTCGCCCCGCTGCACCTGCCGACGCTGGAGCGCACGCTGCGCGACTCCGGGATCGAACCGACCCAGGCCATCGTCCTGCCGGCGGGGGAGAAGACCAAGGACTTCGCCCATTTCGAGCGGCTGATGGACGCCATCCTGGCGCGCGGGATCGAGCGGTCGGCGGTCCTGCTGGCGCTCGGCGGCGGGGTGATCGGCGACATCACCGGCTTCGCCGCGGCCTCCGCGCTGCGCGGGATCGACTTCATCCAGGTGCCGACCACGCTGCTCAGCCAGGTGGACAGCTCGGTCGGCGGGAAGACCGGCATCAACAGCCCGCACGGCAAGAACCTGATCGGCGCCTTCCACCAGCCGCGGCTGGTCATCGCCGACACCGCCACGCTGGACACCCTGCCCCGGCGCGAGGTGCTGGCCGGCTATGCCGAGGTGGTGAAGTACGGGCTGATCCGCCTGCCCGGCTTCTTCGACTGGCTGGAGGCGCATGGCGAGCGGGTGGTGGCCGGCGACAGCGACGCCCGCCGCACCGCCGTCACGGAAAGCTGCCGGGCCAAGGCCGCCATCGTCGGGGTGGACGAGCGCGAGAGCGGCGACCGCGCCCTTCTGAACCTGGGCCACACCTTCGGCCACGCGCTGGAGGCGGCGACCGGCTTCGGCTCCCGCCTGCTGCACGGCGAGGCGGTGTCGATCGGCATGGTGCTGGCCTTCGACCTGTCGGTGCGGCTGGGGCTGTGCCCGGCGGCGGACGCGGAGAAGGCGCGCGCCCATCTGGCCCGCGTCGGCCTGCCGGTCCGCCCCGCCGACGTGCCCGGCGTGGAGTGGGACGTGGACGGGCTGATCCTGTCCATGGCCAAGGACAAGAAGGTGAAGGACGGGCGGATCACCTTCGTTCTGGTGCGCGGGCTGGGCGACGCCTTCACCCAGCGCGACGTCGATCCGGCGGTGGTGCGTTCCCTTCTGGAGGATGCCGTCGCGCGCTGATGCGGTGCACCATAATCCCTTGACCGTTTGGGTGGCGAACTGTCAGACTTCACGACAGTTCCGATTTGCGTCCGACACGCTGCGGAACGCCGCCCCAAATAAGGGAGAAGGGACATGCCGAACCGCAAGCTCATCCCCGACGTCATCAAGGATCAGCAGCTCGTTTGCCTGCCCCCGGAGGCCAGCGTCCAGGACGCCGCCATTCTGATGGCGGAGCGCCGGGTCGCCGCCGTTCTGGTCACGCAGAGCCAGTTATCGGGAGGCCATTCGCTCAAGGGCATCTTCACCGAGCGCGACCTCGCCGCCCGCGTCGTCGCCACGGGCCGCGACCCGGTGGCCACCCGGCTGGCCGAGGTCATGACCGCCTCCCCCGACACGCTGGGGCCGGACGCCCGCGCCTACGAGGCGCTGGACCTCATGGAACGCCACCATTACCGCCACCTGCCGGTCACCGCGGACGGCGAGTCGGACGGCACGGTGATGGGCATCGTGTCCATCCGCGATCTGTTCGCCGTGGTCCGCGCCCATTTGGAGGACGAGATCCGCGACCGCGAGGCCTTCATCTTCGGGTCGCACTACTCCGCCAGCGCTCCCCCCTGAGCGCCGGACGCGTAATGCTGCAATGCGGCGGAGCCGGCTTGACCTGAACGCTGGCCCCACCGATATTCCAGGGCACGCCCCAACAATCAGGCCGTCCGAACTAGGCCGAACGTCAGAGAGTCCCATGCCCCTGTCCGAACCCGCCGCGCGCGAACCGATCCACACCCGGGAAGTCACTTGCCGGGGCTATCGGCGGACCGATGGGTTGTGGGACGTCGAGGGTCACCTGACCGACGTGAAGAGCTATGCCTTCAACACCGACCAGCGCGGCCAGATCCTGCCCGGCGACCCGGTGCACGGCATGTGGATTCGCCTGACGGTGGACAACGACCTGACCGTCCATGCGGTCGAGGCGGTGACGGAGAAGAGCCCATACCGCACCTGCGGCTCCGTCACCCCCAATTTCCAGCGTCTGGTCGGGCTGAAGATCGGTCCGGGCTGGACCCGCTCGGTGAAGGAGCGGCTGGGCGGCGTGCAGGGCTGCACCCATCTTGTGGAGCTTCTGGGGCCGGTCGCCACCACCGCCTTCCAGACCATCTACCCCATCCTGGCGCGCGAGCAGGCCGAGAAGGCGAAGGGCCGGACGCCCGGAAGCACCGAGGCGGACGGCAAGGAAGATATGCTTCGCACGAAGCGTCCGGTTCTGCTGAACACCTGCCACATCTTCGACAGCAACGGCGAAGTCGTGCGCAAGAACTGGCCCGACCACTACACCGGCGACCGCCCGCGCGACGCCGCCGATTGAAAGGCGGCAAGACGGCAAAAATTCAAGACGGCAAAAATTTGGGCGTGCCCGCGAGGCCACGCCCTTTTTCATGCCCGAATCGGGACGGCGAGGACCGTCACGCCTCCAGGGAGGTCCGGACACCCTCGCCCGAGGCCACGGCCGGCACGCCCGCGGACGCCGTCGTGCCGGTCCCCGGCGCCGGCTGGTCCAGCTCGTCCGGCGGCGGCAGGTCGAACGGCGTGCCGACGAAGGGATCGCCGCCGCCGTGGCCGGCCCGGAAGTGGCCGTCCTCGGTGCAGGCCCGGCGGAAATAGGCCGCGATGAAGACGCGGACCGCCGAGGTCAGGGTCACCTCCGAATTGTCCGTGGCCGGACCGCGGCGCCGGAGCTGCTCGTCCAGCCGATCCTTGATCAGGGTGCAGAGGCCGTTGACCGTCAGGCCTTCGCGGCGGGCGATGTCCTCCAGAGCGTCCCACATGGTCGGCTCCAGACGCATGCTCGTGCGGCGCCCGGCAATCATGATGTTCATGCTCTTCAGCGGTTCCACACACGCGTTGGGGTTCACTGTTAACCGCTTCTTCGGCCCGCGCTTCGCCATACGCCGCCCTCTCCACGAACCCGCCGGACGACGCGCGAAGAGTGCGTCGCCCACGGCGCATTGATTGGTTGCATGCGCTGCACTCTACTAAATACAGCGAGAATTGCAACCATGGCCGCACTCGAATTATGCTTACAGACGGAAAAGAACCTCCAGTAGTTGCATGCGTATGTATGCATTTGCAGGTGGCGCTTTTCCCTTGGCGCACGGACCAAGGCCGGGCGTTCTTGTGGGCGTTGCTGTCAGCGGGCCTCGTCGGGCGTCAGCGTGGTCAGGCCGAGGGCGTGAACGCGCTCCGCCATTTCTTGGGCGAGAAGGCTGTAGACCAGCCGCTGGCGCTCCACGCGCGATTTTCCGGCGAAGGCGGCGGAGACGATGGTGACGTGGAAATGGGTCTCCCCCTCCGGATGGGCGCCGCCGTGGCCGGCGTGGCGGCCGGAGTCGTCCTGGATGTCGAGCCGTTCGGGGGCCAGCGCGTCGGTCAGCTTCCGGCGCATGCGGGTTGCGTATTCCATGGGGTCCTCGCTCAGGTCTGGTCGGGGCAAGTCTGGTTGGGAATTGAGGTGAGGGCTCCGCGCCGCCACAGTCAAGACGGCACAGCCGCAGACCGGCCATTTTCCGCAGACCGGCACCGCCCCCTTGCGTGCGCTTGCCAGAAAGGGAGCCTCTTCCCATACTTCGCACATGAGCAAGCCACGGACCCGCTACGACTTCAGCCGATATGACCAGCCGCGCGCCGCCGTGCGCGCCTGCGACCATCCGGGCTGTGCGGGCGAGGGCGAGTACCGGGCGCCGAAAAGCCGCCGGCAGCTCAACGACTACTACTGGTTCTGCCTGGACCATGTGCGGGAATACAACCGCGCCTGGGACTATTACGCCGGCATGAAGCCCGAGCAGATCGAGGCCGAGGTCCGCCGCGACACCACCTGGCAGCGGCCGAGCTGGCCGCTCGGCTTCTGGGGGATGCAGGAGAAGTTCCTGCGCGACCGCGCGATGCACGGCTTCAGCTTCGAATTCGGGCGCGAGGCCGGCAAGGACCAGTCCGAGGAGAGCAAGCAGCGCCGCCAGGCCGCCCGCACCGCGGAGGAGGAGGCGCTGGTCGTTCTGGACCTTGTCCCGCCCGTGGACTTCCCACGCATCAAGGCGCGCTACCGCGAGCTGGTGAAAACGCACCATCCCGACGCGAACGGCGGGGACAAGGCGGCCGAAGAAAAGTTGAAGGAGATCAATCAGGCCTACAACACGCTGAAAGCCTGCTATGGTGCGTAAACCCGACGGTTGGCCGGACCACAATGGCCGGGCGGCCCCGACAACAGACACGTTGGAACGATAAGAACCTCCCATGCCTTCTCAAGGAGCCACCCAGGCCAGCTCGGCCCTGTTCGATCACGTTCCCGACATCACCCTGTCGGTGCGTCAAGTGTTCGGCATCGACAGCGACATGCAGGTGCCGGCCTTCAGCCAGCGCACGGAGCATGTGCCGGACATCGACGAAGCCTACCGCTTCGACCGCGACACCACGCTCGCGATCCTGGCCGGCTTCGCCTACAACCGTCGCGTCATGGTCCAGGGCTATCACGGGACCGGCAAGTCCACCCACATCGAACAGGTGGCCGCCCGCCTGAACTGGCCCTGCATCCGCATCAACCTGGACAGCCACATCAGCCGAATCGACCTGATGGGCAAGGACGCCATCGTCCTTCGCGACGGCGTGCAGGTGACGGAATACCGCGAAGGCATCCTGCCCTGGGCGCTCCAGCACGCCTGCGCGCTCGTCTTCGACGAGTATGACGCGGGCCGCCCCGACGTGATGTTCGTGATCCAGCGCGTGCTGGAGGTGGAGGGCAAGCTGACCCTTCTCGACCAGAACCGCGTCATCCGCCCCCACCCGGCCTTCCGCCTGTTCGCCACGGCGAACACCGTCGGCCTGGGCGACACCACCGGCCTCTATCACGGCACGCAGCAGATCAACCAGGGCCAGATGGACCGCTGGAACATCGTGGCGACGCTGAACTACCTGCCGGTGGACGCCGAGGTGAAGATCGTCGCCTCCAAGGTGCCGGAATACGACGACGAGGCGGGCCGCAAGACCGTGGCGTCGATGGTGCGTCTGGCCGACCTGACCCGCGCCGGCTTCATCAACGGCGACATCTCCACCGTGATGAGCCCGCGCACGGTCATCACCTGGGCGCAGAACGCCAACATCTTCAACGACGTCGCCTTCGCGTTCCGGATCACCTTCCTGAACAAGTGCGACGAGGTGGAGCGCCCGACGGTCGCCGAATACTACCAGCGCTGCTTCGGCACCGAACTGCCGGAGACGGGGGTGCAGGCGAATCTGGTGTGATCGGAGCTAAGATCCCGCCCGGTTGCGGAGCACTGATTCTTCACGGATTTCGCGGATTTGAGCACGGATTTCATGGATGAGGGTCGTTCTGGACCATAGCATTGAAGCCCTGACGGAGCGTGTCATTGGAGCCGGTTTCGAGGTTTTCAACACGCTCGGACAAGGCTTCGTCGAATCGGTCTATCAGAACGCCCTCGTTCACGAACTCCGAAGCCGGGGCCTAAACGTCGGGTTGGAGGTGCCTTTCGGCATCTCCTACAAGGGCAGCAGCGTCGGGACTTACTTCGCGGACGTCGTGGTCGAAGACCAAGTGATCGTCGAACTGAAAGTCGCCGAAGCCATAGCCCAGCCGCACATCAAGCAGGTGGTGAATTACCTGAGGGCCAGCGGGATGCCGGTTGGGCTTCTGCTGAATTTCGGCACGCCGAGCCTGACGGTCCGGCGCGTTCTTCCATAGGATAAGATCCGTGTAATCCGTGCCCAAATCCGCGAAATCCGTGCCCAAATCCGCGAAATCCGTGAAGTTTCCGCACTTCCCCAACTCTATCGACAGCCCGCCATGACCGATCGTGAAAATCCCGTCGAGGCCTTCAAGCGCTCCACCGCCGCCGCGGTGCGGGCCCTCTCCCGCCGGGCCGACGTGCAGGTGGGCTTCTCCACCGAGCCGCCCGGCGTCGCCGGACTGCGCGTGCGCATTCCCACCCCGGCGCGCGACCTCAACCCCCACGACGTCGCCACGCTGCGCGGCGCCGCCGACGCCGTGTCGCTGCGGCTGCGCTTCCACGACAACGCCATCCACCTGCAGCGCATGCCGCTGGGCGACAGCGCCCGTGCCGCCTACGACGCGCTGGAGCAGGCCCGCTGCGAGGCGCTGGGCGCCCGCCACATGCCCGGTGTCGCCGCCAACCTGGAGGCGGCGCTGGACGAGCGCTACCACAAGCAGGGCTTCGAGCGGCTGGAGGAGCGCGAGCAGGTGCCTCTGCCCGAGGTGCTGCGCCTGATCGCCCGCGAGGCGATGACCGGCGCCGCCCCGCCCCCCGCCGCGGAGCACGCGGTCAGCCTGTGGCGCGGCTGGATCGAGGAGCGGCTGGGCAAGGATCTGCACGGCCTCGCCGGTCACATGGCCGACCAGGATTCCTACGCCCGCGCCGTGCGCAAGCTGCTGACGGAACTCGACATGGAGGTCGGCAGCGACCCCGACGACCCGCAGGAGCAGGAGGAGGACGAGCGCGACTCCGGCGAGAACGAGAACGAGCCGAACAAGGGCCAGACCCAGGGCGAGGACGACGTCCAGAGCCAGGCCGAGTCGATGACCTCGCAGGAGATGCAGGAGTCCGACCAGGGCGAGCAGGCCGACGAGGGCACCGGCGAGGAAGGCGACACCGAAATGGGCCAGGGCGAGGGGGCGGAGGAGCCCGCCGGCCCCGGCCAGCCCTGGCGCCCGGAGGCCAGCCGCCGCAACGAGCCCGACCCCAACGCCTACAAGCCCTTCACCACCCAGTTCGACGAGGTGGTGGACGCCTCAGACCTGTGCGACCCGGACGAGCTGGCGCGGCTGCGCCACATGCTGGACCAGCAGCTCGTCCATCTCCAGGGCGTGATCTCCAAGCTGGCCAACCGCCTGCAGCGCCGCCTCCTGGCGAAGCAGCAGCGGTCGTGGGAGTTCGACCTGGACGACGGCATCCTGGACGCCGCCCGCCTCGCCCGCATCGTCGTGAACCCGGTCCTTCCCCTGTCCTTCAAGAAGGAGAAGGAGATGGACTTCCGCGACACGGTGGTGTCGCTGCTGATCGACAATTCCGGTTCCATGCGCGGGCGTCCCATCTCCATCGCCGCGATGAGCGCCGACATCCTGGCCCGCACGCTGGAGCGCTGCGCGGTGAAGGTGGAAGTGCTGGGCTTCACCACCCGCGCCTGGAAGGGCGGGCAGGCGCGCGAGCACTGGATCGCGTCCGGCAAGCCCGCCAACCCGGGCCGCCTGAACGACCTGCGCCACATCGTCTACAAGGACGCCGACCAGCCCTGGCGCCGCGCCCGCAAGAATCTGGGCCTGATGCTGCGCGAAGGAATCCTGAAGGAGAACATCGACGGCGAGGCGCTGCTGTGGGCGCACAACCGCCTGATCGGGCGGCCCGAGCAGCGGCGCATCCTGATGGTCATCTCCGACGGCGCGCCGGTGGACGACTCGACCCTGTCGGTCAACGCCGGCAATTATCTGGAACGCCACCTGCGGCAGGTGATCGAGTACATCGAGACCCGCTCGCCGGTGGAGCTGGTGGCCATCGGCATCGGCCACGACGTGACCCGCTATTACCGCCGCGCCGTCACCATCGTGGACGCGGAGCAGTTGGGCGGCACCATGATGAACAAGCTGGCCGAACTGTTCGACGAGGACGACCGCCGGGGCCGCACCGGCTGGCGGTGAACCGGGACAAAGGTCATCTTGAAAGCGAAACGGCGCGGGGATCACCCGCGCCGTTTCGTTGCCGGAATGTCCATTCGGCTCATTGCAGGCTGCGCTGCATCTCTTCGAAATTCCGGGAGAAGCCGTTCAGCGGGAAGTCGATGTCGCGCTTGCCGGCGCGCATGAAGTTGACGCGGACCAGAACGGTGGAACCGTTGCGGAACTGGTCCACCACGCGGCCCGACACGAAGTTCGGGAACATGCACATGTTCAGCGTGGCGATCTGGGTCTCGATCCGCGGCTGGCGGTCCACGCGGATGGCGCAATTCTCCACCATGCCCTGGCTGGTCGTCAGGAACAGGTGATAGTCGTTGCCGGTCGGGATGACGCTCAGCGCCACGAATCCGACCTCCTTCCCGTCATCGAACAGGCGGTAGTTCATCAGCCGGCAGACCTTGGTGTCGGTCATGCGGTCGATCTCGCACCGGCTGGTCCAGGCGCCCTCCGGCCCGAATTCGGCGGCGGACTTGGAGAAATCGACGGCGGAGGCCGGCGTCACGGCCAGCGCGGACAGAAGCGCCGCACCAATAGCGAAGAGACCTGTCCAACGCATCCTGTCGCCCCCATGAATCGCCTGCAAGCCGCCCCATCGATCCCAAGCGGCTTCGCCGGACGATGGGTACTGCGAACGGATTATAGGCATACCCAAAAGGCGGACAAGCATTTACGCCTCCGGACGGGGCCGGCGCGGGGAAAGGCGCCGGAGCCGGATGGTTGAGAAAGTTGAGAACAGTTATCATTCGCGCTTGACACCCTTGGTCCCCAATGGTCAAGTCCGTCCTGAGAACGCTTCGCAAGAGCGGGCGCAGAGAGGCAAGATTTCGGGAGTCCCCAGGATGCACATCGTGTCGCGCGGCGCCTTTGCCGCCACTTTCGCCGCAACGTTGCTGGCCGTGGCCGGCGCCGCCAACGCCGCCGAGGTGAACGTCTACTCCTCGCGCCATTACGATGTGGACAAGGAACTCTACGACACCTTCACGAAGCAGACCGGCATCAAGGTCAACGTCATCGAAGGCAAGGAGGACGAGCTGATCGAGCGGATGAAGACGGAGGGCGCCAACAGCCCTGCCGACGTCTTCATCACCGTGGATGCCGGCCGCCTGTGGCGCGCCCAGGAGGCCGGTCTGCTTCAGCCGACCCGTTCCAAGACGCTCGAATCGGCCATCCCGGCCCACCTGCGCGAGCCGGAAGGCTATTGGTTCGGCATCTCCAAGCGCGCCCGCATCCTGGTCTACAACAAGGCCACGGTGAAGCCGGACGACATCAAGACTTATGAGGAGCTGGCCGATCCGAAGTGGAAGGACCGCGTCCTCGTCCGCTCCTCGACCAGCGTCTACAACCAGTCGCTCGTCGGCTCGCTGCTCGCCGCCCATGGCGAGAAGGCGACGGAGGAGTGGGCCAAGGGCGTCGTCGCCAACATGGCCCGCAAGCCGCAGGGCGGCGACACCGACCAGATCAAGGGCGTGGCCGCCAACGAAGGCGACGTGGCCGTGTCGAACACCTACTACTTCGCCCGCCTCGCCTCCTCCGCCAAGCCGGAAGACAAGGCCATCGCGGACAAGCTGGGCGTGATCTTCCCCAACCAGGGCGACCGCGGCACCCATGTGAACGTGTCCGGCGCCGGCGTGGCGAAGAACGCGCCGAACAAGGACTCCGCCGTGAAGTTCCTGGAATATCTGGCCAGCCCGGAAGCCCAGACGATGTTCACGGAAAAGAACTTCGAGTACCCGATCGTCGCCGGTGCCAAGGTCGCGCCGGTGCTCGTCTCCTGGGGCACCTTCAAGGAAGACCCGCTGAACGCGGCGGTCTACGGCAAGAACAACGCCGAGGCCCTGAAGATCATGGATCGCGCCGGCTGGAAGTAAGCCACCGTCCGGCGTAACGAAGGGGCGCGTCCCAGCGGTGGAGACGCGCCCTTTTCCTTTGTGCGGTTTAGAATTTTCCTTCTTCATAGTCGCGGTAGGCCTGCATCACCTCCTCGCGGCTGTTCATGACGAAGGGGCCGCCCCAAGCCACCGGCTCGCCGATGGGTCGTCCGGAGAGCAGCAGGAAGCGCGCGCCGGACGGTCCGGCGGAGACCTCCACCCGGTCGCCCTCGCCCAGCACCAGAACCCGTGGGCCGCCCAGCCGGACCGACGTGCCCGGCGCCACCACCGAGCCTTCGAAGACCACCAGAGCCGCCGTGTAATCCGCCGGCACCGGTTCGGCGAAGGCCGCGCCGGGCGGCAGGGTGACATCGAAATAGCGGGGCTCCGTGGGGCCGCCTTGCACCGGGCCGGCGGTGCCGTTCCCCGTGGTGCCCGCGATCACCGTTACCGTGGCGCCGCCCTCCCGCCTTTCCACCGGAATGCGGTCGGCGGAGAACTCCTGATAGGCGGGCTCCGTCATCTTCAGCCGGGCCGGCAGG
Organism: Roseomonas genomospecies 6; assembly: GCF_008365375.1. Taxonomy (GTDB): domain Bacteria; phylum Pseudomonadota; class Alphaproteobacteria; order Azospirillales; family Azospirillaceae; genus Azospirillum. Next base: position 35,778 of record NZ_QOKW01000005.1, on the reverse strand, counting down.
TTGATCCAGAGCTGGAAGCCCTTCATCAGCCCTTCGGTCTGCTCCGGCATCTCGGAATGGATCACGCCCCGCCCGGCGGTCATCCACTGCACGCCGCCCGTCTCGATTACGCCCTCATGGCCGTGGTTGTCCCAATGGCGCATGCGGCCCGCCAGCATGTAGGTGACCGTCTCGAAGCCGCGGTGCGGGTGGTCGGGGAAGCCGGCCAGATAGTCCTGGGGCGTATCGGACCCGAAATGATCCAGCATCAGGAAGGGGTCGAGCATGCGCAGGCGCGACGTGCCGACCATGCGGGTCATGCGCACGCCGGCCCCGTCGGACGCCTCCATGCCTTCGACGGCGGTCAGGATGGGACGGACGGTTTCGGCGGTCATCGGACGCTCTCCTCAGGCAAGATGGCTGAGTGAGAGGTAATCTTTCCCCGACACCGGATAAAGCCCCGCCGCCGCGCAACACTGTTGCGGCAGCGGGAACAGACGTCACGCGTCGGTCTGGCCGGGGCGGGAGCGGCTGATGGACAGGCTCAGAAGGATCACCGGCACGATGCCCACCGCGACGATGGCCAGTGCCCCCGTGGCGGCCTCGGTCAGCCGCTCGTCGGAGGCCAGCGTGTAGACCCGCACGGCCAGCGTGTCGAAGTTGAAGGGCCGGACGATCATCGTCGCCGGAAGTTCCTTCATCACGTCCACGAAGACCAGAAGGCCGGCGGTCAGCAGGCTGCCCCACATGATCGGCGCGTGCACCCGGATCAGCGTCCGCCCCGCCGTGTGGCCCAACACGCGCGACGCGAAGTCCATGGTCGGGCGGATCTTGCCCAGGCTGGCCTCGATGGTGTTGAAGGACACCGCCAGGAAGCGGACCAGATAGGCGAACAGCACCGCCGCGATGGTGCCGCTCAGCAGCAGGCCGGTGGACACCCCGATGGTCTGGCGCAGGAAGGCGTCGATGGCGTTGTCGAGATGGGCGAAGGGGATCAGCACGCCGACCGCGATCACCGAGCCGGGGATGGCGTAGCCCATGGCGGCGACGCGGACGGCACCCTTCAGCAGCGGCGTCGGGCGCAGACGCTGCCCATAGGCCAGGATCAGCGCTAGCGACACCGCCAGAACCGCGGCCAAAGCGGCCAGCGTGAAGCTGTTGCGGGCCAGCGTCAGGAACACCGGCCCGAAGGCCTGATCCCCCGCGGTGAGGGCCATGCGGACCAGCAGCCCGGCGGGCAGCAGGAAGCCCAGAAACAGCGGCAGGCCGCAGGCGGTCATCGCGGCGGCGGCGCGCCAGCCCCTCAGTTCGTGCTTCGGCAGGCGGCGGTAGCGGGTGGTGGTGTGGTGATAGCGGGCCTGCCGGCGCGACCAGCGCTCCATCAGCACCAGCACCAGGACGAACAGCATCAGCACCGCCGCCAACTGCGCCGCCGCCACCGGTTGCCCCATGGCGAACCATGTGCGGTAGATGCCGGTGACGAAGGTGTTCACGGCGAAATACTGCACCGTGCCGAAATCGGCCAGCACCTCCATCAGCACCAGAGCGAGACCCGCGACGATGCTGGGGCGGGCCAGCGGCAGCGCCACCGTGAAGAAGCTGCGCCACGGCCCGCGTCCAAGCGTACGGCTGACCTCAAGCACGCAGACGGACTGTTCCAGGAAGGCGGCGCGCGACAGCAGATAGACGTACGGGTACAGCACCAACGTCATCATCAACGCGGCACCTTCGAGCGTACGGATGTCCGGGAACCAGTAATCCCGGCGCGACCAGTGGAAGGCCTCGCGCAGGGCGGTCTGGATCGGGCCGACGAACTGGAGCAGGTCGGTGTAGACGTACGCCATGACGTAGGCCGGAACCGCCATGGGCAGAAGCAGCGCCCATTCCAGCATGCGGCTGCCGGGGAAGCGGCACATGGTGACCAGCCAGGCGGTGCCCACCCCGATCACCAGCGTGCCCACCCCTACCCCGAAGACGAGGCGTACGGTGTTCAGCACGTATTCGGCCAGCACCGTGTCGACCAGATGCTGCCACACCCCGCCCGTCGGCACGAAGACGCGGCTGACCACCGCCAGCACCGGCAGGGCGACCAGCGCCGCGATCACCAGCGTCGCCAGCGTCCAGCCGCTGAAGCCGATGCGGTGCCACAGGGAGGAGTAGGAGTCCGCGGCCTGAGCCGGGCCGTCCGGGGTCTGGCCGGGGGGGTGGCCAGGAGTTTGGAAGGTGTCCGTCGTCAAGGCCGCATACGCCCATAGGGAAGTGTCGAACGGGACCCCTATGGTGTCACAGTGTGCGAATAACTCGCAATGACAACATGCCGCATCCCCTATTCCCCACGGGGCCTTTTTCCCGACGGGGAGGACGAGGGATGCGGCGGAACGCGGTGCTTACTTCGTGCCGAACATGCGGTCGCCCGCGTCGCCCAGGCCGGGGACGATGTAGGCGTTCTCGTCCAGATGGCTGTCGAGCGAGGCCGTGAAGACCTTCACCCGCGGGTGGGCGGCGGCGAAGACGCGCATGCCCTCGGGCGCGGCCACCAGCGCCATGAAGCGGATGTTCTCGTCGTCCACGCCATGGCGGTTCAGCACGTCGCAGGCGTGGACGGCGGAATTGCCGGTGGCCAGCATCGGGTCCACCACGATGAACAGGCGGCCTTCCGCCTCCGGCAGCTTCACCAGATACTCGTGCGGCATCTTGGTGTCGTGGTCGCGGTAGAGGCCGATGTGCCCCTCGCGCGCCGACGGCACCAGCTCGTGAAGCCCCTGGGCCATGCCCAGCCCGGCGCGCAACACCGGCACGATGGCCAGCTTCTTGCCGGCGATGACCGGCGCGTCCATGGGCTGGAGCGGCGTGTCGATCCGCTCCGTCGTCAAAGGCAGGTCGCGGGTGATCTCATAGCCCATGAGCAGCGAGATTTCCCGCAGCAGGGTGCGGAAGCCCCCGGTGGAGCGCTCCTTCGCCCGCATCAGCGTCAGCTTGTGCTGGATCAGCGGGTGGTCGAGGATGAACAGATTGGGAAATTCGGAATTGGTGCGCATGGGTCTCGTGCCGCGGCCTGTATCGGCACCGATCCTAACCCGGCAGACCCGATTCGGCCAATCCGCTTTAAGCGATGCCGCCGGATGCGCCCGCAAATCCCTCTTCCGCCCTCACCGGCGGTTCGGCGGCGCAGCCTCCGGACGGTCCAGGCCGTAACGGACCACGCGGTTGCGCCCGCTGTTCTTCGCCTGATAGAGCGCGCGGTCGGCGCAGACCACCATCTCGTCCACCGGCAGCCCCTCCTGCGCCTCGACCAGCCCGAAGGAGGCGGTGACCGGAATCCGCCGCCCGTCCGGCAGCAGCACCGGCGTTCGCGCCAGATCGCCGCGCAGCCGTTCGATGACCTGGAAGCCTTCGGCAAGCCCGGTTTCCTTCAGGCAGATCAGGAATTCCTCCCCGCCCATGCGGAACGCCTCGTCGAAGCTGCGGATGCCCCGGCTGATCGCGGCGGCGGTGGCGGCGAGGACGCGGTCGCCGATGTCGTGGCCGTAAGTGTCGTTGATGCCCTTGAACCGGTCGATGTCGCAGATGGCGATGCAGAAGGTCGGGCCGGACCGGCGGAAGCGGTTGTGCTCGCGCTCCAGCGCCTCCTGCATGCCGCGGCGGGTGCGCAGGCCGGTCAGCGGGTCCAGCCCGCTCGCCGCCGCGCCGAAGGCGCGCTCCACGCGGCGCAGATGCAGAACGAACTCCTCGAACCGCGCGATCACCGTCTCGTATTCGGCCTCGCTGGGGCTGCCGCCGTCGGCGGCCTTCAGCAGAAGCAACTTGGCCTTCCGGTGCATCTGCTCATGCAGGGTCACCAGCTTTTCCACGGCGGGCTGGTGCGCCAGATCGTCCGCGTTGACCGCCACGCACCACGCCGCGAAGGACGCCGGAGCCGACACCCGCTCCCCTCCCTGGCCGCCGCGGAAGAAGACGGCACGGTGCCATTGCCCGATCCATCGCAGATGCTCGTCGAGCACGATGCCGAGGCTGTCGGATGGCGATCGCGTGTCGGATGAGGTGGGCATCGGGCTTGCGGGGCTTCCCTTGGGGCACATCCGCCGGTGGCGGCCGGCGGATGCCAACTGTATCACACGAACCCATACCGCGTGCACGCAACCCGGTGGTGCGATCAAGTTGCGCCCGGCCTTTTCGGGAGAGGATCGCCCCCGCGCATCGCATTTTAGGAAAATGCGGCCCGTGCCGGGCGCGCCTACAGCCCGGCGACGCTGTCCAGGAAGCGGCGGATCAGCGCCGGGTCCTTGTGGCCGGGGCGGTCTTCCACGCCCGACGACACGTCGAGCGCGGTGGCTCCGGTCGTCCGCACGGCCTCCGCGGCGTTCTCCGGCTTCAGCCCGCCGGACAGCATCCAGGGCTTCGGCCAGCTACGCCCGGCCAGCAGCGTCCAGTCGAAGGCGATGCCGTTGCCGCCCGGCAGGGCCGACACCTTGGCCGGCGGCTTGGCGTCGAACAGCAGGCGGTCGGCCACCTCGGCGGCCTCCGACGCGGCGGCCAGATCCTCCGGCCCGCCGATCTTGATTGCCTTCATCACGGGGATGTTGAAGGCCGCCTTCACCTCCGCGATGCGGCGCGGCGTCTCCTTGCCGTGGAGCTGGATCAGGTCGAAGGGGACCTGGGTGACCACATGCTCCAGGAAATCGTCGTCGGGATCGACGAACAGCCCGACCGTGCGCACGCCGGTGGGGACCATGCGCGCCAGTTCCGCCGCCATGGACGGCGCGATGGAGCGCGGGCTGGGCGGATAGAAGACGAAACCGACGTAACGCGCCCCGCCGGACACCGCGGCGTGCAGCGACAGGGGCTCGGTGAGGCCGCAGATCTTCACGCTGACGGGCATGGGGAGAGGTCCTTACAGTTCCGAAACGATGCGGCGGGCGGCGGCTTCCGGGTCGGCGTCACCGGTGATCGGGCGCCCGATGACCAGATGGTCCGCCCCGGCGGCCAGCGCCTCGGCGGGGGTCATGACGCGCTTCTGGTCGTTGGCGGCGGCCCAGGAGGGACGGATGCCCGGCACCATCAGGATGAAATCCGGCCCGCAGGCCTCGCGAATCAGCGCCACCTCGGCGGGGGAGCAGACGACGCCGTCCACGCCGGACTCCTTGGCGAGCAGGGCCAGCCGCTTCACCTGATCGGCCACCGGGACGCTCTGGCCGACGGCCTGGAGGTCGGCCGCGTCCATGCTGGTCAACACGGTGACGGCGAGGATCTTCGGACGCTTTTCTGCGGCGTTGGCTTCCCCGGCGCTGGCCGCGGCTTCCGCCGCCGCGCGCATCATGGCGGGGCCGCCGGAGGTGTGGATGGTCATGAAGGCCGGCTTCAGCGGCAGCGCCGCGCGGATGCCGCCCGCGACGGTGTTGGGGATGTCGTGCAGCTTCAGGTCCAGGAACAGCGGCGGGCCGTCCTCGCCGATCACCGCGCGCACGCCCGCCGGACCGTGGGCCACGAAGAACTCCAGCCCCAGCTTGATCCCGCCGACCACCCCGGCGATCCGCCGGCCAAGGTCGCGGGCGGTGTCGAGGTCGGTCGTGTCGACGGCGCAGAAAATGCGCGAGGCGGGCGCGATGCTGGGCGTGCTCATGGAAAAACGGCTCTCCGAACCCTGGAAGGTGGTGATGCGGCGCAGCCTAACAAGGGCGGGCGGCAATCACCAGACTTCCAGGGCGCGAAGACGCCTTATCCCTCCGGTGGGAGGGTCATGGGCCGATTACGGTCAGATCTTCCGGTCCGGATCGCGGTCGAGCCCGCGGTCGACCGGCCGGTCACCGGTCAGGCGGTCATCGGTCAGGCGGTCACGATCCGTGGGAAGATCGGCGGGACGGTCGGTGCCCGTGTTGCGGGCGTCGTCGATCTCCACCTCGGTCCGGCGGACCGTGTCGGACACCGTCTGCGCGCGCTCCTCGGCCTCCTTGCGGATCACCACCTCCTCCCGCACCCGCGCGGACTTCTGGACCACCGCCTCCTCGTCCGTCTCGCTCACCTCGATGGTGCGCTCCTGGAACGCCTCGGGGGGCAGGTCGCCGGCGGGGCGGTCCACCGGGCGGCGTTCGACCGTCACCTTTTCGTCGCGCAGGCGAACCTGCTCTTCCACCGGCGTCTCGGTCATGTAGCTGCGGACGCGGACGGTCCCGCGCTCGACCTCCCGCTTGCCGACGTTCAGCCGCTCCTCGACGACGGGAATGCGCTGCTCTTCGCCCGATCCGACCGCCCCGGCATGGCGGGTGGTCTCGCTGCCGTAGGTGGTGTCGGTTTCGACGCGCCCCGCCGTGCCTTCGGCGTTGACGTCGCGCAGGGACGCCGCGGCGGCGCCCAGGCCGGGGCTGTAGCGCGTGCGCTCCTCGGTGGCCTGGGAATGGTCGTAATCCGTGGCGGAGGCGTCATAGCCGGTCCAGCCGGTCTCCCGATAGCTCCGCCCACGGTCGGCGATGTCCACCGGACCGTGCTGCTCGACGATGGCCAGGGCCTCGTCGCATTGCGCGTCCTCCACGCGGCCGACCAGCAGAACGCCGCCGCGGCGCACACCCTCCGCGAAGACCTCCGCGTCGTCCCGCGTCACACCCATGCGGGTCAGCATCGACACGCGCTTGTCGCGGGCGTTGAAGTTCGGGTCCTGCCCGAAATCGGCGGCGTGGCGCCAGCTTTCCAGCCGGCCCTCGGTGGCGGTGGCGGTTCCCAGGTTGGCGCTGTCGGCGCCCATCATGGTGAAGTCCTGGCGCAGGTTCCGGGCCTGCAAATCGCCAAGCACGCGTTCGGCGCTGGACAGATCGTCATACAGCGCGACGATGGTCTTCCTGTTCATCAGCCTACTCCTGTGGAGGCAATGTTTCGGACCGCGGCGCGTCGGCGCGCGCGGAGTCGTCCCTGGTGACGACGGCGTCTTCGGAGCGCAGCGTCTCGGTGACGCGCTCGGTGCGCCGGGTCGCCTGTTTGCGGATGTGCAGTTCTTCTTTGAGGACCAGCCGTTTCGTGACGACCAGTTCCTCTTCGAGGATTGGAACGATCAGCACGTCGCCCTCGTACCGCGGCTCCGGCGCGGCATCGACCAGGCGGCCCACCGGAACGCGAAGGACCTCCACCGTCTCGCTGGAGAGGTCCTGCTCCACGGTTTCCTCACGCTCGCGGACGACCGTGGTGATCCGCAAGCGGCCGGTTTCGACCGTGCGCTTCCCGACAGACAGGATTTCCTCGTAAAGGGGGACCGCTTCCTCGGAGACGGTCCGCTCCGGCGGCGCCCGTTCCTGTGGCATGGCCGCCGTCCCGGCGCTCAGAGGAAGATGAAGAGGGCGATGATGATCGCCAGCACGACGAGCGCGATGACCCACCAGTTCATCCCGGTCGTGCCGCCCGGCGCCGTCCGGTTCCCGTCCGTGTCGTAGACACCCACTTTCCGCGGTTCGTCGGCCATGGGGCTTACTCCCTGTCTGTTTGGATTGGGGCGGTTTGCCTTGGTTGCCCATGTCCAACAGGGGGGACGCGGCGCCGTTCCGTGCGCCCGGTCAGCGCCCCGCGGCCCAGAGGGATAGCCCGGAGGCCCCCGCCGAATCTTTGGGCCCCGGATCGCCGATGGCGGCGGCCAGCGCCTCGCCCAGCGCCGGGGCGAATTTGAAGCCGTGGCCGGAACAGGCGCTCATCAGCCAGCAACGGGCGGACAGCGGCTCGACCACGAAGCGCTCGTCCTCGGTCACCGTGTAGAAGCAGGTCGCCGCGTTGGCGAGGCTGTAGCGGTGCCCGTCCGCCAGCACCCGGCGGGCGCGGTCCAGCACGTCGCGCGCCTCGTCCGGATCGGGGTCGCGGTCGGTGTCCGGGTCGCCGACTCGCGAAAAGCGGTGGTCGCCCGCCTTCATGGTCGTGCCGGCCACCGGGGGAACGACGTAGACCCCGCTCTCGCCGTCCGCGTCGATCAGCATCGGCGCGTTGGCCCAGACGCCGCGCAGCCCCTCCGGCGGCATCAGATAGGCCACCACCTGCCGCGACGGGGTCAGGCGGGCCGCCGTCTCCGGCAGCAGCTTCGTCACCCAGGCCCCGGCGGCGACCACCAGCGCGTCGGCGCCGATGGTGCGGCGGTCGGCGAGCGTCACGGCGGCGCGCTCCGGGTCGATGGCCGTCACGGGGGCACGCGCGTGAACCGTCACCCCCAGCGCGTTCAGATGGTGGCTGAGCAGCTCCACGATGCGCCCGGCCAGCAGCACCCCGCCCGACTCCAGATGCAGCCCCTCCGCCACCGCGGCGGCGTCCACCAGCGGGAACTCCGCGGCGATCTGCGCCGGGGTCAGGCGGCGGAAGGGATGGCCCAGCGACTCCAGGACCGCCGCGCTGTCGGCCAGCCAGCGCCGCCCGTCCTCCGCCGAGGCGGTGCAGAGCGTGCCGCTGGGGACCAGAAGCCGTTCGCCGAGATCGCCCCACAGCCGCTCCCACGCCTGCAACGCGGTGTCGGCCATCCGGGCGTAGCCGGCGCTGGCGCCGTAGGCGTGGCGGAACAGCCGGTGCTGGTCCACGGAGCTGCCGAAGGGGTTGGGTACGTGGCCCTGGTCGAAGACCGCGACCTCGTGCCCGGCACGGGCCAGCGCCCAGGCGGTGCACAGCCCCATGATGCCGGCGCCGACGACGGTGATGCGGAGTGTCATGACGGAAGAAGCCTCAGCGGATCGTGTCGTTGTGGACCACCATCTCCACCGCCAACTGGGCGGCGCAGAGGTCCTCCAGCGCGGTGCCGACCGATTTGAACAGGGTGATCTGGTCGTAGAAGCGGCGCCCGGCCCGCTGGCCGCGGGTCAGGTCGTACAGGTCGCCGGCGATGTCCTCGTCCGTCAGGATGCCGGCCTTCATCGGCTGCACGATGTCCCCCGCCTCCGTGCAGGCGCCCTCGCGCGTGTCGACGAAGACGCGGGAGCGGCGGATGCAGTCGTCGTCCGCCTCGCGCATGTCGGGGGTGAAGCCGCCGACGAGATCGAGATGCACGCCCGGCTGGAGCCACGCGCCGCGGATCAGCGGTTCCTTCGCCAGGGTGGCGCAGGAGATCACCTGGGCACCGCGCACCGCGCCCTCCAGATCGTCGGTGGCCTCGATGCGGAATTTCGGGCGGTGGAAGCGGCTGGCGACCTTCTTCGCCTTCTCGAGGCTGCGGCCCCAGACCAGCACATGCTTGATCGGCAGGACGGTGGCGTGGGCTTCGATCAGCTCGGGCGCCAGCGCGCCGGTGCCGACCATCAGCAACCGTTCCGAATCGGGCCGCGCGAGGTAGGAGGCCGCGAGCGCGGAGGCCGCCGCGGTGCGCCGCTTGGTCAGGGCCGTGCCGTCCAGAACCGCCTGGGGCACGCCCGTCTTGCCGTCCATCAGCAGGTAGAGGCCCTGCACCGCCGGCAGATCCTTCGCCCCGTTGTCGGGGAAGACGGTGACCACCTTCACGCCGATGGACTGGTTGACCTGCCACGCCGGCATCAGCAGCAGCGTGCCGTCGTTCTGCCCGAAGGTTCCGACCGTGTGGTGATGCCGCAGCGGCACCTCGACCCCGGCGCGGAAGGTCTGCCGCATGCGCTCGATCAGCATGCGGAAGTGCAGGACGGATTTCAGCTCGGCTCCGGTGATGGTGCGCATGGGCGGCTCCCTCCACAGGTCCGGAAAAGGAAACCCCTCCTGCCCGTCATGGACCGAAGGGGGAAATCCGGCAGGCGGTCAGTGCATGGTCGGGGCGGGCAGGGCGTTCCCCGAACCGGTCACGGCGGGCAGGCCGGCGGTGCCGGACACCGGGCGGTTCATCTCCGCCAGACGCTTCTCCGCGGCGGCGGCGCGGGCCTGCGTCTCCTTCAGCTCGCGCTCCAGGTAGGACACGCGGTCGGTGGAGCGGCGGGCGCGGCGGCGGTGGCGGCGCTGGGCGTTCCAGGCGACGACGCCGCCGGCCAGGAAGCCGATCACCAGCGCCACCAGCGTGGCGAGATAGACCGGGACTTCCAGCGTGAAGGGCAGCGGCCAGAGCGACAGCGTGACCAGGCCACGGTTGGAGATGGCGAACAGCACCGCGGCCAGCGCGATGGGAACGGCGATGATGAGGGCGATGAAACGCACGGGTGGGGTCCTCGTGTCCGTGGTCGGGGGCAGCGCGGCTCTGAATCCGGGCCGATGAATCAATGAACGGGTCTCATTCGTCGGTGTTCAGGCGCTCGCGCAATTGCTTTCCGGTCTTGAAGAAGGGAATCGCCTTCTCGCCCACCTCGACGGCTTCACCCGTGCGCGGGTTTCGTCCGGTGCGGGCGTCGCGGCGCTTGACGGAGAAGGCACCGAATCCACGCAACTCCACCCGGTCGCCGCGGGCGAGCGCTTCCGAGATTTCGTCGAAGATGGTGCCGACGATCTTTTCGATGTCGCGCTGGTACAAGTGCGGATTGCGCTCCGCGAGCCGTTGAATCAGCTCTGATTTGGTCATGGCGATTCCGTTTCCCCCGGTTCGAGCGCTTTGAACCGCGCTCCTTGACCTGCGCGCAAGCGTGCCACCGGGTCCGGTGACCGTCAAGCTAAGCCTTTCTGCCGGAACCCTTTTCCCGGCGACGCTCCGGCTTGCCCCGGCATCGCCGGGGAAAAGGTCCGAAATATGATTAATCCGTCTTACTGATTGCCTTTGTAGACACCATTTCCGAAGAGATGGATCGGACGGTCCTCGTCGCCGGCCGCGGTTGGAGAATTGCCATGACTCACGCCCATCACACCGGTCCCGCCGACCCGCTGGCCGGATTGCCCTACGCGGACCGCGTCCGCTCCGTCACCGCCGCCCAGGCGATGGGCTGGCTGAGGGCGGGGTGGATGGATTTGCGGGCGGCGGGCTGGGTCAGCCTCGCCTACGGCGCCCTGTTCGTGGCGATCGGCTTCGCCCTGACCGGCGGACTGGTCCTGGCGGGGATGGCCTACCTGATCGCGCCGATGATCGGCGCCTTCCTGCTGATCGCCCCGCTTCTGGCGCTCGGCCTCTACCGGATTTCCAAGGATGTGGAGGAGGGGCGCCGGCCCAGCCTGTGGCGGGCGCTGACCGCGTGGCGGGCGAACCCCTACCACATCCTGACCGCCGGCCTGATCCTGATGCTGTATGTGATGATCTGGGCGCGGATGAACGTGGTGGCCTTCGCCCTGTTCTTCCCGCACGAGGCCATCGCGCTGGACCATTTCGTCGCGCAGATGTTCAGCCTGGACGGTCTGGTCTTCACCGCCTTCATCACGGCGCTGGGCTTTGCCTTCGCGGCCTTCGCCTTCGTCACCAACGTCACCGCCCTGCCCATGATGATGGACCGCCCGGTGGACGTTTTCGCCGCGGCCCTGGCCTCGGCCATGGCGGTGCTGCGCAACCCGCGGGTCATGGCCCTGTGGGCCGGGCTGATCGTGCTGGTCACCGGGGCCGGGCTGCTGACGGGCTTTCTCGGGCTGATCGTGGCCCTGCCCCTGATCGGGCATGCGAGCTGGCACGCCTATCGTGACCTCATCAAGGAGGACGAGGAGGAGTGAGGAAAGTGCTTTAACGGAAAAAGCCGCCGCGGGTGACCGCGGCGGCTCTTTCTTTGACGCAGGTGCGGGAGACGGGCCCCCTCCCCGACCCTCTCCCACTTTCGTGGGGGAGGGAGAGAGGAACGCCTTACTCGTCGGTCTGCTGCTTGCGCTTCAGAGCCGCACCCAGGATGTCGCCCAGCGAGGCGCCCGAGTCGGACGAGCCGTACTCGGCCATCGCCTGCTTCTCCTCCTCCATCTCGCGGGCCTTGATGGACAGCGAGATGCGGCGGGAGCCGCGGTCGATCTGGGTGACCTTCGCGTCGACCTTCTCGCCGACGGCGAAGCGGTCCGGACGCTGCTCCGAACGGTCGCGGGAGAGGTCCGACTTGCGGATGAAGCCGGTGTAGCCCTCGCCCACCGCAACCTCGATGCCACCGTCGGTGACCTGGGTGACGGTGCAGGTGACGACGTCGTTCTTCTTCAGGCCGGCCGTGGCAGCCTCGAACGGATCGTTCGCGAGCTGCTTGATGCCGAGGGAGATGCGCTCCTTCTCGACGTCGACGTCCAGGACCTTGACCTTGACGCGGTCGCCCTTCTTGTACTCGGCGATGGCCTCTTCACCCGACTTGTTCCAGTCGAGGTCGGACATGTGGACCATGCCGTCGATGTCGCCCGGCAGACCGACGAACAGACCGAACTCGGTGATGTTCTTGACCTCGCCTTCCAGCTCCGTGCCCGGGCCGAACTTCTCGAGGAAGGTCTCCCACGGGTTGTCCAGGCACTGCTTGAGGCCCAGGCTGATGCGGCGCTTCTGCGGATCGACGTCCAGGACCATGACCTCGACTTCCTGAGACGTCGACACGATCTTGCCCGGATGGACGTTCTTCTTCGTCCAGGACATCTCCGAGACGTGCACCAGGCCCTCGATCCCCGGCTCCAGCTCCACGAAGGCGCCGTAGTCGGTGATGTTGGTGACGCGGCCCTTGAACCGCGAGCTGACCGGGTACTTGGCTTCCACGCCTTCCCACGGATCGGCCTCGAGCTGCTTCATGCCGAGGCTGATGCGCTGGGTCTCCGGGTTGAAGCGGATGACCTGGACCGTGACGGTCTGGCCGATCTGCAGGGCCTCGGACGGGTGGTTGATGCGGCGCCACGCGATGTCGGTGACGTGCAGCAGGCCGTCGACGCCACCCAGATCCACGAACGCGCCGTAGTCGGTGATGTTCTTGACCACACCCTGCAGAACCTGGCCTTCCTTGAGGTTGGCCACCAGCTCCGAACGGGCCTCGGCGCGGCTCTCTTCGAGAACGGCGCGGCGCGACACGACGATGTTGCCGCGCGAGCGGTCCATCTTCAGGATCTGGAACGGCTGCGGGGTGCCCAGCAGCGGGGAGATGTCGCGGACCGGACGGATGTCCACCTGCGAACCCGGCAGGAACGCCACGGCGCCCGACAGGTCGACGGTGAAGCCGCCCTTGACGCGGCCGAAGATGACGCCGGTGACGCGGGTCTGGTCCTGGAAGGACTTCTCCAGCAGCGCCCAGGCCTCTTCGCGCTTGGCCTTCTCACGCGACAGAACGGCTTCGCCGTTCTTGTCTTCCATACGCTCCAGATACACCTCGACGGTGTCACCCGCCTTCAGCTCGGGCGGCTGGCCGGCAACGGCGAATTCCTTCAGCGCAACGCGGCCTTCCGACTTCAGGCCGACGTCGATGGTGACCATGTCGTTCTCGACGGAGACGACGCGGCCCTTGACGACCGAGCCTTCGAGGGACTCGGCCGTGCCGAGCGACTCCTCGAGCAGAGCCGCAAAGCTTTCCTTCTCGCCGGTCCGGGCCATAGCTTGTGCCATTGAAACTCCTAAGGTTGGCCGAAAGCGATCCCGCCATGGTCCGTCCCGCGGCAAAACGGGCCGGCCCCCGATGGGACCACCGCGCCGGGCACCACGCCCGGCGACTTGGTTGACATGCGTTCCATGGAGGGCCGAAGCGCCCGGACCCTGATGCTCAGACCTTGGGGCCGAAACCGGTTTTCGTTCCGATAAAGGCGGTCGCCGCTGCGAACGCCTGGTCGGCGTCGAGGGCGGAGGTATCAAGCACAAAAGCGTCGGCAGCCGGCCGGAGCGGTGCTACCGTCCTCTGGCTGTCGCGCGCGTCACGGGCCTTCATGTCCTCCAGGACGTCGGACGGTATAGCCGGAATCCCGCGTTCCCGCAACTCCTTGAGTCGGCGCTCGGCCCGCACCTCTACCGAAGCGGTAACGAACAGCTTGGCGTCGGCGTTCGGGCATACGACGGTACCGACATCCCGCCCATCCAGCACCGCCCCCGGCGCGCCGCCGGGCGGGGTGGCGGCGAATCGCCGCTGGAAATCGAGCAGGGCCGCCCGCACCTCCGGCACCGCCGCGACCTTGGAGGCCGCCTGCGCCGCCTCGTCGCTGCGCAGCGCCGGGTCGTTCAGGATGCCGTCCTCCGGCTGCAACACGCGTGCGGCCTTCGCCGCGGCCTCCGCGTCCGCCGGATCGCCGCCCGCGCGCAGAACGGCCACGCCGACGGCGCGGTAGAGCGCTCCGGTGTCGAGATGAGCGAAGCCGTAGACTTGCGCGATCCGCTTGGACAGCGTGCCCTTGCCCGCCGCCGCGGGGCCGTCGATGGCGATGATCACACCCATCGCCCTCACACCCCTTCGATCTTCGCGCCGACGCCGTTCATCAGATCGACGAAGCCGGGGAAGCTGGTCTCGATGAAGGCGCCGTCGTCCACCTGGACCGGCTCGGCGGTGGCCATGCCCAGCACCAGGAAGCTCATGGCGATGCGGTGGTCCATGGCGGTGGCGACGGTGGCGCCGCCCTGCGGCGGCTTGCCGGTGCCGTAGACGGTCAGGCTGTCGTCGGCCCCGACCTCCACCTTCACGCCGCACTTGGTCAGCCCGTCGGCGACCATGGCGAGGCGGTCGCTCTCCTTCACGCGCAGTTCCTTCAGGCCGAGCATGACGGTGGTGCCCTCCGCGCAGGCGGCGGCGGCGGCGAGGATCGGGTATTCGTCGATCATGCTGGGCGCGCGGTCCGCCGGGACGACGATGCCCTTCAGCGGGCCGTGCTTCACCCGCAGGTCGGCCACCGGCTCGCCCGCCTCGTCGCGGCGGTTCTCGAAGGCGATGTCGGCGCCCATCTCCACCAGCGTGTCGTAGAGGCCGGTGCGGCGCGGATTCATGCCGACGCCGGGAAGCAGGACCTCCGAACCGGGGCGCAGAAGCGCCGCGACCGCCGGGAAGGCGGCGGAGCTGGGGTCGGCGGGAACGACGACCTCGCGCCCCGTCAGCTCCGGCTGGCCGACGACGGAAACGGCCAGCGCGCCGTCCTCCATCCGCTCGGTCGTCACGGTGGCGCCGAAATGGCGCAGCATCAGCTCGGTGTGGTCGCGGGTCGGCTCCGCCTCGATCACGGTGGTGGTGCCGGCGGTGTTCAGACCGCACAGGATGATCGCCGACTTCACCTGGGCGGAGGCCACCGGCAGGCGGTAGGTGATCGGAACGGTGCGGTCGCTGCCCACCACGGCCAGCGGCAGCCGCCCGCCGGACCGACCGACGAAGCGCGCGCCCATCTGCTCCAGCGGGCCGGTCACGCGGGCCATCGGGCGCTTGTTCAGCGAGGCGTCGCCAGTGAAGACGCAGGTGATCGGGTGCGACGCGACGAGGCCCATCAGCAGGCGCGCCGCCGTGCCGCTGTTGCCCATGTCGAGCACCTGGGCCGGCTCCCCCAGCCCGCCCAGACCGACGCCGCGCACGCGCCACACGCCGTCCTCGCCGCGCTCCGCCCGGGCGCCCAGCAGGCGCATGGCGGCGGCGGTGTTCAGCACGTCCTCCCCTTCCAGCAGGCCGTGGATGACGGTTTCGCCCACCGCCACGGCGCCCAGCATCAGCGACCGGTGCGAAATCGACTTGTCGCCCGGCACGCGGATGGTGCCGGCCAGCGCGCCGGTGACGGATGAGCGAAGCGGCTTCGCCTGCAGCATGGGAACGGACCCTCAAGAAAACGGTGGACTGGCCGCAGTACCTAGCACAGTGGCGGGATCGAAGCGAGTGGGCCGCCCATACGGGGACGGGGCAGCGGGTCCGGGATGGTTCATGAAGCGGGACAGGAGACGAACCACAGAGACACGGAGACACGGAGGATGGTCATGCTCGCGGCAGCACCCCCTCCGTGTCCCCGTGCCTCTGTGGTGAAAAAGCCGGCCGCCCTGCTTATCCGACCGCTGCTTATCCGACCGCTCCGGCGATCAGTCTCCGACCGCCACCCCCTCGCGCCGGGTGTCCGCCCCTCCCGCAAGCCCCTGGCCGGTCACCCGGATCGCCTGCGTGCCGGAAGTCAGCTCCATCGCCTTGACCGTGTGCCCCCGGGCCTCCAGCGCCGCCGCCCAGCCTTCCGCCTCGGTGCCCTGCTCCAGCTCGGTCGGGCCGTTGCGGCTGCCGAAGTTGGGGACGTCCACCGCCGCCTGCGGGTCGAGGCCCCAGTCGAGAAGCGCGACCAGCGTCTTGCCCACATAATTGATGATGTTGCTGCCCCCCGGCGATCCCACCGCCGCCACCAGCGCGCCGTCACGGAAGACCAGCGTCGGCGCCATGGAGCTGCGCGGACGCTTGCCCGGCTCCACCCGATTGGCGACGGGCTTGCCGTCCTCCGTCGGGGTGAAGGCGAAATCGGTCAGTTCGTTGTTCAGCAGGAAGCCCCGAACCATCAGGCGGGAGCCGAACCCGTCCTCGATGGTGGTGGTCATGGCGACCGCGTTGCCCGCCCCGTCCACGACGGAGATGTGGCTGGTCCCATGCTCCTCCGCCTCGGCATGGCCCCAGGCGCGGCCCTCCTTGAAGGGCGGCTCGCCCGGCTGGGCCTTGCCCATCGAGCGCTCGCCGACCAGGGCGGCGCGGCCCGCCAGATAGCCGCGGTCGAGCAGCCCGCGCACCGGCACCGTCACGAAATCCGGATCGGCGAGGTAAAGCCCCCGGTCGGCGAAGGCGAGTCGCCCGGCTTCGGAGAACCAATGCGCCGCCAGGGCCGGATCGTTGCGGGTGGCGGCCATGTCACGGCTCTCCAGAAAGGCCAGCATCTGAAGCACCGCGATCCCGCCGGAGCTTGGCGGCCCCATGCCGCACAGGGTGTAGGCGCGGTAGGGGCCGCAGACCGGTTCCCGCTCCTTCACGCGGTAGGCTTTCAGGTCGGCCTCGGTCATGTCGCCGGGGTTGGTGGGGTGGCCGGTCACCGCCGTCACGATGTCGGCGGCGACGGGACCCTCGTAGAAGGCGGCGGAGCCCTTCTCCGCGATGGCGCGCAGAGTCGCCGCGAAGTCCGGATTTCTCAGCACATGGCCGACCGGCCAGGGCGTGCCGTCCGGCTGGTAGAAATAGGCCCGCGCCGCCGGGTTGGCCGGCAGATGCCTTTCCATCGCCAATTGGCCGTTCAGCCGCGGGCTGACCGTGAAGCCGTTCTCGGCCAGCGCGATGGCGCGCGCGAACAGGCGGGGCCAGGGCAGCTTGCCGTGCATCTGGTGGGCATGCTCCAGAAGCATCACCGTGCCCGGCACGCCGACGGACCGCCCGCCGACCACCGCGTCGTAGAAGGGCATCGGCTTGCCGTCCGCCCCCAGGAAGCGGTCGGGCTTGGCCGCGGCGGGCGCCGTTTCACGCCCGTCGATGGCGGTCACCGCTTTCGTGATGGCCTCGTAATGCAGCAGGAAGGCGCCACCCCCGATGCCGGAGCTTTGCGGCTCCACCAGATTGAGCACGAGCTGCACGGCGATGGCGGCGTCCACCGCGCTGCCGCCCGCCCGCAGGATCTCCCGCCCGGCCTCCGCCGCCAGCGGATTCGCAGCGGCGACCATGTAACGGGTGGCGGTGTCGACGCCGCGGCTGCCGCGCCCGGTCGCGCGCTCCGGCGCCACGTCCCCTGCGGCGCCGGGGGGTGGAGACGGCGCCGTCTGGGCCAGGGCCCCCATCGGCAACGCCGCCAGCAGGCCGGCGCACAGCATTGCCCGCCAACGGCGGGACGGCATCATCGACATCCGGTTCCTCCCCCATATTTTGTGCGTCCGGACCCGCGGACCGGCGGACCGTCGCATGGTGAAGTTTGGGAGCGACCGCCGGTCCCGCCACGGTGCCGGCGGGATTCGGCGAACTTTTTTTTGACAAGCGCCCGCTGGCATGGCAAAGGGCGCGGCTTGTAATTCCCGAATTGGGCATCCCCTAGGAACGTGACGGAGGACGAGGCGTGGCCAAACCCGAATGGGGCGTCAAGCGCATCTGCCCGAGCTGTGGCGCGCGCTATTACGATCTGCGCAAGGACCCGCCGGTGTGCCCGAGCTGCGGATCGCAGTTCGATCCCGAGGCGTTGCTGAAGTCCCGCAAGGCGCGCCCGGCGCCGGTCGACGACGTGAAGAAGGCCCCGGTGGTCACTTCGGATGACGAGGACGTCGAGACCGAGACCGAGGACGAGGAGTCGACCGAACTCGACGAGGTCGAGGACGACGTCTCCGTCGAGGACATCGAGGAGGCGGACGAGACGTCCGAGGACGAGGACGACGTCCTGATCGAGGACACCTCGGAACTGGGCGAGGACGACATGGACGAGGTCGTCGACGTCGAAGGCGAGGACGAGGAGGAGCGCTGACCGGCGCCCCTTGGGAAAGACGGGTTCGGAGGGGCGGAAAAAAGCGGGGCGGGGCTGAATTTTTCTCTTGCATCGGACCCCCGTCCTGACCAATATCCCGCTCCACCGAGGCAGGCCGCAAGGCTCGCCACCCAGAGTTTCGGGGCCATAGCTCAGCTGGGAGAGCGCTACAATGGCATTGTAGAGGTCAGGAGTTCGATCCTCCTTGGCTCCACCAAACACCCGAAGGGCCTGCGCAGCGATGCGCGGGCCCTTCGGCGTTTCGGGGCGTTTTCCTCCCCACCTCCGCCTTGACAGGGATCAAGGAACCCTTTTTGGTCGGGCCGCAGTTTCGGCTGCTCCCCATCCCTTTTCCCGCTTCGGATACGCCATGGCCGACATCCTGATCGCCGACACCCTGACGGGCGACACCACCCTGGGCGCTCTGACCGCCCTCGATCCGGACGCGCTGGGCCGGCTGGCGCAGATCCACCCGGTCTTCAATCCCGGCGTCGGCGTGCCGGACAGCGCCAGCCTGGGCGACCTCGCCAAGGCCACCGGCATCCCGCTGGACGTCCTGCTGGCGGCCGCGCGCGGCGCCATCCACGTCACCGCTCCGGCGGGCGGCTGCGGGTGCGGCGGCGGAGGCTGCGGCACGCCCAAGCACTGAGCGCTTTTTCCCTCCCATTCGCGGCACCGGCCCCCACCTGTTGATGAAACCAATCATCGGGAACGGGAGGACGGCATGACGACGGCCCCACCATCGACCGAGTCTCCGGCAACCGAGTCTCCGGACGGCTGGCTGGAAACGGTGGTCGTTCCGCGAACGAGCGACATCGGCGGGTTCGAGGTGCGGCGCGCCCTGCCTTCCGTCCGCAAGCGGATGGTCGGGCCGTTCGTGTTCCTCGACCAGATGGGGCCGGCGATCCTCAAGGCCGGCTCGGGCATCGACGTGCGCCCCCACCCGCACATCGGGCTGGCCACCGTCACCTACCTGTTCGACGGCGAGATCCTGCACCGGGACAGCCTGGGCACCGTCCTGCCGATCCGCCCGGGCGCGGTGAACTGGATGACCGCCGGGCGCGGCATCGCCCATTCCGAGCGCTCCGCCACCGACGAGCGCGGGCGCGACCGGCTGCTGTCGGGCATCCAGTCCTGGGTCGCCCTGCCCAAGACGCATGAGGAAACCGACCCCGCCTTCGTCCATCTGGGCGCCGACGAGCTGCCGGTGGTGGAGGGCGAGGGCAAGCGGCTGCGCGTCGTGGCGGGTGAGGCGTACGGCGTACGTTCGCCCATGAACACCCTGTGGGACACGCTGTACGTCGATGTTTCGCTGGACGCCGGCGCCCGCCTGCCCATCGACCGGGAGACGGAGGAGCGGGCGCTCTACATCGCCGACGGAACCGTCACCATCCAGGGCGACCGGTTCGACTCCGGACGGCTTCTGGTGCTGCGCCCCGGCGACGCCATCACCGTGGAGGCCGAAACCGCCGCGCGCCTGATCCTGCTGGGCGGCGCGGTGATGGACGGCCCGCGCCACATCTGGTGGAACTTCGTGTCCAGCCGCCAGGACCGCATCGAACAAGCCAAGGCCGAATGGAAGGCCGGCCGGTTCGACGCCGTTCCCGGCGAGACGGAGTTCATTCCTCTTCCGGAACGGTGAAGCCCAGCGCCGTCAGCCTCTCCCGCACCGCCGGATCGGCCAGCGCCGCCAGGAAGCGCCGGACCGCGGGCCGCTCCCGGCGGTCGTTGGGGATCACGAAGTCGTAATGCTCCGCCTGCAAGGGTAGGAAGCCCAGCCCGTAGAGCGTGGCGACGCTTTCGATGGCGACGCCCCAGTCGGCACGGCCCTGCGCCACCGCCACCGCTACCGCGTTGTGCGACTTGGCCTGCGACCAGTAGCCGGTGGGGCGCGCCGCTCCCAGCAGCCGGTCGGTCAGGATGCGCGTGCCGCTGCCGGCGTTGCGGTTGACCAGGATGCAATCGGGGGCCTGAGCCGCCGCAACCCCGGCCTCCTCCGCCGTTTTGCCTTCGAAACGACCGTCGCCCTTGCGGAAGACGATGCCCTGAAGGCGGCGGTAGCCGGTCACGAGGCCCAGCGCCGGGGTCAGGAAGGGGCGGTTGTACTCCCCACTCTTCGGGTCCATCAGGTGGATGGCCGCCACGTCGCATTCGCCGCGCCGGGCGGCGGCGAGGCCGCCCATCGAGCCGACGTTCAGCGCCTTGACCGTCAGCCCCTCCCCGACCAGTTGCCCGAGGATGGCGTCCAGCCCGACGCAATGGCTGCCGATCACGATCAGGTCGGCCGGACGGGTGTCGCGCCCGATGCGCTGGACCGACACCGGGGTCCCGGCCTCCACCGCCTCCGCCTGCGGGTCGATGGCGATGAAACCATCCGCGGCGCTGAAGGCGGTCACCGAACCGGAGCCCTTGGACAGCGGATAGGCGGCCAGCGCCCCGTCGCCCCCGCGCACCAGGGAAACCATCACATATTCGGTCCGGCCCCGTTCCGACCCCAGCCGCATCGGCACCGTTGCGTCCACGCTCTCCTTCGCCGCAGGGGGCAGACCGGCCAGCGCCCGCAGCACCGGGGCCACGAACTCGTGGAAGGTGAACATGGCGGAGGTCGGGAAGCCGGGCAGGATCACCACCGGCTTGCCCTTCGTTACGGCGAGGCACAGAGGCTTGCCGGGCTTCAGCGCCACGCCGTGCGCAACGATGCCCGGATCGGTCAGGCGGCTGACGATGCGGTAGGACAGGTCGCCCGCCCCCTTCGACGTGCCGCCCGACAGCAGCAGCGCGTCGCAGGCCAAGCCCTGCTCCACCAGCGGGGCCAGTTCGGCCTCGTCGTCGCGCGCGATGCCCAGCCGGACAGGCTCCCCGCCCAGTTCCTCCACCGCGGCGGCGAGGATGGCGGCGTTCGAGTCATAGACGGCGCCGGGGCGGATCGGTTCGCCGGGGGCGACGATCTCGTCGCCGGTGGACAGGATCGCCACGCGGGGACGGCGGACCACCGATACCTCCGCCCGTCCGATGGCCGCCAGCACGCCGATTTCGCGGGAGGTCAGCACCTGCCCGCGGCGCATCACCGTCTCGCCGCGCCCGATGTCGGACCCGGCGGCGGCCACGAAGGCGCCGGGCACCAGCGGCTTGCGGACCTCCACCAGAAGAACGCCGTCCTCTTCGCGCGACTCGGTGTGCTCCACCATCACCACGGCGTCGGCGCCGCGCGGCAGCATCCCGCCGGTGGCGATCACCGTGGCGGTGCCGGGGGCGACGGTCAGCGCCGGAACGCGCCCGGCGGACAGCACCTCCTCGTTCAGGCGCAGCATCACCGGCGTGTCCTCTCCCGCGCCCTGGGTGTCGGCGGCGCGCACCGCGAAGCCGTCCACGGACGAGCGGTCGAAACCGGGAACATCCACCGCCGCCACCACGTCGGCGGCCAGAACGCGGCCCAGCGCCGCCGTCAGCGGCACCGTCTCTTCACCCTTGGGCGTCAGGTCGAGATGGCGGCGGAACCGCGCCTCGGCCTCGTCGCGGCCCACCACCTCCAGAAACTGCTCCTGCCGGGCCGCCTGGGCGACAAAACGCCGGATGTCGATTTGCCGGATGTCCTGGTTGGACACGCCCTTACTCCCCTCGCTCGATGCCGTTCAGAGACTTGTACCGTCAAAACAGCGCAGGGTCACGGTCGCCCCCGCGGGAACGCCCTCACTTTCCGCCGGGATCACGACGAAGCCGTCCGCCCGCACCGCACCGGCCAGACCGGGCCGGTGGGGAGAGGCGACCGGCTCCACCATGCCCTCCGCTGTCCAGCGCAGGCGGTGGAGTTCGGTGCAGCCGATCTCCGACACCAGCTTGCGAGCCGTCACCGCCGCCACCGCCGGGTGCGGCAGGGCGGAACCACGCCCGGCCAGACGACGCACGGCGCGACCGGCGAGCAGCTCGTAAGCCGTCAGGCAGGCCATCGGCTCGCCCGGCAGCAGAACGGCGGGCACCAGAACGGAGGAGACGGCGCCGGCACGCCCCAGCGCCGCCGAATCGCCGGGGCGCAGAGCCACGCCGTGCAAGGCCAGTTCGCCCGCGTCGGCCAGGGCCAGCGGGGCCACGTCGTCCTCCCCCACCCCGGTGCGCCCGGCGGAGATCAGCAGGTCGGCGCCGTGGGCCGCATAGGCGGCGGCCAGAGCGGCGCGGTCGGCGGGCAGCGGCCCCACCAACTCCACCACCCCACCGTCGCGCGCCACCAGCGCCGACAGCATCGCGCCCAGCGTTTCGGGTCCGGAACGAGGACCACCGGCCAGCACGATCCGTACCCGCGGGCGGGCGCCGATGCGCAGCGTCCCAATGCCCAGGGCGGCGAGCAGCCCGATGTCCTGCGGTCGCAGCCGGTGCCCGGCCGTCAACAGCACGGTTCCGGCGCGCACCCCCTCGCCCCGCCGCTCCACCCCGTCGCCCGGAGCGGCGCTGCCCAACGCCTCGACGAAGGGACCATCGACCTGAAGGGCTTCCACTGGCAGGACCGCGTCGGTCCCCGGCGGCATCGGCTCTCCCGCCGCGACCGTCACGGCCCCGGGCAGCGGAACGGGATTGTAGGAGCCGGCGCCCAACGTGTCGCTGGACGCCACCGCGACCCCGTCGCGGGCGGCGCGGTCGGCGGTCGGCCAGTCGCCCGGCGCGGTCACCGGCTCGGCGAGAACCACACCCTCGCCCAAGGCGGACGCGGCGGCGGCCAAAGCCACGACGCGCGGCGGCAGAGGGACGACGGAGGCGTCGACCCATTCTTCCACGGCGGACAGCGCGGCCCGGCTGGTGAAGCCGCGCCCGCGCACGTCGTTGGTTCCGCTTTCCGGGGTTCCGCTGTCGTTTCCGGCTCTGGCCGCGGTCATGGCTGCACCCGTGATGCCTCAGGTCAGCCCTTATACCCCAACCTCCACGACGCCGCCGCACACTCGGTTGCGGCCCGCGCGCTTGGCCTCGTAGAGAAGGCGGTCGGCAAGCTGGGTCAGCCGGTCCGGCGTGTCCTCTCCCCTCGGGCGGGCGGTGGCCGCGCCCAGGCTGATGGTCACATGGTCGGAGATCGAGGACACCGCGTGGGGCAGGCGCCGCTCGGCCACCGTGACCCGCAGGCGCTCGGCCACCTGGAACGCTCCATCCTCGTCGGTTTCCGGAAGCAGGCAGACGAACTCCTCCCCGCCGTAGCGGGCGACCAGATCGGCCGGCCTCATCACCTGCTCGGCCAGCAGCCCGCCCATCACGCGCAGGCATTCGTCGCCCGCCTGATGCCCGTAATGGTCGTTGTAGGGCTTGAACTGGTCCACATCGAGCATGATGAGCGACAGCGGAAGCTGCACCCGCGCACAGCGCCGCCATTCGCGCGACAGCACCTCGTCGAACCGGCGGCGGTTGGCGATGCTGGTCAGGCCGTCGATGAAGGACAGGGTGCGCAGCAGGTCGGTCTGCCGTTTCAGCAACAGATGGTTGCGGACGCGCGCCTTCACGATGGGTGGGCTGATCGGCTTGGAGATGAAGTCGATGGCGCCGACCTCCAGCCCATAGGTCTCGTCCTCCACCTCGCTCTTGGCCGAGATGAAGATGACCGGGATGTCGCGGGTGATCGGATCGGCCTTGATGCGGGAACAGACCTCGTACCCGTCCATACCCGGCATCATGATGTCCAGCAGGACGAGATCGGGCAGGCGCGCCTGCACGAGCTCCAGCGCCTTCGCCCCGTCCGTGGCGAAATAGATGTCGTGGTCGTCCTTCAGGATGCGGCTCAGCACATGCACGTTGGACGGGATGTCATCGACCACCAGGATCTTGGAGCGCGCGTCGGTCATGGTCGTTTTCCTAGAAGTCGGTTCCTCGTCGGGGCGGGTCAGTCGGCCGGAACGGACAGGCCGAGATCCTGCGTGATCCTCCGCAGTATTCCCTGGGCCTTGGTGAAGTCGAGACCATCGACGGCGGACGAGAGCGCCTTCATGGCCGCCGGGTCGATCCAGTCGGCCAGCGGCGGCGCCAGCACGGCGAACTCCTCCGCCGCGGCGAAATTGCTGTCGCGCAGCAGCAGGGCGAAGCGCTCCAGCATGGGCTCCAGCGTCCGGATGTCCACCGCCGGCCCGCTGCGGCCCAGGGTGCCCCCTGGCGTCACGGCCAGCCGGGCGGCGGACTCCAGCACGGCCTCCAACTCGGCGCGGAGAACCGGCAACGGCTCCGCCGCCGCCGCCGCATCCCCGCGGAAGGCGGCGACCTGGACGGCGTCCGCCGCGGCGGACAGCGTCCGGGCGCCGATGTTGCCCGCCAGACTCTTCAGCTCGTGCCCCAGCGCCTTGGCCCGCGGCAGGTCCCCGGCGGCCAGGGCGGCGGCGATTCCGTCCGCCGCGCCGTCGTAGGTCCGGGCGAAGTCGATGACGAACTTGCGGAACAGCCCCACGTCGCCGTCCAGCCGGTTCAGCGCGTCCTTCAGGTCGATGCCCGGCAGGTCGGCGGGAAGCGCCGCGCGGGCGGCGGACGGCACGGCCTTGGGCAGAGCCGGCGCGCCGGCCGGCAGGCCGCCGCCCATCGCCGGCTGGCCGAGCCAGCGCGACACCACGGAGAAGAGCTGCTCCACGTCGATGGGTTTGGCGATGTGGTCGTCCATGCCGCCGTCCAGGCAGCGCTGCCGGTCGGACGGCAGGGCGCTGGCGGTCATGGCGATGATCGGCAGCCCCTGCCCGGCGGGCCGGGCGCGGAGCTGGCGCGTCGCCTCGAACCCGTCCATCTCCGGCATCTGCACGTCCATCAGGACCAGATCGAAGGGCGGGTCCGCCTCCTCCACCCGCGCGACGGCCTCGCGCCCGTTGCCGGCCAGCGTCACGCGGGCGCCGGCGCGCTCCAGGATCTCCCGGGCGACCTCCTGGCTGATGCCGTTGTCCTCCACCAGCAGCAGGCGCTGCCCGAACAGGGGGCGCAGATGCGGCGGGCGGAGAAGGCCGGCGGGGACCGGCGCGCAGGGATGCAGACGGAGGGTCCCCGGCGCGTCCCCCTCCCCGCGCCCGAAGGCGTCGACCACGGCGTCCAGCAGGGAGGAGGCGGTCACCGGCTTCACCAGCGCGCGCCCAAGCCCCAGATCGCCCGCCCCCGGCTCCTCGGACGCGGCGTTCATCCGCTCGCGCCCGAAGGCGGAGACCACGATGATGACGGGCGCCTTCACCAGCCCGTCCTCGCGGATGCGGCGGGAGGTCTCCAGGCCGTCCATGCCCGGCATCTTCCAGTCCATCAGCACGATGTCGTAGGGCTTCCCGGCGGCGGTCGCGCGCTCCAGCTCGGCGATCGCCTCGGCACCGGAGGCGCACAGCGAGGCCCGCCAGCCGAAGGAGGCGACCAGCTCGCCCAGCACCTCGCGCGCGGTGCCGTTGTCGTCCACCACCAGCACGGACAGGCCACGCGGCACGGCGCCGGATCGCGGCGGGCGCTCCCCCACCCGGCCCGCCGGCCCCGAGGCGACGTTTCCGGCGGCGTTTCCGGCGGCGTTCCCGAAGGCGGCGGTGAAGTGAAATTCGCTGCCCCGCCCAGGCTCGCTCGTCACATCCATGGCGCCGCCCATCAGGGCGACCAGCCGGGTGCAGATGGCCAGCCCCAGGCCGGTGCCGCCGTAGCGGCGGGTGGTGGAGCTGTCGGCCTGGCTGAAGGCCTGGAACAGCCGCTCCTTCTGCTCGGCGTCGATGCCGATTCCGGTGTCGCGGATCGAGAAGGTCAGGACCGCCCGCTCCTCCGTCACCTCCACGGCGCGGACGGACACCACCACCTCGCCCGAATCGGTGAACTTGATGGCATTGCCGGCGAGGTTGATGAGCACCTGCTGAAGACGCAGCGGATCGCCGACGAGGTCGAGCGGAACCTCCGCCCCGACCGAGAACAGCACCTCGATGTCCTTGTCCTGCGCCGCGGCGCCGACGATCACCGCAAGGTTCTGAAGCAGGTCGTCCAGGCGGAACTCCACCCGCTCCAGCTCCAGCTTGCCCGCCTCCACCTTGGAGAAGTCCAGGATGTCGTTCAGGATGCCCAGCAGCGACTGCGCCGACACGCGGATCTTCTGGGCGTAGTCGCGCTGGCGCGTCGACAGGTCGGTCTGCTGGAGCAGATGGACCAGACCCAGGATGGCGTTCATCGGCGTGCGGATCTCGTGGCTCATGTTCGCCAGGAATTCGCTCTTGGCGCGGTTGGCGGCCTCGGCGACGGACTTGGCCTGGCGCAGCGTCTCCTCGGCCCGCTTGCGCTCGGCGATCTCGTGGAAGACGACGACGGCGCCCTCCACCCGCCCATCCTCCAGCATGGGCGACGCGGCGAACTCCACGGGGAAGCAGGAGCCGTCCTTGCGCCAGTAGATATCCTCCGACCCGCCCCGCGCCTCGCCGGTGCGCAGCACCTCGAAGACCGGGCAATCGATGGTCGGCGACGGCGTGCCGTCGGCGCGGGTGTGGTGCAGCAGCACGTGCAGGCTGCGGCCCAGCATCTCCTCGTTGGCGTAACCGGTCAGCGCGCAGGCGGCGGGGTTGGCGAAGGTGATCCGCTCGTCCCGGTCCACGCCGCAGATGCCTTCCGAGGCGGATTGCAGAATCAGGTTCAGCCGCCGGTTGGCCCCGGCGAAGGCGCGGTTGGCCTGTTCCAGCCGGCGGGCGGTGGCGTCCAGGTCGGCGTTCGTCTCGGCCAGCCGGCGGCGCCCCACCTCCTCCCGCGACAGGCTGCGCACCGCCGCCATAGCCAGCGCGGCGCAGGCGGCCACCGCCAGAAGAACCAGAAGGCCGCCGTGGACGGTGCGTTCGCGCCACGGCCCCAACGCCTCGTCCTTGGACATGCCGACCTGCACGATCAGCGGCAGATCCTGCACCCGCAGGTTGGCGACGATCCGTTCCGACCCGTCCGCGGGGGACTGGCTGAGGATCGTGCCGCCGGTGCTCCGCGGCGCCTCGTCCGTCGCGCGGGTGGACAGCGGCACGCCGGGCGGCGCCGCGGACAGGGACGCGCCGGGGTCCTGGCCGGACAGGCTGAACAGCAGCGTCCCATCCTCGCGGTACAGGGCGACGGCGCCGCGGCGGCCGATGTTCAGCCCCTCGAAGAAGGAGCGGAAATAGTCCAGGTCCAGGGCGATGTGGGCGACGCCCTGGAAATTCTCCACCGTCCCGATCCGGCGGCTGATGGTGAAGGTCGGCTTTCCGGATAGCCGGCCCCGGATCATCTCGCCGATGTGGAACGCCTCGCCGTTCCGATGGGCCTGGAAAAAGGGACGGTCCGCGTTGTTGGTGGGCGGCACCGGGAACTGGCGCGTGGTCAGCAGCCCGTTTCCGGCGGCGTCGTGAATCCAGATCGCGCTGATCTCAGGCATGGAATCGGACATGGCGCGCAGTTCCTGCCACAGCGGCAGGTCGCGCCCGACCGCCTCCGCGTTCACGTCCCGCGGGCGCAGGCGGTCGTCCACCCGCTGAAGCACGAGGTCGCCGGTGGCGACGGTCCGGCGCACATGCTCGTGCAGCAGGCGGGCCGCGCTCAGCGTCCGGTCGCGGGCGTGGCCCACCGCTTCGTCGCGGTCGGCCCAGGTGGCCGCTCCCCACAGGCCGACGCCGAACAGGGCGATCACCCCGACGATGGTCGTCAGCAGGGTCCGCAGCCGCGTGCGGGTGACCACGGCGGTTCCTTCCGCCGTCAGGATAGCGTCGTCCATCACCGGTGTCCGCCAGATCCGGCACACGCCGGAGGAGAAGAAGTTGCCGCACACGGGAATTATGACGTCCGGGGGATATCCTCCGCAAGTGACTTGAAGCGGGGTGCCGCCGGATCGGCGGGAAGTGCGCCGCGCAGGGCCTCCGCCCCCTCCTTCGCGGCATCCGCCACGCTGCGGAGGAGCCCGTCCGCTTCGTGGCTGCGGCCCGCGCGGAGGGAGGCGCAAAGGGCGCGGCAAGCGGAGGCCAGGCGGACCAGCCCCAGATTGGCCGACGGCGCGATCAGCGCCCGCGCTTCCGCCAGCATGCGGTCGGGATCGCCGGCGGCGCGCAGCCGGTCGATGCGGCGGGGCAGATGGTCGAGAAACGCGGCGGCCAGGCGGGCGAAGGCGTCCTCCCCCCGCTCGTCCAGGACGCGGCGCAGCATGGCGCGGTCGAGCGGCTGGCGCAGCGGAATCGGCTCCGCCGCAAGATTGGCCGCAAGATTGGCCGCCGGAATGGGCGCCGGAATGGCCGGCACGACGGTCGCAGCGACCGCTTCCGCGGGGGCACCCGGCATCGCCTCGTCGATGGCGTCCAACAGGACGGCCCGGTCCACCGGCTTGGCGAGGTGGCCGTTCATGCCGGCCTCGCGGCAGCGCCGGACCTCCTCCGGCAGCGCGCCGGCGCTCATCGCCAGGATCGGGATGGTTCCCACGGGCGGCGGCAGGGCGCGAATCGCCCGCGTGGCGGCATGGCCGTCCATCTCCGGCATGTGCACGTCCATCAGGACGAGGTCGTAGGAGCCGCGCCGCACCGCCTCGACCGCCTGCCGCCCGTCGCCGACGGTGTCCACGCGATGGCCGGCGCCCACCAGCATGGCGACGGTCAGCTCCCGGTTCATCGCCAGATCCTCGGCCAGCAGGATGCGCGCGGAGCGGCGGCGCACCAGCAGTTCCGCCGCGCAAGGGGTGCCATGCCCGGCGGGCGGGGCGGATTCGGGAAGCACCAGCGACAGCCAGAAGGTGGAGCCGACCCCGGCCTGGCTTTGCACCCCGACCGTCCCGCCCATCATCTCCACCAGCCGCCGGCTGATGGCGAGCCCCAGCCCGGCGCCCCCGCGCGACCGGTCGATCTGGCTGAAACGCTGGAAAAGCCGGTCCTGCCGGTCCGGCGGGATGCCGATCCCGGTGTCGGCGACGCTGATCGTCAGATGCGGCCCGGCGGGGGTGTCGGCGGTCTTCACGATGGTCAGGCCGACGCTGCCGTGCTCGGTGAACTTGACGGCGTTGGCCAGCAGGTTCAGCACCACCTGCCGCAGCCGGTCGGGATCGCCGCGCAGCCAGTCCGGCACGTCCGGGGCCACGGCGGCGTGCAGTTCCAGCCCCTTCGCCTCGGCCTCCAGCCGCAGCACCGCCTCGCAGTTGGCGATCAGATCGCGCACGGCGAAGGGGACGTCGCTCAGCGCCAGCCGTCCCGCCTCGATGCGGGAGAAGTCCAGGACATCGTTGATCACCGTCAGCAGCGACCGCCCGGCGTCGCTCACCATCCGGGCGTGGCGGCGCTGTTGCGGCGTCAGGTCCTCGTCCAGCAGCAGGCGGGTGAAGCCCAGGATGCCGTTCAGCGGGGTGCGCATCTCGTGGCTCATGGTCGCCAGGAATTCGGCCTTGGCGCGGCTGGCCTCCTCCGCCTCCAGGCGGGCCTGGATCAACGCCCGCTCGTTGCGCTTGGCCTCGGTGACGTCGGTGACGATGCCGTCCCACACGATGTCTCCGTTGTCGCGCCGGGCCGCCCGGCTGGAGGCGCTGATCCACCGGATCTCGCCATCCGGACGGACGATCCGGAATTCCAGCATCCAGGGCTCCAGCGTCTCGGCGGACGCGTGGATCGAGGCGATCATGCGCGGACGGTCCTCGGGATGAAGGATGCGGTTCAGCGCTTCCGCCGTCACCCGCTCCGTCGCCGGAAGGCCCATGACCAGGAAGAAGCCGGGGCTGCAATAGGGAAAGCGCAGCCGGCCCGCCGCCGTCAGCACCCGCTGGTAGACGCCGCCCGGTATGTTCACCACCGTCGCGGCAAAACGGCGCTGGCTTTCGGTCAGGGCGCGGTGGAGTTCCTGGCGCTGCTGTTCCTTGCGCAGGAAGGTGCCCAGCGCCAGCGTGCCGACGAAGTTCCCGATGCACAGCGGCACCAGCGCCTCGTCCACCAGGCGGAGCGCCAGATCGGGCGGCAGCAGGAGGAAGCTGAAGGGCGGCATCACCGTCACCAGCAAGGCCAGCGCGACCAGATGACGGTTCCCGAAGCGCCCCTGCCGCCGCGCCGCCGCGCCCACCAGCACGCCGATCAGCGCCGCCCCGCCCAGCGACACCACCCCCGCCAGCGCGCCCGGCCCGCCCAGCCAGAACCGGAAGGCGCCGGCCAGCAGCGCCGCCGTCACCCCGGCCAGAGGGCCGCCGAACGGACCGGCCAGCCCCATCATCACGTTGCGCGCGTCGATGAGCAGGCCCGGCGCCACATGCACCGGGTCGGCCATGCCCAGAACCGCCACCCCGCCGAAAAGCAGGCCCAGCAGACCATTCGCCATCAGGTCCGGGATTTTTCCGGGACGGGCGCGGATCTGCAGGAAGACGATGGCCACGACCGCGAACAGGCCGATGTTCTGCGCCAGCCCGAGCAGCAGTTCACTGGTGACCATGCTCATCACAACCCCCCGGCGGCCCCGCTTTGCATTCTGCCCGCGTTGCAGGATGCGAATTCGCATCGTGCAACGCATTTCGGACATACGGGCGGATGCCGTGCCGATTCGCTCCGCCCTTCGGTCCTCCTTACGCAAGCGCCATGCCGCACCGAAGGTGGTCGCCCGCCCGGGGCAACCCCGCCGGGGCACCCCGTCCGGCATCCCCGACCGGGGTGCCGGGGCGGCGGGGGGCGGGGAACCGGACGGCCGCGCGTTCCGCGCCGCACCACGACCCATGGGGCACCCCGTCCGCACGCGCAATCGTCGCAAATGCCGTAGGACCGAGGCGGCCGGGACGATCCCCCCGGCCGGACCGGCGCCACGGGGGCATGACCGGGTTAGTACGGAATTCCGGCGGTGCAAAAGGGCCTGCAATCCCGTTGCGGAAGCGGGATGCCGGCGGTACCGCGCCGGTGTCGCCCGAGGAATGCGCTCTCGCCCGAAGGGGTTCGCCCGGCGGATCTTTCCGGGACAGGGGGGAGGCGGTGACGGGAGAAGGTTCATGCAGCACGCCGTTGCCGGGACCCCGCGGTTGTCCGTGGTGGTTCCCTGCTACAACGAGGCCGAGGGGATCGGCGAATTGCACCGCCGGGTGTCCGCGGCCTGCCGCGCCGAGGTCGGGGAGGGCTATGAGCTGATCCTGGTGGACGACGGATCGCGGGACGGCACCTGGAACCGCATCGCCGATCTGGTCCGCGGCGACCCGGCGGTGACGGGGGTGCGGCTGTCGCGCAACCATGGGCACCAGTTGGCCTTGACCGCCGGCCTGCACGTCTGCCGGGGGGAGCGCATCCTGATCATCGATGCCGACCTCCAGGACCCGCCGGAGCTGCTGGGCACCATGATGGCCCGCATGGACGCCGGGGCCGACGTGGTCTACGGCACCCGCATGGCCCGCGACGGCGAGACCTGGTTCAAGAAGGGCACCGCGGCGCTGTTCTACCGGCTGCTCGACCGTCTGGTGGACATCGAGATCCCCAAGGACACCGGCGATTTCCGGCTGATGAGCCGCCGCGCGCTGGAGGTGTTGAACGCCATGCCGGAGCAGCACCGCTTCATCCGCGGCATGGTGAGCTGGATCGGGCTGAAGCAGGAGCCGCTGCCCTACGACCGGCAGGCCCGCGCCGTCGGCGAGACCAAGTACCCTCTGGGCAAGATGATCCGCTTCGCGGTGGACGCCATCACCAGCTTCTCCATCAAGCCGCTGCGCGCCGCCTCCTACATCGGCTTCTTCTTCGCGCTGTGCGCGGTTCTGGCGCTCGGCTACGCGCTGGTGAGCTGGGCGCAGCACGCGACGGTTCCCGGCTGGACCAGCGTGATGGTCGTCTCGCTGGTGCTGGGCAGCACCCAGCTTCTGATCCTGGGGGTGCTGGGCGAGTATCTCGGGCGGCTCTACATGGAGACCAAGCACCGGCCCCTGTTCGTGGTGGACAGCATCGCCCGCCACCCGGACGCCGCTCCCGCCGTCATCGTCACCGGAAAGGGACAAGCCGCGCCGGCCCCCGCCGAGGTCCATCTGGGAACCGGCATCGCGGCGGCGGCGGGCGCCTTCTCCCGCATCGAGGCCAACAGTTGAAGGGTGCCGAAAGCCGGGCGCGAGGCGTTCCCTGGACGGCCATCCGCTTCGCCGCGGTCGGCCTGCTGAACACCGGGGTCGATTTCGCGCTGTTCCTGGCGCTGGTGTCGCTGGCCGGGGTGCCCGTGCTGGCGGCCAACGCCGTGGGTTACGGCGCCGGGGTGCTGTGCAGTTTCCTGCTGAACCGGAGCTGGACCTTCCGCCTGCGCCGGGAGGCGGCCCCCATGGCCCGCCGCCTGCCGCTGTTCCTGGCCTTCAACCTCGTCGGGCTGGGGCTGTCCACCCTGGTGGTCGGGCTGCTGGTGCCGGCCCTGCACCCGCTGGCCGCCAAGATCGCGGCGACCGCCGTGACCTTCGCCTGGAACTACTGGTCCAGCCGGCGCTTCGTCTTCGCCACGCCCGCCGGCAATTCCATGGCCTGAGCGGGCGGCCTGAACGGGCGGCCTGAGCGCCCCCTCCGGCGGATGACGGCGCTTTGCCGCAACGGCGAACCTTGACCGCCGGGCGGCCTACCCCAATCTATGACGGAGCGGCGCCGATCCTCCCCTTTCGGGCCGCCAGCCAGCCGGGCGCCGGAAACGGGCCCAATGTGCAACTCGCTCGCGTCTCGAGGAGGATGCGCCGTGACGACTCGCCTTTCTCTCTTCAACAGTCCGCTGCTCCTGGGATTCGACCAGTTCGAGCGCACGCTGGACCGTATCGCCAAGAATTCCGCGGAAGGCTATCCGCCCTACAACATCGAACAGATCGGGGACGAGGGCCTGCGAATCACGCTGGCCGTGGCCGGTTTCACCTCCGAAGACCTGTCGGTGCAGATCGAGGACAACCAGCTCGTCATCCGGGGCCGCCAGACCGACGACCGCTCGCGCATCTACCTGCACCGCGGCATCGCCGCCCGCCAGTTCCAGCGCAGCTTCGTGCTGGCGGAGGGGATCGAGGTGGTCGGCGCCTCGCTCGACAACGGCCTTCTCAACATCGACCTGAAGCGGCCCCTGCCGGAACCGAAGGTCCGCACCATCAAGATCGAGCAGCCCGCCCAGGCCGCCAGCGGCACCGCCGGACCGCAGACCATCGACGTCGCCCCGGACCGGAACGATGGTTAACCGGAACGATGGCTAACCGGAACGACGCCTGACCGAAACGAAGGCCGACCGCCCGCCGTCTCCTCGACCGATTCGTCCAAAGGACAGCATCATGAACAGCTTCGACATCGACAAGGCCGCAACCTATCTGCGCCAACTGTCGCCCCAGGACTTCGCCGCCTTCGGCTTGGACCATGTGGCCTATGTGCGGCCCGTGACGGTCGACGACGCTCCGGCCTTCTCCGTCCACGCCGCCGACGGCACGCCGCTGACCGTCCTGCCGGAACGGGACGTGGCCTTCGCCACCGTCCGCCAGAACGACATGGAGCCGCTGAGCGTCCACTGACGCCCACGCTCCACGGTAAAATCCATCTGGGGTTGTGAAAGGGCCGGTCCGCCGTGGACCGGCCCTTTTCGTTCGTGGGCTGCCGGTGCTATGACATGGGTCCGGAACATCCCATCCGCTCTTGCCTGCCCTCCCCAAGCCGCTATCCTTATGGGGGACCTCGAAGGGACGGCGGGCGGTCGAGGGCCGGCTTGCGGGGAGAAGGCTTTGAGCGACGGGTTTGAGACGAACGAGGCCGTGACCGACAAGCCGCCCCGCCCCCAGGGCGGAGGCCGGCGCAAGGCGTGGGAGGACGAGGCCCGCGACGCGCTGCACATCATGCCGCTGTCGGCCATCCCGCTGGAGACCCCCGGCCTTCAGCACGCCCGGCTCATCAAGAACGTGCGCCTGCAAACGGTCGTGGAGATGTTCCACGACGTCCAGACCGGCAGCGGGCAGGTGTCGCCGCGCCACCTCACCGCCTATTTCGAATCCTACAAGGAGGAGGTGGAGCGCGATCTGGTGAAGATCGAGAAGATCGCCGCCGCCTCCAGCTTCGACGTCTACACCTCCCGCATCGAACTGCGCCGGCTGAACATCGACGTCAACAGCGTCGAGTCGCTGACCCTGTCCGACCGCAAGAAGGAGGAGCTGACCAACTACATGCGCGTCTTCACGCGCCCGTTGGTCGAATATGTCTACGGGTCCGAGGACATGCAGGTCCAGGACGTGAAGGACATCATCGGCATGTTCTCCAATCCCAACCGGGAGGAGGCGCTGCGCAACCTGCGCATGATGGCCGACCGGCTGGACATCGAGCTGGGCGAGATCCCGCAATTCCTGGAGGAATACGGCGACATCTTCCTGTCGCTGGCCTATTTCAAGAAATGCCTGGACGACATCGTGCCGGAGATCCAGCGCTTCCTGTCCTGGATGGCCGAGATCCGCGGCTCCGCCGAGGTCAAGCGCGACGCCCGGCAGATCCGCATGCTGGATGAGATCAGCCGCGACCTGACGGACATCTCCACCTCCATCACCGGACGATTCGAGAGCTTCGACAACCGATCCAAGGACTTCTGGCGCGACATCAACGCCGAGACCTTCCATTCCATCCGCGAGCTGATCGCGTCCCACCACGTCACCATCGGCGGCGTGCTGTGCGGGCTGGCGGTGAAGATGGACCTGTGGAAGGCCCGCTTCGCCCGTGGCGGCGGCGGCCCGAACCGGCGCATGGAGTTCGTGAAGTCGGAAATCCTGCCGGGCCTGTCCCACATCAAGTCGCTGGAACAGTCCGCCCGCTCCGCCAGCGCGTGAGGAGGCCCCCGGTGTCCGGTGCCCGCTTCGACCATGTCAACATCCGGGTCCGCGACCTGGACCGCGCCGTCCGCTTCTACAGCGATGCCTTCGGCCTGACGGTCCTGCTGCGGGAGGAACTGTCGGGCGGCTGGTTCGACGCCATCCGCGGCACGACGGGCGCCGTCGCCGACTGCGCGATCCTGGTCAACGGCGACCACAGCCTGCGCGTGGAGATGCTGTGCTTCGCCGAACCGGCCCCGGGACCGGGCGGCCTGGACGATGTGGGCATCGGCCACTTCGCCATCGCCGTGGACGACATCCAGGCGGTGCGCGACCGGGCCATCCGGGCCGGGGCGGTGCCGGTGGGCGCGGTGGTGGACGTGCCGCGCGCCATCCTCCCGGCGGGCAAGCGGATGTGCTATCTGCGCGACCCGGACGGCATTCTGCTGGAATTGGCGCAGCGGCTCGGTCCGTAAGGGCGAAGACACCGCCGAACGCATCATACCGGCTCGCCCGAAGACCGTGCTTTCCACGCAATAATGGATGCGGCGTCTATCCCCATCGGTCGGCGATTGCCTTTGAATTCCTGTTACGTCACTCAAACTGTCGACGACCTAAGTATTCAACATCAGAATTCTCTTCAAGACTCCTTCGCGGTGCCATACCATCGAATTCAACGGCATTTTTCCATCAATGACGCCGAAAACATCAAGGCACCTTGCGCGATAATCACAGCGACCTCACGACCATGACGCGAAGCCTTTCCTTCGGACTGGACTCGCGAATGACCGGCGCATCGCTTCGCCTTCCATAGCCGGGCATTTCCAAACTCTTTCCGCTCGCTTCCCGCCGCAGAACCGGACCCGGGGAACCGATCCGCGTTCCCGCCCCACTCAAGCCTCACGGTCCCCATGACGTACCGTCCCGACATCGATGGCCTTCGCGCGGTATCGATCCTCGTG
>NZ_QOKW01000059.1 GCF_008365375.1 Roseomonas genomospecies 6 | reverse complement strand
GCGGCAGCGTAGGATCAACCATGGCGGGTGGGCGCTCCGAAAACGGCGGGGATTGGCTTCAGCACCCAAATTCTACGGCCGCTCAACGGATGCCGCTACACCCGCCAACCCTCGTGCATAATCCCGGTTAGCCGATGCCGCCGACCAGAACGTCAGTTTTGATCTGATCAGCTTTGCGCAGTGCGGACCGCCCCGGCACGAAGGGCGTTTCTCGCCCGCTCAGCGCACAGAATTGAAGCAGGCGATCGGCGGCACGAGCCTGCGGAGTTCGACCGCGCTCGCCGATGCGATCGATGCGCTGTCGGGACTGATTCCACGTGAGGCAGGTTCCGGCCGTCATCTCAACGTCGTCCTCATATCGGACGGCTATGACAGCTGCGGTGGCGATCCCTGCGCGGCGGCCGCGCGGCTGGAACGGGAACGCCCGGAGATCAACGTGAACGTCCTCGCCATCAGCCGCTCCATCGATGCCATCCGTTGCGTCGCCGAGCGGACCGGTGGCCAGTTCCTGCAGCCCGATGCCGTAACATCGCTCGCGCCGCTGCTGAGAACGGCCGCTGGACAGAACGTGCCGGACCACTGCCGATGAAGCGCCGGATTACCACCCGACAGGACGCAGAGAGACAAGGAAAAGGGTCAAAGGAATGAGCGTGAATGGGGAAGGCACCAATGGGGAGCCTGGGGATCGACAGAGCAAGGGCACCGCGCCATCCGGCGGCCACGCTCCGGACCAGCTTCCGGTCGTCGTGATACCCCACCGCCCGTGGGTAGCGCCAACCATCGCGTGCCTCGTCGCCGCGATCGTGCTCCTCTTCCTCCTGATTCCGGGTGTGCTGCGCTACCCTGCCGCTCTCGCGCCGGAGCCCGCCGCCTTCACGCCGGCTCCCGGCGCGCAGGCCGCGACCAACCGGGCTCTGGAGGAACGCATCGCCAGCCTGCGCCGCCTCCTCGACGCCCGTGTATGCGTCGCGCCGGACGGGTACCACCTGCCCGACGGCCCCGCCGCGGCCGCGGTGCAGCCACAAGACCGTGCGGCGCTGCCAGCCGCCCCTCCCGACCAAACAAGGGTGCCGCCCCAGTCCGTCCCGGAGAACCGGCCCTTCTCCGGTTCGCTGCTCGACCTGCTCGACCAAGCGACGGTTCTGGTCCTCCAGACCGACGCCGCCGGGAAGGTGCAGGGGTCCGGCACCGGCTTCTTCGTCGCGCCGGGCCGCGTCCTCACCAACCGGCACGTCACTGCCGGCGACGCCGGGCGCAAAATTCACGTGGTCAGCCGGGCGACCGGTGTCGCGACCGCCCAAATCCTGGCGGAAAGCGCCGACGGCGAGCCGGGCTCGCCGGACTTTGCGCTGCTCGGCGTGCCGGAGGGGAACGGCGCCAATCTTCCGGTGCCGCTGTCCTTCGCGCCGCCCGCGGAGCGGCTGGTCAACGTGATCACCGCCGGTTATCCCGGCATGGTCCTGAACACGGATGGGCGGTTCCAGCAGTTGCTGCGCGGCGAACAGACCGAGTTGCCGACCGCCGCCGTCACGGAGGGCGTGGTCACCGCGGTGCAGTCCGGGGCCGGCACCGGCATGGTTCTGCACACAGCGCAGATCACGCCGGGCAACAGCGGCGGCCCCCTGGTCGACCGCTGCGGCCGGGTGCTGGGAATCAACACCTTCATCCAGGCGCGCGAGGAGGGCCGCATGAACTATGCGCTCGCCGCCGCCGACGCCAGCCGCTTCCTGGCGGCGAACAACGTAAGGGTGCGCGCCGCGACGGGCGCCTGCATCCCCCCATCCGGCACGCCCGCTCCGCCGCCCGCCGCCGGGGCACCGGCCACCGGGACCCCGGGCGCTGGTCAGCCCGCCGCTCCGAAGGCGGAGTGACGGGTATGGTCCGCAAGCCGATCGCCGACACTACCCTGGCCGGACTGCGCCCGCTGGGCGTCGCCGGACGACGCGTGCTCGATTCTTGGGAGCAGATCGACAGTTACCTGCGCACTGCCCCCCAGCCGGGCCTTGCCGACCTGTTCGCCGAGCCCGTCGCCCAGCCCGGCGGGCGGATTACCTGGTTCGCGCCGGAGGGCAAGTCGGTCAAGCGCTTCCAGGACTTGTCCCCCGCTGACCAGGAGACCCTGCGCGCCGCCCTGGAGGCGAAGGTGGCCCAAGTGGAGGCCATGGCCGGGCCGCTGCTCGGTTCGAGCAACCAGACCGCGCGTCTCATCGGCGAAACCCTCCAGCGCGCCTTGAGCCTTCCGGGAGATTCCGAAGGGATCAAGAAGTTCCTCTTCTCCGTGGACGGAGAGCCGGTGCTGATCAACTGGGGCACCGAACCGGAAGGCGCACTGCCCGCCCACAACCCCCTTAAAGAGTTCATACGCCGCGCGGCCCCGCCGCCACCGCCTGCCGCGCCGCCGCCGGTCACCGTACCCCCGGCGGAGCCTCCGGCGGCGGCGCCCGCGCCGGTGCCGATCCTGGTCGAGCGTCCCTTCGCCTGGTGGTCCCTGCTCTGGCTTCTCTTCGCCCTGCTGACGGCCTGGATCTTCTACGTCTTGATGATTGGGTGCGGTATCTGGCCCGGAGGGAGCCTCCTGAACCATTGTCCGGTGCGGCCCATGGCCATGGCTCCGGCCCCGGCCCCCGAGTCCGTCCGCACCGACGCGCTGCGCGCTGAACTGGCCTCGCTCGAACAGCGCCTCGAACAGGCGCCCCGATGCGAACCGCCGACACCGGCCGCCCCCCGGCGCGCCAATTCCGAGTTCGACCGGCGGATGGCCGAATCGGGGGCCGCCGAGGGTGAGCTGACGGTCACGCTGATCTGGAACACCTCGGCCGACCTGGACCTTCACGTTGGATGTCCGGACGGTGCGGAGATTTACTTCCGCAACACCACGGCCTGCGGCGGAGTGCTGGACGTTGATGCTAACAGCGCCAGCCCGATCGCCCGCCCCGTCGAGAACATCCACTTCCGCCAAGCCAAGCCAGGCAGCTATCGGATCGAAGTGAACAACTTCAAGGACCGGGGCGCCGGGAGCAGCAGCTTCCAAGTCCGGGTCAAGAAGGGCTCCGAGGAGACCGTCTACGACGGCCAACTTGGGACCAGCGGCAAGGTGCGGGTCGTGGACGTGACGATTCCTTAAAAACCGGACTGCCCGCCAGGTCGGGATTGCGCACCGCTTAGAGTAGACCGTCGAGAAGCCAAGGACGTTCGAGCAATGTTGAAAAGCCTGTTCCGCTGGCAAAAAGGCAGCGTCGTCACGCTGATCCCCAACACCGGCATCCAGTTTCTCGACTTCGGCGTGACGGCCGCCTTCGCCGGGCAGGTGCGGCAGCATTTCTACTGCCAGCCGCTCGCCGGGGAACTGGAGGACGGCCGGCAGCCCGTGCAGCTGCATGAGGTCAGCCACGACGAGGAAAAGCAGCCCTATTACGAGGATCCGGCCACCCGCATGCGGATGTCCGTGGACGAGGAGGACGTGTTCCTCGTCCGGGGCGACCAAGTGCTCGACCTCCTCGCGGGGCGCTGGATGCCGGCCCCCGTCCTGCGCATCCTGGAGGATGGGGCGTTCGACGAAGGCCCGTTCAACTGGTCGCGCCTGTTCGTCACCAAGCTGCCGGAACCGGATGCCGACGGCAACCGGTGGCGGGTGACGCTGGCGCTCGACACCCTTCTCGGGGCGCGTCCCGCCGGCAACCGGTACGTCATGCCCGAGCCCCGGGACGCCACCGACATGGCGCCCTTCGCGCTCGCCACCTGCTTCCGGGACGTGACCCCCTTCCTGAACACCGAATGGGTCCGCTCCTGGCTCCGTGACAACCACCTTGCCGCGGAGAGCGCGCGGCGCAACGGCCGGAAGGTGACGCTCGATGGTCTTCCCAACGGAGGCATCTACTGGGCGAGCTACGCGGTCCTGCTCAAGGTGCTGGGCGACGGCAGCGCGCCCGACCGTCCCGTCGGCGCGCCGGATGGGCCGATCCTGCCGCGCCTGCGCTTCCTGGACGAGTCGCCCTACGCGCGTGACCAGAAGCCGATCCCCGTGAACCTCGTCATCGACATCGGCAACAGCCGGACCTGCGGGATCCTGATCGAGGACTCCTCGGAGGGGACCCAGCGGCTCGACATGAGCCAGGCTTACCGGCTCGAGTTGCGGGATCTGTCCAACCCGGCCCACACCTATGCCGATCCGTTCGAAAGCCGGATTGAGTTCCACACATCCAACTTCAATCTCGGCGCCTACTCGCGCATGTCAGGGCGGCCGGTGCGTGACGCCTTCTGGTGGCCCAGCCCGGTGCGCGTCGGGCCGGAGGCCGCCTGGCTCGCCTCACTGACCGACGGCACGCAAGGACGCAGCGGGCTTTCCAGCCCCAAGCGCTACCTGTGGGACAAGTCGGAGCGCGCCACCCCCTGGGTGAACAACGGCGGACTCCTGCCGGTGGGGGAGCGGGTGCCGCCGATCCGCGGCCCTATCCCGAGCAAGCTCAAGCAGAACGGCAACAAGCTGAAGCCGGGGGACCTCCCAGGCATGAAGCCCGCCTATTCGCGCCGCTCCCTCTACATGCTGATGCTGACGGAGCTTCTGGCGCACGCGCTGATCCAGATCAACGCCCCCTCCACCCGCGCCCATCGGGCGCGCAGCGAGGAACCGCGCGTGCTGCGCAACGTGATCCTGACAGTCCCTTCGGCGACCCCGGTGGCCGAGCAGAAGGCACTGAAGGTTCTCGCGAAATCCGCCATCGATCTGTTGTGGGAGGTGATGGACTGGGACGCGAACCAGCCGCTGCGCCGGCGCCCCGAACTCAAGACCGAATGGGACGAAGCGACCGCCACACACCTCGTCTATCTCTACAACGAGATCACGCAGAAGCTGCAAAGCGCACCGCGCGATTTCTTCACGATGATGCGCCGCAACCGGCAGGACTCCGGCGGGCGCCCCATGCTGCGCGTGGCCAGCATGGACATGGGCGGTGGAACCACCGACCTGATGATCATCCAGCATGAGGTGACGGACAACGACCGCACCATCCTGCCCCGCCAACTCTTCCGCGAGGGTTTTCGCCTTGCCGGCGACGACATACTGAAGCAGGTGATCGAGGACGAGGTTCTGCCCTGCCTGCGGCAGACGCTTGCCGAAGCAGGGGTGCCCTACCCGGACAATTTCCTGGTCGAGCGCTTCAGCAGCGAACGCGAGGGCATGTCCCAGCAGGAACGGACCCTGCGCGCCCTGTTCGTCAACCAAGTGCTAAGGCCGGCGGCGCTCGCCTTGCTGAGCCGTTACGAGGCGGATGCTCGGCATGTCGGCGACGAAGAGCTGGTCCTGCGGCTGGCCGACAGCTTCCCGGCGGACCGGCAGCCTCGGCGCGCCGTCATCGACTACGTCGAGGCTGCCGCCCAGCGAAGCGGGGGCTCCGGCTTCAGCCTCGACCACGTGGTCCTGCGGACCCGGCGCTCCAACATCGCCGCGACCATCCGCGGTGTCGTCCGTGGCATGCTGACGGACATCTGCGACGTGGTCCGCTCCTACGACTGCGACGTCCTGCTGCTGTCTGGTCGGCCATCCTGCTTCCCGGTCATCAAGGACATGATCATTGGCCAGGCGCCGGTTCCGCCCAGCCGGATCGTGCCGATGGACTCCTACGAAATCGGCAACTGGTACCCGTTCCATTCCGCCACCTTCCGGGTCGAGGACCCGAAAACGACCGCGGCGGTCGGGGCCATGCTCTGCCAGGTTTGCGCCGGTCAGGTGGAGGGCATGCTCGTGCGCACGGGCGACTTCCGCATGCGCTCCACCGCCCGCTACATCGGCGTGATGGAGATCAACGACCAGATCCGGACGGAGAAGCTGATCTTCTCCGACATCGACCTGGACAGCGACGAGCAGGCCACCAGCCGCACGGTCGCGGTGACGCCGCCCGCCTTCATCGGATACCGGCAGCTTCCCCTGGAGCGCTGGAAGACGACGCCGCTTTACTTCCTCGACTTCCGGAATTCCGCTGATGCCGGCCAGCTGGCGATGCCGCTCTCGGTGACCTTCGAACGCA
This sequence comes from Roseomonas genomospecies 6, assembly GCF_008365375.1. Lineage (GTDB taxonomy): Bacteria > Pseudomonadota > Alphaproteobacteria > Azospirillales > Azospirillaceae > Azospirillum. The sequence goes on along the minus strand of NZ_QOKW01000059.1, from coordinate 3,636 downwards.
AGAACGAAGCCGTGGAGGATGACGAGGGCGCCCTCGAGGATTTCGACGTGCAGCAGGTCAAGGACGCCAACGGCGAGGACGTGACCGACAGACTGAAACCTCCGAGCCTCCAGACCCTGCGCGTCGAGCGCGGCCAGGAGGCTGGCTACTGGCTGGACAGCGGTCTGCTCACCATGAACTCGCAGGGCTGAGAGGAAGATACTCCCCATGGTACGCGATAAGGATCAAGCCCTCGGCAAGAGTTCCCTGTCCATGGCGCAAGCCGCCAAGGACGCCCTAGGCTGGATATCGGACAACGCCAAGCTCATCGGTCCGGCCCGCTCCGGGCTGGAGCGCAGCCTGAAGACCCACATCGTCGAGGCCAACCGGCTGGCCACCGCCGCCGTGCGCCCGATGTCGGCGGCGGTGTTCGGGCCCAGCCAAGCCGGCAAGTCCTTTCTGATCGGCAAGTTCATCACCCCGACCGAGCGGCCGGCCAGGGTGGTGTTCGGCGAAGGCGTCGAACGGGAGGATTTGGACTTCCTGAGCCAAGTCAATCCCCAGGGCGGCAAGGAGACCACCGGCCTCGTCACCCGCTTCTCCATCACCCCCTACCCCACCCCGCCCGGCTTTCCCGTGGTCCTGCGGCTCCTGCGCGAGGTGGACCTCGTCAAGATCCTGGCCAACAGCTTCCTGTTCGATCTCTCGGGCACCTACGAGCCGCGCGACCCGCTGCACGTCTCCTGGATCGACCGGATGGTCGATGAACTGGAACCGCAGGCTGGACGCACACCGGCGCCGGGCCTGCGGATGGAGGATGTTCTGGAACTCCGCGAGTATTTCGAGGAGAGCCTGACCGCCCATCCCTACATGCAGATACCGGAGCTGGCGGAGGCCTACTGGCCGGCGATGGAACGGCTGCTCCCGTTGCTGAGCGGACCGGCTCGTGTCCGCGCTCTTTCGCCGCTCTGGGGCAACCTGCCGGAGTTCGACGGTCTCTTCACCGAGCTGAAGGGCGCGCTCGACCAGCTCGCGCACTCGGCTGTGGCGTTCGCCCAGATGGAGGCGATTCGCGACACCTCCGCGGGTGTCCTCCATGTGGACCGCATCTACGAACTGGCCCAGAGCCGTGGCCCGGGCGCGCAGATCGTCCGGCTGGCGCTGGCCGACCGGACCCAGGTCTCGCTCCGGAAATCGGTGGTCACCGCCCTGACGTCTGAACTGCGCGTGACGCTGGACCGGGCGCCCTGGCCGTTCCTGGAGCACACCGACCTTCTCGATTTCCCGGGAGCCCGCTCCCGCGAGGACAAGACGCCCGAGAAGTACCTGAGGCGGGACGTCAAGGCTGGCGAGCGCCCGCCCCGCGAGAATTGCCTGCTGCGCGGCAAGGTCGCGGTGCTGTTCGACAATTACGTGGCCGATCTCGACCTCAACACCATGATGCTGTGCATTCCCGACAGCAACATGGAGGTCGCGAAGCTTCCCGAGCTGGTCGAGAGCTGGATCGTCAAGACCCACGGGGCCACTCCCCGGGAGCGGGCCGGGCGCAGCACCAGCCTGCTGTTCTGCATGACCAAGTGCGACCGGCTTTTCGATCTCGCGGCCGGCGCCGGCATGGACCAGCAGATCGAGAACCGCTTCGACACCAATTTCCGGTCCTTCCCCGGCTGGACCACGGAATGGCACCCGAACCGGCCCTTCGACAACAGCTTCATGCTGCGCAATCCGAAGGCGGTCGAACAGCAGAGCATCTTCGTCTATGACGGCCCACCGACCGACCGGGTGGTGCGCGACGAGGCTGCTTTGACACCCGATTTCGAGAACCGGCTGCTGCCCACCTTCCGCAAGGCCCTGGCCGAAAACCATCTGGTCCGGACCCATGTGTCCGATCTGGACCACAAGGTCGACGCCATGATGGCCTTCAACGACGGCGGCGTGTCGCACCTCGCCGAGGCGCTGGCGCCGGTCTGCGCGCCCGATCTGAAGTACGATCAGATCCGACCGAGGGCCGAGGCGCTGGCCTCGGAGCTGTCCGCCAAGTTGTCCACCTATTTCGACAAGGACGACATCAAAGAACGGCTGGACCGCCGCACGGCCCGCGCGATGGAGGCGTTCCGCGCCCTCGGCGCGTCCGGTCAGCCGATCGGCCTGTTTCTGCAGGAGCTGGGGGTCGAGGAGCTGGCGCTCCGGCAGGCCTATTTCGACTTCGCGCGGCGCGACCGGAACGCTGCCCAAATCGCCAACGCACCCGCCGCGAAGCCGCCGGCCGACGATTTCGGCATCGATTTCGACGCTCTGAGCGGGTCGTGGGGATCGGCGGCACCGGCCGCCCCGGTCCAGGCGGCGCCACGCCGCGAGACCTACGGCAGCGCGGCAATCGCCCGCTGGCTCGACGGGTTGCTGCGCAAGACCGGGAACAGCGCCTTCACCAGCTATTTCGGCCTGACTCCGGAGCAGTTCCAGACCTTCGCCGATGAGCTGGAAAGCGGCGCCCGGCGGCTCCGCCTGATCGAGCGCATCGATGCGCACACCGACAAGGTCATCGGCTACCGCCAGTCCCCGGCGGCGACCGCCGCCGCCGTAGCCCTGGGCACGAGCCTGATCGTCAACGATTTCGTCAGCGACGCCGGCCGCCGGCTCATGGAGGACGCCCCCGATGCCGACATCGCCGCGCAGGCGCGGAGCGCCTTCACGGCGGTGCGCCCGCTTTCGCCCGGCGACCTGCCGGACCTGCCCGCCGACGAGGCCTCCCTGTCGGCTCTGCGCCGGCAGTTCCCCACGGAATGGGCTAGGGCCTTCCTGGCCCTGACCCGCGAGAACGCGTCCTCGAGCGCCGGCCAGCTGGTCGACCCAGAACAGAACGCCCGCCTCGGCGCCATTCTCGACGCCTTCCGCCTTTGACGCTACCCGCCTGCACAGTGAGCCACGATGCGCCTGCCTTATGAGATCAAGGACGACGACCATTACCCGAGGGGCGGTGTCGCCGCCGTGGTGATTCCGGCCGCTGCCGGCCGCGCAAGCGGCCCGGTGGACGTCATCATCGCCCAGGAGGATCCCGAATCCCCCTATCTCGGCCAGCGGGGCTGGCAGGCGGTCGAGTACCGCTGGCAGGACTCTCCCGTCCGCGACGAAGGGACCGACCTCGTCGTGTCGCTGGGCGAGCGGGTCACCGCGCTCATCGAGGATTTTACGCCGGTGCGGATCCTGCTGCCGGATCTGAAACTCGAGGGGCAGGCCATGTGGCAAGGGGTCACCCCCCCCTCCACCGCCGTTCCCCCCGCCGGCGATCCGAGCGCCCGCGGCGGCTCCTCCTTTCTGACGCCTCCGACGACGGCAGCACCGCCACCACCACCACCACCACCACCACCACCACCACCACCCCCACCCCCGCCGCCCCCACCGCCACTCCCCCCCCCCCCCCCCCCCCCCCCGCCCCCGCCCCCCCCCCCCCCCCCCCCCCCCCTCCCCCCCCCCCCCCCCCCCCCCCCCCCCCCCCCCCCCCCCCCCCCCCCCCCCCCCCCCCCCCCCCTCCCCCCCCCCCCCCCCCCCCCCCCCCCCCCCCCCCCCCCCCCCCCCCCCCCCCCCCCCCCCCCCCCCCCCCCCCCCCCCCCCCCCCCCCCCCCCCCCCCCCCCCCCCCCCCCCCCCCCCCCCCCCCC
>NZ_QOKW01000058.1 GCF_008365375.1 Roseomonas genomospecies 6 | reverse complement strand
TGTAGCTGTGTAAGTGCTATATGACATCGCTTGACACGCGTTGGCTTATTCTGGCGTCGGGAACACGCAGACGTACACCTCTCCTCTCCGTCGGCAGGGTAGGATGTGTATAAGAGCCGCCCACCGCCACCACCGCCGCCGGTCGAGGTGATGCCGCCCGTCGACACCAAGGCGGGACGATCCTGGCTGCTGCCGGTCATCCTACTTGCGCTGGTCGTGGTGGCCGTCGCCGCTTTCTTGCTGTATCCGCGCGGTGAGGAACAGACCGCCGCGGCGCCACAATCCGTGTCGTCCCATACTCCAGCTCCTCCGGCGGCCCCCGCGTCACCTCCTCCCCCGCCGACGCTGGCCGAACTGCACGAGCGCGGCCTCGCCGCCGCCGCCGACGGCAACGCCGACGAAGCTTGGCGGCAGTTCCGCAGGCCGGAGGCAGAGAGCTACGGGCCGACGCTGCTGCATTTGGCGCAGGCCCTCGATTCCGTGGAATTCGCGCAGGGGCTGTACCGGGAACCGAACGACATCGCGGCGCTCCAGCTCTACGCGCGGGCTTGTGCCGCCGGAGAAACCAGCGCGCCCGCAGCGCTCGGCCGCCTGGAGACGGAGATTACCCGGCGCGCCCAGGAGGGCGATGTCCTGGCAAGCGAGGCCCTACGCCTTGAAGTGCCCAAGGCGAAAAACGCATGCCGGTGACATTGGGAGAACGAGCGATGCTTGCGAAGACATTGAAGGCGACGCTTCTGGTCGGCGTGTTCCTGGGGAGCATGGCCGGAGTCGTGCCGCTGGCGCACGCGGCGCAGCCGCTCGCCGTTGAGGGTGTGCCCGGCCTCGACCAGCGCATCCTCACCCGGCCTCTTGCCGCTCTCAGCGCGAACCCGGGGGCCAGCCCGGCGTCGGGCGGCGGCGCGCTGCCGACCTTCACGCATTTCTACGTGTTCGAACGCAAGGTCGCGGGGGGCGGGAGCTGGCTGCGCGTCGGTCCGAACCGGAACCAGGCGCCCACCGGCTGGCTGCCGGAGAGCGCGACGGTGCCCTGGCGCCAAGCGGTCGCGCTGGCCTTCAACCAAGCGCCAAACCGCCCGCCGGTCCTGTTCTTCGACCAGCGCCCGCCACTTGACGCCCTGCTCGCCGACCAGCGACGGGGCGAGCGCGTCACGCGGCTCGTGGAAGGGGCAAGGTCGCGGTCGCTGCCGCCGAACAGCGGAGTCCTGGCCATAGAACCGCAACCCGTGGCGGATTTCCGGTCCTCCTTCTACCTGCTGCCGATCCTGGAGGCGCAGGACGTGCAGGTGCCTGGCCTGCGCCGCCGGGGCGGAACCAAGCTGGTGAAGGTCGCCTCGGTTTCCCTGCCCCTGCCGGAGGAGCCGGACGAGGTGACGCAACAGCAAGCCCTGGCGGAGTTCAAGACCGGGGTGGTCTTTGTCATCGACACCACCATTTCAATGGGGAAATACATCGACCGGACGCGCACGACCGTGCGTCGGATGATGGAGCGCATCCGCCAGTCCTCGATCGGGAACAAGGTCAGCTTCGGACTTGTCGGCTTCCGAGACGCCTTGGATGGGCGGTCGGGCCAGGATTACCTGACCCGCGTCTTCCATCCGCTGAACGAGACATTCGACGCCTCGGCCTTCCTGAAGTCGATCGAGGAGATCGAGGAGGCCCAGGTCTCCAACGCCGGCTTCATCGAGGACGGGCTCGCCGGTATCCAAACCGCGCTGCGCATGGAGAGCTGGCCGAAGTTCGGTGGCCGCTACGTCATCCTAATCTCGGACGCGCCGGTCCGCGAGGCGAACGATCCACGCAGCTCCACCCGAATCAGCCCATCGGACATGGCGACGGATGCCAGCTCGCCCGACAGGGCGACCGCGATCATTTCCATTCTGCTGAAGACGCCTCAGGGCAAGGAGCATCACGCCCAGGCGGAGAGTCAATTCAACCAGCTCTCACGGTTCCGCCCGACGGATCGCCGCTACTCCCTGTTCGTTCCCGAGGGCGACCTGGAGCGGTTCGGCACGACGATCGACCAGATGGCCGACGACATCGTGCAGATGTCGGTAAACGCGTCGCAGGGGCAGATGGCCAGCAGCGCGGCCCCGGCTACCCCGGCCGCCGGAGCACAGGCGTCCCCGGTGCTGGACGCCGGCCGCGCCATGCAGCTTGCCTGGCTTGGCAATCGGCAGAACAGCCGCGCGCCCACCGTACTCGAAGGCTGGGCCGCGGATTTCGACCCAGCCGACCCGATGGCGCGCCAAGCCTTCGACGTCAACGTTCTGCTGACGCGCAACCAGCTCAACGAACTCTACCAAGCCCTGGAAGCGATCTCGCAGGCCTCGACACGCCGCCTGGACGCAACGGGAGGCAGCCAGTCCTTCTTCGCGCAGCTGCGTCACGTGCTGGCGACGGCGCAGACGGACCCGACCGCCCTGCAGTCGCTGGACCCCAACTTCGCCAGCCATGTGCCCGACCCGGACGAGGTGCGTAGCCTCAAGGATCTGGTGTCGGGCTTCGTGAACCATCTGCCCTACCAGAGCAGCCTGCTGTCGCACGGGCAGGAAACGCTCGAGGCGCTTAGCGACGCCCAGCTCCATGAGCTGCTGACCGGGATTCGGTCCAAGCAGCAGATCTACAAGAGCTATTTCCAGGATGTCGACCGCTGGGTGAAGCTCAACCCCGCCGCGGGGATCGAAGAAGCCGTGTATCCGGTTCCGATCAGCCTGATGCCATGACGGAGGCCGGAAAAGGGGAAGCGGCGATGCCCTTGATCGACATCGCGGAGCTGCGAACGGAACGGCAGGATGCGGACCGCTGCTTCAGGCTACGAGTGTCCGCCTTCCGGCTGTTCGCCGGCGACCGGGTCGCCGTTCTGGGTCCCAGCGGCAGCGGAAAGAGCACCTTCATCGAGACCGTGGCCTGCGCCCGCGCGCCCTCCTCCGCCTCGGTCCTGACGGTCCATGCGCCCGCGCTGTCCGGTGGTGCCGTCGATGTAGGCCGGGCTTGGGCAGAAGGGCGAGAGTCGCTGCTCACGCGTCTGCGAGCGCAGGTCTTCGGCTATGTTCACCAGACGGGCGGCTTGCTGGAGTTCCTTTCCGTGCGCGACAACATCGCCCTCAGCCAGCGCCTCGCCGATCGGCCCGACCCCGCGTGGATCGACCGGTTGGGCCGAGAGCTGCGGATCGACTCCTTGTTCCGCAGTTCCCCCGCCCGCCTGTCCGGTGGCCAGCGGCAGCGGGTCGCGATCGCGCGGGCGCTCGCTCACCGACCGAGCGTGGTCATCGCGGACGAACCGACGGCGTCGCTCGACCGCGGCATCGCCCGCGTCGTCATGGGGCTGCTGTGCGAAACGGCGGCCACGGCCGGCGCGGCGCTGCTGGTCGCCACGCATGATCTCGCCCTGATCGAGGAATTCGGCTTTTCGGCAACCGGCCTCGCCGACGATGGAAGCCACGGCGCGCTTCAGGCCGTCGCCCTGTCCAGTATCGCCGGAGGCGCGGCATGAGGCTCTGGATCACCGGCCTGTCGCTTGGCCTGCGCGACCTCTTACATGACCGATCCGGCTTCCTCACCCAGGTGCTGGCGCTTGCGACGGTGCTGGCCCCACTGCTGGTGCTTTACAGCCTGCGCGTCGGGGTCGTCAGCAGCCTAGTCGCTGATCTCGCCGAAGATCCGCGCAACCGGCAGATCGTAGCCACCCAGCAGGGACATTATACGCCAGACTTCTTCGACGTGTTGCGGGCTGATCCCCGGGTGAGCTTCGCCGTAGGCCATGCCTCACCGATCGCCCGCGAATTGACCTTCGCAAGGGAAACGCAGGGGGTCGGCGCTCGGGCCGACGGGGTCGTGCTCGGCAGCGGACCGGGCGATCCCTTCCTCGGACGGGACGTTGCGCCGCCCGCGCGCGATGAGGCCGTCCTGTCCCGCGGATTGGCGGCACGGCTCGGCGTGCAGCCGGGCGACCGCGTGGTGCTGTCCGCCGTCCGCCGGCTTGCCGGGGAGGAGGAGACTCTGGCCCTTTCGCTGGCCGTCACCGGCTTCGTCGACCCTGCGCTGTGGGAAGCCGACGGCGCGCTTCTGGCGGATGAGACCCTGGCGGCCGTGGAGCAGTGGCGGGACGGCGCCGCCGTACCGGCCTTCGGCTGGGCGGGCCGCGAGGCGGCGCGCGCCTTCGCCTACAGGAATTTCCGCCTTTATGCCCGCGACCTGCCGGACCTGCGCTCGCTGCACGCCGAACTGGCCGCCCGCGGGCTCCACGTGCGCGCGCCGAGGCTAAAGGAGTTCGAGAACATCATGGCACTGAACGCTGCACTCGGCGTGATCTTCCTGATCATCGCGGCGGCCGGCGCGCTGGGCTTCCTGTTCTCTTTCGGCGCGACACAATGGGGAAGCGTGAAGCGCAAGCGCCCGGCGCTGAGCGTGCTGAGGCTCCACGGCCTACCGCGCTCGCAGGCCGCCTTGTTCCCGGTGGTGCAGGCGTTCGTCGTCGCGGCCTGCGGCTGGGCGCTGGCAAGCGGCGCTTATTTCGCCGCGGCCACCGCGCTCAACCGCACCCTCGCCGACAAGATTCTGGTCTCCGGCACCATCAGCCGCTTGGCCCCCGTCCATTTCGGCACCGCCTTTGCCCTGACTGTCGGCGTGGCGCTGCTCGCTTCCATGACCGCCGCTTGGCAGGTCACCCACATCGAACCAGGAGAAGGCATCCGTGGGAACTGAATGGCGCGCCGTCCTCGGGACGGCCCTCGTCTTGGGAGTTCTGCCCCTGGGCTCCACGGTCCGGGCGCAGGCGGCGAACGCCCCGGCGGCTTGGCCGCAGGAGAATTTCGATCCGCAGCCCGCCGAAGGCGACCTGGCTCTGCCCATGCCCTGCGGCGGCAAGATGATGTTCCGCCGCGTCGACACCTTCGTCGGGAGCGGCAACTGGCTGGCCGACCAGCAGATCCGCATGGGCAGCCCGGACGAGGGACGCGCGAGCAGCGAGGATCTCCGCTTTGGGCGGCTCGTCGGTGGGTTCAGCGAGGGCGGCCAGCCGGAGCGGCGCTTCTATTACATCGGGAAGTACGAAGTCTCACTGGCGCAGTACGATGCGGTGATGGGCAAGGGCTGCGAAGCCAAGGGAACGGAAGGCGCCCTGCCCAAGGAGGACGGAGGGTGGTTCGATGCCATCACCTTCACGCAGCGCTACAGCGAGTGGCTCCTGAAAAACGCCCGCGAGTCGCTGCCCAAGGAGGACGGCGCCCCCGGCTTCGTCCGGCTGCCGACCGAAAGCGAATGGGAATTTGCCGCGCGGGGCGGAGCCAAGATCATGCCCTCGCAGGAGGTCGGGCGCGTGTTTCCGATGGAAGGGCCGGTCACCGATTACGCCTGGATCGGGTCGCCGGACTCCTGCAACGGCCAGTCGCAGTATATCGGAACTCTCAAGCCCAACCCTCTCGGCCTTCACGACGTGCTCGGCAATATCGGTGAGATCGTCCTCGATCCCTATCAGCCGACCGCGCCGGGGCGGCTGCACGGGCAGGTCGGCGGCTTCGTGGTGCGAGGCGGGTCCTGCCTGACCTCCGAGCTGGAGGTGCGCAACGCCGACCGGCGCGAGGAGCCGCTGTACGACGTCGCCGACGGCACGGCGCGTCGTGCGCCTTTCACGGGATTTCGCTTGGCGATCGGCGTTCCCGCCGGGCCGAGCCAAAGCCGGATCAACGCTTTCGTCAAGGCGGCCGAGACGCGGCCGCCCCTAAGCGGAGAGCTGCCGGCGGGGGCCAATCTGGCGGCCGTCACGCGTGCGCTCGCCGCCGAGGCGGACCGGCCGGTGGTCGCCGAGCGGCTGAACCGCCTCGCCTCGGACATCGGGGCAGAGTTGAATCGGCGCAACGAGATTGAGGCGAACGGCGCCCGCATGGCCGTGATGAGCGCCGCCATCCTGATGCGCGGTTACCGCCAGGAAATGAATGAGGCGGACCGGTTGGAAGCCGCTCTTCAGGTCGCTTCGGAATCGGTTCGCCCCCAATATGTGAAGAGCATCGAGAGCTGGCGGAACCGCGCGCGCCTCAGCGGCGAGGCCTATCTCTCCCTGCTCGTCGAGGCGGCGGACAATTTCGGACCGGATCTCCTGAGGGGGCAGCTTCCGCGTGTCTCGGCGGCCTTCAGTTACGACGGCTCGGCCGGGCTGATCAAGATGACGTCTCGCTTCGTCGAGCAGAGCGCCCGCTACAAGTCTCGCCCGCCCAGCAACCTCAACGATTTCCTCAAAGAGGCCTTGCGTCCGCTGTAGGCATAGCTCCGGAACGGCCCCTTATGCGATCACGTCCATTTCTGCAACCACGCCATCCCTGCGCCACAGCAACGTCAAACAGCGTCCCGCCTGGCACCCGTCAGGACAAGTCCATCACGAACAGCTTCTCCTCTTTCCCTCCTCGCACGAGACGAACCGCATGCGACACATCCTTCCCCTAGGCACCGCTCTCCTGCTTCTTCCAGCTGCCGCATCCGCCGCAAGCTTTCCCTGCTCCAAGGCCACGACGCTGGATGAGAAAGCGGTGTGCGCCGATCGGACCTTATCCGGACTCGATGACCGAATGGGCACCGTCTACCGTGAAGCAATCCGACTAATGTCGGGCAGCGATCCCGATGAGAACATCACCCAGAAGGCGGTCAAGCGCGATCAGAAGGCATGGCTCGCCGAGCGCCGCGCCTGCGGCGGTGACACCGCCTGCCTGCGCACCTCCTACGAGCGCCGCTTGGCGGAGATCTCCTTCTCCCCCGCTCCGGCCTCGACCTCTCCGGCTGAGCGCTTCGTCGGCCGATTTGGCTTTGGCGGCTTTATGAGCCTCGATGCGTTGGCGCTACGCGACGGCACCGTGGCCGTGAGCGTCAGCGGCACCGAGCCCAAGACAGCACGCTGGGTCTGCGGCTTTACCGGTATTGGCCACGTCGCTGCCGACGGCGCCCTTCGCATCGAAGCGGCTGATGCCAACATTCGCGGTCTGATCATCACTCCCGCCGCCAAGGGCGGCCTGACGATCCCCGACGGGCAACCTAACGAGGATACCAGCTTCAGCAGTTGCGGCAACGGCGGAACGATCATGCTCGTCTACACGCGCAAGCGCTGACACGCGCAGGGCAACGTCCAGAGTTATCATCCCGCGTCATGCCAGCACATTCACCCTGGCCACTCATCCCGCACGGACTGATGATCACTACTCTAAGCGTCGCCGGCATCGTTGTCCGCGGTATCAACGCACCGCTCTGCGCCTCCATCGTGACCTCATTGCCGCGCTGCTCGATGACACCCCGTTCCGCAATCCGGCCTTGCTCTATCACGGCGGCAGCGCTGACCGCGCCCTTCGTGATCCTTAGCCACCTCTATGCCCTGCCGGAGTTGGAGCACGACCAGCCAACCCGATCTCATTCCACATCAAGGATCCCATGGCCCACATCCTTCACCGCATCCTGCTTACCACTGCCCTGGCTCTGCTGGCACCGACCGCCATCGCCGCCCCCCCGGCCGCAGCCGACGATGCCGCCGCCGCTGCGTCCGCCTTCTACTCTTGGTATGTCGAGGGGGTCGAGAACACGGCGCGCTTCCCCGATGCCGCGGCCGATCAGCGCACGTTGAAACAGCGCGTCACTGAGGCCCTGCTCAAGAATCGCAAGGCGATCATCGCCCGAACCGGCGCCGATCCCTTCATCCTGGCCCAGGACACCGGCAGCGACTGGACTGGCGCCGTCTCAGCGCACACCGTGCGCGGCACCGCCGACGCTGCCGAAGTCCAGGTTGTCCTCGGCCAGCAGGCACCGCACGTCCTCAAGGTCACCATGAAGCGGATCGACGGGATCTGGCGGATCGACCGCGTCGATCTGGGCCGCTGAGCGCTCTGTTGCAGCGTTTGCTGTCAATCGGCTTCCAATTTCCAGCCGGCATCGGCTTGCAATTTCCAGCCACGCTTACGGTTGCAGAAGCTGTTGTCCAGGGAGTCCACGGGAGGGTCCCGCGCGCGCCGCGGAGTGCCCTCATGGCTGACGCAGCGGCGCGCGTGGGAGGGGCCTGTGGGCCCCCTGGGCAACGGACGAGGGGAAGGCTTTGGATCAGGAGCGGTTCTTGAACCGCCAGCTCTCGTTGCCGGTTTCCAAGATGTCGCAGTGATGCGTCAGCCGGCCGAGCAGGGCGGTCGTCATCTTGGCGTCGCCAGCGAACACCGTCGGCCACTCAGCGAAGCTCAAGTTTGTCGTGATCAACACCGAGGTCCGCGAGTACAACTGGCTGAGCGCGTGGAACAGCAGTTGGCCGCCACTCTGGGAGAACGGCAGGTAGCCGAGTTCGTCCAGCACCACCAGATCGACGCGGGTCAGCTGATCGGCGAGCTTGCCCGCTTGTCCGGCCCGGGCCTCGGCCTCCAGCCGGTTCACCAGGTCGATGACGTTGAAGAACCGGGCACGGGCGCCGCGGCGCACGCAGTTGGCCGTGATGGCGATGCACAGGTGCGTCTTGCCGGTCCCGGTCGAGGCAGCGACATACTGCCCGATATCAGGGCCAGGACGTAACGATCCACTACCCTTTTCATCCCCGGTGCGGCGAACGTGTCAGCGTCGTCCGGCGTCACCGCTTGCGCGGCATCGTCGTGCTGGTGGTCGAGCAGCCGGACGGCACGGTGACCCACGTGCCGGAATGGATGACCGCGCCGGCGGCCGGCAACGCCAGCCTTTGTGACGCCCCCCGGTTCCCGTTGGGGGTTCTCCAGGAGTTGCGCCTGGCCACCGACGCCGCCCTGTCGTTGCTCCGCGAGCGACGCAACGGAGGGCGGCATGAGACACCCCAGAGCGACCGTGCAACCAGACCTGTTCACGCCGACGCAGCCGGCGACCGTCCTCCCGCGGGAGGTGGCGCAACGGCTGCTGCCGCTTCTGGAACAGCTCCTGCTGGAGGTGCTGGCGAGCGAAACCCCGACGGCGGAGGCGAACGATGAGCAAGATCACGCCTGATCATCTCGCGCGCCATGCTTACGTCTACGTCCGCCAGTCCAGTCCGGACCAGCTCCTGCACAACCACGAGAGCCGCCGCCGGCAATACGGGCTGGCCGACCGCGCCCGCCAGCTCGGCTGGTCTGAGGTGGTCGTCATCGACGACGACCTCGGCCGTTCCGGCGGCGGGATCGCCCGCCCCGGGTTCGAGCGGTTGCTGGGGGCGATCTGCGAAGGGCGGGTCGGCATCGTGCTGGCGATCGAGGCGTCGCGGCTCGCCCACAACGGTCGGGACTGGCACACGCTGCTGGAGTTTTGCGGCTTGGTGGGGTGCTTGCTGGCCGATGAGGACGGGGTTTATGACGCGAAATTGCCCAACGACCGGCTTCTCCTGGGCATGAAGGGCACGATGAGCGAGATGGAACTGTCCATCCTGCGTCAACGCTCCCTGGAGGCCCTGCGCCAGAAGGCGCGCCGCGGCGAACTGTTCTTCACCGTGGCGGTCGGCTACATCAAGATCCGTCACGACCGCATCGCCATGGACCCGGACCTGCGGGTACGTGAGGCGCTCGCCCTGGTGTTCCGCAAGTTCTCCGAGTTCCAGAGCATCCGGCAGGTTCACCTCTGGCTGCGTCAGGAACGGATCCGGCTGCCGGCCGTCGAGCGGACCGCCGAGGGACCGCGCGTCGTATGGAAGCTGCCGGTCTACAACACCCTCCATCACCTGCTGACCAACCCGATCTATGGCGGGGCCTACGCGTTCGGCCGCACCGGCAGCCGGGTCGGCGTGCAGGATGGGCGCAAACGGGTGGTTCGCGGCTTCCGCCGCGCGCAGGCGGAGTGGGAGGTGTTGATCCCCGAGCATCACGAGGGCTACATCTCGTGGGCGGAGTTCGGGAGGAACCAGGCCCTGATCGCCGACAACGCCAACAGCAAGGGGATGATGACCCGCGGCTCGGTGCGCCGCGGCGACGCGCTGCTGGCCGGGCTGCTGCGCTGCGGACACTGCGGGCGACGGCTGCACGTGGCCTACAGCGGCACGGACGGTTACTGCGTGCGCTACGACTGCCGTGGCGCGCACCTCAATCACGGAACCGAGCGCTGCATCTCGTTCGGCGGGTTGCGGGTCGATGCCGCGGTGGCGGCGGATGCCCTGCGGTTCCTGGCCCCGTTGGGGATCGAGGCGGCGCTGCGGGCGATCGACGCACGCGAGGCCGATGGTTCCGAGACGCGGCGGCAGGCGGAACTCGCCCTGGCTCAAGCACGCTACGAGGCCGAGCTGGCGCGCCGCCAGTATGACGCCGTCGATCCCGACTACCGCCTCGTGGCAGCCGAACTGGAACGCCGGTGGAACGACCGGCTGGTGGAAGTCCATCGCCTGGAGGAACGCTTGGCGGCGTTGCAGGCCGGCCAGAGCGCAACTCCCACGGCCGAGGAGCGGACCCGCCTGATGGCGCTGGGGGCTGACATCGAGACGCTTTGGCATCACCCCGGCGCGACGGCGGAGACGCGCAAACGCATCTTACGGACCGTTATCGCGGAGATCGTGGCCAAGGTGGTCGATGACACGATCCAACTGGTGATCCATTGGCAGGGCGGCGATCACACCCGTCTGACGGTGCCGAAGAACCGGAGCGGCAAGCACCGCTGGCGGACCGACGCCGACACCGGCGATCTCATTCGAGCTCTGGCCCGGCAGCAGACGGACGGCTGCATCGCCGCGATCCTGAACCGGGCCGGCAAGCGCACCGGCAAAGGCAACAGTTGGACCGAGGCGCGGGTGCGCAGCTTCCGCAATGCCCATGGTGTCGCGGTGTACCGGGAGGGCGAGATCGCCGAGCGGGGCGAGGTGACCCTGGAGCAAGCGGCCGACCGGCTGAAGGTCAGCAAAATGACCGTGCTGCGGCTGATCGCCGGCGGAATCATCCAGGCAAGCCAGGCGTGCAAAGGAGCGCCATGGGCGATTCCGGAGGCCCAACTGTCCGGGCTCGAACCGTTCCGTCCATCGACACGCCGTCCGGTAACAGAAAATCCGGATCAGCAGGCCTTTGATTTTCAATGACGTAGCGAGGTGGGCATCATGACGCGGGAACGGGTCCCCCGATGAACACGGCGTTGCGCTGGGTTTCCAGAAAGCTGCCATCGTGCAGGTCGCGCACCAGCCCCTCGTTGAGGGGACTGGCGGTGAAGTCGAACTCGGCCAGCGTCTTGGCCAGGGGCAGCTTGGCGGCGCCGAGCTGGTAAGTAAGCGGAGCGTGATCGCACCGGATCAGGCGTTGACGGCGGGCTTCCAGTTCCAGGGGAGCAGATCGGCGAGGCGTGCGGCGGGGTAGCCGTTCACCATGCGCTCCAGTACGTCGCGCAGGTAGGC
>NZ_QOKW01000057.1 GCF_008365375.1 Roseomonas genomospecies 6 | reverse complement strand
ATCGCCGCGCTCGGCGATGATACGGCCATCAGCTTGCCCGCCGTGGCCGCCTGATACCCCCGGCCAGATCGCGGGGAACCATGATGATTGGCTTGTCCAATCCTACACCACGGCACGGGACACGATCTCACCAAAAGCCGCGACGATGCCATTGAGCGCGCTGAGAAGTCGGCAAACACGATGACCATCGAAGGGAAGGCGGTTTGGAGTGCTGCGGAGAGTTACTACGCGCTCACATTGGAACTGAACAGCGCGAAACTCGCAACCGAAGCTCTGCGGTTGGGTGAAGGTACCATCATCGACGTCAAGGCCAACGAGCGCGTAACCGATTTCCTGACCGAATTTGGCAAGAAAGCGAACATTGTGGGCAAGTCGCTTGCCGAACTTGCTCAGGCTGCTGGTGTTTCACTTGAAGACCTTCGTCAGGGCTTCCGCGCTATCGAAGTCGAGCGCGCCAAGGTCAACGCGCTGAAGCGCGCAAAGGACTTGGCGACGGAGACCGAGGAAACCAAGCGCCTTGCGGATGCCACCCTTCAGGGAGCCAACGCAGCGGCGGAAATGGCGAAGTCCATCGAGATTGAACGCCAACTCCGCGCCATGGGGCTGGACGCGAAGGACAAGGACCTTCAGGCCCTTCGTTCCGAGATCGCGGCGAAGCTGGAAGCGGCGGAAGCCTCTCGGGAATACCTCCAGGCCGCGCGGGAAGGAGAGTCCATCCTTGAGCGCTACGGCGACGGTGCGACCCGCCTTCGTCTTGGCCTTGAGAAGTTGAACCGGACGCAGCAGGTTCTTGCCGAGAACGGCAAGATGACGCCGGAACTGCAACAGGCATTCAGCAATGCCGCCATCGACATCGCCAAGCAGACCAAAACGATTGAAGGAGCCTTCTTCCGATCCTTTGACGGCATTGGGGACGCATGGAGCGACCTTTTTGAGAAGATGTTGACGAAGGGAAAGGCGAAATTCAGCGATTTTGCCGATGTCATGAATGACATCTTCACGAAGGCACTGGCCGAAATGGCTTACTACGCCATCGCCCGTCCGGTGATTGTTCCGCAATACGTTGCGGTGGACCTCAACGAATAAAGGATCAACCAATGTCGATCTTTAACCTTTCACTCACGCCAGCCAAGGCGGAAATACTCTGCGACGAACTGGCGTTTGATCTTAACTATCGACCGAAACACGCCATGACAAAAGTCGTCTGTCTCCCGGCAAAGGGCATTGTCCTCTTCGGGTAGGGCACTCAGCTTGTGACGTGGCGTCTCGTCAATCACATCGAATCCAGCGACGTAATTGGCTTCAATGACCTATGCGAAGTTGTCCGCGTTGGGCTTGATGAAGCTCTGGATTATTGGGACCTTGACGGCGGAGAACTTTACGTCGTCGCAGGGTACGACCACGAACGCAAGCGCGTGCGTGCTGCCGAAGTATCAGCAATCGAGTTCGATATCGTTGGGCAAACCGCCGCCCGCATCCCTGCCAGTGTGAGAGAACTCGGGGACGGTATCCACCTCTATCCGGCCCTGGCCGGTGCGAATGTCCCGCCCAAGGGAGGCGTGGAACTTCTGAAGAAAGCGGCCTTGGTTTAGCACCAGACCTATTCAGCCACTCGTACCGCTTCTGGTGGGAGACTTTGGCTCTACACCGTCAAGCGCGAAGCAATGAATGTCGAGAAAGTCGGCGTTCTTCCTGAAATCCATGTGAACTGAATACGCCATGCCATTTGCAGGGCGTTTCTTTCGGAGCAGAACGCTCCATCATCTCCAATAGATCAACTTCGGAGGACTCAATGCCTGAAGTTAATGACTTACAGCCGATACCCTCGCGCGAACTATTCATCTACACACTCAAACGCTGCGCAGATGACGCATACCTTGAGTGTCACCCCAATCCAAATCGGGTGGTTCGGCGGGCGATGAGGGTCAAGCTTCGGCCTGTGTATGAGCTAATCAAGACGCTCACCAGGGAAAGCGTATGGGAAGAATCCCTCGCTGAAAATTTATCAGAACAAGAAGTGACGGCGTACCTCATCATGTCATTCGCGCAGGATATCGCCCTAGGTAACAATCCACTCGATCCCACTTCGCATTCACAAATCTACCAAAGGCACTTGATGGGTCACAATGACTGAGGCTTCCGACCTTTACCCCACACGAGCAAAGTACTTTGACGCAATACTTGAATGCGTCGAACAATTAGCCGCTGAGGAAGTTCCTGAAGGTGGCCGTCGCATCCGCAAAGCGGCGCGAGCGATTGCCAAAAGGAAACTGAATAGCGCCATTCCGGCAAGTCTCTGGAATGACGTCCTGAACGGAAACGCAAAAAAGCAAGAGCGGTACGCAATCGATTTTCTCAAAGTTATCGAACGCGCTCTTGTCGATGTTCTCGAAGACTAGAGAAAAACGAAATGACCATATCTCGACGACGCAGACCACGCACCGCTGAAGAAAAGAAGAAACTCGCTTGGTTGTTCCGCAAAACTGAAAAACCTGTACCGGGACAGCCGCAACGCTCGCAGATCAAGAGCATCTTTGATCGCACAGATATCGAACTGGAGGCTTACGAATAATGCAACACCATGATCCGACATTCCATCGAGACGCTGACGGAAACCCCGTCGTTTCGCGCCAACCATTTCCCAATGAATACGTTGTTGGTCCGAACACCGGCCCAATTGAACGCGCAATCGCTGAGAAGGCCGGTTTCCGCCTCGTCGAGTTGAATGAGGAGGGCCGGGTTGTCACTCCGCTGGCCGATTATCTGAAGGACGAACCCGACGCATTTGCGCCCAAGTGGGGGCCGCTCGCGGAGGAGATTCGACGCGGGTTCCACCCAGCCGCTCAGCCTGCCCAGGTTGACCCCGCGCCGACCAACAAGGAATTCGCGGAAGTGCGGTTCCATCGCGGCGAAGGGGCGCAGACCTTGGTATCGGAGAGCTTCGACGACGGGTCTTCGATTACCTACACGACGGGACAGCGGAGCTACATCGAGACACCTTCCATCACGATCAAGCCGCGCACTTTCAATCCGTTCGTCGATATGGATTCCTACGTCGAGGCGCGCCGCGCGGGGCTTGTTCCTGGCGTTCGCGTGAAGGACAACGCAACGCCTGCCGACCAATTCGACATGGATGCTTATCGAGAACACCGCAAGGCTACGGCGAAGCGTGACGAGATGACGGATTGGATCGCGGCGCGCAGACGGGGGGAGGTTCCGTCATGCTGAGCATGCCGCGATGGTTTTCTGATGATCTTCCCGACTGGGAAAAGGAGGGTGCGCGGTAGCGCGCCCTTCCTGAACCCGTGACGGAGGACGCCCCAGTTGCCGCGCCGACTGCGTTCCCGGTGAAGGCCGAACCAACGGCCAAGCCCGAACGGTATGCTATGCTGAACGCGCTGAAGCGCAGCGCACACCGTCGCCCCGGTGAAGCCCCGCGAATGTGGGGGCAACCGTGATATCCCGCGCCGATGTCCTCTTGCTGGCGTTGGTTGAATTATCCCGACTTGCCAGCGAGGCGAACACTGAACTACAGCGCGTCAAAGCTGAACGCGCTCAGAAGCGAAAGAAGCGCGGTGTGCGCCGCAACCTTCAGCAAAGAAAACAAAGGAGAAACGTGAAATGATTGCGTTCTAGCAATTCGATGGCGGTGAATACGCCCGCATTGACATTCCAGGCGCAAAGCCCATCGTTTTAATCCGCGAATCACTACCGGGTTATGGATGGCTTAAGTGTCCAAATACGCATGATGCCGCTGTGCTGGTTCATAAGCCGCAAATTAACCAATGGGAGTTCAAGGGAAATTTCTAAACCACGGAAGAATGTTTGCCGTCGATAATTCCTAGTATGTGAATGTGAGCGCACTGCCCAACACCGAGCGTGCGCTCTTTTTTGTGTCTAGTCACCTTTTTTCAGGGAGAAGTCCTTTCTCCCGCAGATGGGCAATTAGCAAACGCTCGACATACTGTGCGACCGTTCGCCCATCGTCCTTTGCCGCCTTTTCCAAAGCGGCTTTCAATTCCTCTTCAACCCGAACCGAGATGGCAGCCGTCCTAGCCATGGATGCAATCCGCACACAATGAATGACAATGAGCGTTGACAACAGCGCTCGACCGCATCAATCTGCACACAATTGCATACTCGGTCAACGCCTTCGTCTCATCGGTTCAACGACAAGATAAAAGCAGAAGAAATGGCAAGAACAAAGCTTGAAGTTCCAATATTCCGTCTTAATCGCGCCAAAGACGGCTATTACCATATCCGCTACGAAGAGAACGGACAGACAAAGCGGAAATCAACGGGCACTAAGGACCCCAAAGAAGCCGAACGAGTTCGCGCGCAGTTTGCCGCTGATTACGTAAAGCCGAAGCTTCGTCCCTCACCGACAATCGGAGAGGTATGCAGCGCTTATATCAAACACCGCACTCCGCTTGTGGCAGCACCGGAAACTCTGCCATATGTATTCGCCGCACCAATCCGCCTCTTGGGTGATCTGAAAGCCGAGTCGTTCACCCAAACTCAGGTGGCCGATTACGTCACCCGCCGAGGAAAGGAGAAAGCTCAATCTCGATTCGCGGGCCGCTACAACGGCGCGACCGTGAGCGAAGCCACTATCAGTAAGGAACTGAGAATGCTTCGTGCGGCGATGAATTGGGCGTTTTCGGAAGACATGCTCGAACGGAAGCCCGAATTCCGCATCGAACTGTCCGCAGGCAAGGTCCGCGACGATTGGATCACGAAGGAGGAAGCTAACGCGCTTATGCGTGAAGCCTCCCCCCATCTGGCGCTGTTCATCTTAATCGCCCTTTCCACCGCGAAGCGACGGGAGGCAATCCTTGACTTGAGATGGGACAACATTGACCTGAGTCGTCCCGGTCATGAGAGCATCGATTTCGGTGACGATGTTGGGAACAAGAAGCGTGGCGTAACCCCTATCGCAGGGAACACCCGCCTTATCGCGGCCCTGAAGGACGCTAAGGAACGTGCTGTCACGGAGTACGTCATTGAATGGCGCGGTGCGCGAGTCTCGGACGTAAAGAGGGCTTTATCAGCGGCGGTTAGACGGGCAGGCATCCCTCACGTCAGTAGCCACGTCCTGAAGCACACGGCGATCACGTGGATGGTTCAGGCTGGCGTCTCGTTCGAACGAATCGCCAAGTTCGCCAATACCTCGAAGGAAATGGTGGAGAGGGTATACGGCCATCACTCCCCCAGCTTCGTTTCTGAGGCTATCGCGGCTGTAGCGTTCTGAACATCCGCCAACTAAGCGCTTGATTTTGCTAAGGAAATGGCTTCGCGCCGTTCCCTTTTCTTTCCTGTTCTGTGCCTGGAATGTATTCGAATCCCGGCATTCTGCCTGGAAACGGGGGACCCCGCCGCTTATAGCGGCGGGAAAAACCGTTGTTTTTCAACGGGGAAACTGGCGGACCCGAATGGATTCGAACCATCGGCCTCTGCCTTCGGAGGGCAGCGCTCTATCCAGCTGAGCTACGGGTCCGTCATCAGCGGAGGCGCACCATAGCGAAAAGCCTCACCGAGTGCAAACACTCCTTTCGACATTTTTTCACACCCCCGCCGGGGCCGCCCGTCCGGTCCTACTTCGCGGCCAGAAGGCTGCTGTTGCGGTCGGCGCCGCTCGCCAGGGGTTGCTTGGGGTTCTCGATCCAGGCGGCGATGTCGTCGACCACCACATGAGCCTTCAGGTCGCGAAGCAGCATGTGCCAGCCGTCGGGGTAGACCGCCACCACATGCCGTCCGCCGGCCTCGAAGTCACGGACGGCGCGGTTGACCGGGGTCTTGGGCAGCACCTCCTCGTGGGCGCCGTAGAGCACCAGGGACGGCACCGCCAGATGGCCGCAGGCGGCCAGGGCGGTGCCCATCAGGTCGGTCAGCCCCTCCAGCGCATCGACGCGGGAGCCCTTGATGACCAGCGGGTCGCGGCCCAGAGCGCGCAGCATCTCGATGTTGTCGGAGGCCTGGATCTTCAGCTCCTTCGGCGGGTGCACCACCATGCCCGGCACCATGTTGTAGCTGAACCAGAGCAGCGCCCGCGGGAAGATGCCCATGGCGTCGCGGCCCCAGACGGCGGGGGCGACCAGGATCGTGCCGTTCACGGCGGGCGGGTTCGGGCCGGTCATGGCGGCCAGAACCACGGCGCCGCCCATGCTCTCGCCCATCAGGTGGAGCGGCACGCCGGGGTGGCGGGCGTGGATCTGCCCGACCGCCGCCTTCAGGTCGGCCACCAGCGTGTCCGTTCCCGGCCAGATGCCGGTGTTCCGCGTGGCGCCGAAACCGCGCTGGTCATAGGCGTAGACCGCGATCCCCCGGGCGGCGAGGCGGCGCCCGGCGCCGTCGAAGGCGTTGGAATAGTCGTTGTAGCCGTGAAGGGCCAGAACCACCGCCCGCGGCGCCCCGTCCTCGGGCAGCCAGCGGCGCAGCGGAAGCTCGAAGCCGTCGGCGGCGATCAGGGCGCCGTCGGTCAGGGCCGGCTGGGTCATGGGAAGGCCCATCGGCTGATAGGCCGGGGTGCAGCCGGGCAGCAGAAGGCCAACCCCGACGATCAGTTTCGCAATGCGTCCGGCAGCCGCGCTACGCCGCATCGTTCACGGTTTCCTTTCGCGCGTGCGCGCCGCCGGTCAGTTGCAGGAAGATGTCCTCCAGGTCCGATTCCTCGGTGCTGAGGTCCACCACCCCCAGCCCGGCCCCGGCGAGCGCGGACAGGATGCCGTCCACCCGTTGGCGGCTCGGCTGGTAGCGGACGATCAGGCGCCGCGGCTCGGCCAGTTCGGCGGTGAAGGCCGACAGGCCCTCCGGCACGGCGTCCAGGTCGCGGTCCACGACCACGCTCATCGCCTTGGCGTCCACCCGGCGCAGCAGCGCCGAAGTCGGCTCGCAGGCCACCACCGTGCCGTGGTTGATGATGGCGATGGTGTCGCACAGCTCCTGCGCTTCCTGAAGGTAGTGGGTGGTCAGGAGCACCGTCGTGCCTTCGCGGTTCAGCTTGCGCACATGCTCCCAGAGCTGGATGCGCAGCTCCACGTCCACGCCCGCGGTGGGTTCGTCCAACACCAGGACGGGCGGGGTGTGGACCATCGCCTTTGCCACCATCAGCCGCCGCTTCATGCCGCCCGACAGCGAGCGGGCGTAGGCGTCGGCCTTGTCGCGCAGTCCCACGGCCTCCAGCAGGGCTTCCGTCCGGCGCTCCCCCTTCGGCACGCCGTAGAGGCCGGCCTGAAGCTCCAGCATTTCCCGCGGGGTGAAAAAAGGGTCCATGTTCAGTTCCTGGGGCACCACGCCGATCGATGCGCGCGCCTGGCGCGGATGGGATTCGATGTCGGTTCCCCAGATCGCCACGCTGCCGCCGGTCTTGTTGACCAGCCCCGCCATGATGTTGATGAGTGTGGATTTGCCCGCCCCGTTCGGACCCAGCAGACCGAAGACCGAACCGCGGGGAATCGCGAGGTCGATCCCCTTCAGCGCCTGCTTCGGACCGGCCTTGCCGGCGGCCTGATAGGTCTTGGTGAGGCCGCGCACCTCTACGGCGTGGGCGGGCAGGGCGATGGCGTTCAGCGGGGCATGCGCAACCATGGAATCGAAACGGGCCTTTCCGGTCTTGCCCCCGGGTCCGAATCCCCGAGGGCCGATCGTTTGTCCAATCACTTGATCCGTCCGGCGCGTTCGGTATGATCCGACCCCGCGCGCGTGCCTCATTCGGTGGGCATCTTAACGATGGCGTTAACGCGCGCGTGTGTCAAAGTGGAGGATGTCTGCCATGCAGCCGATTGAAACGATTGAAGTCGAAACCCTGACCGTCGGGTGCGACGGCGGCGGCGGCGCTCTCGGCCACCCGCTGGTCTATCTGACGCTGAGCGCCGAGGGGAAGATCGAATGCCCCTATTGCTCGCGCCACTTCGTCCTGAAGGAAGGCGCCAAGACGGGCACGCACGGGCACTGATCCGGGCACCGGCGGGGCGTGCGGCACCGCTTTCCTTGCATTGCGGAAATCCCGCGTGACCCGAAGGGCCGGAGCGATCCGGCCCTTTTCGCGTGTCCGGGCCGGGGATTGATTCCGTGGCACGCCCGCCACTTTTCGCCGCGCCGATGCAACGGCCGGGAGGGTGTGCGTATATGCCGCTTTTATTGCAATTGTGAAAAATATAGAACGAACCGCCTTGACGCGCGCCGTGATCCGCCTTCTACTTTTTTGCGGCGCAAAAGAGGCGTCCTTCGCAATTGCCCGCTCAGGTCGTTCGCATGCTTTTTCCTGAGGCCACCGCTCTCGCGCCAGAAGAGGCCCGGTCCATGAGCCAAGAGACGGAAGAGCAGTACAGAAGTATTTTCGAGAACGCGGTCGAGGGCATTTATCAAACCACGGTGGACGGGCGTTATCTGCGGGTCAATCCGGCGCTGGCGCGCATCTACGGCTACCGGTCGCCCGACGACCTGATCGACAACCTCACGGACATCGCCGGCCAACTCTACGTCGACCCCGGCAAGCGCGAGGCCTTCGCGCGGCTGATGGCCGAACGCGACGTGGTGCAGAGCTTCGAGGCGCGCGTCTTCCGCAGCGACGGCTCGATCATCTGGATTTCGGAGAACGCGCGCTGCGTGCGCGATGCGCAGGGCCGCATCCGCTATTACGAAGGCACCGTCCAGGACATCACCGAGCGCAAGCAGCACGAGGAGAAGATCCGCCTGCTCGCCACCGTCTTCGACAGCGTGGCCGACGGCATCCTGATCGTGGACCCCGAGCTGTCGGTGCAGGCGGTCAACCCGGCCTACGAGGTGATGACCGATTTCCAGCGGGAGGAGCTTCTCCACCGCCCGCTGGTGATCTTCGCCCCCGGCTCGCTCGAACGCGCCTTCATCGAGGACATCTGGCACACCGCCCGCACGGAAGGGCGCTGGCAGGGCGAGGTGACCAGCTTCCGCCATTCCGGCGAGGCCTTCGCGGCGTCCCTGTCGGTCACGGCGGTGCGCGCGCCGGGCGGTGCGCTGGAGCATTACGTGCTGACGCTCGCCGACATCAGCCAGCGCAAGTCCCAGGAACACCAGATCCGCTATCAGGCCAGCTTCGACCGGCTGACCGACCTGCCGAACCGCTGGCTGGTCTGCGAGCGGCTGGAGGAGGCGATCGTCCGCGCCCAGCGCATGCGCACCAAGGTCGCCGTGGCCTTCCTGGACCTGAACCGCTTCAAGCAGGTGAACGACACGCTGGGCCACCATGCCGGCGACGACCTGCTGAAGCTGGTGGCCAAGCGGCTGCGCAATTGCACCCGCGTGTCGGACACGGTGGGCCGGCTGGGCGGCGACGAGTTCCTGATCGTCGCGCCCGACGCGGTGGACCGCGCCGCCGGCGCCCGGCTGGTCGAGAAGATCCTCTATTCGATGGGCGAGCCCTTCGCCGTCCACAACCAGGAACTCTTCTGCGGCGCGTCCATCGGCGTGGCCTTCTTCCCCGACGACGGCGAGACGGCGGACCAGCTTCTGCGCAACGCCGACCTCGCCATGTACCACGCCAAGCGCAACCCGGAATGCAAGTTCGTCTTCTACGAGGCGGGCATGCGGGAGCGCACCGGCTTCACGCTGGGGCTGGAAAGCGACCTGCGCCGCGCCGCCGCGACCGGCGAGGAGTTCGAACTGCATTTCCAGCCCAAGGTGGACATGCCGCAACGCGGCTCCCGCCGGATGATCGGGGCGGAGGCGCTGATCCGCTGGCGCCATCCGGTCCGCGGCCTCGTCAGCCCGGCGGAGTTCATCCCGCTGGCCGAGGAAACCGGCCTGATCTGGGAAATCGGCGCCTGGACCCTGAAGGAGGCTTGCACCCGGCTGGCCGGCTGGCTGGCTGCGGGGCTGGACGTCGCGTCGGTGTCGGTCAACCTGTCGCCCCGCCAGTTCCAGGACGCGCGGCTGGTGAGCTTCGTCCGGGACGTCGTGGACGGCAGCGGCGTCCCGCCCGAACGGCTGGAGCTGGAGCTGACCGAGGGCGCCATGATCGGCGACATCGAGAAGGCGGTGACCATCCTGCATGGGCTGAAGGGCATCGGCATCCGCCTGTCGATCGACGATTTCGGGACCGGCTATTCCTCGCTGGCCTATCTGAAGCGGTTCCCGATCAACACGCTGAAGATCGACCGCAGCTTCGTTCGCGACATCGTGCAGTCGGCCACCGACCCGGCCATCGTCGGCACCATCGTGAATCTTGCCGACAGCCTGGGCTTCGACACCATCGCCGAAGGGGTGGAGACGGAGGAGCAGGCGGAGATGCTGCGCCTCCAGCGCTGCACGCGCATCCAGGGCTTCCTGATCAGCCGCCCGCTGGACGTGGACGCGTTCGAGCGCTTCGTGGCGGAGAACGCCGGGTAAGACGGATTCACGGTGGCGGCTTCCCGGCCGGCTGCGGACCGGCGGGAAGCCGCTCCCCGTCAGTTGCCGAGCTTGTTGGTGTCGAGCACGATCATCGCGACGCCGATCTTCTCCTTGCTGGCCGGGTCGAGCACGGGAACGCTGACCTCGGTCAGCATGGCGTTCGTCTCGGCGTCCTTCTCCGGGTCGGTCATGTAGAGGTCGGAGCCGCCGCTGTAGACCTTCTGCCATTTCGGCTCGTCGCCCTGCCAGTAATCGGACGTGCCGCCGGTCTGGGCCACGTTAAGGCCACGGGCGTCCATCAGCAGGATTTCCACGATCCGGCCGTTGCTCTTGTCCGTCACCTCATTCAGGCGCTTGGACACGGCGTTCGCGGCGATCTTGTCGTAGGTGGGGTTGGCGGATTTGGCCTTGGCCGCCGCCTTCCAATCATTGTCCATGGCGTCGATCTTCGCCTGGTCGAGGCCCTTGTGCGTGATGTTCTGGGCCTTGACGGCGTCGACGACCGCCGGTTCGGCGAGCCAGGTCTGGGTCTGCGGGCTCACCGTCTTGCGGACATTGGCCTCCAGGGCGGGGTCGGCGGCGTAGGCCGGCAGGGTGCCGAGCATGGCCAGAACCGCCGCGGCGGACAGGAGCAGCGAAAAGCGTTTGGACATCCATTCCTCCCATGATTGATCCGCCCGCGGTTTGCCTTTGTGGTCTGTGCTCCGCGGGCGAGGAAACCATAGGCCCCGCTTCAGCCCGGCTGTCAGAGGGAGGCGTGAATTATTCCGTGAGACGGAAAATCAGCAACACTAACCATTGTTGACCTTGAATGGCGCTCCTTTCCCCGGCCCCCTCCCCAACCCTCCCCCTCGAAGAGGGGGAGGGTTGGGGCATAGGCGCTAACATAAGGCTGATGCGATAGATGTGTCCGGCGTAACGGAGTGCGCCGGGCTCTGTTTTCCGGGGATGCTTTCAACTGATCCCGCCGATGCCCCCTGGCGCACGGTTGAGACGCTGG
>NZ_QOKW01000056.1 GCF_008365375.1 Roseomonas genomospecies 6 | reverse complement strand
GCGGCAACGCCCTCAAGGGGCAGGCGAACCTCGGCGGCGCGCACGACAGCGTGAAGGTGGTCACCGCGCTGACCATGCCCGGCCAGAAGCCGGTGCAGGCCCGCTTCGAAATGGGCCACGCGGGTCACTGAGATCGGCATGGGCGGCATCAGGATTCCTGCTCCATGCCGCCCCGCAAGCAAGGAGATGCGCGATGATCGCCAAGAAGAAACTCGCCACGATGGCTGCCGTCCTGCTGGTCGGTGTCGTGGTCGCCGTACCGGTCCGGGCGGCGGAGACCCTCAAGCTGAACGAGGTCTCGCACCTCCACGGGATTGCCGTCGACCCCGCAGACCCGTCGCGCCTGTATCTCGCCTCGCATCACGGCGTGTGGCTGACCAACCCCGACGGCACGGCCACGCGGGTATCCGACAACCGTTGGGACTACATGGGGTTCACACCGAATCCGGCGCAGCCCGACGCCTTCTTCGCCAGCGGCCATCCGGAGAAGGGCGGGAACCTCGGCGTCCTCGTCTCGACCGATGGCGCGAAGACCTGGAAGCAGGTCTCGGCGGGTGTGAACGGACCCGTGGACTTCCACGCCATGGACGTCAGCCCGGCCGACCCGAAGGTGCTGTACGGGCACTACGGCAGCGTCCAGATCAGCCGCGACGCCGGGAAGACCTGGGAGGTGACCGGCAAGCCGCCCGCCGACATGTTCGACCTGGCGGCCTCCTCGAAGGACCCGAACACCGTGTACGGCGCCACGCGCGCCGGACTGATGGTGAGCCGCGACGCGGGCAAGACGTGGCAAGCCGCCAACATCGTGCGGCGCCCGGCGACCATGGTCGCGACCACGAAGGACGGCGCCGCCTACGCCTACCAAGTCGACACCGGCCTGCTCAAGACGACCGAGCCGAGCCTCGCGTGGCAACCGGTCAGCAACGGCTTCGGTGACGCCGTCCTGCTGCACCTTGCGGTCGACCCGACCAACCCCGAGCGGCTCTACGCCGTGACCGACAAGAGCGCCATCCTGACCAGCCAGGACGGCGGCAAGACCTGGAAGCCGTTCCGGTCGTGATGTGCCGGGGGATGTGGTGATGAAGGCGATGAAGATTGGCGTTGGCTTGGCCATGGGTGCGGCGATCGCGGTGGTTGGCGTCGTCCTGTTCGCTGGACCCAAGGCAGGCGCCGATCCAACCGACGCCGCCCAGGTTGCCCAAGGCAAGGCGGTCTACGCGGAGCAGTGCGCGTCGTGCCACGGCGCGCGGCTCGAGGGCCAGCCGGAGTGGCAAAGCCGCAAGCCGGACGGCCGTCTGCCCGCGCCGCCGCACGACGCCTCCGGGCACACGTGGCACCACCCCGACGCCGACCTCTTCAACATCACCAGGCAAGGCGTCGTTGAATTCGCCCCGCCCGGCTACGAGAGCGACATGCCCGCCTTCGGCGGCGTGCTGAGCGATGCCGAGATCTGGGCGGTTCTAGCCTTCATCAAGAGCTCCTGGCCCGCGGAGATCCGTCGTCGCCACGCCGCCCTGAGCGAACGCGCGAAGAAGTGAGGAGAGGACGCGAGCGGGCCACATAACGCGCTTGACCTTCCAGTCATTGGAAGGTGGAGCCTTGGTTTCATGGATGCCATCGCACGCCGGTGCCGGGAAGCGCGAACGAACGCGGAGGCACCGACGCCTGCATGCGAAGGGAGAAGCGAACATGAACGACCAGCACCGCAGCCACGCACACCATCCTGACCACCACAGTCACGGTGAGCACGACCACCACGCCGGTGCCGACGACCGGCCCAAGGTGAAGGACCCCGTGTGCGGCATGATGGTCGATCCCGAGCGGACCGGGCACCAAGCCGGGCACGGCGGCCAGACCTTCCACTTCTGCTCGGCGCGCTGCCACGACAAGTTCGTCGCCGACCCGGAGCGGTACCTGAAGCTGGAGGCAAAGCCCGCCGCTCCCGAGAAGGCCGCCCAGGCGTCGCCGCAGAAGGGCGTGATCTACACCTGCCCGATGCACCCGGAGATCCGCCAGGAGGGACCGGGCAACTGCCCGATCTGCGGCATGGCCCTGGAGCCGGTCGGAGCCACCCTCGAGGAAGGGCCCAACCCGGAACTCGTCGACATGACGCGGCGGTTCTGGATCGGCTTGGTCCTGAGCGTGCCGCTGCTGGTGCTGGAGATGGGCGGCCACATCCCGGGGCTTGGGCTCCATGACGTGGTGCCGCCCCGCGTCTCCGTCTGGGTGCAGTTCCTGTTGGCGACGCCGGTGGTGCTGTGGGCGGGTTGGCCGCTGCTGGAGCGCGGCTGGCGGTCGTTCGTGAACCGCAGCCTGAACATGTTCAGCCTGATCGCGCTGGGCGTCGGGGTGGCCTACGTGTTCAGCCTGGTCGCGACGTTCCTGCCGGGCGTCTTCCCGCCGAGCTTCCGCGGCATGGACGGCGTGGTGGCCGTCTATTACGAGGCGGCCGCCGTCATCACGGTGCTGGTGCTGCTCGGGCAGGTGCTCGAGCTCCGCGCCCGCGAGCAGACCGGCGGCGCCATCCGCGCGCTGCTCAACCTCGCGCCCAAGACGGCGCGGCGCATCCGTACCGACGGCGAGGATGAGGAGGTGCCGCTCGACGCCGTTCACGTCGGCGACCGGCTGCGCGTCCGTCCCGGCGACGGCGTGCCTGTCGACGGCGAGGTTCTGGAGGGCCGCAGCGCCGTCGACGAGTCCATGGTTACCGGCGAGAGCATGCCGGTCGGGAAGGAGCCGGGCGCCAAGGTCATCGGCGGCACCGTGAACCAGACGGGCGCCCTGGTGATACGGGCCGACAAGGTTGGGTCCGACACCATGCTGTCGCGCATCGTGACCATGGTCGCCGAGGCCCAGCGCAGCCGGGCGCCCATCCAGCGCATGGCCGACGTGGTGTCCGGCTACTTCGTCCCGGCGGTGATCCTCGTGGCCGCCCTGGCCTTCGTCGCCTGGATGGTTTGGGGGCCGCAGCCCGCCTTCGCCTACGCGCTGATCGCGGCGGTCTCGGTGCTCATCATCGCCTGTCCTTGCGCACTGGGGCTGGCGACGCCCATGTCGATCATGGTCGGTGTCGGCAAGGGGGCGACCGCGGGCGTCCTGATCAAGGACGCGGCGTCCCTGGAGCGGTTCGAGAAGGTCGACACGCTCGTCGTTGACAAGACCGGCACCCTGACCGAGGGCAAGCCAAAGGTGATCGCCATGGTTCCGGCGCCGGGCATCGACGAGGCGGACCTTCTGACGCTGGCGGGGAGCCTGGAGCGGTCGAGCGAGCACCCGTTGGCGGCCGCCATCGTCGCCTCCGCCAAGGAACGGGGCCTGCCGCTGCGGGACGTCGCCGACTTCGGCTCCGTCACCGGCAAGGGCGTCGTCGGGGCGGTCGGCGGGCGCACAGTGTCCCTCGGCAACGCCGCGATGATGCGGGACCAGGGTGTCGCGCTGGGCGACCTGGAAACGCGCGCCGACGACCTCCGGCGCGAGGGTGCCACCGCTCTCTTCGCCGCCATCGACGGCCAGCCGGGTGGCGTGATTGCGGTCGCCGACCCGATCAAGGCGACCACGCCGCATGCGCTGGAGACGCTCCGGAACGATGGTGTGCGGATCGTCATGCTGACCGGCGACAACCGGACCACGGCCGAGGCGGTAGCGCGCCGCCTGGGCATCGACGCGGTCGAGGCCGAGGTGCTGCCGGAGGACAAGAACCAAGTGGTGAAGCGGCTGAAGGCGCAGGGCCGGGTGGTGGCGATGGCCGGAGACGGCGTGAACGACGCCCCGGCGCTGGCCGAGGCCGACGTCGGCGTGGCGATGGGCACCGGCACCGAGGTCGCGATTCAGAGTGCCGGGGTGACGCTGGTGAAGGGGGATCTGGCGGGCATCGCACGGGCGCGGACTCTCAGCCGGGCAACGATGCGCAACATCCGGCAGAACCTGTTTCTGGCGTTCGTCTACAACGCCCTCGGCGTGCCGGTCGCGGCGGGTGTCTTTTACCCGCTGTTCGGGTGGACGCTGTCACCGATCATCGCCGCGGCCGCGATGGCCCTGAGTTCGGTGTCCGTGGTCGGGAACGCACTGCGGCTGCGTAGGCTCAAGTTGTAAAAGAATTGACGGGTGCCGCCCGCGCCCGATCGCCGTAGCGGTCCCGCGGTTCGGCTGGCCCTTGTTGGGGGGAATCGCCCATCCAAGCCCTTCGTCTGGACCAAGCCCGCCGATGCCATCCTCGCCAAGCTCGCCCGTCTGCCTGCACCTTTTGAATGGGTCAGTGTACCAGCTTCGGGAGCGCGACGGAGGACGGGGGCGAAGGGCAGGCTGACGTCCGAGGGTGCGGTTGATAGCCGACACTCATGTCAGTGAAATTCTATCGAGGATCTTCCTTAACCCATTGAACTAGCTTGAGAGAAGATCATTCAAATCCATCATCAACAGGAAGTGGATGGTCACTGCCAGACCTGTTACCTTCACGTCCCACCGAAGATCGGTGCATCCGTACAGGATGCACCTCAGGAGGGCCGTATGGGGTTACGCTTTCAGAAGCGCGTGACGCTGTTCCCAGGCGTGAGGCTGAACTTCAGCGGCGGCGGGATCAGCACGACGATCGGTGTCCGCGGGGCGAGCGTCAACATCGGACCGGGCGGCGCCCACCTGAACCTCGGCCTGCCGGGGACCGGCCTCTCCTACCGCACCCGGCTCGACGGGAACGGAGCCCACCCCACCCGGGCGGAACCGGTCGTCTCCGCCCCTCCGGCGGGCCCCGTCCCCGCTCGGCCTTTTCCGGCGCAGCCGCTCCCGGCCCCTCATCGTCCCCTTCTTCCGGGCGAGGGCGAGATCCGGAGCGCCGCCATCTCCACGCTCACCAGCGAGGGGTTCGGCGACCTGAAGAGGCTCATCAACGAGGCCGACGCGCGCAAGCGGTCGGCGAAGATGAAACTCGAAGCCGCCGAGCACTCCCGCGTCCTGGCGGAACGGCGCCTGAACTCCGCCCGGCGTTTCATCGTGCGGCTCTTCCTGTGGTCGGCCATCCCGACCCGGCAGCAGGAGGTCGTCGATCTTGACCGCAAGATCGGCGAGGCCAGGATGGAACTCGACGGCTCCCACATCGACCTGGACTTCGCCTTCGACCAGCCGACGATCGACGCGTACGATGCTCTCCGCCGCGCCCATGCCCGCCTGGCCGCCACGGCCAAGGCGGGCACCCGCCACTTTGTGTTCGCCCGGGACGGGGAGTGGATGCTGGTCGGCGACAAGGAACCGGCGGGCTGGATGCACGGGAGCGTCGTCGAAGCCGCCCCACGGTGAACCGCGCGGCCGACGGCTCGGGACGGCCATGGCTGATCTGGAGAGACGCTATAGGGAAACGGATGGTTGGGACGTTGTTGCGGGCCGTGCTCCTTTGCGTCGCCCTCCTGACACTCGTGGCGCCGGGAACCGCGCGTGCCGAGGAGGGATGCCCTTCCCGCACGTTCCCGGACCCGCATGAGAAGAACTGCGCGGCCGTGTCGTCGTACAACCGGCTCCCCCT
Source organism: Roseomonas genomospecies 6 (assembly GCF_008365375.1). Taxonomy (GTDB): domain Bacteria; phylum Pseudomonadota; class Alphaproteobacteria; order Azospirillales; family Azospirillaceae; genus Azospirillum. The sequence continues at coordinate 6,585 of NZ_QOKW01000056.1, read as the reverse complement.
CGACGACCGGCAGCCGATGAGGTTCCAGGCGATCCAGGTCAGCATGGTCATCATCTACATCCAAGGGACGGGAGCGATCACCAAGGACACGCCGGATGAGCTTCGGCGGTTTTTGAAGACGCACGACGGCCAGATGTCGAAGAGCCTTTACCTGCACTCCGGAGGCGGTGATCTGATGGCTGGCCTGGAACTCGGGCAGGTCATCCGGGAGGCTGGCCTCAACACGGGCATCGGCCGCTCCATCGCCCTCGACGGGCTGATGAAAATCCACGACTACAAGCAAGCCCACTGCCTGTCCGCGTGCGCCTACGCCTTCCTGGGCGGCGTCACCCGGTCCTTCGGCGAGATGGACGTGTACGGCATCCACCGGTTCGGCCGCACCCAGGGCACGGTCTCGGGCGCCGACGCCCAGGTGGTCAGCGGCATCGTGGCGAAGTACATCCAGAGCATGGGAGTCGACGTCTCGGTGTTCCAGTTGGCCTCTCTGGCGAGCTTCGAAAAGGAGATGTTCCGGGTTCCCGTCGACCTCGCCAAGAGGATGCGGATCATCTTCGACGGCTCCGGCCAGACCATCTTCCGGATCGAGGACCGGGACGGCCTGGTCGTCGCCGCGTTCCGCATCACCAAGCGGGAGCGCGAGTACGACGGGGTGGTGACGTGCTCCGGCGGCGAACGGCTGCTTGTGCTGGTGGACCGAACCAACACGGTGCGGCCGCCGATGCGGACGATGATGGGCTTCCCAGCGGAGTTCCACGCCGACGGCGGGCGCGTCTTGCAGGGCACGGCCACCTATGTCCCGCCGTCGGCGCCGAACCGCGCCCCGGTCGTGGTGTTCCGGCTCCCCGACATGGACGAGCAGGCGTTCGCCGGGGAGGGGATGAGCCTCCACCACATCGAAAACCCGCACCTTCGCCCGCTCCGGAAGGACGGCTCGCCCACTCTTGATGACGCATTCATGGAGCGGGTCGTGTGGGCCGACGCGGTCACGGATTTCGCCTTCAGCATCGCCGCGGACAACGCGGCGCGGACCCTGCCGATCGTGTTCCGCGAATGCGGGCGTCAAGGCGTCGGACGCAAATAGGTCGGCCGCCAAGCTCCAGGAGTATTGATGGGCGTCGCCTGCACGAAGGACAGGTATTAGCCGCAGCCAAGCCAGATGGGCTATCTGTCCATGTGTCACGAAAGTAAGGAATCGGGTGCCCAAATGACGGCCCGGAAGCAGACCCGTTTGAGCCAAGACGGAGGATGACCATGCGGCGAAACTCTGGAGAAGACCAAGGATGGACACCGAACCCGACATGAAGCAGGCGCCGAGTTCCTATTGCGGCCTGCTTTCCCGCGCATGGAAGGAACTGGGCTACCCGTATGAACGCCGACCGGTTCTGATAGGCATCGACGGTCGCCCAGGGGCGGGCAAGTCATCGCTCGCATCCTGGCTGGCGTGGCAACTTGGAGCCCCGGCCATTCATCTGGACCTCTTCCTTGTGCCTGACCGCGTTCCGCCGGAATGGCGTCTCGACGACCTTTCGAGGGCCGTACAGGGACGCCTGCGCGGCTTTGCGCGGGAGGAGCGGCGGGGAAGACCTCTCGTCGTCGAGGGCATCCTTCTCCTGGATGTCCTTGAGGCCATCGGGTTGGAACCCGACCTGCTTGTTCACGTCGTCAAGGAAGGCCATGACACGGACGGGGCGGCGCTGGGTCCAGCCCTTGCTGACTACCGTCACCGCAGGGCGCCTTCGGAGAGGGCCGACGTGACCGTGGTATGGTCTGATGAGCCACTCTCTCCGGCGTAGCGCAGCCCCATGGTGTCCTCGGCGCCGATGCGGGCGACGCCGGGGACTCCTCGCCCTCCCAGCTTCCGTATTCCGTTAACGCCTTCTCGAAAGCCTTCAAACCGGCGAACGCCCGGTGTGGGCGTTCTCGACGAAGACTTTTCAGATGATCGACAGAGATTTCGACTACCGGCAGGAGGCGCTCGACGGGGACTGGCAGGCCATGTGGCACCTCCTTATTTCCGTGGCTGATTGCGAATAGCTTCGATCACGCTCTTGCGCGTTTGCTCCTTGTCAACAGGGGGCAGCGCCTGATTGAGCGTGGCCTCATCCAACCCCCGAGCCTTGGCGTTGTAGAGCCAGCGGACGAACTGCTGAAGCAGGCGCTCGTTCTCGGCCTCCAGGCGCGCGTTCTCGGCCCGGAACTTGTCGATGCGGGCTTGCGCAGCCATGAGTTCGACCGACCCCTTCGGCGCCCTCTCCGGCAGGTTCTTGAGCACGTTCAAGCGGGTCCTGTAGGCCCCTTTGATGCGCTCACGGGCTTCCAGCGCCTGACGGGAATACTTGTGGCCAAGCAAGCCTTCAACCGCCGCCACGACGTTGTTCCACGTCAATGGGGTGCTACGATCCCACCCGTCGATCATCTCGCAGATCGCCCTGACGTTCGCTTCGGTCAGGTGGCGGGCCATCACTCGTCCCCCAGAAGGGCTTCGAGTTCATCGGTGGCCGCGCTGTCCGGCGGGGCCGCGAGCAAGCGGTCCTGCACCGCGAGGCGGATCGGAGAGAACTCGTCCGGGCTCGTGAGGCGGATCAGGCTGCCTTCGGGCACCTTCGGATCATCCAGGATCTCGATCAGATTGCGCAGGCGCTTGACGGTGGCGGTGTGATGGTCGTGCCATCGGTCAGATCCCGCGTACCCTTGGGCGACGGCCTGTTCCGCCCGCTTCTCCTGCGCTTCGGCGAGATTCAGTTGCTCTCTGATTCGCTCGGTCTTCGACCGATCCCCTTTGACGCAGACGTGCTCGTTGCAACCCACACAATCGCGGTGTTTGGGACACGGCAACATCGTGAAGTCGTGTACGCAGAAGCCATAATCGGTGATGTGGGCGGTCGGGAATTCCAAGGCCATGAACTCGTCGCGCGAGACTGGCGCCTTGATGATCAGTTCAGCCAGTCCGCCGAACAATCTCGGATCCGATTCGGTTAGTTCTCGGGTCATTTCGAGAAGTTCTTCGCCCGTCATATGGTTGTATGTATTGTTTTGTCTTGCGTCCGCGCGACCAGACCACTTTGCTATGTCTATCTGTGACATGCCGCCGCGATGAGCGAGGGTATTCAACCAATGCCGGAACTGGTGCGACGAAACGCAAATCTTACTACCATCGGGTTCCCTGAACCCGAATCGGTCAAAAACGGACTCCCGGTTCTCCTTCGCTCCAAGAGCGTCATTGATCTTGTTTGTGTCCACCGGTTCGATCATGCAGAGAAGGGTACCGCGTGTGGCGTGAAGCTCATTGGACCGCACGACGATCAGCGCCTCGGAATACTTCAGGTCTGTACGCACGTCTACAATCGGAAAACCTTTGGGCAGTAGTTCCAACACTGCCCGCTCAAACTCGTCGAATCGAACCAGCTTCGGACGGGTCATTCCGTTCGGTGGATTGTATAGTGGCACCCTGGCTCCCTTGATCCACATCCCTGCAGTGTCGCCACTTTTCAACCCAAGTATCATGGCAACTTCATTCAGAGTGAGGTACTCGTTGGATCGAAGATACTCCTTGCCCTGTGGCAGATATATCTTCGTTGGGTTCTGCTCGTACCACGCGGCGATTTCACGGGCTGGCTGGCAAACGTTCCGCAGCTTGGAGACCGCGTCCTTTGCCACGCTGGCCATTGTCGGGGCGACCCATTTGATTGTCGGTTCGACCCCCTTTTCAGGGTACCATCGCAGTCCGTAGATGGGCTTGCCTTTGTGGACCTCGTTGACCTCGCAATCGACCCGCAGCCTAAAAACCTCACCGATCCGGTCTGGCGCGGTGCAGAGGAGCGCCGCGACGGAGGTGGGAAGAACGTCGCGAGTTGCTTGAGCCAGGCGGTAGCATTTCGGAAGCGCATCAAGCGCGGCCTCCGAAGGCATCTTCTCCGCCCGAGCCTTGTCACCCCCTACGCCAGTGCGGTTCCTGTCCTGAGGGCGCCCAATCGGGGCAACCCACTGGAACGGAGTGGCCAGCCGTTTCTCGGAGATGAATTCGGCAAGGGCCGTCAGCTGAAGCCCGATCCGATAAGCCGCACCTTCGCTGAAGCCGCCCTTCACCAGAGACGCGGCACGGTTGCAGATGACCGCCGTTGTCTTCTGCACGTCGGATTTACCGTGGGCTTCGACCAGGGCCTTTTCCAACGCCTTCAATGCGGTTAAGCGGGTATGAATGATCTGCGATGGGCGTAGAGCCTGCTGGTACAGGAAATACGCCTTGGCGAAGCTGAGGAAGGGCTCGGACATTTCATGCTCGCCCTCGTCCTTCACCGCGTCGAAGCTGGTGAACGCTGCCACGATCCGGCCCTTGCCCCGACCGCCCCATTCCACCACCCCCTTCAGCTCCCAGGGCGTGTCCTCCCAGCACTTCACGGCCGGGTACGCCGTCAACAGCGGCCGCGCAGCCTCAATGAACGCTTTCAGGTTGGCTTCGGCCGTCGCCTCGGGCTTCGCGACAAAGTGGACGACGCTGCTCATGGCTCGGCTCCGCCCTTACGAGCCTCGCAAAGGCGGATCACCTCGGCGCAGGCCAGGATCAGGCGGTCGTTGACGGAGGCGATGGTGGCGTCGCCGGTCTCGTCCATGATCCGCTTGCGCTCGTTGAGCAGTTTGTCCAGTACCTCCTCGTGGGGACCGTCGAGCCACGGCTGAAAGTTGCGGCATGTGTAGCAGGCGATCGGTGCTATCGCGCCGCAAAAGCCGTACGTCCCGCAGTTACCGACCGGCCGCCCGAGATTATCAGGGTCAACGATCCTCGACGTGGGATCACCGGCACGGGTCGCTTGTTCCTCGCCGTCGATCAGCACACCGGCAAATGCCTGGGCCATGGGCGCCAGGTGCATTGCCATCGCTTTGTCTATACGCTCGATGATCTCCGGAACCGCTTCGACATACACCCCGGCGTTCTAGGTGTCGGAGTGGTCCAGGATCTCCGCGATGACCAGTTCCGAGGCGCCTTCCTTCGCGGCGCGCGTACCTATCGTGTATCGGAAGCGCCTCGTGGTCACGTTGAGTTTCTTACCCGTCCGCTCGCTCGTCACATTGAGCAAATCGAACACGTCCCTCACCCGCTTGGCCAGATCGCGGCTCGAACAGTGGTAACGAAGGTCTTCGCTGCCCCCCACATTCCTTGGGTTAACGAAAAACGGAATCATCTCGTCTCGCAGACCAAGACTGGACCACCGAACACGGCTGGCGCGGCAGTGTTCTTCAATGATCCTCCCAACATCAAACAAGATCTTTTTGTTCTTGAACTCAGTACGGGACGCCTGCCCCCGTTGTTTTGCGCGAGGAACCTTCAAAATGTGCGTTTCTGCTCCACTGGATGCACGAACCACAGATAGGTCAGAAACTTTTAGCGCAGCCAATTGAACGGATCTAGCTCCAAGCGCAAGATACAGCCAAACAAGAAGGTAGTCCTCTACTGATATGTTGCGTTTGGCGAATTCGTTGTTGAGACTATCAATAATTCCTTCATACTCGATATCAGAAAACGCCCCCTTCAATGGATCCGCTGTCTTGACGGCTTTCCCTTTTGGGTTGCCTTTGAGGCGCATCTCTTTCAAAAGCGACACGACCTCACGATCAACGCCCGGCAAGCCAAGGTCGGACCAAGTGCGGAAAAATCCTCGGAGAACTCCAAGGTACCACTCGGTATCTGAATTCAATGTTGTACGATATGAGAGAACATGCTCGACAGATATAGAGTCGACAGGTGTCTCACGCCCAACAAATCGTAAGAAAGCAGCGAAACGTTCAAATACGAGCCCTGCAATAGACTGAGAGTTTACCTGGATATAATGAAGAGTTACTCTTTTTAAAGATTCTATTAGCAATGCCGACGCGAGTTCCCTAAGGCTCCAGAATGTAAAATAATGATGACCACTAATATCTGCGACAATCCACTGCTCTTCCTCAAGGGGAAATTCCGCACCATCACGCGCAGTCGCGATCTGTGGAAGGGGGATAAGCGCATCACCTTCATGCATATTATCGATGCCGCTCATTTTAGCCCTTTCAGCAGAAGTTTTCCCTGATGCTCAAGAGAGAATTTTTCAGTGTCTTCGATGATTTTACGCCGATTGTAGGTTGCGGCAGTGCCCGAAGTGGGTGACCAGCCCATCGCTTGGGACCGCAGTTGCGCCTCGCGTTCCGGTCCGACATTCTTCGCGTCGATCAGGCGACTGAATGCATCGTTCCAAGCATGCCGCAGAATGTGCGGGGCCAGCGACTCGGGGAGATCCACCACCCGCTCTCGCAGGTTTATGAATATCTTATTCATGGCCGCCTCACTCAGTGGCCTTCCACTATCATGCGCAACGATCAGAAACTGCCCCCTGCGAGCCCCAGGGATTTTGGACCTGATGTGCGTGACGTACTCCTGCATCATGTCCATCAGCTTGTCCTTCACTGGAAGGATGCGGTCTCGCGTCTTAGAGCCTGTCCGGGAAGAAGTTGAATCGGATGAATCGGTTGTGATTCAAGGTAGCCTCCAAGACGGAGGCGAAGATGTGGACAGCGGAGAAGCGAGACCGCCACGATCGCAGCGGGCTGCGTTAC
>NZ_QOKW01000055.1 GCF_008365375.1 Roseomonas genomospecies 6 | reverse complement strand
ACGCAGCCCGCTGCGATCGTGGCGGTCTCGCTTCTCCGCTGTCCACATCTTCGCCTCCGTCTTGGAGGCTACCTTGAATCACAACCGATTCATCCGATTCAACTTCTTCCCGGACAGGCTCTAAAAGAAATTGATAGCGATCGCATTCGCGAAGAAGATTGCTGCATTCTTCTTCTTGACATTGCGTTGGGCGACAAGGGATCTGATGTCAAGGATGGAACCCAGGCCATTCTGAATGCACGACGAAATTCCCGTTTTGATCGATTTATCTGGATCATCAACTCTGATCATGCGAATCGGCCCGAGATTACGGAAAAAGTTGATGCCCTCATTTACAAGGGCGAATTTCTGGATAACGGTGGCGACACTGAGAACAAGGTCAAGCTCAAATTGAAACTCGACCAAGCTCGTGATGCTTGGGAAAAGCGAACCGGACGCTCGGCTCCGCCGCCGCCTCTTCGGTCGAAAGTTACAATCGACACCACAACAGCCGCGGGTTGCAGCCTTGCCGCCGACCTGGGCCAAAGCCGGATGGAGGCACTGCTACCAAACGGCTGGCCCGCCATGCGCGTGGAAGCTCTAACGGGCGGATATTCTGGCGCTTATGTCGTGCGATTCATCGAGGAAAGCGGAAAACAGGAGCTTGTCGTCAAACTTTCTAAAGATAAAACCTTGCTACAGGAAGAAGCCAGGAAATGGCAAGATGCCGTGGCTTCGACCGCATTCAATGGCATTCTCAACAACGCTTTCAACGTGAAGGAAATTGGCGGAATTTCCTACATGGTGATGGCTTCCGCGCGGGGGCCGACACTTGAGGAGAGGACGAAGACCGGTACGCCGAAATCCGGTATGGCCCTGGATACGCTGCTTGAACTCGGCATCAGCGCTGCCGCTAACCTCCACCGGATTCAACCTTGCCCGCTCATGGCTCTGGAACCGCGGAGCGTGCAGGCGTTCAACGCCGCCTTGCCAGGGCTACTGAACCTGCGCGACGGGTGCGCCCGGCGCGATCTTCTGCCACCCGATTTTCCGACCCGCGAAGCCATCGAACTCTTCGCCACGACCGTGGTTGACCAATGGAATGCCCGTTTGCGGGATCAGGGCCTGGATAGCCCGATAACCGTTCCGCAGCACGGCGACCTGAATCCGCGCAACATCATCATCCCGCCCTCGGGGCCGCCGCAATTGATTGATCTTGCCCGTTTCGGAGAATGGCCCGTCGGCTATGACTTGCTGCGCCTTGAACTCCAGTTGCTGCTGCGGCTCCTGGGAACCAAGCAAGGAGACGAGTCCTTCCCGGATCAGTTGGGCTCGTGGGCGGCGTTGTGGGACTCGATCGAGCGCAGAATGCCGGAGGGTTCGGAACCGGCGGTGCCGGCGTCGCTTCTCGATGTTCTGCGCGCGATCGCCAACGCCCGCGGCCGGATGTACGCGGCGCTTCAGGGGAAGCAACCGGACGCCGCCAAGACGACGGCGGCAATGCGCTGCTTCGATGCTCTCAAGATGGCCTGCTATCGGGATGCAACCGATTTCAAGAGGCTGCTGTTCCTGTACATCGCCATACGCTCTGCACGCGCCGCCAACCTGATGGCGTGACGGGCGCTCCGGACGAAGCTGGCAACGGGGACGTCCGGAGAGAGGCAGCAACGGGTGGGGAATGGCGCATCGACGCCGTTCCCATGGCCCAGATTAGGATGGACCAGACATGGCGAAGGCCGGAAACCCGTCTGGGTTCCGGCCTTCGAGGATGGTGGGCGCGACAGGGATTGAACCTGTGACCCCTACGATGTCAACGTAGTGCTCTCCCGCTGAGCTACGCGCCCATCCGTGCCGCCGGTCGGTTCGGGGTTCGGCATCCGTCTTGCGTCCCGTCCGGCGTGGGCGTGGGATGTACCATCATCCCGGAGGTCTGGCAAGACTGGATTTCACTTTTTTGCCGTCCGATGGGCGCGCATCCGTTTTTTCCCGCCGACGGGACTCCGCTGGCCTCCCACCTGTTGAGACGCAAGCGGGACGGTGCGTGACAGAACCGCCCATGTCCACTACATCACATGCCATGGATGCTTCCATCGACGCCGCCCCACCGGAACCGGCCTTCGAGCTTCTGGCCCCGGACGAACAGACCAAGCCGCTGGTGCTGGCCTCGCCGCACAGCGGCAACCGCTACCCGGACGAGTTCCTGGCCGCGGCGCGTCTCGACCCCCGCGCGCTGCGCAAGTCGGAGGACTGCTTCGTCGACGAGATCTTCGCGGGCGCCCCGTCGTTGGGCATGCCGCTGATCCGGGCGCTGTTCCCCCGCGCCTTCCTGGACGTCAACCGCGAGGCCTACGAGCTGGACCCGGAGATGTTCGCCGACTCCCTGCCTCCCTACGTCAACACGCGCTCGCCGCGCGTCGCGGCGGGGCTGGGCACGATCGCGCGGGTGGTCGCCAACGGCGAGGACATCTACCGCGGCAAGCTGCGCTTCGCCGAGGCGGTGCGCCGGGTGGAGCGGTACTACACACCCTATCACGACGCCCTTCGCCGGCTGGTGGAGGACACGCGCGACCGCTTCGGCCACGCGGTGCTGATCGACTGCCATTCCATGCCCTCCACGGGGCTGGGCGACCGCGACCACCGGCGCAGCGACATCGTGCTGGGGGATTGCTTCGGCAACTCCTGCGCCCCGTCGGTCATCGACACCGCGGAGCGCTTCCTGCGCGGGCTGGGCTACACGGTGGGCCGCAACGCGCCCTATGCCGGCGGCTACACCACCCGCCATTACGGCCGCCCGCGCCAGGGCATCCACGCGCTCCAGATCGAAATCAGCCGCGACCTCTACATGGACGAGGCCACGCTGTCGCGCCTGCCCTTCCTGAACGTCCTGACGCGGCACATGCACGAGATGGTGGACAACATCGCCCACCTGCCGCCCGGGCCCCTTGCGCCCCGCTGAGCGGCGCCAAAAAAAAGGCCGGGGCAAAGGCCCCGGCCCGAGTCTAGGGAGGAAACGCCCAAGAAGTGCGTTACGGCACCGCCCGCATCGCAGACACGATCGATGCCGCACTGCACAATATGATGAAGCCCCCGACAGGGATCAAGAGGGAAAATGCTTATTCATGCAATTCAATGGCTTAAGAAAAGTTAAGACAAAGCCCGAGTGCAGCGCAAACAGCCGTTCATGCTGCATTGCACACAAAATTCCGGCCCTGCTCCCGCACAATCTGGGGCTGGCGGCGCGCCCGCCAACCCTCCCCGGTCCTTCGGCATAACCCATCCGACCGATAGGGAACCAACTTTCCGCCCGGTCGTTTCGTCCCTGCGCGTCCCGGGGTCCGCCCCGCCACGCGCCATTCGGTCGCGTTTCCGCGCGGCCGTCCGGCACCGGAGAACCGTCAACGTGAGCAGACTGGTCGTCGTATCCAACCGCGTGGCCCCCATCGACGAAGGCAAGCAGGCCGCCGGGGGCCTCGCCGTGGCCGTCCTGGCCGCGCTGAAGAAGACCGGCGGCATCTGGTTCGGCTGGAGCGGCACGGTGGTCGAGGAGGAGTCGCAGAGCGAGCCCCGGCGCACCGACGTCGGACGCCTGACCTACGCGACGCTGGACCTCAGCCGCCGCGACTTCGAGGAATATTACAACGGCTTCGCCAACCAGACCCTGTGGCCGCTGTTCCACTACCGCGTCGGCCTGATCGAGGTCAGCCGCCGCACGCGCGAAGGCTACAAGAGGGTCAACGGCTACTTCGCGGAAAAGCTCGTCCCGCTGCTGCGCCCCGACGACATGGTGTGGGTTCACGACTACCACCTGATTCCCTTCGGGGAGGAGTTGCGCCAGCGCGGCTGCACCCAGCGCATGGGCTTCTTCCTGCACACCCCCTTCCCCGCACCGGAAATCCTGGTGGCGCTGCCGAACCACCGGGAGCTGATCCGGGAGCTGTGCGCCTACGACCTCGTCGGCTTTCACACCCATGTGGATCTGCGCAGCTTCGCCGACTACATCCGGCAGGAGCTGGACGGCGAGGTGGAGGACCGCGGCCCCGAGGGCGGCATGCTGATCCACGCCTTCGGGCGGACGCTGCTGGCCCGCGCCTTCCCCATCAGCATCGACACCGAGAATCTGGTGAGCATCGCCGAGACCGCCGTGCGCTCCCGCCACACCGAGCGGCTGAAGGAAAGCCTCGTCGGGCGGCGGCTGATCATCGGGGTGGACCGGCTGGACTATTCCAAGGGCCTGCCGCAGCGCTTCCAGGCCTTCGAGCAGCTCCTGGCGGCCTATCCGGAGCATTGCAACCGCGTCTCCTTCCTCCAGGTGGCGCCGCCCAGCCGCGAGGACGTCCCGGAATACATCGCCATCAAACGCGAACTGTCGGAGCTGTCGGGCCGCATCAACGGGCGCTTCGCGGAATTCGACTGGGTGCCGATCCGCTACCTGAACAAGAGCTTCGGGCGGCGCGTGCTGGCCGGATTCTACCGCACGGCCCATGTCGGGCTGGTCACCCCGCTGCGCGACGGCATGAACCTCGTCGCCAAGGAGTATGTGGCCTGCCAGGACGCGGACGATCCCGGCGTGCTGGTGCTGTCCACCTTCGCCGGGGCGGCGCGGGAACTCGATTCGGCGCTGATCGTCAATCCCTTCGACATCGAGGCGGTTGCTGACGCGCTCCAGCGCGCCCTGACCATGTCCCTCCCCGAGCGCAAGGAGCGCCACGCCGCGATGATGCGCATCCTGCGCAGCCACGACATCGGCTGGTGGCGGGAAAGCTACGTGGATGCCTTGACGCGCGCGCCGTACGGGTGAAACTGATGTCATGAGCACCGAACGCACCGCCAAAGACCGCACCGCCGCTTCCGGCCCCGTCACCCTGGTCGCCGACATCGGCGGCACCAACGCCCGCTTCGGCCTGATCGACGGCACGGGCATCCACGGCACGCGCGTTCTGCGCTGCGCCGATTTCCCGTCGCTGGAGGCGGCGGCGCTGGCCTATCTGGGCGGCATGGCGCCGGACGCCCGGCCCAGCCGGGGCGCCTTCGCCATCGCCGGGCCGGTAACCGGGGACGCGGTGCTGATGACCAACCGCGGCTGGTCCTTCTCCACGGCGGATGTGCGCGGCAAGCTGGGGCTGGAACGGCTGGCCGTCATCAACGACTTCACCGCCGTGGCCCTGTCGGTGCCCCGCCTCACGTCCGCCGACCTGCGTCAGGTGGGCGAGGGAGCGCCGGAGCCGGGCCGCGTCGTCGGGGTGATCGGGCCGGGCAGCGGATTGGGCGTGTCGGGGCTGGTCCCCGGCCCGCAGGGCTGGACCGCGCTGGCGGCGGAGGGCGGCCACGTCACCATGGCCCCGGTCAGCGACCGCGAGAGCGCCGTCCTGGCCCAGCTCCGCAAGAGCTTCGACCATGTGTCGGCGGAGCGGGTGCTGTCGGGGCCGGGTCTGGTCAACCTTTATCAGGCGCTGTGCATCCTCGACCACCAGGAGCCGGAGCCCTTCACCCCCGCCCAGGTGTCGGACGCGGCGACGGCCAACACCAACCCCCATTGCGTGGAGGCGGTGGAGATGTTCTGCGCGATGCTCGGCACCGTGGCGGGCAACCTCGCCCTGACGCTGGGCGCGCGCGGCGGCATCTACATCGCGGGCGGCATCGTGCCGAAGCTGGGCAGCCTGTTCACCCACTCCCGCTTCCGCAAGCGCTTCATGGAGAAGGGGCGGATGCGCGACTATCTGGCCCCCGTCCCGACCTACGTCATCACCCACGAGCTTCCCGCCTTCCTCGGTCTGGCGGAGGCCGCGGAGCGGGCGTAAGCTCAGGAGGCCAATCGCGACACGGCCAGCTTCAGGTCGGCCAGGAAGGTCGGCTGTTCGGCGAGCTGGCCGCGCAGGATGTAGCTGGGGTGGAAGGTCGCCACCACCTCCGCCCCCGGCACGAGGCGGCAGGGCTGGACCGTGCCGCGCAACTGCATGATGCCGTTCAGCCCGGTCAGCGCCCACAGCGGCGTGCGGCCCAGTGCGACGATGACGCGTGGACCGAAAACCTCCAGTGTCTGTTGCAGATGCTCGATCTCGCCGGAGAAGTCCGCCAGCACCCAGTCGGAGGTTCCGAACGGCCCCCAGCGCTCGTTCAGCGCCCGCCCCTCCTTCTTCGCGCGGGTGCGGGAGGCGAAGAAATGCCCCACCTTGTTGCCCGGCGGCTGGAAACGGAAGACGTTGGCGACGAGGCATTCCGCGCGCTCCACCCCCACGGCCTTCAGCGTCTCGTCCAACAGTTGGCCGCTGCGCCCGACGAAGGGCACGCCCCGCCGGGCCTCCTCCGCCCCCGGCGCCTCCCCCACGATGGCGAGGCGCGGACCGGCGGCGGTCTTCGTGGGCTGCTGATAGTCGGCGAAGGGCAGGTCCGTCATGCTTTGCGCTTTCATTGCGTGTCGAGAGGCCCATTGTTTTCCGAAAGGCTTGCCGTCGGGAGCTTGCGGCCCCAGCATTGTTCAGAGCAGGGACACGAGACGAACAACACGGGAGGGCGCGACATGGCTGCACAACAGGAACTGGCCGGCAAAAGCTGCGAACCCTGCCGCGGCGGCATTCCCCCGATGGACCGCGCCATGGCGGAAAGCTATCTGGTGCAGGTGCCCGGTTGGACGATCAAGCCGGACCCCGACCGGCTGGAGCGCGATTACCGCTTCTCCGACTTCCGCGAGGCCCAGCATTTCGCGATGCGCGTCGGCGACCTGTGCGAGGCGGAGGGCCACCACGCCGAGATCCTCTACGGCTGGGGCCATTGCACCGTCACCTTCTGGACGCACAAGATCAAGGGTCTCCACCCGAACGACTTCATCATGGCCGCCAAGGTCGAGGGATTGATGGACGAACCCTACGCCCCGGTGTCCGACTCCATGGGCGACGTTTCCCCCACGGCACGGCGGGTGTAAACTCCGCACATTGCGCATCTTTCCCCTCTCCCGCCCCGGGAGAGGGAGGGACCCGCGCGAAGCGTGGGAGGGTGAGGGTACCGGCAACGGGTCGGCACTCGATCCTTGGCCGTACCCTCACCCGCCCGCTTCGCGGGCCCCCTCTCCCGGGGCGGGAGAGGGATAAACAGTCTGAAGGAAGCTCATGCCCAACGCCCAGCCCGCCGTCATCCAGTGGGGCCTGTCCAGCTACAGCGGATGGGGGGTCAACGGGCTGCAACTGGCGCTGAGCTGGACGCGCAGCGGGCGGTTCGTGCCGGTCTGCTCGCTGCCGCTTCGGCTGGAGGACATCGCGCTCTCCCCGCTGGAGTGGCAGCGCATGGCCGGCTTCTTCCGCGAGTCCGAGGCGCTCTGCCAGCAGATCGCACCCCATGCGGGGCAGGAGGTCGGGGTGTCGGTGCCGGTGCTGCGTGGGCTCGGCAACAACCTCGTCGGCAGCCGGTCGGTGGAGGGCGTGACCCTGCGCGGCCAGCCCACGGTCGGCGTCTGCTATCTGGAGGACACCGCCATCGACGCGGAGGGCCGGGCGCGGGCGGAGCAATGCGCGGCCATCGTCGCCGGCTCCAGCTTCGTCGAGCGGGTGCTGACCGGGGCCGGCATCGGGCGGGTGCGGACGGTGCTGCAGGGCGTCGATCCCACCCATTTCCACCCGGCGCCCAAGGTCGGCTGGTTCAAGGACCGCTTCGTCGTCTTCTCCGGTGGCAAGCCGGAATTCCGCAAGGGCCAGGACCTCGCCCTGCTCGGCTTCCGCGCCTTCGCGGAGCGCCACCCGGAGGCGCTTCTGCTGACCGCCTGGCACAACCCCTGGCCGGAGAGCGCCCGTTCGCTGGAGGCCAACCCCGCCGTGGCGCCCGTGCGCTTCCGCGAGAACGGGCAGTTCGACGGCGCCGCCTGGGCCATCGCCAACGGCTTGCGGACCGATCAGGTGATGGATCTCGGCCCCGTGCCCAACGCCGACATGGCCCGCATTCTGCGCGAGGTGGACGTCGGCCTGTTCCCCAACCGCGGCGAGGGCGGAACCAACCTCGTCGCCATGGAATGCATGGCCTGCGGCGTTCCCGCCGTCCTGTCGGCCAACACCGGGCATCTCGACCTGATCGGGGCGGACACCTGCGTTCCGCTGACCCGGCAGACCGCCATCCGAACCGCCTTCGGCACCGAAGGCTGGGGCGAAAGCGATGTCGAGGAGATCGTGGAGGCGCTGGAAAGCCTGTGGGCCGACCGCGACCGGGCCGCGGCCATCGGGCGGGCGGGCGCGGCCTTCCTGGCCGGGATGACCTGGGACCGCTACGCGGACGGGGTGGCGGCGGTTGTGGAGTCGGTGCTGTAGCCCCTACAGCCTTTGACCGCTTAAAGCGCCTTCACCGCCGCCAGAAGTCGTTCAACCTCGCCCTCGTCGTTGTAGTAGTGGGGGGACGCGCGGACGACCTCGGTAAGCCCGCGGGCCTCCATGTCGAAGGGGGTCGAGGGCGCGGAGGACACCGACAGGTTGATCCCCTGGCCCGCCAGCGCGGCCTTGATCGCCCGCGGCGCGTGGCCATCCACCGTGAAGGTGACGATGGCGCAGCGCTCCGCCCCGAGATCGCGCACCGTCACGTCGGGAATCTCCGCCAAGCGGCGCCTCAGCGTGTCGGCGAGGGCAAAGGCGCGGTCGCGGATCGCCTCCAGCCCCCAGGACAGCGCGTAATCCACCGCCACCCCCAACCCCAGCCGGGCGGCGGTGTTGCTTTCCCACAGTTCGAACCGGCGGGCGTCGGGACGCATGGCGTAGCGGTCCGGCCCGGTCAGGGCGGCGCCGCTGTGGTCCAGCGTGTGCGGCTCGATGCGGTCCAGCCAGTGTTTGCGGACATAGAGGAAGCCGGTGCCCCGCGGCGCCCGCAGGAACTTGCGCCCGGTCGCCGACAGGAAGTCGCAGCCGAGTTCCTCCACATCCACCGGCATCTGGCCCACCGTCTGGCAGGCGTCGAGCAGATAGGGAATGCCGTGCCGGCGCGCCACCCGCCCGATGGCCGAAGCGGGGTTGACCAGCCCGCCGTTGGTCGGGATGTGGGTGATGGCGATCAGCCGGACGGGACCCTTCCCCTGTTCCCCGATCATCGCTTCCAAAGCCGCGACGGAGGTCTGGCCGGTCTCGTCGCTGGGGATCACCTCCACCACCGCGCCGGTGCGCCGGGCCGTTTGCAGGAAGGGGATCAGGTTGGCGGCGTATTCGGCGCGCGCGGTCAGGATGCGGTCGCCGGGGCGGAATCCCTCCCCCGGCAGCGACGCCAGAGCGTTGAAAGCCATGCCCCAGGCCGCCGTGGCGCTTTCCGCCAGAGCCACCTCCTCGCGCGAGCAGGCGAGCAGACGGGCCACGGAATCGTAGACGCCCTCCAGCCGGTCATCGGCGCGCTCCGCCGCCTCATAGCCGCCGATGGTGGCCTCCAGCGCCAGATGGGCGGTGACCGCGTCCAGCACCGGCTGCGGCGGCAGGGCGGCCCCGGCGTTGTTGAAGTGGGCGACGTGCCGGGTCCCCGGTGTCTCCGCGCGGGCGCGCGCGACGTCGATGGTCATTCGTCCATTCCCTGGGGCGGTCACGTTCGGCGGGCGGTCGCGTTCGGCTGGCCGATAGGGCGGGGCCATCAACCCCAGAGTTCGGGAGCGGGCGGGCACAGCGTGCCGCCTTCGTAATGCAGGGCCGGCGTGCGGTCCTCGGCCAGCAGCAGCGGCCCGTCGAGATCGACGTAGCGCGCGCCCTGCGCCACCAGGACGGCGGGCGCCATGGCGAGGGAGGTGGCAACCATGCAGCCGACCATGATGTCGAACCCGGCCTCCTGCGCCGCCTGCTTCAGCATCAGCGCTTCGGTCAGGCCGCCGGTCTTGTCCAGCTTGATGTTCACCACCCGGTAGATACCCTTCAGCCGGTCCAGCGAGTCCAGCCCGTGGCAGGATTCGTCGGCGCCCAGCGGCACCGGGCAGTCGATGCCGCGCAGGGACTCGTCCTGGCCGGCGGGCAGAGGCTGCTCGATCAGTTCCACGCCCAGATCGGCCAGCACCGGGGCGAAGCGGTGGAGCATCTCCAGCGTCCAGGCTTCGTTGGCATCGACGATCAGGCGGGTGGCGGGAGCGGCCTCGCGCACCGCGCGCACGCGGTCGAGGTCGCCCTCCCCGGTCAGCTTCATCTTCAGCAGCGGGTGGTCCGCCGCGCGCGCCTTGGCGGAGGCGGCCATGGCGGCGGGCTCGTCCACGCTCAGCGTGTAGCAGGTGGTCAGCTTCTTCGGGGCGTCGGGCAGCCCGGCCAGCCTCCAGGCCGGTTTGCCCGCCTGTTTGGCCTCCAGGTCCCACAGCGCGCAGTCCAGCGCGTTGCGCGCCGCCCCCGGCGGCAGGAGGGTGCGCAGCCGCTCGCGGTCCAGCCCGTCCGCCACCGCCCCGGCCAGGGATTCCAGCGTCTTGACGGTCTCGTCCAGCGATTCCCCGTAGCGCGCGTAGGGCACACATTCCCCGCGGCCCCGCTTGCAGGATTCCACCACCTCGGCCACCACGACCTCGGCCTCGGTCTTGGCGCCGCGCGATATGCGGAAGGTCCCCGCGATGGGGAAGGTGTCGCGGCGGACGTAAAGACGGCGGGCGGTGGACGACATGCAACTCTCCAGCAACGCGGCAGGTCCAAAGTCTATGCAAACCCGCCGCGATGACCAGAGCAGGGTCGGAATGCCAGCCTTACCCGTGAAGCCCGGCCCCGTGAAGCCCGGCCCCGCCGCCTCAGGGCTGGCGCGGGTCCGGGTCCTGCACGATCACCCCGTACCAGCCCAGCCCCTTGTAGGTCTCGTAGCCCGGCGTCAGGGCATAGCCGTAGGTGCGCCCGGCGGCGTCGGTGTAATGGCCCATGCTCTCCCCGTTGCGGCGGAGCTGGACCGTCTCGCCCAGGATGCCGCGCCCGTCCGACGACGCGATCACCCGGTGCCGCGCGTCGAGCAGGAGGCAGCGCGAGCGGGAGCGCTCCTCCTCCTCCAGCCGGACGCCCTGGACGACGGCGGCGGCCTGCGGCTCCCAATCGAAGAAGATGCCCAGCACGCCGATGGGGTCGCCGTCCGTCTCGCCGTCGCGCCGGATGGCCGTGGCGTAGGTGGCGACCACCCGGTCCTCCAGCCGCCCGTTGCGGGCCACGTCGCCCACCGTGAATTCGCCGCCGTTGCGGGTGGCCAGCGCCTGACGGAACCACGCCTCCTCGCCCACGCGGGCGCCCTGGGCGCCGGGATAGCGGCCCGGGCGGCCCGTGGCGATCACCTCCCCCTTCAGGTCGGCGATCCAGAGATCCAGATAGACGGTGTAGGACTCAAGGATCACGCCCAGCCGGTGCGAGGCGTGGCGGCGGTTCTCCTCCGTCGGATCGGCGGCGCAGTCCACCACCGCGCTGTCGGTCGCCCACCAGCGCACGTCGCAGGACCGCTCGTACAGGTTCCGGTCGATGATCTCGATCATGTTCAGCGACAGGTCGGCCAGACGCCGCCCGTGCATCTCCTGCACCATGGCGCTGCCGGTGGTGGTCAGGTGATCGACGCGGGACACGATCTCCGACCGCAGTTCCTTGGTGATGGTGTTCACCTGCTTGGAGATCTCGGAGACCTCGTTGGCGACCACCGCGAAGCCCCGCCCCGCGTCGCCGGCCCGCGATGCCTCGATCAGCGCGTTCATCGCCAGCATCTTGGTGCGGCGGGTGATGTCCTCGATCAAAGACACCTTCCGGGAGGCGACGTCCAGGACGCCCCGGGAAAGCTCGAACAGTTCGTTTCCGGCCACGCTCATCCCGAGCACCTCTGTGAGTTTGGGGGGATATTATTTTTAGACGTCCAACCATCAAACGCTGTGCCAAACGCCCGGCCGGAACCATCGGGACGCGCAAAGGCGCGGAACGCCTGCATTTGCGCGCGGCGAGCCGGGATTAACCACAACGTTTTTGAGATTTCAGATCGGAAATTGTGATGAATTCGGCGTCATGTTGGAGTCCGAACAATCACAGTCACCACCGCTCTTGCCGCACCGCACCCCGTGCGTCGTGTGCACCGCAACAAAAACACCGGTTTCTCTTAAAAAATGAGGCAAAAGGTCGCATCCCCCGATCCGCCGCCTCGGCATTGCTTGAGATACAAGCAAATGCGCGGCGTCTAATCAACGCCCGCCTTTTAGGCAAGTGCGGTTTTTCGGGCAAAGCGGCCCGAAATGCACAAGAGCAATGCACAGGGCCGCGTCAGGCGACCTTGTGCATTTCGTCGAGGAAAAGCTGCACCTCGCGGGTCAGCCGGTCGGCCTGGACGCTCATCTGCTCCGACGCGGCGAAGACCGCATGGGCCGTGCCGCTGGTGCGCTCGGCGGCGGTGGTGACGTCCTGGATGTCCGCGGTGACGGCGCGGGTGCCGGCGGCGGCCTGATCCATGTTGCAGACGATCTCGCGAATCGCCGATCCCTGCTGCCCGATGCCCGCGGCGATGCCACCGGCGATCTGGTTGATGTCCTGGATGGTCTGGCCGATGCCGACGATGGAGGCGACGGCGACGTCGGTGGAGGACTGGATGCCGGCGATCTGCCCGGCGATGTCGCCGGTGGCCTTGGCGGTCTGGTCGGCCAGCCGCTTGACCTCCTGCGCCACCACGGCGAAGCCCTTGCCGGCCTCGCCCGCGCGCGCCGCCTCGATGGTCGCGTTCAGAGCCAGCAGGTTGGTCTGGCTGGCGATGTCGTTGATGAGGGTCACCACCTCCCCCACCGTCTTGGCGGCCCCCGACAATTCTGCGATCAGGGCGTTGGAGCGCTCGGCCTCGCCCGCCGCGCTGGCGGCGACCTTGGCGACCTCCTCCACCTGACGGGCGATCTCGCGGATGGAGGCGGACAGCTCCTCCGTCGCGGCGGCCACGCTGCCGACGTTGGAGCCGGTCTGCGACGCCGCGGCGGCCACGGAAGACGCCTTGCCGGTGGCGGTCTGGGCGTCCGTCTCCATGTCGCGGGCGGACATCTCCAACTGGTGGGCGGTGCCGGACACCTGCTCGCACACCGCACGGATCTGCGTCTCGAACCGGTCCGTCACACCGGCGAATCCCTTCACCTTCGTGGCGATGGCGTCGGTGGCGGTGTTGATGGTGCGCGATGCGTGCAGGAAGTTGCCCTGCATTCCCTTCAGCACGATCCGCCGGAAATACTTGTTGGCCGACACGTAGCTCATCGAGGCGGCGGCCTCGCGGATGAAGGCGTCGGTCCGGTCGATCGAGTCGTTCAGCGCGTGCATCAGCTCGCCCAGGTCGCCGCGCTCCCGCACATTGACCACCCGCGCCTCGAAGTCGCCGCGCGACACCGCCCGGCAGACGGCGACCGCCTGCCCCACCGCGGCGCGGGCGCGCACCATGCACAGCATGACGCCGACCAGGGCGGCCAGGGCGGCGGCCCCGATCCCGATGCGCAGCGCCGCACCACCGATCTCCAGCGAATCGGTCACCAGCAGCGCTGCGACGAGCAGCGCGGCAACCGCCCCCAGCCCGAACGCCTTAGAGAGAGAAGACGAATTCGTCATACCCGATCCCCTTCTCCGTCAGCAGCCCGACGACGGTGGCGAAGGCTTCGTTCATGCCCTGCTTGCGGTCTTCGTGGCGGTTTTCGATGTCCAGAAGCGTGCGGTAGAGCGGAACCACCTTGTCGATCGCGCCGCGGTCCGGAACCCGGCGCGAGGAGTGGTAACCGATGAGCTGACCGTTGACGTCGTAGCTGGGGGTGACGTGAGCGAACACCCAGTAATGGTCGCCGTTGCGCGCCCGGTTCACGACGTAGGCGAATATCTCCTGCCCCGCCCCCAGCGTGTCCCACAGCAGCTTGAACACGCAGCGCGGCATGTCCGGATGGCGGACGATGGAGTGCGGAGCGCCCATCAACTCCGCCTCGCTGTAGCCGGCCACGCGCTGGAACACCCGGTTGGCGTAGGTGATCCGGCCCTTGAGGTCGGTCTTCGAAACGATCACCTCGTCGGCGTCGAAGAACCGCTCGACCCCGGTCAGCGTCCGGTCGCGGGGGCCGGGGCTGAGAACATCGCTGTGTGCCATGTGCCTGCGGTCGCGGGCCCAGAGCCCGGCGCCCCCTTATTGGTTCGCGTTCGATTACAGGGCGTACATCTCCCCATCCGCACGATCCCGTCGGGCACCGGCGGACGCCGCAAAGTAAAGACCCCACGGGTTATACAAAAGATTAAATTCGTTGCCGGACGGAAATATGATTCAGCTCAACCGTCCGTCGCACCCGGATCAAGGGGGAGGAACGAGGCCGCCCCCTCACTCCGGCGGGTAGGGAACGGTCATAAGCCGGCCCGTGGGCGGGTTGTCGATGATGGCCGTCATGCCGTCCGGCCAGCGCACTTCCAGCCGTTCCACCGACCGGGCGCTGCCCAGCCCGAAATGGGCCACCGGCTCCATCTGGCAGAGATAGCCCGAGCCCGCGCAGACGGAGCGGCGCTGCCGCCGCCCGTTGGCCGTGCAGGTGACGATGGCGCCGCGGGCCGGCGCGCCGTAGGGGGTCAGCGGCAGCACGCGCAGCCACCCGTTGTGATTCGCCGCCGTGCGGTACAACGACAGGGGCTGCGGCGATCCGCCGCCCCATTCACCGCCCACTCCACCGCCATGCGCGACGAGGAGTTCCAGCCGCCCGTCGCCGTCGATGTCGGCCACCGTGGCCCCGGTTCCCAGCCCCTTCGGCTCCAGCGCGTCGCCGAGATCGATGGACTGCCAACGGTCCTCGCGCCAAGCGAACAGGCGGTTCGGCTCGCCATGCAGGTTGAAGAACAGTTCCTCATAGCCGTCGTTGTCGAAGTCGGCGGCGATCACGCTGGACACGCGGCCCGGAAAGGACATTTCGGGATCGGCCTCGTCCACGAAACCACCGCCGGAGCGCTGGACGAAAAGGCGTTGCGGTCCTTCCCAGGCGCCGACCAGCAGCCCGAATCCGCCATAGCCCGGCCCGTCCACCGCGGCAACCGCCCGCCCGGAAAAGCGCGAATCGGCGACGCCCCGCTCCTCGGCGATCTCCTCGAAGCTTCCGTCGCTCAGGTTGCGGAACAGAAAATTCGGCCCGCCCTCGTTGCAGGCGAACAGGTCCACGCGGTCGGACAGGAATGGCAGGGCGAGCAAGCCGCGCCCGGCGCCGATCAGGTCGATGCCGGCCTCCTCCGCCGCGTCCTCCAGCCGCCCGCGGCGGCTCAGCTCGAACAGGCGGAAGGGACCGCCGTCCGCCGCCACGACAAATCCGTAGCGCCCGTGTCCATGCCGGTCCATGGCGATCACCGACCGACCGGCCACGCGATTCGCCATGCCGGAGTTCTCCGGCTGGGCCAGGAGGTCGAGCCAATGCTTCCCGAAGCAGGCGAACAGCCGGTCGCCCATCTCCTTCGGCCCGCTCGCCCGGTCGGAGTTCAGGACGTACAACTCCTCCCGCCCGTCGCCGTCCACGTCGGCGGCGGCGATGGCGACCGCGCAGCCCGAGGCGTCGGCCAGCAGCGGCCCGGCAATGTCCACCAGCCGGGAACCATCCCATTTGAGAACGAGGTTGTTGGTGGCGTAGCCCGTGACCACCAGTTCGAATGCCCCGTCACCGTCCACATCGGTCACGGTGACGCCGTTGGACAGACGCGGCTGGTTGCCGTCGATCAGCCGCGAGCATTCGAAGAACATCGGCCGCCACTCCCCCACTGCCGCGACGATGACCCGCGAGGGGATGGCCTGCGCGGACCGGCCCCTGACGGGCTCTTATCCGTTGATACCTCTTCGAACGGCTGAGGTAAACCCGCACGGAAGTCCAGCACGCGGGCGGGCACCGGCCTATGACCACGGGGAATGGGGCTGAAGTCCCCTCCCCCGCCCAGCGGGGGAGGGATAGGGCATAGGCGCTAACATGCTTGTCTCCTTATGAAAGGAGCCGGCATGGTTTCGGTCTGGCGTGTTCGTCGTCTGGGCGGGTCGGCGATGTGTCGGGCGAGCCGCGGCGCGCTGGGATCAAGCGCT
>NZ_QOKW01000054.1 GCF_008365375.1 Roseomonas genomospecies 6 | reverse complement strand
CAAACCCACCAACATCAGACCGCCGCCGTCAGCGGCGGTCTGATGGCGCACGTCCTTGCAACCCCAAGCTGACCATCGCCGTTCAGCGGACAGGCTGCGAGTCACCCTGGTGCATAAAGGCGGCTAGAATTCCGTTGATATCCTTTCTTCGGAGTTCGCGGTGATGCGTGGTATGACTGCCTGTGCCGTTGGTTCCTGTCTAGATTTCCTCGGCTTCGCTCTCGCGCTTGCAGACCTTTATCTATTGTGATTTCGAGCCCGCCACGGAAGATCGAAACATTGGCTCTCCACATTTTTCTGGCAAGTCCATCGTAGGTCAAAAAATGATAAAGGAATGGGCTCCCTCTCCGTTGGGTCGAATCTTAACAAGATCGCCGAAATGGCGCCTGCTCCGAAAAGGCCTTGATCTGTCGTTGACAGCTGCCGGCCAATCCCACTGGATCGATGTTGAGGATGAAACCTCATACCAAGTGCATCAAGGCTTCTTCTGGACGGACATTACCCTCCATCCAGGGCGCACCAACGAGGTGAAGGTCGATGGCTTGCCGAATGCCCAAGGAGTGAACTTGATCGCGGCCTTGAAGGCCATACTGACCGAGAAGCGAATCCGTGAGGATGTGGAGTTTCTTCAACGCGCTCACCAGGCCATGTCGGATTGGCTTCGTCAGAAGCTAGCCCAAGAGAACGCAGCGAAAGCGGAGCGTCGATGGTTCACCCACGAGATGCAGACGGCCTTGGAAGCGGCCCGTCCGATGATTGACGTCTCATCCGTCCGTGCGCGGCTGAAGAAGCCAAATGTGCGAACGCAGTTGGACCAAGAAACGGCGGCCTTGGAGGTATCCCTGACCCTGTGGGAAGCCGATCACCGGGCCTTCTGGAGCACCCTCAACGCCCACCACACCGAGCGCGAACTGGAGGCCTGCAAGGATCTGTTCGACCGTGTGGAGAGCAAGCCGTTGACCGATGAGCAATCCCGGGCGGTGATCTGCTTCGACAACCGAGTGCAGGTCGTGGCCTCAGCCGGGTCAGGCAAAACGTCCACCATGGTGGCCAAGGCCGCCTATGCGATCCACCGGGGCTTCGTGGCGCCAGAGCGCATCATCCTGCTGGCTTTCAACAAGAAGGCGGCGGAAGAACTCAAGGAGCGTGCCGCAAAATCGTTCGAGCGCCTGGGCATGGAGGGCGTCGAAGTGGAGGCCTCCACGTTCCATGCGCTGGGCCTTCGGATCATTGGTAAAGCCACGGGAGAGAAGCCGGACATCCCGGACTGGGCCACTGATACCGTCGGCGGATTTCGCAAGCTGATGGATATCGTTGACCAACTCAAAGATCGCTCTCCCACCTTTCGCACGCAGTGGGACCTCTTTCGGTTTGTCTTCGGTCGGGATCTGCCGGCGTTTGGGGCAGCTGCTGCTGCGGACGTCTGGGATGATCAGGGCAACGGGCGCATCCTCACGACCAATGGAGAGCGCGTTCGCAGCCAGGAAGAGGCAATGATCGCCAATTGGCTTTTCTTAAACGGTGTGGAATACGTTTACGAGGGACACTACCGTTTCAAGACCGCCGACGAAGAACACCGCCAATACCGCCCGGATTTCTACTACCCCGGCATCGATGTTTACCACGAGCACTTCGCCCTCGATGCGCAGGGAAAAGCCCCACCCAATTTCAAGGACTATCTGGACGGTGTAGCGTGGAAGCGTCAATTGCATCAGGAGCGCGGAACCGCGCTGTTCGAGACGACCTCGCACGGAATCCGTACCGGCACGGACCTCCGGCGATTGGAAGAAGAGCTGACGAGGCGCGGCATTGACCTCGACCCCAACCCGGATCGGCCGATCCCCGACGACGGTCAAAGGCCGATGGAAACCGCGGAACTGACCGGCTTGGTGCGGACGTTCATCAGCCACGCCAAGAGCAACTGCTTGACGATTCCGGCTTTGCGCCAGCGGCTGGACGCCATGCCTGAAGACACCTTCAAGCACCGCCACCGGATGTTCCTGGACATCGCTGCGCCCATCCTGGAAGCCTGGGACGCCGCGTTGGCGACGGAGAACGGCATCGACTTCGAAGACATGCTCAACCGAGCCGCCGAGCACCTGGAAAGCGGCCGCTACGAGGCGCCCTACGAGTTGGTCATGGCCGATGAATTCCAAGACGCCTCCCGCGCCCGGGCCCGCTTGTGCCGCGCCCTGGTCCAGAAGCCGGGACGGTTTCTTTTCGCCGTGGGCGATGATTGGCAGTCCATCAACCGGTTCGCCGGCGCGGACGTGTCGGTGATGACCGGTTTTCAGCAGTGGTTCGACCACGGGCAGATCCTCATGCTGGAGCAGACATTCCGCTGCCCTCAGGAACTCTGCGACGTGTCCAGCCGGTTCGTATCCAAGAACCCGGCCCAAATCAGCAAGCGGGTGCGATCGGTGACCCCAACCATGGGGCCGGTGCTCCAGGCGTTCCAGGTGGATCACAAGGACAAGCTTGCCGACGCTATAGACCAGTTCGTGGAGAAGCTGGCCCAAGGCGTTCGGGACGGCACCATTCCGCCTGGGCGCAATGGCAAGGTCTCGGTCTACGTGCTCGGCCGTTACAACGCCGATCGGCAGTACGTACCGGCCCGCAAAGCCCGATTCGAGCGCTGGGTGGAGGTGTCGTTCCTTACTATCCATCGCTCCAAGGGCAGTGAGGCCGACTACGTCATCTTGCCGGAGATGCTCAGTGTACTTCGGGGGCGAAGCTTCCCGAGCACCCGCGCTGACGATCCGGTGCTGGCCTTGGCCATGCCTGCCGGGGACAATCACCCCTTCGGCGAAGAACGACGCCTGTTCTACGTCGCCCTGACCCGGGCACGGCGCGGCGTCGTCCTGTTCACCGTGCGCGGGCAGTGCTCCATCTTCCTCCGAGAGCTTGCAGCCGACGGCGCTGTGGCGATCACCGACACCGATGGGAAGGCCGTCTGCGAGGAGGGTTGCCCCTGGTGCAAACAGGGGGTTCTGGTCTTGCGGACCGGCCCCTATGGCGAGTTCCGTTCCTGCTCGAACTTTCCCGCCTGCAGATACAAGCCCAAGAAAAGAACGTACCGGTCACCATTTAATGAGGCGCCGCGTTGACGCCCTTGCCGGGCGGCAAGGGCGTTGTTTGTGTATCGGCGTGCAATTCCGGCCAGGAGAGATATGGCGGATCAATGGGATAGCGGGCCGATCGGCACCCAATGTGGACGCCGATCCACAGCCGCTGGAGCTACGAGGACCACATTCACGTCCTACCGCCCACTGACCTGCAGCAGCCGGCTCCCCTTCCCAAAACGCCCGAACCAGTATCTGCGGCCGAACTGCCAACCACCACGGCAGATCGCCGTCCTGCAACGTCGGACCGCCACCATGTCAAGGCGTGGCGCGCCAGCGGCCTATCGCGAGCCGACTACTGCCGCCGCCACGCCCTCAATCCAAACACCTTCAATCGTTGGGTGGACTGCCGACGCCCCAGCCTCCGGCCCAACTACCACAATGTTCAAGGCGCTCCTTAACGACACGGTATTGGGGCTAGGCACCCCGCCGATGGTTCTATACACTTGATTGAATTCAAGGCACTGAAAATACAAGTGGAACATACGGAGGTCATAATGAGCCAAGGCGAGGCTAACAAGCTTTGTATTGAAGCCATTCGATTAATTGAATTGGCGTACAGTTTGGATGAATCTGGCGCCAAACTAAGAAACCTCAAGAAGGCACAAATGATGCTCAATGAAATTGTGGAGCATCATGCGGACTCTGATTTAGCTGTAAAACTCTCTCTCGGACTGCCTTTGGGGGAGCTTAGTTTATTAAAATTGAAGAAAGACATTGCGGAAGCAAGCGATGCTGTTGACAAGGATAATGCACATAGAGAGGCGCAGGAAGCTAAAATCCGAGCCTGCGTAACGTTGCAACCATTGCACCCTGCTGCTCAAAAACTTAGAGAGGCAGCATCATCGTACTCTGTGACATCATTAATCGGCCTTGGTGACTCGATAAACCACGCCAAGAAATATTTAGAAAGAATAAATGGGACCGAAGACTATTCTGTAACAATAAAGGAAGCCGAAAAAATTGCTCATGAGTTTGCTCAGTCTCAAGGCAATCAAATCTCTTGGATAGGGTTCATCTATTTATCACTGGCCGGGAAAGTTGGACTTGCATGTGAAATTGCATCATCGGTGAGAGAATTGGTCAAAAGGGAAAGTGCTTACTTTGGTGTTATTTGCGGTTTTCACGAACGGACAGTCAGCCAAATCAGCAGCGATGACGCAAAACTGTTTCTCGCAGCGTACCGAGAGAGGCAGCAGGCATCAGCTAAGATGCCGCCTGATTACGTGCGTAGCCTACCAAGGCCCATCGCCGACTGCCCAAATTATCTGGGGTGTCACTATTCTGAAGCTAATAGGATACATGACGATCTGATCTATGGCGCTAAATCTCTGGCCAGCAAAATAACAGACGCAGAGGATCTGGCGGTTTCGTTGCTCCAAGAGATCAATATAGCGGAGGATTTCTCCAGAGAAGCTCCTACCTGCAAATCCGGCTTTTTCAGCAAGAAGTTTATTGTCAAAAATATGGAGTTTAAGAGTGAAGATGCGGCAAACGCATATATCAGAGATTGGGCGAGGTTGGCTGCCGAAAAGAAGGAGAAGTACGTAAATTTGTTAGTGGAAATAAAAACGATGAGACGTGACCTTGAAGGGCTGTCAGAATTCACTCGATTATGAGTTATTGTGCAGCCACTTGCTCCGCTTGAGCAAATCACAAATAGTTGAGGCGCGGCGCCGCCCGCCTCGCGCCCTCTTGACTTCCCCATGCTCAGCCCATCAGCGCTATCTGCTGGTG
Source organism: Roseomonas genomospecies 6 (assembly GCF_008365375.1). Lineage (GTDB taxonomy): Bacteria > Pseudomonadota > Alphaproteobacteria > Azospirillales > Azospirillaceae > Azospirillum. Next base: position 11,226 of record NZ_QOKW01000054.1, on the reverse strand, counting down.
TCCGGCACCCGGCAGCTTGGATCTCCAAGATGATGAGCGACTCTTGCTAGGTTTTGTCGCCAAAGCTGCGTAGCCAGACCATGACGGAAGCGATCTGGACGAAGGCAAGGTAGTGGGCGTCGAGCTTGTCGTAGCGGGTCGCCACGCGACGGAACTGCTTCAGCTTTCCGACCAGACGCTCAACGAGGTTCCGCCGCCGGTATGCCGCGCGGTCGAAGTCTGGATTCCTCGGCTGGTCGGCGCGACTGGGAATGATCGGCACGATGCGCTTGCGGCGCAACACGTCGAGCAGCCAAGCGGCCGAGTACGCCTTGTCGGCGATCACCGCATCAGGTTTCCAGCGCGGGCGCCCACGTTTTCCGCTGCGCAAGGCGCCTTGCTCGAACAGTGGGCCGACGCCCAGCAGGTCGTGGCGTTCGCCACCGGTGAGATGCAGCGCCACCGGCCGTCCCTCGGCGTCGGCACGCAGGTGCAGCTTGGTCGAAAAGCCACCGCGCGAGCGGCCAAGCGCCTGCTCGCCCGAAGTATGACGTGCCCCGGCGGCATGGGCGTGGGCGCGGATCACACTGCTGTCGAGCAGGTGCGCATCCCAGCCCGCGTTCGGTGCCATGGCGCGCAACTCTGCAACGATGCGGCCCCAGATCCCGGCAGCCGTCCAGCGCTGCAGGCGACGCCACGCGGTGCGCCAGTTCATCACATCCTCAGGCAGGTCACGCCAGGGCGCCCCGGTGCGGGCCAGCCAGAGGACTGCTTCGAGAAAGCATCGGTGATCGAGCGAGGGCCGCCCGGTCCTGGGCTTCTGGGGCGGAAGCAGGGGCAACAGCCGACGCCACATCGCGTCGGTCAACATGGTTCTGATCGGCACTCGGACCAAATGCGATCAGATCGGCTCTGCGCAAGTCCCTTTGGCGACAGAACCTAGCACCAGTCAAATCAATCGAAATTAATTGACTCAAAGCAACCTCTGCATTCAAGGCAAAAGTGCAGATGGAAATTTTCTGCCTTTCGTAACGCAGCGGCGCCATCATGCGTAGCGCTTAGCAGGACGCGGAATAAAGGGCTGTGCCTGGTTGGCCGTCCGTGATTCTCTCTGGTTGTTGAGAATACGACTGGCGATGGGGACGATGCGGGGTTCGGACGAACGCAGCGAGGGTCTGTTCAGCTACGTGAGCTGTGAGGCGCGGGTTCCGGCCAATCACCCGCTGCGCCCGATCCGGGCCATCGTGGACGAAGCGCTGGAGGTGATATCGCCAGCCTTCGAGGGGCTGTACTCCAAGATCGGGCGGCCCTCGATCCCGCCGGAAAAGCTGCTGCGGGCGCTGCTGCTCCAGGCCTTCTATTCGGTGCGCTCGGAACGCCAGCTGATGGAGCAGCTCGATTACAACCTGCTGTTCCGCTGGTTCGTGGGCCTGTCGATGGACGCCCCGGTGTGGGACGTGACGGTGTTCACCAAGAACCGGGAGCGGCTTCTGGCCGGCGACGTGGCGGCCAAGTTCTTGGCCACCGTGCTGGGCCAGCCGAAGGTCAAGGCGCTGCTGTCGGACGAGCACTTCTCGGTGGACGGCACGCTGATCGAAGCTTGGGCCAGCGTGAAGAGCTTCCGGCCCAAGGACGGCAGTGGCGAGCCGCCGGGACCGGGACGCAACGGCGAACGCGACTTTCATGGTGAGAAGCGGTCCAACGAGACCCATGCCTCGACCAGCGATCCCGAGGCGCGGCTGTACCGCAAGGGCAACGGACAGCCGGCCAAGCTGGCCTTCATGGGGCACGCGCTGATGGAGAACCGCCACGCCCTGGTGATCGATGTCCGGCTGACGGCGGCCACCGGCCTGGCCGAGCGCGAGGCGGCGGTCGCCATGGTCGAGGCGATCCCCGGCCGCCACCGCATCACGGTGGGCGCCGACAAGGCTTACGACACCAAGGATTTCGTGGCAAACATGCGCGAATTGGGCGCCGCCCCGCACGTCGCGCAGAACACCAGCAACCGCCGCTCGGCCATTGACCGCCGGACCACCCGCCACCCCGGCTACGCCGTCAGTCTTCGAATTCGCAAGCGCATCGAGGAGGTCTTCGGTTGGATCAAGGGAGCCGGGCTGCGCAAAACGCGTCATCGCGGTACGGCCCGTGTCGGCTGGATGTTCACCTTGACCGCCGCCGCCTACAACCTGATCCGCCTGCCCAAGCTGCTGGCCGCCGCGTAAAGTACGCCCGGAGTCCGCCTGGATGGCGGCTCCGGGAGCCTCGGAGCGAGACAAAAGCGCTCCATCTCGACCAAAACGGGCGTGAAAAACGCTCTTTTCAAGCCTCAGCGAAGGCAAGAGCGATGCACAGGCCCGTTTTTCCGCGTCCTGCTAAGACGGGATGAGGAGATTGGCATCAGAAAGGCATCAGACGCGACGCCAGATGCACCGACCGGATGGTCGTCCCCCGCTCAAACGCCCGAGACGTTTCGCGTCCAATGCGAACGATGGAACAGCTTGCCAAGAAACACAAGAGTTGCGAAAGGACCATCCCCGAAAAACTCTTCGGCGCGACATAAATGCGATCATGATTATCGAGGTGCGACGCCCTTCTTCGGGATGATGTTCCAGTCGTCAAGCATTTGATCCATTGATCGGTTTTTTCTCCACCATTGACCGCCAGGATTGTACATCGGGTAGGCCCATGCATGGTCGTCAAGGCACACGCCACCCCGTCGCCAGACGGGCGCGACCGCTCTTCCAAAATTCCCACCTTTGGCGTCTTCCCGGAAACGCTGGGCCTCATGGTTCTGGCGGTAGGCCAGGAGCACGCCATAGAAGGCGTAGGGGCCGAGTGAGACCACCTTGGACGGGCTGACCGGGGCGAGCGTGCGCATCAGGTGTTCTGAGCAATTTTTGGCCCTCTCCCAGTGGGAGCCGTCGTCGTCATGTTCGTCCTTCTGCATGCACAAAACGGCGTTCGTGACGAACACCTCGTCCATGCCTTCCTTGCTTTCAGACGGCAGGCTGATGCGGTAGCCGCGGGAAGCCAGTAATGGCACAAGGTTGTGGGTACCCGGGTTGGAGTCCGAGTCTTGTCCTCGTTGATTCCGGAACTGCTTCACCGTCCCCCAATATTCGCCGACGACCGCGATATCCGAGTCCAGGTTCCCTTGCCACATGGTCCAGGTGTGGACGCCGTCGCAGTCGTAAATGCCGCCGTCGATGTCCCGCGGGTGTTCCAGCGCGATGCCCTGATCCATGCATTTTCGGCAGGCGATACGCTTCTCTGCTGCCAAGTCGAGTAGCCCCATCCCCTGCCTCCCCTGATGCCGGCCGCAAGCCGCTCGTCAGGGTAGATGTTCGCGGCATTCTGGCCAACCTGTCCGATGGAGTTGGCCGATGCCGCAGCCAGAATGATGACGCACACGAAAAAGCCTGGAGGACCGGAACTGAACCGCCCCGGGTTTGCCGGAGGCCCCATTTCCTGAGAAACTGGAGTCATCATGACGAAGCAGGCATTACCCAAATACGTCTCTGAAGTCCGCGAGCACAGCCGCCGATGATCTCAAGCAGCTACACCTACCGGGGGCACGCCATAGGACGGACGAAAATATACGTTAAGCGGACAAAGCCGGAACATCATGCGGCCAGGAGTTCAGTTGGCGCGCGCAATGGGCGATAGCCGACCGTGCTTGGCACACGGTTCGCGCTCCAGAGATAGTCGCCGGTCAGGTTGATGTGTTGCCATCCAAGCGGCGCGAGATGGCTCAGCAACCCGTCGGGAATGTGCTCGCCCCCGGCGCGCAGGGCATTGATGGCCCGCTCCATGTAGACGGTGTTCCAGAGGATGATTGCGGCCACGACCAGGTTGAGGCCGCCGGCGCGGTGCTGCTGGTTCTCCGGCGTCCGGTCAGGGATGCGCCCAAGGCGGTGAAAGCACACGGCGCGGGCGAGCCCGTTACGGGACTCCCCCTTGTTCAACACAGCTGTGGCTTGGCGGCGAAGTGCAGGATTTTGCAGCCATTCCAAGGTGAAAGCTGTTCGTTCAATGCGCCCCACCTCCCGCAACGCCAAAGCCAGCCCGTTCTGCCGTGGGTAGGAGCCCAAGCGTTTCAGCATCAGCGAGGCCGGCACGGCGCCGGTCCGGATCGAGGTGGCCAACCGCAGCACGTCGTCCCAGTGCGCCTGGATCAGCGCTTCGTCGATCCGCCCGGCGATGAACGGCTCCAGGCGCGGCCAAGCCGCCGCCGGCCCGAAGGTGTAAAGGCGCCGGTCGTGCAGGTTCGGAATGCGCGGTGCGAAGCGGAATCCCAGAAGATGGCATAACGCGAAGACATGGTCCGAGACTCCGCCGCCATCGACATGATGGACGGCGATCCCGGCATCCGTGCCATGGTAGAGCAGGCCGTCGATGACGTGAGCCGCCTCGCTCTCGGCCACCGAGATGGCCTTGGTGTGGTAGGGCGCGTAGCGGTCGGAGATGTGGGTGTAGAAGGAGATCGCCGGGCCGGTCCCTTTGTGCGGGTTGACGGCCCCGGTCACCTCGCCCCGCCCGCCGAGCGGGAAGTGCTGACCATCGGAACTGGACGCCGTTCCGCTGCCGAAGCGGGCGGCCAGGGGTTGCGCCTGCTGAGCCGCCACGATCCGGACCAGAGCCCGGCCATAGGCATCCTCGCTGACGTGCCACCCCGCCGTCCAGGCCAGCTGCTTGTAGCTGGCGACGCTGCACGCCTCGGCCATGCGCGTCAGGCCAAGGTTGGTGGCGTCGGCCAGCACGGCGGTCAGGACCACGCGGCGGTCCTCGGCCGGGAGGCCGGTGCGCAGATGCGTGAAACAGTCAGCGATGCCGGTCCACTCGGCGACCTCATCAAGGAGATCGGTGATCCGCACCCGCGGCATTCGTGCGTAGACCCGGTCGGCCAGCCGTTCCGCTTCCTCCGGCGTCGCCGCTTGCAGCGGGGAAATCTTGAGGGTATCGCCACTGAGGCGGACATCCACAAGCTGGTCTTGGGCGGCCTTCTCACAGACCGCTCGCAGCCGCGCGTCCAGCAGGTCCTTGCGGTCCTGGAGGTAGAGTGCGGCGTTGCTCGGCACGCCCACCGGAAGCGGACCGGCCGCCTTCATCTCGGCGAACAGCGGTTTCGAAATGAGCTGGTCCTCCACGGCCCGGTACTGCCGGCTGCCGACTACCCAGACGTCGCCGGCGCGCAGCCGGTCCCGAAGCTCCGCGAAGAGGCACAGCTCGTAGGCTTGGCCGTCGATGGTGCCGTCGCGGAAGACGGCGGGCCGCCAGCTCCGTCGGATGAAGCCGGTCGGGAGGTCCTTGGGCAGGGTTCGCCGGGTGCCGGCATAGAAGGTGCGCAGCGTCGCAACCGCGCGGAGCAGCCCGGTCACGGCGGCGATGCCCTGGAATTCGAAGGCGTCCAGGAACAGCGGGCCGACCCGCCGCAGCAGGGCATGGTTTGCTTCGGCGAGCGCGAGGTAGTCCAGACCGTCGTCCTTGATCAGCCCCTTGGCCTCCGCGACGACCTCGGCGAACCGGTCCCAGGGGATGACCTTATCCACCGCGGCGAAGGCGTCAGCCCCGGTTTCCCTGGCTTCGAACAGCGCGTCACCGAGTTTGGTCAGCAGGCGCACCTTGTCATTCAGGGACCGGGCGTTGGTCTGCAGATTGGCGGAAGCGCGCCGCTCGGCCCGCCGGAACATCCGCCCGATCAGCCGGTCGAAGAGACCGATGGCCTCGTCGGTGAGGCGGGTGATCGTGTCGAGCACTGTCACGATCAGGACAGCATGCCGGCGGAGCGGGCCGAGCGCCCGGAGATGCTGGGCGGTCAAGCGGCTTCCCTCGCGGGCGAGTTGCCGGACCCGGTCGGCGTGGATGCCGTCGGTCGCCGTGGGGGTGATCCCCACCTGCCGCAGATGCCGGAGCTGATCGATCAGGCGCGTCATGGACCGATGACCGGGCGCGCCGGGCGACTGGCGGGCCCAGGCCAGGGAGCTGACCGCGGTTCCGGGATGGTTGTCGAGCAGCGCGTCCAACGCGGTGCGCTTTTCAGGAGACAAGGTGCCGCTCAGCTTGGCGGCGGCATGGCGTTCCGCCTGCAGGAGAGCGGTGGCCACCATGCGCTCGACGGTGGTGGGTCCCGGCGCGGCGATGCGGTGGCGCCGCAACTCCGCCATCAGCGCTTCGGCGACATGGATCGCGCTGACCGTCGCCAGGGCGATCGGCACCAGCCACGTTGAGAGTTCCCGGTGATCGGGTTGGGTGAAGGTGCGGAATCCGAAGGCGTCGCGCAGCGCGTCCAGTTGATCGTAACGGGTCGGTGCGCGGGTCGCATAGTCGGCGAGGGCACCCGGGTCGATGTCCAACTGCTCCGCCACGAATGTGACGATCATCAGCGGGATCAGTTCGCCGGGCCGGATCAGCCGACCGGGAAAGCGCAGGGCGCAGAGCTGCAGGGCGAAGCCCAGACGGTTGTGTGGCCGGCGGCGCCGGGCGATGACCGCCAGATCGTCGGGGCCGAGGGTGTAGTGGCGGATGAGGTCGGCCTCGGCGGTGGGCAGGGCAAACAGGGCGGTGATCTGAGCGTCGGTGAAGACGCGACGGCGCGGCATGGAGGAGCTGTCCCAGTTGGAGTATAGTCTATTTTCGGTGACGACGACCCTAGCCGGGACGCGGGTTTGCCGGGCATGAATCCGGGAGGGTTCAAGTGGGACAGCGCGCCGCGCTCTATTGTCGAGTCTCCACTGCTGACCAGTCCTGCGCGCGCCAGGAACACGACCTACTCGCCTTCGCCGCCCGCGCCGGCTACGAGGTGATGGGCGTTTTCAAGGAAACCGGTTCCGGGGTGAAGCTCGACCGCGTCGAACGCCGCAAGGTCATGGCCCTCGCCCAGGCTCGGCACATCGACGTCGTCCTGGTGACGGAACTGTCGCGCTGGGGCCGCGGCACCCTCGACCTGCTGGAGACCTTGCGCGAGTTGGAAGCTCGGGGGGTGTCGGTGATCGCGCTGAGCGGCATGACCTTCGACTTGGCGAGCGCCGCCGGCCGTATGATGGCCACTGTGCTCGCCGGCATTGCCGAGTTCGAGCGTGACCTGCTGCGCGAACGGGTGCGATCCGGCCTCGCCGCGGCCCAGGCTCGCGGCAAGAAACTCGGCCGACAACCTGGGCAGCGGCCAAAGTCGGACCGGCTGACACCCAAAGTTCTGGAGTTGGCCGCTGCGGGTCGCAGCTACCGTCTGATTGGGCGGGAACTGGGACTCAGCAAGAACACGGTTGCAGCTATCATCAAGCGCTCACGCATGACGATGCCAAGCCCAGGAGAGCCGCAATGAATGGAGATCTCCGACCGGCAACATGGCGCAGAAAAATCCTTGAGATCGCTTCGCTTGACCAGCGCAACGGGCCGGATACCAAACGCACATTTCAGGCTGATTCTACGGGCGATCAAGGAACTTCGCTCAACTCTTCGGACGAGCGGCATATATTGTGGCATGTGCTGGACTGCGAGACCGTCCAGCAACGTTTGCAATCAGGACCAAACGGCCTTGGTAAAACAGAAGCGGCTCGACGGCTGAGCCGGTATGGCCCTAATCGTCTGGCCCCGCCCAAACGCCGGGGGCCCTTGCTACGCCTGTTGATGCAATTTCACAACATCCTGCTCTACGTGATGATGGGAGCGGCCGGCATCACCGCCTTGCTCGGCCACTGGGTGGATACAGGGGTGCTGCTGGCCGCCGTGGTCATCAACGCGCTCATTGGATTCCTCCAGGAAGGAAAGGCCGAGGCCGCTCTCGACGCCATCCGGGCCATGCTGTCCCCTCACGCCACAGTCACCCGTGACGGTGCCCGGAGCGAGATCGACGCCGCGGAACTGGTCCCGGGCGATCTCGTCCTGTTGTCCTCCGGGGATCGCGTCCCGGCCGATCTGCGCCTGGTCTCGGTGAAGGAGCTGCGCGTCGAGGAGGCCGCACTGACCGGCGAGGCGCTGCCGGTGGAGAAGAGCACGCAGGCGATGGCCCGCGATGCCCCGCTGGGTGACCGCTATGGGATGGCCTATTCGGGAACGCTGGTCGTGCATGGGCAGGGCACGGGCATCGTCGTGTGCACCGGCAGCGCCACCGAACTGGGAAACATCAACCGGATGCTGGCCGGCATCCGAACCCTGACCACGCCCCTCCTGCGCCAGATCGACCGCTTCGGGCGCATGCTCGCATTGGCAATCCTGGCCATGGCCGTCATGACCTTCCTGGGCGGTACGCTGTGGCGCGGCCATGCGCCCGCGGAGATGTTCATGATGGTCGTGGCCCTGGCGGCCTCGGCGATCCCGGAGGGTTTGCCGGCGATCATGACCGTCACGCTGGCCCTTGGCGTTCAACGCATGGCGCGTCACAACGCGATCGTCCGGCGCCTGCCCGCCGTCGAGACACTGGGGTCGGTGACGGTCATCTGTTCCGACAAGACCGGCACATTGACGCGCAACGAGATGACCATCCAGCGCATGGTCTGCGGCGGTCATGTGTTCGATGTCGGCGGTGTCGGCTATGCCCCGGTCGGAGACGTCAGCATCGATGGGCGCCTCATCGACATCGGCCATTATCCCGCGCTCAGCCAGGCGATCCGCGCCGGCGTGCTGTGCAACGACGCCCGCCTGCGCGAAGAAGATGGGACATGGCTGGTTGAGGGCGATCCGACCGAAGGCGCCCTGCTCGTCCTCGGTGCGAAGACGGGCCTCGCCCAGAAGGCGACGGAGGCGGCATGGCCCCGGATCGACTCGATTCCGTTCGAATCGGAGCGCCGCTTCATGGCCACGCACCACCGCGACGCGAACGGCGCGTCATGGATCGTGGTCAAGGGCGCCCCCGAGCGCATCCTCGACATGTGCGCGCGGGAACTGACCCACGGTGGCGAGCGTCCGCTCGACATCGACCATTGGCGCCGCATGGCCACGGACACTGGGGCCCAGGGACTGCGCTTGCTCGCGCTCGCCTATCGGCGAGGCGGTCCCGTGGCGGATCGCCTGAACATTGCGGATGTGGAAGGTGGCTACACCATGCTGGCCCTCGCCGGCATCGTCGATCCTCCACGCGAGGAAGCGATCCAGGCGATCCGGGAATGCCATCGCGCCGGCATCCGGGTGAAAATGATCACCGGCGATCATGGGGAGACGGCCCGTGCCATCGGTGCGCAATTGGGCATCGGCATGAACAAGCCGGATGTGACCGGTGCCGAGATCGCACTGATGGACGATGCCGCGCTGCGCCGTGTGGCGATGGAGATCGACGTCTTTGCGCGGACCAGTCCGGAACACAAGCTGCGTCTCGTCCAAGCACTGCAGGATGACGGCCAAGTGGTTGCCATGACCGGCGACGGGGTGAATGATGCCCCGGCGCTCAAGCGCGCCGACGTCGGCGTGGCCATGGGATTGAAGGGTACGGAGACGGCCAAGGAAGCCTCCGACATTGTGCTGGCCGATGACAACTTCGCGACGATCGCCCGGGCCGTGCGTGAGGGACGAGCCGTCTACGACAACCTGAAGAAATTCATCCTCTTCATGCTTCCGACGAACGGTGGCGAGGCGCTGGTGGTGATCGCCGCGATCCTGTTCGAACTTACGCTGCCGCTCACCCCGGCGCAGGTGTTGTGGATCAACATGGTCACCTCCAGCACTCTGGGACTGGCCCTGGCCTTCGAGCCGGCGGAGCGCGACATCATGACGAGGCCCCCCCGGCCACCGGGCGACGCCCTGCTGTCCGGCTTCTTCGTCTGGCGCGTCCTGATGGTGTCGGTCCTGATGATGACCGGCGCGCTCGGCCTGTTCCTCTGGGAGCTTGCCTCCGGCACAGGCATCGAGACCGCGCGCACAATGGCGGTCAATGCCGTCGTGGCCGCCGAGATGTTCTACCTGTTCAACAGCCGCTCCATCACCGCTCCGGTGACGACCCGCGAGGGGCTGACCGGAAATCCGTATGTTCTGATGGCGGTGGCCGCCTGCATTCCTCTGCAACTCGCCTTCACGCACCTCCCAGCCATGCAAGGCATCTTTGGATCGGCCGACTTGTCGGCTTTCGAATGGCTCAAGGTCGTCGGCGCCGGTCTGATGGTGTTCGTCCTGGCGGAGGTTGAGAAGACGATTATCCGGCGAACTGGAAGAAGCCGCTTTGCGCGGCCGCTACAAGGCGCTCCCGACACCATGGTCGCTCCTCAAGGCCGGATCGACACAATACATCTCCCGGCCGATACGCGAAGCTCAACCGCTGCGATCGAAAAGGAGCCACCTCACCGTTCTCTTCGTCCTGTCGATGACAAAGGTGCGTAATGAAACATCTGCTCGTCGCCTCGGATTTGTCGCACCGGAGTGAGATGGCCATTGCCCAGGCTTTCTTTCTCGCCCGGCGTTTCAATGCGTCATTGACCGTGCTTCACATTGTCGATGATGAACTGCCCGCTACGGTTTTCAATGCTACCCGAAGTCAAGCTGAGAGCAACCTGCGAGCCACCGTGGAGGGAATGATCGGCGCCGAGACAATGCGCATTTCTGTACGTGTCATTGGCGGATTGGACTTCCAGTCCATCCTAGACGTGACGGAAGAAGAGGATGCGTCTTTGATCATACTGGGTGCACATCGGCGCAGCCTTCTGAAGGACGTGTTGACCGGGACCACGGTGGAGCGGGTCATCCGCAACGCGAGCACGCCGGTGCTGGTGGTCAAACGTCCGACCTGCGGGAGTTACGTCTGCACATTGGCCGCCGTGGAGCTTGTAGAGGAGGCGGCCAGTGTGTTCCGGTACGCCCATCTGATGGCGGATGGTCAGTCGCTTTACGCCGTACATGTGCTCAACGACCTCGTTACGCTCCAGATGAAGGCGGCGGGATGCGGGACAGCAGCGGTCGAGGATCATCAAGCACGCATCTGCCAACGCTGTGAGTCGGCTCTGCGAGGCGTTGCCCGGCGGGCCAAGGTGCCGCTGGAAGGTTGGCTGCCGGTTGTCCATTGGGGGAGTGACCCTGCCTCAGAAATCCTGGTGGCCGCCGAAACGTTCGGCGCGGAATTGGGCGTCGTTGGCACCCGAACTCGGGACAAGGGCCTGATTGAGCGCGGATTGTTCGGCAGCATCGCCGAACGACTTCTGCTAGCCGCCTTTATGCACCAGGGTGACTCGCAGCCTGTCCGCTGAACGGCGATGGTCAGCTTGGGGTTGCAAGGACGTGCGCCATCAGACCGCCGCTGACGGCGGCGGTCTGATGTTGGTGGGTTTG
>NZ_QOKW01000053.1 GCF_008365375.1 Roseomonas genomospecies 6 | reverse complement strand
CGCCTCAGCGCCGATGGTACTGCGTCTCAAGACGTGGGAGAGTAGGTCGCCGCCAGGTCACCACGGCACACGCCCGACCAAAACCGGTCCGGACGCAGCGGAACGTTGTACAGTCACGCGACAATCGTCAGACCACTGACCCTCTCAGACACCCGCGGGGTGGAGCAGCCCGGTAGCTCGTCAGGCTCATAACCTGAAGGTCGCAGGTTCAAATCCTGCCCCCGCAACCACCGACAGTTGACAGCCCGCCTCCAACGAGGCGGGCTGTCGGCGTTTCGGGCCCGCCTCGGCGCACGCCTCCAGGATTGCCAGCAGGTCGCCATGAAGCTGCGCCTCCAGCCCGGCGCCCGAGGGGCAGGGGGACAGCACGGCGCGGTCGTCCATGGACCGGATCATCTCCATCGCGGCCATCCCCTCGTCGCCGAGCATGGATTCGAGCTCCGCGATCTTCCGCTAGTACAGCTCCGGCAGGTTGGCCGGCAGCAGCATCTCCGGCGCCTCCGTCCCCAGGGCGCCGATCTCGGCGGTGAGTGCGGCACGCTCGACCTCCAGGGCGGACAGCCGCTCCTTCAGGGACGGGCTGTACATCCCGTCCTCAAAGGCGGCGACCACGTTGGCGCCGAGCAGGCGCTCCTTCAGCCAAGCAAGCACACAGTTCTCGATCGCCTGCCGGGTGGCCGCCGCCGATGAGCGGGGCTTAGGGCCGGAACTGCTGGCCGCCGCCGGGGGCGGGCCGGATGCCGTGGAGCGGGCGCGGACGATCCGCCGCGCCGACCTCGCCACCCGGATCGGCGATCCCGCAACGGCGCTGCAGGAGGCCCGGCGCTGGCTGGACGGCGCCGAAGCGCGCGGGGAGCTGACGGTCCTGCCCGTCCGCCGCGCCCGCCCGGGGGACGGCGCGCTGACCCTGCTGACCACCGCCCCGGCGGCCCTGGCCCCAGTGCTGATGGACGCCCTGTACGAACGCCGCCTGGAGACGGCGCCGTCCCACGCTTCGCCGCTGGAGGCGCTGGCGGTTCTCACCGGGCCGGACGGGCGGACGGAATCCGTGTCCGTTTCCGGGAGCAGGCGGCGGGAGCTGCTGGAGCAGGTCGTCGGCTGGGCCGCCGCGCAGGACGGGCCGCTCGGGCGGCTGCGGCTGTGGACCGGCGGCGGCGGGATCACCGCCTATCTCGGCGCCGTATCCGGACCGGATCGACGGCGCGCGGGCGCTCGACGCCCTGGCCGACCGGCTGGTCGAGGAACCCCTGGACGGGAACCGTCCGATGCGGCATTGGCGAACGCAGTTCCTGGCAATGCTCTCCCTGCCGGTTTCGGCGCTGCACCTGCAGCTCGGGCCGGGCGGGCTGTGCGCCGTGGAATGGACTGTCGAGGGCGCCTTCGGATGGCGCGCCGCCTTGGGGTTGGGCCGGGCTTTGGCGGAACAGCCGGTCGAGGAGCTGGCGACGGTGGCCGAACTGCTGGACGCCCTGAAAGCGGTCCGTCCGCTCTACGCCCCCTTCGCCAGGGCCTTCGCCGTGACCACGCTCCCCGCCGGTTTGGTCGAACTGCTGGCCACCGTGCAACGCCCCGGCGGCTTCGTCGCCTCCGGCACGGCGGAGTTGCTGGCCCCCTTCATCGACGTCTGGGCGTCGCCGAGCCGGCTTTGGCGGAACTGTACAAGCTGCTGCTCTACGGCGAGGGCGACTTCTTCCTCGGCCATCGGGACACCGAGAAGGAGCCGGGCATGTTCGCCACGCTGGTGATCGTGCTGCTTTCCCGCTCGTCCGGCGGCGAACTGGTGGTGCGGCACAAGAGGCGCGAGGTCCGGCTCGACCTGCGCGCTCGTCCGCCGCGAACCGGGACGCCCGCCGCAGCCGCCCGATCACGCGACGGAGACGGAGCGGGTCGCCGCCCTGCTCAAGGGCTGGGGCAGCGGCGCGGACGCCCCGCGCAAGCTGGTCTATCCGCTGGAGCACGCCTATACCCAGGCCGAACTGGGGTTCGGGATGCTGAAGGAGGCGGACGCCGCCGTGGCCGGCGTGCTGGCCGCCGCGGCACCGCTGGCCGGCTGCGACCTGCATCTGGCGCTGCTGTCCATCGACGAGCACGGGGCCGCCGACTACGCCGACAGCTACCGGGGCTCGTGGCGCCGCCGGGACGAGTCCGACGACGCGCTCGAGGCCGGCGAGGTCTACGAACGGGTCGCCAGCCTGTCGGACTGGCGGCGCCCGGACGGCGCGCCGTCGCCGCTGGAGGCGATCCCGGTCGAGGAGAAGGACGAGGTGTCGCCGCCCGAGGCGCTGGACGACGTAGCCCCGGACGAGGATTTGTTCCATGAGGCCACCGGCAATGCCGGCGCCACCTTCGGGCCATGTCGTCGACTCCCCGCTTTCATCCCGACCGCGAGGCCCGTTTCGAGAGGTTGTTCAGCGAACCGGGGCGAACAGGCCGCCACCGGCGTGGGCGTTGCGGCCGAGCCGGATTGGGCCGGACACCGCCACGCGCCCTCCCCCCACCAGGAAAAGCCGCTGCCTGCAATGCAGCGCCGCCGGCACGCGCGGGAAGTCGGCATCCAGCCTCCGAGCGGTCCAATCGCCGCGGTCGCCGTCCTCCAGCCGGAACACCCGCTCGCCCTCGCTGCGGCCCGTCGCCGACAGGGAAAGCAGGCGCGGGGGCGGCAGGGCGGCGCCGTCCCCGGCAGCGCCCTGCAACGCTTCGAAGGGCAGGCAGAGGTGGGCCTCGTCCAGCGCGAAGAAGCTGTCGGCGCCCAACAGCCCGGCCTGGAAGGGCGGGTGGCCGGTGAGCTCAGCCCACCGCGTTGAAGTCGTCCAGCAGGGCGGCGATGCGCCCGCTGTCGCTCTGGTCCATGATGACGCGGGCGCGGCGGGTGGCCTCCTGAAGGTCCAGTTTGCGGATGCGCCGCTTCACCAGGGGAATGGCCGGCGGCACCATCGACAGGTCGCGCACGCCCAGCCCCAGCAGCAGCGCCGTGTAGCGCGAGTCGCCGGCGATCTCGCCGCAGATCGACACCGGGATGCGGGCGCGCAGAGCCGCCTCGATGGTGAACTGGATCAGGCGCAGCACCGCCGGGTGCAGCGGGTCGTAGAGCGAGGCCACCTGCTCGTCGCCGCGGTCGATGGCCAGCGTGTACTGGGTCAGGTCGTTGGTGCCGATGGAGAAGAAATCGGCGGCGTAGGCCAGCGCGTCGGCGGACAGGGCCGCCCCCGGCACCTCCACCATCACCCCGACCGGCGGCAGCGGGTCGGCGATGGGGACCCCCCGGCGGCGCAGGCGGCGGGCCACCTGGCCCATCATCTCGCGCACGCGCTGCACCTCGGCGACCGAACAGATCATCGGCAGCAGGATGCGCAGCGGCCCATGCGCGCCCGCCCGCAGCATGGCGGCGAGCTGCGTCTCAAGAAGCTTCGGCTCGCGCAGGCCCAGCCGGACGGCGCGCAGGCCCAGCGCCGGATTCGCCGGTTCGCCGTAACGGCCCGCCATCCAGCCGGCCAGCTTCTCCCCGCCCACATCCATGGTGCGGGCGGTGACGGTTCGTCCGCCCATGCCGTCCACGATGGAGCGCAGGACGGTGTATTGCTCGTCCTCGTCCGGCAGATGGTCGCGGTTCATGAACAGGAATTCGGTGCGCAGCAGACCGATGCCCTGCGCCCCGTTCTCCAACGCGTGGTCGAGGTCGCGCGGCAGCTCCAGATTCGCCTGGAGCGTGACGGCGGTGCTGTCGCGGGTGACCGCGGGAAGCTTGCGCAGGCCCTTCAACTGCTCGCGCTCGCGCTCGCGCTCGGCGCGGCGCTGGCGGTATTCCTCCAGCACGTCGGGGGTGGGGTCGATGACGACGCGGCCATGGACGCCGTCCACGACCACCGTGGTCCCGTTCTTCAGTCCGGACAGCAGACCGCCCACGCCAAGCACCGCCGGAATGCCCAGCGAGCGCGCCATGATCGCCGTGTGTCCCTCCGCTCCGCCCAGAACGGTGGCGAAGCCGGCGACGCGGCGCGGGTCGAGAAGGGCGGTGTCCGCCGGGGTCAGTTCCTCCGCCAGGATCACCGCGCCGGGATTCAGCATGGAGAAGGCCTGGTACTCATGCCGCATCAGGTTGCGGATCAGGCGCCGCCCGACCTCGCGCACGTCAGCGATGCGCCCGGCGAGATAGCTGTCCTCCATGCCCGCGAAGGTCTGGGCGATGGTGGCGATCTCCGCCTGGACGGCGGCTTCGGCGTTGACCAGCTCCTGCTGGATGCGGCGCTCCACGCCGCGCGTCAGGCGGGAGTTGGTGACCATCGCCAGATGGGCGTCCAGAAGGAAGCCGATCTCCTCCGACGCGGAGCCGGGCAGCACCAGCGCCTTCGACTTCAGCTTGCGGATCTGGCGGCGCGCCTTGCCGCAGGCCTCGGCGAAGCGCGCGACCTCGGCCTCCGCCTGATCGGGCGGAAGGGCGTATTCGGGAACGCGGACGGCGCCGCTCTCCACCACATGGGCCGGGCCGATGGCAATGCCGGGCGATACGCCCAGCCCGCGCAGCGACCGCCCCTGGCCGGCGGCCGGAACGTCAGTCTTCATCGAACTTGCGGGTGATCAGGTCCACGAGCGCCGCCATCGCCTCTTCGGCTTGGTTGCCGTAGGCGTACAGCTCCACCGAGGTGCCGGGGCCGGCGGCCAGCATCATCAGGCCCATGATGGATTCGCCCGACACCTGCGTCTCGCCGCGCCGCACCTCGATCTCGCAATCGAAGGTGGCGACCAGCTTCACGAACTTCGCCGCGGCGCGGGCGTGCAGGCCGCGCTGGTTGCAGATGGTGACGGTCTGGCAGATCTCGGGATTTCTCTCCGGATTCGGGCCGCCGATCCCGGGGGCGCCCTGGGCGGGCGTCTTGTCGTCTGGAACGCTCATCCGGTCACCCGTCCGACAGCAGGGAGGAAGCGACGTTGATGTATTTCTGCCCGGCCTCCCGCGCGGCGGCCACGGAGTGGGCCAGCGTTTCCTGGCGGCGCACGCTGGCCAGCTTGATGAGCATCGGCAGGTTCACGCCGGCGATCACCTCCACCTTCGCCTTGTCCATGATGGAAATGGCGAGGTTGGACGGCGTTCCGCCGAACATGTCGGTCAGCACCACGACGCCAGACCCGTCGTCCACGTCGGCAACGGAGTTCAGAATGTCCTGACGGCGCTGCTCCATGTCGTCGTCTGGGCCGATGCACACGGCCCGCACCTGCTGCTGCTCACCCACCACATGCTCCAGCGCGGCGATGAACTCTTCCGCGAGGCGCCCGTGGGTCACCAGAACCATACCGATCATGGGACATCCTTCAATTCTGGAGCCTCCCCCGAAGCCGCATTCTTATTGCGGCACTTATGAACGATCCCTTATCCGGCCGTCAGCCGGCCCTTGGGGACTGCCGGTCCAACTCCCTTTGGCCGAGTTCCCGGTGGCTGAGCCCAACCTTCAGCCCCAGCCCGTCCAGCCACGCCGCCAGCCGTTCGGCGACGAACACGGACCGGTGCTTGCCGCCCGTGCAGCCGACCGCGATGGTCAGGTAGCTCTTGCCCTCCTGGTTGTATCGCGGCAGAAGCGGTTGCAACAGGTCCGTCAGATGACGGAAGAATTCGGCGAAATCCGGGTCGCCCTCCACCCGCGCCGCCACGCGGGGGTCCAATCCGGTCAGCGGGCGCAGTTCCGGATCATAGTGGGGATTCGTCAGGAAGCGTACGTCGAACACGAGGTCCGCCTCGCGAGGCAACCCCAACCGGAACGAGAAGGAGGTGACGAAGACCTGAAGCGCCGTCTGGGTCCCGATCTGGAAGTTGCCAGCCAGGATTCGGCGCAGGTCGTGGATCGACAATTGCGTCGTGTCGATGGTCACGTCCGCCTGCTGCTTCAGCGGCAGCAGCATGGCGCGCTCCAACTGGATGCCGTCCGGCACCGGGCGGTCGATCGCCAGCGGGTGGCGGCGGCGCGTCTCGGTGAAGCGGCGCTGCAGCGTCTCGTCCCCGCAGTCGAGGAAGACCAGCCGCACGTCCAGTTCGGCGTGCGCCTTCAGCGCCTCCACCTCCTCCAGCATGGCGTGGGCGGAAAAGTCGCGGGTGCGGCTGTCGATCACCAGCGCCAGCGGGCGCTTGCGCGGATCGGCCTGCTCCAGCAGCGCCGGGACCAGGGACAGGCGCAGGTTGTCCACCGCCTCGTAGCCCAGATCCTCCAGCGCCTTCAGGGCGACGGACATGCCGGCGCCGGACATGCCGGTGACCAGCACGAGCTTGCCGCCCTGGCCGGCGAGCGGTTCCGTCAGTCGGTCGTCGATGGGGAGGCGATCGGTCATGGCAGATCCGGAACCTTTCCCAAATTGCCGGCCCGCGCGGCGGCGGCGGCCAGCCTCAGCTTGGCCGGTGTCGAAGCATCGAAGGGATACAGGGCGAGGCGGGGCACCGCGCGGTCGAGCAGTTCGGCGGCCTCCTCGTCGGGCAGGCGCTCCACGGCCTCGCGCGGTACCAGATCGACCACCAGCCCGACCTCCGCCTCCGCGACGGCGGGCATGAGCATGATGCCGACGCCGCGCACCTCCAGCAGGCCGGCCAGCGCCGCCGGCGCCCTTGCCATCAGCCTGCCCTGGTCCACACGCAGCTCCACCCGGTCATCCGCAACCAACAGCGCCCCCGCGTCGATCATCCGCAAGGCCAGATCGGACTTGCCGCTGCCCGACGGTCCCCGCAACAGCACCCCGACGGACGCTCCGCTCCGGTTGCCGGCGCCCCCGTTCCCCTTGCCGCCATACCCGTTGCCGCTATCCCATGTGCCGACCAAGACGCAGGTGCCGTGAATCGTTGCCATGATCCCGCGAAGGTGAGGCGTGCCGCCGGTTCTGTCAATGGGATGCCGAAAATGCATCCTTTCCCGCCCGATGCACTTCCAAAGCGCCCTCCCGGCCGCCGCGGCCCGAATTCCGGGGGCCGGCTCCGGAACTCAGCTCTGGGCCTCGCCCCCCGCGATCAAGGCGATGCGCAGGCCGGGACGGGCCGTGCGGCGGATGTCCGCCAGTTCGCTCGCCAAGGCGTCGCGCCGCCGGATCATCTCGTCCAGATCGTCAAGCTCCGCAGCCTCCTGGCAGGCCGTGCGGAAATCCTTCTCGCGGGCCAGCCGGGTCAGCAGGTGGGTGTAGCTGTCGGCGATGGTCGCCAGATGCCGCTGCGCGCCCTGGAGCGCCTCGGCAAGCTGCGTCCGTTCGTTGGCGGACGCCCGCATCATCCGCGCCAGTTCACCCTGCTGGACGCTGGCGTCGTTGATGAGGCGGGCCAGCCGATAGCGTCGGAAGTCGATGATCTTGGCCGGACCTGCCGCCGCTCCTTCGCACTGGCGCGGCGCGGCCGGATTGATGCCAGGCGTGGTCTCTGACGTGGTGTCTGGCATGGCCCCTCTTCCGGTCGGTGACATCCGGTTGCTGAAAGGCCAGCCGTCGCGGGCGCGGGAATGACCAGGGTTGAGCATCCGTCGCAACCACGACTTTGTCCATACACCTTTTCTCCCATTGCAACTATGCCGCATCCATCCTGCGGAATAATCTCATGGGCGTGGCAACCGTACGATGAAGACGGCGCCGACCGTCTCCCCGCCGGGGCCGAGGCGGTTGGCGGCCTGGATGGTGCCGCCGTGGGCCTCCACGATCTGCTTGGAAATCGACAGGCCCAGCCCGGAATGGGTGCCGAACTTCTCCCCCGCCGGCCGTTCGGTGTAGAAGCGCTCGAAGATCGCCTCCTCCTTGCCTTCGGGGATGCCGGGGCCGTCGTCGCTGACCGCCACCTCCACCGCGCCGTCCGGCGTGCGCCGCGCCGCCACCCGGACCTGCCCCCCGGGCGGCGAGAAGGACAGGGCGTTGGCGATCAGATTCTGGAAGACCTGGGTCAGCCGCCCCTCCAGCCCCTTCACGGTGAGGGACCCGCCCCGCGGCGGCTCGACGACGACCCGGGGGGCCGCTTCCGCTCCCTCGCCGTCCTCCCCGCCGGTCTCCTCGTCATCCTCCGCGGTGGCCCGGTGGATGTCGGCCAGCGTGCGGAGCATCGCGCCGATGTCCACCGGCTCCAGCGCGGCGCGGGACAGCTCCGCGTCCAGGCGCGACGCGTTGGAAATGTCGCTGATGAGACGGTCCAGCCGCTGCACGTCGTCGGCGATGATCGCCATCAGCTTGTCGCGGCGGGCCGGGTCCTGGATGCGGCTGACCGTCTCCACCGCGCTGCGCAGCGAGGTCAACGGATTCTTGATCTCGTGGGCGACGTCGGCGGCGAAGCGCTCGATGGCGTCCATGCGTGCCCACAGCGCCGCCGTCATGTCGCGCAGCACACCGGACAACTCCCCGATCTCGTCGCCGCGGCGGGTGAAGTCGGGGATTTCCGTGTGGCGCCCGTGGCCGGTGCGCAGCCGGTCGGCGGCCTGGGCCAGCCGGCGGATGGGCCGGGCGATGGTGCCGGCCAGATAGAGCGACAGCAGGACCGTGACGAGAAGCGCCACCGCGAAGACGCGCAGGATGTCGGTGCGGACGGACCGGATGGCCTCGTCGATCACCGCGCCGTTGCGCGACAGAAGCACCACGCCCAGCACCTCCTTGTAGCGCTGAACCGGAACGGCGACCGTCAGCAGCAGGTTGGAGCGGGCGATCGGAGAGGCCAGGCGCCACACCGTCGCGCTGTTCTCCCCGGCCAGCGCGCGCTCGACGTTGACCGGCGGGGGGGAGGCCGCCCCGGCGGCATGGCCCGGCGGTTCGCGGTAGAGCGGAAGATTCTCCCGGCTCGGCACCACGTCGATGAAACGGGCGTAGAACTCGTTGACCGCGCGCGACATCGGGTCGCCGGAGGGCGGAAGCGGCAGTTCCTGGATCTCGATCTTGCCGGGGGAACCGGTCAGAACGCGGCTGTCCGACAGAAGCCGCCCGTCCGGGCCGTAGAGCCGGGTGTGCGTCTCCGTCGCCAGGGCCAGCCGGCGGATCATCTGGCGCCCCAGCTCCGGCGACAGCTCATAGCTTTCCTGACCCGACTCCGGCTCTTCCGCGGCGCGCTGCACGGCTCCCTCGCCCAGGGCGGAAGCGAAGATGCGCGCCTCCGTCTCCAGCGCGTCCAGCTCCGCCTGGACCAGCCGGTCCTGATAACGGCCCAGATAGAGCAGGGCGCCGACCAGCAGCAGCAGCGCCAGCACGTTGACGGCCAGAATCCGCAGCGTCAGCGGCGACAGCACGCCGCGCAAACGGCGCCGCGCCATGGTGTGACTCATGGCGGGGGCCGCAGGCCGGGCGCGGTCCGGGCCGCGGGCCTTACTCCTTGTATCGGTAACCGACGCCATAGAGCGTTTCGATCTGCGCAAAATCGGAATCGATGGCTTTGAACTTCTTGCGGAGCCGCTTGATGTGGCTGTCGATGGTGCGGTCGTCGACATAGACGTTCTCGCCATAGGCGGCGTCCATCAACTGGTCGCGGCTCTTCACATGGCCGGGCCGCTGGGCCAGGGCCTTCACCAGAAGGAATTCGGTCACGGTCAGGTCGATGGGCTGGCCCTTCCAGGTGCAGGAATGGCGCGCGCCGTCCATGGCCAGCGGGCCGCGGGTCAGCAGGGCGCCCGGCTCCGGCGCGGTCTTGTCGCGGGATGCCGCCTCCCGCCGCAGCAGGGTGCGGATGCGCTCCACCAGGAGGCGCTGCGAGAAGGGCTTCTTGATGTAGTCGTCCGCGCCCATGCGCAGGCCCATCAGCTCGTCCACCTCGTCGTCCTTGCTGGTCAGGAAGATGACCGGCAGGTGGCTGGTCTGGCGCAGGCGCTGCAGCAGCTCCATCCCGTCCATGCGCGGCATCTTGATGTCCAGCACGGCCAGATCGGGCGGGCGCTGGGTCAGGCCGCGCAGCGCCTCGGCGCCGTCGGTGTAGGTGCGCACCTCGAATCCTTCCGCTTCCAGCGCCATGGCAACGGAGGTCAGGATGTTCCGGTCGTCGTCCACCAACGCTACGGTGTGAGACATGTCTTTCGCGTTCCCAATCGCAGGTCCTTGCACCGGCGGCCCTTGCCCGCCCGGCCCTTGTCCACCCGGGGCGGTTGCCGGCGCATACTACGGAAGATGGTTGCGGCGTATTTCGAAACTCGGGCTTACCTTATTCTCCAAGACGCCCAATAGGTGGCGCAAAGGCATGAAAAGCCAACTTTTCGCTTTTCCCAACCTATTTTTCTGGGCCAATATGGCACCAATGCGGCGCCGGGGAAACGGTGCTGCGCGGGAGAACGCAGTCGTATCAGGGCATGAGTTCCGACGAGTCCCCCATCGGTCCGGCCTCATCGGGGCCGGGCGCCGCGGCGTCATCGGGCGCCGGCGGCCAAGCGGGAGGCGCTGCAAGGCGCCTGATGCGTGCTGCCGGTCTGGCGGCGCTCTCCACCGCCCTGCGCGGCGATGACGGCCAGCATGACGGCCCGGGCGGCTGGCCCTATCCATCGCTGGTCCAGGTGGCCTTCGATCTGGACGGAACCCCGCTTCTCCTCCTCTCGACCCTTGCCGACCACACGAAGAACATCGCGCGGGACCCGCGCGTCGGCCTGCTGTTCGATGGAACGGCCGGGCTGGCGGAGCCGCTGTCCGGGCCGCGGCTGTCCGTCCTCGGGCGGGCGGCGCGCTCGGAGGAGCCGCGCCACCGCGCCCGCTTCCTGGCCCGCCACCCGGGCGCCGCGCTCTACGCCGGATTCGGCGATTTCAGCCTCTACGCCGTGTCGGTGGAGCGCGCCCATCTGGTGGCCGGGTTCGGGCGGGTGAAATGGCTCGACCGGGGCGATCTGCTGCTGCCCCGCGTTCCCGCCGCGCTGGCCGAGGCCGAGGACGCCATCCTGGGCCACATGAACGCCGACCACGCCGACGCCTTGCGGCTTTACGCCACGGTTCTGGCGGGACGTTCCGCCGAAGACGCCAATCCTTGGACGATGACCGGAATCGATCCCGACGGCTGCGACCTGCGCCGCAGCGGCGAAATGGCGCGGGTTGATTTCGATCACAGCGTGGAAAACCCCGAAGACGCTAGGGTCACTCTCGCCGGGCTCGCCCGGCAGGCCCGCCGGCGCGCACCCGGCGCGCCCGAGGGCTCAGTTGATGATGGCTCAGTTGATTCGGACGATCGTGACGGCTAACGACGACGCTGCGGCAAGCGGCGCGCAAAGAGCGCAACCAGGAGAAAACGTCAGTGGACCATAACGGACCAACCCGTTGCCGTTTTGGGTTTGTGGCCCTGGGGCCACCCCTCTCTTGCCAGTCAGGACATCGGGCGCGCCCGCAGGGCGTGTCGGGATGACCGCCGTCCGGCCTTCGGGCCGGGCCGCGGTGGTGTGAGCCGGCGGAAAGACAACCGCTACCGAACGACGACGGCTTTCGATAAGGGCCGAAAAGGCCAACCGTCTGGACCTCCGGGCGCCGGACCCTGACTGCACAGGGCGGCGGACCCGGAGACGAGTGAGAGGCAAAGGATGACCGGAACGACGCGCACGCGGAACAAGAAGCTCCTGGCTTGGGTCGAGGAGATCGCGAACAAATGCAAGCCCGAGCGGGTGCACTGGTGTGACGGATCGCAGGAGGAATACGACCGCCTCTGCGCCGAGATGGTGGAATCGGGCACCTTCATCAAGCTGAACGAGGCCAAGCGCCCGAACTCCTACCTCTGCCGCTCCGATCCGGGCGACGTCGCCCGCGTCGAGGACCGGACCTTCATCTGCTCCGAGCGCAAGGAGGACGCCGGCCCGACCAACAACTGGGTCGACCCGGCGGAGATGAAGGCGAAGCTGGACGGCCTGTTCGACGGCTGCATGCGGGGCCGCACCCTGTATGTGGTGCCGTTCAGCATGGGGCCGCTGGGCTCCGACATCGCGCACATCGGCGTGCAGCTCTCCGACAGCCCCTATGTCGCGGTGAACATGCGCCTGATGACCCGCATGGGCCAGAAGGTGCTGGACATCCTGGGCGACGGCGATTTCGTGCCCTGCCTGCACTCCATCGGCGCGCCGCTGGAGCCGGGCCAGCAGGACGTTCCCTGGCCCTGCAACGCCGAGCACAAGTACATCGTCCATTTCCCCGCCGATCACTCGATCGTCTCCTTCGGCTCCGGCTACGGCGGCAACGCCCTGCTGGGCAAGAAGTGCTTCGCGCTGCGCATCGCCTCCTCCATGGGCCGCGAGCAGGGCTGGCTGGCCGAGCACATGCTGATCCTGGGCGTGGAAAGCCCGGAGGGCGAGAAGACCTACGTGGCCGCCGCCTTCCCGTCGGCCTGCGGCAAGACCAACTTCGCCATGCTGGTTCCCCCGGCGGAGTTCGAGGGCTGGAAGGTCCGCACCATCGGCGACGACATCGCCTGGGTGAAGCCGCAGCCGGACGGCACGCTGCGCGCCATCAACCCGGAGGCCGGCTTCTTCGGCGTGGCGCCGGGCACCAGCATCAAGTCGAACCCGAACGCGCTGAAGACCCTGAACGCCAACGTCATCTTCACCAACGTCGCGCTGACCGACGACGGCGACGTGTGGTGGGAGGGCCTGACCGACGAGCCGCCGGCCCATCTGATCGACTGGCAGGGCAACGACTGGACCCCGGCTTCGGGCCGTCCCGCCGCGCACCCGAACTCGCGCTTCACCGCCCCGGCGGCGCAGTGCCCGTCGATCGACCCGGCCTGGGAAGACCCCGCGGGCGTTCCGATCTCCGCCTTCATCTTCGGCGGCCGCCTGTCCAAGACCTTCCCGCTGGTGTTCGAGGCCTACAACTGGCGCGAGGGCGTGTACTGGGCGGCGACCATGGGCTCGGAGGCGACCGCCGCCGCCGTGGGCCAGGCCGCCATCCGCCGCGATCCCTTCGCCATGCTGCCCTTCTGCGGCTACAACATGGCCGACTACTGGAACCATTGGCTGGCGATGGAAGGCAAGGTGGAAAACCTGCCGCGCATCTACCGCGTCAACTGGTTCCGCAAGGACGAGAACGGCAAGTTCGTCTGGCCGGGCTTCGGCGACAACATGCGCGTCCTGCGCTGGATCGTCGACCGCGTCCGCGGCCGTGCGGCGGAGCCGGCGGAGAGCCCGTTCGGCTACATGCCGCGCTATCAGGACCTGAACTGGGCCGGTCTGGATTTCGCCGAGGACAAGTTCCGGAAGATCATGGACATCGACCGGAAGGAAGCCGAGGCCGAGGCCAAGGACCAGGAAGAGCTGTTCAACCGCTTCGGCAGCCACCTGCCGGACGAGATCGAGCAGCAGCGCGTGGCGCTTCTCAAGCGTCTGGAGAAGTCGCCGGAAACCTGGCGGATCGGCTGACCAAGCCATCCGTCGCGTCATCCAACGCGTGGGGAGGGGCCGCCTTCGGGCGGCCCTTTCCTTTTTGGTGGAATGAAGCGGCGGGGCGCTTTCCTGGTACTCCTTTCGTGACATGACCCATTGTCACGGCTAGGATCGCGTCCGACGCCGGGGGATTCACAAAAACGCAAGGGATTGCTGCGTCACTGTGCCGGCTGCCGCTTCGCAGGACGGAACGGCCAAGACCCTGAGTAGGACGCTGGAGGACTGAAGACATGTTCGTGATGATCGGCTTCGGTGTCGTGGTTTTCAGCGTCTTCGGCGGGTATGTGCTGGGCGGCGGCCATATGGGCGTGCTGTGGATGCCCTTCGAGTTCCTGATCATCCTGGGCTCCGCCGCCGGCGCGTTTCTGATTGCCAATCCAAAAGCGGTCGTCACGCACACAGGCAAGGAACTCGGACACCTCTTCAAAGGACCAAAATACAAGAAGGAGGATTTTCTCGAACTCCTCACCATGATGTACCAGGTCTTCAAGATCGCGAAGACCAAGGGCCTGCTCGCCCTCGAACAGCACATCGAAAAACCGGAAGATTCGCCACTTTTCCAGCAATTTCCTAAGTTCTACGGCGATCACCATGCCATCGCCTTCCTCTGTACCTATCTCCGCCTGATGTCGCTCGGCGCCGACAACCCGCACGAGCTGGTGGATTTGATGGACGAGGACATCGAGACGATGCACCACGAGCACCAGCGCATCGCCGACGCCATCCAGGCGGTCGCGGACGCCGTGCCAGCCCTGGGCATCGTGGCGGCGGTGCTGGGCGTGATTCACACCATGGGATCGATCACCGAGCCGCCGGAGGTTCTGGGAAAGCTGATCGGCGGCGCGCTGGTCGGCACCTTCACCGGCATTCTCGTCGCCTACGGCTTCCTGGCGCCGATCGCCAGCGGCCTGAAGAACATCTACCACGCCGAAGGCAAATATTATCAGGCGATGAAGATCGGCCTGATCGCGCATTTGTCGGGCTATGCACCTGCCATTTCCGTGGAATATTCGCGCAACGTGCTGGAACCCGAATACAGGCCCAGCTTCGCCCAGGTCGAAGAGGCCACGTCGGCCCTGCCGCCTGCCTGACGCCGGACCTCATCCCATGTCATCCCCCGCTTCGTCCGAAGACGCCGTCACCATCCTGTGGAACGAAGGGACGATGGGGGAGTGGGCTTCCCTTTTCGCCCGCGTATCCCGATCCACCCTGCCGCAGTGCTTCGCCTATGCCGGCGCCATGGGGCGCACCCACGGCTTCGTTCCGCGGCTCGGTCTGATCCGGCGGGGCGGTGCGCCAATCGGTCTCGTGCAGCTTCTGGAGCGCCGGATGCTCCGCTTGTTCTACCAGCGCCAAATCCACCGGGGTCCCCTGTGGCTCGACGGGGTGGAGCCGGACATGGCGACCCAGGAAGCGGCTTTCCGCCTGCTGCGCCGGGCCTGCCCCGACAATCCGTTGAACCGCGCCAGCCTGCTCCCGGAACTCGCGGCGGGTCCTGAGGCGGAGGAGATGCTGCGCCGTTGCGGCTTCCGCCGCTTCGGCCCAGGCTATCGCACGGTCTGGCTCGACCTGTCCCGCGGCGAGGAGGAGTTGCGCGCGGCGATGGCCCGCGACTGGCGGCAACGGCTGAAGGGGGCTGAGAGGGCCGGGCTGGCGATCGATCTGGACTGGGAGGCCAAGAACCTCCCCTGGCTGATGAAGCAGGAGCATGAGCAGGCCCTGACGAAGCAGTTCCGCCCGATGACCGGGGCGCTGGCCGTGCGCATCCGCAACGCGCTGGTGAAGGGTGGGGCGGGTAAGGGTGACGGGGTGCTGATGGCCGCCGCCCTGGAGGGCCGCTCCGGCGACGCCAAACCGGCGGCGAGCGCCCTGTTCTACATCCATGGCGGCTCGGCGACCTACCAGATCGGCTGGTCCAGCGATTCGGGGCGAAAGAGCGGGGCGATGCGGCTGGTGCTGTGGCGGGCGGCTTTGGCGTTGAAGGCGCGTGGCGTGGGCTGGCTCGACCTCGGCGGCATCAACCCGGACAGCGCGCCGGGCGTGACGGAGTTCAAGCTGGGGACCGGCGGTCAGGCCACGGAGAGCGTCGGTCTTTACCGTTGACGGGGCTGTTGAAACGCGGCGCCCCGTGTCTCATCCTGACCGCAAGCTGAGGGAGCATGCCATGGCCGACGACGACGTCATGAAACCGGAAGAGGCGCAACTGGCCATCGCCAAGGCGTCCCAGATGAAGCCACAGGTTCAGGCCATGCGCGATCGGCTGCGCAAAATGGCGGACGACGACGAGAAGGGCGTGCAGATCCTCGCCAACGCGATCCGCCGCTTCCTTCACCAGGAATAGGATCGCTGCCTTAAGCGCCGCCTCAGCAGGTGGTCGCCTTCGTGCAGCCCTTGTCCTCATGCGACCCCGGCGTGCGGGCGAGTTGAAGGCCGCTTCGCGCCTGCTCGAAGGTCTTCTCCAGCGTCCGCACGGTCTGTTCGAAGGCCTGCAACTCGCGCCCCTCCAGCTTGTCGCCGGTGGGCAGGTCGATGCTCTTGGGGTTGATCTGCTGACCGCTCTTCAGCACTTCGTAATGCAGGTGCGGGCCGGTGGATCGCCCGGTGCTGCCGACATAGCCGATGATGTCACCCTGATCGACGCGGGCACCGCGGCGCGTTCCCTTCGCGATTCGGCTCAGATGGGCGTAGGCCGTCGAAATCTGCGTGTTGTGGCGGATGCGGATGTAGTTGCCATAGGCGCCGTTCGGCCCGACCTCCTCGACCACGCCGCCGCCCGCGGCATAGATCGGCGTGCCGGTCGGGGCGCCGAAGTCCATACCCTTGTGCATCTTGCTGAAGCCCAGGATCGGGTGATGGCGCATGCCGAAGCCCGAGGTGATCCGCGCGCCGTCGATCGGTGTGCGCAGCAGGGCGCGCCGGATGCTCTCGCCATCGCGGTTGTAATAGTCGACCCGCCC
The DNA here is from genome assembly GCF_008365375.1 of Roseomonas genomospecies 6. Taxonomy (GTDB): domain Bacteria; phylum Pseudomonadota; class Alphaproteobacteria; order Azospirillales; family Azospirillaceae; genus Azospirillum. The sequence continues at coordinate 1,335 of NZ_QOKW01000053.1, read as the reverse complement.
GTCCCGGCTCTTGTGCCGGTAGATCGGGTACTCCTTGCCGCTGAGAACCAGGGCGGCGTAGAGCACGTCGCCTTCGCCGGCGTTCTTGCCGTCGGCGGTCACCAGCCTTTCATAGAGAACCTCGAAGCGGTCGCCCGGCTGCAGGTCGCGCTGGAAGTCCACGTCATAGGAATAGTCGCGGATCAGCGCCATCATAACCGAAACCGGCACGCCCGCGGCATTGCCCGCCTCGAACAGGCTCGACCGGATCACCGTCTGGGCGGCGACCGGTTGGCGGGTGACGGCCTTTTCCGATTCGCTCGAAATGAAATCGGCGTCGCCCTTGCGGGACACGGAAACGGACCGCACCACGTCCGGAAGGAACTCCAGCCCGACGAATCGCTTGGCTCCCCCGCGGCGTGGCTCGAACAGGACCGTGACCTGCTGGCCGATCTGCAGCTTGCGCGGATCGTAGACCTTACGCAGCGCCGCGATGGCGTTGGTCGCCTCGTCCGTCGGCACATCCGCCCCGGTCAGCATATCCAGCAGGGTGTCGCCGCGGCCGACCGACAGGATATGACGGTCGGCGGCCGAGGGCCGGTCGTCTTCCTCGCCGGTCGTGTTCTTGGTGGCCGTATCCTTGGCGGCCCGCTCCGGCGGGGCCGTACGCCCGCCCGCGGCGTAGGCGGGCTGTGCGACCGTGTGTGAGAGAAGCCCCGCCAGACCAGCGGCAATCAGGGCGAGCGTGGGAAGGCCACCGAGCCTCGAACGCATCGTCATCCTCCTATGCTTCCTCACCCGTTTCGGACCGTTGAAGCGGCAGGCCGTGATCCCGCCCAATGAGTTACCACCTTCTATAGGCGACCATGCGCACCCTTTTTGTCACTGTCAACCCGATATGGGTTGCCGCGGCAATCGGTTGGGTGCAACAGGCCGTTCTCCCGAACCGTACGCTCCGCCATGGCGGGACACCCGGTCCGAGGGAGGGACGCACATACACCGATTCCAGCTTGGACTTCGGTGATAAGTCGATCTGTGAAGAATTTTTCATGGAAATGCAAAAAGCGCTTGCGCCGGTCGAAGGGGTGCGCATATAAACCGCTCCACCGACGCGGTGCCGCCGACAAGGGCGACAGCGACGGGCTAAAGATCAAAAAGACGATCAAGAAACGGCGCTGAGCATTCGGCGCTGTGTTGTTCGTCTCCAGGTTTTTGGACTTATCGGTTTTTGGCCCTGGCGGCCCACTCCTCGAAGGGGATGGGCGCGGGGTGTTGCGGTTCTCCGGGGCCGCGGGATCTTGGAAATCGTTGATACCGTGTTGTGAGAAGGGATGCGCAGGCGGCGGTATGGACCGT
>NZ_QOKW01000052.1 GCF_008365375.1 Roseomonas genomospecies 6 | reverse complement strand
GCTGGAAGAACGGGCAGGGCGACAGCCTGCTCACCGGCCTGACCTACGCCACCGACGCCACGGCCACCTCCAACGTCGGCAGCGGCTACGCCAGCACGGCGAGCGGCGGTACATTGGGCGGCGCGGCAGCCGGCAACTACACGCTGAGCTACGCCGCGGGCGGCTTCTCGGTCACCCCGGCCGCGCTGACGGTGACCCCGAGCGGCACCATGACCTACGGCGCGACCAGCCCGAGCTTTGGCTTCACCGCCAGCGGCTGGAAGAACGGGCAGGGCGACAGCCTGCTGACCGGCGTGGTGATTTCGACCGATGCCACCGCGACCTCGAATGTCGGCAGCTACAGCACCACGGCGAGCGGCGGTACATTGGGCGGCGCGGCGGCGGGCAACTACACGCTGAGCTACGCCACGGGCGGCTTCGCGGTCACCCCGGCTTCGCTGACGGTGACCCCGAGCGGCACCATGGTCTACGGCTCGACCAGCCCGAGCTTTGGCTTCACCGCCAGCGGCTGGAAGAACGGGCAGAGCGACGCCAACCTGAGCGGCCTGTCCTACGCCACCGACGCCACGGCGACCTCCAACGTCGGCAGCTACGTCACCACCGCGAGCGGCGGCACGCTGGGCGGCGCGGCAGCCGGCAACTACACGCTGAGCTACGCCGCGGGCGGCTTCGCGGTGACCCCGGCCCCGCTCACGGTGAAGGCGACGGCTGCGGCCAAACTCTATGACGGGCTCGCCTTCAGCGGCGGCGCCGGGGTCACCTACGATGGTTTCGTCAATGGCGAGACCGCAGCGGTGTTGGGCGGTACGCCCCGCTTCGGAGGAAGCGCTCAGGGGGCGGTGGACGTCGGACGCTATGTGATCTCGGTGTCCGGTTTGACCTCTGGCAACTACGACATCCGATATGTCGACGGTGAACTGGTTGTCAGTCAGCGCATGCTAACGGATTCGACGGACAGCGCGGGCCGGTTGCCCGGAAAAGCCAACCCCACCCAGACGACGGATCGTGTGGACGGTGGACGGGACAGGGCTGCGGTGCCGGCTTCAACTGCTGGAACCCATGCCATCACGTCTGGCAGCATGACTGCTGGCGGCAATTCCGATCTGCGTTTCCTGCCGGGTAATTTCACGGTCTCACCGCAGCCGCCGGGTATCGCCGCGATCTTGCCGATGAGGTTGATCGACCCAGCACCCCTGTTCCGTCCCACGAACATGATAGGCAATGGCCAAAGTGGCCTGTCCAATGGCGGGGACCAGGGTGCGGGCGGTGGAATAACGGCCAACGACTCCCGAGCCGATAACGCGAGGCGGATTTGCGCCACTGGCGAGGGCTGCGCCTCTCTTCCCCATCCCGCCAACCGCTCTCTCGGCGCCTATCTGACCGTGAAAGCCCAATGATGCCTCCCATCTGTCTCCTTGTCCCGGCCCGCGCCGCACGGGTCGCAATGTTTTGTGCGCTGGTGCTGTCACACGGTCCTTCTGCCGCCCAATCCCTGCCGGTGGAAAGGAACCCGCCGCTGGAACAGCCGCCCTCCACCGGCGGACTGACGATCGAAAGGCCGGCTCCCGCCTCCGGCGATCCGACCCCGCTCGGTGTTCTGCTGCGATCCATCCATCTGATCGGGCGTGATGAAGCGGTTTCCCCAGGGTCGGGAAAGGAAGCGGTCGACATCGGCCGTATCGGCATCGCAAGGACGGAAGGCGCCACCGTTCCTGCCGATAGGTTGCGCGCAACGCTCTCCGGCTTCGTCGGACAGCCCCTGTCCATGGCGTTGATCGCTGACCTGCAGGCCGCCATCGCCGATGTCTATCGCGATTCGGGCCGTCCCTTCGTTTCCATCAGTGTCCCGCCGCAGGAGATCACCGCCGGCGCCCTCACCCTGCGGGTGATCGAGTTCGGATTGGGTCGGATTTCCATCCAGGGGGAGGATGGCGGACGGGGCGACGCTCTCGCCGCGCGCATCCGCGCGGTCGAGGGCGAACCCATAGAGGCGGCGCGGATCGACGAGGATTTGCGCTGGCTCAACCGTTTTCCCTATCGGCAGGTGCAGGGGATTTTCTCGCCAGGGGACGGGCTGGGCCGATCCGACCTGACGCTGGAACTGACGGCACGCACGCCTTGGCAAGTCTATGCCGGATACTCCAACACCGGATCTCCGGAGACGGACCGCAACCGCATCTTTGTCGGCGCCGGCTTCGGTCTGCCATGGCTGAACGACGCCTATGGCTCCTGGCAGACGACAGGTTCCCGCAACCTGTTCAGCGATGCCGACCGCTTGTTTCCTGGCGATGACAACCGTCCGAGCTATCTCAGCCATTCCGCCAGATTCGTCCTGCCCGTCTTCGCTCGCCAAGCTATCGAGATCAGCCCGAACTTCGTGGCGACGCGGCAAAGCAGGGACTTCTTCACGTCGGACAACAATTTCTTCGAGTTGCCGCTCTACTACCGCTCGGCCCTGTCAAATCTGCTGCCTGGCCACCACCTCGGCGACCTCCTGGCTGGTATCGAGATCAAGACGCTGGACCGCCGCGTCTCCTTCGAAGGGTTCGGTCTGGGCCGCTCTCGAGCCGACGTTTTTCAGCTCGGGATAGGGTGGGATCACGCATGGAGCGACGAAACCGGTGCCACCACGCTCAGCGTCATGGCGAAGATCAATCCGGGCGGCGTCATGGCCGGCAATGACGACGCGGGATGGACAGCCTATTCGAACGGACGCGTGCGGCAGGTCGATTATGCCTACATGACCGCAGCGGCCAGCCGGATCACCGGTCTCGGGGGCGGATTCGCGCTGATCAGTGAACTGTTGCTCCAACTTGCCGGCCAGCCTTTGCCGGACACAGAACAAATGGCGCTTGGTGGGCTGTATGGGGTGCGCGGTTACGATCTTGGGAGTGGAGTTGCTGACCGCGGCATCATTCTGCGCAACGATGTGCGCCCGCCGGGCTTTGCCCTCCTCCAGGATGATGGGCTCCAGCCATTCGCCTTTTTGGACGGCGGCATTGGACAGGACATCGGTGGACATCGGAAGCCACGTTTGGCAGGAACCGGTTTCGGCCTCGATTACCGTCTCGCCGGCGCTTTTACGATGAATATGACGGCAGCCGTCGCACTGGCCCGCGAGGGAAATCGTCAGCCAGGCGATGTCGACCTGAAAGTCCGCCTTTTCGCCTCCTACTGAATTCCCGATCAACGAGAAGCAGAATGACCATGAAACGCCGCAACGCACTCCTGTCCCTGGTGCTTCTCCTTTCCGCCACCGGGGGCGCCTCAGCGCAGCAGCAGCCTTCGACGCCAACTCTTCCGGTGCCGAGCCGGACGACCGCGAATTACGAGGATTGGGTGGTGCGCTGCGAATCCGGCCGCGACGGGAAAATCTGCGAAAGCGTGCAGGCGTTGGCCGGTCCGGATGGGCGGATCATCGCGCAAGTCGTGATCGGACGGCCGGCCGGCGCGGCAAGCGATAAGATCTTTGTCGAACTTCCGCTCGGAGTGTGGTTGCCGGACGGTGTTGCGATCCGTATCGGGGACAAGCTGACGGCTTCGCTGACCTTCCGGCGCTGTCTGCAATCCTGCCTGGCCGATGCCGACCTGCCCAAGCAGAGCCTCGATACCCTTGTGAACACATCCCAACCGATTAGCTTGGGCTTTTCGGAAGGTCCTGGAAGGCCAGCAACCCTGCTGATTTCCGCCAAGGGGTTAAGGAACGCCCATATGGCAAGCAACGCGCAGGGAAAGTAAGTCGCTGCCCGCTGTAAAGGCCGGATGAAAATTGGTCCTTCCGCGTTTTCGAGACGTTGGTGCACAAAGCCCGGGCTGGTGGTGGTCGGGAGGGCGAGCGGGTAGAGAGGCGGCCCGCTGAAGTCGCGCCGCTGATGCCGTACAAGGCCAATGAGCCCCGCCGCCACCAGAACCCGAAGGCCCGGTACCGTGTGGAAAACTGGGCGTCCTACGATGCGGCGCTGCGCCGGCGCGGTGACCTGACGATCTGGGTGACACCGGAGGCGATCGCCGCCTGGACGCCGCCCGCTACGGGCCGACGCGGCCGGCCGGCGCGCTACTCGGACGTGGCGATCGAAGCCGGGCTGATGCTGCGTCTGGCGTTCGGTCGGCCGTGGCGGCAGACCGCGGGTTTGCTGGGCTCGCTCATGCGCCTGCTCGGCCTCGACCTGCCGGTTCCGGATCACACGACCTTCTCCCGGCGCAGCGCCACCCTGGAGGTCGCGTCAGCGCTGGCCAGGACGGACGGGCCGGTCGGCGTGGTCATCGACTCCACCGGGCTGAAGGTGTTCGGCACGGGTGAGCGGCACCTGGAAAAGCATGGAGGCCAAGCGCGCCGGAGCTGGAGAAAGCTCCACTTGGCGGTCGATCCCGATACCGGCGAGATCCTCGCCTCGGAGCTGACGACCATGCAGGACGGCGATGCCTCGCTGGTCGGCCCGCTGCTCGACCAGATCGAGCGCCCGATCGGCACGGTGCTGGCGGACGGCGCCTATGACGGTGAGCCGGTCTACCGCGCCGTCGCCGCCCACACCCCCGACGCCGAGGTGATCATCCCGCCGCGCTCCACCGCGGTGCCGGGCGAGACCGCTGCAAGCGCGCCCACGCAGCGCGACCAGCACATCCAGATGATCGCAGAACGCGGACGGCTCGGCTGGCAGCGGGCGGTCGGCTACGGACGCCGATCGCTGGGGGAGGTGGCCATGTTGCGGTACAAGACCTTGATCGGGCGCAGCCTCCGCGCCCGGACTCCGCCTGCCCAGAAAGTCGAGGCGGCGGTCGGCTGCAAGGTCATGAACAGGATGACCAGCCTCGGCATGCCGGCCTCCCGCAAGGTCGCCTGAACGACAACTTTCCAGGGCGGAGTCCGTCAACGCGCCGAGTTCTGCACCAACGTCTGACCTCGTTGCCCTGGGACTCGACCAAGCCACGCGACGCGGCGGGGTTCGCTGCGCGATCGCCATTTTCGACAAAATTCGACAATAAGCGGCAGTCTGTGGCGAGAAGTCGTCGCAGCTTCCCGCAATAATTTCATTGGATTTTAGGCAATTCCTGATAGGTTTGTGAGACTACGAATGGTGTAACCCAAGCGGCAAGATCGGATCGGGGCAAGCGGTGACCACCGCCGCCGCGGGACGGAGACGGAGCGGGGCGCTACACGAGCCGTGCCGCAACACCGCTTGGCGGTGGAGCGGAGAAGAACAGCGAGGGGTTGTTGGAATATGGCTGGGACACGCTCGTCCGGTGGAAAGAACAACTCTCGCAAGATCGCCGGTCGCGGAAATACAACCCTTCAAAAGTCCACGCATTCACTCCGGCTGACGCTGGAGCCGCGGATGGTGTTCGACGCTTCGGTGGCGGCGACGGCTGCTGACGTCGTCGACAACAGCCACGATTTCTTGTCCGATCCCGCCTCGGACTCGAAGGCCCCGACCGCTGCGGAGCCCGGAGTCGAGCCGGCGGGCGGCGCCGACCACGCAGGTCCGGTCAGCGACGACTCCATGGTTCCCCCGGTCGGCGGTGCCCCCGCCAAGGACGATGCGTCGCAGGAGCCCGCTCCGTCTGGAGGGGTTTTGCAACTTGTGTTTGTCGATCCGCGGACGCCGGGAGCGGCGGACGCCGTCGCCGGACTCGGCGCCGGGACGCGGGTCGTCACGCTCGACAGCGCCCGTGACGGCATCCAGCAGATCAGCGGGGCGCTGGCCGGCCACAGCGGCCTGCAATCCATTCACATCCTGTCGCACGGCAGCGATGCCGGGCTGCCTGTCGGCCGCGACACGCTGACCACGGCCTCGCTGGCCGGGCGGGCGGACGAGGTGGCGTCCTGGCGCGACCATCTGGCCGACGGGGCCGACATCCAGCTTCATGGCATCGGCACGGCGTCGGGCGGCCAGCGGCTGGCCGGCACGCTCGCCGACCTGACCGGCACCAGGGTCACCGCGACCGACGATCTGACGGTGACCGGCCCCGACCGGAACGCCCCCGACCGGAATGCCCAGGATGAGTCCGACTCCGCCGCGACCGATGCCGTTTCCGCCGCCGACCGGCGCATCATGGTCGTCGACGCCCGGGTCCAGAACCGGGAGGTCCTGCTCCACGACCTGCCGTCCGACGTGGAGACGATCGTCATCGGGGTCGGCGACGATCCCATCGCCCGCATTCAGGAGGCCCTGGCCGGCGGCCGCGTGGCGTCGCTGCAGATCGTCGCGCACGGCGAAGCGGGCAGTCTCACGCTCGGCCGCGACACGCTGACCGCGGCCAGCCTGGAGGGCGCCACCGCCGAGGCGATTGCCGCCTGGAAGTCCTCCTTCACCGAGGACGCCGACATCCTCCTGCTCGGCTGCGACATCGGGCAGGGCGGGGCCGGCGCGGCCTTCGTGACCCGGCTCGCCGCCCTGACCGGAGCGGACGTCGCCGCGTCGGACGACGCGACGGGCGCCGCGGCCCTGGGCGGCGACTGGTCCCTGGAGGTCGGCACCGGCCCGATCGAGTCGTCCATCGCCCTGTCCGCCACCGCGGAGTCCGCCTGGCAGCACCTGCTGGCGCCGCCGACCATCGGTTCGCCGGCGGGCGGCGACACCATCACGGTGATCGAGCCGAGCGTCCTGAACGTCGCGGGTGCCGACCAGGCTTCGCTCGGCGGCTGGACGGTGGCCGATCCGGAGGGCGGCACCCTGACCGTCACGGTCAGCCTGCCCGGCACGACGGTCGGCCATCTCAACGACACCGCCCCGCCCGGGACGACGGGCGCCTCGTCCCTGACCTTCAGCGGCACCGCCGCCGCCGTCAACACCTGGCTGGCCGGTCTGCGCTTCGTGGCCGCCGACACCGAACTCGGCAACACGGCGGCGTCCACGACCATCACGATCACGGTGACCGACGACGAGGCGACCCCGGGTCCGTTCACCGTCACCAAGACCATCGCGGTCACCGTCTCGCCATCGAACGACCCGACCGTCCTGACGACGTCCCAGGTGACGGTGACGGAGAGGGGCACGGTCGGAATCACGGCCGGAAACCTGACCGCCGCCGACCCGGAAGTGGCCGCGGGCACCCAGTCGAACACCCAGCTCGTCTACCGGCTGGAGGCGCTGCCGGTCTACGGGACCCTGACGCTTGGCGGCCAGTTGCTCGGCGTCGGGTCGATCTTCACGCAGGACGACGTCCTCAACAACCGGCTGGTCTACATCCACAAGGCGACCGGCGCCGACCAGAACACGGCGGACAGCTTCCAGGTCTCGGTCAACGACGGCGCGACGCCGCAGTCCTTCTCCTCGGCCAACATCAGCACCGTGACCATCGCGGTCACCCCGGTGAACCAGGCGCCGGAGCTGACCACCGCCGGGGGCAACGTGTACGAAGGCGTGCCGGCGGGTGCGCCGGAATCGTCGATCGGCAACTTCATCGTCGCCAACGCCGGCGGCGATCCGGGCGACACGCTGACCATCCAGCTCACCTCCTTGCCGCAGCACGGCTCGCTGATCTTCACCGGCACGCTGACCATCAACGGCGTGACGCGCACGCTGACCAATCAGGATATGGCGACCTACGTCATCCCCGGCGGCACGGCGCTCGACCTCGGCCGTGACACGGTGCTGATCGCGCAGAACCAGTTGTCCGGCCTGCACTACGCTCACAACGGGACGGAGCCGAGCGTCGCGCCGACCGACAGCTTCAACGTTGTGGTCAAGGACGCGGGCGGCGGCACGGGCGTCCCGGCCAGCGTCGCCCAGGCGATCACGCTGACCATCAGGCCGGTCAACGACGACCCGACCTGGGTCAACGCCAGCACCCTGGCGGCGACCGTCACCGCGGGCGGCGCCGACGGCGACCCGCTGACAAGCGCCGACAATTTCCGCGTCACGCTGACCACCGACATGCTCAACGTGACGGACAGCGACAGCCCGGCGTCCTCCATCACCTTCGCCGTGGTGGACAGCCCCAGCTATGGCCGCATCCTGCGCAATGGCGTGCTGGTGGAATCCGGCGGCACCTTCAGCCTGCAGGACGTGATCGACCGGAGGGTCGTCTATCTCCAGACCGCCGTGAACATGGCGGGGACGCTGGACGCCGACAACTTCACCTTCGCGGTGTCGGACAACGCCATGGCGTTGCGCTGGAACGCCGACGGCACCAGCTACTCCCGCCAGGGCGGCATCTACACGGGGCCGTCCGCCGCCGATCCCTACCGCATCTTCACCTTCAACGTCGGTCTGGCCCAGGGGGCCGGCGCCGTCACGGCGGGCTACATCGTCAGCGCCGGCACGCCGTCGCTGTCGGAAGGCGACAGCGGCACCAAGACGGTCACCTTCACGGTCACCCGCGTCGGCGACACCGGCGCGACCGGCAGCGTGCAGTACACGGTCGGCGGTGTGGACGCCACCGACGTTGCGTCTCCGCTCAGCGGCACCCTGGTCTTCGCGCAGAACCAATCGACGGCCCTGATCACGCTGACCCTGGTCGGCGACACGGTGGTCGAGCCCGACGAGGTGATGACGGTCACCCTGTCCAACCCCGTGCACGGCCAGATCGCCGTCGGCAGCGCGTCGACCACCATCGTCAACGACGACACCGGCCTGTCGGTGTCGCTCAGCCCGGCCGACGCCACGCAGTTCGAGGGCAACAGCGCCACCCGCAGCTACACCTTCACGATCACGCGCACCGGCGTCATCACCGGCACGACGACCGTCGATTACGTGGTCGAAGGGACGGGCGACTACCCCGCGACCGCAGCCGATTTCGCGGGCGGGGTCCTCCCGGCGAGCACGGTCACCTTCGCGGCCGGCGAGACCGTGAAGACCATCACCGTCGAGGTGGTGGGCGATACCGTCGCCGAACCCGACGAGACCTTCCGCCTCCGCCTCGTCAACCCCGTCGGCGGGGTGCTGGCCATCGACTCGGCGACGGCGGCGATCATCGACGACGATCCGGCCCCGGCCCTGTCGGTCGCGACCGATGCGGGCAGCGTGGCGATCCTGGAGGGCGACAGCGGGGCCAGGACCCTGACCTTCACGGTGACCCGCACGGGCAAGCTGGGTCAGGCGACCACCGTGGACTGGGCCGTCGTCGGGGTGTCCGCGGGGATCGACGGGGCGGATTTCGGCCAAGCCGGCCTTCCGCAGGGCACGATTGCCTTCGCGGCCGGCGAGACCGTGAAGACCATCACCGTCAACGTCGCGGGCGACCAGCACATCGAAGGCGACGAGGTCTTCACGATCCGGCTCGCCAACCCGACGAACGGCACGCTGGCAACGCCCGAGGCGCAGGCGACGATCCTGGACGACGATCCGGCGGCTCTGCCGGTCCTGGACATCGCGGCGGTCACCAACCAACTGGCGGAGGGCGACAGCGGCGCCGTCGCCTTCACCTTCGTGGTGACGCGGACCGGCAACACCTCGCAACCGGGCAGCGTCGATTGGACGGTCGGCGGCGCCGTGGACGCGGCGGACTTCCATGCGGGCGTCCTGCCGGGCGGCACCATCGAATTCGCCGCCAACGAGGTGTCGCGGACCATTTCCATCATCGTGCGCGGCGACACCCTGGACGAAGCGGACGAAGCCTTCACCGTCACCCTGTCCAACGCGCGCTACGGCGCCATCGGGACCGGAGCCGCCACGGCGACGATCCTGAACGACGATTCCGTGCCGACCCTGTCCATCCGCGCGAACCAGGGCGCCATGGTGGAAGGCAACAGCGGCCCGCGCAACTTCACCTTTACCGTCACGCGCAGCACCACGACGGGCGCGGCCAGCGTGGACTGGAGCATCGGCGGTATGGTCGATGCCGCGGACTTCGGCGGGACGATTCCGTTCGGCCGCCTCGACTTCGCCGACGGCGAGACGACCAAGATCATCACCGTCGCCGTCACCGGCGACACGCAGGCGGAGCTGGACGAGACGCTGACCGTCACGCTGAGCAACGCCACCGGCGCGCGGATCGCCACCGCCGCCGCGACCTCGCTGATCGTCAACGACGACTACCCCCACGCCACCGTTGCGATCCAGGCGGACCTGAACCAGGTCACGGAGGGCAACAGCGGCCCACGGACGATCACCTACACCGTCACCCGCAACGGCGACCTCGGCGGCGCCGCATCGGTGGCCTGGAGCATCACCGGCGGCACCGCCGACGCGGCCGATTTCCTCAACGGCGTGCTGCCGTCGGGCACGGTGCAGTTCGGTGCCAACGAGGCGGCGAAGACCTTCCAGATCTTCGTCCGCGGCGACACGGACATCGAGGCGGACGAGACCTTCACCGTCACCCTGTCCAACCCGAACGGCGTGTCCATCGACGGCAGCGGCGGGTCCGCCACCGTGCGGATCGTCAACGATGACGGGCAGACCTTCGCCATCGCGGCCAACCAGACCCAACGGGCGGAGGGCGACAGCGGAACGACGCCCTTCACCTTCACCGTCACCCGCACCGGCGACAGCTCGGCGGACGTGACGCTGAATTGGGCCGTGACCGGGCCGGGCGTGGATGGGGCGGATTTCGTCGGCGGGGTGCTGCCCTTCGGCACCGTGACGATCCCGGCGGGCCAGACGACGGCGACCATCACCGTGAACGTCGCCGGAGACACGGTGGCGGAGGCGAACGAGGGCTTCACCGTCACGCTGTCCAACCCCAGCGCCGGCACCATCGCCGTCGCCACGGCGTCGAGCGCCATCGGGAACGACGACGGCACGACCCTGCCGCAGTTCGACATCGTGGCGGTCAACGGATCGCAGGTGGAGGGCGGCCCCGGGACGTCGCGCAGCTACCTGTTCACCATCACCCGCACCGGCAACCTCGGCGGCAGCGCGTCGGTCGACTGGACGGTCTTGGGGGGGGCGGTCAACCCGGCCGACGCGGCCGATTTCAGCGGCTTCCTGCCGCACGGCACGCTGACCTTCAACCCCGGCGAGGCGTCGCAGACCATCGTCGTTACCGTGAACGGCGACCTGCTGGCCGAGCCGGACGAAGGCTTCACCGTCACGCTGGGCAACGCGGTCGGCGCCGCCATCGGCACGGGCGTCGCCGAGGCGGCGATCCTCGACGACGACCCGGTGCCGCACATCTCGATCGTGGACACCGGGCTGGTCAAGCTGGAGGGCGACTCCGGGGTCACGACCTTCACCTTCACCGTCACCCGCACGGGCTCGACCGCCGACAGCACCTCGGTCGTCTGGCAGTTGAGCGGCGATAAGGTGAACGCCGCCGATTTCGGCGGCTTGCTGCCGTCGGGGACGGTCGTCTTCGCCGCCGGGGAGACCTCGGCCACCATCACCGTCTCGGTCACCGGCGACACCCTGCCGGAGGGCGACGAGCCCTTCATCATCACCCTGTTGTCGGCGAGCAACGGGATCATCGACCACGCCACCGCCACGGCCACCATCCTCAACGACGATCCGGACATCGTGCCGAAGGTGGCCATCGCCGCCACCGATGCATCGAAGGCGGAAGGCGACGGCGGTCCCAACAGCTTCACCTTCACCGTCACGCGGACGGGCGACACGACCAGCACCAGCTTCGTGCACTGGATGCTGCGGCACACCGGCACCGACGCCGCCGACATCACCGGCCCGACCAGCGGCCGGGTGGAGTTCGCCGCCGGGGCGACCGCCGCGACCATCACCATCACCGTCAACGGCGACCTGCTCTTCGAAGGCGACGAGACCTTCGACGTGGTGCTGACCAGCGCGGTCGGCGCCCGCATCGCCGCCGGCGGAGCCTCGGCCACCGGCACCGTCCTGAACGACGACCCGGCGCCGCCCAGCGTCGGCATCACCACGGCGGGCGTGGCCGCCTACGAGGGGCAGAGCGGCACCACCCCCTTCACCTTCACGGTCACGCGCACCGGCGATCTGACGCGCGCCACGACGGTGGCCTGGTCGGTGGCGGGGAGCGGCGGCGTTCCAGCGGTGGCGTCGGATTTCGAGAATGGCATCTTCCCCTCCGGCACGGTGACCTTCGCCGCCGGTCAGGCGACCGCCACCATCACCGTGAACGTCGTCGGCGACACGACGGTTGAGACGAACGAGACCTTCACGGTCCAGTTGATCTCGGCAAGCAACGGCACCATCAACGGGGCCGGCGCCACCGCCATCGGCACCATCCGCAACGACGACGCCCCCCCGCCGCCGTCCGCCGAACCGTCGCAGATCCTGTTCGTCGGGCAAAACCCCAACAGCGTCATCGACGCGGGCACGATCAACGAGGGCAGCACCACCGGCGGCCTGATCCTGGGCAACGACGGCGACGCCGCCACCCCGGTGATGCTGAGCTACAGCGCGGCCGGCACATCGACCTCGCAGATCGTCTACACGGTGCTGAAGCTGGGCGCCAACGGCGGCGACTGGTACGGATCGCTTCAGATCAGGGTGAACGGCGCCTGGCGGGCGCTCAGCGCCTACGGCACCTTCACGCAGGCGGACCTCGACGCCGGGAACCTGCGCTTCGTCCCGTCGGACGGGGAAGGCTTCCTGTCGACCTTCCAATTCTCGGTCTCCACGGGCGCCATCGACCCGGTGACCCGCGCTCCGGTCCGCACGGTCGGGACCTTCAGCATTTTCACGACCCCCGTCAACGACGCGCCGACCGCCAGCGGCTCCGCCGACCAGACGATCAAGGAGGGCGACACCGCCTACATCACGACGTCGATGCTGTCCTTCGCGGACCCCGACGACGCCACGAACGAGTCCTACCTGGAGAATCCGGCGCCGGGCGGCGTCTACGACGACAACCTCGCGCTCAACCACTCGGCGGCCAACCCGCTGAGGTTCCAGGTCACGGCGCTGCCGGCGCACGGCACGTTGCAGGTCCACGACGGCGGCAACTGGGTCAACGTGCAGGTCGGCACGTCCTACAACGCGTCGCTCCTCACCGGCGCCGCGGGAACGACCGGGCTGCGCTACGTCCACAATGGCGGCGAATCGCGCGCCGACGCCTTCACGGTTGTGGCGGTGGACCGCTGGGGCCTGACCAGCAGCCCGGCGACCGTCAGCTTCGTGCTGACCAATGTCAACGACGGGCCGCAGATCGCCGCGACCCCGGCACAGGCCGACCCCACCATCGGCGCCGACGCTCCGAACGCCATTGGCGACGCTCCGGCCAACGACCCGATCAGGGTGGAGGAGGGCAGCCGCGTCAAGATCACCGCGGCGATGCTCCAGGCCTACGACCCGGACAGCAGCCCCGTGCAGGTGCAGTACCGCCTGACCACGGCGACCAGCTACGGCCAGTTGATGCGGTCGACCAACGGCACGACCTTCACCGCCATCGGCGTGGGCTCCAGCTTCACGCAGCAGGACATCGCCAACGGCTTCATCTACTACGTCCACGGCGGCGGGGAGAGCTACCAGTCCAACCCCTCGACGGTCTACGACGACCGCTTCGTCTTCACCCTGTCGGACGGCGACAAGGAGCAGACCGGGCGCGAGGCGTGGATCACCATCACGCCCGTCAATCAGGCGCCGACTCTGTCCAGCCCGACGGCGGACATCCCGGTCGTCAGCACGACCATCGGCAACAACCTGATCGCCGGCTTCGTCGCCGCCGATCCGGACATCACCAACACCCCGGGCTACCAGAGCACCGACCGCTCGAACCCGGTGGACGAGACCGACATCGTCACGGCGATCGTCCGCCTGCGCGATGCGAACAACGCGCTGCTGACCGACTACACCGGCATCACCCTCCAGCCGGGCGCCGGGGCGGCGGTGACGCTGATCGATCCGGATGGGGCGGGTGCCGGCGCGGCCTACGACGGCAACGGGCGCGTCCTGGTGATGAAGGGCTCGCTGGCCCAGGTGAACGCGGCGCTCGCCGGGCTGCGCATCGGTTTCGACACCGACCGGAACGCCTACTACACCGTCGAGGTGATCATCGACGACCGGGCGCGCGCCGACGACGGCACGCTGACCGGCGGCGCCAACGGCGGCCAGAAGAACGCGTCGGGCAGCCTCTCCGTCGCCAACCCGGCGGTGCCGGCCACCGATCCGAACTTCATCGGCGGCGATTTCACGGGTCTGGCGGGCAACGTCGCCATCGGCACCGTGCGCATCTTCGCCTCCACCATCAACGATCAGCCGACCATCGGGCTGCCCGGCGCCATCCAGCCGACCGAGGACGTGCGCATCGCCGTCATCGACGGCACCCGGCCCATCGACTTCGACGACATCGAGGCGCGGCTGACCGGGTCCAACATCCAGGTCACGCTGTCCGCCGCCAACGGGACGGTGGATGTCGGGACAGTGGGAACGGTGAACGGCACGGGGACCAACGTCACGATCACCGGCGACCGGACCGGGACGGTGACGGTCACCGGCAAGGTCGCCGACGTGAAGGCCTTCCTGAACGCCGGGGTCTGGTACCTCGGAAAGAGCAACTACAACGGCGCGGACGCGCTGAGCGTCACGGTCAGCGACCTCGGCACCTATGGCGCGGGCGCGGGCTCCAGCAACGTCACGCAGGTGGCCCAGGGCACCATCGCCCTGACCGACTTCGTCGATGTGAACGACGATCCGACGCTCAACATCGGGTCGGGCCAGATCGTCATCGACCGCACCGGCCCGGTGTCCATCCCCGGCATGCCGGCGCTCGACTCGGTGATCATCGACCACGACGACACGGCCCAGAACGGACAGGTCGTGCAGGTGATCGTCCGGCTGCTCGACGGCAACGGCGCGCCGCTGGCGAACGAGCTCGCCTACAAGAACATCACCATCGGCTACACGGCGACCGGCTCGCTTGCCGCGGTCGACCGCGGGGCCGGGGCTTTCAATGGCGTGGAACGCCCGCTGATCCTGCGCGGCACGATCGCGGAGGTCGCGGCGGCGCTGCGCAGCCTGACCCTGACCGTGACCAACTCCGACGGCAGTCGCGACGACACGACGCTGACGCTTCAGGTCATCGTGGACGACCGGACCAGCGACGCCGCGGGCACCGTCAGCGCCACCGCGAACGGGGGTGCCGTCAACCAGCAAACGAACGGCCCATCGGGCACGCCGACCGCAATCGTCACCACCGCGATCGACCCCTACGCGACCACCACCGCCACGCTGAACGATGCGGCGGGCCTCGCACCGAATACGGCGCTCGCGGAGCGCAGCGTCTACATCTCCGGCGTCAATGATCCGGTGCAGATCAACGCCGTCAACGTGACGAACAAGACCGAAGGCCTCACGACGATCGTCCTGAACGGAGCGGACGGAGCCTTCGAGCTCACCGACGCGGACACCAACGGCGCCACCAACCTGACCGCCACCGTCACGACCAGCGCCGGCACCTTCTTCGCCGTTGGCGGAACGGCGTCCAAGTCGGCCCTGGGCCTCAACTCCATCACGCTCACCGGCAGCCTGACGGCCATCCAATCGAGCCTGCGCGACCTGACCATCGCGCTGCCCGATCCGGACGGCGCCGGAGGACCGGCGACCAGCGCCGACTGGAACGGCTCCTTCACCGTCACCGTTGCCGTGGAGGACAAGGGCAACACCGGCCAGAGGCCGGGCGACCTGAGCGGCCTGGGCAGCTCCGCGGCCAGCGACCCGGGACAGGTGTCCTACACGGACGGCACCTCGGCCAGCCTGACCACCACGCGCACGATCACCGTCACCGTCTCCAACGCGAACGACGCGCCGATCCGCAGCGGCGGAGCGACGGTCAACACCTTGCCGAACACGCAGGAGGACACCGCCGAGCCGCCCGGCGCCACGGTCAGCACGCTGTTCGCGGGCAGCTTCAGCGATGCGGTGGACGGTGCCGGCGCCTCGGGTGCCAACCAGTTCTACGGCGTGGCCGTGGTCAGCACCGGCGCGGTGTCAGGCGGCGTCTGGCAGTACCGCCTGGACACCAACAACGACGGCACCCTGGACGGCTCCTGGATCAACATCGGCAGCCGGTCGGCGTCGAGCGCGCTGATCCTCGACAAGTACGACGCGATCCGCTTCCTGCCCAACGCCAACTGGTTCGGCACCCCGACGGGACTGACGGTCCGGTTGATCGACGATTCCGGCACGCCGCCCACCGCGGGGTCCACCATCAACATCGGGTCCGGCGGCGGATCGACGGCCTACAGCAACAACAGCAACGCCGTCACGCTGAGAACCTCGGTGGAAAAGCTGAACGACCGGCCGACCGCCAGCGCCACGACCCTGCCGGACGTGGCGGAGGACACGGCCGATCCGACCGGCACGGCCATCAGCGCCCTCTTCACCGGCAAATACTCCGACGCGGCCGACGACCAGAGGCCAAACGGCGGCAACGATTCGACCCCTCTGGCGGGTATCGCGATCGTCGGCAACACGACGCCGGCCACGCAGGGCATCTGGCAGTACCGCTATGACGCCAACCAGGACGGCGATTACAACGACGGCGGCTTCGAGACCTGGACCACCATCGCCGCGAACACCCACAGCGATGCGTCCGCGCTGATCCTGCCGGCTGCGGCGCAGCTCCGCTTCCTGCCCGGAACGGACTTCAACGGCACGGTGACGCCGCTGTCCGTCCGCGTTGCCGACGGCGAGGGCGGCGCGATCACCACCGTGACGTCCGGTGCCGACCTGACCGGCATCCTGGGGCCGAACAGCCGCTGGTCGGGCGACGCCGCGACCGCCATCGGCGTGACCGTAACGCCGGTGAACGACGCCCCCACCATTTCCGCCGCCGCGCTGGGGTCTCCGATTCCGCTGTCGGAGGCCACGGGTGTCGGCACCGGGTCGAGTTCGCAACTGCTGGTGACCGTCAGTTCGGTCGGTGACGCGGCCGACTTCGCCTATCTGGCGAGCGACAATTTCGGCGGCGGCGTCATCGCCGCCACCATGGCCACATGGTACGGCGGCGATACGCTCACCATCATCGACGGCACCTATTCGGGCCGGGCGGTCATCTACGCCTCCGGCCAGGTCAAGGTCGGCGGCACGGTCGTGGGCAGCGTGGCCGGGGGGAGCAGCGGCACGGCGCTGAGCATCACGCTCAACGCCAGCGCCGACGCGGGCGCCGTCCAGGCGGTGATCCAGGCCATCGCCTACCGCACCACCAGCGACAACCCGACCGCGAACGGGTCGTACACCAGCCGTACGGTGAACTTCACCTTCAGCGACGGCGCCAACGACAGCCAATCCGGGGGTGCGGCCCTGTCGACCAGCCCGTCGCCCTTCGTGTCGGCGACGATTCAGTTCACCCCGGTAAACGACCCGCCGGTGGTCGACCTGAACGGCGCCGGAGACGGGTCCGACAATACGGTCACCTTCATCGACCCCGCCAACGGGACTCCGAGCGCGGTGGCGATCGCAGCGTCGGCAACCCTGAGCGACCCCGACAACAGCAACCTGTCCAGCATGCATCTGGTGGTCGGCGGCCTCCAGGACGGAGCCTTTGAGACCCTGACCATCGGCGGTGTTTCCTTCACGCTGAACCAGGACTATACGAACGTCACCGCGGGCGCCTTCAAGGTCTCCTACGTCGCCTCCACCGGCACCTTCACCATCCTGCCGGGCAGCGGAAACATGGCGACGGTCGCCGCCTTCGAGACGCTTCTGCGGGGGATCACCTACCTCAACACCGACGACGACCCCACGGGGACGACCCGGACCGTGCACGTCACCGTCACGGACGCCAACGACAACGACGCCAGCGCAACCGGCCTGGACAGCAACACGCCGTTCACCACGATCACCATCCAGGCGAACAACGACCAGCCCCGGATCACGGGTCTGAGCGGGACGGCGACGTTCGGTGAGGACGCGATCAAGACGGCGGCGCGGCTGGACGCGGACGGCGCGATCGTCCTCGACGACCCCGACAGCGGCGCCTAC
>NZ_QOKW01000051.1 GCF_008365375.1 Roseomonas genomospecies 6 | reverse complement strand
TGTCCGGCGCCGACCCGCTCGACAAGGTCATCGACGTCTACATCTGCAAGCTCCGCAAGAAGATCGCCGAGGCCACCGGCGGCGCCCGCTACATCGAGACCGTCTACGGACGCGGCTACAAGTTCGAAGCCCCGCCAGAGCATGAGGAGGCCGCCCCCGTTCCCGCCACCGTTTCCGCCGCGTCCCGGCGTTTCCCGGCCATTCCCTACGCCGCCGCCGGCCTGCATTCCGGCTGCCTCGTCGCCGCCGAGTGACGCGGCCCTTCGACATTTCCCATCGGACCGTTTGAAAGAACCATGACCGCGGCCCTTCGGGGCCCGGCGGCCGGGCCGCCGTATGCGGTCGGCGCATTTTTGTAAAATGCGCGATTACTTTTAAAAACACCCCGTCCTTTGAAGAAGGATTTGGCCGTCACGGAAAGCGGCGCTGTTTTTTACTCCGGTTTAAACGGGGTCGGTCACAGTCGAATGGTCGGTTGCGCGCCCATAGAACCAAGTGGGAAGGCCCGCGCAGCCCGGCCCCAGCGTCAGAAAGGCGCTCTGCATCTCGCGAATGGAGATAAACATGGCCTCGATCATGACCAACACCTCGGCGATGACCGCGCTGCAGACGCTGCGCCGCGTGACCGACGATCTGGCGACCACGCAGGATCGCATCTCGACCGGTCTGAAGGTCAACAACGCCAAGGACAACGCCGCCTACTGGTCGATCGCGACCACCATGCGCGCCGACGTCGCCGGCTTCAAGGCGGTGAAGGAATCGCTGGAGCTGGGTTCGGGCACGACCAACACCGCGTCGGTGGCCTCCAAGAACATCGTCGAGAACCTTCAGACGCTGAAGGCCCGCGTCATCGCCGGCCAGACCAACGGCGTCGACAAGTCGCTGATCCAGAACGACATCGACCAGCTCGTCAAGCTGGTGAAGGGCGCCGCCGCCGACGCGTCCTTCAACGGCGACAACCTGCTGCGCGTCACCTACTCCAACGACGGCACCGCCAAGGACCAGAACGTCGACATCCTGGCCTCGCTGAGCCGCAACGCCGGCACGGTCGATCCGAGCTACATCAGCTTCCAGCGCCAGGACATGCAGGTCACCTCGATCGTCGGCAAGGCCACGATCGAACAGCAGGTGGACTCCACCAACGACCTGAAGGCCAGTGTCGGCATCGCGCTGGGCGACCCGGACCAGACCTTCATCGACGGCCAGAACCTGGGCCTGGGCAACCTGACCCTGAACGTCACCGACGAGGCGGGCGTGAAGACCGCCGTGACGGTGGACCTGTCGGGCGTCGTCTACACCACCGACAAGGCGACCACCCAGGGCCTGATCGAGACCGCCGTCAACGCGGCCCTGACCACGGCCGGCGGTGACTTCCAGGTGGCCTTCAACGGCGACAAGCTGGAGTTCACCGATCAGGACGGGAACGCCGACGGCAACTTCACCGCCAAGGTGGACAGCCTGTGGGTCGGTTCGAAGGAAAGCGACGCCTTCGGCGGTCTGGCCGACCTGACGCAGATCGACGTAACTTCCAACGCGACCAAGTCGCTCGAAGTCATCAACAGCCTGCTCGACAAGGCCATCGGCAAGGCCTCGGTGATCGGCTCCATCGAGAACCGCGTGTCGGTGCAGAACGACTTCGTGTCGAAGCTGACCGACTCGATGAACAAGGGCATCGGCGCCCTGGTGGACGCCGACATGAACGAGGAATCGAGCCGCCTGCAGGCCCTCCAGGTCCAGCAGCAGCTCGCCACCCAGGCGCTGTCGATCGCCAACCAGGGTCCGCAGAACATCCTCTCGCTGTTCCGCTAACCCGGTCCCGGCCGGCGTCCCTCTCCCGAAGGGGCGCCGGCCACCCTTTCCCGTCCTTTCAAGCCCCAGCCCCATCCGGCGCCCCCGTGCGCGTTGCATAAGGTGCGACCATGAGCATCGCCGCCTACCAGCAGACGATGGCCGAGTGCGAAGACCCGCGCCGCATCGAATATCTGGTCTTCCTCCGCATCACCCTGGATCTGGAGGCCAACCGCGAAGCCGGCTGGCGGTCGGCGGCGCTGAAGGACGCGCTGTGGCGCAACCTGGAACTCTGGAACACGCTGCGCGCCGATCTGCTGGAGGACGGCAACGCGCTGCCCGAGGCGCTGCGCGCCGGGCTGGTCTCGCTGTCCTTCGCGGTGGCCCGGCACACCACGCAGGTGCTGCGCGGCGAGGCCGACGCGGGAATGCTGATCGACGTCAACCGGTCGGTCATGCGCGGCCTGCAGGGCACCGCCCGCATGGAGACCCCCGCCGCGATGGAGGCGTCCTATGGCGCTTAAGCTCCGCCTCAAGCCCTGCGAGCGGGTGGTCATCAACGGCTGCGTCGTGCAGAACGAGAACCGCCGCTACACCCTGACCGTCAGCAACTTCGCCCAGATCATCCGCGGCAGCGACATCATGCAGGAGGACGAGGCCGACACGCCGGTCCGCCGCGCCTATTTCGTGATCCAGAGCATGCTTCTGGACCCCCAGGCCGCGGAGCAGTACGGCAGCGTCGTCGCCGGCATGATGGCGAAGCTCTACACCGCCTTCATCCATCCGGAGATGCAGGACCGCATCATGCAGGCGATGCGCAATGTCAGCGACCGGGACTATTACAAGGCGCTGGCCTGCCTGCGGCCCGTGATGGCCTATGAGGACGGCCTGCTGAACGCCCGCCGCCCGCCGCGGGACGAGCGCGCGCCCGAAAACTACACGTCCGAAATCCGCGCGGAGGCGTGACCGCCATGCCCGCCCCCATCCAGGGACTGACCGGCGGCGTGTCCGGCGTCAACGGCGAGCGCGGCACCGCCAGCGCCGACCTGATCGCCGAAGCCCGCCAGCGTCAGGCCGACCGGCTGCGCGCCGCCCAGGCCGAAGCCGCCAAACCCACCGAGGTGGTGGAGGAATCCAGGGCACCGGCGGAACCCGACAACCGCAGCCGGCCCGATCCCATCCCGCTTGATCCCATCCCGCCCTACCGCGTCAACCTCGACCCCGGCACGGGCCGCCTGTCCACCGAGGTGCTGGACACCCACACCGGCGAGGTGATCCTGCGCATCCCGCCCGCCTACACCGACCCGGCGGAGGACGCGGCGGAGGAGAGCGGGCGCCCGAAGGCCCCGGAGGTGAAGGCATGAGCACGCTCCAGGACTTCCGCCAGATCGCCCGCAATCCGGACCGCTATGATGCGATGATCCGGTCGCGCCCCGACGTTAAGCGGAACATCGCCTACTTCGAGGCCAACATCGGCAGGATCACCAGCGCCGAGGAGCTTCTGAAGGACGACAAGCTCTACCGCTTCGTCATGGTGGCCTTCGACCTGGAAAGCCAGACTTTCGCGCGCGCCCTGATCCGCAAGGTGCTGGACGAGGGCGTGACCGACCAGGGCGCGCTCGCCAACCGCATGAACGACTCCAAGTTCAAGGAGATGGCGACCGTCCTGTCCTTCAAGGAGACGGGCGGCGCCCCGCTGAAGGAACCGGCGATCGTCAAGGCCATCGTGGACCGCTACGTCGACGTGTCGCTGGAGGTGAAGGCGGAGGAGAGCACCCCCGCCGTCCGGCTGGCGCTCTACTTCGACCGCAAGGCGCCGCGGATCAACAACTGGTATCAGGTGATGGCCGACCGCGCGCTCCAGAAGGTGGTCTTCACCGCGCTGGACATCCCGGAGCAGGCGGCCCTGGGCGACCTGGACCGGCTGGTGGACAAGCTGAAGAAGCGCTTCGACATCGCCGATTTCAAGGACCCCGCCAAGCTGGGCAAGTTCCTGGACCGCTTCTCGGCCATGTACGACCTCAAGAACGGCGCGCCCGCCGGGGCGTCGGCCAACCTGCCCTACATCGGGCCGATCAACAGCCGCGGACGCTCCTCGATCATCGCCATCGACCCGTCCATCACCATGTCGCTGCTGAACTTCCCGCGCTTCTGAGCGGGATGCCGCGGAACTTCGGGAGAAGGCTGTGCAGCCGAGCCGACAGGCCAGGCCGCCGGGCGCCTGGCCGCACGTCGTGGCCCTGCTGCCCGGCCCGGACGACCGGGACGAGGACACGGCCCGCGATTCCCTTCACGTCCTGCCGATGGCGATCCTGCCGTTGGAGACGCCGGCCCTGCGGCGGGCGCGGCTGATCAAGAACGTCCGGCTCCAGACGGTGGTGGAGCTGTTCAACGACGTCCACGCCGGCAGCGGGCAGGTGATGCCCAGCCAGTTGCCGCTGCATTTCGGCAACCGCTCGCCCGCGCTGGACCGCGACCTGCTGATGATCGGGCAGATCGCCCAGGCCGCCAGCTTCGACGTCTATTCCCTGCGCATCGAGCTGCGCCGCCTGAAGATCGCGGTGGACGAGCACGCGGCGCTCCGCCTGTCCCAGCGCCGGAAGGAACAGCTCACCCGTTACATGCGCGTCTTCACCCGCCCGCTGATCGAAAGCGTCTATGGCAGCGACGACGTGCAGGTGCAGAATGTCGAGGATCTGATCCGCCTGTTCTCCGAACCCGATCTGGCGGAGGTGCGCCGCCGGCTGACCATGATGGCCGACCGGCTGGACATCGCCATGTCCGACATCCCCACCTTCCTGGAGGAGTACGGCGACATCTTCCTGTCGCTGGCCTACTTCAAGCAGTGCCTGGACGAGATCGTGCCCGACGTGCAGGCCTTCCTGGCCTGGATGGACGCGGTGCGCGGCTTCAGCGAGGTCCGCCGCGACGCCCGCCACGTCCGGATGCTGGACGAGGTGGGCCGCGACCTGACGGAGATCGCCGCCTCCATCACCGGGCGGTTCGAGAGCTTCGACAACCGGTCCAAGGACTTCTGGCGCAACATCAACGCCCAGAGCTTCCGCAGCATCCGCGACCTCATCACCAACCACCACGTCACCATCGGCGGGGTGCTGTGCGGGCTGGCGGTGAAGATGGCCTTGTGGAAGTCCCGCTTCTCCAGCGGCGGAGGTCCGGTCCGCCGGCTGGAATTCATCCGCTCCGAAATCCTGCCGGGCCTGTCCCACATCCGCTCCCTGGAACGCTCGGCGCGCACGGGGTGAGCGGTTGCGGGTCAATCCCGCGCCCGCGCCGTGGGAAGGGTAAAGGACACCGCCGCCGGGCGGCCCGGCAGGGAGAGCTGCGCCTCCACCGGGGCGCAGCGGCTGACGACGGCGCCGCGGCGCAGGACGAACAGGCGGGTGGCGCGGGTGCGGATGGCCTCCACCGGGTCGGCGGCCTGGAGCACCACCAGATCGGCGTGGCAGCCCACCTCCAGCCCGTAGCCGTCGAGGTGCAGCAGCTTGGCCGGGGCCTCCGTCACCGCGCGGAAGCAGGCGAGCATCCCGTCATAGCCGGTCATCTGCCCGACATGCAGGCCCATATGCGCGACCTCCAGCATGTCGCCGGAGCCGAGCGGGTACCAGGGGTCCATCACGCAGTCGTGGCCCAGCGCCACGGTCAGGCCGGCGCCCATCAGCTCCGGCACGCGGGTCATGCCGCGGCGCTTGGGATAGCTGTCGTGGCGGCCCTGGAGCGTGATGTTGATCAGCGGGTTGGCGATGACGCCGAGCTTGGCCTCGACCATCAGCGGGATCAGCTTGGAGACGTAGTAGTTGTCCATGGAATGCATGGAGGTGAGGTGCGAGCCGGTCACCCGGCCCTGCATCCCCAGCCGCTGCGTCTCATAGGCCAGCGTCTCGACATGGCGGGACAGCGGGTCGTCGGACTCGTCGCAATGCATGTCCACCAGCAGCCCGCGCTCCGCCGCGATCTCGCAGAGCAGCTTCACGGAGGCGGCGCCATCGGCCATCGTCCGCTCGAAATGCGGGATGCCGCCGACCACGTCCACGCCCATGTCAAGCGCACGGCGAAGCAACTCCACCGCGCCGGGGGAGCGCAGGACGCCGTCTTGCGGGAAGGCGACCAGTTGCAGGTCGAGGTAGGGGGCGACGCGCCGCTTGACCTCCAGCAGCGATTCCACGGCCAGCAGGCGCGGGTCGCAGACGTCCACATGGCTGCGGATCGCCAGCAGGCCGCGCGCCACCGCCCAGTCGCAATAGGCCAGCGCCCGCTCGACGATGGCGTCCTGGACGAGCTGCGGCTTCAGCTCCCCCCACAGCGCGATGCCCTCCAGCAGCGTGCCGGAGCGGTTGACCCGCGGCAGGCCGTAGCTGAGCGTGGAGTCCATGTGGAAGTGCGAATCGACGAAGGGCGGCGTGACCAGCCGGCCCGTGGCGTCGATCTCCTCCCCGGCGGGGCCGGGCAGGTCCTTCTCCACGGCGGCGATGCGGCCCTCGCGGACGCCGATGTCCATGCCGGTGCGGCCATCGGGCAGCGTGGCGCGGCGAAGGATCAGATCGAACATCAGCGTTCTCCTTTGCGGTACGGGATCATCAGCGCCCGCGGGTAGGAGGCGCGGCGCGCCACCAGCACCAGCGCCAGGATGCTCAACAGATAGGGCATCATCAGGAAAAGCTGGTAGGGCAGGACGCCCCCCGCCACCTGCTGAAGCCGCAATTGCAGCGCGTCGAAGGCGGCGAACAGCAGCGCGCCGAGCAGCGCCTTGCCGGGCCGCCAGGAGGCGAAGACAACCAGAGCGATGCAGATCCAGCCGCGCCCGTTGACCATGTTGAAGAAGAAGGCGTTGAAGGCCGACAGGGTGAGGAAGGCCCCGGCCAGCGCCATCAGCGCGCTTCCCGCCACCACCGCGCCGACGCGGACCGCGGTGACGCTGAGGCCCTGGGCCTCCGCCGCCGCCGGATTCTCGCCGACCATCCGCACCGCCAGCCCGACCGGCGTGCGGTAGAGCACATAGGCGACCACGGCGACGAGGATCAGCGCCATGTAGGTCATGGGCGTCTGGGCCAGTGCGCCGGGCAGGTCCAGCGGCTGGAACGGCTCGACGGTCGGCGGGGTGCTCGCCTGCGGCAGGACGAGGCGGTAGACGAAGTAGGACAGGCTGGTGCCGAGCAGCGTGACGCCGATGCCCGCCACATGCTGCGACAGGCCAAGCGGCACCGTCAGGGTGGCGTGCAGCAGCCCCATCAGCCCGCCGCAGAGTGCCGCCACCAGCACGCCGGTCCACAGGTCGGCCCCCTGGTAGACGGCCATCCAGCCGGCCATGGCGCCCATCGTCATGATGCCCTCGATGCCGAGGTTCAGCACGCCCGCCCGCTCGCACAGAAGCTCGCCCAGCGTGCCCAGGATGTAGGGGGTGGCGATGCGCAGCACCGCCGTCCAAAAGGCGGCGGAGACCAGGATGTCGAGGATCGTTTGAAACAGCTCCATGGCGCTCACCCCCGCCGCAGCCGGTAGCGCGTCAGCAGCCCGGCGACCAGCATGCACAGCAGGCTGGTGGCGACGAGCACGTCGGCGATGTAGTTGGGAACCGGCATGGCGCGGCTCATGGCGTCGGCGCCGACGAAGATGCCGGCGATGAAGACCGCCGCCCCGACCACGCCCACCGGGTGTAGCTGCGCCAGCATGGCGACGACGATGCCGCTGTAGCCGAAGCCCGGCGACAGGTCGAGCGTCAGGTAGCCTTTCAGCCCGCAGACCTCGATCACCCCGGCCAGCCCGGCCAGCCCGCCGGACAGCAGGGCGGTGCGCAGCATGACGCGGGTCACCGGCATGCCGGCGAAGGCCGCGGCGCGCGGGTTGGCGCCGACCGCCCGGTTCTCGTAACCCCAGATGGTCCGGGTGTCGATCAGCCAGAGCAGGGCCGACAGGCCCAGCGCGATCAGCAGGCCGGTGTGCAGCCGCGTGCGCTCCACCAGCTTGGGCAGTTCCGCCGCCTCGACGACCGGAGCGGACTGCGGCCAGCCCATGCCCATGGGGTCCTTCAGCGCGCCTTCCAGCAGCATGGAGACGAGCAGCAGGACGATGAAGTTCAGCAGCAGCGTGGTCACCACCTCGTCCACGCCGAAGCGCACCTTCAGCACGGCGGGGCCGAGCAGAGTGGCACCCCCGGCGGCGGCCCCGGCGATCATCACCGTGGGAAGCAGCAGCCAGGCGGGCAGGTCCAGCATGCCGCCGCCAAGCACCACGGCGGCCAGCGCGCCCATGTAGAGCTGCCCCTCCGCCCCGATGTTCCACAGCTTGGCGCGGAAGGCCACGGCGGCGGCGAGGCCGGTGAGGATCAGCGGGGTGGCGCGGGTCAGCGTCTCGGTCAGGGCGAAGCGGGAGCCGGCGGCCCCCTCCAGCAGCAGGCCGTAGGCGCGCAGCACCGGCGCGCCGGTCCAGGCGACCAGCAGCGCGCAGAGCGCCAGCGCCGCCGCCACCGCCGCCACCGGCGCCAGCAGGCGGGCGGCCAGCGGGGTATGCTCTCGCGGTTCAAGCCGCATCGACAATCTCCGGCAAAATCTCCCAATGCCCGGCCATCAGCAGGCCGAGCTGGCGGACCGACACGCGGTCGTGGGGCAGAACGGGGGTGAGGCGCCCGTGATAGGCGACGGTGATGCCGTCGGCCAGCGCCAGGATCTCGTCCAGATCCTCGGAGATCAGCAGCACCCCGGCCCCGGCGGAGCGGGCCTCCAGAAGGCGGCCATGGACGTAGGACACCGCGCCGACGTCCAGGCCGCGGGTCGGCTGGCTCGCCAGGATCAGGTCCGGCCCGTGGGCCAGCGTGCGGCCCAGGATCAGCTTCTGCATGTTGCCGCCGGACAGGAGCTGCGTGCGGGCGTCCGGACCCGGGCAGCGCACGTCGAACGCCGCGATCACCTCCTCGGCGTAGGCGCGGGCCGCGCCCCGGCGGATCAGGCCGAAGCGCTGGAAGGCGGGGTCGTGGTAGCGCTCCGCGATCAGGTTCTCCCACACCGCCATGGCGCCGACGAGGCCGGCGGCGTGCCGGTCCTCCGGAATGCGGGCGACGCCGCGCCGGACCATCTCCGCCGGACCGGCGTTTCCGGCGGGCTCGCCCTTCAGCGCGACGGTGCCGGAATCGGGGTGGATCAGGCCGCTGACCAGCTCGGCCAGCGCGGTCTGCCCGTTGCCCGACACGCCCGCGATGCCGACGATCTGGCGGCGGCGCACGGTCAGGTCCACGCCGTCGAGCAGCGGACGCCCGTGGCCGGAGGCGACGGTGACGCCGGACAGCGTCAGCACCGGCTCGCCCGGCTCCAGCGGGGTCGGGGTGGGCGGCTTCAGGGCACGGCCGACCATCAGCTCGGCCAGCTCCTCCCGGTCGGTCTCGGCGGTCCTGCGGGTGGCGACGAGGCGCCCGCCGCGCAGAACGGCGACGGTGTCGCTGGCCGCGAAGACCTCGTTCATCTTGTGGCTGATGAAGACCACGGCCAGACCGTCGGCGGTCAGGCGGCGCAGCGTGTCGAACAGGCTGGCGGATTCCTGCGGGGTCAGCACCGCGGTCGGCTCGTCCAGGATCAGGACGCGGGCGTCGCGGTAGAGCGCCTTCAGGATTTCCACCCGCTGCCGCTCGCCCACCGACAGGTCGCCGACCGGCGCGTCGGGCCGCACCTCCAGCCCGAAGCGGCGGGCGAGGTCGAGCAGCTTCGCCTTGGCGGCGGCGCGGTCGGAGCGCGGGCGCCACAGCGGCTCCGTGCCCACGGCGATGTTGTCGAGCACCGACAGGTTGTCGGCCAGGGTGAAATGCTGGTGGACCATGCCGATCCCGGCGGCCAGCGCCGCACGGGGGGAGCCGGGGGGGAGCGGCTGGCCGAACGCCTCGATGGTTCCTTCGTCGGCCACGTAATGGCCGAACAGGATGTTCATCAGGGTCGTCTTGCCGGCGCCGTTCTCGCCCAGCAGGGCCAGCACCTCGCCCTTGTGGAGCGTCAGCGAGATGGAATCGTTGGCGACGAGCGGCCCGAACCGCTTCGTGATGCCGGAGAGGCGGAGGACGATGGGGGGTGATGTCATGGATGTCCGCGGGGTGCCGGGAGGCAACAGAGAACGCAACAAAATCCCCTCTCCCCTCTGGGGAGAGGGTTAGGGTGAGGGGGCGCCCGTCAGGGCGTCCACGCGCGGCAATGAGCTTGCGTGTCCGGCCTGCGGCCGCCCCCTCATCCCGACCTTCTCCCCGGAGGGGAGAAGGAGTTAGGAGGTCACATCGTGGACTTCGGCTCGTTGTCGTTCACCTTCACGGTGAACTTGCCGTCGAGGATTTCCTGCTCGCGGGCCTTGACCTTGGCCATCACGTCGGCGGGAACCTTGCCCTCGAAGGTGCCGAGCGGGGCGAGGCTGGAGCCCTTGTGAACCATCTGGCTGTAGGGGCCGTAATCCTCGGCCTTGTAGGTGCCCGCCTTCACGGCGGCGATGGCGCGGTCAACCGACGGCTCCATGTGCCACAGCGCGCTGGCGACCACGGTCTCCGGATACTGTGGCTGGGTGTTGATGACGTTGCCGATGGCCAGGACCTTGCGCTCCTTGGCGGCGTCGGACACGCCGAAGCGCTCGGCGTACATCACGTCGGCGCCGCGGTCGATCATGGCGAAGGCGGCTTCCTTGGCCTTCGGCGGGTCGAACCAGGAGCCGATGAAGCTGACCATGAACTTCACGTTCGGGTTCACCTCCTTGGCGCCCTCCATGAAGGCGTTCATCAGGCGGTTCACCTCCGGGATCGGGTAGCCGCCGACCATGCCGATGACGTTCGACTTGGACACCGCGCCCGCGATCATGCCGGTCAGATAGGCCGGCTCCTGGATGTAGTTGTCGAAGACCGAGAAGTTCGGCTCCTGCGGCTTGAAGCTGGAGCCCATGACGAAGGCGGTCTTGGGATAGTCCTTCGCGACGGCGCGGGCGGCGCGCTCGACGCCGAAGACTTCGCCGAAGACCAACTGCTGGCCGCCCTCGGCGTACTGGCGCATCACGCGCTCATAGTCGGTGTTGGCGACCGACTCGGCCCAGACATACTCGATGTCGCCGCGCGCCTCGGCGGCCTTCAGGGCGGTGTGGATGCGGCTGACCCACTGCTGCTCGATCGGCACGGTGTAGATGCCGGCGACCTTGACCTTCGACTGCGCCCAGGCGGGCAGAGCCATCGCCGCGACGGCCGCCGCCGCCGCACCGCACAGGACGGCGCGCCGCGCCACGCCCAACAGGTTCCCCATTTTGCAACCCCCTCCGTCTGCTTTGCTGTTTCAGCTCTGAAATGCAGCAGAGGCTTTGCAACGGCAATGCCATTGCGTGCGAGTCAGCCCTGCTGCGGATTTCGCAGGGCGGCAGGGTGGCATGTGACCAAAAGAGGGGCAACGATTCTCAGCGGGTGCCGTAAAGCCGGTCGCCCGCGTCGCCCAGGCCGGGCAGGATGTAGCCGTTCCCGTCCAGCCGTTCGTCCACCGCGGCGGCGTAGACCGGCACGTCGGGGTGCGCGTCGTGGAAATTGCGAAGCCCTTCCGGGGCGGCCACCAGGACCGCCAGCTTGATGGCCGCCGCACCCGCGTCCTTCAGCCGGTGCACCGCCGCGGTGGCCGTGTGGCCGGTGGCGAGCATCGGATCGACCAGGATGACCGACCGTTCCTCGATGTCCTCCGGCACCTTGAAGAAATACTCGACGGGGGTCAGCGTCTCCTGGTCGCGGTAGAGGCCGATGTGCCCGATGCGGGCCGACGGCAGCAGCGTGCGCATGCCGTCCAGCAACCCTTGCCCGGCCCGCAGGATGGAGACGAGGCACAGCTTCTTGCCGGTCAGAAGCGGCGCGTCGAAGCTGGCCAGCGGCGTTTCCACCGGGCGGCTTTCCAGGGGAAGGTCGCGCGTCAACTCGTAGCCCATGAGCTGCGACACCTCCCGCATCACCTCGTGGAACCGAGCGGTGGGAGTCTCCCGCCGCCGCAGAAGGGTCAGCTTGTGCTGGACCAGAGGATGGTCGATGACCGTCAACGTCGGGATGGGCAGCGTCGGGATGGGCATGGGCGACCCTTCGGGTGGTTGGCGTCACATCAGAACACGGTTCCGTCGCTGCGGATGCGGATCGGCGGGCCGCCGCCGGGGCGGCGCTCGCGGGCGATCCGGCGCCCGGCGGTCCAGGTCCCGCCCTGGAGAACCTTGGCGAGCGGGAAGCTCTCCGCGGGCACGCCCAGCCGGGCGCGCACCTCGTCGGCCAGCCGGTCGAGCAGGGCGACGGTCAGGGCGCGCCACTCCACCACCGCCTCGTCCCCGACCTCCAGCTCGTCGGCAAGGATGCGGGGATGCTTCGGCACCAAAACGCCGCAGTCCACCAGCAGCCCGCCGTTGCGGTATTCGGGCAGGCCGGTCAGCCGGTCCAGCCCGGTGACGGCGATGCCCGCCGCCTCCAGCGGTTCGACCAGCGAATAGCTGAGCCACTGCGACAGCTTGTGGAAGGGGACGAGGCCGACCGCCGAATGGGTCCAGGTGTCGCCCAGATTGACGCCGCCGCGCTCGATCCGGCCCGGCCAGATCGGCCCCAGCCCGCGCAACACCGCGTCGAGGATCGTCGAGGCCGGAAGCGTGCCGCCCACGGCCTGTGCCTTCAGCGCGTCGTAGAGGTTGCCGACCCGCCCCGGCGCGCCGAACAGCTCGGGCGCGGCGGTCAGCGCGGTCCCCAGACGGCGCAGCAGCGCCGCGCGCCCCTCCAGCCCGACCAGCGGGTTGTCCGGCCCGGCCTGGAAGCCGCTGGCGAGCGTTTCCCCCCTCATGGCGGAGAGGGTGGCCGCGTCGGCGTGGAGAGGGGCATGGACCGGATCGTCGGCGAAGCCGCCGGAGCGGAACAGGTCGAAGCTGGCGATGGCCAATCCTTCGGAGCGGGCCAGTTCGACGCCGCCCGAGTCCCGGTAGCGCCAGCGGTCACCGGCCCCCGCGTCCAGCAGGACGCTGGTCACCGCGAGGTCGAAGCGGATGCGGGCGGTCTCGTCCGCGTCGGCGGAGCCCAGCCCGGCGGCCAGCGCCTTCCAGCGGTCCACCCCCTCCACCACGAAGTGCCGCCAGCGGCTGTGGTAGGGGACGTCCAGGTCCGGGTAGGTCTCCCGCGTCACCGCGGCGACCAGGGCGGCGGCGTCGCCAAGCCGCTCCGGGCGAAGCTCGAAATGCACGAGGTCGCCGCGTTCGGCCTTCGCCAGTATGGCGTGGGCGCGCTGCCGCACCGCGTCGGCGGACAGCAGCCATCCCGCATCGTCGTCGGTGGCGGCGCTCAATCGGTCAGCCCCCGGCCCTTGGCGACGGTCAGTTCCTCCGCCGTCGGAACGGCGGGGGTGAAGTAGCCGGCGGCCTTCTTGGCGTCCATCTCCACCTTGGCGTCGTCGGGGATCAGCTCGTCGGGGATCGGGATCTGCTCCACGATCTCGATTCCGGCGCGGCGGATGGCGTCGGACTTCATGTTGCTCATCGACACCATGCGGTCGATGCGGGTGACCCCCAGCCAATGGAAGACGTCGGGCATCAGTTCCTGGAAGCGCATGTCCTGAACGCCGGCCACGCATTCCGTCCGCTCGAAATAGGCCTCCGCCCGGTCGCCGCCGGGCTGGCGCTTGCGCGCGTTGTAGACCAGGAACTTGGTCACCTCGCCCAGCGCCCGCCCCTCCTTGCGGTTGTAGATGATGAGTCCGACGCCGTTTTCCTGCGCGGTGCGGATGCACTCCTCGACGCCGTGCGTCAGGTAGGGACGGCAGGTGCAGATGTCGGAGCCGAAGACGTCCGACCCGTTGCACTCGTCATGCACCCGGCAGGCGACCTTGCGCGCCGGATCGGTCAGCGCCGCGATGTCGCCCAGGATATAGACGGTCAGCCCGTTGATCGGCGGCAGGAAGACCTTCAGGTCGGGGCGGGTCACCAACTCCGGGAACATGCTGCCGGTGTGCTCGAACAGGCCGCGGCGCAGCGCGCTCTCGGTGATGCCGAAGCGCTTGGCGATGCCGGGCAGGAACCACACCGGCTCAATGGCGACCTTGGTCACGCGGGCGTCGCCGCTGGGCAGCAGGATCTGGCCATCCGCCGCCAGCCGCCCAGCCTGCATGGCGTCCACCAGTTCCGGCATCTTGATGCGGGCCTTGGTGACGGCGATGGTCGGTCGCACGTCCACGCCGCGCTCCAGATGCTCGCCGAACGCCTCGCTGACCATGTGCCCGTAGGGGTCGATGGAGACGATCTTCTCCGGATCGTCCCATTGCGGATGCGGGCCGATGGGCTCCGCCGGGGCGGTGTTGGTCAGGTCCGGCACATGATAGGCGCTGAGCTGCCCCGCCGCGACGGCGAGCGCCCGATAAACCGCGTAGCTGCCGGCGTGGGCGCCGATGGAATTGCGCTGCGCCGGGTCGGAGAGCGAGGCGACGACCGGCCCGCGCTCCGCGGCGGTGGGGGCGCCCCAATGGACCGGGGTGTAGCGGGGCTTGGCGCCGCCCGTCGGATGCGAGGCGAGAACGATGTGACGTTGCGGCTGGTTGCGGCGGCTTTCCATACGGACGCTCCCGATGCCATTCACCATGCGTCAGTGTGACACAGTTCCGGCGCCTGCGAACACCAAATCGAAAGGCGGCAACCTCTGACGTTCGTTCGATTTTCCATCCGCCATCGCCGTCCGGAGGCACCCCGTTCGGGGAATAGGGGGTGCCCGAAATTTGTCCCAGCCCGGATGGTTGGAGCCGGAGCTTGGGCGCACGATCTGCTGTTAGGATCGGGTCAACCGATCGCAGACAAAGGATGCAGGGAATGTCCGTCCACTCGAAGGATGGCTCTGGCAAGCGTGGGTGGGGCGTGGCGCTGGGAGGACTGGTGCTGACGGTCGCCCTGGCCGCTCCGGCCATGGCCGACGATCACAAGCATTGGCGCAAGCACAAGCACAAGCATCACCACCATGGCCACGGCCCCGTGGTGATCTATGAACCGCCCCCGCCGGTGGTGGTGATGCGCCGCCCGCCGCCCGCCTACTACGCCCCGGCCCCGCGCGTGGTCTACGCGCCGCCGCCCCCGCCGGTCTACTACGCGCCCGCACCGGGGCTCAGCGTCCAGATGAACATCCCGCTGCGCTGATGGCGCCGTTCTGCGGATGGCGCCCTCGTTCCAAGGGGCGCCTTCACCGCAGGACGCGGCACGGGTCCACGATCAGCATGTCCACCGGTTCGTCCTCCCCATTGGCGGGCATATCCTCGTGCCGGGGGATCAGCAGGCAGCGCCCGTCCTGAAGCAGGACGGACTTGACCCGAAACCATATGGTCTTTGGGTTGCTGCCGAAGGTGATCTCAAAGGAGTCGCCCGGCGCGATCCGCGCGGGTACCGCGACGTTCCCATATTCGCGGCAGGTGTGGGTGAACACCCAGTTGCGGCACAGCTTGAAGGTGGCCGCTCCGTTGGTGGTCACGAGCGACACGTTCTCGCCCACGGGCGGGGCCGGAGACGCCTGCGCCGGAGCGCCGGGGAGTCCCGCCGTCAAAGCCGCCGCCAAAGTCGCCAGGGCCGCCACCATCCTCATGCCCGTCACCGCCCCACCTCCATCATGGCGCACAGTGTAGCACGCCGGGCATCGCCCGCGGGTTGACGCTTCGGAAGGGCGTAAATCCGCACCGGGCCGCCCGACGCTCCTGTGACCAGCGTGGGCCGGGCCGTCGAACGGCACCGGCGGAGGGGGTGCCGCGTGAAGCGCCGCAAACCCAGCTTCCGCCTGCTGTTGCGCCGCGGTGTCAGGCAAAGCCCGACGCGAACCGCCTCTATTTGCCACGAATGGTTAATTCATTTTAAAGGAATTGTTCATATCTCGTTAATGATCTGAAGGCCAGGGTCCAGCCATCGAAACCGCAATGGAATAGACAAATGGCGACGACCTCCACTGGTTTGACCAAGTCCAAAATCGTCGTGAACGCCTATGGCACCTCTTCGGACTCTGTGAATCCTCACTTTCGTCTGGTGGTTGACGGTAAGGATGTTGGTCAGGCGTCGGTGGGCTCGGCCGAGCCGAAAGCCTATACATTCGACGCTGACGTTTCCTCTGGTCAGGCGCACAAAATCCAGGTTGTCTATGACAACGACGATGTGAACGCCGGCTCGAACCGCGACCTGGGCATCACATCCATCGTCGTCAACGGCCGGACGCTGAACCCGACCGACGCGGCCTACGAGCGCCACGACGACACCGGCGGCACCATGGCCGGGCAGGAGGGTCTGTGGTGGAACGGGGCGCTGACCTTCTCCACCCCGGCGTCGCTCTACGGCGCCTCGTCCGAATCGGCCACCTCCGGCGCGTCCACCTCCAATCCGGCGACCTCCGGAAGCCCCGCCGCGCCGGAAGCCGACAGCGCCGCCACCGGCTCCTCGACCATCACGGTCAACGCCCGCGGCACCGCCGCGGCGGGCCAGAACGCGCACTTCACGGTGCTGGCGGACGGCAAGAAAATCGGCGAGGGCACGGCGGGCGCCGATGCGAAGGACTTCTCCTTCAAGACCGACCTGACCGCCGATCAGGCGCACAAGATCCAGGTCCAGTACGACAACGATTCCAACCTGGGCGGCGTCGACCGCAACCTGCATGTCGGCAGCGTGACCATCAACGGCCACGAATACGCCCCCACCGATTCGGCGGTCAGCTACGACAAGGGCGCGCTCGACGGCAAGGACGTCGTCAAGGGCCAAGCCGACCTGTGGTGGAACGGCACGCTGGTGGTCGACGCCGACAAGGGCCTGTTCACCGCCGGCTCCGCCCCGACTCCGGTCACGGCTCCGGCCACGCCGACCGCCCCGGTGACGGCTCCCTCGACCGGCAACGGCTACCTGCACACCGAGGGCAGCCAGATCGTCGACAGCGCCGGCAACAACGTGAAGCTGACCGGCGTCAACTGGTTCGGCGCGGAGGGTTACGCCTTCGCCCCGCAGGGCCTGTGGCAGGACAGCTACCGGAACATCATGGACCAGATGCAGGACCAGGGGTTCAACACCATCCGCCTGCCCTGGTCGGACGCCATGCTGGACAACGGCCGCATGCCCACCGGCATCGACTACTCGAAGAACCCGGAGCTTCAGGGCAAGACCAGCCTCGAGGTGTTCGACAAGATCATCGAATACGCCGATCAGACCGGCATGAAGATCATCCTCGACCACCACCGCTCCGGCGACGGGGCTTCGGCCAACGAGAACGGGCTCTGGTACACCAGCCAGTACCCCGAATCGAAGATGATCGAGAACTGGAAGATGCTGGCCCAGCGCTACGCCGACAACCCGTCGGTCGTCGCCGCCGACCTGCACAACGAGCCGCACGGGCAGGCCACCTGGGGCGACGGCAACCAGGCCACCGATTGGAAGGCCGCGGCGGAGCGCATCGGCAACGCCATCCAGTCCGTGAACAAGGATTGGCTGCTGATCGTCGAAGGTGTGGAGAACTCCTCCGAAGGCACCTACTGGTGGGGCGGCAACCTGGACGGCGTGAAGACCGACCCGATCGACTTCAACATCGACAACAAGCTGGTCTATTCCGTCCACGACTACCCGCCGTCCATGGCCGGCTTCGGCTGGTTCAACGATCCCGCCTATCCCAACAACATGTCGGACATCTGGACCGACGCCTGGGGCTGGATCGTCCAGAAGGACATCGCGCCGGTCCTGGTGGGCGAGTTCGGCACGAAGCTGGAATCCAGCCAGGACAAGCAGTGGCTGGACGCCATCGTCAAGTACATGGACGGCGACTACAACGGCGACGGCAAGTCCGATCTGGCGGCGGGCGAGCAGGGCGTCAGCTTCACCTACTGGGCCTGGAGCCCCGGCTCGGGCGACACTGGCGGCATCATGACCGACGACTGGGCGGTGAACACGGCGAAGATGAGCGCCATCGAGCCCGCGCTGTTCGATGGCACCATCGCCTGATCATAAGCCTGATCACAAGGCTCTTTGCGAAGGGACCGCCCGGCATCGGGCGGTCCCGTTTCCGGATGGCCTCTACGCCGTCGCCGCGTCGCGCGGGCGGAACAGCGCTTCCGCCTCGGCCCGCGGGTCGCGGAGGACGGAGGCCGCCTGCCCGGGCCGTCCGCCGCCGGACAGGATGGCGACCGTCTCGGCCAGCCACAGATAGGGACCGCTGCGCCCGGCCTCGGGAAGGCGGGACAGGTCGCGCAGATAGTTGCCGACGGCCTGGGTCAACGCCTGCTCGCCCGTGGCGCCCTGCACCCGTCCGGCGGCGGCGGCGAAGCGGCGGCGCTCCTCCGCGTCCGTCTTCACCCGCTCCTCGACGGCCTTCAGAAGCGCCGCCCGGGTGCGGGGGCCGTTCAGCAGGTTCAGGGCCATCACGACCGGATCGACCGGCCTCGCAGGGCGCGAAGGGGGCTCTCCCACAGCGGAATCCCTCATGCTGCGCCGCGGGTCGGCCCAGCGGCGCGTCGAATGTCCGTGCTGCATGGAATGTCTGGCTTTCTTTCCCCAAAAGGGCCGAGCAGCCCTTCAGATGGTGTAGGTTCCCTCGAACAGATCGCCGATCGCGAGGCGCATCAGGGACCGGGTCCGGGTGACGCGCCGATGCTCGTCGCGCGCGGTGACCATATGACAACGCCGGCACAGCCACCGCCGTTCCATGGCCTTCTCGGCAGAGGTCTCGATTGCCGTCCGGCGGCGGTACAGCCCGACGATGCTCCGCGACGTCCTCACTCCGGCATATTCGACCACGTCCGGCCAAGGGGCCGGGTCGCCGTCGTCGCCGAACCAGATCCCGTCGGGCGACAACCACCGTCCGTCGGGCAGGCAGCGCAACGTATGGCCGTGCGGACGCCCGCAATGCTCGCACCGCGGGGCGGGTCGGCCGGGGACGAAGTGACGGTCTTGATGTTCGGCGGGACGGTCGATGAGGCGGGCCATTCTGACCAGGGATGGTGGCTGCGAACAAAACCAAAACCGAATCTAGCGCATCGCACGGTCCGTGGGAATCCCCAACGATGTCCCGCCCGCGGTAATTCTTCGATCGCAGGGTATGACGAAAGCCGAGGGTGCCGCCGCCCCGGCACCTTGCGCGGGACCCGGCCACCGCTTTTGCAAGCCGGCGTGGGCCGCAAAAGCATTTTGCCTCTGGTTCCCGTGCGCCACTGCCTATACGCTGTTAGACAAATCGGAGCTATAGGTCATGGAAAAGGTAACAGTGCCGCAGAATTCGGCCGCGTCCGCCCCCGACAATTCCACCGCCGGTGGTGTGAAACAGCGCGTGGACTTCGAACTGAATGGTGCCCGCATCGTCGCTTTCCTCGACAGCGACCAGCCCAACCGGCCCGGCGGCATCGTGTGGCCGCAAGTGGCCGAATCCTACGCCGCGGAGCAGGGGATCGGCATGAGCGACGCCCGCTGGTACAGCGTGCAGCCCTACCGCTTCGCGAACGGACGCCCCAACGTCAACGAATACCGCCCCAACGGGCAGACCTGGAAGTTCGAGACCAACCTGAACACGGCGGCGGAGATCGTCCGCCGCCTGGGCCTGGACCTCGACTCCCTGCCGCTCGATATCTGATCCTGTCCCAGTCATCCCGGGCGCTCACGCGCGATCATGATAATATCGGGCGCTTACGCGCGATCATGACGATGCCGGGCGCTTACGCGCCCGGGGGCACCACAAAGCAGGCCATGCCCATCCCCGTCAGGCCGGCGCAGCTCTGCGCCGCGTCCTGCTGCGTCAGGCCGGTCAGCCGCGCGCGGTAGAGCGGTCCGTTCTGCGTGTCCACGGTCTGCACCACCCGCTCCGTGCGGCTCAGCGTGCCCGGCATGGACCGGCGCGCCCGGTCGATGATGCGGGCGCTGTCGTCGGGCGACCGGAAGGCGCCGAGCTGGACGGTCCAGCCGCCCGCCGACGCGACCCGGGCCGGCAGCGGCGTGGCCGCGATGACCGGCGTGGGCAGGGGGGCGACCGGCGGGGCCGGCACCGGAGTCACCGGGGCCGGGGCCGGGGCGGCGGCGATCGGCGGGGGCGGCGTGGCGGGCAGGCTGGCGACCTCCACCGTGCCGCCGGCACTTCCGCCTTCCAGTCGCGGCGACACCGAAGCGATGTAGCGCCGGGTCTCGCCGGGCAGGCGGCGGTTGCCGGCAAGGTAATCGGCGTAGCAGCCCGGCCCGCAATTGTAGGCGCCGAGGAAGCCCGGCGACCCGAACAGGTCGTACATCTCTCTGAGATAGGCGGTACCCGCGAGGATGTTGTCGCGCGGGTGGTAGGGGTCGGGACCCAGCCCGTGCTTGCGGCGCATCTCCGAATAGGTCACCGGCATCACCTGCATCAGACCCATGGCGCCGGCATGGCTGGTGATAGGACGCCCGTTCATCATGGTGCGCCCGCCGCTCTCCTGGCGGATGACCTCACGAATCCACTGCTCCGGCATGCCGAAGCGGCGCGACGCCTCGGCTATATGAGCGTCGATGTTGGTGTCGCGGGAGGAGGATGACGGATCGCTGGCGCACGCCGCGAGAAGGCTGGACAGGAGGGCCGCCATCAGGAGCGATTTTCTGCAACGCACAGTGCCGTCCACTTATTGTGACGATCGATCGGATGACCGGGACGGCAAGATTGCACATTTCTCTCAAATCCTGAATGGGCCTGTCTGTGACCAATGGCTCATCGTGACGCTGGCGTTTCAGAAAAAATGCGCCGCGGTTAAAAAAGCGCTTGCTGGGTTTGGCCGAGGCGCCTATAACCCGGCTCCCACGACGCCGGGGCCGCTGAGAAGCGGGACGGCGGCAAGGGAACGGAAGATGAGACGAAGTAAAGTTTGGCCGGCGTGAAAACAAAGGCTTGACAGAGCAAGTCGAAGCTTCTAGATACAGCG
>NZ_QOKW01000050.1 GCF_008365375.1 Roseomonas genomospecies 6 | reverse complement strand
GTAATCGCCAACCAGCCGGCGGTCCTCGGGCGTCCACATCAGCGGCCTCCGGCAGGGTGTGTGTTCCCTGCCAACAGCCGTTACGTCAGACCCTCACCCCGTCAGTGCGACTTTCGAAACGGGCTGTGAATGAGTCAGTGCACTAGCGGCGATGCTGCGGTCGGAGCAGCGGTCCGCCGCGCAGCTGGCCGAGATGCGCC
Organism: Roseomonas genomospecies 6; assembly: GCF_008365375.1. Taxonomy (GTDB): domain Bacteria; phylum Pseudomonadota; class Alphaproteobacteria; order Azospirillales; family Azospirillaceae; genus Azospirillum. Next base: position 25,202 of record NZ_QOKW01000050.1, on the reverse strand, counting down.
ACCGCCAGCGCGAGCGCGAAACCGAATGACTCCGGCGGCTGGCGTTGGCGGCACCGTCGCCAGCCCTACCGACGAAGACCACCCCGCACGACGACCATCCGCCCGTCACTCCGGATCACAGCGTCGGTCCGTCCGACCAGGGTAGCTCCTCGGGCTCCGCTGTGCGGACCGGCGAGGACCTGCGGTCGCACCGCTCCCATGCTATGGCGTGTTCCAGAAGCTCAGCCCACGGCACGCTCGGCGGTCGGCGACGGGCATCGGTGAGCAGCTCGCCCACGAGCCGCTCCCACGCCGACGCTGAACCGGCGACGGCGGCGCGCAGCGAGATCGGTGGCGCTGAGTCCACCAACCCGGCGTCGTGCCGGAGCAGCGACGGTCTGGCCCAGACCAGTCGCAGCCGTCGTTCAGTGTCCGAATCCCAGGTCTACGCAGGCATGCCGCCCTTCCTCCAAGACGAGGCGCAAGGCCCCTCGGAGGCACCTGTCGACCAGGCTGGAAGGACTGAACCCCCCGGCCGTGGTGACGGCCGGAGGCATTGTGGTCCTGTTGGTGGTAGTCCTCTCTCCGGTCCCGCACCGGCGATGCCGGTGCTCCGGGTCCCGAAAGGGGAGGGCGGGGATCAGATGCCGATGGAGCTGACGACAGGCTGCTTGGCGGCGGAACGGTTGAGCGTCGGCAGGTTCCGCGACGCCCCGGCCGCTTCGACGGACCGCCAACGCGGGGGCTGGGCGTCGAGCCACTCGGGCGGGGTCAGGCGCGCGGCGGAGACGCGCTCCGGGGTCGTGTCCCGAGGCGTGGTGTAGGAGCCTGGGCGCTCATCTGGTCTCCGGCAGGTCTGGCCGGGACAGTCACGCGGCCGTAGCGGGCAACGTGAGGGCGAGATCATCGCGCAAGGGGGCGATGGTTTCCAGGGTCATGTAGCGCGCCCGCTGGACCGCCCATTCATCGTTCTGTTCGAGCAGGATGGCGCCGATCAGCCGAGTGATCGCCGCCTCGTTGGGGAAGATACCCACCACCTCGGTGCGCCGCTTGATCTCGCCGTTCAGCCGCTCCAGCGGGTTCGTGCTGTGGATCTTGGCCCGATGCTCCTTGGGAAAGGTCATGAAGGCCAGCACGTCCTCCTCGGCCTCGTCGAGCAGGGCGGCCAACTTGGGCAGCTTGGGGCGGACCTGATCGGCCACCTGGCGCCACTGCGCCTTGGCGGCGCCGGCGTCATCCTGGGCGAACGCGGTGGCGATGAAGGCCGACACCACGCGCCGGCCGCTCCGCCCGGCATGCGCCAGGGCGTTGCGCATGAAGTGCACCCGACAGCGCTGCCACGTGGCGCGGAACACCTTGGACACCGCCGCCTTGATGCCTTCGTGGGCGTCGGAGATCACCAGCTTCACCCCGGCCAAGCCGCGGCGCTTGAGCTTGCGCAGGAACTCGATCCAGAAGGTTTCGGCTTCCGAGGCGCCGATGTCCATGCCCAGCACCTCGCGCCGGCCGTCGGTGTTCACAGCCACCGCGATGGTCACGGCGACCGAGACGATGCGCCCGTTCTGGCGAACCTTCACGTAGGTGGCGTCGATCCACAGGTACGGCCAATCGCCTTCGATGGGACGCTCCAGGAAGGTCTTCACCCGCTCGTCGATCTCCTCGCACAGCCGGCTGACCTGGCTCTTGGAGATGCCGCTCATGCCGAGCGCCTTCACCAGATCATCCACCGAGCGCGTCGAGATCCCGTGGACGTAGGCTTCCTGGATCACGGCGGTCAGCGCCTTCTCGGCCATGCGGCGCGGCTCTAGGAAGCCGGGGAAGTAGCTGCCCTTGCGCAGCTTGGGGATGCGCAGCTCGACGGTGCCGGCGCGGGTCTCCCAATCACGCTCGCGGTAGCCGTTGCGCTGAACCAGCCGCTCGGCGGAGCGCTCACCGTGGGCGGCGCCGGTCAGGCCTTGCACCTCCAGCTCCATCAGCCGCTCGGCCGCGAAGCCGATCATCTCGCGCAGCACGTCGGCATCAGGGCTCTTCTCCAGCAGCGCGCGAAGCGCCATCATCTCGGCGGTCATCGTGGTCACCCTTCGGTCGGGTTGAGGTGTGGTGACCAGACTCTACCGAAGACCCACGATGACCGCCCCGCTGTGGACAACCGGCCCGCCTATGCCAGCTCTGGGGGGCGCTTCGGCGGGCCGGTTCCCCACAGCTCCTTGTGTGTCGCGCGGTTCCATATTGAGACCTGGGCGGCTGGCGACGACCAACCGCCCAGGTTGGCCGACCCCGCCAGCTCCTTGGCCGGAAAGCCGTGGTGTAGCTTGAGGGCGACCAACCTTCCTTGAAGTCCGAACGGTTGCGTGAGCCTGAACTCGCATCACAAGGAAGGATCACGAGGATGTCTGAACAAACACGGGTGGCCGGCATCGATTGCGGCAAGGACTTTCTGGACATTGACGTCTTTCCTGGCGCGGCTCCGCTCCGGGTGGTTAATTCTTCCCAAGGGTACCAGGAGGTGGTGGCATGGTTCATTGAACGAAGGGTAACCGTGGCCGGCCTGGAAGCCAGCGGCGGCTATGAGCGGCCGATCCGTGATGCCCTGCGGATGGCTGGTATCGAGGTCCGGATTTTCGATCCGGCGCGGGTACGCTTTTTCGCTAAAGCGAAGGGGCGGCGGGCCAAGAACGATAGCCTTGACGCCGCGGTGATCGCTGAGTTTACCGCCAGCCAGACGACTGTTCCCTCGCTCCTCGATGATCCCGTTCGCGAGGAGTTGGCCGGCCTGGTCAAGGCGCGCCGCCTACTCGTCGACAAGCGGGCCGATCTGAACAAGAGCATCGCCCATGCCCCGGTGGCGGCACAGGAGGTGCTGTCCCGTGCCGTCGAATATCTGGCTCGCGAGGTTGATGCATTGGACGCGGCCATTTGCCAAGCGGCCAAAGCTCAGCCGGTCCTCTCACAGACGATCCAGACCCTCCAGACCGCGCCAGGGGTGGGTCCCGTGACGGCGGCAACTCTAGCCGCCCTGTTGCCTGAATTGGGGAGGACGTCTGGTCGAAAGATTGCCGCCCTCGTCGGTGTTGCGCCCTTCGATCACGATAGCGGAAAGATGCGGGGACACCGCCATATCGCCGGTGGGCGTGCCGATGTTCGGCGCGCCCTCTATCTGGCGGCGCTTTCCGCCGCCACCAACACAAAAGGCGTTATCGCAGATTTCTACAACAGCCTGATTGAGCGCAAAAAGCCATCCAAACTCGCCTTGACCGCCTGCGCACGCAAACTGGTCGTCCGTCTCAACGCCATGCTGGCCAAAGGCGCAACGTGGGAGGCCAACCCCGCCTGAGAGTGCCGACGGTCGGCGCTCATCGCCGACCGCATGCCAAACCAAACGAACCGGGAGCGCGGACGGGGCAAGGCCGCCGCCGCCCAAAGGGCGGGCGCGCGCCAGCGCGAGCCTTGACGCGGAGCACGCCCGGTTCACGAACTTTCCTCGCTGAACACGGTTGCTACACCACGCTCAGGGACGTGACCCGCTCCGGCAGCTGCGATTCCGGACTCAAGCCGCTCAGGTCGCACTCGCCGCGCCGCCACAGGGACTGCGGCAGCCACGTCGTGCGCCCCGTGGCGCCGCCGGGATCGGACGGGCGGCTGGGCGGAGCGAAGCGGCGCGTTGCTCCGGCGCTGCTGGGGCTCCCGGAGCGTGAACCCAGGGCTGCTCTCGGTGCGGGCCTGTCCCGAGCTTCTCCCTTTCTATCCGATCCGCCGCTGGGAGCGACCATCTGCGGCCCGCCCGTTGCAGACTTACCCAATTGCGAAAATGCTTACCCGTATCCCTGAGAGGCTGGTGTGACAGGGCGCACTTCGAGCGATAAGCCCACCGCCTTTGCTCCGGGACGCGGCGCAAGCGCTGCTCTTATCGCTCTTGGAGCGATCTGTAACGGAACAGGAGCGAGAGCATGAAACCAAAGACTGTGTGGCTGAGCTTCAACCGGTACCGCCCGAACAAGGCGAAAGGCGAGCGCGACCTCAACACCTACACCGCCGTCTTCGAGAAGCTGGAATATGCAACCCGTCGTGACGCCGTCTTCAGCACCAAGGACTTCATCGCGATGGGAGTTGGCGTCGATGATCCTGGCGAATGGGACCGCGCCTCGCTGCTCGCGCGGATGGAGGGAGCCATAGCCTATGAGTTCACCGCGGACGATCCGGCCGACAAGGACCCTCGCAAAGATCGAAAGGGGTGGGCCGAGTACTTCAAATTCGCCATCCCTCGCGATTTGAGCGAAGAGCAACAGCGCGAATACGTTTACGCCTGGGCTGAGGCTGTAGGGAAGGGGCGCGCGGTTTTCGTCGGCGGCATCCACCGCGACACGCCGGACAATCCCCACTGCCATGTCCTCGTCATGGATCGTCTGGAATCGGAGCATATGGCAAAGAAGCGCGCCGCGTTACGCGCGAACGGCGGCAAGGAGCGGGCGCGCCGCAAGTTCGTCTGCCAGTTTTCCGAACGCGGTACGATGGAGCGGATGCGGAACATCTACCGCGATGCTGCCAACGCATACCTTGAGAGAGTCGGTTGTCTCGTTCGAGTCGAGACGATGAGCTATGAGCGTCTTGGGATCGACAAGAAGCCACAGGTCCATGAGGGTTCGTCGCGCAAGATGAAGGAACGGGGGAAGGTGATCCCCGCCCGCGAGGGCGAGCTCACGCGCCCGGATTACAACGCCAAGATCACGGAGCTCAATGGCCTCATTGAAGAAGCCCAGGCGATGAGGGCCGAAGCCGCGCGGGTTGTCCCAATGCTGATCGAGGACGCTCGCCAAGCCAACCTCCGCGCCGACGATGCGCTCGCCCGCGCCGTGCTCGCCGACCGCGTGGCGGCGGCGGCCGTCGAGGCACGCCAGCAAGCGGAGCGGGAGGCGCTCGCCTCTGCCAAACGGGCCAAGGAGGCCGAGCGCGACGCCAATGACTGCGAGCGAGAAGCCAACGAGGAACGGAGCCGCGCGGCCTTCGCCGCCAAGGCGAAGGAGGAAGCCGAGCGTCAGGCCCGCGAAGATCGTCGCAGGGCGGAAGAAGCTGAGCGTCGGCGCCATGAGGAGGAGGAGGCTCGGGCCGAAATGGCTCGTCAGGTCCAAGGATGGCTCAGGACCCTCCGGGAGACCGAGGCCCAGGTCAACGAAGAGCGCGACCGGCGCGAGGCGGAGCGGAAGCTCGAGGCTGAGCGCCTGCACCGGCTGATCGCCGAGAAGCAAGCGGTCGAGAAGGCGAAGGGGGAGGCCGACCGAGCCTTGGTCGCGATGGCTCAACGCTTGGCCGACGAGCAGGCCGCACGTGAGAAGGAGCGCAAAGCGGCGGAGAACATCATCACCCGCACCGTCCACGTCGCGCTGATGGCAATTGCTCTTGTCGAGGTCCACTGGAAGAACCTCGCCGCCAAACTCAAGGCGCTCCTCCCGATCAAGGTGGAGAAGCCGACCAACAACGGCGCCGGCGGCTACGTCCTCCCGGCCGACTTTGGTCAGAAGATCGCGCCCGTCCACCAGGACGCCGAGCACGCCCGCGCCGAGGCGATCCGGATGCGGAACACAAAGTCCGGCATGCCCGGCGTCCCCGAGATCGTCAAACTCTATCAGCTCACGCCGGACGGCCGGCCGCTGACGCGTGGCGAAGTCCTCGCGATCATCGACCCGCCGCCAGCGAACGCCGGCGCTTATCAGCCCTACTTCCCCAACCCGCAGGGCGAGTATGAACAGCGGCAACGGGAGCGGGCGAAGGAGCGGGAACGCGGGCATTCCCGCTGAGGCTCGTTCGCCCGATCCGGCGGTGGAGACGCCGAGGACGCGCCGGCAACGTCTTGTGGCGATCGCTACAGCCGAGTGGAAAGTGCGGTTGCCGAGCACACGGCGGATACCGGCTTCGTGCCGCGAGGGGACATCGACCAACCGAGCGGGACCGTCGTTCGGGCTGCGCGATGTCGACGCCTCGTGTAGGCTTTCAGAGAGCGAAGGTCGATGAGCCGCTCGGCCGTCGGGAGCAGGTCCTCGGACCGGTGTTGCGCTTTCACACCGACGCAGCGCAAGCCACGCGTTGGCCATCGGCGTGGCGTTCCTCCATCAGATCGTCGACTTCAAACGGCCAATCGCCGTTCGCGTCGCCGCATCAGCCGTGCAAAGGGGAAATCCCTTGCCCTCGGTGCGGCGCTGCGACACGCCGGACGGCAAGCCATCGCGGAACGCGGCGATCCTCTGGATGTGGATCGTCAGCCGGCGCCTTGGGGACGGGCTGCGCGCCCCGGGTCATCGACCGCTCCCGGTCCGATCGGGAACTCATCGCGCGCTCTTGAACGGCGAGAAAGCATTGATCGTCCACGGGAATCGCGGTGCGAACGCAATGCCCACGCTTGGCGGATCAAGGCTGCCGCCGACCATCACCGGTGCAGGGCCCTGGCCGGTCCACGCCGGGTGCGGCGCTACGCCGGTATGGATGAGCAGGGTAGGGCGCCATCGCCGGCGGGCGGAGGTCTCCGTGGCGAACCGTCGCGGCGTCGCATGCTCCGTCGAGCGGTGCGCGCCAACGACAAGCGAAGGCCTCGGCGCCGGGTAACCTCGTGCCCTGGGAGAAACGTTGCCGCTCCAGACTTCACCGAGTCAAATCGGACCATATCGGAGGCATTCGTCGCCGAGGAGCCTCCTTTCATGTCCGGAATGTCCTGCTCGCTCCCCGCGCAGACGGCGATCCCGTCCGCCGCGCCCCAGTGCGCCGGTGTCGCCGGTCTGCGGTCGCCGTCTGTCCTGCGCCGCCGTCCGCGCGGGAAGGATCGTCTCCAGACGCGTTGCCCGGTGTTCGGGGGCGAACTCGATGCGTGATCTTGCGTGGGCCGAGACGCCGGACCTGGGGCCGTTCGGTCAGGCTGCTCTGGCGTTGTATCGGCTGGGATTGGCGGTGGTCCCCTGTCCCAGCGACAACGGCAAGTCGGTGCAGGGTGCGGTGAAAGGGCACGGGGAGTGGCCGAGGCGGCCTCCCATTGCATGGGTCGAAAAGATGATCACGAAGTGGCCGACCGCGAACATCGGGATCATCACGAGCCTGTCCAACGTGACCATCGTCGATCCGGACGATCCGGCCCTCGTGGAGCCGATGTTGCGCCGCTTCGGCGACACGCCGCTGATCACCGGTACGCCGAGCGGTGGCGCCCATCTCTGGTACCGGCATTCTGGGGAGGCGAGCAGCAACCTGAGGCTGACGGAAGGCGTCGCGGTCGACATCAAGGGTCGCGGTGGTAGCGTCATCGTGGTGCCGCCCTCCGTTCGACCGGAAGGTCCTCACGCCGGCAAGCCCTACCGCTTCATTCGCGGCTCTTGGGACGACTTGGAGCGCCTGCCCCCGATGCGAGCAGACGGGCTGCGGATCGACGCGCGCCGTCCGAGTGCCCACCATCCTCCGCCCAGGTCGGGCGCGGTTGCTGAGGCGGTGCCTGTGCGCACCGTGAAGGATGGACACCGCAACACCACCTTGTTCAAGCTCGCGCTCCGCGAGGCTCCGCGGGCGAGCTCCGAGGACGCGCTGCTCCGGAGTATGCGGGGCATCGTCGCTGAGCATTTCCAGACGGGTGGGTCGAATCCGTTCACGGCGGCTGAAGTCGAGAAGACCGTCGCCAGCGCGTGGCGCGTTCAGGAGGAGGGCCGGAACTGGGTCGGCCAAGAACCGCGGGTGATGGCGTCGGCGAGGGAGGTCGAGGCCATCGCCCAGGATCCGCACGGCTCCGATGCGATGCTGCTCCTCATGAAGTTGCGCTTGGTCCATTGGCAGCACGACACCTTCGCCGTGCCGCCGAAAACGCTCGCCGCCGCACCGGCCGCGCCTATGAAGATTGCCGGGTGGGGTCCCCAGCGCTACCGCAACGCCTTGGGGACTCTGATGAAGCTCGATCTGTTGGAGATCGTCCACGAGGGCGGCGATGCTCCCGGCGATGCCCGTTTGTTCCGTTTTGTCGGAACGCTTCCGGCAAGGGTGCAGAAACTCGACACCATATAAAAGACACTCCCTCTCCTCCCTCTCCTCCCTCTCCGGGGAGGGCTGGGCGTAGACATTTGGAAGCCACAGACAGGGTCTAGTGGGAGGGGAGGGGGGAGAGGTGATGTGTGCGGCTGACCGGCTGCCGGGGCGGACGGACCAGGAGCCAGCGGATCGATCCACCACGCGGCGGATCCGCAGCCGCGCCGCGGTGGCGCCGCCGGACATCGAGGGCAGCGCAACGGTGAGGGCGCCGTTCGCGGTCCGAGGTGACGGCGCCACCGCCGAGCACACCTCGCTGTCCTGGCGGGAGCCGGGTTCCGCCCGCGTGTCGGGGCGTGCTCGCGTCCCCGACGCGACTGCCGGCGGCGCCATCGGGTGATTTCTCGGAAACGTCGGGAGCGGCCAGGATGGACCGTGCGCGCCAAGCCTGGACGGTCCCTGGCGCGGGCAATGATGGCTCGTCGGGGAACCCCGGCTCCCGGCTACACCTCCTAACGCAGCGTTCCTTCACCTCCATGCGCTCCGCCTTCCAATAGGAGCCGCCCCGGGTGTGCCAGGGTGCCCGATCGATGCACGCGGTGGCCTCCGCCGGGCCGAGCGCGTCCGCGGTGGCCGTGTCGACCGGCTCTCGGCCCAGCGCAGCGCCCGGACCGGGGACGCGTACTCGACGAAATAGCGCAGCCACAGCTGTTGCCAGGCGGTGCAGCGGCGGACCGTTACCTCCGCGTAGCGCCCGATCATCGGGTCGGTCCCCACGTGCCGTGCCGGTTGGGGTGGACTGGCAGGGTGCCCCGCATCCTGTTGGCCACGGCCTTAGCCCACTCGAAGTACTCGCGCTTGCGCGCCAGGGGCCAGTCCGCCGGGCCGGCCACCTCCTCCCCGAACCGCTCGCGCCGTTCCACCAGCGTCGTCTGCGTGTCCTCAAGGGTGTCGTGCAGCAGCGCCGCGCACAGCACGGCCGGATCACCGGCGCCGACGTCGGCCAGCAGCACGGCCTCCACGTTCTTGAAGCCTTTGCGCAGACGCCCCTGCCGCTGCCTGAGGCCGGGGGGCCTCGGAACGCATTATGGTGCCTCTGAAACGCGCAAAACCTGAGGGGGCCAATCCGCGATGCGCCCCGCCCGTGGCGTTTCTCCTTGACCGCCGTCGCCTCCCCGCGTGATCGTCATTCACGGCTTTGGCGAATTCGTCGACGTGACACAGCCTGAGGGAGAGGTAATGATCCAGACGGCCGATGCGGAGCCGGAGCTTCTCGAGGCTTCCGACGGTGGTTTCGACGCCGAGGCGGCGGCCGTTCGGCTGGAGGCGACGGGGCTCTATCGCGTGTTGCACAAGTACGTGCGGCCGGAACACTGCACCGTGCCGGACGAGCGCACGAAGCGGCTCGGGCTGGTTCTCGACTGCGAGACCCTCGGCTTGGCCGTCGCCGACCCGGTGATCGAGATCGGCATGGCGGCGTTCGAGTACGACCCGGCAACGGGAACCGTCTACCGGATCCTGTCGGCGCAGAGCTGGCTGGAAGATCCCGGGTGCCCCATCCCCGAGCCGATCCGCCGTCTCACCGGCATCACCGACGCCATGGTGCGCGGGCAGTCCTTCGACCGCGCCGAACTCGGGCGCTGGGTCGAGCGCGCCGACATCGTGATCGCCCACAACGCCACGTTCGATCGCTGCCGGCTCGAGCGCATCGACCCGCGCCTCGCGGCGAAGCCGTGGGCGTGCACGCACCAGGGGATCGACTGGGCCGAGCAAGGGGTCGGCTCGAGCAAGCTGGCCTTCCTCGCCATGTGCTACGGCTTCTACTTCGAGGCCCACCGGGCGCAGGACGACTGCCTGGCCCTGCTGCACGTGCTCGCCAACCCGTTGCCGCTCTCGGGGCATGGCACCCTGGCGATGCTGTTGGATGGCGCGCGGCGCCCCGTGGCCCGGGTCTGGGCGGTCAACAGCGCCTTTGATGCCAAGGACGCCCTGAAGGCGCGCGGTTACGGTTGGTCGCCGGGGGAGGGCCGCCAGAGGAAGGACTGGTACCGCGACTGCCGCCCCGAGGACGCGCCGGACGAGCTGGCGTGGCTGCGCGACACGATCGGCTGCCTCGGCCAAGCGGTGTCCCTCGACGCGTACAGCCGCTACAGCGATCGCGCCTTTGCACGCTGACGCCTGAGATCGCGGTCGGCGGCCTGGCCGTCTGGGCCACGCCGGTCGGCTTCGGCACGCCCGCGCGTTCCCGCTCCTCCCTACGGTGGCGCCCACCGCCCACCAGCCACACTTCGCCGTTCGTCAGCAGAATTTCAGCATGCTGACAGCGAAAGAGTGTCCTGCCCGTCGTACAATGGCTGCCAAGACGATCCCTGGAGTGCAGCCGTGGACCCCGAAACCGTCGTTGTTCAGTATCTCCGCGCCCTTCTGCCGACCCGACCTCAGCGGCGTCCGCAGGACGTCCCGCTGATGTCAGCGGCTGCCTTCTTGATGGCACATGGCCGCATCTGGGCGGAGGGAGCACGGCCCCGCAACATCCAGCCCGGTGCGGCGCAGGCGTGCTATCAGAACGCGTTCCGGTTGGCCACCCACCATCCGCGGGAATACCGCTATGCCGAAGGCATCGCCCTTGTGCCGGAGTTCAACGTTCCCGTCGAGCACGCCTGGTGCGTGACGGACGAAGGCACTGTGGTTGACCCGACATGGGACGACGCGGAGAGTGCGTTTTATTTTGGCGTTGCGTTTGACATGGTTACCCTGAGTAAGGTGTACAGTGTCATAGAAACCGGTGGTGTGTTCGGGTATGAAAATTGGCGTGTGGCCGCACCGGTTTTGCTTTCGGGGACGCACCTCAACTCATCGGCTGACCCTGATTTCCAAGGCTCTTCGGAAAACAAGGTTGCTGCACGTCCTGCCGCCTTCGATGGTCTGATCGAAAGGTTCGGTTGCTGAACCCAGCCGCGCCATCATGCGCCAAGCCCCGTATCACCGGGGAAGCCGACCATCATTGCCCTTGCAAGGGGGCTCTGCCACCATTATGTCTTCCGTAATCTCGGAGCACTTTTACGAGGAGGGAGCGATGGGCGTGATGCTGGCAGAGGGCGACACCCTGACTTCCACCGAGGTTGCCGCCGTAGCCTCGGTATCCACTCGGTACGTTAGCCATCTGATCGAGGAAAGCATCTTGCCGGCCGAACTCTACGCTCGCGACGGCAAGCGGTGGTTCCGCCCCTCTGCCGCCGCCTTCGTGGCCTTCGACAGCCAAGTGGCCGATGTTCTGACCCCTGGCGCGCGCCGGACCGCGATCCAGGAACTCCTGTCGAGGTACCATGCGGCGTTGGCCGACAGCGACGCTTGGCTCCGCTGGACGGACCCCAGTGACCTCGGGGTGACCATTGGCCCGATCAAGGTCGACATGGTCGATGTGTTCAGACGCGTCGCCGAGAGCCTGAACGCGCTGGCCGAGTCGAGGGCGCTGGTCGTGCGGGATCCGGAGATCCTGTCCGGCACGCCGATCATCCGCGGCACCAGGATCCCGGTCTACGATGTGGCCGCCTCGGCCGAGAAGGGGCTGCCTATGGAGCGCATCCTTCGAGCCTATTCCGACCTGACGGCACGCGATGTCGAATTGGCGCGCCTGTGGGCGAAAGCCAACCCTCCCATGGGGCGCCCCAAGAAGGCGATCGGCCCCGCAGACCCAGGCACGGTGACGGCGAAGCGTGTCACTCGCCTTCGGGGTGCCGCGTGAAGCTGCTGGTGGACAACTGCCTCAGCGAGGAACTCGCCCATTTGGCTCGGGAGCGCGGGCACCTCGAGGCGACCCACATTCGCTGGCTCGGCAAGGGCGATTGGAAGGATTGGAACCTCAAGGACCTCATCGACAGCGGCGGCTACACGTTTGTCACCAAGAACTCTGTCGATTTCCGCGGCCCCAGGACCGACCGGGGCAGCGGTGGCCAGCATGCGACGCTGGAATTGCATGGCGGCCTCGTGTGTCTGAACGGTCCTGTGGGGATGGATCTCGACCTGCAAATTGAACTGTTCGAAGCGGTTCTCGACGAGCTCGCTGCGGACGCCGACCTGATCAACGCCGCGCTCGAGGTCAGCCTCGAACGTTGGGAGGACGACGAGTTGCTGGTGGAACGGTATCCGATCCCCATGGATGGTCCATACGCCCGGGATGTCGGACACACGAGCCATGTCAGATCCCGGTCAAGCGCTTGATCTCCTCACCATCCGTTACGCTCAAAGCCGATCCGGCAACCTGAGCTGAACTGTTCGTGAGAGCCGGTAACGGGCGTAAAGCAACCCAACTTTTCGGAGAGCCATTTCTAAAAAGAATGGCGTGCCGGTCGTGAATGGAACCGGCATCTTGACGCTCCCATCTTCGTAACCCGGCGAATCCCCTCGCCGGTTGCGCCGGTTTGGATTGGATCACGCGGTTTCCCTCAAACCAAACCCAGAGGATCCTCGCTTGCCGCATCAGTAATCCGATGACGCAGGCAATCATGATTTCGCTTTCACAAAACTTGGCGAGCCCAGGACCCATTCGCGTGTCGTACTCGCGAGGACGGCCTCGAGGTCAGCGGTGCGTCCGACGCCCCCGACGCGCGGGTCCGGCGAAAGGCCGCGCAGTGGGTGCGTGAGCTTGGGCTGGTCCTCGGCACGGACGTCGTCGCCCTGGAAGCCAGCGTGCCGTGCGGTGTACACGCCCGCCTCGACGACGAGCGACTCCGAAAGCGCATCGCCGACGTGTCGGCCTTCCTGCACGGCGAGCCCGAGCTCCGGGACAACGGCGTCCAAGTCCATGCCCTGGTCACCGTGATGCTGACGGCGCCGGTCACAAGCGCGCCAATTGTATCTGTCACCACCGCGATCGTGGTGAGTGCCAACGATTTTGCCCCGTTGAGCCTTGACGGGATGATGGGCGCACGGGTGACGGCGACGGTCAGCGAGGTCGTCGCCACGGCGTTCGGAGAACAGGCGGCTTGGGCCGCGGCGTCGGGCCTTGGCGGGTTGGTGCTTCGTCTCGACGTTCCTCCTCCAGAGCAACCACGCCTGTCACGAGTTTCCTGAGCTTCCCGTGGTCGAATTCCACCCGGCGGAGGGCGGTTTCCAAATTGGGTGCCGGCCCGATCCGCCAGCTTATGGCAAGGGACCGAAGAGCCGAGCCAGCACCGCGTCGAGCGAGGGAAGGAGATCGAAGCGCCTGCGGGGAACGATACGGTGGTTCGACCGCTCCGCTTTCATCCCCGCGGAGTTTCCCTTGGTGTGCCTGACAACCTTCAAGCCTCCGATGTCCGGCAGCGGCTCTCCCGGCTGGCCGCCGAGCCACAGGAAGGAATTCAGCGTCAGATCCGGCGCGACGATGATCCAGACGACGCAGCCGCTTGGCTTCTCCATGAGCTTCAGGCTGATCTTGATGCTGGTCGTCCGCCCACCCAGCAGGGTGGTTTTGAACTGGATGTGCCGAACGATCCTGCCCCGGCTCATCACCAGGTCATAGCCTCCGGCGTCGAACTCGGAGCGCAGGATCTCCACATCCCGGACCTCGCGCTGCCACAGCCGGCGCAGCGCGTCGCCGATGAAGACATGCTCGACGATCCTCTCGCGCAAGGTCGAATGGAGGGAATGGGCGGACTCGCCTTCCGCGATCTCAGGCGTGTCGTGCATCAGCTCTGCTCTTCCTGTGGGCGCGCCGGCCGCCGCGGCGGGGGAGGATTGTTCGGCCGCAGCATCACCCGGCTCCCGGAAGGGCGACTGCCGCTTCTTCCAGGCGCGCGCGCGCGGCCGCAATAGCCTCGGCCGAGAACTGCCCGGCGTGCTTGAGGACAAGGTACTCCGCCGTCAGGTCGCCCAGTCCATGCGCCGTCAAAATGCGAAATCCGTCGGACTCCTGCCGGCTCAGGGCCAGATCCTCGACGGTCCTGCGCACGCCGACGCGCTCGACCTTCTGCCGGGTCCGCGAAGCCCGCACCACCTTGCCATGCTGGTCGCGCAGAATCTCTTCCAGCGCTGCGATCGCCCGCCAGAAGTCGATGACCAGGGGATCGTCGGACGCTTGGCCGCTGAGTTCGCAGAGGCGCCGAAAAGCGGCCGGATAGAGATCGTCACGGCCCAGGCGCTTGACGTTGTCGAGGTAGGTGCGTGCGGCCTGCGCATCGCGCAGCTGCGAAACATCGAATGGCATCATGGCCTCCGGTTGGATGGTGCAGGCGAGTGCCGGAACGGCTCCTATGTACGCCGTCACGCGGCGGTGATCGTGGCTGGTGCGTGCGCGGCGGTGTAGCGGGTCCCGCTGGCGAAGATGTTGGTCGGCATGGAGATGCGGACATTCTGGCGGTCGATCCGGTAGCCGCGCGCCTCGAGGATCTGGCGGACCATGCGGCCAATCATCTGCTTCACGCGGTCCTGGCGCACCGCGTCACCAAACCGTTGCAGCAGCTCCGGGCTGAGCGGTTCCACCGCTGGTCGCCCGAGGTACGTGGCGGTCTCCATCCGAATCAGGGCGTCGTGCCCGTTGAGGAGCGACCACAAGCCTTCGCCCAGAGGGGAGCTCGCCAGTTCACGGAACGGGCCGGCGTCGAACGGAACAATCGCGGTGCTGTTCATGCGGGACTCCATTGGGCGTGCCTGATGTGCAGCATATACGTCGTCGCTTTTGACATGTCAAATATAACATGTCAAAAGCGACGTGACGCCAAGACGGGGCGCTTCGCGCCGAAGGCTACCAGCCTCGACATCACGGCCACCAGAAACGCCACCCTGGTGCTCCTGGCGCTGTTCCCAGTCGCGCTGCCTGTGCTTACCAGCAAGGGCGGGTCGGATACCGCGGTCGACGGCGCGTCGCGCGGCCTTGCTGCTGTCGGAGCGCTGATCGGTGAGACAGCGGGGGACCGGCCCGGATCGCAGCCCTTGTGACTCGCAGGCGACCGGGCGCGTCCTCTCCTGTTCGCACCGGCTTGGTCCCTGGTCGGGGGGCGGACGCGCCTTGCCGCGGCATGTCCGTCGAGACGGGTGTTGTCGGGGCAATGCTGTCTGCCTGCGGACGCCATCGGGCCGTCATGCGTCCGCACGCATGCTCCGCGCTGAGGTGCGCGGTCAGAGCAGCGGGAGTTGGACGCGGCCGCCGTCGTCGGCATGGGCTTTTGCGGCGCGTAACGCGGCGTCCTGGGCGCCGATCATCGTGCGCGCGCTTCCGGAGCGAACCTGCTCGCCGGCAACGGTGACGACCCAGGCCCACACCTCCGGCCCCCGCCAGACCACCGCCAGATCGCACCCGCAAGTCCGTGTCACCGCGTGCCGTGTCGTCCAGTTCGTCATCGTTGGCATGGCGGCGACCCCATGAGTTCCGGCCTGCTGTACCACAGGAGAGGGCCAGCCAGCCAGCGCCGTCCTGGTGCATGATGATGACGATCGGGACCGATGCCGACGCTACCTCATGACCAGCGGCCTTCGCCACCGGTGCTGGGCCCAGAACACCGTCCGTGAACGCCATCCGGCTCCTCCTTCGCGCAACGGGGCCATGGGTAGAGGCGGCCCCGTAGCGCCTGGACCTCGCCCTCACTCATCTCCCGGATCAGCGCCCGGTTGCCCCCCAATCTTGGTCAGCCTGCCGGCCGAGGCGTCGATGAAACGTCAGGTTCGGGCTGCCCTCGGACGCCGGCGCCGGCGTCGAGGGCCGCGAGACCACGATCGTCGAGACAAGTGTGTTTGGGGTCGCAAAGCGCTGCTTTGGGCCGCCTCCGTCAGGCTGTTCTATGACGCGGCAATGCCTTGAAGAGAGGATGGACAAGATGCGCTGGAGCACAGGTGCGGTCGGCCTCTCCCGACCGGCTCGTTGCGCCCTCCCCACTTTGGTCAGGAGCCTCCGTCCGGGTAAACCGGATGATGGCGCTCTTCAGGCGTTTTCCAGGAGCGAAAGAAATCCAGCGGATTCTGGGTGCCCAGAAACGCTCGGGCAAGCCTCAAGCGTTCCCGTAACTGATCTCTGTCGGCCTCTGGCAGATCAGCGGCACGCGCCTCCACCCCCGCCAGGAACTGCTCGACGCTCATGACATGCGACCATTGTCGAATGATCTCGGTAAGGTGCTCCTGGCTCTCACGGACTGACTGCTCCACGCGGCGCCGATCTTCTGCCCTCCGGCGCTTCTCTTCGGCGGCGAGCCACTCCCGGTGGGCGATTTCCGCCCGCCGGTCGGCCTCCTCCAGCCTCTCGACGAGGTGAACGGCCGCGTCTTCGATGGACGTCACCATCGCGGGCAGGGCTGGATGGAGCGAGGCCTGTGTCGTTTCCTGCCAGTCGGTGGACCAGGCGACGCGCCCGTACGGCGAATAGGCCACGAGGCGAAGGCGGCCGGAGGGCAGATCACGCGTGGTCGTCCAGGTGTGGTCGGCAGCGTGGCGGGACGGCCTGGGCGGGATGTAGTCGGCCTCCCGGATGTAGGTGCCATGGACGTAGCGGAGCAGAACCGATTCCGACATTTCGAGGATCGCGAGACCGATCGCCACGCTGCCGATGTAGACGACGGTCGGGCGGTCGGGGGACCAGAGGCCGCCGTGATGGTAGCGGTCGCGGGGCGGCTTGCGGATCTCGCGTTCATCGACCGCAGCCCGTCCGAACCGTTGATCCGAGGGCGCCACCACCACCCGATGGCCAACGGACTCGAGAGCGTTGAAGAGGTCGTTGGCGAAACCGAGCGCCTTGTCGAGGCCGGCCTTCGACGCCGTCACGTCGACCAGAAGCCGCTTGTAGGGTTTGAGATAGGCGCCGTCCTCCACGGCCCGACCGTTTTCAAAATGCTCTTTGGCGCCGCGGATCAGAGCGTGAATGCGGGTTCTCGGAACGCGCACCTCGGTGCCGGGCCGGCGCCCGGGTGGCCGGGGCGGCTTCGGTGGCGGCCGATGCTCCCCGTCGGTGGACCAGGACAGCGGATCGCCGGGCCGGGCCTCAGGGAGGGGCTCCGGCGGCGGCGCTTTCCCGACCGCCAGCTTCGCCCAATAGCCCCGCACGGGGCGTGGGACGTTCAGCAGGGCGCAGACCCGGGCCATATAGGTGCCGGAGACCGCGAACTGGTCGGCCACCCTGGTCATGGGCTTCGACCAGACCAGTTGATACAGCTCTTCCCGTGAGATCATGGGGGGCTCCGCTCACGCTGTCGTCAGCCATCACGATGGTAGATGGCGAGCGGCGGCGGGGCTGTCCTCTCTGTTTCTGACGGCACTCATTTCGACCGTCGCTGGAGCCGGCCTGTTTTGCGCCAGGCCATGGAGCGGCCCCCTGTCGTTCTCGCCACGTCGGTGGTCGGTGGTGGACTGGGCAACACGGTGGCGGCCGAGATGATCGACGGGCGCAGTGGCCACCAGTGTCCGTTCATGTGCCGGCGCGGTGTCAGACCGCTAAGGGGCGAGCACGGCACCGTACGGAACGGCGAACGTCGCGCGGCTTGGACCATATTCTCGTGTGAGACTGCGTTCCGTGGATTGTGCGCCGGAGGGGAGGGGCAGGGTGATCTGGAGCAAGACCAACAGCGGGCTGTTTCCCACCGAGACCAGCCGTGTCGGCTGTTGGACGCTGACGCTCTGGCGGTCCTGGCGGGGATGTGGCTGGTCCATTGCCGCCCCCGGTCGTCGTTTCGTCGATGGGATCGAGGGTAGCCGGCACGCGGCGCGCGCGGCCGCGGCCGCGGAGGTCCTCGTAAGAGCGGTCAACGGCGATCTGAGCGCGCATGAGCGCGCGGCGCTGACCATCACCGCCCAACAGCGTGACTGACGCTCGACGACCAAGCCAGCGTCGTGCTGTCCGTGGTCGGAGTGGCGAAGGTGGTAGGCGTCCGCCGGTGGTCTGCGGTGACCCACCCCGGGTCTGCCGGTGTGTCGCTTGCGGCGCTGCAAGTCGTCGGAACTGAGGAAACCTCCGTCGGGCAGGGGATCTGCCGTTAGAGGTTAAAGCACTGACAAAAAATGCTTTGTCCGGCAAAGTATGAGATTGCAGTTTTGCCGGACAAACGCTTTCGAGTCAGGCGGTTAGGGCCGGTTTTCCCGGGGTTACTCCGCCGCGCCCAAGCATCACACGCGGACCGGCCGGCGGGGTGGGGACTCCACCATTAGGCGTCCGGGGAATCTTCCAGTAGCGGGACACGCCCGCGCAGCGCAGTCACCCCTCGGTCGCGAACCGTCCGCAAATCGGTGAAACGGGCATGTGGCCGGCAAATCCCAGCGATGCTAGGCTTGCCGCCGCGCCCACGAAGGGCTGAGGAGGGGAGCATGCTGCAGCGCGTGGTGCGTTGGCTGGAGACGCCGATTGCCGAACCGCCCTTCGACGGGCGCCGGCCGGCGGAGCTTCTCGACGGCCCCGACGCAGGAGCGGTGCTGTCCCGCCTGCGCGCGTGGCTCGACATGGCGGAGCGGCCCGCCGGACTCCGCAGCGGCCGCGCCTGATCGCGACGCCCCCTTCTCGTTCCGTCGCGCAGGAACCAGGCCTGCGCTCCGCGGATTCATGCCGCTACGGCGACTGGTGCGCCGAGCATCGGTTCGATCCGTCGAGCCCCGAGCCCCGGCAGCTCGCGCCGTTCTTCGCCGAGCAGGCGCACAGACTGAGAACGGCGTCGCCCACCACCAGCGCTTGGGGTGTGCCCGTCGATCCGCCGCCTAAGGCCGTGGTCAAGGTCCTCTCGCCAGCACTGCTCGGGACCAGGGGGACCCGTCGGACAACGGCGGCGCCGCTGCTCCCGGCGCCAGTCTGCTGCTGACCGGCCTGTACGGTGCCCTGGGCCGCCCTCGATCTTGCCGAGCTCGAGATTCAGCCGCTCAGGGTGCTGGTCACCCTGCGGCGGAGCAAGCCGACCAGTCCGGCTGCGACGTCGTGGGGCTGCTGGTCGCAGCCCAGGAGCCGGCCAGCCGACACCGCGCGCCGCCGTTCACGATCCCTTGCCGAACGGAGCCGCACGTGCGGCGAATCAGGGAGGGCAAAATGGCTGAGGACGTGAACGCGCCCTGCATTCTGCTTCGGCGGTGACCGCGAAATCGTCGGTAGCGAATCAACCCTCTTGCCTGCCCGGCCATATCCCGACATGATCGTCAGAGTTGATTCCTTTCTTTTACTCACAATTGGTGCTGCGAGCGCCTCCGAGACATCATGCAGGTCGACGCCGCCGAATTCGAGAATCTGAAACGCGAGTTTCTCCGGCAAATGCCGGGTTTCAAGTCGTTTGCCGACGCCGGAGCCGTGTACGTCGAGGCCGAGCGCCGCTCCAAGGACGAGCTCGTGGCGCTCGTGCGCGTGGCGCTGCTCCCCCGGCTGATGGCCCCCGCGGCGACCCCGGCGCAGGCGCGCGAGGTGTGCGCCGCGCTGTATCAGGCGATGCAGAGGGAGGCGCTGCCGTCGAGTGGGCGTCCACAGAACCTCGTCGGCTGGCGCTCCTGGGAGCATCTGACCAAGCTGACCGACGAGCAGTGCCTCCTGGCCGCCAGTGCCCTGCGGGACTTGCTGCTCGGCGAGGGCGACGCGGCGGAACGGCTCGAGCGCTTCGCGAACGCCTACCAAGCCGTGCTCCCGACGGGCGGTGGCAGGCCGGCGGTGCTGCGCAACGTCGGCACCCTGCTGCTGATGCTCGTCGATCCTGGGCGGGACATCTTCGTGCGCACCGACCTGTTCGATAAGGCTGGCGCGCGGCTGAGCGGGCGCAAGCTGGGCGGCTGGGGACGCTTGCCGAGCGCCGCCGACTACCGGGACGCACGCGCCTTCGCGGCCGCCATCCGGCAGAAGCTGGCCGAGGAGGGCTGGGCGCCGCGCGACATGATCGACGTCCAAAGCTTCCTGTGGGTGGCCATGGCCGGCGACGACGCGCCGGCGGCGCTGGACGCCGGGCCTCCCGTGCCGGCAGGCGGCGGGCTCGTCGCGATTCTGGCCGCGACCGATGCTGCCTCCCGCCGTTTGGTGGTGCGCATCCGCCCTCCGGCGGAGGGGATCGGCGGCTGGCTGGCCGGTTCCGACCTCCGTCTCGACGTGGCCCCCGCCATGGACTTGGCGGCGTCCGCCACGCAAAGGGACCTTGCCGCCGCCCTGGCCGATGCCAATCCGGACGAGGGCTTCGCGCAAGAGATTGCCGCCGGCTTGTGGCTGGTGCGCGCGCTCCAGCCCGGCGACGTCGTCGTGGCGGGAGAGCCGTCCGGCGAGGTGCTCGCGGCCGGCGTCGTGACCGAACCCTACCAGCGGCTGCCGGCCCCGGAAGTCGGTCACCGCGTCGGTATCGCCTGGCACACCGGCGGCTTTCCCCGCCGTGTCGAGCAGCGTTCCTGGAGCTTCAAAGACATCCACGAGGTTCCCCGCGAGCTGCTGGTCCAGCTCGCGATGGAGCAGTCGCGCAGTGAGACGCTACCGGAGTTGCCGTTTGCGGAGATCGTCGACCGCGTTCGGGCTTCCGGGCTGCGGCTATCCGAGCGCACCCTGCGTCGCTACCACGTCGCGCTGAAAGCCCGCGGCTTCGTCATCCTGGCCGGCGTGAGCGGCACGGGCAAGACGTGGTTGACGGACGTCTACGCCAAGGCGGTCGGCGCGCGGTACCTGGTGGTTCCGGTGGCGCCGAATTGGACGACCAACGAGGATCTGCTCGGCTACTTCAACCCGCTCGACCGCGCCTTCCACGCCACCGCGTTCACCCGCTTCCTCCAGGAGGCGGGCCAGGAGTACGCCGCCGCGCAGGCCGCCCGGCGTCCGGCGCGCCCATTCCATCTCGTGCTCGACGAAATGAATCTGGCCCGCGTCGAGTACTTTTTCGCCACCTTCCTGTCGGCCATGGAACTGCGGGCCCGCAACGGGCAGGCCGAGGTCGAACTCGCCGGCGGGCGGCGGGTGGCGCTGCCGCCCAACTTGGCGTTCATCGGCACGGTCAACGTCGACGAGACCACGCACGCTTTCGCCGACAAGATCTATGACCGCGCGCAGATGCTCGAGCTGGACAGCCCGCGCGAGCTGCTGGCCGCGCAACTCGACGGTAAGCCCTTTGCCGCCGCGGTGCTGGACGTCTGGGATGTGGTCGCCGAGGTCGCCCCCTTCGCGTTCCGCGTCCTGTCGGAGATCGACCAGTACGTCGCGCACTCCCAGGCGTTGGGCGTCGCGTGGCAGGACGCGCTGGACGAGCAGGTCCTGCAGAAGGTGCTGCCGAAGATCAAGGGCAACGATGCCCGGGTCGGCGACGCATTGCAGCGCCTCGTCGACCTGTGTGCCCCCACGATGCCGCTCAGCGCCACCCGCGCCCGCCAGATGCATCACCGCTTCCTTGCCCATGGCTTCACCTCTTTCTTCTGATCCCGGACCGCCGGGCGGTACCGCGCCTCTCCTGGTGTTTCACGATGCCCGGGGGCTGCCGGTCGCCGTCCCACGCGAGTGGGAGCCGGGAACCCTGATCCTGGCGGACGTTCCCGTGGAACGGTGGGCTGACGTCCAGGTCACGCTGAATGGGCGGCCTCTCCCGGTTCGGGTGGAACGGATCGCGGGTGTGCCGCGCGTCACCGTTCCCTGGGACCGGGCCGGCGCCGGGCGCTGGCGCGTGGCGATCCACGACGGTGCCGCGCGTGCCGAGGCGGTGATCCACATCCGTTCTGCAAAGCTGTCGGACGAGGCGCTGGCGACCATGGTCGAGGACCTGGAGACGCGCCTGCCGGCTTCGGTGGCCATCGGGCTCGACCGGCTCGGCGCGTTCTCTGGTCTGTGCTTGCTTCCACCCGGGCCAGCGACGCTGGCGCAAGAGTTCGAAGAAGTCCGCCAAGCGCTCGAGGGTACGGCCGGGCGGCCCGGCCTGATCGAGACCTTGAACCGGCTCGGCCGCGACCCGCACGTCGTTTTGGCCGACCGGGAGATCTGGACGCCGGCAGAGCGGGTCCGCCGCCCGATTCCGGGACGGCTCCCGACGGCTCTGGGGCGAGCGGGCAACCTCACGGCCGAGCGGTTGCCGCAGCGGCTGGTCGATGCGCGCAGCGAACCGACCCACGACACCTACGAGAACCGGCTCGTGCGCGAGTTCCGTGACCAGGTCGATGGGCGGCTGCGCCGCCTCGAGGCCTGCGCCGGTCTGTCGGCCAGCTTCGCGGCCGCGGCCGGCGACACCCTGCGCAGTCTTCGCGCCCGCTTCCGCGCCGCGTGCCGGGCGGTGGCGTTTCTCGACGGCGTCGGGCGGCTGCGCTCGGCCCCGGATCGCCTGACCATGGTCCTGCTGCGCCGGCCGGCGTACCGCGCCGCCCTGGAGGGGTTCCTCGCGTTTCGGCGTTCCGCCCGCGCCTGTCTGCGAGATCCGGCGCTCGAGGCCCCGATGGAGAACGTGCCGGCACTGTACGAGACCTGGGGCACGCTCACCCTGATTGACGTCCTTCTCGCCGTTGCGGCGGACCTGGGATTCACCGTCGCCGGCCAACGTCTGATCACGCCCGGACCGATGGGGCCGTTGGTGGACGTGCTTCCGAATGGCCGGCCTGCCGTCGTGCTCAGCCGCGCCGACGGTTGCACGGTGACGCTGACGCCGCAGCGCGACTTTGCGCCTTCGCCCTTCGCCGACTTGGGAAGCATTAGCTTCCGTCAAATCCCGGACGTGACCGTGGAGGTTCGTACGCCGCTGCGCCGCGCGCTGCTGATCCTCGATCCGAAGTACAAGCTGTTCGGCGACGCCGATGGGGACGGCGGTGCGGCCGGACCGAAGAAAGAGGACATCGACAAGATGCACGCGTACCGCGACGCCATTCGGGACGCGAACGGGGACGCCGTGGTGCGGATGGCGGCCATCCTGTATCCAGGACCGGAGCGGTGGTTCGGCGACGGTGTCGCGGCGCTGACCGCCATGCCCGGCACGGACGCGCTGCGGACGACCGCTGCCCGCCTGTTCCGCAATGTCCTGGAGCCGGCCGTGCCCTTCGCCAGCACGTCGGTGGCGGCCGGCCAAACGAGGTGAGGAACGGGTGAGCGACGATCGACCGACCATTGTGATGGGTGTTCTCGATGACCAGCACGTGGCGATTGCCATGCTCGGCGGTGAGATCCTGTTCCAGTGCATGGGAGCAAGCGAAGAAGCCGCGAGAGCCGCAGCGCTTGCTCGACTTTGCCCCACCGGGGCGGTGGACGTCCGCAGCGATGCGCCGGCGGTTGGCGCCAGCGGCATCGCGCCGGATGCCACCGATGGTCCGGTGTTCGAGCTGCGCGGCGGCGCCGCGGTGGCGCGCGGCCGACCGGAGGGGGACGAATTCATCGTGCTCGTCGGCTCGACCGCCCGCGCCTATGGCACCGACATCAGCCGCGATCGCCCCTTGCGTGACCAGCTTCTGGCGCGCGGCGTGCTGGTGCCGGCCGCCGATCCCCAACTGCTGGTTTTTGCCCAAACATGGCGGTTCTCCAGCGCGAGGCAAGCCGGCGGCGTCGTGCTCGACCGAAACTGCAGCGGTCCGGCCGCCTGGAGGATTCTCGGTACCGGCGAGACGTTGCGCGACTGGCAGAGGACCAGCGCTGGCGCGCCGTCACGTCACGAGAAGCCGCAGTGATTCCATCGTCGTGCCCATCGCTCCGGGACGACGCTGGGGCCAAAGGTGGGCGCGTCGCCGGTGCAGGGGGCTGGGGCGGGTGATCGACCGGGATGAGGGGCATGACGGCACATAGGATGACCATCGAGTTGGATGACGTCACGATCAGCGCTGGGCTGGTCGATGGCCGCGCCGTCGCCGTGGTCCTGTCGGGTGGCGACACGCTGTTCCAGACGACGGGTGACGATGTCGGAGAGGCGATCGGCAAGGCGCGTGCGCGGCTGGTCAATCGCCATGCCCAGTCGGCTCCGTCCACCGCCGCGCCGGCCTCGGCGGCCATGGCAGCCGATCCGCCGGGGCGGGTCGCGTCGGGAGGCATCCAGGTCCAGCCGCGAACCCGCCGGATTCCCCTGCCGGCCGTCTTTTGTCTGGAGGCCGGCAGGGAGCTCCGCCCCAGGCTCTCCGGCAACGCCGACGACGGAATTTCCCAAGGCTTCCACCAGGTCGACCCCACCCGCAAGAGCTCGATGACCCCGGTCATGCCCAACATCGTCCGGGCACGGGCGTCCGGGAATGCTTATCCGGCTCGGCCCGATGAAACCGTCGTGAGTTCGGGTGCCTACCGCGATCTTGTTATGGGCAGCCACGCCGTCTACGCGCTGCTGAAGGAGCGCGGAGTCGTCTGTGCCCAGGACATCGACGGCGAGGTCGCAGCGCGGGTGTCGAGCCGCTTTGCGGGCGCCGCCATGGTGAAGAAGGTCAGGCCCTGCGTCCTCGACACGCTGCGCGACCTTCGTCTTTTTGGCCTCGCCAAGACGCCGGGCCAGGGTGGGTTCCGACGCACGACGCCGTTCCACGTTGTGGACCCGCACACGGTGCTGCTGGCCGACACGGCGGAGACGCCGAAGGCATGATGTCGAATTGCCGAACAGGGAGGATCGCGCCATGAGCGGGATGATCATCGTGGAAGAAGGACCATTGCGGATCGTCGGCGGGCTGGTCGATGGCCGCCCCGTCGCCGTCGTCCAGGAGGCCGACGACGTGCTGTTTCAAGTGTCCGGAAGCACAATCGAGGACGCCATTGCCGCGGCACGGCTGCGGCTGGGAGTGGGCAGGGGCGTTCCCAGCCGGCGTGGGCCGGTGGACGTGCCCGTGGATGCGGCGTCTACGCAGCCCAAGCCGCCGCAGGACCTGCGCGCATTGCTGCGTGCCGCCGTTGCCGCGTTCGACCCGCTGCGCAGCGAAGGCGTGACCGAAGGTCCGGGCAAGGACCGCTACCGCAAGATCTACGTGGCGGGTTGGCCGGCTCCGGTGCATTACGAGTTCCTGCTGTCTCACGCCCTCCGGCAGATGGGCGTCGAGTTGCATGTCGAGACGGAGAAGGCCGCCGCGGTCACGGGTATCCTGCCCGCCTTGTGCGCCGGGGTGCGCGATGCCATGCCCGGACAGACGGTGGTGCACGATCCCGGTTGGACAAGCGGCTGCGGACGCCTGCAGGTCGTTTTTCCAGACACGGTGACCGCGGACTCGCTGGCGTGTGCCATGCAGCAGCTGATCGCCCTCACCCGCTCACGGGTCGAGGCTGCGCTTCGCTAGTGCACTGACTCATTCAGAAGGTGCAGGCAAACGGCTGAGTTTATCGAGGATTTTCTCGGCCGGTTTGGTCCAGACGAAGGGCTTGGATGCCCTGTTGTGCTCGCGAATGTAGCGGGCAATGGCGTCCTGGAGATCGGCTA
>NZ_QOKW01000004.1 GCF_008365375.1 Roseomonas genomospecies 6 | reverse complement strand
AACTCGGCCGTGAAACGCCTCAGCGCCGATGGTACTGCGTCTCAAGACGTGGGAGAGTAGGTCGCCGCCAGGTCACCACGGCACACGCCCGACCAAAACCGGTCCGGACGCAGCGGAACGTTGTACACTCGCTTGACAATCGGCTTCATGAACGACAAAGCCGGCGCTTTTCCGCAAGGGAAGCGCCGGCTTTTCGTCGTGTTCGGGGTGCTGGAGTTGGGTCCCCTCGCTGATCCTCCCCGCCGAAGGCGGGGGAGGGGACAAAAAAAGTGCAGACGGTTGCAGACGGGGGATCAGCGGGTGTCGAGTTGGGCCAGAATCGCTTGGGCCTCGGTCAGGAGGGCGTCCCGGACGCGGATGTATTGGTTGAGGGAAGCACCGGAGCGATCGGTCGATTGCACGGCGGCGATCTGAATGTCGAGCGCATCGAGATCCCGGTCGATGCATTTCAGCGCGTCGCGCGCCCGCTGCTCTTCCTGCGCATTCATGGCCATTCCTCCCAATATTGGTTTGGATACCCGGTGACCCGCGTCCGAATGTGGTACGGCTTTCTCTCTTCGTCTCCTTGGCATTGCTTTTGCTGAACACGGCTTTGTTCACGAGCGCCCGCTCGGTTGGCTGAGATGGAGACTACGATGGCGTCACGCGGAATCAATGCCGGATTGGTGATTACGGTCGCTCAGAGTGCCATCGATTTCTTGTGGTCCCACTGGGACGGTTCGTCGAAGACCGTACGCTCCGCGCTGATGGCTTCGGAGTTCTGGACGTTGCAAGCCTTTGGCGGGCATGGACAGTGGGTCCAGTCGGTCGCCCGCGACGCGCTGGTCGAATTTCTCGGCAACTACATCGACCGCCGGATGGATGTCGGCGACAGCGAGGATCGGGCGGTCGCCACCGCGGTCTACCGTCTGACCGGCAGAGCGGTGGGTGCCGTCTGACGGCGACTCTTACCGTCCTGCCTAAAATATGCTCCGGTGCCTATGCGATGAGCAGTCAGCGCATGGGCACCGGGCACAGAAGCCTTAATCGGCGTCGGACCACAGCTTCCCGCCGCTGGCCCAATCGCTCTTCTTCACGTCGTGGAAGATGACGTCGACCGCCTCCGGGCTGCAGCCAAGCACCTCCACGGACGCATCGGTGAGCGCCTTGGCGTAGGCGCGCTTCTGTTCCGGTGTGCGGCCCTCGAAAAGCTGAACGTTGATGAGCGGCATCGGTACTCCATCCCTTCTGTTGCGGATCGCGGTCCGGGCAGTTCAGGTCCTGTAATCCGGGCACAGCCGATCCAGGCGTCGCAGCAGCGACGGCCATTCCAGCTCGCCTTCCGGCTCCGGATCGGCGGTGAGCTGCCGGAAGGTCTTTTCGCACAACTCCGCCGACGGCAACACCAGTTCCGCGCCGGTCGCCTGTGCGGCGAGTTGCATCCGGCAAGCCTTGTCCAGCATGTCCATCAGGCAGAAGGCCTCCGCCACCGTGCGGCCGGTCACCAGACTGCCGTGATTGTGAAGCAGCATCGCCCGGCAGGTCCCGAGATTCGCGGCGAGGCGGACCTTCTCGCTTTCGGTGAGCGCCAGCCCCTCGTACCGGTGATAGGCAAGGTCGCGGTAGAAGCGCAAAGCGTGCTGCGACAGCGGCAGCAACCCGTCCTTCAGCATCGACACGGACACCGCCGCCTCGTTGTGGAGATGCATCACGCAACGCGCGTCTTCGCGCGCCGCATGGACCGCTCCATGGATGACGAATCCGGTCGCGTTCACCTCGTGGGGGCTGTCACCGATGATGGCGCCGTCGATGTCGATCTTGACGAGGTTGGAGGCCGTCACCTCGTCGAAGGTCAGGCCGAAGGGGTTGATGAGGAAACGTCCCGGCTCCCCTGGCACGGCCAGGGAAATATGCGTGTAGATCAGGTCGCCCCAGCCGCGCTCCGCGACCAGCCGGTAGCATGCAGCGAGATCGACCCGCGCCCGCCATTCGGCATCGCCGATGCCGGTCCCGGTGACGCGTGGTCCCGCATGGACGAATGATCCGCTGCTGTCTGCCACATCCGGCTCCCGCTGGCTGCTGAAGGGCGCGCAGCTTCGCATGGCGCGGGGCGGCGGTCCAAGCTCGGTGCGGGGACTATTCCGGACCTCGGAAATCCAGCGTGGGGAAATCCAGCGTGGGGAAATCCAGCGCGGGTCATCGTCCTACTCCCCCCTGTCCTCCCGGATCTGTTCCAGAACCTGACGCAGGTCGCCGGGGTGGAGGGGCTTGTGCAGGAAGGAGCAGCCGCGGCGCTGGCCCTCCAGAAGGGCGCTCTGGGCCGTTTCGCCGCTGAGGACCACCGCGGGGATCGGATGGCCGTACAGGCGGCGGACCCGGTCGATCACGTCGAAGCCGGACACTTTCCCGGGCAGACGCAGGTCCGTCAGGATGACCGACGGCGGGTCCGGCAGCCCGTCCAGAACCGCGAAGACCTCCCGCATGTCCCCCGCGGCGGCGACCGTGCAACCCCAGCTTTCCAGGATCATCTGAAGGCCGGTCAGCACCATGGCTTCGTCGTCCACGGCAAGCACGGTCATTCCGGTCAGCGACGGGCCGGCGGAGGCGGTGGGCAGGGCGGCGGTGGGGCAGGGCGGCGGTTCGGCCTGGGGAGCGGCGGCCTCCAGCGTGACGGAGAAGACGGTGCCGCGCCCGATGCGGGACCGCACCTCCACCTGGAGGCCGAGAAGCTCCGCCAGACGGCGCACGATGGCAAGGCCGAGGCCCAGCCCGCGGGTGGGATCGCGGTTGGGGTTCTGAAGCTGGTGGAACTCGTCGAAGATGGCGGTCAACTGCTCGTCGGGAATGCCGAAGCCGGTGTCCCACACATCGACGCGCCAGCGGTTGCCGCGCCGCCGCATGGCGAGCAGGAGCCCGCCGTGCCGCGTGTAGCGGATGGCGTTGGTCAGCAGGTTGCGCATCACCCGCCCGAACAGCACCGGATCGGTTTCCACCGTGCCGGGGCATAGGCGGGCGCGCAGGCGCAGGCCCTTCTCCTCGCTTTGCGGACGGAACTCCTCCACGAGCTGGGCCAGCAGCTCGTCCAGGGCGACCGGCTGCGGGTCGGGGGTGACGGTGCCGGCGTCCAGCGTGGAGATGTCCAGCAGCGCGTTCAGCAGCCGCTCCCCCGCCGTCATGGCGTTGCCCAGCATCTCCGCCGTGCTCAGCGCCTTCTCGTCGGCGATCTGGCTGCACAGCGCGTCCAGGAACAGGCGCATCGCCTGGAAGGGCTGGCGCAGGTCGTGGCTGGCCGAGGCCAGGAAGCGGGAGCGCGCGGCGGTCGTCCGCTCGATCTCGGCGCGCATGGACCGCTCCATGCGGGCGATCGCCCGGTCGTCGGGCTCCGCCTGCGCGGCCATGGCCATCACGCCGACCGTCTGCCCGCCCTGGATCAGCGGCACACCCTGAAAGGCCACGGGATCGAGGTTGCCCGCGGGCAGAAGCTCGACGCTGACCGGCCCTTCGGTGTCGCCGGAAAACAGCGGATCGACGGCGCCCAGCACCGCCGGCCAGACCGGGCCGAACCAGGACGGTGCGGGGCACCCGCCCTCCGACGGCTCCTTCCCGAGAAGGCTGCACAGGGCCGGGTTGGCGAAGAGCGTGGCGGCGTGCGGCGGCCCGGTCAGCACGAAGGCCGGCAGGGCGGCGGCGTGGCAGATCCGCAGCGCGTTGTCGACGCACTCCGTTTCCGCTGGCGCGGCATCGATGCTGGTCCTGTTCTTGTGCCGGGGCGTCACGTCGGTCTCTCTAACCGCTTGAGCTGGAGGTGCAGCACCTTAACCTTTGGTGTGCGTTGGATGAAATCGCCTGAAAGCCCTATGTTCCTATGCGGAAGGCAGTGGGTGGGACAGGCGGTTGAGATGGTCCTCCACCATGTATTTCCGGCGCAGCAGGGCCATAAGGCGGATCTTCAGAATTTCCATGGGCTGAGACTTTCCGACGAAGTCGTCGGCCCCGGCGGTCAGGCTGGCGGTCAGCCGGTCGTCGCCCTCCTGGCTGGTCAGGATCACGATCTGGAAGAATAGGCCGCGCCGCCGCCGGAACCGGTCGAACCGCTCGCAGAGCTGGGTGCCGCTGGTGCCGGGCATCACGAGGTCGAGGATCACGCAGTCCAGCCCGCCGTCCTCCAGCGCGGCCACCGCCTCGTCGGCGTTGCGCGCGGCGACGACGTGGCAGCCGTCCTCCTCCAGCTCGGCGCGCAGGAACTCGCGGTAGGTCGCGCTGTCGTCCACCACCAGGATGCGGGCGCGCCGCAGGATGTCGGCCACGGTCGGCGGGGCGTTGCGCCGGTCGAGCAGGGCCATGGCCTGCTGGACCACGCCCTGGGAATCGGCGGGGTCCACCCAGTGCACGTCGGCGGGGACGCCGGACCCGGCGGCCCGTTCCACCGGCCCCAGCAGGATGGCGGGGGCGGGGCACCGCCGCCGGAGTTCCGCCAGCGTGCGGGCGGCCTCGCCGTCGGCCTCCACCATCAGCAGGTCGACGGGCCGGCGCGACAGCTCCGCGACCGCGGGCTCCACCGTTTCGACGCAACTCGCCTCGATGCCCTGCTCCTCCAGCATCAGCTTCAGCAGCAGTCCCTGTGTCTGCGAGGCGATGACGATCAACGCCCTGGGTCCGCTCATGAGGGCTCCACTCCCGTCGAAACCAGTTCCAGCAAACGGGCCGCCATCTTGTCGATGGGCAGCTCCTCGGTAACGCCTCCCAGCCGGACCGCGGTCCCCGGCATGCTGTGGATGACCGCGGTGGAGGCGTGCTCCGCGATGGTGTAGGCACCCGCCCGGCGCATGTCGGTGAGGCCGCGCGCCCCGTCCTCCCCCATCCCGGTCAGCAGGACGCCGATGGCCGCGGCGCCGAAGGCCGAGGCCAGGGAGGTGAACAGAACGTCCCCGGACGGGCGCTGGCCGCAGACCGGATCGCCGTGGATCAGCCGCATCCCGCCGGGCTCGGCAGTCAGATGGACCTCGCCGGGGGCGACATAGACGTGGCCGGGCCGATAGGACGCGTCGGAGGCCAGCGCCACCGGCAGCGGCGTGACCGACCCCAGCCAGGAGGCGAAGCCCGCCACGAAGGGCGCGCCGATGTGCTGCACCACGAAGACGGGCAGGGGAAAATTGACGGGCAGCCCGCGCAGCAGCTTCACCAGAGCCGCCGGCCCACCCGTCGAGGCGGTGATCCCCAGCGCGCGGAATTGCCGTTTCGCCCCGGACGGCGGCAGGGGCGGGAGCGTGGGCGGCGGGGCGGCCTTCTCCCGTCCGCCGTTGCCGCCGGCATCCTCGTCCCCGTTGCCGTTGCCGATCCGGGGGCGCCCGCGCTGCCGGATCACCTTCACCTGGCTCATGATGGTGAGCTGGGTGCAGAGATGCCGCGCGACGGTCTGGTAGTCGGCCCGGGCCATGCTGCCCGGCTTTTCCACCACGGCCAGCGCGCCGGCCTGAAGCGCCCGCATGGGGATGTCCAGGTCGCGCACGTCGGAGGCGACGACGACGATGGGCACGGGATGGTCGCGCATCAGCCGCGTGGTCACGGCGAAGCCGTCGATGCCCGGCAGGCGGATGTCCAGCGACACCACGTCCGGCTTCAGAGACTCGACCATCCGCAGCGCCTGCTCGCCGGACGCGGCGATGCCCGCGAGTTCCAGCCGCGGGTCCTCGCCGATGACATGCGCGAGCAACTGCTGCACGACCGGCGAGTCCTCCACCACCAGGACGCGGATCTTGCGGGAGCCGGTCACAGCAGCCGCCGGATGCCGGCCAGAAGCTCGTTCTGGTCGAAGCGGGTCTTGACGATGTAGGCGTCGGCGCCGAGGTCCAGACCGCGCTCGCGGTCCTCGTCGCTGGCGCGCGAGGTGACCAGGATCACCGGCAGGTCGGAGGTCATGGGGTTGCCCTTGACGGTCTGGAGCAGGGTGAACCCGTCCATCCTCGGCATCTCCACGTCGCTGATGATCAGGTCCACGTCCTCCAGTTCGCCGAGCGTCTCGACCGCCTCCCGCCCGTCCACGCACAGCGTGACCCGGTAACCATGGGCCTCCAGGATGCTCTTTTCCAGGGTCCGCGTCGTGATCGAATCGTCCACGACCAGAATGTGCGGGCGCCGCCGCGCCGTCTCGTCCAGCGGCCGGACCAGCGGAGGCAGGGCCATGCCGGGGCGGGGCGACAGGGCGGCGGGGTTCAGCACCAGGGCCGGCGAGCCGTCGTCCATCAGGACGGTGCCGAGGAAGCGGGCGGCGTCGATCCCCACCTCCTCCGCCGGGGTGACCACGGAATCGCGGGTGGCCATCAGCGCGTCCACCACCAGCGCGACCCGGCGCCCGGCGGAACGCAGGATCACCAGGGCCAGCGGCGTCCCGTTGCCCTGCGGCATGGCCCCGTCATAGCCGAGGAGCGCCGCCAGCGGCGTCACCGGCACGTCCTCCTCCTCCAGCCGGATGGTCGGTGCGGGGAGGTCGGTGAACAGGTCGCCCGCCGGGACCCGCAGCACATGGGCCACATCGTTGCTGGGAAGCGCCAGGATGTCGTCCTGCACCGCCACGAAGACCAGCCGCTGGCTGAGCAGGCTGAGCGGCACCTCCACCGTCACGACGGTCCCGCCGCCCTCGCGCGCGGCGAGCGTCACCGAGCCCTGGAGCCGGGTGACCTCCCGCCGCACGATGGCGAGGCCCATGCCGCGCCCGGCATACTCGTTGGCGGTGGGTGCGGTGGAGAAGCCGGGCTCGAAGATCAGGTCCATCAGCCGTTCCGGCGGAGCGGCTTCCGCCTCCTCGGCGCTCAACAGGCCGCGCTCCACGGCTTGGCGGGCGACGGCCTCCCGGTTCGGGCCGCGCCCGTCGTCCTCCACCCGCAGGACGAGGCGGCGCCCGACCACCGAGGCTTCGAACCGCACGGTCGCCGCCGCGCGCTTGCCCGCCGCGACCCGCTCCTGCGGGGTTTCCACGCCGTGGCTGACCGCGTTGCGAGCGATGTGGAGGATGGGGTCCTTCAGCCGTTGCAGGACCACCCGGTCGGCCTGGATCTCCAGCCCGCGGATGTCCGCCTCAACCTCCTTGCCCTGGGCGCGGCTGATGTCGCGGATCATGCGGCCCAGGTTGCTGAACTGCGATTCCGCCGGAAGCATGCGGAGCTGCCGCACCTCGTCCTGGAAACCGCTGCCCCAGCGGCGCAGCGACCAGAGATGCCGGTCATGGGCGCGGTGCGCCGCGTCCAGCGAGGCGCCCAGCGCGCGGAAGCGCCGTTCGAAGGAGGACAGGCGGACCGCCACGTCGTCACTGGTTCCGGGGGCGGTTCCGGGGGCGGCTCCGGGGGCGGTTCCGGTCCCGGACGGATCGGCGGAACCGCGGAGCAGGCGGGGGCGCATGGCGTGCCAGCTCCGCTCCAGCGCGCGCCATTCGCCGCGCAGCTC
The DNA here is from genome assembly GCF_008365375.1 of Roseomonas genomospecies 6. Lineage (GTDB taxonomy): Bacteria > Pseudomonadota > Alphaproteobacteria > Azospirillales > Azospirillaceae > Azospirillum. The sequence goes on along the minus strand of NZ_QOKW01000004.1, from coordinate 333,976 downwards.
CCGCAGTTCGGTGACCAGGGCGGATTGGTTCTCGATTTCCGGCAGAAGCCCGGCGGCGGCGGTGAACAGCCGCTCCAGCCCGGCGCTGCGGATGCGGACCAGCGCCGCGCTCTCGGCGGCGGCGGATGGGCGCGGCCCGGGAGCCTTGGCAGCGGCAGGAGGCGGGCGGCGCTGCACCGGTTCCGGCCCGCCGCCCTCGCCGCCCATGCGGGTGAGTTCGGCCAGAACCTCCGCGACGTCGACCTCGCCTCCTCCGCGGGTCGCCCAGGCCACGACGTCCTCGATGGCGTCCAGCGCGCGGCGCACCACGTCGCGTGCCGCCGCGTCGAAGGGCACCGTGCCGCGCTGGATGGCGAGGAAGGCCGCCTCCAGCCAGTGGGACAGCCGTTCCACCTCCGGAAGATCAACGGCGCGGGCGGCCCCCTTCAGGCTGTGGGCGCGGCGATGGATCTCCACCAGATCGGGGAGATGCGCCGGGTCCTTCTCCACCGCGCGCAGGGACTCGCGGATGGCCGCGAGATGCTCCTTGTGCTCCAGGTCGAAGGCGGCGAGCAGGCGCGTGCGGATGTCGTTCATGGCGCCCGCGCCTTCCGCCCGTCCCCGCTTGCGCCTTCGCTTGCGGTCGTCATGCTCACACGCGGTAATTCCGGACGGCCTCGACCAGACCCTGGCCGAGATCGTTCAGGTTGGTGGCCGCCCCTTCGAGCTGGCGGGTCCCGGCGGCGGTCTGGCTGCTCGCCTCGCGGATGTTCTGAAGCGCCTGGATCACCTGCTCCAGGCCGATCTGCTGCTGGTTGGTGCCGGCGACGATCTGCTGGAAGGCGAGCACGCTTTCCTGCACGCTTTCGGCGAGGTCGCGGATGGTGGACTGGGTGGCGTCGGTCTGGCGCTTGCCGGCGCCGACGCGCTTCACCGCCTCCTCCGTCAGCATGACCGAGGCGTTGATGCCGTGCTGGATCTCGCTGAGGTTGGAACGGACCTGGGCGGTGGCCTCCTTCGACTGGTCGGCGAGGCTCTTGATCTCGCTCGCCACCACGGCGAAGGTCCGGCCGTGCTCCCCGGCGGCGGCGGCCTCGATGGCGGCGTTCAGCGCCAGCAGGTGGCAGCGCTCGGCGATGTCGTTGACGGTCAGGATGATCTCGCCGATGGCCTGGGTGCGCTCCGACAGGATGACGATGTTCTCGGCGACCGCCTCGGCCTGCTCGCGGATGGCGTCCATCGCCTGGTTGGTGTCCTCCACCGCCTTCAGTCCGGTCTCGGAATTGGATGCGGCGACCTGGGCGTTCTGCGCCACGTCCTGGGCGCGGCGGTTGATCTGCGCGCCGGATTCGGTGATCTCGCTGAGCGTCGCGGTCGTCTCCTCGACGGCGGCGAGCTGCTGGGCGACGCTGGCCGCCTGCTGCTGGGTGGAGGCGCGGATCTGGGCGGTGGCGGCGTGCATGCTCTCCGCCGTGGCGCGGGTGGTCCGCGCCATGTCCCGCAGGTTGCCGGTCATCTCGTTCAGGTGGGTGCCGAGTTCGGTCAGCTCATCGTCGCCGGGCACGGTCACGGTCTTGGTCAGGTCGCCCTTGCCCACCTGGGTGACGTAGCCGATGGCGGTGCCGAGGCGCCGCGTGATCGAGCTGCCGATCAGGATGGCGATGGAGACGGCCAGGGCCACGACGATCACCAGCGCCAGGATGGAGGATCGCACCGCGTCGTCGTAGAGGGAGCGGATGTTCTGGCGTCCGGCCTCCGACAGGCGGCTGATGTCGCCGTGCAGGGTGGAAAGCTGGTTCGCCATGGCCACCCGCATCTCCTCCACCCGCGTCAAGCGCTCCAGAGCCTCCGGTTCGGCCCCGGATTCCACCCGCTCCAGCATCGCGTTGGCTTCGTTCAGCATGCGGTGGGACGTCTGGTCGAAGTTGTTGATCCGGGCCACCAGTTCGCTCCAGACGCGCCGGCGCTCCTCCGTGACGCCGTCGTCGGCCCGCGCGGCGGCGATGGTCTTCAGCTTGTTGATCTGGTCGAACATCCGCATCGACTCGTCGCGGTAGCGCTGGCGCAATTGCGAGATGTCCGGCTTCCGGCCCTGGAGCTGGGCCAGCGCCGCGGCGTGGGTCGCCGCCTCGCGGTAGCTGCGCAGGTTGCTTTCCGTCACCTCGATCTCGCGCACCGCCTCCGACACCTGGATGTCGTAGGTGGCGATGCCCATCATGACCTTCATGCCGTCCGCGAAGCGCATCATCTGGAACGCCGCCAGCAGCCCGGTCAGCAGGCAGACGACCCCGAAGCTGAGCATCAGCTTGTGCTTGACATTGAGTTTCATTCTTCTTTCTTGCTCCTCAGCGTCTCCAGGATCGCCGGCACGTCCAGCACGGCGACTCGGCCCCGGGTGATGGCGGTGACGAAGGGGCCGGCTTCCGGCGGAGCCTTCAGACGGGTGCCTTCCAGTTCCATCACCGTGTCCACGGTGCGCAGGCGCAGCGCCGCCGGCCTTTCCCCGCCGCGCAGCACGACGGCGAAGCCGCCGCCCGCGGGAACCGCGGTCCGCCCGCACAGCCGGTCCACGTCGAACAGGCGCATCACCCGACCGTCGATGGCGATCAGCCCCAGAAGCTCAGGCTGGGAATGGGGCACCCGCGCCACCCGCGGCAGCGGCACGATGCGGGAGAGGTGGCGGAGATCCAGGCCGTAAAGCCCGTCCGCTCCGCGCCCGACCAGCAGGGAGACGGGGGCTTCCGCCTCCGCCGCGGCGTCGGCCTCGGCGGCGGAGGGGACGCGCGCCAGATCCTCGGCGCGGCGGCGCAGCAGGGCGTCGGCCCAGGCCCCGCCCGGCGCCCCGGCGGCCTCCGCCTCGCGGCCCTGGCGGGCGAGCCGCTCGCGGACGGCGGCCCAGTCGATGCCGCCCGGCTCCTTGGCCGTCCCGTCGCCGGATCGGGTCCGGTCGTCCATCACGGCTCCTCACCCGAGAACCAGAGGTCGATCATGCTGCGCAGCTCGGCCACGGTCAGGCCGCCGCCTTCGGCCACCAGCTCCGTCGCGTCATGGGCGGCGACGGTGGCGCGGGCGTTGCGGAAATGGCGCTGCGCCGGAGCCAGCTTGCCGCGCCGCCAATAGGCCAGCGCGAGATGGTAGTCGGCCAGCGCGAAGTCCTGATCCAGATACAGCGCGCGCTTGAAGGCGGCGATCGGGTCGCCCACGCCAAGCTCCTCCTCCAGCAGGCCCAGCCGGAAATGCACCACGGGGTCCAGGCGGTTGCGCTCGGCCAGCGCGATGCAGGCGTCCAGCGCCGCCGCCCGGTCGCCGTCGGAGGCCGCCGCGGGCGGGCTTGCCGGGATGGGCAAGGGGGCGGGCTTCGCCGCGGTGGCGCGCAGGCGGGGCGCGGGCTCCTTCGCCGGGCTGGACCTCTTCGCGGGCTTGGGGCGCGCGGATTTGGACTCGCCAGATTTGGACCCGCCAGATTTGGACTCTGCGGGCTTGGCGTCCGCCGGGGCGAGGGGCGTGAAGACGGCCGGCGGCGCCGGCAGGGCCTCCGCAGGGGGGCAGCCGGGGCGCGGCTTGCGGTAGAGCGTCGCGCCCGGCACCGGCACGGGGGTGAACAGGCTGTTGACCTGCTGCCCCGTCTCCGCATGGCCGACCACCAGCCAGCCGTTGGGCACCAGCACCTGGAACAGGTTGTCGAGCAGGCGGGTGCGCGTCGGCTCGTCGAAATAGATCATGACGTTGCGGCACAGCACGACGTCCAGCGCGCCCAGGCCGCGCGGGTAGTTCGGCAGCGTCCCGTCCACGAGGTTGAACACGGAGAAGCTCGTCCATTCGCGGAAGCGCGGCTTCACCGCCCACAGGTCGCCCTGCCGGTCGAAGCATTCCGCCAGCACCGCCGGGTCCAGCCCGCGCACCGCCCAGTTCCCGTAGACTCCGCGCCGCGCCGTTTCGATGAAGCTGGCGTTCAGGTCGGTGCCGACGATGCTGACCTGCCAGTCGCGCAGCCGGTCGGCGAAATGGCGCTTCAGCAGGATTTCCAGCGTGTAGGCTTCCGGCCCGATGGAGCAGCCGGCGCTCCAGATCCGCAACAGGCGGCTGTCGCGGTTGCGGCGCAGGCATTCCGGGATGGCGACGGCGCACAGCGCCTCGAACTGCTCGGCGTAGCGGAAGAAGAAGGTCTCGCCGACCGTCAGTTCGTTGATGAGCGCCTGATACTCCGGCCCCCCCGGCCCTTCGGTGGCGAGCTGCGCCAGATAGGCGGCGAGGCCGGTCGTCGGCTTGTCCGCCAGGCGGCGGTTGAGGCGCTCCGCCAGGGCCGCGTCCTTGTCGGCGTAGTAGGCGAGGCCGGTCGCCCCGATGACGGCGGCCTTGATCCGCGGAAAGACGGGGTCGCGCAGGATGGCGTCGATGCGGTTCATCAGCGGGCCGTCTCCCCCACCGGCCCGGTCGCGCCGAGCCGGGCCAGCCGTTCATCGCCCATGGCCTGGAAGGCGGCGAGCAGCCGCCCCTCCGCCTCGGTCAGCAGGCGGGCGGGCTCGATCACCGTGGCGGTGCCGTTTCCATAGGGGACGGTCGCCACGGCGCAGCCGTTGAAGGTCAGCCCGGCGTCGGCCTCCGTCCGCTCCGCGTCGGGGACCGGCAGGACGTTGAACACCCGTTCGGCCAGCAGGGCCAGCGGGCCTCCGTTCCAATCGGTCAGGAACAGCGGCGCGTACAATTCCGCCGGCGCGGCCTCGAATCCGAACAGCAGATCCAGCCGGAGGACCGGAACGGCGCGGCCCTGGTAGCGGAACAGTCCGGCGACCGCCGCGGGCGCCGCGGGCGGGCGGTCCAGCCGGGGCAGGGGCAGGAACCGGCGCACGGCGTCCGCCGGCAGGGCCAGAACCCTGCCGGAAACCGAGAAGATCACGTACCGTGTCGCGGATGCCGTCGCTGCCATCGCGGGCGCACACCTTCCTATGCCGTCCGTTGCCGGGTCGATTCGTTGCCGGGTCGATTCCAGGGCCAGAGAAGCGCAGCCGGACCCTGTCCTCATTATTGGGTGGCACCGGGGTGCTTGAAACCGGCGCAGAACATGCCGCATCGCACATGGGATGGAAATACCACCAAAGGCAAAAGCCCCAGCCCAAGGTGGCGGTATGACGCCGGTCATATCAGGGAACTCCGGAAGGCTTGCTGTTTTCGCAATTGACGGTACAAACGTCCCGCCTGCCATCCCGGCCGCCATCGGGGCCGTGGCCACCGACCGGAGAGGGACCATGATCAAGGTTGTCCGAGCGAAACTGCACTGCTTGCGCGTCACCGACGCGAACCTGAACTACCAGGGTTCCATCACGCTCGATCCGGAGCATTGCGAGGCGGTCGGGATCTACCCGCTGGAGTTCGTGGAGATCTGGAACAAGAATTCCGGCGCGCGGATCAGCACCTACGTGATCTATGGGGAGCGGGGGTCGCGCTGCTGCGTGCTGAACGGGTCGGCGGCGCGGAGTTGCCAGCCGGGGGACGAGGTCATCATCGCCGCCTCCTGGTATTGCCAGCCGACGGAGATCGCCACGCTGCGACCGCGGGTTCTCACCTTCCACGCGGACAACCGCATCGACCGGGCGCTGACCTACGACGTCACGGCGCTGGACGGCGGGCGCTTCGACTTCGCGATCCGCGAGGGCGCTTTCCTGGAGCCGGAGCCCGCCTGATGCGCCGGTTTCGAATCCCCGCAAATAAAGAGGCGCCGCGGCGCGAGTCCGCGCGGAAGGCGAGCGGTGCGGCGTCTTGCGCGTTCTTTGCGAGGGATGAGGTGCCAAGTCCCACTTGAACGCGCGGCAGTTTTTGCCTACTCTACTCGGGTGGGAATGCGGACAGCGAGGAGTGCGTGTCATGGGCGTCGGCGGCATAGGGGGCTATCAGCAACAGGCCTACACGACTCCGTTGAGCAGCGGGCCGACGGCCCTGCAGCAGACGCGGGGAACCGATCCGAACCAGCAGGCCCAGAAGGCCGAGGAGGATCGCCGCCAGCAGGTCCAGGCTCAGGATCAGCAGGCGCAGCAGACCCAGCAGGCTGTGGCCGGCGGCGGCAACACCACCCCGACCCGCGGACAGAACCTCAACATCACGGTCTGATCGCGCGTCGTCCGTTCGGGGCCCGCCCGGCTGGTCCGGGGCAGGGCCCGCAGGGGAAAGGCGGCCAGCCATGGACATCCGAGCTGTTTCCGGCCTCCTGGCGAATCGGCCGACGACGGCGCAGTCCGTGGCCGATGGCGTTGCGCAGACCCCCGAAGCATCCGTTTCCAAATCCCGACCCCAAACCACGCCGGCAGCGTCTCCGTCCGATCCCGTCGTGGTCGCGGGCGGCTACATCAGCCCGGTCCTGCGCTACGACCAGGACGCCCGGCTGGCGGTCATCCTCTACCGCGACCGGTCCTCGGGCGAGACCCGGAACCAGATTCCGTCGGAACGGGTGGTGGAGGAATACCGTCGCACCGCCAGCCGCCTGGGCGTCCCGACCGACAGGGCGGCGGAGGACGGCACGGCCACGGCCAGCGGCGGGGCGACCAAGGGGAGTGCATCCTCCGCCGGAAGCACCACGCCAGGAGGCGCGGGCCGGAACGGACCGTCGGGCTTCGGCGCCACCGTGGCGAGCGACGCCTCGCCCACCGGCACGCCGCTCGTGTCTCCGGCAGCGACCGGTTCGCCCGCGACGGGGATCGCGTTGCCGGGAACTCCCCCTGGCGCTGGTTCCTCTGGCGCTGGTTCCTACGGCACCGGTTCCCCGGGCGCTCTGGTCTCCGTCACCGTCTGATCCGGCAATTCGAAGCGGGCGACCAGCGGGGCGTGGTAACTTTCCGGGGAATGGCTGACCGTGGCGTGGGCGATCAGCTCGTCCCCCAGCGCCTCGTTGTGGATTTCGGCGGAGCGGAACCAGCCCAGCAGCGCGCGCGACACCAGAAGATGGTCCAGCATCACGGCGTCCCCGCCGTGCAGCACGGTGAAGCGCCGCTCCTCCGGGACGGAGCGCTCCAGCGGCACCAGCGACCGTCCGGCGAGATGGCCGTTGCCCGTCTCGTCCAGGTCGGCGCGGATGATGCGGACGGGAGTCTGCTCGATCTCCGCGTTCAGGTCCCCGGCCACCAGGATCAGCGCCTGCGGATCGGCGTCGAACACCCGCTCCACCGCCAGCCTGGCTTCCAGCGCCTGCCCGGCCCGCTTGATGGAGGCCAGATAGAAGCCCTCCGCCCAGCCGCCGACGCTCTTCCAGGTGGAGGCGTTCTTCTTCTGCCCCGGCACGGGTGCGGCGATGGGCGCCCGCAGATGCAGGTTGAAGACGTGCAGCCGGCGCCCGCCGGGCAGCCCGATCTCCCCATGCAGCACCGGGCGGTCCCAAGTCACGGCGTCGCCGCCGGGTTGGGCCGGGTCGGCGGTGACCATGCGGACCTGCGGGGCGGGCACCAGATCCTGCCGGTACTGCCGCGCCGCCAGGATCGGCCAGCGGCTGACCAGCACGAGGTTGTGGCGGTCGGCCAGCCTGGTCCCCTCGCCGCCGGAGGTGCGGTGGAAGCCGGCGTAGGGGCCGCCTTCCAGCAGCCGGGCGAGCGCGCGCAGGGTCCGCGGCTCCCCCTTCGCCTCGCGCTGGCCATTCACCTCCTGAAGGCACAGGATGTCGGCGTCCAGCCGCTCCAACTGGGGGCGCAGCACGGCGGCCCGCTCCTCGAAGGACAGGTCGCCGGTGTCGTCCAGGCTTTCCAGGTTGAAGGTGGCGATGCGGATGGTTTGGCTCATGACCCCTCCCCGGTCGCCCCGCCCGATCCGGCGAGGGGACGCGCCAGGAACAGGTGGTTGCGGTTGATGCGCCGCCGCCGCCGCCGGTGCGCGCTCAGCATCGCCGTGGAGGCGACGAGCGCGGCATCCAGCCCGGCCCCGGCCATGCGCTGGGGGGTATCCGTACCATAAATCCGGTAGTGATAGGGATGGCCGAAGGCGGCCAGCCGCTTGGCGGGGGTGTCCATCGCCGGGTCCTCCCGCGTCGGCCCCTTCGGGTCATAGGGGAACAGCAGGACGGCGCGCCCCGAGGGCTTCAGCACGCGGGCGATCTCGCGCAACGCGGCACGGTCGTCGGGGACATGCTCCAGCACATGGCTGGACAGGACGAGGTCGAAATGGCCGTCCGGAAAGGGCAGGCCGGTCAGGTCCGCCTGCACGTCGGCGCCGGGGTTGAAACGGTCCAGCGTGACGTAGCGCCGCCCGTGCCTTGCCCGCAGCAGCGGTTCCAGGCAGGGTTCGGGGGCGGTGTGCAGGATGCGCAGCGACCGGCGCAGGATGTCCGTCCGCTCCGCCAGGAAGGTCCACAGGAAGCGGTGCCGCTCCAGCGATCCGCAATCCGGGCAGCGGGCGTTGCGCCGCCCACCCAGCCCGAAGGGCAGGAAACGCGCCGCCTCCCGCCCGCAGAGCGGGCAGAGCAGGGGACCGGCGGCGGGCGTCAGGCCGCGGGTGCGTTCATGGCGCGGGCGCTCGTACAGCGCCTCCCGCCGGTAGACGGCGGCCTCGTCGAGATTTTGGTCCGCGATGGTGGGCAGCAGGCGGGACAATCCATGGAGCATCGGGCTTAGAACAGCTCCACATCGCCATCGATCCCGGTTTTGCGCAGCCGGTCCATGAAGGAGGTTTCGGACCGTGCGATGTCGCGCACCGTCTCCTCCGCGATCAGGCGGCGCTGGGTCCGGCCCGTGGTGGGGTAGAAGCGCACCGCGCGGGCCGCCGTGCCGCCGACGTCCCAGCTCATGGTCGGGATGCCTTCCGCCGCCAGATACTCCATGACGAACTCGACGTTGCGCTGGCCGATGCCGACGCTGCGCGGGGCGCCGTTGACGCTGGCCCCGCCGAAGATCTTGGCGCGCAGCCGGTCCCGCCGCCCCGTCGCCGCCAGCAGCCGGTTGATGAGCTGCTCCATGGCGGCGCTGCCGTAGCGGGAGGCGACGGACAGCCGGTCGCCGTTGTGGTCGGGCAGAAGGAAATGGTTCATCCCGCCGATGGCCGCGACCGGATCGAACAGGCAGGCGGCGACGCAGGAGCCCAGCGTGGTTGTGATGACGACGTTCGGGTCGTCGCTGACCACGCAGCCGCCGACCACGATGTTGACCACCTCCGCCCCCAGCCGCCGGTCGTGGTATCGGTTGGCGGCGATGTCCGGCGTGTCGGAACCCTGCTGATTTCGGCGCATACGCGGGGTGATCGGCATCCGTGACCTCGGTGGGGCATTCCGTCGCAGTGTATAACCGCCCGTCGCTCTCCGCCAAGCGCCGCGGTCACAAACCGGCGATCCACAGCTCCAGCAGGTCGGCCTGGAGCTTGCGGGCGCGGGCCAGCCAGGCGCGGGCCTCCGGGGGGATCTCGGCGATTCGGCGGTCCATCGCGCGGTCCATGGCGGCGCGCCGCTCCTCGTCGGTGACGAAGAAGGCGAAGCCCAGCGTCCGCCCGTTCGCGGTGGTCAGCGTGCCGGCCAGCGCCTTGGCATAGGCCAGCGTGCCCGACTTGGCCCGCACGCCGGGCGGCAGGGCCTTGCCCTCGTCCTCGCCGGGCAGAAGGGCCAGCACCGCCGGCCCGGCACCGCGGATCAGCGCCATCGTCTGGGCGGGGGTGATCCGCGACGCCGCGCTGAGGCCCGAATGGTTGAGCATCCGGAGACCCGACCAATCGGTGGGCGGGGCCGTCATCATGGCCGGTGCGGTCAGCACCGTAGCCGACTGCGGCAGCGTCTGCACCGCCGGGTCCAGCCGCCGGGCGGCGGCCAGCCCGATCAGCTCCGCCGACAGGTTGTTGGAATAGCGAAGAACCTGCCGGGCCAGGACCTCCAGCGGCTCGCTGCGGTGCAGGGCGGCCAGGGTGGCGGTGGGAGGCGCCGCGCCGGGCGCCGGGGTGGGCAGGGCGATCCCGGACTCCGCGGCCAAACGGCGGAAGACGTGAGCCGCCGCCAAGCCGGGGCGGGTGACCGGAAGCCACAGGCTGGCCGCCATGCCCGGCTGCGGGGCGAAGCGCCAACGCTCGCCCTCCGCTTCGCCGTTTGCGGCGGCGATGGGAGTGAAGGCCGCCCCGCCCCCCGCCCCGGTGGCGAGCTGCACCGTCACGCTGTCCAGCGGAACCCGTCCGGTGTCGGACACCGACCAGGCGCCGACCCGCACCGGCTGCCCCGCGGCGGCGGGGCGCGCCCAATCGAAGCGGAAGCGGTTGAAGTTCAGCGACAGCGCCCCGACCCCGGTGTTGTAGCCGGCGGTCCAGGGCTGCCCGGCGTCGATCTCCGGCATCTCGGGCAGGGCGGAGGTGTCGTAGAGGAAACGCCCGGTCACCCGCGTGACGCCCAGCGCCCCGAGGTCCCGCAGCAGTTCCATCAGACCTTCCGTGGACAGCGACGGATCGCCGCCGCCCCTCAGGATCAGGTCGCCGTCCAGAACGCCGCCGCTCAGACGCCCGGTGACGTGCAGGGTCGTTTCGAACCGGTGCTCCGGCCCCAGCACCGCCAGGGCGGCGGCCATGGCCGGCAGCTTGGCGACGGAGGCCGGAACGAAGGGCTTGGCGGGCTGCCGCTCGGCCAGGACGGCGCCGCTGTCCGGATCGAACAGCACATAACCGACGTCGCCGGGGGAAAAACCGCTGCGGGCGATCGCCTCCCGGTCGTCGGGACCGGTGGCGCCGTAGGGGGACGCGCAGGCCGACACCGCGGACAGGCAGGCCAGCAGAAGCAGGACGGAGAAGGTCGGAAGCCGCATGGTCCGCAGTCTAGCGCAAAGCCCGGCACCGCATCCGAGTCAATCCGGGGAGGTTCGAGGAATCTTGCTGCGGATATGGGTGGTATCCCGTACCATGAAGGTCCCAAAAGACGCCACACCCTTGGGGCCACACCCTTGGGAAAGAGTTGCCCCGCCCATGATGTCACGGCGCCGGAACGTCACCTTCGAAGTGGTCGTCGAGCAGGGCGGAAAGCCAAACATCGACGGCGTCTTTCCCGACGAGGCGGCGGCGCGGGAACGCGCGGCCTATTTGCTTCGTCTTGCGAAATTTCCGGTTGTCCGAATACTGAAAGTCAATCAGGCGGGCAAGGAAGAGGTGATCTTCCAGAAGTCCACGTCCGGCGGCGGCAAGCCCACCACCATCTCTCCCATCGACGAGGCCGATGTCGGCCCGGCCACCCTCTGCTCCCACGCGCTCCAGCTCTTTTCCTACGAGAGCCGGATGCTTCTGCTGCGCCTGTTGCGCGGCTATTGGGACGATCAGGCGGTGATCCCCGCCGAACAGCTTCACCGCTACTACCCGCTGCGCTATTTCGAGCGGGAGGCGCTGCTGTTCAACCCGGCGGTCAGCCGGCTCGCCACCCTCCAGGCGCCGCTGCTGGGCGTGAAGCCCTTCGAACGGCACGACCAGATCCTGCGGATGTTCGCCGACCTGAAGGAGCTGGCGCAGGCGTCCGACGCGTTGGCCCCCTTCGACACCGCGCTGACCCGCGGCGGGCTGGGCGGCCTGATGGAGGCGGTGGCGGAGCGCCCGCCGGAGGAGCGGGACCGGCTGGTCACCCACGCCTTCGGCGCCGTGCTGGAGCCCTGCCGCGACTGGCCCGGCAAGGTCAAGGCGCTTCTGCGCTTCCACCGGGACGAGGAGGCGGAGGCGACCCGCCGCGTCCTGGACCAGTTCCTGGCGGAAACCGTGGACGGGCGGGAGCCGGTGCGCGCCCTGATCGGCTATGCGCCCGACCTGGGGGCGGCGCTGCAAAGTCTGGTGGCGGCGGTTCACGGTGACCTGGACGACCGGCTGCCCTTCACGGACGAGCTTCTGGCCCTGTCCAACGCGCTGGGCGGCGGCGGGTACGTGGAGACGCGGACGGCGCTGCTGCGGCGCATCCAGGGCGGTCTGGCCGGACTGACCCCGCTGACCCGCACCGGCGACTCCGCGGAAGGCAAATCCTTCGGCATCATCGTGGAGCGGCTGACCAACTTCGACGGCTTCCTGGGCGGCGCCGGCATGGCGGAGGCGCTGACTCGGCGCGCCAAGACGGTGTGGGGTGCCGGTGGGCAGGACGCGCCGTTCGATACGGCGGTGCAGCGGTTGGCCGTCCGTCTGCCGGCTCCGGCCCAGCGCATCGGCTATCTGCTGGACCTCGCCACCAGCCCCTTCGGGCACAACAAGCTCAGCGCCCTGATCCGGCAGGTGGCCGCCGAGTTCGAAAGCATCACCTCGGCCCGCGAACTGGTCGCCCCGGGGGTCAGCGTGGAGGAGGTGCGCAGCGGTCTTGGCCGCCGCCTGCGCGCCGCCGGCATCCCGCGGGCGCTGGCCGAGGGGCTGATCGCCAGGATCGCGGCGATTCCGGACGGCGAACGGTCGCTCGGCTTGCCTCTGCTGGCGGGCCCGGATGGGCGCGCCGTGACGCGGGCGACCGTGGACACCGTCCTCCTCGACGCGCCCAAGGCGGCGACGGAGCGGCTGGTGCTGTTCTGGCGCGGCAAGACACAGGCGATTCCGGAGGACGGGGCGCAGCTCGTCATCGGGCGGTCGTCGCAATGCCAGTTCGTTCTGGACATCGCCTCGGCCTCGCGCCGGCACGCGGCGGTGTCGCGCCAGGACGGCGTCTTCGTGGTGGAGGATCTCAGCCGCAACGGCACCCAGATCGCCGTTCCGGGGGAGGCGGAGCCCCGGCGGCTGACGCCGGGCGAAGCGGTGCCGCTGCCGCCGCGGGGCGAGATCGTGATCGGCTCCACGGAGCTGGGGGAGGAACCGGCGCGCATCGCCTGGGAAATCGTCAGGCGCTGAACGCCTCCGCCACCGGACGCAGCACGGGGCGCCAGCCGCCGCCGCGCACCGCCAGAGCGGCCACCAGTCCCGATGCCGGGCGCAGGTCGAACAGCGACCAGTCCGCCGCGTCACCGGCCTCCAGCGCGCCGTCCAGGCTCAGCAGGCGGACGGGGCGGTCCGGTGCCAGTTCCACCGCGAAGCGGTCGAGCGGCGTGGTCAAGCCCTGGCCTGTCGCCTTGATGAAGGCCTCCTTGCGGGTCCAGCCGTTCAGGAACCCCTCGTCCCGCAGCGCGTCGGGCAAGGCGGCGAGGGCGGCGCGCTCCGCCGGGGCGAAGAAACGCTCGGCGATGCCCGCGGCGTCGGGCACGGAACGCAGACGTTCGATGTCCACGCCCAGTTCCACCGCCTCTCCGGGGGCGACGGCGATCAGCACATGGTCCTTGCAGTCGGCGAGGTTGAAGGCCGGGCCGCCGGGCAGGGAAGGCTTGCCCATCGGCCCGTAGGAGAAGGCCAGACCCGCCGGGGCGCGGTCCAGGACTTGCCCCAGCAGATGGCGCAGCAGCCCTCGCCTCAGCGCGCAGCGGATGCGAAGCTCCTCCGTCGCGAAACGGGCGGCCCGCGCCGTCTCATCGGGGGAGAGCAGGGCGCGGAACGCCTCCAAACGGTGCGCCAGCCCGCGCAGGTCGGCATACCAGAGCTGAATTTCTCCCGTTTTCCGCATCGGATGTCCCCATTCCCCGGATTCGGGACTATAACCGCGCTGGCCCCGCGCGGCGATTGCGCTATCATGCGCCTCCCTTTTGCCGGATCTGGAACCATGGTCGATACCGCTCAGCTTGCTCCGCATCTGTCCAACGTCGTCAAGGACGCCGCCATTCCCGAGCTGCCCAACCACTACCGGGGCAAGGTGCGCGAAAATTACGACCTTCCCGACGGGCGGCGCGTCATCATCGCCACCGACCGGCTGTCGGCCTTCGACATCATCCTGACCGCCATCCCCTTCAAGGGACAGGTGCTGACCCAGATCGCCCGCCATTGGTTCGAGGCGACGAAGGATCTCTGCCCGAACCACGTCCTGGAGTACCCGGACCCCAACGTGGTGGTCGCCAAGCGGCTGACCATCATGCCGGTGGAGGTGGTGGTCCGCGACTATCTGGCCGGCACCACCGGCACCTCGCTGTGGACGATGTACAAGAAGGGCCGGCGGGAGATGTACGGCCACGTCTTCCCCGACGGGCTGCGCGAGAACCAGAAGCTTCCGGCAACCATCATCACCCCGACCACCAAGGCCTTCGACGCCGGCCATGACGAGGAACTGACCGCCGCCCAGATCGTGGAGCGCGGGCTGCTGACCCAGGCCCAGTGGGACGAGGTGACGGACAAGGCGCTGGCCCTCTTCGCCCGCGGGCGGGAGATGGCGGCGGCGCGCGGCCTGATCCTGGTGGACACCAAATACGAGTTCGGCTTCGACGAGGCCGGCAACATCATCCTGGCCGACGAGATCCACACGCCGGACAGCAGCCGCTACTGGTTCGCCGCCAGCTATCCGGAGCGGTACGAGGCCGGGCAGCGTCCGGAGAGCTTCGACAAGGACTTCGTGCGGAGCTGGGTGACCCAGCGCTGCGACCCCTACAAGGACCCGATCCCGGAAATCCCGGCGGAGGTCGTTCTGGAGGCCGCGCGCGTCTACATCGACGCGTTCGAGACCATCACCGGCCAGACCTTCCAGGTCCCGGCGGAGGTCTCGCCGGTCGTGGAGCGCATCCGGGCCAACCTGACGCCGTACTTCGCGAAGCCGTGATGAAGATCGCCATCCTCGACGATTACCAGAACGTCGCGCGCGATCTGGCGGAATGGCACCGCCTGCCCAACGGCAGCGCGCTGACGGTCTTCGAACGCCCGATCCCGGCGGCGGAGGTGGCGGGGACGCTCGCCCCCTACAGCGTCCTGGTCATCATGCGGGAGCGCACGCCGTTCCCCGCTTCGCTGATCGAATCGCTGCCGAACCTGCGGCTTCTGGTCACCACCGGAGGGCGCAACAACGCCATCGACCTGGACGCCTGCAAGGCCCGCGGCATCACCGTCTGCGGAACCGGCATGGCCGGCACCCCGGCGGCGGAACTGACCTGGGGGCTGATCCTGGCCCTGGCGAAGCGCATCCCGCAGGAGGAGCGCGGCCTGCGCGGCGGGCGCTGGCAGGCCGGCCTGACGCAGGGGCTGGCCGGCAAGCGCCTGGGCCTCGTCGGTCTGGGCAAGCTGGGCACCCAGGTGGCGCGGGTCGGTCAGGCCTTCGGGATGCAGGTCGCGGCCTGGAGCCCCAACCTGACCGACGAGCGGGCGGCGGCGGCGGGCGTGGTCCGGCTGGACAAGCGCGACCTGTTCGCCACCTCCGACGTCGTCAGCCTCCATCTGGTGCTGAGCGAGCGGACGCGCGGCGTGGTCGGGGCGGAGGACATCGACGCCATGAAGCCCTCCGCCTTCTTCGTGAACACCGCGCGCGCCGGTCTGGTGGACGGGGACGCGCTGCTGGCGGCCCTGCACGAACACCGCATCGCGGGCGCCGGGCTGGACGTCTTCCCCGTGGAGCCTCTGCCCGCGGGAAGCCCCTGGCTGGAAGCCCCGAACACGGTGTTGACCCCGCATCTGGGCTACGTCACCCGCGAGAATTACGACGTCTTCTACCGCGACGCGCTGGACGACATCCTCGCTTGGCACGCGGGCGAGCCGGTGCGGATGCTCGCCTGAAACGGCACGGTTCGGCCCCGCCCTTTCTCCATGGTCCGGAGGAGGGTAGGGCGTCCCGACGGAAACAGCCCGGCTTTCAATATCATACCCTGGTCATGCCCGGCCTCCGGCCTGCCGGGTGAAGACCGATTCCATCCTCGTTTCACCGTCCGTTGTTCGGGTCTGCCACAGGCCTCGTGGGATTATTTCTACGGCCAAGTCGTAGATGGAGCGATGCCCTGCCACTTGCGGGGTGCTCCTCCACTGCCAAAATAGGTGCTCGAACTGTTGCAAGGGCGGATATGAACGAGGTTTGCTGCCATGCTCCGGCTGTTCGGGGGCCGCGTGTCCTTGAGGTGAGGCGCTCACCGGTCCCGCTGACGATGGGGCTGGCGATGGGCGCCGTGGACAGGGTGGTGCCGAACATGATTGGAAGTCTGTTGGTTCACGGCCGTTCCGGCACGGAACGCGGTCTTCCGAGACAGGAGACGGAAGATATGCCACTCATGGAGACAGGAATGAGCATCTCGGACCTCTTGTCCGCACACAACGTCATTCTCGATGCGGGGCCGGCAAACAAGGAAACCCTGCTCGAGCTTCTGTCCACCGAGGCGGCGAGCCGCATCGGGTGCCAGAAGGAGGAAATTCTCAAGGCTCTGCAAGCGAGGGAGCATATCGGTTCCACCGCGCTGGGCAAGGGCGTGGCGCTTCCCCACACGGAACTGCGCGGCACCGAAACCCCGCTGGTGCTGTTCGCACGGCTCCGGCGGCCCATCGATTTCGACGCCCGCGACGACGAGCCCGTCGACCTCTTCTTTCTCGTGGTCTGGCCGACGGCGACCCGCAAGGGGCTGCTGCCCGTCATGGGGGAGATCTGCCAGGCTCTGCGCGACCCACAATCCCTGCGCCGGCTCCGTCAGGCGGAGACGCCCGAGGCCGTGGTGCAACTCGTGCGGCAGGCGCTTCCCCCCGACGCCGGCCTGGAGATGGACGAGGACGAGTTCTGACCGGAGCGGCGGGAACCCTCCGCCCTTCCCATAGTCTTGAAGCCGACACTTCGCAGCATTTCCGCCCCTTCGTTTGCAAGAGCCCATGCCCGACGCCCTGTTGCTCCTGGCCGCCACCGGCCTTCCATTCGTCGGCGCGATCGTCGCCGGGCTGTTGCCCACGCACGCACGCAACACCGCGGCGTGGCTGGCCGGTGTGATCGCCCTCATCGGGCTGGCTCTGGTGTGGGCTGCCTATCCGACCGTGGCGGCGGGCGGCGTGATCCGCCACACGGTTGCCTGGATGCCGTCCCTCGACCTCGACTTCGTCCTTCGGATGGACGGTTTCGCGTGGCTGTTCGCCGGGCTGGTGTTCGGAGTCGGCGCGCTCGTCGTGCTGTACGCGCGCTATTACATGTCGGCGGACGATCCGGTGCCGCGCTTCTTCGCGTTCCTGCTGGCCTTCATGGGGTCGATGACGGGGGTGGTGCTGTCCGGCAACCTGATCCAGCTCGCCTTCTTCTGGGAACTGACCAGCCTCTTCTCCTTCCTGCTGATCGGCTACTGGCACCACACGGCGGCGGCGCGCGACGGTGCCCGCATGGCGCTGACCATCACGGCCACCGGCGGGCTGTGCCTGTTCGCGGGCGTGATGCTGCTTGGGCACATCGTCGGCAGCTACAACCTCGACGTCGTGCTGGCCTCGGGCGACCGGATACGTTCCCACGCGCTCTATCTGCCGGCGCTGGTCCTCATCCTGCTGGGCGCCCTGACCAAGAGCGCGCAGTTCCCGTTCCATTTCTGGCTGCCGCACGCCATGGCGGCACCCACCCCCGTGTCGGCCTATCTGCATTCGGCGACCCTGGTGAAGGCCGGCGTCTTCCTGATGGCGCGGCTGTGGCCGGTGATGGCGGGGACGGAGGCGTGGTTCTGGATCGTCGGCAGCGCCGGCCTCGCCACCTTGCTGATCGGCGCCTACGTGGCGATCTTCCAGAACGATCTGAAGGGACTTCTGGCCTATTCGACCATCAGCCATCTCGGGCTGATCACGCTTCTGCTCGGCCTCAACAGCGAACTCGCCATGGTCGCGGCGATCTTCCACATCATCAACCACGCCGCCTTCAAGGCATCGCTGTTCATGGCCGTGGGCATCATCGACCATGAGACCGGAACGCGCGACATCCGGCGCCTGTCCGGCCTGAACCGGTTCATGCCCTTCACGACGCGGCTGGCGATGGTGGCCGCCGCCGCCATGGCGGGCGTGCCGCTGCTCAACGGCTTCATCTCCAAGGAGATGTTCTTCGCGGAGACGCTGTCGGCCCAGGGGTCTCTTCCCCTCCTCCTCGACATCCTGCCTTTCGCCGCCATGGTGGCGAGCGCCTTCGCCGTGGCCTATTCGCTGCGCTTCATCCATGGTGCCTTCTTCGGCCCCGACCCGGTGGATCTGCCACGGACCCCGCACGAGCCGCCGGCCTGGATGCGGCTGCCGGTGGAGATTCTGGCGCTGGCCTGCATCATCATCGGGCTGCTGCCGGCCGCGACCGTCGGGCCGTATCTGGACATGGCCGCCCATGCGGCGCTGGGCGCCGCGACGCCGGAATACAGCCTGGCGGTCTGGCACGGCTTCAACATGCCGCTGCTGATGAGCCTGCTCGCCCTGGGGGCCGGCGTGACCCTCTATTTCCTGCTCCAGCCGCTGTTCCGGGGGAACATCGAAGGCCCGCCCTTCATCAGCCGCCTGGAAGGCCGCCGCATGTTCGAGCGGAGCATGGTCTTCCTGTCCTGGCGGCTCGCCCGTTCGATGGAAGGGCTGCTGGGCACCCGCCGTCTGCAGCCCCAGCTCCGGCTGGTCGTCTGCGTGGCGATCCTGGCCGCGGGATGGGCGGTCTACCGGCGCGGGCTCGGCCCCGGCAATCTGGTGCCGCAGGGCATCGATCCGGTGCTGGCCCTGATCTGGGTGATCGGCGCCGGCTGCGCGCTGGGGGCCGCGTGGCAGGCCAAGTTCCACCGCCTCGCCGCGCTGATCCTGCTGGGCGGCACCGGGCTGGTGACCTGCGTCACCTTCGTCTGGTTCTCCGCCCCCGACCTCGCGCTGACCCAGCTCCTGGTCGAGATCGTGACCACCATCCTGCTGCTGCTCGGCCTGCGCTGGCTGCCCAAGCGGCTGCCCGGAACCGGCACGTCCGAAGTGATGCGGACGGGCCGCCGCCTGCGCGACCTTGCCATCGCCATCACCGCCGGTCTCGGCATGGCGGGGTTGGCCTACGGCGTGATGACCCGCTTCCCGCCGGAAATCCTGGCGCAGCATTTCCTGGAGCGCGCCTACACGGAGGGCGGCGGCACCAACGTGGTCAACGTGATCCTGGTGGATTTCCGCGGCTTCGACACGCTGGGGGAGATCACCGTGCTCTGCGCGGTGGCGCTGACCGCCTACGCGCTGCTGCGCCGCTTCCGCCCGGCCCCCGACAGCGTCGATGTGCCGGAGCAGCAGCGCGACCAGAGCGCCTACGACATCGCGCGGCCCGAGCGGCGGGAGGGCGACACGGTGGCCGACTGGCTGCTGGTCCCGTCGTTGATCGCGCGGCTCATGTTCCCGGTGATCGGGATGGTCGCGCTGTTCCTGCTGCTGCGCGGGCACGATCTTCCCGGCGGCGGCTTCGCCGCGGGGCTGATGGGGTCGGTCGCCATGATCCTTCAGTACATGCTGGGCGGGACGCAGTGGGTGGAGGCGCGGCTGCGCGTCCTTCCGCTGCGCTGGATGGGGCTCGGGCTGTTGCTGGCCGCCGGCACGGGCCTTGCCGCCCTGCTGTTCGGACGGCCCTTCCTGACGACCTATTTCGCCTATGCGGATTTGCCCCTCATCGGGGAGGTTCCAACGGCGAGCGCCCTGCTGTTCGACATCGGGGTGTTCGCCCTGGTCATCGGTGCCACGATGCTGATGCTGATCGCGCTGGCCCGCCAGTCGGTCCGCGGTCATCGCGCCGCTGCCCCGCGCGCGCCGGCGGCGGCCGTCTCCGTGGCGGGCGCGCCGGCTTCGGCCTCCGCCCCGGCCGCTGCCACCCCGACTGCTGTCACTCCGACTGCCGCAACCGGAGACGATTGATGGAACTGATCCTTGCGCTCGGAATCGGGGTGCTGACGGGCTCCGGCGTCTGGCTGCTGCTGCGGCCCCGGACCTTCCAGGTCATCATCGGCCTGTCGCTGCTCTCCTACGCCGTCAACCTCTTCATCTTCTCGACCGGCGGCCTGCGCACGGGGGCGGCGCCGGTGCTGGAGCGCGGCATGGCCGGCAGCCTCGCCACCCACGCCGACCCGGTGCCCCAGGCGCTGGTCCTCACCGCCATCGTCATCAGCTTCGCGACGACGGCGCTCTTCCTCGTCCTGATCCTGGCCGCGCGCGGCCTGACGGGAACCGACCATGTGGACGGCAAGGAGAAGTCCCGGTGAACGGGTGGCCAGTGAACGGTTGGATGAATCATCTGGTGATCGCGCCGATCATCATCCCGCTGCTGGTCGGCGCGCTGTTGACGCTGATCGACGAGCGGCAGCGAGCGCTCAAGGCCACGCTCGGGGTCGCGTCGGCGTCGGCGCTGCTGGCGCTGGCGGTGCTGCTGCTCTATCTGACGGACCATACCGCCACGGGGGCGGACGCCACCGTGCGCGTCTACCGGCTGGGCGACTGGCCGTCGCTGTTCGGCATCGTCCTGGTGCTCGACCGGCTGTCGGCGATGATGCTGGTGCTGACCGGCATCCTGGGGCTGTCCGCCCTGGTCTTCGCGCTGGCGCGCTGGCAGAAGGCGGGGGCGCATTTCCATTCGCTGTTCCAGTTCCAGCTCATGGGGCTGAACGGCGCCTTCCTGACCGGCGACCTGTTCAACCTCTTCGTCTTCTTCGAGATCATGCTGGCCGCCTCCTACGGGCTGGCGCTGCACGGCTCCGGCCTCGCCCGTGTGCGCGCCGGGCTGCATTACATCGCGATCAATCTGGCGGCGTCCCTGCTGTTCCTGATCGGGGTGAGCATGATCTACGGCGTGTCCGGCACGCTGAACATGGCCGAGCTGGCCGTGCGCATCGCCGGGATCGCGCCGGAGGACCGTGGGCTGCTGGAGGCCGGGGCGGCGATCCTCGGCGTCGCCTTCCTGATCAAGGCGGGCATGTGGCCGCTGGGCTTCTGGCTGCCGAACACCTACACCACGGTCGGGGCGCCGTCGGCCGCGATCATCTCGATCCTCAGCAAGGTCGGCATCTACGCCATCATCCGGATCTGGCTGCTCGTCTTCGGCGAAAGCGCCGGGGCTTCGGCGGGGTTCGGCGGGCACTGGCTGCTGATCGGCGGAGTCCTGACCATCGCTTTCGGTTCCATCGCGGTGCTGGCGACGCAGAATCTGGCGCGGCTGGCCGGTGCCAGCGTGCTGGTCTCATCCGGCACGCTGCTGGCCGCCATCGGCGCCGGGCAGGCGGCGGTGACCGGCGGCGCGCTGTTCTACATGACCAGCTCCGTCCTGGCGATCGCCGGGCTGTTCCTGCTGATCGAGCTGGTCGAGCGCGGCCGCATGGTCGGCGCCGACGTTCTGGCGGTGACGCGCGAGGCTTTCGGCGAGGGTGAGGACGAGGAGTCGGACGACGACGATGCCATCGGCGTGTCGATCCCGGCGATCATGGCGATCCTCGGCATCGCCTTCATGGCCTGCGCGCTGCTGCTCGCCGGCCTGCCGCCGCTGTCCGGCTTCCTCGCCAAGTTCGCCATCCTGGCGCCGATGCTGGCGCAGGGGGCGGAAGGGCTTCCCTTCACCACCTGGGCGCTGATGGCGGCGCTGATCCTGTCCGGGCTGGCGACGGTGGTCGCGATGAGCCGAACCGGCATCGACGTCTTCTGGGCGTCGCCCGCGGGCGAGCTGCCGCGCGTGCGCCTCGTCGAACTCGCGCCGGTCATGATGCTTCTGGCGCTGTGCGTGGCGCTGACCGTCCAGGCCGGGCCGGTGATGCGCTACATGGAGGACACCGCCCGCTCCCTGCACGGGCCGGAACGCTACGTCCAGGGGGTGATGACGCCCGCGGCGCCGGGGACCGGCAAGGGAGTCGCGCCATGAAGCGCTGGTGGCCTTACCCGCTGCTGACCGCCGCGCTCGTGGCGATGTGGCTGCTGCTGACCGAGAGCGTGACGCTCGGCTCGATCCTGATGGGCAGTGTCCTGGCGACCGTCGCGGTCTGGGGATTCGCCGCGCTCGACCCGCCGGTCGGACGGTTGAAGCGGCCGCGCGCCATCGTCGGGCTGGCCGCGCTGGTGATGGGCGACATCGCGCGCTCCAACCTCGCGGTCGTCAAGATCATCCTCAACCCGCGGAAGACGGAGCGGGTATCCGGCTTCCTCCACATCCCGCTCGACATGCGGGCACCCTACGGTCTGGCGACGCTGGCCTGCATCATCACGGCGACGCCGGGGACGATCTGGGTGGAGTACAATTCCGCGAACAACACCATCCTTCTCCACATCCTCGATCTGGTCGACGAGAGCACCTGGATCGACACCATCAAGGGACGGTACGAGAAGCGCCTGATGGAGATTTTCGAATGACCGCCACGCTGCTGCTCTGGTCGATCTTCCTGGCGCAGATCCTGCTGGTCGTCGCGATGGCCTGCGCGACTTATCGCGTGTTGCGCGGGCCGCGGGCGCAGGACCGCGTGCTCGGGCTGGACACGCTGTACGTCAACGCCACCATGCTGCTGCTGGTCTTCGGCATCCGCACCGGGAGCACGCTCTATTTCGAGGCGGCGCTGGTCATCGCGCTGCTCGGCTTCGTCGCGACGGCGGCGCTGGCGAAGTTCCTCATGCGCGGAGAGGTGATCGAATGACGCATCTGGCCGAACTGCCGGTCTGGGCGGCGATTCCGGTGGCGTTGCTTCTCCTGCTCGGCGCCTCGCTGGCGCTGATCGGGTCCATCGGGTTCTTGCGGCTGCGCAGCTTTTACGAGCGCGTTCACGCCCCGACGCTGGGCACCACCATGGGCATCGGCTCCGTGCTGCTGGCGTCGATGCTGTGCTTCACCGTGCTGCAATCGCGCCTCGTGCTGCACGAGATCCTGATCATGATCTTCATGAGCGTCACCACGCCCATCACCCTGATGCTGCTGGCCCGCGCCGCCCTCTACCGCGACCGCAGCGAGGGCAGCGACGACGTGCCGCCGGCCCCGCCGGCCTAGCCGGTGTTTCTCAGGTCGCCTCGACCTGGGCGAACATGCCGGATTCGTCGGTGAAGCTCTTGAACTCCAGCCCGTTGCCGGAGGGATCGAGAATGAAGAAGGTTCCCTGCTCCGACGGCTTGCCGGCGTAGCGGATTTGCGGTTCCAGCAGGAAGGTCGTGCCGGCGGCCTCCAGCCGGGCGCGCAGCTCATCCCAAACCGGGCGCGGCAGCACCGCCCCGAAATGGTGCAGCGGCACCGCCTTGCCGTCCACCATGCTGGTCTCGGTCGAGCGCGGCTCGGACGAGCGGTGGGCGGAAATCTGGTTGCCGAAGAAGTCGAAGTCGATCCACCGCTCGGTCGACCGCCCCTCGCGGCAGCCCAGGACATCGACGTAGAAACGGCGGGTTTCCTCGATGTCCCTCACGGGAAAGGCAAGATGGAACGCAAACACCGGCACACCCCTTCAGGATTGGTTCTGGCCGTAAGGGTAGGACGCGGTCCGTGCCCCCAACAAACGAAATAATCGGGGGCCGGGCCGGCGAAAACGCTGCGGCCCCGGTCCGGAACGCGAACCGGGGCCGCGGCGGTCACCGTCCTCAGAAGGCCAGACGGGTGTCGAGCATCAGGATGTGCGCGCGGTCCTTCAGGTCGCCGCCGCCGGGGCGGCCCGCCTGAAGGGCGGACTGCACGTAGTCGTACTCCAGCCCGGCGGTGAAGCCGGGGGCGACGGTCCAGGTGACGCCGCCCTGCCAGATGTCGGCCTTGCTCGGCGTGCTCATGGTCGCGCTGTCGTTGCCCAGCGCCCGCAGGTAATTGGCGGCGAACAGAAGCGGCCCGGCGCTGTACTGCGCGCCGAACATCCAGTTCTGCTGCGCCCGCGTCTGGGCGAGGCCCTCGGCGTAGCCGCTGTCGCCGCTGTAGGCGTAGCTGGCGCCGACCTTCACCGGCCCATAGCCGACGCTGGCCCCGACATGGACGGAGTTCAGGTCCTCGAAGGACTGGCTGACGACGCCGTCGGTCTGCCGCACCGCCTGGCCGGTCGCGTAGAAGGCGCTGCCTTCGATGCTGACGTCACCGACGGCGGTCTGGAAGGCGGCGCCGGCCTCCACCACGTCGCGGAAGGACAGCGCGTCGCCCAGCGCATCGGTCGTGCGGCGGTTGACCGACGTGTTGGAGTCGCCGCTGCGCGGCATGTAGGACACCGCCGCCGACAGGCCGCCGAAACTCGGCGTGATGTAGACGAACTTGGTCCCGGTGTCATAGGCGATCAGCGTGCGCAGGCTGGTGGCGGCCAGCGGCAGGGCGCCGAAGGTCGAGGAGCCGTTCAGGAACAGGATGCCGTTGCTGTCCGGGCTGCCGGCCACGCCTTCGACGTTCGGGCCGATGTTCCCATACTCGTCCGACAGGCCGTTGATGACGCCCGCCTGGATCGTGCCGAAGGCGCCGTTGGCGAAGAGGAAGGCGCGGTCGTTCTCGATGTTGCGGGTCGAGACGGTGGGGTCGCCGTTGCCCGCCACGATGCGCAGCCGCGCGCCGTAGGTCAGGCCGTTGTCGGCGGTGGCCGTCGGGGTGACGACGAGGCGGTAGCGGTTGGCGAACTCGCGCGAGCGCAGGCCGTCGTCCTGCTGCTGGCGGATGGTGGCGCCCTGGAAATAGGCATCGCCGCCGAGGATCAGGTCGAAACTGGGCTCGGCCAGGGCCGGGGCCGACGTCAGGGCGGCGAAGGCGGTGCCGGCGAGGGCGGCGGCGCGGAGGGAGAAGGCGTTCATGGGCGTGGTCATTCCAGGGTCGAGAGTGGAGGGCTGGTGGGAAACCAGCGGTGGCCGAAGGGGGTGAGGTTGTCGTCCTCCAGCCGGGCGAGGCAGAGGATCTCCACGCTGTCGGCCCAGCGCGGGTTGATGCGGCGGAACCGGGCGACCGCTGGGCTGTCGAGCTTGGCCTCGCTGATGGCGCGGGCCTCCTCGGTCAGGCCGTAGCCTTGCCACTGCCAGTCCACGGTGCCGGTGCCGGGGTCGTAATAATGGGCGAAGCATTCCCGCCCGATGTGGTCGCGCACCGCCCGGTCCAGGTCATCGGGGGCCTCGTCCGGATGGGGCGTGTGACGGACGAACAGCATCGGCATGTAGCGGTAGGAGCGGTAGCCGACCGCGCTGTAGCTCCAGTACCACAGCCGTCCCGAGCGGTCGGCGCGGGCGCGGGCGACCATCTCGGCGACCATCGAGCGCACCAGCCCGTTCGACCCCCAGAAGCGGCGCTCCAGGATGCAATGGGCGGTGTGGAAGGCGCCGACGGCGGTGCCGCCGATCTCCGTTGCCTGCCGGTAGATAGTGGCGAAGCCGACCAGTTCCCCGGTCCCGGCGTCCTCCTGCACCACGCAGTGGTCGAGGTCTTCCAGCTCCTCGTTGAAATAGTCCTCGCCGTAGCCTTCGAACCAGACGCTGAGCAGGGCGAACATCGCCGCGCGCCGCTCCGGCGTCAGGGCCGCCGGTTCGACTAAGCTGGTCCGCAGGGCCGGAAGCGTGCTCATCCAGCGGCACCGGTCAGGTAGAGCGCCGCCCCCGCCTCGCGCACGTCGGCGCAGATGTCCTCGTAGTTGCAGGTGATCTCTTCCCCCGCGGCGATGTCGCGGCGGGCGACGAAGCGCCGCCAGTCGCCGGGATCGGCCCGCCCGATGGATGGACCGTCCGCATGGTTGAGGAACCGGGCGTCGTCCCCCGGCAGAAGCACGCCGACCCCCTCGATCACGCAGCCGTGGAAGTCGATCAGCCGGGCGACCTGCGGAAAATCGGTCAGCACGGCGTCGTCCGGCGTCAGCAGGCGGTCGATGCGGGCGTCGAACGCCCACACCGGCGTGCCGGCGGCGACCGCCTCCTCGGCGAAGAGCCCCAGCCCGTGGATCGGGCTGGAGGCGAGGCGGGTGGGGATGAGGAGCGGCATGGCGTCCTTCTCCGGCGGTAGGGCTTAAGCAGCGGCGGTGGCGGGAGCCCCGGCGTCGGACGACAGCGACTCGTCGAACTCGAAGCTGGCAGCGTCGTCCACGAACTGCTCGGCGATGGTCGTGCCGGGGTTGGTCAGGCAGACGCCGATATAGTCGGCGAAGCGCGGCGGCGGGGCGAAGCCCTCGGCCAGCAGGCGGCTGTTGTCGAAGGCGATGTCCTGCGCGGTGAAGCGGTGGTACTTGCGCCCGCCCGCCATCATCGTGCGGTGCAGGATGTCGCGCTGCGGGAAGGCGAGGCGGAAGGCCCGGTCGAAAGGCTTCCAGCCCTCCGGCCCCTTCGGGTCGAAGAAGCTGTAGGGACGGGTGCCCTCGTGGCCGTGGGCGGCGAAGGCGGCCTGGAAGTCGCTCCAGGTCGTCCGGCTGCCGAGACCGGCGGAGATGTGGTAGAGGCCGTGCTTCAGGTCGGGCTTGCGCAGCAGGTCGTGCAGCCGGGCCGAGGCCCAGTCCACCGGAACGATGTCGATGAAGCCGTCCGGCGAGCAGGGCAGGACGCCGGTGCGGTCGACCAGCCGGAAGAACCAGAAGATGCTGGCGCTCGGGCGCACGCCCATCGCGGTGTGGCCGACGACGATGGACGGGCGGCAGACGACGATCGGCAGGTCGGGGAAGCCGGCGGCGAGCGCGCGTTCCGCCGCCGCCTTGCTGCGGGTGTATTCGACGATGTGCGGCGTGTCGTGGCCGGGGGCCGGGGCCTCCTCCACCATTTCCAGCCACGGCGTCTCGCCGCAGCAGAAGGCGGTGCCGATGTGCAGGAAGCGCTGGAGGTGCTTCATGCGGCGGGCGCGGGCGGCCAGCGCCAGCGTGCCGTCCACGTTGATCTGCCAGACCGAATGGCGGCTGTCGAAGGAGGTGTCGGCGGCGACGTGGACGATGTGGGACACCGCGTCCAGCCGCGGGTCGGCGCTGGTCGCCAGCGACTGAAGGTCGCCCGGAATGATCTGGCAGAGGTCGGCGTAGGCCTGGGCCGTGGCGCGGTCGACGCAGCGCGCCAGATTGCTGGCGAGACGGGCGCGGCAGGCGGCCTCGTCGGCGCCGCGGATCAGCAGCAGGCAGTCCGCCGCGGTCCCGTTCTTGACGGCGTCGAGGTAGAAGGAACCACCGAGAAAGCCGGTGCCGCCGGTGAGAAGGATCATGGTGTGCCTCGGTCTCGCGTCTGGGGGAGGGGAGGATTCGATTTGCGGTTCCGATCTGGTGCCCGGTCAGGCGGGCAGCAGGTCGGGGGCCGGAAGGGTGGGGGTGTCGAGCCGGCGGATACCGCCCTGCTCCACCTGGATTTGCACGTCGGCGGCGTCGAAGTACGCGTCGTCGTGGGTCACGGCGATCACGGTGATTCCGCGCGCCTTCATCCAGGGAATGATCTCGCGGTAGAATTTCCGCCGGAAATAGGGGGACTGGTCGGCGGCCCATTCGTCCAGCACCAGCACGGGCTTGCGCTCCAGCAGGGCGGCGATCAGGGCGAGGCGCTTCTTCTGCCCCTGCGACAGGTCCACCGTGGAGAAGGCGCGGTCCTCGACCATCACCTTGTCGGACATTTCCAGGAGGTCCAGCAGCTCGTCGGCGAAGCCGTCCTCCAGCGACACCGCGCCGTAGAGCTGGCGGGTGACGTGGTTGTCGGAGAAGACGACGGAGAACAGGTCGCGGTAGGAGCCCAGCGTGTCCGCCGTCACCACCGCGCCGTCCACGCTCAGGCTGCCGCGCTGCGCCGGGTAGAGGCCGAGCAGCATATGGACCAGCGTGCTCTTGCCGGCGCCGTTGTGGCCGGTGATGAACACGGTGCTGCCGCGCTCCACCGTCAGGTCGATGGGCCCCACGGTGAAGGAGCCGATGCCGTCGCGCCCGGCGTGGCGGTAGGCGGCGCCGTCGAGCGCGAGGACGGAGAAGCCGGTGAAGCCGGTCGGTGGCGCGTCCTTCGCCCGGCGCTGCCCGGGACGGGGTGTGACGGAACGGGGCGGCGCCTTCAGCTCCGCCTCCACCGCCAGATAGGAGCGGGCGGCGGTCTCGGCGCTGATGTAGGAGGGGTAGGAGGCGACGATGGTGATGACCGGGTAGGCGATGAAGGCGGCGGCGTGGCCGGCCAGCACGACGGTCGCGATGTCGGTGCTGGTCACCGCCGGCAGCAGGAAGATGATCCCGGCCAGCGCCGCGTAGTAGGTCAGCTCGCTGAGCGTGAAATAGTGGCTGTACTCGGCGCCGAAGCGGTGGCGCTCCGTCCGCAGGGCCTCGGCGCAGGCGGTCGCGTCGGACAGCGCGTTGGCGGCGCGCCGCCGGTTCAGCTTGCACTCGCGCAGGGTTTGCAGGATGTGGTCCGACCGTTCCGACAGCGCGCCCTCGGCCTCGTGGATCGTCTCCGACAGCCGCTCCAGCCGCAGGACGGAGCGGGTGATCAGGACGCCGCCGACCGTCAGGAAGCCCAGCACGATCAGCACCGCGGCGTTCGACAGGGTGGCGAGATACAGCAGGCACAGAACGATGGCCGCGACCGACTGGAAGCTGATGACCAGGGTCGGCACCGCCTGGGCCAGCAGTTGCAGCTCCGGCCCGGCGACCTGGGCGAGGCGGGCGGAGCCGACCGCCATGGCGTCCGGCAGGTCGGCGGCCACGGCCCGGCGCAGCAGGTCGACGCGCAGGATCGCCAGCGCCGCCTGAATCCGCTTGGACGCCGCGCTCATCATCCAGCCCTGCGCGAACCGCCAGGAGAAGGCGGACAGCAGGAAGATGAACAGCAGCCGCTGCAACCCCTCCGGGTCGTCCATGATGACCAGCGCGCTGTTCAGCGAGGTCAGCAGGGCGAGGTTGAGCGCCGCCGCCAGCACCGCCAGCAGCATCAGCGGCTGCATGTTGCGCAGGGCGTCGCGTCTCAGGATGCGCCAGAGATCCATCGCCGGCTCACTTGGACTGGATGAGGTCGATCAGGCGGGAGGGCGACATCTTCGACAGGATGGGGGCGGATGCGGCCATTCCATCCTTTGCGGCCCCCGCCGGCTCGGGCTTGACACCGGGAACCGGCGCGGTCGGCGCGTGGGTGGACGCGGATGGCGCGCCCGGCGCGGGGCCGGCCCCGGCGGTGTTCAGGCTGGGCATCTGGGCGACCGGCACCTGTCCGGGCGTGCCGTCGCCGCTCAGCGAGGGAAGCTGCGCGGCGGGCGGCACGGGAAGGCTGCTCGACGGCATGGTCACCGTGGCGTTCGGCGCGCCCGGATGCGGCACGCCGGGAATGGGGGCGCCAGGCATCGGGATGGTGGCGCCCTGGCCCGTCGCCGCGTCGAGGATCAGCGGCAGCCCGCCGCTGGCGGCGTTGCCGATGACGACGATCTTGGCGTTGGGCGAATGGGCCAGCTCCAGCGTCGCCTCGATGCCGCGCCAGCGCAGGTAGTTCTCGGTCAGGTTGGCCTGGACCGTCTCCTGGAAGGCGCGGATGCCCTGGCCTTCCAACTGCTTGCGCTGGCTTTCGAACAGCTCGCGCTGCAGGCGGAACTGGTATTCCTGGGCGGCCTGGTCCTGTTGGATCTTGCGCTCGATCGACACCATGATCGCTTCGGGCAGCGAGACGTTGCGGATCAGGATGTCCTGGATCAGCAGATAGCCGGTCTTGGTGCGCCCGTCCGGTTTCGGCGTGTCCTCGGCCCCGATGATCTGGGCGTACATCACGCGGTCGGCGACCTGCTCGAACGCCTCGGTCTGAACGCGCAGGCGGCGGTGGGCGTAGAGTTCGTCGGCCTTGAAGCGCGACACGATCTCGCGCGAGACCGACCCGACCTCCGGCACCAGAAGCACTTCCAGATAGTTCGGCCCGACGTTCTTGTGCAGGGCCGCCAGCATCTCCGCGTAGGGGCGGTAGCGGACCGTGATCTCGATGCTGACGTTCAGGCCGTCGTTGGCGATGGCGGAATAGGAGCGGGTGTCCTCCTGAAGGCGCAGATCGTAGACCTCGATCTTGTCCCAGGGGAAGATGACGTGCACGCCCTCCGCCAGGGCCGGAGCCATCTGGGTGCCCTGGTGGAAGCGCTTCCACAGCACGCCGCCGTGACCGGCGGGGATGAAGACGACGATGGACGGGGCGAAGTAGAGGAAGATCAGAATGCCCACCAGCAGCGTGCACAGCAGCGACCGGCGGTGCTCCTCGTACCAGTTGCCCAGCAGCGCGCGCAGGCGCGACTTCGGCTGCGGCGTCGCATCGGCGTCGTCGTAGGTGAAGGCCTGGTCAGCCATGTCACGCGGTCTCCTGGAGCAAAGCCGTGGCGGGGCGCGTCGCGGTCTTCCCGACCGGCGCGTCCATCTGTCCGTTGGTCATTCGAATGGTCACGTCGCAGAAGGACGACACGTCGCCGTCGTGCGACACGAAGATCACGGTGCGGCCCAGAGCCCGCAGCTTGCCGATGATCTCGCTGGTGAAGCGGGTGCGGAACTCGGCGTCCTGGTCGGACGTCCATTCGTCGAGGATGATGATCGGGCGCCCCTCCGCGACCGCGACCGCCAGGGCGACGCGGCGGCGCTGGCCCTTGGACAGGTCGCGGTTCAGAAGCCCGTCGCCGGTCTCCGGCACCAGATGGTCGATCTTCAGATAGGCCAGCATCTCGCGGAACAGCTCCGCGTCGAAGGTCGGCCCCTGCGGCAGGCGGGTGAACAGGTGGTGGTCCTGGAACACCGCGCAGAACAGGTCGCGGTAGGATTCCAGCCGGTCGCCCCCCACCGCCTGTCCGTCGAGAAGGACCTGCCCCTCGTCGGGGCGGAACAGCAGCGGGATGGCGCGCAGCAGCGTGGACTTGCCCGACCCGTTGGCTCCGACGATGCCGACGACGCTTCCCGCCGGGATGGTCATGTCGATGGGGCCGATGACGAAGGGTTCGGGGCGCATTCCGGCGCGGTAGGCGAAGCGGACGCCCCGCAGCTCGATTGCGGAGAAGCGGCGCGGCGCGCGGGCCAGCTTCGACGGCTCGTACTCCGCCGCCGGCAGGGTGGCGAGAAGGCTGGTGAGCTGGTTCGCCGCGTCCTCCGCCGCGATGTAGTCGGGCACGGCGTTGAGGAACTTCGACAGGGGCCGGGCGAGGAACAGGATGACCGAGGTCACCAGCGGAAGCTCCGCCGCCGACAGCGCGCCCATGCGCGGGAAGATGAAGACGAAGACCGCGGAAAAGCCGATGACGATGGTGGCGATCCAGGAGAACAGCTCTCCCAGATTGCGCCCGTGGCGCCGCTTCAGATCCTCCCAGCGGGCGACGTCGGCCTCCACCGCCTGGGTCAGCTCGTCGCGCCGCGCCTTGCCCAGCTTGATCTCGGCGTTGCCGCCGACCAGCTCGGAAAAGCCCTGGAGCATCCGCAGCTCGGACTCCTTGGCCTGCCCCAGCAGCGCGCGGGTCCGCTGCGCCTCGCGCACGTACCAGCCGCCGACCAGCACCCCGGCGACCAGCAGCAGCGTGGCGCCCACCGTGGACAGCGTCCACAGGTAGAGGTAGGCGACGACCGCCACCAGCATCATGTTGGCGGCGATGGACAGGTTTGGCAGCAGCGCCGCAATGCGCTCCAGATGGTGGTTGCCCAGGTCGAAGGCGCGCCGGGCCTGCATGTCCAGGATGTCGGCGTGGTTGCCCAGCGTGACGGCCTGAAGGAAGCGCCGCCGCACCCCGGCCAGCGCGCTGAATCCGGTGGTCAGCACCAGCCCGACGAAGCGCTTGCTGAAGGCGTAGGAGACCAGAAGCGACAGGCAGAAGATCAGGAAGGGCGTGTCCAGAACCTCGCCGCGCATCCAGCCGTTCAGCTCCGCGCTGAGGCTCATCAGGCTGATGAGGTTGGCGGTGGCGGCGACGCAGCCGGTGACCACCAGCCGGGTCAGGATCTCACGGTCGGCCAGCCCGATCAGGGGCAGCAGGGCCGAGGCCGGGCGATTGGACTGCGGGCGGCTGGGAGCGGCGCGCTTGGTTGTCTTGCTCTTGCTCATCGGTCCGCCTCACTCCGCCAGCCAGGAGTCGAGGATGCGGGTGATGGTTCCGTTGTCGCGCAGCTTGACGAAGGCGGCCTGCAGCCGCTCCGCCTTCTCCTTGCGCGCCTTGGGCATGGCGATGTAGCGGGGGATAAGTCCCAGCGGCTTGGGCAGGACGCGCACGTCCTTCAGCCGCCCGTCCTGCTTGGCCATGTGGTTCAGCACATGCAGGTCGCCGACGATCACGTCCACCCGGCCCAGGATCAGGCGGCGGAAATTGACGACGTTGCTGCTGGACGGAAGCTTCTCCAGGTAGGTCGCCGCGTCGAAGTCCGGTGCGTAGGCGAAGCCGTCCACCACGCCGATGCGGTAGGGGGTCAGATCCTCCAGCCGCTCGAAGGCGATGGGCGAGTCCTTGCGCACCATGAAGACGGTGGTGCCGGTGCGGAACGGCCCGATCATGTTGTATTGGGCGAAGCGGGCGGGCGAGGCGATGAACTGGAACCCCACGTCGGCGGTGTTCTCGTCCATCGACCGGACGACCTCGTTCCAGGACAGCGGCCGGTGGACCGGGGTGATGTTCAGCTCCTTCAGCAGGGCGGCGACGATGTCCGTGTCGATGCCCATGCGCTTGCCGTTGAAGGAGTAGTTGTAGGGCGGGAAATGGTCTTCCGACGCGATGGTCCAGTATTCGGCGCGCGCCGGACCGATGGCGGCGAGCAGAACCAGCAGGGCCGGCAGCAGACGCC
Source organism: Roseomonas genomospecies 6 (assembly GCF_008365375.1). Classification (GTDB taxonomy): domain Bacteria; phylum Pseudomonadota; class Alphaproteobacteria; order Azospirillales; family Azospirillaceae; genus Azospirillum. Next base: position 301,685 of record NZ_QOKW01000004.1, on the reverse strand, counting down.
GCAGGGCGGGGCGGAGGACGGGTGCCATCGCCGCGGTCACGCCTTGGCCCGCTTCTTGCGGCGGGTGGTCAGCAGAATCATGACGAGAAGGGCGCCGGGCGGCGTCAGCACCACCGCCAGGAAGGCGTAAAGCAGGAAGCCGCCGCGGCGGCCGATCCCCAGAAACCCGACCAGCAGGCAGAGACCGATGTAGATCAGCTCGAACACGGCGATGCTTCCCTTATTGCCCGGACCTCTTTACCCGGCGCCCTGGCGTCGCGCCCTTAACCGGCCTTCTGGGCCGGCTGCTCTTCCATCTGCGGGGCCTCGGCGGGAGCGCCGTCGGTTTCATTTTTGGCAGCCTCGTTCCTGGCGGCCTCGAACTCCTTGCGGAAATGCTCGCGCATCGCGTCCACGTCGAAGTCCAGCAGCGTGCCGCCGGTTTCGAAATGCTGCGCGAATACGCGGCCCAGCGCCTGGGTGGCGGCCAGCGACAGGGCCGGCATCACCGCCACGCCCAGCGCGGTGCCGATGAACGGAACGGCCTTCACCGCGGAGCCCAGCACGCTGGAGCTGAGGGCGCCGGGCATGACGCCGCCAACCAGCGCGCCGATGATGGCGCGGGTGCGTTCCTGCGCGAACTCGACCTCATACAGCTTCGCCAGCTTGTGGATCAGGTTGAGCTGGGCCACGCTGACCGCGGCGACGTCCGCGCCGGGGACGGGAATGAGCCCGAAGGCGCCCGAGGCATAGCTGTGATACTTGATCAGGTCCTGGGCACGCTTCTTACGGTCTACCATGATCCGAAGCCTTTCGAAGGTCAGGGAGGTTGAGTTCAGGTGGAGAACGGTCTGGGAAACACACGTTTTTGGATGCGTCACATCGCGGGCCGAGCGCTTCGAAAGAGATAAGACATCAACAATCAACCGCCGTTTGGCGGTTGAAAAAAGAATGCCCCTATTGCTGTTGCAGAATTGAAAAGTCCTTCTCGGGGTGCTCGTCGGGCAGACAATACCGACCCGACGATCCAATGCGCCTTAAGGACTTGATACCTTTTTAGTACTTAACAACGCATTAAATGCCAGACGTATGCGTTCTTGTTTTTGTTGGAACATGCGTCATATCGAAGCCAAATGTGACAAAGTTCATCATGAGTTTTTCTTTGTATAACGAAACTTTCTACCTATGAGGGAAACCTGCCGGCAGGTCGAAGGCGCGCGCCGGAAGCTCGGTCCGCGAACCGGCGCTGATCGACGCCCCCAGGAAGAGGACGGTGTCCCGCACGGCCTCCCCGCCGATGGTCTGAGTCGGCAGGGCCACGCGCAGCAGCAGGCCGTCCCGCGACGGCGAGGGGGTGCGGTTCTTCAGCAGGCGCAGCAGCGCCCACGGCCCGCGCTCCACCAGGGTCAGCGTGTCGCCGGCCGCCGCCGCGGCCTCGCTGGCCGCCGCCCCCTTCGGGCGGAAGGGCGAGCCGGCGGCCCAGCGGAAGCTCAGCAGCACCGGCTGCCCCGGCGTCCAGGCCAGCGTTCCGCCGTTGGACGCGGCACCGACCGAGCCGGCCCCGGACCGGATCGACCAGTCGATGATGTGCTCCGCCCCGACCTCCTGCGCGGGGTTGGCGCCGTAGGTGACGCGAACGTTAACGGGCGCGGGGCGGGCGACGGCCTCCAGAACGGGGCGGACCGCCTCCATCCGCTCCATGAAGGCGGCGATCTCGGGCGTCGCCACCCTCATGACCGTCGCCCTCTGTTCGTCGAGCTGCCGGTAGAAGCGGCGGACGTCCTGAGGATCGGCGTCGGGGGCGCCGCGCGCCTGTTCGGGGCGGACGAAGGGAAAGCGTCCGGCCAATGTCTGCGAAAAGGCCGTGGCGAGCTTCGACAGGGCGGCCTCGCCATCCGGGGCCGGCGGCGCCTCCGCAGGCATCCTCGGCGGGAGCGGCAACCGGGCCACGACGGCGGGTTCCTCCGTGATGACGGGCGGCGGGGCGGGCGGCGGGGGCGGCACCACCGCAACCGGCTTTGCCGGCTCGGGTGTGGGGATGACGGGCTTCGGCTCGTTTGGCTTTGGCTGGGCGGGCTTCGTCTCAGAGGGCTTGGCGGCCTCCACGGGCGGGGCTTCGGGCGGCTTGGCCGGAAGGGCCGCGGCCATGGCGTCCGGCAGGGCGGCGACCGCCGGGTTCAGGGCCAGCGTTCCACCGTCCCCCACCGTGAACAGCGCGCCGACCGGCGGCGCCTCCAGCGCCAGGACGGCGGCGCGGGCGGACGTGGCGGCGGTGGACAGGGCCTCGGTGATGCGGTCGGTGGTGTCCCGCCCCGGCAGGTCGGCGATCGCAGCCTTCTGGAGCATCACCCGGATCGCATCCGGCAGCCCGCGCGCGGGGTCCTGCAAGGCGGCGGCGATGGGCCGGTTCGCGGCTTCGGCCACGGCGTCGGTCAGCCGGCGGACGTCGTCCACGTCCTCGGCGGTCGGAGCTTCCGGCAGGCCGCGGAGCCGCTCGGCGAGGGCCTGCGCCCGCAGCATCAACGGGTTGCGGCCATACAACTCCTCGGCCAACGGCGCGGCGAGCTGCACCGACTCCGCCCGCACCGCCACGGCGATGGTCCGGGCGTCCAGGTTGGGCAGGTCGGCGCCCGCGGCGATGCGGGTGATGTATCCGTCGGTGGCCGCCATCGACGGCTTGGGAACGGCGCCGTACACGCTTCCGGCCAGGGCGTTCAGCTCGTCGAAGCCGCTGTTCCGGCGGAAGCGGTCGTAGCGCTCCAGCGCGTCGCGCCGCCCGCCGATGCGGTCGAGCTGCTCGGCCAGCCGGTGGAAGGCGGGCAGATCCTCCACCCGCTGCGGGTTGGTGATCGGCGGCAGGTCGGCCATGGTGGCGCTGGGCAGCAACGCGTCGCGGATCGGCCGCAGCACCGCCCGGCGCAGGGTAACGGAGGCGAGCCGCTTCTTGTCCTCGTCGAAGCCGCTGAACAGCGAGGTCGGCAGCAGCGGCGTGGCGAGGCGGCTGCGCTCCATCACCGCCGTGGCGGCGATCACCCGACCGACCAACGGCGCGTCGGTGACGGCGTCGCGCGCCAGCAGAGCCCGGCGCAGGTCGGCGGTGGCGGATTCGACCGCCGGGCTTCCGGCGGACACGCTGGAGACGCCCTGCCACGCGGCGACCGACAGGCCGGCGACCGAGGCGGCCAGCGCGGCCTGCGCCATCCGGCGGCGCTTGTGGGCGTGCCGATAGGCGGCGTCGGAGGGCCGGCCATAGCCGGAGTCGGCGAAGGCCCGGCCCGGCAGCAGGTCGCGCGCGAAGACCGGGCGGCGTCCGCCGGTGGCCGGTGCGTAGGCTCCGGTCAGGGCGATGCCGCGCAGGGGGAAGGGCTCCGCTTGGTCATCCCCACCCAGAACGCCGTCCAGGAACAGGGCCAGCGGGTGGCGCAGCCGGTCCAGGGACGCGGGCAGCAGCGGCAGACGCACCCCGGCGGTCCCGGCGGCGAAGGCGTCCGCCTCCAGCAGGGCGAGGTCGGCGGCGATGGCGTCGAACGCCTCGTCGATGCGGCGCGGTTCGAAGGGCTGCATCCAGTCCTGGGGATTCGTCCATCCCAGCACGCCGTCCAGCATGGCCGAGGGCATCGCGGCGCAGAGATCGGCGAAGCCGTCCAGAGCCTCCGCCCGCACCACGACCACATGCACCGGGCAGACCATGCCGAGGCCGTCGCGCAGAGTCCGCAGCCGTTCGCGCAGGGCGGCGCCCCGCTTGGCAAGCGCCTCGCGCGGGCCGGGGCGCTCGGCGGCGGCGCGCAGCTCGTCGGCGCCGACCATCAGAAGGACGCCGTCCAGCGGGCGGCGCATCGGCCTTTTGCGCACCGCCGCGACCAGTGTCGGCCAGGACTCGGCCAGCCGGGAGCCGTCGGCGGAATCGGCGCCGGCGTGCAGGATCGCGGCCCCCTCGCAGAACCACCAGCAGCCCTGCTCGCCGTTGCCGTCCTCGGGCCAGCGGACATGGGTCGGGTCGGTGGCGAGCAGGGCCGGGCCGCCGACGCCGAAGGCCAGGAACCAGGGGATGTCGCCGCGGCGCAGGGGACCGCGCATCTGCCGCGTCAGGATGTCCAGACCCTCACCGTAAATGCGGGCGAGGGGCGGCGTGCTGGCGGCGGCCTTCGTGGGGGGAGGCGCCTCGGCGCGGACGCGCAGCGGTGCCGGCGGGGCGGCCCTGCGTGCGGGCGCCTTCCTGCCGGTGGCCTTGGCGGCGGGCTTGCGCCGCCAGCGGCGCAGCTTCGGCAAGACCGACCGGGCGAGGCGGTAGAAGATGTAGAGCGGCAGCGCCAGCAGCGCGTAGGGCGCCAGCGTGACGGCCAGGGACAGAAGATAGACGATGGCGGAGCCGATGGTGGAGAGCACCAGCTCCAGCGTCAGGATCAGTAGGACCATGACAGCCCCATGTCCTCGACCGCGGCGCGGGCGCCGCTCAGGTCGCGCTGGATATCCCCGACGGCGCCGGTCCACAGCAGGTGCGAGACCACGAGAAACAGCACCGCGGTCCCTCCGACCGCCCACCACCAGCGGCGTCCGGACGGCGCCGCGTAGCCGGGCACGGCACCCGGGGGTGGATCGCAGGCTTGCGGGCTGGGACGGTCGGGCGCGGCGCGTTCGCCGACGACGATGCGGTGCAGCGCCGGACGGCGGGCGGTCGCCTGCGCATCCTCCGGGAAGCCCAGCGCCAGGGCGGCGAGATAGACGGCGGCCAGCGCGCGGTCGGCCTTGGCGCCTTGGCGGATCAGGTCGTCGGCCTGCACGAACAGGGTCTGGAGGGAGGCGTTCGCGCCGAACAGACGGGTGGAGACCACGGCATCGGCGGGCCGCGTCTGGGTCAGCGCGCGGTCGGCCAGCATCGCCATGGCGAAGACCGCCTTGACCACCGTGCCGTGCGCCGCCGGTCCTTGGGCGACCGCCGCCCCGCTCATCCCGTGGAGCGTGGCGACCAGACGGTCGGCCACCGCTCCCGCCGGGGCCTGCGCGTCGGCGCAGCCGGCGAGCAGGTCCTCCTGAAAGGCGCGGAACAGGGCCAGGGTGCCGGCGGGCCTGGGCGCTGCGGGGGGCAGTTTTGGCGCCTGATTGGGTTGGGCCTGGGCGAGTTGGGCCTGTGCGAGTTGAACGGTCACGGCGTTTCCTCCGTCAACGGAGCCACGGTGAAGGTCTCCCGCCCCAGCCGCACGTCCAGGGCGCCGGCACCGTCCAGCGCCTGCCGGTGGACGCCGGGCGCGCCGTACAGCGCGTAGACGACCGTCGCGGACGGGGTTGCGGCGAAGGGGGGCAGGCTGTGCAGAAGCACGCTCTGGCCCGGCACCATTTCCCAGGAGGCGATGGCGATCCGGCTTCCGGCCTCGGCGCTCAGCCTCTCCCGGTCGCGGAACCAGCTTGCGGCGTCCAGCCCGGCGAGCCGCCCGGCCAGCGCCGGTTCGGCGACCCGCACCACATCGACCGCCACCGGGCGTCGTCCGTTGGCGTCGGGCTCGGCGACGATGCGGAGCACGGGGGCGTCGGCGCTCCCCATGCGGGGCGCAGGGGCGCCCGCGGCGCAGCCGGTGAGTGTGAGGGCCAGGGCCATCGCGAGGCGTTTCACGTCAGCCACCCGTGCCCGGCGCCGATTGGCCGGCGCAGACGTAGCCCGCCGGGGTGTGGCGGTACCAGTTGCCGGTCGCCTCCGCGCAGGGGGCCAGCACGCGGTCGTTCCGTTGCGGCTGGGCCACCGGTGCCGGAGCGGCTTCGGTTTCCCGGCCCGCGGCGGGGCGGTTGGTCAGGACGAAGCTGTCCTCGTCCTCCTCCACGATCATCACGTAGCGGGCGCGCTTGGCGGGGTAGCGGATGCCCACGTCGTAATCGCCGTCGGCCACCTTCTCCAGGATCGCCGCGGGACCGGACGAGTTGAGCGGCGCGCAGCCCGTCCCGGCGAGCAGGACCGGCAGCAGCGCCGCCGCGGCGATCAGGGTTCGGATCATCGGAATCTTCCTGTCCATGCCGGGCCTGCTCATGCCGGAACCGCCTTGCGCTGGGCATTGACCGCGGCGGCGGGGCCGGCGGCGTCCATCAGGTCGGGCGGGGTCGGCTCGATGCCGGCCTCGGCCAGCGTGCGGTAGACGGACCGCCAGACCAGTTCCGGCACGACGAAGGTGGCGTCGTAGTCCTCGACCCAGAAGAACAGGTTGTACTTGCACAGCCACTGGCCGTTGACGCCGCGGATGCCGTCGTAGCGGACGAAGGGCGGGCCGCCGGTGGCGCTGGGAAGCACCTTGTCGGCGGTCTGAAGCGCGTTGGTCAGCAGGCCGCCCATCCGGCCCGGGTCGTGGCGGGCGTCGGCGTAGTATTCCAGCTTCATCGACACCCGTTCGACCGCGCTGAAATTGACGACGGTCGCCTCCGACACCTTGGCGTTGGGCATGGCGACGATGAAGCCGGCGACGTTGCGTATCCGCACCGTCCGCCATGTCATGTCCACCACGACGCCGCGCACCACGTCGGTGATCTGGATGCTGTCGCCGATCTGGAACGGGCGTTCGATGTTCAGGATGATGCCGGAGAAGACGTTCGCGATGTTGGCCTGGATGGCGAGGCCGATGACCATGCCGACGAGGCCGGAGGCGGCGAGCAGGCTGGTGATCGGCTGCTTCAGCACGAAGGCGATGATGCCGCAGCCGGCGAAGCCGAAGACGATCAGCGTGGAGAAGCGGCGGACGATGCCGGGGATCTTGCGCTGGGTGCGGATCTCCAGGGGGGTCCAGACGAAACGCTCCATCGTCCGGTCCACCAGGATGGCCGGCACGATCCACCACAGCACGTCGATGCCGTTCACCACCATGGCGGTCCCGCTGGGCGGCAGCGCGGCCACCGCCTGATCCAGCGCGATGTTGCCGGCGGACATCAGCAGCAGCGGCCAGGACAGGATGCGCATGAACAGCGTCTGGATCTTCCAGAACTGGCCGCGGTCGCGGCGGTCCATGAACGCTGCGAAGACCGCCAGAACCGCGCTGAAGATGGCGATGTAGACGAAGAAGTCGCGGTGGATGAAGTCGCGCGCCGCCGGGGAGTCCGGTGCCGCGACCACGCCGAAATCGACGCGCGAGAAGTCCGGCTGCGGGCGCCCGAAGCCGACATAGTTCGGATCGCCCTCACTGCCGACCGAGGCGACGTCCTGGGAGATCCAGGCGCGCGACAGGCGCCAGCCGGGCGACGGCGCCAGCACCCGCTTGGCGCGGAGCTGGTCGAGCAGGGTGGAGCTTTCGCTCTCGCCCTCCAGCGCGCGGCGGAAGCGGTCGGCGAGGCTCGGATCGGCGGCGGACGCGGTCTCCGCCGCGGCCATCGCCTTCAGCTTCTCCACGAAGTCGTTGGTGTCCACCAGCGCCATGCCCAGCACGTCGGTGACGAACATCACCGTGTTGCGGTTCTGCGTCCGGTGGCGGAAGCTGACGCCGACCGTCTGGCTGCCGTAGGGCGGGCGCTGGTCGAAGACGTTCAGGGCGAAGCGCCCCTCGATCCGATAGGCGACGTAGGTGGTGACCTCGCCGCGCTCCTCGCGGTAGGGCTTGCCGAGATCGACCGGCTTGACCGCGTTGGTGAAGACGACGTCCGCCGGGTTGAAGGCGCCGCGATAGCGGAACCAGATCGTCAGGTTCAGCGTCGCCTCGTTGGCGTCCGGGTTCAGGTCGCGGATTTCGTGGAGCTGGACGCCGGTGTAGATAACGTCCGTCTTGTACATGAAGCGGTCGTTGACGTAGAGCGCCCGGCCCTTGGTGACCTCCTCCAGGAAGTTGGAGACTCCGGCCTCGCGGATGGGCTGCAACTGTGTCAGCGCCGCGACGGGGTTCAGGCCGTTGTAGGACGCCATCATCACCGGCAGGGTCGCCTGCCCGCGCGCGTCGAAGGTCCAGGTGCCGACCGTGCCCTGGAAGGCGGTCTCGGCGCGGTCATGGCCGGCGATGGCGCGGCGCAGAGCCTCGCCGTCCGGCCTGCCGGTGGCGGCGTTCGTTTTGGCAGCAGCGCTGGCGATCAGGTCCACGCCGTCCGCGCCCAGCGCCGCCGCCCAGTCGGGCACCGCGTTGAAGCGCTTCACATACTGGCCGTAGAAGCGCTGCGCCCGCTCGTTGGCCGTGTCGAACAGCACGGGCGAGGACACCAGCAGGCCGTGGCCGTAGGCTTCGGGAGTCAATGCCTTGGGGTTGGCCTGGGCCTGGGCGACGATTTCGGTGCGGAAGGCCGCCGTCGCCATCTCCGAGCTGCCGGCGATCAGGTTGCGCACCCCGGCGTCGCGTAGCGCCACCACCACCCGCGCGCTGTCCATCGCCGACCCGATGACCACGACGGCGCCGGTCGGCATCTTCTCCTTCACCGCCTGGGCCAGCGCCGGCAGGGCGGACGCACCGCCGCGGCCCGGCGCGAAGGTCCACTGGCCGACCAGCCTGGTGCCGAAGCGCTGGAGGATCGCGTCGAACTGCCCGGCTTGCGATGCCGCCTGCTCGCTGTCCTCGCGGACGATGGCGACGGTCGGCTCGCCCACCACGTTGCGCACGTAGTTGGCGAGGAAGCGCGTCTCGTGCGTGCGGTCCAGCGTGATGCTGAACAGCCAGGGGCTGGGGGCCGCGTCCGCCGGGCGGACCAGCGGGCGCGGCGCGATCAGCGGGATCTGCCTCTGGGCGTAGATCGCCGTCGCGCTGTCGGTGGCGTCCGGCGTGTGGCCGATCACCGCTAGGATGGACGGGTCGTTGGAAATGCGCCGGGCGATCTCCAGCGACTTGCCCTTGTCGCCCTCGTCGTCGAAGGGCTTGACCACCACCGGGCGTCCGGCGACACCGCCCGCCGCGTTGATGGTGTCGGCGCGCAGCGCCGCTCCCTTGCGCAGCGCCAGCCCCAGCGCCGCGTCCGGCCCGCTGAGCGGCCCGACGACGGCCACGGTCAGCGGCTCGCGCGCGCTCTCACCCAGGAAGCCGGCGCGGACGACCAGGGAAACCAGAACGGTGACGAGCATCGCCGCCGCCAGGATCAGCGCGAAGCGCGCCTTCTTGGTCAGATGCGACCAGCGCAGCGGCGGCCGGGAGCGGGGCTGGAGCGAGCTCAGCATGGGGTGGGCCTCGGGCGGCGAGCGGTTTCCCTCTCCCGTCTCGGGAGAGGGAAGGGGCCCGCGGAGCGGGAAGGGTGAGGGTGAATGCAAGGATCGGGTGATCGCGCCGTTGGACGACCCTCACCCTCCCGCGCTTCGCGCGGGTCCCTCCCTCTCCCGGGACGGGAGAGGGGATTGGACGCGGGGGAAGGGCTGCCCATCCTCATTGCTCCTGCATCGCGTGCTGGAGGCCGTTGAGGACCGGCGAGAACACGTAATCGAGGATGGTGCGCCGCCCGGTCAGGATGCTGCAGGTCACGCGCACGCCGGGGAACAGCTCGTAGGTCTTGCCGCCGTAGTCGAAGCGGGTCACCGGCAGCTCAACGCGGACCTTGTAGTAGGACTGCTTGTTGGCATCGAGCAGCGTGTCGGGGCTGATCGTCCGCACCCGCCCCTCGATGTGGCCGAAGCGCGAGGCGTCGCCGCCGGCCAGGGTCACCACCACCGGCTGGTCGGGGCGGACATAGCCGATGTCCTGCACCGGCAGGCGGGCGTCCACCACCAGCTTGCCGTCGCGCGGCACCAGCTCCACCACCGTCTCGCCGGCCTTGACGACGGCGCCCTTGGTGGAGACGGCCAGCGTCTTCACGATGCCGTCCATGGGCGCGCGCAGGCTGCTGCGGTCCAGGCTGTCCTGATAGCGGGTCAGGCGCTGCGACAGCTCGTCGTGGTTGCGGCGGGCCTCGTCGAGGGCGTTGCGGCTCTCCTCCTCGTACTTGCGCCCGATCCACACCAGCTTGCTGCGCGCCTCGGCCAGTGCCGCCTCGGCCTGGGCCAGGGTGGCGCGGTCCTCGGCGATGGCGCTGCTGACGCGGGCGTCGTCGCGCAGCAGCTCCAGATGCTTCATGCGGTTGGTGATCTCGCGCTTCAGCAGGGTCTCGCTGATGGAAAGCTGCTCGCGGATCAGCCCTTGCGCCACTTGGGAGCCGCCGATGCGCGCCCGCACGGCGGCCACCTGCTGCTCGCGCTGGGCGATGTCCTGGCGCTGGATGTCGATGTCGGAGGCCAGCCGGTCGCGCCGGGCGCGGAACAGGTCGCGGGTCTGCGCCGCCAGATCGGGCCGCTCGCGCAGCAGCCGCTCGGGGAAGGCGATAGACTCGCGGCGCCCGACCTCCGCCTCCAGCCGCGCGGTGTCGGCGGAGAGCGAGCCGAGGCGCAGCTTCAGCTCCTCCAGGTCGGCGCGGATCTTGGTCTGGTCCAGCTCGACCAGCACTTGGCCCGCCGTGACCGAATCGCCCTCCTGAACCAGGATGTCGCGGACAATGCCGCCTTCGAAATGCTGGACCGACTGGTTGTAGGACAGCGGCACCACGTCGCCGGGGGCGCTGCTGGAGACGTTCAGCTCGGCGACGGCGGCCCAGCCGAGTGCCGCGAGGAAGGCGGCGATGCTGACGACGAACAGGCCGTCGCCGAAGCGGCTTTCCGTGTCCGTGGCATCGGTGCCCGCCAGGGTGACGGGGGCGGTCGCCGCGGCGGGCTTGCGGATCAGCAGGGGGAGCGGCTTCATGGCGTCACCAGTCCCGCCGCGTCGCGGACGGTCGCTCCGCCGTTCGGCTGGTCGAGGTCGAGCACCAGCGAGGCGCCCTGGAGGATGCGCGGGTCGTGGGAGGCGATGATCACCGTGTGGCCGCTCCGCGCCAGCTCGATCAGCGTGCGGTAGACGGTGGCGGTGCCGTCCGAGTCCAGCCCGTCGGTCGGCTCGTCGAGCAGGATTAGCCGCCCGCCGACCGCCAGGGCGCGGGCCAGCGCCAGCCGGCGGCGGTGGCCGGTCGGCAGCTCGTGCCCGAAGTTGCGCAGCGGCGTGTCGAGCCCCTGGGCGCAATCGGCCACCGTGCGGTCGGCCCCGGCGCGGTGCAGGACGGCGTGAAGCTCCGTCTCCGACAGGCGCGGGTTGGCGAGCAGCAGGTTCTCGCGGATGGTCCGGTTGAGGAACACCGGCTCCTGCGGCAGCAGCCCGATCTGCTGGCGCCACCACGAGGGAGCGAACTTGCGGATGTCCACCCCGTCGGCCAGCACGGCGCCCTCCTGCGGGTCGGCCAGACCGGCGATCAGGCGGATCAGCGTCGATTTGCCGGAGCCGTTGCGGCCTTTCAGCACCAGGATGTTGCCGGCGGGCACCGACAGGTTCAGGCGGCGCAGCAGCGGTGTGACGCCGCCCGGCGGGGTGAAGGTCAGGTCGCGCAGCTCCAGCGTCCCGGCGTAGCGGGGCAGGCTGGTGCCGCCGGTCGGCTCGACCGCGGTGCGGGCGAACTGCTCCAGCCGCGCCTGCGCCTGCCGGGCCATCGCCAGGGACTCGCCGATCTGGGCCAGCCGGGTGAAGGGGGCCAGCGCCCGCCCGACCAGCAGGTTGATGCCGATCAGCGACCCGACGTCCAGCTCGCCCCGCACCACCAGAACCGCGCCGGTGGCGATCACCGCCACGCCCTGGAGCGCCTGGAGGCTCTGCGCCGCCGATTGGGCGCGGCCCTGGCGCATCGACATGCGCTCGCGGACCACGCGCAGCGCCTTGGCCGCGCGCTGCCAGTCGCCGAGGAGCGGCTTGGCGCCGCCGAACAGGGCCGCCGCGTCGCGCCCGACGATGGCGGAGGTCACCAGCCCCTGGGCGTTGGCCCCGGCCTGGGCGAGATCGCGTCCGACCGCGCGCATGTCCGCCTGGGCCAGCAGCCCGGCGGCGATGGCCAGAAGCGTGAAGACGAGGCAGATCGCCGCCAGCGGCCAGGAGATCAGCGCCACCACGAGGATGAAGCCCAGCGCGAAGGGCAGGTCGAACAAAGTCGCCAGATTGGCGGAGCCCAGCGCGGAGTCGATCTGCTCCGGCGCCCGCATCGCCTCGCGCCGCGCGGCGTCGCCCTCCGCCGATCCCGCGCCGCTGCGCGCGGTCATCAGGATGCCGAAGGCCCCGGTGGTCAGCCGCTCGTGCTCGGCGCGCCCGATGCGCCCGGCGATGCCCAGCCGGACGTGGCGGAACAGGTGCTCGAAGGCAATGGACAGGACGACCCCGACGGTCAGCGCCGCCAGCGTGGAATCGACGCCGTGCGTCACGTACCGGTTCAGCACCAGCATCGTGTAGAAGGACGAGGCCAGCCCCAGCAGGTTCGCCGCCAGCGATGCCGCGAAGACGCGGGCGGTCAGCCGCAGGTTGGCGCGCAGCCGCAGAACCAGAAGCCCGATGGCGCCGCCCGTCATCGCTGCTCCCCCGTTCCGCGCTTGTTCAAATCGCGGCCCGGATCACGGAAAGCGCCGCGGCCCGGCGCGGTCAGCTTCGGCATCGGCTTGGTCTGGATGTCGGCGGCGTTCAGCCGGCCCATGGCGGCCAGCAGGCGGTAGCCGGCAAGCACAAGCTCCGTCTCCGCCGCCGCCGCGTCGCTGCGGGCGTTGATGAGGGTCGTCTCGCCCGACAGGATGTCGATCAGCGAGCGGGTGCCAAGCTCGCGCTCCGACCGGGCCACGTCGAGGAAACCGGCGGCGAGGCTCGCCTGATCGTTCAGCAACCGCACCTGGGCGCGGGCGCTCTCCAGCCGGTTCCAACTGTTGCGGACGGTTTCCAGCACCGTGCGCTCCTGGTCGGCCCAGGTGGCGTCGGCGGCGCGCAGGTCGGCCTCGGCCACACGGATGCTGTTGAGGGCGGTCAGGCCGGTGTTCAGAGAGAAGGTCACCTGAAGCTTGAACAGAAGCTCGTTCTGCCGCCCGGACTGGCCGGCGACGTCGCGCTTGACGTTGCGCTCCACGAAGCCGTCGATCCGGGGGTAGAGCGTCCGGCCACGCACCGACGACACCGCCTCCTGCGCCGCCGCGGCGGTCAGGGCAAGCTCCTGAAGGCGCGGGTTGTGACGGCGCGCCTCCTCCACCGCTGCGTCCATCGACGGGGGCAGGGTGGCGCGCGTCATCGCCAGGACCTGGGCGTTGCTCACCTGGAAGGGGACATGGCCGAAGAAGGCCTGGAAGCGGCTCAGCGCGTTCTGCGTCGCCTCTTCCGCCGCGACGCGGCGCGCCTGGGCGCCGGCCAACTGGCTCTTGGCCTGGAGAACGTCCGTGGAGAAGCCGAAGCCCTCCTGAAGGCGCACCTCCTCCAGCCCGGTCTGGCGGCGGATGTTGTCTTCCGACTGGCGCGCGAAGGCGAGCAACTGGTGGGAGCGGACGAGGCCGGCATAGGCGCCGAGCCCCTCCACCAGCAACTCCTGCCGGGTGCGTTCCACCGCGATGTCGGCGCGCACCAGCGTCACCTGCGCGCGCCGGATGTCGGCGTTGGTCGCGTCGAAGTCCCAGATCAACTGCGTCGCCCGCGCCGAGAACTGCGAGGCGTTCATGTCCGTGTTGGGCAGGCCGGCGGGCTTGGTGGTGCTCTCACGTCCCCCGTTGGCCGACAGGCTCAGCGTCGGGAACCAGCCGCCGTGGCTGACGCGCAGGGCGTTGCGGGCCGCGTCGGCGGCGGCCTCCGCTCCCCGCAGCCGGTCGTGGGTCTCCGTCGCCTTGCCGATCAGCGCTACCACGTCGTCACGCGGATTTGCAAGCAGCGGTTGTGGAGCGCCCGTCAGAAGTGGGAGCGCAGCCGTGGCGATAAGACAGAACTTGCGCATGAGGGTCCTGGAAACCGCTGCCCGTTTAAGCCGTTCGGCCTACAGCGAAGATGATCCTAATCGAGAATTCTCATATTCATTTAGGACAAAACAGTATCCAAATACCTAAAAATGCGTCGAATTCTGTCAATCCATCATGAACTTTCCGCACTGTGCACAATTGGTAAGGCGTGATTTGCAACCTCATGTGTGTCGGGGCTGTGAGCGATCGTCGTAAATTCCGCAAAGTACGTATTCATACCATTTTGCACAACCGGAATGGTGTCCGGCAATCCCAGCCCGGAGGAGAGAAGCGCCGCGAAGTCGAAGCGCCCCGGGTCGGCCTGCGGCGACGAGGTCAATGGTGTTTGGGCCAGCGGCTGGCTGTGCACCTGCGCCGCGGCGGCGGCCTGGACGTCGAAGGCGACGCCGGCCACCAGACGGCTGCTGCCGTCCGCCATGGTCATGCTGGTGGTGCCCAGGATGTCGTTCCCGGCCAGCGTCGTGTCGGTCGGGGTGGCCGAGGTGGCGATGGAGAGGATTCCCGCCTCGGTCAGAGTCCGCAGCTCGCCCGGCTGGCTCACCCCGTCGCCGTCGGCGTCCTGCCAGACCTGGAGCGTCGCGAAGCCCTCGTCCGCCGCGTCCAGCCGCCCATCATGGTTGGTGTCGAGCGAGGCGAGCGCGTCCAGGCTGCTGTTGAAGCCGCCACCGTTCGGCCCTGCGCCGAAATGCTCCGACACCAGCTCGCGCGCGTCGTCGATCCGTCCGTTCCGGTTGTCGTCCCGCACCAGCAGGGCGTTGCCCTTTCCGATCCAGCCGGTCCGGTCGGCGACGCCGTCTCCGCTCACGTCGAACAGCACGCCGTCCGCCAGCGCCCGCAGGGCCAGCCCGTCGCCGGTCATGTCCAGAACGATGGGATCGCTGGCGACGGTGGTCAGCTTAACGTTGTCGATGCGCAGGAACGGGTTGACGCTGTTGTCGCTGGTGTCGGAGGTGCCGAAGCCCAGCGACAGGGTGCTGTTGGCCGGGATCACCACGCTGAACTTGCCGCTGGCGCTGGCGCTCTTGGCGAGCAGCGTGACCGCGCCGTTGACGCTGACGAAAGCGAAATCGTGATAGCCGGGGTCGGAGAAGACGAAGGTCCAATCGAAGGTCAGGGTCGTGTCCTTCGTCACCGTCACGGCGCTCGTCAGCTTCATCGCGTGCCCGAAGGAGGGGACCGTCCCCGTCGCCGCGGCGATGGAGCCGTGGGCGAGGCCGAGGAAATCCTCGAGCTGCGTCGGCGTCCGCCCGCCCGCGGAGGTGAGCGTTCCCTCATTCCCGTCGCCCGTCGTGCCGACCGTGGCGCCGCCGGTGTAGCTCCAGCCGGTCAGCCCCTTGTCGAAGGTGCCGTTGGGGATCAGCACGCCGGGATGCAGCGTCACCGTGTCGCTGGCGGAGGAGAAGGCGCTGCCGGCCCCGAGGGTGACGGCCACCTTGGTCCCGGCGCTGCCCGTGGTCTGGTCCCAGGCGTGGATGGTCAGGGCGCCGTTGACGGTGGCCGGCACCGCGGCGTTGGGTTGGAAGTAGAGCCGGTCGGTGGCGCGCAGCAGAAGGGCGGAATCGCTGTCGTTGACCGCGCCGACGAGGCTCCAGGTCGCGCCGTTGTCGGTGGAGAACCACCAGCGGCCATAGGTCTCGTTGGTGCCGGTCAGGGCGATGCCGGTCACCGCGCCCGCGTCGGTGTCGGTGACGTTCGCGGGGCCGGCGCCGTTCAGCCCGACCAGCTTGGACACCGCGATTCCCGCCGTGCCGGCTTTGGGCGCGGCCAGGGCCTCCGCCGCCACGGTCACGTCGAGGTTGGTGTCCTTCAGGACCGGGGAGGCGTTCGGTGGCGCCACGGTGACGCCGATGGTGGCGCTGGCGGTCAGCGGCCCGCCGGTCCCGCCGTTGCCAAGGTCGTCCACGACGATCCGGATGGAGTCCGCCCCGGTGTAGGACGAGGCGGTGTAGAGAAGCCCGTTGGCGGCGGCGAGCAGCCCGTTGATGGTGGCC
This sequence comes from Roseomonas genomospecies 6, assembly GCF_008365375.1. Classification (GTDB taxonomy): domain Bacteria; phylum Pseudomonadota; class Alphaproteobacteria; order Azospirillales; family Azospirillaceae; genus Azospirillum. The sequence goes on along the minus strand of NZ_QOKW01000004.1, from coordinate 285,980 downwards.
AGAGTCGCGCGGATGGTGACGCTGTCCGTTCCGTTGCCGGTGATGACCGTGTCCCACCCGGCGTTCGCCAGAGTCAGCGTGCCGTGGCCGGCGGTCAGCGTGACCAGCATCGGAAGCGCTCCGGCATCGATATCGGACACCGACAGGCCGGTGACCGCCACCGCCACGCCCTTCACCGTCGTCAGCGCCGCCGTGGCGGCGGTGACCTGCGGCGCGTCGTTGACGGGGGTGACGGTTCCGGTCAGGGAGACGGTTTCTGCGCTGTAGACCGTGCTGCCGCCGACGCCGTTCGTCAGGTTGACGCGGCCCCCGGTGACGACGGGCACGCCGCCGTCCTCGATCAGCCGGACGGTCAGGGCCGGGGTGGTGCCGTTCCGATCGGCGGCGGGAACGAAGCGGAGCATCGCGCTCGCCGCGACGATCAGCGCCGATCCTTCCGCCACGGCGCTCACGGACGTCCAGGCGGTGCCGGTCCAGTACTGCCATTGCCCCTGCGCTGCGGTCGCCATATTGCCGACGATGGCGACGCCCGCGAACCCGTTCGCGGTGGAACCGCCGTTCACCGCGTCCGCCGGGTCGGAGAACAGGGGACCGAACAGGGCGGCGACGGTGGTGCCCGCGGGGTTGACGGTGTCCTCCGCGATGGACGGCAGCGTGGCCGCCGTGCCGGTGGCGACCGGGGCGTCGTTGACGGCGGTGACGCTGCCCGTCAGAGCGATGGTGCCAGCGCTGTAGCGGGTGTCGCCGCCGACGCTCGTCGCGTCGATGCGCTCCCCGCTGGCGACCGGGCCTTGCGAGTTGTCGACCAGCCGGACGGTCAGGGCCGGAGTCGTCCCGTTCCAGTTGGCGGCGGGAACGAAGCGCAGCGCCGTGCTCGCCCCCAGCAGAAGGGCGTTGCCCCCGCTGACCGCACCGATCTCGGCCCAGCCGGTGCCGGTCCAGTACTGCCATTGTCCCTGCGCTGCGCCGGCGGCGTTGCCGACCACGGCCACACCGGCCAGCGCGTTCGCCGCCGACCCGCCGCCGACCGCGTCGGCGGCGTCGGAGAACAGGGGACCGAACAAGGTGGAGACGGTGGCGCCCGCCGGGTTGGCGGTGTCCTCCGCGACGGTCGGCAGGGTTGCCGCCGCACCGGTTGCAACCGGGGCGTCGTTGACGGCGGTGACGGTGGTGGTCAGGGCGACGGTGCCGGCGCTGTAGCGGCTGTCGCCGCCCACGCTTGTCAGGACGATCCGCCCGCCGCTGGTCACGGCCCCTTGCGAATCGTCGACCAGCCGGACGGTCAGAGCCGGCGTCGTGCCGTTCCAGTCGGCGGTGGGCAGGAAGCGCAGCGTGGCGTCGGCGGCCAGCAGAAGGGCGTTGCCGTCCGAGGCCGCACCAACGGCACCCCAGGCGGTGCCGGTCCAATACTGCCAGACGCCCTGCGCGGCGGTCGCGGCGTTGCCGACGACGGCGATCCCGGCGAAGCCGTTCGCCGGGGACCCGCCCGTCACGGCATCGGCGGCGTCGGAGAACAGGTGAGCGAACAGGCTCGTGACGCTGGCGCCCGAGGGGTTGGCGGTGTCCTCCGCGACGGCGGGCAAGGTGGCCGTCGTGCCGGTGGCGACGGGGGCGTCGTTGACCGCCGTGACGGTCCCGGTCAGCGCGATGGTTCCGGCGCTGTAGACCGTGCTGCCGCCGACTCCGGTGGTCAGGTCCACGCGGCCGCCGGTGACGAAGGCCGCACCGCCGTCCTCGACCAGCCGGACGGTCAGGGCCGGGGTGGTGCCGTTCCAGTTGGCGGCGGGCAGGAAGCGCAGCTTCGCGTCGGCGGCGAGGAGGAGAGCCGATCCCTCGGTCACGCTCTCCACGGCGGCCCAGGCCGTGCCGTTCCAATACTGCCAGACGCCTTGTGCCGCGGTCGCGGCGTTGCCGACGACGGCGATTCCGGCGAAGCCGTTCGCGGCAGACCCGCCGGTCACCGCATCGGCGGCGTCGGAGAACAGAGGCTCGAACAGGCCGGAAACCGTGGCCCCCGCCGGATCGGTCGTGTCCTCCGCAATGGCCGGCAGGGCAGCGGTCCCGCCGATGGCGACCGGCGCGTCGTTGACGGCGCCGACGGGGGTGGTCAGGGCGACGGTGCCGGCGCTGTAGCGGCTGTCGCCGCCCACCGTCATCGTGTCCGCCCACCCGCCGGTGATGACCGACCCTTGGGAATCGTCGATCAGCCGCACCACGAGGTTCGGCGGTACGCCGTTCCAGTCGGCTGCGGGAAGGAAACGGAGCTTCGCATCGGCGGCCAGCAGCAGCGCGTTGCCGTCCGACACCGCACCAATCGCGGTCCAGCCGGTGCCGGTCCAGTACTGCCATTGCCCCTGGGCGGCGGTCGCCGCGTTGCCGACGATGGCGACGCCCGCGAAGCCGTTGGCGGCGGAACCACCGTTCACCGCGTCCGCCGGGTCGGAGAACAGGGGACCGAACAGGGCGGCGACGGTGGTGCCCGCAGGGTTGGCGGTGTCCTCCGCGATGGACGGCAGCGTGGCCGCCGTGCCGGTGGCGACCGGGGCGTCGTTGACGGCGGTGACGGTGGTGGTCAGGGCGACGGTGCCGGCGCTGTAGCGGCTGTCGCCGCCCACGCTTGTCAGGACGATCCGTCCGCCGCTGGTCACGGCCCCTTGCGAATCGTCGACCAGCCGGACGGTCAGAGCCGGCGTCGTGCCGTTCCAGTCGGCGGTGGGCAGGAAGCGCAGCGTGGCGTCGGCGGCCAGCAGAAGGGCGTTGCCGTCCGAGGCCGCACCAACGGCACCCCAGGCGGTGCCGGTCCAATACTGCCAGACGCCCTGCGCGGCGGTCGCGGCGTTGCCGACGACGGCGATCCCGGCGAAGCCGTTCGCCGGGGACCCGCCCGTCACGGCATCGGCGGCGTCGGAGAACAGGTGAGCGAACAGGCTCGTGACGCTGGCGCCCGAGGGGTTGGCGGCGTCCTCCGCGACCGCAGGCAGGAGTGCGGTCGTTCCGGTGGCAACCGGAGCGTCGTTGACCGCTGTGACGGTCCCGGTCAACACGACGATCCCGGCGCTGTAGACGGTGCTGCCGCCGGCTCCGGTGGTCAGGTCCACGCGGTCTCCGGTGACGATGGCCGCACCGCCGTCCTCGACCAGCCGGACGCTCAGGGCCGGGGTGGTGCCGTTCCAGTCGGCGGCGGGCAGGAAGCGCAGCTTGGCGTCGGCGGCGAGGAGGAGAGCCGATCCCTCCGCGACGTCTCCCACGGCGGTCCAGGCCGTGCCGGACCAATATTGCCATTGCCCCTGCGCCGCGGCCGCCGCGTTGGCGACGACCGCCACCCCGGCGAAGCCGTTGCCGGCGGAGCCGAACACCGCGTCGGTCGGGTCGGAGAACAGCCCGCCGAACAGCGACGCCACGCTGGCGCCCGCCGGGTCGGCGCCGTCTTCCTCAACAGCGCCCAGGACCGCCTGAGTGCCGGTCGCCACCGGGGCGCCGTTCACCGGGGTCACCTCCAGCGACAGCCGGGCGACATCCGCCGACAGGGGGGTGGTTCCCCCAACGGCGGCCAGCGTGAACAGCCGGTCCCCGGCGCCGCTGAAGCCCTCGGTCCACTCGTCGTTCACCGCCCGCAGCCCGAGCGACGGCGCCGTTCCGAAGGCCCCGGCGGCGGGCATGAAGCGCAGCAAGGCGCTGCCCGGAAGCAGGAGCGCCGCGCCGTCGGCGACCGCGCCCACCGCCAGCCAGCCACCGCCGTCCACGCTGTACTGCCAGACGCCGAGCGGGGAGTCCGGGTTCGCCACCACGGCGATGCCGACCACGCGGCTTCCGGCCTCGCCGGGCTGGAACATCGCCTCGATCAGGTGGAAGACGGCGAAACCGGCGGGCGCTGCGGTGCCCTCGGCGATCGCCAGCGCCTTCGCGAGGGCCGCCGCGTCGAACGTCGCCGAGAGGATGGGGGCCGCCGCGTGGTGCGGGGGCGGAGTGGCGGGAGTGGCCGGAACGACCGTAGGGGTGGCCGGGGGAGTGGCCGGAGGCTGGATGGAGTCCGCCTTCTCGATGGCGCGGGCCACCTGCTGCTGGGTTTGCGCGGCGACGGCGAAGGGGTCGCTCGTCAGCGCCTTGGTGACCCCCGGGGCGGCGGCGGGCGCGGTGCTTGCCGGCGATGCGGGGGGCGGAGCGCTCTGCACGGCGGCGTCGGCGCCCTTGCCGGTGCCCGGCGCGTCGAAGCTGATCGCCGTGAGAGCGGGTTCGGCAGTCCCGGCGGGTTTGGCCGGGGCGGGAGACGCCTCGCCGTCCGCGGGCTCCCCATCGGAGGAGGCTTCGGCAGCGGCCTTGCCGTCCGCTTCGCCCTTCGCGTCCTCCTTTGCGCCGTCTTCCTTTGCGCCGTCCTTCTCGGCCTCGCCCTCTTCCTTCCCCTCTTCCTTGCCTTCCGCCGCGGTGGCGTCGGCCACCTGCCCGGTGGGCTCGCCGTCCGGGTTCTCAGCCTTCCGAGCGGCCTCCGCACCGCCATCCCCGGACTGTTCCCCTCCGGTCGCCGGAGTGGCGAGATCGGCCAGGGCCTTGTTCTCGGCGGAGACGGGAACTTCGCTGCTCCGGGCGTTCTGCTGCACCGTGTCCGCGCTCTGGCGGGCGGCGGCGAGCGCCTGTCCGGGCGCCCGCCCGTCCGCCAGCGCCTGCCCCAGCGCGGCGTTGAAGGCCGCCCCGGAGCCGCCCAGCGCCTGGACCGCCTGCTGCACGTTTTGCCCGCTGGCGAGCGCCGCGATCAGCCCGTCGCTCTTCACGCCCTTCGCCGTTTCCGCGGACAGGGTCATCGCCGTGGACACGGTCTGCTGCGCCGATCCCAGCGCGCCGGACATCTCCTGGCCGGTGGACAAGGCCCGTCCCAGGGCCTCGCCGAACCCGCCGGAGGCCGCACCGTCGAGCCCGGCGGCGGCGGCGAAGGTCTTGAGGGTCGCCGCCACATTCTGGCCGGACGACAGCGACGCGACCAGCGCGTCCGCAGGTTTCGGCGGCACCATGGCGGCGTCCTGCCGGGCCGCCATCTCCGTCTGCGCCTTGGCTGACGCGCCGAGCGCCGCGTCGGGTGGCGCGCCCTGCGCCAGCGCGTCGTTCAGAACGCTGGCGAAGGCGGGATCGCCACCCAGGGCGCCGCCCGCCGCGTCGGTCCTGCCGGACGCGAGGGCGCCGAGCATCCGCGCGCCGTCGGTCTGCTCGACCGTGATGGAGGTTGCCTGAACGCCGCTCGCGGCGCTCTGCGTCTGCGCGGCGGCAACGGCGCTGCCGGTGTCGGCGCCGCTGGACAGGGCCTGTTCCAAAGCCTCGGCGAAGGCGCCGCCCTGGCCGGGGCCGAGCGCCTCGACCGCGTCCCCCACCCCCACCCCGGACGCGAGCGCCGCGGCGAGCTTGTCCGACGGCGAAGCGGGTGCCGTTTCCGGCATCGCGGGGGGGTGAGGCGGGGCGGTCAAAGCCTGCGACAAGGCCGCGATCGGGTCCGCGGAATCCGCCGGGCGGGCCAGCGGGTCCATCACGCCGCTGAACAGCGCCGCCGACAGGTCGGAGCCCACCTCGACTCCCTGCCCCTGGGCGAGGGCGACGGCCAAGCGCTGCTCCCCGGTCAGCGCCGCCGTTTCCTGCGCGGCCTCGGCCATGCGCGCCGCCGCTCCGGCGGCGATCCGGCTCGCCTGCGCGATGGCGGTGTCGGGCGTGGCGCTGGCGCCGATCCCCGCCGCGACGTCGCGCATCCAGCCGTCCGCCACCGTGCCCGCGGCGGCTCCCGGCAGACCCTGGCCGGTCAGCGCCGCCGCCAGCTTCTCCTGCACGGCCTTCAGCGCGCCGGCATCGCCGCCCAGCAGCACCGCCGCCGCTTCGGACGCGAGGGCGTCGGGAATGGTCAGAAGCGGGGCGGTGGCGTCCAGGGTGTCAGGCATATCGGCCCTCTCGCCATCGCGGCGGTCGCGTATCGGGGAAACCGATTCCAGAGTGATTTGCTGAATAAATTCTGAACAGGGTAAATATTTTTGTCGGCGAAGGGACGCTTTTATTCCAGATCGCGAGCGGACGGCAACGCATCGTCCATGGAACGCTGATGGTTATTCATATGAGCGCAAGGTCATGCAGGCGGCAATTGTCTGACTGATTGAAAGCCCTTCTTGTTGGTTGTGTGGCCGCCTTCGCGCCCGGCCCCAAGGGGGCAAGGGCAACCGCGGCACCGGGAGACCGTACCAAAAAGGTGCTGTTGCCCTCTTGCGGAACCAATCGTCCGATGATTAGAATGAGAATCATTCGCATCACGACGATCAGCGCAAATGTTCGGTTTGACGGAACGGACAGGGTGCCGGTCGCTGGCGCTGCGCCAGAAATACATCTTTTGGTAGAGGATACGGCACAATGTCACAATCTTGCGGCAAGGACGCTCCGCGCCAAACCGCCCGCCGCGGCACCACCGGTTCCGCGCCCGCCAATTCCGCGCCCGAATCCGCCACGCCGGGCCTGCGTCCGGTCGCCATGGCCGTTTGCCTTGCCGGTGCCGTCCTGGCCGGCGGCCTTCCGTTCGCTCCGGCGGCTCACGCCCAGACGGCGGCGGCGCGCACGGTGAACGCCGACGTGCCGCCCGGCCCCCTGGACGCCGCGCTGCGGAGCTTCGCCGCCCAGGCCGGTGTCGCCGTCGCGGTCGACGCGGAGCAGGTGCGTGGCAAGACCTCCCCAGGGGTGCGCGGGGCGACGACGGTCGAGGACGGCTTTCGTCGGCTGCTGGACGGCAGCGGCCATCAGATCGCGCGCACGTCCTCGGGTTACGCCCTGGTGGCGCCGGGTGCCGCACCGGTCGCCGATGCCCCGCCCGGCGTGACGGTCCTGCCGTCCGTCCAGGTGTCGGCCAACGCCGGAGCGCTGCCGGGCGAGCCGCCGCCGCCCTATGCCGGCGGTCAGGTGGCGCGCGGAGGAACGCTGGGCCTGCTGGGCACGAAGAACACGCTCGACACGCCGTTCAGCACGACCAACTACACGTCCGAGCTGATCGAGAACCAGCAGGCGCGCACGGCGGCGGACACGCTGGTCAACGACGCCTCGGTGCGCACGACCACCGGCAGCAACGGCTTCGACGACACCTTCCAGATCCGCGGCTTCGCCGTTCCGTCCGGCGATGTCGGCTTCAACGGCATGTACGGTCTGGTGTCCTCCAACCGCGTGCCCTCGCAGATCATCGAGCGGATCGAGCTGCTGAAGGGGCCGGGCGCGCTGATGAACGGCATCGCCCCCGGTGGCAGCATCGGCGGCGGCATCAACATCCTCAGCAAGCGGGCCGCCGACCAGCCGCTGACCCGCGTGACCGGGCTCTACCAGAGCGACGCCAATTTCGGCGTCCATGTCGACGCCGGGCGCCGCTTCGGCGAGAACAACGCCTGGGGCGTGCGCTTCAACGGCCTGCTGCGCGGCGGCGAAGGCTCCATCGAGGACGGCGACGTCAAGACCGGCCTCGGCGCGCTGGCCGTGGATTACCGGGGCGAACGGCTGCGCTGGTCGCTCGACGGCATCATCCAGCGCGACGACACCGACAACTTCCGCCCGCAGATCAGCATCCTCCCCACGACGACGGCCATCCCGTCCCCGCCCGGCGCGCGGAGCAACTGGTACCCGGACACGACGCTGGTCCAGAAGGACAAGACCATCGCGTCGAACGTCGAGTTCGACGTGACGGACTGGCTGACCGCCTATGCGGGCATCGGCTACCGGGACGGCACGAACGAGCAGATCTTCCCGGTGTCCGGCCCCGCCGTGAACGCGCTCGGCAACTTCTCGGTCCGCAATTCCTACTACGACTCCTACAGCGAGACGGTCAGCGGCACGGTCGGCACGCGCCTGCGCTTCGCGACGGGACCCGTCGGCCATCAGCTCAACATCGGCTTCACGGGCTTCCAGCGGGAGGAAGGCAACGCCTACATCCAATCCGCCGGAACGGTCGCGTCGAACATCTACAACCCGTCGCCGCTGCCCGTCATCACGGCGCCGCGCACCGATCCGCGCAAGTCGGCGGAGACGACGCTCAGCAGCATCGCGGTGGCCGACACGCTGTCCTTCGTCGACGACCGCATCCTGCTGACGCTCGGCGTGCGCGACCAGACCGTGCAGGTGAAGGGCTACAGCACGGCGACCGGCGCGCAGACCAGCAACTACAAGTCCAGCGCCACGACGCCGCTCGCCGGGCTGGTCGTGAAGCCGCTGGAGAACGTCTCGGTCTACGGCAACTACGCCGAGGGCCTGACGCGCGGCACCATCGTCGGACCCGGCTACGCCAACACCGGCGCGGTGCTGGCCCCGTACAAGTCGAAGCAGTATGAGGGCGGCGTCAAGGTCGATTGGGGCACCGTCACGACCACCGCGGCGGTCTTCCAGCTCTCCCGTCCGAACTCGATCCGCACGGCCTCCAACACGCTGGCCTACGACGGCGAGCAGCGCAACCGCGGCCTGGAACTGTCCGCCTACGGCGAGATCGTGACCGGCCTGCGCGGCATGGCCAGCGCGCTGTTCCTGAAGCCGGAGCTGACGCGCACCGCCGTCGCGGCGGAGCAGGGAAACGACGCCGCCGGCGTGCCGGACAAGAGCTTCTCCGCCAGCCTGGACTGGGACACGCCGTGGGTCGAGGGCCTCGCCGTCAACGGGCGGGTGATCTACACGTCCGGCTCGTACCTGACCGCGGCCAACACGTTGCGCTTCGACGGCTGGACCCGCTTCGACATCGGCGCCCGCTACAGCACCGAGGTGTCGGGCAAGCCCGTCACGCTGCGCGCCAGCGTCGAGAACGTCTTCGACAAGGACTACTGGCTGACCACCGGCACCTACGTGACCGTCGGTTCGCCGCGGACCTTCCTGCTGTCCGCCTCCGCCGATTTCTGATCCCTCATCCTTCAGGACACCATCATGAACACACTGACCCTTGCCCTGGTGGCCGCCCTGGGCTTCGCCATTCCCGCCCAGGCCCACCAGATCTGGATCGAGCAGCCCGGCCAGGGCAACGCGACCATCCGCTTCGGGGAATTCGGCGAGAACCTGCGCGAAGCGTCGCCGGGCCTTCTCGACAAGTTCGTCAAGCCGGCGGGCACCCTCCTCTCCGCCAAGGGCGAACAGAAGGCCGACGCCGCCAAGACCGCGGACGGCTTCGCACTGCCCTTCAAGGCCGCGGCCGGCGAGAGCATCGTCGCCGAGGACGCCCACTACCCGCTCTACACATGGAAGCAGGGCGACAAGGAAACCACCAACCGGTACCACCCCGCCGCACGCCTGATCACCGGCTTCGCCGAGCAGGCGCCGAAGCTTGCGCTTGATCTGGTGCCGACCGGCAAGCCCGGCCAGTTCAAGCTGGTCTTCCAAGGCCAGCCCAAGGCCAAGACCAAGGTGGCCCTGGTCACCCAATCCGGCTGGGCCAAGGAGGAGCACACCGACGAGCAGGGGCTGGTCACCTTCGACATGCCCTGGAAGGGCACCTATGTGGCCGAGGTCAGCCTCAACGAGCGCACCCCCGGCGAGCGCCAGGGCGCCAGCGGCACCGAAAAGTACGACGGCGTCAGCTACGTCACCACGGTGACCTACGTCCACCCCGACGGGCTGGAGCCGATCCCCGCGGGTCCGGCGGCGGCTCCCAACAAGTGATCGCCGTGGCCGGTTGGGTCCACCGGTTTGGCCCGCTCGCGTCGCGCATAGCCGCCGCCCTGTTCGGCGGCTATGCGCTGGCAGCGCTCGCCAGCGTGGCGGTGCTGGCGCTTCCCATGAGCAAGCCGCCGGCGGTGCTCACCGGCCAGTTGGCGAGCTTCGTGATCTACGCCGGTGCCGTGATCTGGGTCTTCGCGGTCCGCAGCGCCCTTCGCGCCTGGGCGGGCCTGCTTGTCGTGGCAGCACCGCTCGCGCTGGCGGCGTGGTCGGTCTGGTGATGGGGAGCCGAGCGTGAAGACGGATCAGGAAGCGACCCTTGCCGGGCGCGGACTCCGCCAGAGCATGTCCGACCTGCACACCTGGGTCGGGCTTCTGCTCGGCTGGGTGCTCTACGCCATGTTCCTCACCGGGACGGTGTCCTACTTCAAGGACGAGCTGTCCCAATGGATGCGCCCGGAGCTGCCGGCGCAGAGCGGGGTCCCGGATCAGGCCCGGGTGGCCCAGCGCGTCGCCGATGAACTCGGCGCCATCGCGCTGGGCAGCCCGCAATGGAGCCTGCGCCTGCCGGACGCCCGCAACAACAGCGTCTACGCCTTCTGGCGCACCGCCGGGGGTACTCCGGGGCAGCGCGCGTTCGGCGAGGGCAACTTCGACCCGGAGACCGGCCGGACGGTGTCCTCGCGCGGGACGCTGGGCGGCGACTTCTTCTACCGCTTCCATTTCCAGTTCCACTACATGCCGGTGGTCTGGGGACGCTGGATCGCCGGTGTCGCGGCCATGTTCATGCTGGTGGCCATCGTCAGCGGGGTCATCACCCACAAGAAGATCTTCGTCGATTTCTTCACCTTCCGCTGGGGCAAGGGGCAGCGCTCGTGGCTCGACGCGCACAACGCCCTGTCGGTCTTCGGGCTGCCGTTCCACGCCATGATCACCTACACGGGGCTGGTGACGCTGATGGCGCTCTACATGCCGTGGGGCGAGCAGGCGGCGATCAAGACCCCGGCGGAAAGCCAGCAGCTCAGCGCCGAACTCAGCGCCTTCATCCAGCCGGGCAAGCCCAGCGGCGAAAAGGCGCCGCTCGCGTCGGTCGAGGCGATGGTCCGGCAGGCGCAGGAGCGCTGGGGCCGCGACAATGTGGGCCGGGTGACCGCCACCCATCCGGGCGACGCGGCGTCGCGGGTGGCGGTGTCGCGCGGGGACGGCGGGCGCGTCTCCATGAGTCCGCAGTATCTGGAGTTCGAGGGCGCCACCGGAAAGCTGCTGGCAGTCCATGAAGGGGTGGGGGCCGCGGCAGAGACTCGCGGCGTGCTCTATGCCCTGCATCTGGGGCGTTTCAGCGACAGCGTGACGCGCTGGCTCTATTTCCTCGTCAGCCTCGCGGGCACCGCCATGGTGGGCACCGGTCTGGTGATGTGGACCGTGAAGCGCCGGCAGAAGCTGCCCGATCCGGCCCGCCCCTACTTCGGATTCCACGTCGTGGAGCGGCTGAACATCGCCGGCATCGCCGGACTGTCGGTCGCCATGACGGGCTTCCTGTGGGCCAACCGGCTGCTGCCGGCGACGCTGGCGGATCGCGCCAACTGGGAAATCCACGCCTTCTTCATCGTCTGGGGGCTGACGCTGGCGCACGCCGTGCTGCGTCCGGCCAAGAGGGCCTGGGTGGAGCAGTTGTGGCTGGGCGCGGCGCTTCTGGCTCTGCTGCCCGTACTCAACGCCGTCACCACGCACAGGCCGCTCTGGCGCAGCCTGGGCGAGGGCGACTGGGTGTTCATCGGCATGGACGCGATGTGTTGGGTTCTGGCCGCGCTTCACGCCGTCCTGGCGGTCCGCACGGACAGGCACCAGCCCACGCTCCGCCCCGCGCGCAAGCCGGTCCGCGAGCCCGTCAACGGCGCCGTTCTGCGCGAGGGAAGACCATGATCCACCTGACGTCCTTCATCCTGTGCCTGACGGGGTTCGCCGCGCTGGCCTTCGCGATGGACCGCCCGCAGCGCGACCTGTTCGGGCGGCCCCTGCCGACCCCTGCCACGGTCGCCCTGCGCGTCGGCGGGGCCGCCGCCCTGCTGGGCGCGCTGGGCGGTCTCGTGGCGTGGCAGGGCTGGGCGCTCGGCCTCGTCATGTTCAGCGGGCACACCAGCCTGGGCGCCGGGATCGTGCATGCCGCGATCATCGCCTGGACACGGAGACGGTCGCGCCCTCCGTCGTGATTCTATGAAATCCTGGCCGGCTCGAACCGCATGATCTCCGGGGTGAGCATGTCGGCGGGAATCGGGGCGTCCTTCGCGGCGCCCCGCATCGCGCCCGGCGGACGGGGCAGGCCGCTGCGGTCGCTGTAGTCGCGGGCCGGTGTCCAGGCCGCCGTCTCTTCCCGGTGCAGCATCGCCGTGCAGAGCACGTCGAACGCCGTCACCGCCGCGACCGCGCCCAGCGCCGTGGCGACGTTCTCCCGGCGCGGGTTGCCGTCGCGGTGCGCCGCCGCCAGCGTGGCGATGTCCAGCGCGTCCCCGGCGATCCGTCCCCACATCCAGGGACGGGCATCGCCCATCGCCAGCAGGCCGACGCCGGTCGCCACCTCGCGCGCGCCATAGGCGCGGATGAGGCCGGCCTGATCCTCCATTCCCATCCAGCGGGCGATCCGGCGCCCGGCCACCAGTTCCGCGACGCCCAGGCCGATGCTGAACCAGCCCAGGCCGCGCGCCATCCGGTCCGCGGACGAATTCCGGCGATAGTAAGCCATTCCGGTTCTCCTTACGGCTTGAGCACGACCTTGATGCAGCCGTCCTGCTTGTCGCGGAAGGTCTGGTACATGCCCGGCCCGTCTTCCAGCCCCACGGTGTGGGTGATGACGAAGGACGGGTCGATCTGGCCTTCCTGGATGCGGCGCAGCAGGTCGTCGGTCCAGCGGTTGACGTGGGTCTGCCCCATGCGCCAGGTCAGGCCCTTGTTCATCGACATGCCGAACGGAACCTTGTCGATCAGCCCGCCATAGACGCCGGGGATCGACAGGGTGCCCGCCGGACGGCAGACATACATCATCTCGCGCAGCACATGCGCCCGGTCGGATTCCAGCATCAGCGCCTGCTTGGCGCGGTCGTACATGGAATCCAGCGTGGCGGTGGCGTGGGCCTCCATGCCGACCGCGTCGATGCACTTCTCCGGACCCTTGCCGCCGGTCAGCTCGTTCAGCCGCTCGACGACGCTTTCCTCTTCGAAGTTGATGGTGATGGCGCCGCCGGCCTTGGCCATGGACAGGCGCTCGGGCACGCGGTCGATGGCGATGACCTGCTTGGCGCCCAAGAGGATGGCGCTGCGGATCGTCATCTGCCCGACCGGGCCGCAGCCCCAGATCGCCACCGTGTCGGTCGGCTGGATGTCGCACTGCGCCGCGGCCTGCCAGCCGGTGGGGAAGATGTCGCCCAGGAACAGAACCTGCTCGTCGGTCAGCCCGTCCGGGATCTTCACATGGGTGCGGTCGGCGAAGGGGACGCGCACATACTCCGCCTGCCCGCCCGCATAGCCGCCGGTCAGGTGGGTGTAGCCGAACAGCCCGGCGGTGGCGTGGCCGAACAGCTTGTCGGCCATCGCCTTGTTGCGGTTGGAGCGCTCGCAGACCGAATAGTTGCCGCGGCGGCACTGCTCGCACTCGCCGCACCAGATGGTGAAGGGAACGACGACGCGGTCGCCCACCTTCAGCGCGCCCTTGGCCTCGGCGCCGACATCCACGACCTCGCCCATGAACTCGTGGCCCAGGATGTCGCCCTTCTCCATGCCGGGCATGAAGTGGTCGTAGAGATGCAGATCCGAACCGCAGATGGCGCAGGACGTGACCTTGACGATGGCGTCGCGAGGCTGCTCGATCTCCGGGTCGGGGACGGTGTCGTAACGGACGTCGGCGGTGCCGTGCCAGACCAGGGCTTTCATGCGGGGCTCCGTAGCGGGTGGTGGGAAGGGGCCGGCCCGGCCTGTCCTCTTTGCGGCAGCGGGATGCCCCAAGCCCAACTGGATTTCGCAGCCGAAGGTTCCGTCCTGTCCGCCGCCGTCCCTGCCTCCAGGCGTAACCGTAACGGAGCGGCGCCGCAATCTTGTGCATAAGGTTTAATCAGGTCGGAAGATTGCCCGTCTATTAATCATTCCTTCGCCGGAGGTCCTGCAATTCCGCGCCGTTCCGGCTGGCACGCCGCTTGCTCAACAGTCTTGTATACAAGATTGGTGCGGCAGCCTGATGACCCAGCTTCCCGACAGCATCGAAGACAGCGTGATCTCCGCCATCCTGGGCGGGCGGCTGCGGCCCGGCACCCGGCTGGGCGAGGCGAAGCTGGCGGAGGTCTACGGCGTCTCCCGCACTCGTGTGCGTGAGGCCATGATGCGGCTGGAGACGCGCGGCATCGTCCATGTCAGCGCCCGGCGCGGCTGGTTCGTCGTGGAGCCCTCGGCGACGGAGGCGCGCGCCGCCTTCCAGGCGCGGCGGGTGGTCGAGACCGGGATGCTGCGCGATTTGCAGGCGCTGCCGGGCGAGGCCGTCGCCCACCTGCGCGCCCATGTGGAGGAGGAGCGGCAGGCGCTCCGGACCGGCCATGTCGGGTCGCGCACCTGCCTGCTGGGTGACTTCCACATCCACCTTGCCCACGCCTTCGGCAACCCCTTCCTGACCGACATCCTGCGCGACCTGACCGCGCGCACGACGCTGGTCTCGATGCTCTACCAGTCCGACCAGGACGCCGCCGCGTCCAGCGACGACCACGCCGGCATCGTGACGCTGCTGGCCGACGGCGATTTCGACGGGGCCGCGCGGCTGATGGACGAGCACATCCGGCGTGTCGAGGACGGTCTCGACCTCCTCGCCGCCCCCGATCCCCTGGCCGGCCTGCGCGAGATCCTCTCGCCCGGTGCCCCCGCCTGACCCTTTCAACCAACCCATTCCATCCAAAACCGGAGGAGTTAGAGACATGAAGCGCAGGACCCTGCTCGCCCTGGCCGTCGCCGCCGTCGCCGGTCTTTCCATCGCCCAGGCCCCCGCGGCGCGGGCCGACGCCCTTCAGGACATCACCACGCGCGGCACGCTGCGCGTCGCCGTCCCGCAGGACTTCCCGCCCTTCGGTTCGGTCGGCCCGGACATGACCCCGCTCGGCTACGACATCGACGTGGCGAAGCTGATCGGCGCCAAGATGGGTGTGAAGGTGGAACTGGTGCCGGTGACCAGCGCCAACCGCATCCCCTTCCTGCAGACCAACAAGGTCGATCTGGTGATCTCCAGCCTTGGCAAGAACGCCGAGCGCGAGAAGGTCATCGACTTCACCGACGCCTACGCGCCCTTCTTCAACGGCGTCTTCGCCCCGGCGGGCGTGGCCGCGGCGAAGCCGGAGGATTTGGCCGGCAAGAGCGTCGGCGTGACCCGCGGCGCCATCGAGGATCTGGAGCTGACCAAGATCGCCCCGGCCGACGCGGTCATCAAGCGGTACGAGGACAACAACGGCACCATCTCCGCCTTCCTGTCCGGTCAGGTCGAAGTGGTGGCGACCGGCAACGTCGTGGCGGCGGCGATCCTCGCCCGCAACCCGCCGAAGCGGCCGGAGCTGAAGTTCCTCATCAAGAACTCCCCCTGCTACATCGGCCTGAGCAAGGAGCAGCCCGCCCTGCTGGAGAAGCTGAACGGCATCCTGGCGGCGGCCAAGGCCGACGGCTCCCTGAACGCCATCGCGCAGAAGTGGCTGTCCGCCGACCTGCCCAAGGACCTCTGACGACGATGGAGCCGGGGCGCCGCGGGCGGCTTCGGCCCCCGCGGTGCCCCGGCGGACGGGGAGGCTGACCGGAGGGCCGCATGACCTACCGTTTCGATTATTCGTGGATCGCCGAATACTGGCCCGTCATCCTGAAGGGCCTGCTGACGACGGTCGAACTGACCCTGATCGGCACGCTGCTCGGGGTGGCGCTGGGCATCGCCTGCGCCTGGACGCGGTCGCTCGGCCCGCGCTGGCTGCGCCCGCCGGTCGTCGCCTATGTCGAGCTGATCCGCAACACGCCCTTCCTGATCCAGCTTTTCTTCATCTTCTTCGGCCTGCCGTCGCTGGGCGTGCAGATGTCGGAATTCCAGGCCGCGGTGCTGGCGATGGTCGTCAACCTCGGCGCCTACAGCGGCGAGATCATCCGCGCCGGCATCGAGGCCACCCCGCGCGGCCAGTTCGAGGCCGGGGCCAGCCTCGCCATGACGCGGTTCGAGACCTTCCGCCACGTCGTTCTGATTCCGGCGCTGCAACGGATCTGGCCGGCGCTGTCGTCGCAGATCGTCATCGTCATGCTGGGGTCGGCGGTGGTGTCGCAGATCGCGGCGGAGGACATCACCTTCGCCGCCAACTTCATCCAGTCCCGCACCTTCCGCGCCTTCGAGAGCTATTTCCTGACCACCGGCCTCTATCTGCTGCTGGCGCTGGCGCTGCGGCAGGCGCTGCGCGGCGTCGGGAAGATGCTGTTCCCGCGGAGGGCCGCGCGATGATGACCTTCACCCTCTGGGACATCCTGCGCAACCTGCTGCTGGCGGCGCGCTGGACGGTGGTCCTCTCGCTGGTTTCCTTCATCGGCGGCGGGCTGCTGGGGATGGCGCTGCTCTATCTGCGGATCGGCAAGGCGCGGGTCGGACGGATGTTCGTCCAGGGCTATGTCGAGCTGTTCCAGGGCACGCCTCTGCTGATGCAGCTCTTCCTCGCCTTCTTCGGGCTTGGTCTGTTCGGCATCGACGTTCCGGCCTGGCTGGCCGCCGGGCTGGCGCTGATCCTGTGGACGGCGGCCTTCCTGGTGGAGATCTGGCGCGGCTGCGTGGAATCGGTCGCCCGCGGCCAGTGGGAGGCGTCGGCCAGCCTCGGCATGGGCTATGTCCAGCAGATGCGCTACGTGATCCTGCCCCAGGCGGTGCGGGTCGCTGTCCCGCCCACCGTCGGCTTTTCCGTGCAGGTGGTGAAGGGCACGGCGCTGACCTCGATCATCGGCTTCGTGGAGCTGTCCAAGGCCGGGACGGTCGTCACCAACGCGACCTTCGAGCCCTTCACCGTCTACGGGCTGGTCGCCCTGATCTACTTCGCGCTGTGCTGGCCCCTGTCCAAGAGCAGCCAGATTCTGGAAAGGAAGCTCAATGTCGCTCATCGCGATCACTGAGGTGAAGAAGCGCTTCGGCGACGTCGAAGTCCTGAAGGGGATCAACCTGGACGTCGGGCGCGGCGAGGTCGTCGCCATCATCGGCAAGAGCGGGTCGGGCAAGAGCACGCTTCTGCGCTGCGTCAACGGGCTGGAGATGATCGACGACGGCTCGATCATGGTGGCCGGCGCCCAGCTCATCGACGACGACCTCCACCTGAAGGCGCTGCGGCTGAAGGTCGGCATGATCTTCCAGCAGTTCAACCTGTTCCCGCACCTGTCGGCGGGGCGCAACGTCATGCTGTCGCAGATGGTCGTCAAGAAGACGCCGAAGGACGAGGCGGAGGCCATGGCCCGCCGCATGCTGGAGCGGGTGGGCTTGGGCCACAAGTTCGACGCCTACCCCGACCAGCTTTCCGGCGGTCAGCAGCAGCGTGTCGCCATCGCGCGGGCGCTGTCCATGCAGCCGATGGCCCTGCTGTGCGACGAGATCACCTCCGCGCTGGACCCGGAGCTGGTGAACGAGGTGCTGGCGGTGGTGAAGGAACTGGCCGCCGACGGCATGACGCTGATGATGGTGACCCACGAGATGCGCTTCGCCCGCGAGGTCTGCGACCGGGTCGTCTTCATGCATCAGGGCCGCGTGCACGAGATCGGCCCGCCGGAGGAGGTGTTCGGCAACCCGCGCACCCCGGAACTCCGGCAGTTCCTGGGCGCGCAACTGGTCGTCTGACGGTGCGGGTCACGGCGCCGGCAGGCTGACCCAGGCGGCGTCGCGGCGGCTGGACTCCACCACGCCGTGGATGAAGTGGACGCCGCGCAGCCCGTCCTCCACGGTCGGCAGGGGAGCTTCGGTCGGCGCTTGGCGGCCTTCCAGCGCGGCGGCGATGCGGTCGGCGGCGTCCCGGTAGATCTGGGCGAAGCCTTCCAGATAGCCTTCCGGATGGCCGGCGGGCAGTCGGGAGATGTCGGTGGCCTCCGGCAAGCTCTCCGGCCCGGCGCGCTGGATGATGCGGGTCGGCCCGCCCAGCGGGGTGAAGCGCAGCTCGTTCGGCTGCTCCTGGTGCCAGTCCAGCCCGCCCGCCTCGCCGAACAGGCGCAGGCGCAGCCCGTTGGTGGTTCCCGTGCAGACCTGGCTGGCCCACAGCGTTCCGCGGACGCCGGATTCGTAGCGCATCAGGATGTGGGCGTTGTCGTCCAGCCGGCGGCCCGGAACGAAGCTCTGGAGGTCGGCGGCCAGCGCCGTGCAGCGCAGGCCCGACACGAACTCGGCGAGGTGGAAGGCGTGGGTGCCGATGTCGCCGATGGACCCGGCGACCCCGCCGCGCGTCGGGTCGGTGCGCCAGACCGCCTGCTTCTGGCCGGACTGCTCCACCGCGGTCGCCAGCCAGTCCTGCGCGTATTCGGCCTGGATCACCCGCAGGGCGCCCAGCGCCCCGGCGGCGACCATGGCGCGGGCCTGCCGGATCATCGGGTAGCCGCTGTAATTGTGGGTCAGCACGAAGACGAGGCCGGTTTCCCGCACCAGCGCCACCAGCGCTTCCGCCTCCTCCACCGTGTTGACCAGCGGCTTGTCGCAGATGACGTGGATGCCGGCCTCCAGAAAGGCGGTGGCCATCGGGTAATGGAGGTGGTTGGGGGTGACGATGGCCACCACGTCGATGCCGTCGGGCCGGGCGGCCTCGGCGGCGGCCATGGCGCGGAAGTCCGTGTAGCAGCGGTCGGGCGCCAGGAACAGCTCGGCCCCGGCGGCGCGGGCGCGCTCCGGATCGGACGACAGGGCGCCGGCCACCAGCTCGTACCGGTCGTCCAGCCGCGCGGCGATGCGGTGGACGGCGCCGATGAAGGCCCCCGGTCCGCCGCCGACCATGCCCAGGCGCAGGCGCCGCCGGCTGGCGGGTGCGGAGGATGCGGAATTCTGGCTCATGTTGCCCCTGTACCCATTGGGTTTCCTTACGACAGCCCGAGGATGCGGCGGTTCGCCGCCTCGTCGGTTCCCGCCTCGGCGAAGTCGTCGAAGGCGCGGTCGGTGACGCGGATGATGTGATCGCGGATGAAGCGGGCGCCCTCGGCGGCCCCCTGCTCCGGATGCTTCAGGCAGCATTCCCACTCCAGCACCGCCCAGCCGTCGAAGCCGTGTTGGGTCAGTTTGGAGAAGATGCCGCGGAAATCGACCTGCCCGTCGCCCAGCGAGCGGAAGCGCCCGGCCCGGTCCTTCCATGGCGCGTAGCCGGAATAGACCCCTTGGAAGGCGGTCGGGTTGAACTCCGCGTCCTTGACGTGAAACATGCGGATGCGGTCGTGGAAGGCGTCGAGGAAGCCGAGATGGTCCAACTGCTGAAGGACGAGGTGGCTGGGGTCGTAGAGGATGTTGCAGCGCCGGTGCCCGCCCACCCGGTCGAGGAACATCGAAAAGGTCGTGCCGTCGAACAGGTCCTCGCCGGGATGGATCTCGTAGCAGAGGTCGCAGCCGGCCTCGTCGAAGGCGTCCAGGATCGGGCGCCAGCGCCGGGCCAGCTCGTCGAAGGCGGTCTCGATCAGGCCGGGCGGACGCTGGGGCCACGGGTAGAGATAGGGCCAGGCCAGCGCGCCGGAGAAGGTGGCGTGCGCGGTCAGGCCCAGATTGGCGGACGCCTTGGCGGCCAGCCGCAACTGCTCCACCGCCCAGGCTTGGCGGGCCTCCGGCTTACCGTGCAGATCGGGCGGGGCGAAGCCGTCGAACAGCGCGTCGTAGGCCGGATGCACGGCGACGAGCTGCCCTTGCAGGTGGGTGGACAGTTCGGTCAATTCGACGCCGGCCCCGGCGAGCACGCCTTTGACCTCGTCGCAATAGGTCCGGCTGTTCGCGGCCTTTTCGAGATCGAACAGGCGGCGGTCCCAACTGGGAATCTGCACGCCCTTGAAGCCGAGCCCGGCGGCCCAGCGGGCGATGCCCTCCAGGCTGTCGAACGGCGCGGCGTCTCCGGCGAACTGGGCGAGGAAGATCGCCGGACCCTTGATCGTCTTCATCGGGACCCTTCCGGAATTGGGGCTTGTTGGCCGCAGGGTAACGTTTTCTAACCCTCTCCCCTCTGGGGAGAGGGTGGCCCGAAGGGCCGGTGAGGGGGTTGCGCGTGGCAGTGCGTCCGGCAAAGGCGCAACCCCCTCACCCTAACCCTCTCCCCAGAGGGGAGAGGGGATTTGGTCAGTACGGCGAATCGGGGAAGTAGAAGTCCTTGGCGTTCTCCTGGGTGATCAGGGCCGAGGGGATGATGTGGGTGGCGGGAAGCGCCTCGCCCTTCAGCCGGGCCTCGGCGGTCATCTTGATCGCGTCGTAGATGAATTTCGGCGAGTAGGAGACGTCGGCGCGGATCAGCGGGTTGGAGCCGTCGAGGATGGTCTTCACCATCGTCTTGGACCCGGCGCCGCCGAACACCTCCTTGATGTCGGTGCGCTTGGCCTGCTCGATGGCGCGCAGAACGCCGAAGGCCATGTCGTCGTCCGCCGCCCAGACCACGTCGATCTCCTTGAAGCGGGTCAGGAAATCCTGGGTCACCTTGAAGGCGTCGTCGCGGTTCCAGTTGGCGTATTTGGCGTCCAGGATCTTGATGTCGGGATGCTGCTTCATCACCCCGGTGAAGGCCTCCCAGCGCTCGTTGTCCAGCGTGGTGGGGATGCCGCGCAGCGCCACGATGTTGGCCTTGCCGTTGTACTTCTTGGCGATGTACTCCGCCGGGATGCGGCCGAAGGCGGTGTTGTCGCCCGCGATGTAGGCGTCCTGCGCGCTGGTGTCGGTCAGGCCGCGGTCCACGACGGTGACGTACACGCCCCGCTTCTTCACCTGGGCCACCGGCTGGGTCAGGGCCGCGGACTCGAAGGGGAAGATGACCAGCGCGTTGATCTTGGTGACGGTCACGAGGTCCTGGAGCTGGTTGGCCTGCTCCGGCGCGCCGCTGGCGGTCTTGACGGTGATCTGGAGGTTGGGATGGGCCTTCTCCAGCTCCTTCTTCGCCTCGTTGGCCCACCAGACGATGCCGCCGGTGAAGCCGTGGGTGGCCGCCGGGATGCTGACGCCCAGCTTCACCGGGTCCGCCGCCAGGGCCGTGCCGCCGTATCCAAGGCCGAGGCCAAGGCTCAGGGCCGTCACCACCGCCAGACCGGTGCCGAGCATGGCGCGCCGGGAGACCTTCGCGATTGCCGACATGACGTTCCTCCTCCGTATGTTCTTGTTGATGAAAGCCTTCAGGGACGCCGCCGCTGCAGGAAGGCGACGGCGATGATGACGCAGCCCTGCACCGCCGCGTTCAGGTAGACGCTGATGATGCTGGTCAGGTTCAGGATGTTGGCGATGACCGAAAGCAGGATGGCCCCGACCACGGTGCCGGCGACCCGCCCTTCGCCGCCCTTGAAGGAGGTGCCGCCGACGATCACCGCGGCGATGGCCTCCAGCTCCCACAGCAGGCCGGTGGTGGGGGAGGCGGAGCCGAGCCGGGGCACGTAGAGCACCGTGGCGACGCCGACGCAGACTCCCAGCAGGCCGTAGGTCAGGAGCTTCACCCGGTCCACGTCCACGGCGGCGAAGCGTGCCACCTGCTCGTTGGAGCCGATGGCCTGGACGTAGCGCCCGAAGGGCGTGCGGTTCAGAAGCACGGCGCCGGCCACCGCCGCCAGCGCGAAGACCCAGACCGGAATCGGGATGCCCAGGAGGCTGCCGTAATAGACCGGGCCGTAGGCGTCGGACAGCGACATGTCCAGCGTGATCGCTCCGCCGTCGGCCAGCCAGGTCAGCACCGCGCGGAAGATGCCGAGCGTTCCCAGCGTGACGATGAAGGGCTCGATCCGCCCGCGCGTGATGAGATAGCCGTGCGCCAGCCCGAACCCGCCGCCCAGCGCCACCGCGAACAGCATGCCCAGAGCCACCACCGCGACGGGCGAGGCGATCTGCGCGGCCAGCGCGTTCATCGTCAGGATCATCGCCCCGGCGATCAGCGCCGCCATCGACCCCACCGACAGGTCGATGCCGCCGGAGATGATGACGAAACCCATGCCGATGGCGATGATCCCGATGAAGGCCGTGCGCGTCAGCACGTTCATCCAGTTGTCCCAGGTCGCGAAGTCGGGATTCAGCGCCGTGCCGATCACGAGCATCAGGACCAGCCCGATCAGCGGCCCGTAGGCGAGGGGGTCGAAACGCCGGGCCGTGCGGCGCGGCGCCGCCGGCTTGGCGGAGACTCCGGTCGTGCTTTCGGTGGCGCCCGTGCCTTCAGTGGCGGGTGTGGGTGCCGATGGCATGGGCAATCAACTCCTCCTCGCTGAGCCGTTCGGCGGGCACGGTCGCGACCGCGCGGCGGCCGCGCATCACGATCACCCGGTGGCAGAGCCCGATCAGCTCGATCAGCTCCGACGAAATCACGATCACGCCGCGCCCCTCGGCGGCCAGCCGCGCGATCAGGAAGTAGATGTCCCGCTTGGCGCCGACATCGACGCCGCGCGTCGGCTCGTCCAGCACGAAGACGCGCGGGTCGGGTTGCAGAAACTTGGCGATGGCCAGCTTCTGCTGGTTGCCGCCGGACAGCGACGAGGCCAGCCCGTCCGGGTCGCCACGGATGCCGAAATCGGCGACGGCGCGGTCCAGCGCCTCCGTTTCCGACCGGGACGACAGCAGCGGGCGGGCATGGCGGGGCAGGGTCATCAGGGTCAGGTTGTCGCGCAGCCGCTTGCCCACATGCAGGCCCTTGCCCTTGCGGTCCTCGCTCAGATAGGTCAGGCCGTTGCGCATGGCCTCGCGCGGGCTGCGCAGCCGTGCCGCCTTCCCGTCGATCTCGATGGTGCCGCCGCCGCGCGGGCGCAGGCCCAGGATGCCTTCGAACAGCTCGGTCCGCCCGGCGCCGACCAGACCGGCGAAGCCCAGGATCTCGCCGGGTTGCAGGTCGAAGCTCACCCCCTCCGCCCAGCCGGGCACCGTGACGTCGCGCACCGACAGGAGCGGGCGGGCGGTGGGAAGGGGCGGCTGCTTGTCCGGAAACATGTCGGTCAACTCGCGGCCCACCATCAGGGTCGCCATGCGCTGGCGCGGCGTGTCCGCCGTGGGGGCGCGGGCGACGAAGCGTCCGTCGCGCATCACGATCACCTCGTCGGTGATCCGCTCCACCTCGTCCAGCTTGTGGGAGATGTAGACGATGGTGACGCCGTCCCGCCGCAGCCGGTCGATCAGGCCGAACAGCCGGTCGCATTCGGACGGCGTCAGGCTGGCGGTCGGCTCGTCCATGATGAGCAGGCGGGCGTTGCGCAACTGCGCCTTGGCGATCTCCACGAGCTGCTTCTCGGCGACGATCAGGTCGCGGACCTTGCCGTCGGGATCGCCGTCGAATCCGACCTGACGCAGCGCCTGCACGGCCTGTTCGCGCATCGCGCGCTCGTCCAGCAGCCAGCCCCGGCGCAGCTCGTGCCCCAGGAACATGTTCTGGGTGACCGTCAGGTCGTCGGCGAGATTGAGTTCCTGGTGGATCAGGACGATCCCGCGTTTCTCGGCGGCGCGGGAACCGGGAAAGCGTGTCGGCTCGCCGTCGATCATCAGCGTCCCGGCGGTGGGGGCGTGGTAGCCGGCGAGGATCTTCATCAGCGTGGACTTGCCGGCGCCGTTCTCCCCCAGCAGCCCGTGGACGCGCCCCGGATGCAGGTCGAAGCTGACGCCGTGCAGCACGCGCACGGCCCCGAATTCCTTGGTGATGCCGGTGAAGGCGACATGCAGGCTCATCGCGCCGCACCCCGCGACGGACGCCGCCGCACCGGACAAAAGACACCGTCCATGACGTTTCTCCCACCCTGGAGCGCGTCGTCCGGAGTTCCAGGCCCAAGCCCGAAAGCCGACCCGGAAGGTTTCCGGCGCCGCTTGTTCGTTGTGCTGATCTTATGGACTCTTCTTTGGACAGACAATGGTCAACTTCGAACATAATTTGGCAAAAGAGGAGAGGGCGTGCTAGGCTGCGGGTGGGATCGCAAGGGGACCGGTCGGCGATGGTGGATTGGCAGCGTCTGTCGGATGGGGAACGCACCCTGCTGGAGCGGCTGTTCTGGTCGGGCGGGCTGTCGCGCGGCGAACTGGCGGCCTCCACCGATTTTTCGAAGAGCAAGGCGAACCTCGCCATCGCCGGGCTGATCGGTCGCGAACTGATCGAGGAGAGCGGCGCCCAGCCATCGACCGGGGGGCGGCGACCGGAAATGCTGCGGCTGAGCCATCGCATGGGGGTGCTGGCGGGAATCGACATCGGCGCCACCAGCGTCGACGTGGCCCTGCTGGCGCCGGACATGACGGTGCTCGATCACCGGTCGGAGGCGGCGGACGTCCGCGACGGCCCGGCGGCGGTGCTGCACCGCGTGCGGGCGCTGCTGCGCGAGGCGCGGGCACGCTGCGGCGTCGGGGCCGCGCAGGTGCTGGGGATCGGGGTCGGCGTGCCGGGGCCGGTGGCCTTCGACAGCGGCATGCTGGTCAACCCGCCGCTGCTGCCGGGCTGGGAGAGCTTCTCCATCCGCGATTGCCTGGGGGAGGAGTATGCCGCCCCGGTCTTCGTCGACAACGACGTGAACATCATGGCGCTGGGCACGCATTGGCGCCTGCGGGGGCGGCTCCGGAACTTCCTGGTCATCAAGATCGGCACCGGCATCGGCTGCGGCATCATCTGCCACGGCGCCATCTACCGCGGGATGGACGGGGCGGCGGGCGATGTCGGCCACATCTGCGTCGATCCCCACGGCCCGCCCTGCCATTGCGGCAACGCCGGCTGCGTCGAAGCGATGGCCGCCGGTCCGGCGATCGCCCGTATGGCGGAACAGGCCGCCCGGTCCGGCGAGAGCCCGCGCCTGAAGGAAATCCTCGACCGGCAGGGCGTCCTGACCCCCATCGACCTCGGCAACGCCAGCCGGTCGGGCGACACCGTGGCCAGCGCCATCGTGCAGCAGGCCGGCGCGCAGATCGGCTGCATGCTGGCGGCGGTGGTCAACTTCTTCAACCCGTCGCACATCTTCATCGGCGGCGGCGTCGCCCGGATCGGCCCGCTGTTCCTGGCCTCGATCCGGCAGAGCGTCTATCAGCGCTCGCTGGCCCTCTCCACCCGGCATCTCGACATCCAGTATGTGCCGGAGATCGAGAATGCCGGGGTGATCGGCACGGGCGTGATGGCCGTCCAGGAAACCATGCTGGCGAGGGCCGCAAGGCCGTAACCGGAGACCGGGCCGGGAAACCAAGCCGTATCCGCGCTGTTCAACAGGGCGGGCGTCCGCGCCCCTCCCGTCGCTTCGCTTGGTTGAAGGCATGCATCCGGCTGATCTGTTCATCGTTCTGCGCCAGCACCTGGACCGAGACCCGAAGGAGACCGAGCGCGCGGCGAAGCGCCTGGAATCCGCCCCGGACGAGGCGGGCCGCCTGCTGCGCCGGCTGGCGGTCCTTCTGGAGTCCGATGACGGCGCCGAGGCGCTTCGGGACTGGATCGACCGGTCCGGCGACCGGACGCCGCTGGAACGGCATGTGTTGGCGGCTCAAGCCATCGACCGGTGGTACGCCCCGCTGGCCTCGCGCTACACGGCACGGGGTGGACCGTCCCGTGGGCATCCGCAGGCGCGGCAGCGGTTCAAGCGGCACGGGCGCTTCAACAGCGACGCCGTCGAAGGCCAGCTCATCCTGCGGCCCGGCCTGTTCGACCGGTCGGTGAACATCCGGGAGGTGACGCCGCTGCGCGAATCCTTCGATGTGGCCGACCTGTTCCACAACCTGCTTCTCCTGCCGCCGACCCTTCCGGCGGAGTGCCCCCACGGGCAGGAGGGCGAGCGGCCCGTCTCGGTGGCCTTCCACCGGATCGCCGAGGTCGCCGACCAGTGCCCGAGCGATCCCGATTGGGCGCCCGTCGTCGGCGTCGTCCCGCTCGCCCAGGCCGAGGACGATCTCGCCGTGCGGACCTTTCCGCAGGACGGCGCGGACTGGTACGCCGCCGTCCCCCGCAGCCTCGGCGACCGCGCGGCGGCGGCCATCGACGCCTTGGCCGCCGAGGGCGCGACCATCGTCGTGTTCCCCGAGGTGACCGCCGATCCCGCGGCGCTCGACGCCATCAAGGCGGCGGTGCGGCGTCAGGCGGTGGATGGCCCGATCCGCTACGTTCTGGTTGGTTTCCGGCAGGAGGGCGGGGCGGGGCACAAGCCCCGCAGCATGGCGGTCCTGCTCGACCGGACGGGGAGCGAGGTCCTTCGCCAGACCAAGCTGCATTGCTGGGATTTGGACGACGGCCAATGCCGCTCCTACGACGTGCGCGGTCCGGAC
This sequence comes from Roseomonas genomospecies 6, assembly GCF_008365375.1. GTDB lineage: Bacteria > Pseudomonadota > Alphaproteobacteria > Azospirillales > Azospirillaceae > Azospirillum. Next base: position 259,936 of record NZ_QOKW01000004.1, on the reverse strand, counting down.
GGGCGGCTGCTCGACGAGGCGAAGGAGTTCGTCGAGCCGGGCGACGGCATCACCATCGTCGAGCTTCCCAACATGGGGCGCCTCGCCGTGATGATCTGCGAGGACCTGGGGCGCGAACAGCCGGCGGCGTGGCTGTGCCGGGCCAAGCTGCTGGACTGGATCGTCACGCCCGTGATGGACGCCGGTCTGACAGAGGAGCGGTGGCAGGCCCATGCCGGCGACGAGTCCTCCCGCGCCGGGTCCTGCCGGGTGGTGGTGGCGAACAGCATGTCCTTCTCGCACCGGTTCAACCGCGTCTGCGTCGCCGATGGGCGGGAGGGCGAGCGCATCACCGACTGCGGGGTCGCGCTGTTCTTCCAGCCGCGCGCAGACCCGGCGCACGTCTCGCGCATCCGTTTGTTGACGCTTCCCATCGACGCGCCGGACCCCGGCTGGGTCGCGGCGCGCTGGGAGCCCCGCCGATGGTCGGAACTGAAGACGGGAGGTTGCCCATGAGCGATGAGCCCAGGAGCGAAGAAGCGTTCCGGGCGCTGGCCGACGATGCGCTGGACGCCATCGGTGCGGGCCGCTGGGCCGACGCCGACGCGGATCTCGAAGCCCTGGCGGAGGAAGCGGTGCTGTGCGTCGTTCAGGAGCGCCCCGCCGACCTCGCCGCCCTGGCCCGGCAGGTCGCCCGCTGCCACACGGCCCTGGCGCTGCGCGGGGACCTGGACCCCGACGCGATGCACCGGCTGGGGCAACTCCGCGCCATCGCCGCGACGATCGCCGCCGGGCGGTCCTTGCGGCCCGCCCGTCCGGTCGAGGCGCTGTCGCGCGCGGAAACGCCGACCGCCGCCGTTCTGCGCGCCCTGGAGGACGGGCCGAAATCGGGGCCGGCGCTGGTCGAGGCGACGGGTCTGTCGCCGGACGCGGTGGCCCGCGCCCTGCCGGAACTGCGCGCCGCCGGGCTGGTCCGCTCCTGGCCCGCCGGGCGCATCGTGATGAACGAGCGGACCGGCGCCGAAGGGTAGGGCGCCGTTACTCCTTCGGCACCTCGCGTTCCAGTTCCTCCAGCCAGATGCGGGCGTTGCCGTCGGACGGGGCGCGCCAGTCGCCGCGCGGCGACAGGGACCCGCCCGCCGTCACCTTCGGCCCGTTGGGCATGGCGGAGCGCTTGAACTGGCTGAAGCCGAAGAAGCGCTGGATGAAGACGCGCAGCCAGGAGTGGATTTCCGCCAGCGTGTAGGCGCCGCGCTTCTCCACCGGATAGCCCGCCGGCCACTCGCCGCGCTCCGCATCCGACCAGGCGTGCAGGGCGAGGAACGCGATCTTCGACGGGCGCAGGCCGTAGCGGAGCGTGTAGAAGAGGTGGAAATCCTGAAGCTCGTAGGGGCCGACAACGGCTTCGGAGCTTTGCAGGGCGCGGTCGCTGTCCGCCGGGACCAGTTCGGGCGAAATCTCGGTCGTCAGGATGTCGCCCAGCGTGTCCAGAACCTCGTCCGGAAACTGGCGGGACCCGATGACCCAGCGGATCAGATGCTGGATCAGCGACTTCGGAACGCCGGCGTTGACGTTGTAGTGGGACATCTGGTCGCCGACGCCATAGGTGCACCAGCCCAGCGCCAGTTCGGACAGGTCGCCGGTTCCCAGCACGATCCCGCCCCGCTGGTTGGCGAGGCGGAACAGGTAGTCGGTGCGCAGCCCGGCCTGGACGTTCTCGAAGGTGATGTCGTAGACGGCCTCGCCGCGGGCGTAGGGGTGGTCCAGGTCCTTGAGCATCTGGTTGGCGGCGGGGCGGATGTCGAGTTCATGGTGCGACACGCCCAGCGTGCGCATCAGGCGCAGCGCGTTGCCCTTGGTCTTGTCGCTGGTGCCGAAGCCCGGCATCGTGAAGGCGAGGATGTCGGTGCGCGGGCGCTCGAGCAGGTCCATGGCGCGGGCGGCGACGATCAGGGCGTGTGTGGAATCCAGCCCGCCCGACACGCCGATCACCAGCCGCTGGACGCCCGTCGCCCGCAGGCGCTGGACCAGCCCGGCGACCTGGATGTTGTAGGCCTCGTAGCAGTCGAGTTCCAGACGCTCCCGCACGGCGGGGACGAAGGGGAAGCGGGGAACGCTGCGGCGCAGCCCGACGTCCCCGCCGGGCGGATCGACGCGGAACGCGACCCGGCGGAAACGGCTGGTGACGGAATCGTGCAGGCGGCGGTTGTCGTCGAAGGTGCCCATGCGCAGGCGTTCCTGCCGCAGCACGTCGAGGTCGATGTCGGCGACGGCCATCTGGGCGCCCTTGGGGAAGCGCTCGGTCTCGACCAGCGTCTCGCCGTTCTCGAAGATCGACGCCTGCCCGTCCCAGGCCAGATCGGTGGTCGATTCCCCCGCTCCGGCGGAGGAATACAGATAGGCCGCGGCGCAGCGCGCCGATTGCGACTTGCAGAGCAGCCGGCGGGTTTCCGCCTTGCCGATGGTGATGTTGCTGGCCGACAGGTTCGCCAGCACCGTGGCGCCCGCCAGCGCGGCTTCGGAACTGGGCGGAGCGGGAACCCAGAGATCTTCGCAGACCTCGGCATGGACCACCAGCCCGTCCAGATCCTCCGCCGCGAACAGCAGGTCGGGGCCGAAGGGGGCGTCGTGTGCGCCGATGCGGATCGTGCCGCCCTCCATCCCCGCGCCGGAGGCGAAGTGGCGGCGCTCGTAGAATTCCCGGTAATTGGGAAGATGCACCTTCGGCACCACCCCCAGCAGCCGGCCCCGATGCACGGCGACCGCCGTGTTGTAGACGCGCCCCGCGTGCCGCAGCGGCGCCCCGACGAGGATCAGCGGCATCAGCGCGCCCGACCGCTCCACGATCCGGGCGATGGCGCTCTCCACCGCGTCGAGCAGGCAGTCCTGAAGGAACAGGTCGTCGATGGCGTAGCCGGACAGGGCCAGTTCGGGGAAGATCGCGATGGCGACCGCCTGATCGTGGCAGTCCTTCACGCTGTCCAGGATCGCCGCGGCGTTCGCCATGGGATCGGCGAGGGTGCAAGGCGTCGTGCAGGCCGCAACCCGAGCCATCCCATGGCGGTAGAGTGATCCGAAGCTCATGGTCCGAGCCGCGCCGTCAGCCTTCATCGTGTTGCTCCCTCCACCGGTCATGCGGAAACGCACGCACGAGGAAACCATCGAAGGCCGCCGGTCGTCTCGCGCGCCGGTCCGCCGCCATGGTCGCCGCCATGGCGCCGCACCGCCGCATTCTGGCCGTTGCCGGCGCTCGGCTCAACCGCCGCCGATGCCCTCGGTGAAGGTTTCGCCGGTCTTGGGATCGATGTCCTCGCCCGTTCCCGGCGTGCCGGGCGCGGCTTCGTCGCGGTCGCCGAGCGGCTTCTGGCTGTTCGGGTCGTAGCTGCGCGGAGGATGGATGCCGGCATCGTCCGGCTTTTTCGGGTCGCTCATGCGTCACCTCTGTGCAGGAGATTGCAACCCTTCCGTCAACAGGGCGGCTGCCGCATCCTCACGCATTCCGGTGACGCGCCGACAGGGAGGGGACACGCCATGACGACCGCCAAAAACAGGATTTGCCTCTGGTACGACAAGGACGCGGAGACTGCAGCCCGCTTCTACGCCACGGTCTTTCCAGACAGTTCGGTGGGCGCCGTTCACCATGCTCCCGGCGACTACCCGTCCGGCAAGGCGGGCGACGTGCTGACGGTCGAATTCACGGTCGCCGGCATTCCCTGCCTCGGCCTCAACGGCGGGCCGGCGTTCCAGCACAATGAAGCCTTCTCGTTCCAGATCGCCACCGACGACCAGGAGGAAACCGACCGCTACTGGAACGCCATCGTCGGCAACGGCGGTCAGGAAAGCGCCTGCGGCTGGTGCAAGGACCGCTGGGGCGTCTCCTGGCAGATCACGCCGCGCGTGCTGACCGAGGCGTTGGCGGCCGGCGGTGACGAGGCCAGACGCGCGTTCGAAGCGATGATGGGCATGGCGAAGATCGACGTCGGGGCGATCGAGGCCGCGCGGCGCGGCTGACGATTCCCTTGGGAAGGGCTACCGGCCATGGGCCGGCACCTTCACGGCCTCCGCCGCGCCGCTCGCGGGAACGCGGAGCAGGCTGACCAAGCCGCCCGCCAGCGTGAGGGCGGCGGCTACGGCGAGGCCGATGCGCGGCGCCGCCTCCGGGCTGGACAGGAGCGAGAACAGCAGCGTCATGAGCACCGCCCCGGCGGTCTGCCCTACCAGACGCGCGGTGCCCTGCATCCCCCCGGCGGCCCCGCTGCGCGCCTTGGGCACGGTCAGCAGCATGTTGCGGTTGTTGGGCGTCTGGAAAAGCCCGAAGCCGAAGCCGCACATCACCATGAAGGCCAGCAGCGGCAGCGGGTCGCGCTCAAGTGGCCAAGCCGCCGCCAGGGCAAGGCCGGCCGCGAGGAGCAGGCCGCCCACGGCGCACAGCCAGCCCGTCCCCACGCGATCGGACAACCGGCCCGCGATGGGGGCAGCGACGGCGGTCGCCAGCGGCCACGGCACCAGGAACAGCCCCGCCGTGACGGCGTCCTGCCCCAGCCCGCGCTGCAGATGGAAGGGCAGGGCCACCGCGCCGGCCATCTGGCCGGTGAAGCACAGGACGGAGGCGACGACCGACAGGCGGAAGGAGCGCACCCGCAACAGGTCGAGGGGAACCAGCGGCGCCTCCCGCCCCTTTTCGCGCCGGACGAGACCGGCGAGGCAGAGCGCCGCGGCCAGCAGCAGAGCGCCGCCGCGCACGGGCTGCGACGCGACGGTCTCGGCTCCCATCACCAGGGCGGCGAAGAATCCCGCGTTGAGGGCGACGCTGGCGGGATCGACGCGGCGTTTCGTGCCCTCGACGGCAGGCAGGGCATGGGCGGTCGCCAGCACGACGATGCCGACCGGGATGTTGACCGCGAACAGGAACGGCCAGGGGGCGACGGCGAGAATGCCCGCCCCGATCGTCGGTCCCGCCGCCGAGGCGAGCGCGATGGCCAGGGCGTTCCAACCGATGGCGGCCCCGAGCAGCCGCTGCGGATAGATGAAGCGCAGCAGCGCGACGCCCAGCGCCATCACCGCCGCTCCGCCCAGCCCCTGCACGAAGCGCGCGGCAATCAGCCAGGGCAGCGTCGGCGCCAGGGCGCAGCCGGCGGAAGCCACGGTGAACAGCAGCACCCCGCCGGCGAACGCCCTCCGGTGCCCGATGCTCTCGCCGAGGGCGGCCACGGGCAGGAGCGCGACCACCAGCGCCAGTTGATAGGCGGTGATGATCCAGACGGTGTCGGCGGGAGCGACGTCAAGGGTGCCGGCGACGGTCGGCAGGGCGATGTTGACGATGGCGCCGTCGAGAACGACGAGCACGATCGCGGCGATGACGGACGCGCCGGCCACGGCGCGGCGGGGCAGGGGCAGTCCGTCCGGACTTGGGCCTTCTGCATGTGTGGTTTCGGGTGTTCGGGTGATGATGGAACGGGGCATGGCTGTCTCCAACGGCGGTCGAAACAACTATGCTCGCCCCCGGACATGGCGGAAGACGCCGCCTGTGCAGGTTATTCCTGCATCGAACGCCATGTGTTAGCCTCGGCACCCATGGCCGATCCCGATCTCAACCTGCTCATCGCTCTCGACGCGCTGCTGTCGGAGGGCAGCGTCGTCAAGGCCGCGCGGCGGCTCGGCCTCAGCGACTCCGCGATGAGCCGCACCCTGGCGCGCCTGCGCGAGGTCACCGGGGACCCGCTGCTCGTCCGGGCCGGGCGCGGCCTCGTCCCGACGCCGCGCGCCATCCAACTGCGCGAGCGGGTGCCCGGCCTCGCCGAGGAGGTGCGCGCGGTGCTGCGTCCGGCGGAGGCCATCGACATCGCCCGGCTGGAGCGCAGCTTCACCCTGCGCGCCAGCGAGAGCTTCATCGAGGTCTACGCCGCCCGGCTGGTGAGCCGCGTCGCCGCCGAAGCCCCCGGCGTCCTGCTGCGCTTCGCCCCCAGGGGGAACCGCGACGCGCAGGCGTTGCGCGACGGGCTGATCGACCTCGACATCGGGGTTCATTCGGAAACCACGCCGGAGCTGAAGGTGCAGAGCCTGCTCCGCGACCGGCTGGTCGCCGCCGTGCGGGACGGCCATCCGCTGACCCGCCTGGAGACGGTGACGCCGGAGCTGTACGCCGCCTGCGGCCACGTGGTCACCTCGCGGCGCGGATTGACAAGGGATCGGGTGGACGAGGCGCTGGCCGCCCTCGGCCTTGCGCGCAAGGTGGTGGCCGTGGTGCCGAGCTTCCCGGCGGCTCTGGCGATCGTCCGCGCCTCCGACCTGACCGCCCTGGTGTCCGAGCGTCAGGTCGCCGCGGGCGTGGCCGGGGTCCGCACCCTGCCGTTACCCATCGCCCTGGATGACGTGGTCGTGACGCAGATGTGGCACCCCCGCCAGGACGCCGACCCGGCCCACCGCTGGCTGCGCGGGGTGGTGCTTGCTGCTTGTCGGGAGTCGGTGGTGGGGCGGGATGATTTGCGAATCGTGAGTTGATCGGGATTGTCGGAGTTGAAGGTGGAGATTGCTGGGTGTCTTTTTGCGCCAATAGCTCCCATCGAGCTAAATTAAGAATGGCTCTCGTCAGGATTTTCGGTCGTACTCTGCGATAGCTCTGGTATGATGCGGTATCACTGATACACAACCAGAAATAACATCGACGTAAAAGGTGGGGAATGGTAAAACTTTTGAAAGAAATTGATTTTGGAGAGACCGATGCAAATGCGGAGTGGATCATATCGCTCCGCTCCAACGTCGAACCGCTATATGTTCGGGCATGGAGTGCACCTGAAATTAACGACTACGGAGCCTTTTTGAAGGGGCAGAAATTTATTATTACTGGTCAAAAGGGTACAGGAAAAACAGCAATTCTTCGCTACATGGAGAGAGAGGCGAGAAGGGAAGGCTATAACACTGAATTTATCGTTTTCAAAAATGAAATTATCAGAGAGGCCGAGCTTCTAAAGATTGATAGCTCGAATTTCAATGGAGCTGTAGTTGAAGAGGATAAGCTAAGGGGAGGAAAATTCTACTATCACGCCATAAAAAGAATTATGGTTTCACTTCTTATATCTAAGTTAAATGATGTTAAGCTAAGTGAAGATGTTCCAGGCAAGGATTTGTTCGAAAAATTGTTTAGTAAGACTGGAAAGGAAGCGCTTCGAATTGCCTTTGATTCTATTTTGAATGTTGTCGAATCTTCGCAAGTCAATGTTGAAAAGATCTCGAAAGGCATTCTGAGGGTTGACCCCGGATATCTATTGAAGAAGGCAAACGATGATCTATTCAGCAGGGCAATCAGACTTGCTCGTGATCAGAAGGCCAAAATACGCCTCTTTTTTGACGAGATGCACTTCGCATTCCGTGACAAAGAATCGTTGCGCTCGGATGCATCATTGGTTCGTGATACTATTTTGGTGGTGCAAGCACTGAACGAGCGATTTGCGGAGGAAGGACTTGATATTGTAGTTTATATCGCGCTTCGAAAGGAGTTTTTAGATCAGCCCGAGATTGCGCAGGCAGATGTAGTCCATGTTATTGAGTCCTACGGAGAAGCGATAACCTGGGAACATCATCCGGCTGCAATCAATCATCCAGTTTTTGATTTTATCACTCTTCGGTTCAAGGCCGCAATGGGGAAGAACTTCTCTAAGACAGAAATGTTGGAGACTTACCTGAAAGAAATAGATCCCCTGGATCTTCTGGATTACACATGGTCAAAGCCAAGAGATCTTGTGCGGTTTTTTAAGACTGCTCAGAGTATTGATGGAAACACCGTCGTAATTCCGAATCATAAATACAAAACTATAATCCGAAAATACTCGGCTCAGGCTTGGCAAGAAAGCAAGTCAGCACTAGCTGCGTTCATGCCGACGGAGGCTCTGCCGCTTTTAGAGAAGGGGCTGAAAACCCTTATTCCAGGTCAACTTGATGGAAGCGCCAGAACTAACCTTGAAAAGTTCCAGGCTGCGGTGAAGCCAGCGTTTGCAAAAGCAAAAGCGGCCGGCGTAAAATACGATTTATCTGAGTTCTGTGGCGTACTTTATATGATGGGCGTATTTTATTACGTTTATACAGACGCTAACGGTCAATTTATTTATCAGCAATATCATCGAGGAAATATAAACCCTACACAATCAGGGGAAATCCGGATACATTCCGCAGTCGCGAAGGCTCTGAGCTGAGGATTTTCACCGACCGGAAGAGTTGTCCACGAAATGACCGCTTTGGGTCAGACGCCGACACGCGCTTATAAGCTCGCGCCTTGACACTCTTCCCTTCCCGCCGGGTATGCTTCTTCAAAGCAGCCCGGTGCCGAAGGGTGTGCGGTTTATCATCCTGACCCAACGCCTCGGCGATTCCCACCGTACAAGCCTCCCACCACCCAACCGCCCAACCGCCCACACTCGACCCTATCCGCAGCCAAGCCAAGAAAGTAAGAATGCGACTTGTTCGCAACTGTATATTGCCCTATAGGTCTGGCGGCCCGGGAGAGGGATTCCCTGGGCTTGTCAATCCGGTGGCTGGGGGCCGATCCATGCCGTTCCATCCCAGAATGCAAAGCAGCACGGAGGGGATCACCATCCTCGACGACCTCCAGTGGCGGGCCTGGAACGGGATGATCGCCGACATCTGGAACGTCGCGTGCGATCAGAACGGCCACGGAGAGTATGTGTCGGAAGCCCCCCGGCTGGTGGTGGTCCTCGATCAGGTGGGGGAGGGCGGTCTTCACGTCACCTCCTCGCCCGCGCGCGGCGATTCCCACCGCCTCGCCCGGCGCGAACCGTTGAGTTACGTGCCCGCCGGTCTGCGGGTCTGGTCGCGCACGGTGAATGTCCGCCGTCTCACCCACCTCGACCTTCATTTCGACATGTCCGTCCTGGGGAACCGCTTCACGGAGGGGCTGGACATCCGGGGCATGGAGCGGCCCCGGCTGAATTTCGCGGACGACCGCCTGTTCTCCCTGGCGCGCCTGATCGCCGCGGAATGCCGGACGTCGGCGAACCTGCACGACCTTTACGGCGAGAGCCTGATGACCGCGCTGTTCGTCGGCCTCGCGCAGGCGGAGCCCGCCGTCGAACGCAAGCGGGGCCAACTGCCGCCGCGCCTGTTGAAGCGCGTGGTCGACCACATCGAGGAGCATTGCAGCCGCCCGATCCGCTTGCAGGAACTGGCCGACCTGACCGGGCTGTCCGCCGCCCATTTCTGCTCCGCCTTCAAGGCGTCGACCGGCGTGCCGCCCCACAAATGGCAGATGCGGGTCCGGGTGGAGCGGGCGAAGAGCCTGCTGGCCGGATCGGACCTGACGCTGGCCGCCGCCGCGGTGATGGCGGGCTTTTCCGATCAGGCGCACCTGACGCGCGTCTTCCGGCAGATCGTCGGCACCACGCCCGCCGCGTGGCTGCGCAACCAGTCCGGCTGAGCCGGGCCGTCCCGGACACGTCGAATGCCGGAAGAACGTCCAACCCATCCAAAAACCATTCAATCGCGCTCCTCATGCACATGCTAATCATTCGCAACAACGTAGGCTCTTCGGGACCCGCCGGTCCGAAGGCGCCTCGCGGATGCCGCATACAGTCCGAGGCCGATTGCGATGATTGATATTTCCACCAAGCGACTGACCCGCTTCCTCTTGAGCAGCACGGCGCTCGCCGCCGTGCTGGTGCCGGCGATGGCCCACGCGCAGGACGCGGCCGCTCCGGCGGTTCTGGCGCCCGTCACCGTCGAGGGCAGCCGCAGCGCCGACACCGCGACCAGCCCGGTCCGGGGCTATGTCCCCAACCGCTCGGCCACGGGCACCAAGACCGACACCCCGCTGGACGCGGTCCCGCAGTCCGTCTCGGTCATCGGGCGGGAGGAGATGGACGACCGCGGCGTGCAGAAGGTGGACGAAGCGCTGCGCTACACACCCGGCGTCTTCAGCCAGCCCTTCGGCGCGGACAGCGACACCAATTGGATCTTCATCCGCGGCTTCCAGGCGACGCAGACCGGCGTCTATCAGGACGGGCTCCAGCTCTACAGCTACGGCTTCGGCGGCCAGTTCGTCGACAGCTACACGCTGGAGCGGATCGAGGTGCTGCGCGGCGCCTCCTCCGTGCTCTACGGCGGCAGCAACCCCGGCGGTCTGGTGAATTACGTCACCAAGCGGCCCGGCGATACGCCCATGCGCTCGGTCGAGGCCGGGATCAACCAGCACGGAACCGCCCATCTGGGTGTGGACATCGGCGGCGCCATCGACCCGACGCTGAGCTACCGGCTGACCGGGCGGATCGCGGGCGGTGATACCTACACCGACTTCGCCGACGGCTTCCGCGGCACCCTCTCGCCCAGTTTCAAATGGTCGCCGAACGACCGCAGCACCCTGACGGTGCTGACCAACTACACCGACATCGACGAGACGCACAACGGCGGCGCCTTCCTGCCCTATGTCGGGACGGTGGTGGCGGCCCCCTTCGGGCGCATCGACCGCAAGGCCAACTTCACCGAACCGGACATCGACACCTACCGGCGCCGTCAGGCCTCCATCGGCTACGAGTTCGAGCACCGGTTCGACAACGACCTGACCTTCCGCCAGAACGCCCGCTACGGCTACAGCCGGGTCCACGAGGTCACGGTTTATCCCTTCGGCTACAACGGTTTCTCGGCGGTGCCGACCGATCCGAACAACCTGCTGTCGCGCATCAATTTCGAGCACACGACCAAGGTCAACACCGTCCTGATCGACAACCAGCTCGAATCCAAGTGGCAGACCGGCCCGGTCGCCCACACGGCGCTGGTCGGCGTCGACTACAAGCATTTCAAGATGGATCAGGTGCAGGCGTCCGGCTCCGCCACGCCGATCAGCGCCACCAACCCGGTCCATGGCGCAGCGCAGGGCCAACGCTTCTCCTACATCGACCAGGAGCTGACGATGGGTCAGCTCGGCGTCTATCTGCAAGATCAGATGCGCTTCGGCCAGGGCTTCCTGGTGACGCTGAACGGGCGTTACGACATCGCCTCGACCGACGCGGACGGAACGCCCGCCTACGATGGCAAGGATGGGAAGTTCAGCGGGCGCGCCGGTCTGGCCTATGAGTTCGCCAACGGCCTGACGCCCTATGTCAGCGCCTCCACCTTCTTCAATCCGGTGCTGGGGTCGTCGGCGGTCGCCGGAGTCTTCAAGCCGGAAACCGGCCAGCAGTATGAGGTCGGCGTGAAGTACCGCCCGGCCTGGATGGACGCCATCTTCACGGCGGCGCTGTTCGACCTGATGCGCACCAACGTGGTGACCGGCCCCTTCAACGCCGAGACCCAATTGGGTGAAGTGAACTCGCGCGGCATCGAGCTTGAGGCCAAGGCCAACATCACCTCGAACCTGAAGGCGGTCGCCTCCTTCACGGCGCTCGATCTCGACATCAAGAAGGACGCCAACCCGGCGCTGATCGGCAAGACGCCCTACATCGTGCCGCAGGTCCAGGGTTCGGCCTTCCTCGACTACACCTTCCGGGAGGCCGTGTTGGACGGCGTGTCGGTGGGCGGCGGCGTGCGCTACGTCGGCTCGTCCTGGGCTGACAACGATAACACGCTGAAGGTCCCCGCCGCCACCGTCTTCGACGCGCGGATCGGCTACAAGCCCGCCGACTGGGGCGTGAATCTCGCCGTCACCAACCTGTTCGACAAGGAGTATGTGGCAAGCTGCCAGACGCAGTTCTCCTGCGGCTACGCCGAGGGTCGGACCGCCCTTCTGACCGTGAACATGACGTGGTGATTGATATTCCCTCTCCCGGGGCGGGAGAGGGGGTTATGCAACAGCTTGACCAGGAACGTTCAGACACTCCAATGACCAACCCAATCTCGACACCGCCTCTCTACGACCTCGACCGCGTCGGCTTCTCCGTTGCGGGACGGACAATCCTGTCGGGGCTGTCGCTCCGGCTGGAGCAGGGGCGGATCTATGGGCTGGTCGGTCCCAACGGATCGGGCAAGAGCACGCTGATCCGCCTGCTCGCCCGCCAGCAGCCGCCGGGCGGTGGAACCATCCGCTGCCTGGGGACGGACCTCGCGCGGATCGGCGACCGGGACTTCGCGCGCTCCGTCGCCTACATGCCGCAATTCACCCCGCCCGCCGAGGGCATGACGGTGCGGGAGCTGGTGGCGCTCGGGCGCTTTCCCTGGCATGGCGCGCTTGGCCGCTTCGGGGCGGAGGACGCCGCCAAGGTGGCGGAGGCCATCGCCGAAACCCACCTGGACACCTTCGCCGACCGGCTGGTGGACAGCCTGTCGGGCGGCGAGCGGCAGCGCGTCTGGCTGGCCATGATGCTGGCGCAGGACACGCGCTGCCTGCTGCTGGACGAGCCGACCTCGGCGTTGGATATCGCCAGTCAGGTCGAACTGCTGGGGCTGGTGCGCCGCTTGAGCCGGGCGCGCGGCATTGGCGCGGTCATCGTGCTCCACGACATCAACATGGCCGCCCGCGTCTGCGACGAGATCCTGGCCATGCACAACGGCGCGCTGATCGCCCAGGGCACGCCCGACGCCATCATGACCGGCGAGACTCTGGGCGCCATCTACCGCCTCGCCATGGGCACCGTCCCGCACCCCGTCACCGGCGAACCCATCGGTTACGTGCTGTGACGGCGGGAGCGACGGTATCGCGGCGCCGCGCGCTGGGCCTCGCGGCGGGATTGGCGTTGCTGCCGTGTTTCGGGCGGGCCGCCACCGGGCGCCGGGTCGCCGCCATCGACTGGGCGGGGCTGGAGACGGCGCTGGCTCTGGGTGTGGTGCCGGTCGCCGCGACCGAGCTGATCCAGTTCCGCAAGGTCGTCGTCGAGCCGGAGGTCCCCGATACGGTGATCGACCTTGGGCTGCGCGGCACGCCGAATTACGAGGCGCTGAGCCTTGCCGAGCCGGACCTCATCCTCACCTCCAACTATTACGAGGGGCAGCGGGCCAGCCTGGAGCGGGTGGCGGAAACGCTGTCCCTGCCGATCTACCGGCCCGGCGTGCCGCCCTATCCGCTGGCCGCCGAGGCGGCGCTGACCCTTGGCCAGGCGCTGGGGCGGGAGGACGAGGCCCGTGCCGTCGTCGCCGCGACGGAGGCGGAAATCGCCCGGCTCAGCGAATCCCTGCGCGGTCGCGCCCGGCGCCCGGTCCTGGCGATCAACTTCGGCGACGCTCGCCATTTCCGCGCCTTCGGCGGCGACAGCATGTTCGGCGACGTGCTCCGCCGGCTGGGGATGACGAACGCCTGGGCGGCGGAATCGAGTTACAGCGCGGCGGCGCCCCTGGGCATCGAAGCCCTGGCCCGCCTGCCGGATGCGTTCGTCGTCGTGGTTCCGCCGCTGTCGCCCGACGTGGTGCGGGGGCTGGCGGACAGCGCCCTGTGGCAGGCCCTGCCGATGGTGCGGGAGAAGCGGGTGAGCGTGATCGAGCCCGTCAATCATTTCGGCGGGCTTCCGGCAGCGCTTCGCTTCGCCCGCCTCGTCACCGCCGCTTTGCTCCGTCCGGAGGCCGCGCGCCATGGCTGAACGGATGCCCTTCAACCGAATCCTCCTGTGGAGCGGGCTGGCGCTGGCCGCCGCCGCGCTGTCCGTGTGGCAGATCGCCGGGTACGCCGCAGCACCGTCCGTGCCCTTGCCGCCGGACGCCGCGTGGCTGGACGGCGTCATCCTCTATCACAGCGTGCTGCCGCGCATCGCGGTGGCGCTGGCCGCCGGGGCGGCGCTGGGCCTGTCGGGGCTGCTGCTCCAGCGCGTGCTGCGCAACCCGCTGGCCGAGCCCTCGACGCTCGGCGTGTCGGCGGGTGCGCAGCTCGCCATGACGCTGGGGATGCTCTACGCCCCGGCCCTGATGGAGCGTGCGCGGGAGGGGGTGGCGCTGGCCGGTGGGCTGGCCGTGGTCGGGATCATCCTGGCCATGACGTGGCGGCGCGGGCTGGAGCCGGTGGCCGTCGTGCTGGCCGGCATGATGGTCGCCCTGACCGCGACGATGGGCAGCGCGGCGCTGATCCTCGCCAACGGCGAATATCTCTTCTCCATCTTCATCTGGGGCGGCGGGGCGCTGGCGCAGCAGAGCTGGGGGCCGACGCTGACCATCGCCGTCCGGCTGTCGATCGGCATCGCCGCCGCCGTCCTGCTGATGCGCCCGCTGTCCATCCTGGGGCTGGACGACGCCAGCGCCCGAAGCCTGGGAGTCGCGCTGAACGCGACGCGCTTCGGAGTCATCGGGGTGGCGGTCTGGCTGGCGGCCAGCGTGACGGCGGAGGTCGGGGTGATCGGCTTCGTCGGTCTGGCCGCCCCCGCCCTGGCCCATCTCAGCGGCGCGCGGACCCAGGGCCAGAGGCTGGCCGCCGCCCCGCTGATCGGCGCGGTCCTGCTCTGGCTGACCGACGGGCTGGTGCAGCTTCTGGCCGGGCTGGACGGGGAGCGGGTGCCGACCGGCGCCGCGACCGCGCTGCTGGGCGGACCGCTTCTGCTGTGGTTGCTTCCGCGCCTGCGCATGTTCGAATGGCCGTCGCTGAACAGCCGCCCGGCGCCGTCGCGCCGCAGCCCGCACCCGTACCGGCTGATCGGCCTGTTCGCCTTGTTCAGCGCCGTTGCCGTGGGTCTCGCCCTCACCGTGGGGTACGGGCCGGGCGGCTGGACGCTCTCCACCGGCCCGCTGCTCGACACGCTGCTGGGCTGGCGCGGCCCGCGCGTGGCGGTCGCGGCGGCGGCGGGGGCGATGCTGGCCGCCGCCGGGATGCTGTTGCAGCGGGTGACCGCCAACCCGCTCGCCAGCCCGGAAATCCTGGGGGTGGGCACCGGGGCCGGTGTCGGGCTGACCGCCGCGCTGTTCCTGTCCGCGGCACCCGGCTTCGGGTTGCAGCTCGGCGCGTCGGCGGCGGGGGCGGTGCTGACGCTGACGGCCATGCTGACCCTGTCGCTGCGCGCCGGCTTCGGGCCGGAACGCCTCCTGCTGGCGGGCATCGCCATGAGCGCCCTGTGCAGCGCCGTCCTGACCGCGGTCATCGCGACCGGCACGCCGCAGGCCTTCGCCCTGCTGCGCTGGCTGAGCGGCTCCACCAACGAGGCCGCGGCGGCGGACGCCTGGTTCTGCGCCGGGGCGGCGGTCCTGCTGCTGGCCGCCTTGCCGCTGACCGCCAAATGGCTGGAGATCCTGCCGCTGGGCGACGTGACCGCGCGGGCCGTCGGGCTGCCGGTGCGGCGCTGCCGCGTCCTGCTGGTGCTGCTGGCCGGGCTGCTCACCGCGGCGGCGGCGCTGTTCGTCGGGCCGCTGAGCTTCGTCGGGCTGATCGCGCCGCACCTCGCCCGCCTGACCGGGCTGGGCCGCCCGCTGGAGCAGGGGGCCGGGGCCGTCCTGATCGGTGCCGGGCTGATGGTGGTGTCGGACTGGCTGGCCCGCACCGTCGCCTTTCCCTACCAGTTGCCGCTCGGCCTCTTCGCCGCGCTGCTCGCCGGTCCCTATCTGGTCTGGCTGCTCGGGCGGTCCAACGCCCGCGCCAGTTGATCCCTCCATCCGCCGTTCCGCAATGAGAAGAGCCATGCTCCGCCGCTTCCTCTCCTACTACCGTCCCTTCACCGGCCTGCTGGTCCTCGACATCGTTTGCGCCGTCCTGTCGGGCCTGCTGGAGCTGGGCTTCCCGATGGCGGTGCGCGCCTTCGTGGACCAGCTCCTGCCGACGCAGGACTGGCCGCTGATCGTCGCCGCCACGGTGGCGCTGCTGGCGATCTACATGGCGAACGGCGGGCTGATGGCCGTGGTCACCTATTGGGGCCACATGCTCGGCGTGAACATCGAGACGGAGATGCGCCGCAAGAGCTTCGACCATCTGCAGAAACTCTCCTTCAGCTTCTACGACAACCACAAGACCGGCCACCTCGTCGGGCGCGTCACCCGCGACCTCGACGAGATCGGCGAGGTGGCTCATCACGGTCCGGAAGACCTGCTGATCGCCGTCATGACCTTCGTCGGGGCCTTCGCGCTGATGGTTGCGGTGCACCCGCCGCTGGCCTTCATCACCGCGGCCATCGTGCCGGTGATCGCCTTCGTGACCAGCCGCTACGGCGGGCGGATGACGCGCAACTGGCAGTCGCTCTATTCCCGCGTCGGCGACTTCAACGTCCGTATCGAGGAGAATGTCGGCGGGATGCGCGTGGTCCAGGCCTTCACCAACGAGGACCACGAGCGCAAGCTGTTCGCCGAGGACAACGCCCGCTACCGCACGACCAAGCTCGCCGCCTACAAGATCATGGCGGCCTCGACGACGCTCAGCTACATGAGCATGCGGCTGATCCTGATCGTCGTCATGCTGACCGGCGCCCATTTCGTGCTGGTGGGCGAGCTGACGCAGGGCGGGTTCTTCGCCTTCCTGCTGCTGGTCAACACCTTCTTCCGCCCGATCGAGAAGATCAACGCGGTCATCGAGACCTACCCCCGCGGCATCGCCGGCTTCCGCCGCTACACTGAACTGCTCGACACCCAGCCGGACATCGCGGATGCGCCCAACGCCGTCCCGGCCCCGCCGCTGAAGGGCGACATCCGTTATGAGGGCGTGTCGTTCGGTTACGACCCGGCGCGCCCGGTGCTGAAGGGCGTCGATCTGACCATCAGGGCCGGGTCCACCGTCGCCTTCGTCGGCCCCTCGGGCGCCGGAAAGACGACGATCTGCTCGCTTCTGCCGCGCTTCTACGAGGCGATGGAGGGGCGCATCACCATCGACGGGATGGACATCCGCGCCATGACGCTGGCCTCGCTGCGCCGGCAGATCGGCATCGTCCAGCAGGACGTCTTCCTGTTCGGCGGCACGATCCGCGAGAACATCGCCTATGGCCGTCTCGGCGCCACCGAGGCGGAGATCATGGAGGCCGCAAGGCGGGCGCATCTGGACGGGCTGATCGCGTCCCTGCCGGACGGCCTCGACACCATCATCGGGGAGCGCGGCGTGAAGCTGTCCGGCGGGCAGAAGCAGCGCCTGACCATCGCCCGCATGTTCCTGAAGAACCCGCCGATCCTGATCCTCGACGAGGCGACCTCCGCGCTCGACACCCAGACCGAGCGGGAGATCCAGAAGTCCCTGATGGAACTGGCGGAGGGGCGCACCACCCTGGTCATCGCCCACCGGCTGGCGACCATCCGCAACGCCGACGCGGTGTATGTCGTCGGCACCGGCGGCGGGATTCAGCGCATCACGCATGAGGAGCTTGCGGCGCGCGGCTGATCCCGCCGGGGCGCGGCCCTACCGGCGCGTGCCGAGGGTAAGCACGAAGCTGCGGGGCACATGGATGCCCTGGCCTTCGCGGTAGCGCTCGTGGAAAGCCACGAAGTCGCGCTTGAGCGCGGCCCGGCGCTCCTCGTCGAGGCTGGCGGCCAGCATGCGCGTCGGGCCGTAGCCGGTGACGAAGGTGTTCCAGGCCGCCTCGCCGCCGGTCTCGACGTAATGGCTGGTTTCGGTCCGCACCGTCAGGTCGAAGGCGTCGCCCAGAAGCTCCCGCAGGCGTTCGGTGCGGCCCCAATCGAAGGGCGACACGGCGGGGACCGCCGCCATGTAGGGCCGCATCACGCCGAACATGGCGGCGATGGCGCCGTCGGGCGTCCATGTGGCCAGGGCCAGCCGCCCGCCGGGCCGGCAGACGCGGGCGAGCTCCCGCGCCGCCGCTTCGGGACGTCCGACGAACATCACCCCGAAGGTCGAGACGACGGCGTCGAAGCCGGCGTCCGGATAGGGCAGGGCTTCCGCATCCCCCAGCCGGTAGTCGATCGGCAGGCCGTCCGACAGGGCGCGCGCGGCGTCGAGAAGGCCGGCGGCGATATCGATCCCGCAGACCTGCGCGCCCCGCCGGGCGCAGGCGCGGGCGGCGATGCCGGTGCCGGTCGCCACGTCGAGGATTCGCTCGCCCGGCCGGGGCGCCAGCGCCGCGATGGTCGCGTCGATGCCGTCGTAGACGCCGCGGATGATCTCCTCGTAATCCCGGCCGCCGGAACTCCACACGGCGGCGGCGCGCTCGTTGTGCGGTTGGATGGCGTCTTGCGGCTGGATGGTGGAAGCGACGGTGGTCTGGCCGTCCATGACACTCTCCCTGTTGACATCGCCGCCCGGCCTTGTCGACCTTGCCGGGGCCGGGCTTGCCGGGAAGCATCGCCGTCCGGCGTCCGCAGAAGGTCATCCCGGCGTCAATGGCTCCGTCAGGACTCCGTCAAAACGCATGGCCATCCATCAGGGGTAATCCGCTGCGGCGGAAGCGCTCCCGACGGGAAAGGCCCGGTCTGCTAGCATGACCGTTCCGAACAATCGCCATCGCGGCACGCCATGGACGGACCGGCTCTTCGGTTGCTGGGCGGTTTTGCGCTTACGGACGCGCGCGGGCGGACGCTGGGCGCGCCGGGGCGGAAGGCTCGGAACCTCCTCGCCTGCGTGGCCCTGCACGCACCCCGGCCCCTGTCCCGCGAGCGTCTGGCCGATCTGCTGTGGGAGGACGGCGCGGACGGGCGGACCCGGCACAGCCTTCGCCAATGCCTGATGGACGTGCGCCGCCTCGGCGCGCAGGCGGGCGGCGACCTGATCCGGACGGAGAGGGAGACGGTCTCGCTGGCCCTGCCGGTGGCCCGGGTCGATGCGCTGGAGGTCGAACGGCTGGCGCGGGACGGCACCGCCGACGCGCTGCGCGCCGCGGCCCGCCTGTGTGGCGGTGCGCTGCTGCCGGGCGCGGAGATCGGCACGGACGGATTCGACTCGTGGCTGGCCGGGGAACGCGCCCGGTTCGCCCGGCTGGCGTCCGGCGTCTTTGCGCGGCTGACGGCGCTGTGCGAATCGCTGGAGGATTGGGACGGGGCCGCCGCGACCGCCGAGCGCTGGCTCGCCCACGATCCCGCCTGCGAGGAGGCGCACCGCAGCCTGATGCGGGCGCATGCGCAGGCCGGGCGGCGTTCGGACGCCATACGGCAGTATCAGGCGTGCAGCGCGGCGGTGCGCCGTTGCCTCGACGCCGAACCGGAGGAGGAGACGCTCGCCCTGTTGCGCAGCATCCGGGACGGACCCGCCGCCGCGCCGTCCGCGATGCCCGCCCGGACGCCGGCGACCCTGCGCCAGCCGGAACCGGGGGCGGTGCCGGGGGAGGGGAGCGGCAGGCCGTCGCTGGCCGTCCTGCCGTTCGTCGCGCTGGGCGGGCCGGCAGAGGGCGCTGCGGAGGGCGGCGCCGAGAGGGGCGGGATCGCCGACGGGCTCGCCCACGACATCCTGGCGCGGCTGTCGCGCCTGCGTCCGCTGTTCGTCATCGCCCACGGCTCGTCCTTCCGCTTTCGCGGCGCGCGGACCGATCCGTGCACGGTCGGGCGGGCGCTGGGGGTGCGCTATCTGGTGACCGGCACCCTGCGCACCCACGGCGGGCGGCTGAGGGTGACGGTGGAACTGGCCGACGCCGCGACCGGGGGCGCCGTCTGGGGCGATGCGCTGGAAAGCCGCCTGGACGGTCTGTTCGCGATGCAGGACGATCTCACCGCCCGCATCGTCACCGCGCTGGAAGCCGAAATCGAGGCGGCGGAGGTCCGGCGCGCCCTGACCCGGCCACCCGCTTCGTTGGACGCCTGGGGCGCCTATCATCGCGGGCTGTGGCACATGTTCCGCTTCACCCGCGACGACAACGAAACGGCGCGCCGCTTCTTCCTGCAGGCGCTCCGCCTCGATCCGCTGTGCGCGCGTGCCCACGCCGGGCTGTCCTTCACCCATTTCCAGGACGCCTTCCTGCACCACGCCGGCGACCGGGGCGGCGAGGCCGACCGCGCCTACCGCTTCGCCGAGCAGAGCGTCGCCCTGGACGAGCGCGACCCGACGGCCCATTGGGTCCTGGGGCGCGCGCTGTGGCTTCTCGAACGGCAGGACGACGCGGTGGAGGAGCTGGGCGTTGCGGTCGATCTCAACCCGAACTTCGCGCTCGGCCATTACACCATCGCCTTCGTCCAGGCGCAGGGGGGCGATGCCCGGGCCGCGATCGACGCCGCCGATCTGGCGCAGCGGCTGAGTCCACTGGACCCGCTGCTGTTCGGCATGCTCGGCTCCAAGGCGCTGGCCCTCCTGCGGCTGGAGGACTATGCGCAGGCGGCGGCCTGGGCCGAGCGGGCGGCGCGCCGGCCCAACGCCCATGTCCACATTCAGGCCATCGCCGCCTTCTGCGATGCGCTTGCCGGTCGGCACGACGCGGCGCGGGCCTACGCCCGCCGGATCGGCGAGGCGGCGCCGGGATACCGGTGCGGTGACTTCATCGCGGCCTTCCGCACCCTGCGCCCGCCGGTGACCGACCTCATCCGCCGCATCGGCCCGGAGATCGGCCTCCCGCCCTGACGCCCGTGTCTTCCTGGAGGGCAGGGGGTCAGTAGGGCAGGCGCTGGCCGTCCCATGCGAACAGGCCGCCGCTGTCCGCCGGCGTCAACCCGCCGAGGACGTGGAGCAGGTGAGCGGCGGCGACGGAAGGGGGGAACAGCCGGTCCGGGGGCACGGCGGCCTGGAACGGTTGCGACAGGGGGGTGTCGACCGTGCCCGGATGCAGTGCGACGCAGATCGTCTCCGGTCGCGAGCGCGCCAGTTCGATGGCCGTGGTGCGGACGATCTGGTTGAGCGCCGCCTTGGACGCGCGGTAGCCGTACCAGCCGCCAAGCCGGTTGTCCGCGATGCTGCCGACCTTGGCGGACAGAACCGCGAAGACCGCCCGTCCGTGCCGCGGCAACCGGGGCAGGAAGTGCTTGGCAACCAGCGCCGGGCCGATGGCGTTGACCTGGAACAGCCGCGCCAGCGCCGCCGCGTCGAGCGTGCGCCAGCTCTTCTCCGGCTGCACCCCGTCCTGGTGCAGCAGACCGCTGGCGACGAAGACGAACTCGGCCGCTCCGGCCATCGCCGCCGCATCGACGATGGACGCCTCGTCGGCAAGGTCGAGGAAGCCGGTGCGCAGCTTGCCCGCCGGTGCGACCGGGCGGCGTGACAGGGCCAGCACCTCCGTCACGCCGGGATCGGCCAGCAGCCGTTGCGTCACCGCCGCGCCGATGCCGCCGCTCGCCCCGATCACGACCGTCCGGATCGAACCGGCGAAGCCCGCGATGCCGCTCATGAACCACCCCTGTCCGCGGAGCGTGGCCGGGAAGGCGCCGCAGCTCCGATCCAGGAGCCGCGGCCTCGTCGCTACGCCGCCCGGAAGGCACGCATGTTGATGTCGCCCTCGGCGAGCTGGTTGAGTTTCTGATCGGTTGCCTTCTCCTCCTCAAGGGTCTGTTCGAGCAGGCGGGCGATATCGGTCATGCCGCAGGTCTCTGCCAGGGTCCTCAGCGAGCCGTAGCTGGCGATCTCGTAATGCTCGACCTTCTGCGCCGCCATGATGAGCGCGACGTCGAGCACTTCCGCCGGGAGACCCTCGTCGATGATCTCCTCGGTTTCCTCGACCAGTCCCTGGGTCGCCTCGCATGTGTTCCCGCCCGGCTCGGCCTGGAGCATCTGGAAGATCTGCTCCAGACGTTTGACCTGACCGTCGGTCTCGCGCAGATGCGTCTCGAAAGCCTGCTTGAGCTGAGGTGACGAAGCGGCCTCGACCATGGCCGGCAGGGCCTCGATGATCTGCGTTTCCGAGCTGTAGGTGTCCTGCAACTCCTTGATGAGGAGTTCCTTGAGGGCTTTTTCCGACATGAGCGTCTTCCCCTTGGGATGCTGGTGCCGCCGATGGCTGAAATAGCTCGGCCGTCTCCCATCAACAGGGGGCGGAGGTCATTCTCGCGATGCAATGTTCGATCCATCGAGGATCTTGGCCCAACACCCTCTCCCGCCCCGGAAGAGGGGATGTCAAATGCGATTGCCCAACCAAACTCGGTGGTCGATCTTGAAAGGCCCTGGGGATTTGGTCCAGGCTGGGTTTTCCCGCCGCTCCGCAAGACGCTGCCGATCCGCGGCACAGTCTCCGCCGGGGGGCCGTTTCACGAGGGGCTTGAATGGACCACGCGGCACGGAACGTGCTCACCGACGGCATGGCGCGTTGGGGTGCCTTCATCGAGGCGAACGCATCCTGGGCGGAAGTGATCTTTTTCCTGTGCGCCTTCGCGGAGTCCCTGGCCTTCGTCGGGTTCGTGGTGCCGGGGCTCGTGCTGATCGCCACGGGCGGGGCGCTGGTCGCTTCCGGTGCGCTCGGTTTCTGGCAGGTCTACGCCGCCATCGCCTTGGGCGCCATTCTGGGCGATGCGGTGTCCTATTGGCTCGGCCGGGTGTTCGGTGATCGCGTCCCGCGTGTCTGGCCCTTCCGCCGGCGGCCGGATCTTCTGGAGCGGGGCAGCCGCTTCTTCCTGCGCCATGGCGGCAAGAGCGTCTTTCTGGCCCGCTTCCTCGGGCCGCTGCGGCCGGTCGTGCCGATCACCGCCGGGATGATGGCGATGCCCCACCGCAACTTCCAGGCCGCCAACCTGCTGTCCGCGGTCATCTGGGTGCCTTTGATGATGGCGCCCGGCTTTTCCATGGCGAAGGGGGTCGGCCTCGACGAAGTTCTGTTCGGTGCCGGGACGTCGCCCGCCACGTCCCGGGCTGTGAACGACGCGCCCTGCGTGCCGGCTCCGCCGATAGCCGGGGAGCCGCCGCGGTGCTGACGAGGGGCGGGCGGGTGCCACGCACACAACCGTAAGGAGCGGCCATGGCCATTGTCGAAGGACGGACGACGACGGTGCGGCGTTGCGGGTTTCTTGCGGCCGTTGCCGTCCTGGCGGCGTCCTGCGCCAACCCGCAGGCGGAACTGGCATTGCGCGCCCCGGCGGCCATGGTCGGCATGAGCAAGGGGGATCTCATGGCCTGCGCCGGCGTTCCGGAACGCACGGCCTCCGCCGGTGACGCCGAGCTTCTGGTCTACACCCGCCGGCAGACCCTCATCGACCGCGATGTCGATTGGGAGCCCAACCCATGGCTGGGACCCCGCGGACCGCTCCTCTGGCGGCCCGACGTGACGACCTATGTCCGGAATTACCGGTGCGAGGCCACGGTCGTGGTTCGCGGCGACCGCATCGCCGAGGTCCGTTACAACCAGGACCGTGACGCCACCCTCTGCTATGAAATCGTTGGGAACTGCGTGCGTTAGCAGATGTGCACGTAGAGTCGGCGTGGCGAACAGTCAGGAATGCAAATGCTTGACTTGGCTGTAATTTTTGTGCCTCGCTGCGTTGCGCACTCAGCGTATCTGGTGTTTGGTATGCCAGTGTAAGTTCATCTCCACCAGATACGAAGGAGATGGACCATGGCTTACACAACCGCTTCGCACATCGATCATGACGGCCTTCTGTCGCGGGTCGTCAAGGGCGTCCGTGAGTTCGTGAGCGCTTGGTTCGAGGCGTCCGCCGCCTACACCGCCTATCGTGAGCTGTCGGCCCTGAGCCGGGCTGAACTGGCCGCCCGTGGCCTGCGCCGCGAAGACGCCGGCCGTGTCGCCATGGACCTGCCGACGCTGATCCGCGAGTAACCCGTGCATGGCATGGGCTGCGTCAGAAACGAAAGCGGGGCCGCGGACATGCCGCGGTCCCGCTTTCGTTCGTGCCTGTGCATTGAACAATCCGCGGACGCTCCGCAGGCTATCGCCTGGTCAGGAGAGCGCTTTTTGCAGATCCTCCTTGCTCATGCGTGACCGGCCGGGCAGGTTCTGCTGGTTTGCCTTCCCGTAGGGGGCCGCGCGGGTCCAATCCCCGTCCGCGTGATGCCGGAACGGCGCCGTCGTCCGGGTGCCGGGAAAACGGCTTTCCCTTCTTCGTGTCGGCGCGCTTCTTGTATTCCTGGTCCGGGAACCGGGCGAGGCGGGGAATGGTGCCGCGTCGGGGACGGAGCGGTCCTGTGCCATGGCTCGCGTCCTTATCCGGGAAAGGCGAATCCGACCGGCCCCGGTGACCGGCCCCGATACAGGCCCAGGTAACCGAAGTTCCCCGAATCATCTCCCGGCAAGACCGCCCCTTGCCGCACTATGCCTCCTAAGACCGTGACGGCGGCGCGGAATGTGGTATATCCGGGCAGCGGTTCAGCCCGAGGAGAGTTCTTTGCCCGCCGATACCCGTGCTCTTGGCGCGCCGGCGCCCAGCGCGCCGGCCGATGCGTCTTCCAATGCGCCGCCCGGTCAGCCGCTGGTTGGCCAGCCGCTGGTTCTGGCCCTGCCCAAGGGACGCATCCTGAAGGAGCTGCGCCCGTTGCTCGCCCACGCCGGCATCGTGCCGGAAGCGGAGTTCGACAACGCGGACAGCCGGCTCCTGCGCTTTGCGACCAACGTTCCGAATCTCAGCATCATCCGCGTCCGGTCCTTCGACGTGGCGACCTTCGTCGCCTTCGGCGCCGCCCATCTCGGCGTGGCCGGCAACGACGTGCTGATGGAATTCGACTATCCGGAAATCTACGCGCCGCTCGACCTCGGCATCGGCAAGTGCCGCCTGTCGGTCGCCGAACCCGCCGAACTGGGTGAGAGCGACGATCCGTCGCGTTGGAGCCACGTCCGCGTCGCGACCAAATACCCGGAGGTCACCAGGAAGCACTTCGCGGCGCGCGGGGTGCAGGCGGAGTGCGTGAAGCTGAACGGCGCGATGGAACTTGCACCCACCCTCGGTCTGTGCCGCCGGATCGTGGATCTGGTGTCCACCGGTTCGACGCTGAAGGCGAACGGGCTGGTGGAGATCGAGCACATCGCCGACGTCACCTCCCGCCTCATCGTCAACCGCGCCGCCTTCAAGACGCGGCCCGAGGAAATTTCCGGCTGGATCGAACGCTTCCGGGAGGCTGTGAATGCCCGTCAGGCTTGATGCCCAGGACCCCCGCTTCGCCGAGGGTTTCGCCAAGGGTTTTGAGGGGCTTCTGCACGCCAAGCGCGAGACCAGCGAGGACGTGCAGGCCCTGGTCGCCGGGGTCATCGACGACGTGCGCAAGCGCGGCGACGCGGCGCTGATCGACTTCACCGCCCGCTGGGACCGCCAGACGCTGACCCCCGCCACGCTGCGCATCTCCCAGGAGGAGGTGGACGCGGCGGTCGGGAAATGCAGCGACGACCTGCTGCGCGCGCTCGACACCGCGGCGGAGCGGATCGAGAGCTTTCACCGGCTCCAGGTGCCGGAGACGACCGATTACCGCGACGCCCAGGGCGTGCGGCTGGGCGCCCGCTGGACGGCGGTCGGGGCCGCCGGCCTCTATGTGCCGGGCGGCACGGCGTCCTACCCAAGCTCCGTTCTGATGAACGCGCTGCCGGCCAAGGTGGCCGGGGTGGAGCGCATCGTCATGGTGGTGCCGACTCCGGACGGGGCGATCAACCCGCTGGTTCTGGCCGCCGCCAAGCGCTGCGGCATCACGGAGATCTACCGCATCGGCGGCGCCCAGGCCGTGGCGGCGCTGGCCTACGGCACGGAGACCATCGCCCCGGTGGACAAGATCGTCGGCCCCGGCAACGCCTTCGTCGCCGCCGCCAAGCGGCTGGTCTACGGCACCGTCGGCATCGACAGCATCGCCGGCCCGTCGGAAATCCTGGTGGTCGCCGACAACCGGAACGACCCGGCCTGGATCGCCATGGACCTGCTGTCGCAGGCGGAGCACGACACGTCGGCCCAGTCGATCCTGATCACCGATGATCCGGCCTTCGCCGACGCGGTGGCGGCGGCGGTGGACAAGCATCTGGAGACGCTGCCCCGCGCCGCCATCGCCGGGGAAAGCTGGCGGGAGCACGGCGCCATCGTCGTGGTGCGCGACCTGATGGCCGAGTCGCCGGCCCTGATCGACCGTCTGGCGCCGGAGCATCTGGAACTGGCGGTGGAGGACCCCGACGCGCTGGCGGCAAAGGTCCGCAACGCCGGGGCCATCTTCTTGGGCCGTTACACGCCCGAAGCCATCGGCGATTATGTCGCGGGTCCGAACCACGTCCTGCCGACGGCGCGCTCCGCGCGCTTCTCCTCCGGTCTGAACGTGCTGGATTTCATGAAGCGGACGACCTTCGTCGCCTGCGATGCGGACAGCGTGAAGGCGATCGGTCCGGCGGCGGTGATGCTGGCCCGGTCGGAAGGTCTGGACGCGCACGCGCTGTCGGTGGCGCTGCGCCTGCCGGGGGGAGGTCAGGGGTGAGCACGAAGGGCAACCGCCGCATCGTCCATGTGACGCTCGACGAGAAGACCGTGATCCGGCGCAAGCCGGAGGTGGAGCACGAGCGTGCGGTTGCCATCTTCGACCTGCTGGAGGACAACGAGTTCTTCCCCTGCGACCACGCGGACTGCGGCCCCTATCACCTGCATCTGTCGATCGAGGACAACCGGCTGGTCTTCGACGTCCGGCGCGACGACGACAGCGCGCTGGACAAGATCACGCTGCCGGTGACCGGCTTCCGGTCCATCGTCCGGGACTATTTCCTGATCTGCGAAAGCTACTATCAGGCGATCAAGCGCTCCACGCCCTCGCAGATCGAGGCGATCGACATGGGGCGCCGCGGCCTGCACAACGAAGGATCGGAGATGCTGCGCGAACGGCTGGCCGGCAAGGTGCAAATGGATCTCCAGACGGCGCGTCGGCTGTTCACGCTGATCTGCGTCCTTCACATCCGCGGCTGACGGGGCGGGGCGGCGCATGGCCCCGGTGCTGCAACCGCTCCCCGTGACGAGCGTGTTGTTCGCCTGCACCTACAACATGATCCGCTCGCCCATGGCGGCGGCGATCATGCGGCATTTCCATGGCACGCGCGTCTATGTCGATTCGGTCGGCGTGCGCGAGGGGGACGAGGTCGATCCCTTCGCCGTGGCGGTGATGGAGGAGATGGGAATCGACCTGTCCCGCCACCGCTGCCGCAGCTTCGAGGATCTGGAGGACACGAATTTCGATCTGATCGTGTCGCTGTCTCCCGAGGCGCAGCACCGCGCCATCGAAATGACCCGCACCATGGCCTGCGACGTCGAATTCTGGAACACCTTCGACCCGACGCTGGTCGACGGCAACCGCGAAGCCATGCTGGAGGCGTACCGCAAGGTGCGCGACGGGCTGCTGGGCAGGATCAAGGAGCGTTTTCCGCTGTCCCGCGGGCCTACGGTCTGACGATGTGGCGGTCTGAGGATGTGGCGGTCTGACGGTTCGGCGGCGCATCGCCTTTTCGATGGATTGGCGGGAAGGCCTTTTTCAAGGCTGGGTTGAGGTGCTATTGAGATGCATCAACGAGGCGAGAGCGCTCGCCCCTATAGTTTCTAGCGATCCTTGAGGGGGCCTCCGCCCGATGTCCGCCGGTTTGCCATCCCGTCTGTTCCGTGCCGCCGGCCTGCGGAGCCTCCGCCTGCGCCTCATGGGCGTCGTCCTGGCGTCCCTGGCCCTGCCCCTGGCCGGGGCGCTGTACTTCTTCGACCAGCAGCTCGACCAGCGCCTGAGCAGCGCCCGCGAACTGGCGCGGCACCTGACCGAAGATGGGGTGGAACGCCAGCGCGACCTGATCGGAGAGGCGCGGAACCTGCTGAGCGTTCTGGCGCTGGTCCCCGCGGTCCGCGATTCCAACCACGCCAACACCGACGCCTGCGTCGCCACGCTGGCGCCGATGCCCCGGCAGCACCGCTGGACCACCGGCGTGTGGGTGACCGACCCGAACGGCCTCATCATCTGCGACACGACGGGTCCCGGCTCCGGCATCAGCCTGCGCGAGCGCGAGTATTTCCAGCGGGCGCTGGACACCAAATCCTTCGTGCTGAGCGACGTGGTGATCGGAAAGCGGTCGGGAAAGCCGCTGATCCTGGCGGTGCAGCCGGTTCTGATGAACGGCGAGATCGAACGGGTCCTGGGCGTGGCCATCGATCTGGCCTGGCTGACCGATCTGGTGAAGGTGACGAAGCAGGACGACGCGCGCATCCTGGTGCTGGACCGCAACGGCGTGCTGATCGCGCGCCAGCCCGATCCGGAAGGCTGGGTCGGGCGCAGTCTGGCGGAGTTTCCGCACGTCAAGCGCATGCTGGCCGATGGCAGCGGCGTGTTCGAGGGCGAAAGCGCCGACGGGCTCAACCGGCTCTGGGCCTTCCGCCATTCCCCGGAAACCGACGTCGTCTTCGCCGTGGGCATGCCGACCGGACCGATCGTGGCGGACGCCCAGCGCGACCTGATGCGCGGGTTGGTCCTGCTCGGCATCGCCGGGCTGCTCAGCGTGGCGGCTCTATGGTCGCTCCTGCACGCCTCGGTCCTGCGCTGGATGCGCATCCTCAGCCAGGCGGCGACCCGGATCGGCGCCGGCGACGTCGGGACGGTGGTGGAGGCCCGCGGCGCGCCGGACGAGATCCGGCTGGTGGCGAACGCCTTCAACGACATGTCGGGCCGCCTGAAGCAGCGCGAGCACGACTTGCGCGCCGCCATGGAGGAGGCCCGCGCCGGCAGCCGCGCCAAGGAGGATTTCCTGGCGACCATGAGCCACGAGATCCGCACGCCCATGAACGGCGTGATCGGATTCGCGGACATGCTGCTGGAAACGCCGCTGACGGCGGAGCAGCGGCGCTACGCCACCCAGGTGCGGGAGGCGGGGCGGTCGCTGCTGACCGTCATCAACGACGTGCTGGACCTGTCGAAGCTGGAGGCGGGCAAGCTCGATCTCGTCCGCGTGCCCTTCCGGCTGGACGATCTGGCCGACCGTTGTCAGGCCATGGTGCGGCTGACCGCCGAACAGAAGGGGCTGGAGATGCACACCTCCGTCTCCGCGGCGGCGCGCGGCTATGTGCTGGGCGATCCCGACCGGGTGCGCCAGATCCTCCTGAACCTGCTCGGCAACGCGGTGAAGTTCACCGACGCGGGCAGCGTCCGCCTGACCGTCAAGGCCATGGGCGACGAAGGCGGGACGCGCCGCTACACCATCACGGTCAGCGACACCGGAATCGGCGTGCCCGAGGACCGCCAACGCGAGTTGTTCCAGCGATTCAGCCAGTTGGGCCGCGGGCGTGGCGGCACCGGGCTGGGGTTGGCGATCTGCCGCCGTCTGGTGGAACTGATGGGCGGGGAGATCGGCGTGGAAAGCCGCCCCGGAGTCGGCAGCACCTTCTGGTTCAGCCTGCCGCTTCAGCCCGCCAGCGCCCCGGAACTGGACGACCTCGACGGCGGGCTGTCGCATCACCACGAACCGGTCAGCCGCGGTGCGCGCATCCTGCTGGCGGAGGATCTGGCGATGAACCGCGATCTTGTCATCACCATGCTGACGCGGGCCGGGCATCATGTGGACGCGGTGCCGGACGGCGCCGCCGCCGTGGCCGCGGTGCAGGAGCGCGTCTACGACCTCGTCCTGATGGACGTCCAGATGCCGGTGATGGATGGGCTGGAGGCGACGCGGCGCATCCGGGCGCTTCCCGGCGCGCTGGGGGATATCCCGATCCTGGCCCTGTCGGCGGGTGTGCTGGCGGTGGAGGTGGAGCGCTGCCGGCAGGCCGGCATGGACGATCATCTGGCCAAGCCGCTGGAAAAGAGCCGCCTGCTGGCCGCCGTGGACCACTGGAACGGCGAGGGGCGGCGGACGGCCGTGGATTCCGCGGTCGTCGGCATGGCCGATTCGACGGGCGGCTGATCCCGGACGACGATTAAGTAAAATTAAAGGCTCTGTGCTAAAGTTGCGGTGAAGGGTTCCGCCGCGGCGGTTCCGGTTTGACGGTTCCGGTGTTCCATGAAGGTCGCGCTGCCTCCACTCGTCCCGATTCCCGAGCGCAAGCCGGATCTTCCGGCTCCGCCGCCGTCCGCCGGGACGGCGCCGGGCGGGTCGTTCCAGAGCGCGCTGGCCGAGTTCCAGCCGGTTCCCCGCGGGCGGCTGGCCAATGGGCAGAAAACCCCGCCCCTGCCGGGAACGAAGCCGGAGGCGCCCATCCAGCTCGCCGACGGAACGCGCGTTCCCTTCCCCGCCCGAAAGCCCGAAGCCGCCGCCGTGCCCGCCCAGCCGACGGTCGTCAGCGCCGCCCTGGCGAACAACCCCGCCGCCGGGCAGGTGGTCCTGGCGGCGCAGCAGGTCGCCGGCCTGTCGGGCCACAGCTTCACCGCCATCCTCGCCCAGGCGACCCAGGAAAGCGGGCTGGACCCGTCGGCCCGCAACCGGTCCAGCTCCGCCGCCGGGCCGTTCCAGTTCCTGGAGCGCACCTGGCTCGACCTGTTCCGCCGCCATGGCTCCGCCTACGGCCATGGGGAACTGGCGGGCGCGATCCAGAACCGCAACGGCATTCCGTCCGTCAAGGACCCGGCGGTGCGCCGCCAGATCCTGGCGCTGCGCCACGATGTGGACCTTTCCGCCGGCATGGCCGCGCGCTATCTGTCCGAAGGGCGGGACCGGCTGGAGGCCCGGCTGAAGCGCCCGGTGTCGGAGACGGAGAGCCGCATCGCCTATGTGCTGGGCGTGGGCGGTGCGGCCAAGCTGATCCGCGCCGCCGAGTCGTCGCCGAGGGCCGCCGCCGCGGAGCTTCTTCCCGCCGCGGCGCAGAGCAACCGCGGCCTGTTCTTCGACCGGGCGTCGGGCCGGGCGCTGACGGCGTCGGAAACCGTCGCGCGGCTGACGCGCCGGATGGAGACCGACCAGAAGGAGATGTTCGAGCGGATCGCGCAGGCCGCGGAACCGCGTGTCCGGCTGGACGGCGGCCCGTCGCCGCTCAGTTCTTTCCAGTCGGCGGCGCTCGGCGGCACCGCGGGCATGGACGCGGACGGCGCAGGAGAGTATGAGAACGGCGACGAGAGTTCGTTCGGCTGATCCGCCGCACGGCTCCGTTCTACCTGGAAGGCTTTGGCCAACCCCCGCGCCGGCGGTTCACCGCCCCCGGTGGAATCCCCCTTGACCGGGCGGCTTCGGGAGGTCAGTTATTGCCTCGAAACTGTTACGGACTTAAGGGGCTATGGCTAAGGAAGATCTGATCGAGTTCTCCGGAACCGTCGTCGAGCTGCTGCCGAACGCGATGTTCCGTGTGAAGCTCGACAATGAGCATGAAGTGCTGGCGCACACCTCCGGCAAGATGCGCAAGAACCGCATCCGCGTGCTGGCCGGTGACCGCGTCAACGTCGAGATGACGCCCTACGACCTGACCAAGGGCCGGATCACGTTCCGGTTCAAGTGATTGAGCCGGTTTCCTTCGTTGAACCGGTTCCTGCCGTCGGCCATCCTCCCCGCGTTATGAGCACCGAAACCACCCACCGGCTCGTGCTGGCGTCCGCCTCGCCCCGCCGGCTCGACCTGTTGCGCCAGATCGGCGTGGTGCCCGACGCGGTCGATCCCGCAGACATCGACGAATCGCCTCTGCCGCGGGAGCTTCCGCCCCAGCACGCGCTGCGTCTGGCCGGCGAGAAGGCCGCCGCCGTGGCCGCGCGTCACCCCGGCGCCTTCGTGCTGGCCGCCGACACGGTGGTCGCCTGCGGCCGCCGCATCCTGCCCAAGGCGGAGGAGGAAAAGCAGGCCCGCGCCTGCCTCGGCCTGCTGTCCGGGCGGCGGCACCGGGTGTTCGGCGGAGTCGTTCTGCTTTCTCCGGCAGGGGAGGGGCCGGAAGGTGAAGGGAAGGCGCCGCGCCGGTCGGAACGGCTGGTGCGCACCGACGTGACCTTCAAGTCGCTGTCCCACGAGGAGACGGCAACCTACCTCGCCTCCGGCGAATGGCAGGGCAAGGCCGGCGGCTACGCGATCCAGGGCCGGGCGGCGGCCCATGTGCGCTGGATCGGCGGCTCCTACAGCAACGTCGTCGGGCTGCCGCTCTTCGAGGTGGCGGCCTTGCTGCGCGGCGCGGGGTTCCCGTTGCCGTGAGCGGCGCATCGGCCGGCGCCGAACTGGAAATCCTCGTGGACCGGGACGGTCCGCTGACGCGGGCTGCCGTGCTGACCGGCGGACGGCTGACCGACCTCTACATCGACCATGCGGAGCGCCCGTCCCTTCTGGGCCATGTGTTCCTGGGCCGGGTGGAGCGCATCGCGACGGGGCTGGACGGCGCCTTCGTCGATCTCGGCACCGGCAAGTCGGGCCTGCTCTCCGCTCTCGATGCCCGGGGGCCGAAGGGGCGCCCGAAGGCCAAGGGCGAGCGCATCGGCAATCTGCTGCGCACCGGCCAGACCGTGCTGGTGCAGGTGAAGGCCGACGCCACCGGGGCCAAGGGGCCGACCCTGACCATGGACATCACCCTGCCGGGCCGCTTCCTGGTGCACGCGCCGCTGGGGCGCGACGTGGCGGTGTCGAAGCGGCTGGGCAGCGGGCCGGAGCGCGCCGATCTGGCCCGCCGCGTTCAGGACGTCGCGACCGGGGCCGGCTGGATCGTCCGGGCTGGCGCCGCCACGGCGCCGGACGGCCTTCTGGCCGCCGAATCGGACGCGCTGCATCTGGCGTGGCGGCAAATCCGCGACGCGGCGGAGCGGGGCGGCGGGCCGTCCCTGTTGCTGTCCGGTCCCGACGCGCCGCGCCGCGCGCTGATCGAGCATGGAGCGGCCCGCCCGTCGCGGATCACCGTGGACGACGCGGCGCTGGCCCGCGATCTCGCCGCCTGGTGCGCCGACCGCGCGCCGGATCTGGAGGAGCGGGTGGAGCCGTTCGACGCCCGGCGCCTCGCCGCGCCGTCGGACGGACGGCAGCGGCTGTTCGACCTGCGGGACCTCGACGCTGAAATCGAAACGCTGCTCGGCACGCGGGTGCCGCTGTCCGGCGGCGGGTCGCTGGTGATCGAGCGGACAGAGGCCATGACGGTCGTGGACGTCAACGCGGGGGAACGCGGCAACCCCCTGGACGTCAATCTGGAAGCGGCGGCGGAAATCGCCCGGCAACTGCGCCTGCGCAACGCCGGGGGAATCGTCGTCGTGGATTTCGTCAACATGCGCAACCGCGGCGACTCCGAACGGCTGCTGAACGCCCTGTCCCGCGCGGTCGAGGACGACCCGGCCCAGACGCAGGTCTACGGCCTGTCCAAGCTGGGACTCGTGGAGATGACCCGCGCGCGGCGCGGCACGGCCCTGGTGGATCTGTTGAAGGCCGACCAGATAAGAGCCGACCGTGCCGCCGCGGCGGAGGGATGAGCGATGAACGACAACCGTAAACCCGCTGGCCGTAAACCCGACAACAAGTCCTGCCCGATTTGCGGGCGTCCGGCGGTGGAAGAAACCAAACCCTTCTGTTCCAAACGCTGCGCCGACGTGGATTTGTCGCGCTGGCTGGGCGGTGTCTACCGCATCGAAAGCCCCGACCGCCCGGACGCGGAGGAGGCGGACGAGCGGGAGTGAAGCGCCGAGAAATTTGTGCATTTTAGGGCTGGACAGGCCCGGCGAATTTGCCTACAAAGCGCGCCTCGACGCGCCGCGGTTCCAACCGCGGCCCCGGTGCCCAGGTAGCTCAGTTGGTAGAGCAGGGGACTGAAAATCCCCGTGTCGGCGGTTCGACTCCGTCCCTGGGCACCACCTTCTCTCTGAAGAAGCCGTGGTGTTCGAACGCTCCGTCAATCGCGGGGCGTTTTTTCATTTTCGGTGCCGTTTCGCACGCCCCGCCCCCTTGCGCGCACAAGGCGGTGGCGTTCACGCGACGGCGACTTTATCGTGCGCTCCGCAAGGCTCCGGCGCGGATGGCGGGATGATCGATCGGCGGACAAGCGCGTTTCTGGCGGATTTCCTCTCCAAACCGGGCGGCGACCCGGACCGGCTCGACCGTTTCCTGCTGCACGGCCCCTACCGGGCGCGGCGCGGGGGCAGGCCCCGGCTGAAGCTGGCCTTCCACGATTTCTGGCCGGAATTCGACAAGGGCACGAACTTCTTCATCGAGATCCTGTCCAGCCGATTCGACCTATCGGTGGTGGAGGACGACAGCGACCTTGCCATCGTGTCGGTCTTCGGCGGGCGGCACCGGGAGGCGCGCAGCCGCCGCAGCCTGTTCTTCACCGGGGAGAATGTGCGCCCGCCGCTGGACGGCTTCGACATGGCGGTGTCCTTCGACCGGATCGACGACCCGCGCCATTTCCGCCTGCCGCTCTACGTCATGCACGCCTACGAGCACATGCGGGAGGGGGCGGTGCCCCACTTCTGTTCGCCGGTCCTGCCGCCCGTGCCGCCGACGCGGGCGGAGTTCGCGGAGCGCAAATTCTGCGCCTTCCTCTACAAGAACCCGAACGGGGAGCGCCGCAACCGTTTCTTCCCGGCGCTGGACGGACGGCGGCGCGTCGATTCGGTGGGCTGGCACCTGAACAACACGGGCAATGTGGTGAAGATGGGTTGGCTGGCGAAGATCCGCGTCTTCGAACGCTACCGCTTCGCCTTCGCCTTCGAGAACGCCAGCCACCCCGGCTATCTGACGGAGAAGATCCTGGACGTGTTCCAGGCCGGGGCGGTGCCGCTCTATTGGGGCGATCCGGACCTGACGCGCGAGGTCGCGGCGGGCAGCTTCATCGACGTGTCGCGCTTCGCCACGGACGAGGAGGCGGTGGAGCACATCCTGGCGGTGGACGACGACCATGACGCCTACTGCGCCCACCGCGCCGTGCCGCCCTTCCTGGGGACGGAGGAGTTCCATTTCGACGCCTACCGCCTCGCCGACTGGATCGAAAGCCGGTTGTAGGGGCTGGATGAGGGGCATGTGATGGCGCGGGTGCTTTTGAATTACGCGGACGGGGCCTTTCTGGAGGCTCAGAAACGCAACGCCCGGAGCGGGCTGGAGATCGGCGGCTTCGATTCCGTGGCCATGCTGGGGCGCGGCCACATCGATCCGGCCTTCGTCGAGCGCAACCGCTTCATCCTCGACCAGCCGCGCGGGGCGGGCTACTGGCTCTGGAAGCCCTGGGCCATCTGGACGCTGTTGCGCGACCATCTGAAGGACGGCGACGTTCTGTTCTACTGCGACAGCGGCGCCCATTTCGTGCACCGCGCCGACCCGGTGATCGAGCTGTGCCGGGAGCGGCGCGACCTGCCCATCCTGCTGTTCACGCTTCAGGACGAACACCGCAACCGCGCCTGGACGAAGCGCGACTGCTTCCATTTCATGCGGCTGGACCGGCCTGAATACACCGACGCCACCCAGATCCTGGCGAGTTTCATCGTCTGCGAACGGACGCCGGAGACCATCGCCTTCGTCTCCGAATGGCTGCGCTTCGCCCAGGACGAGCGCATCCTCACCGACGCGCCGAACGAATGCGGGAAGCCCAACTACCCGGAGTTCCGCGACCACCGGCACGACCAGAGCATCCTCAGCCTGCTGGCCCGCCGCCGCGGGGTGTCCACGATCCCCGACATCTCGCAATGGGGCGACGACCGGCGCCCGGCGGAGATCCCGCGAATCCTGATGCACACGCGCTGGCGGGAGTGACCGGAGTGATGGACACTGACGACACCGCCGAACGGGCCGCCGCGCTGCACCGGCAGGCGGTCGCCGCCCAGCGCGAGGGCCGCGTGAGGGAGGCCGTCGCGCTGTTCCAGCAGTCGCTGGCGCTGCGAAAGGACGCGGAGGTCTATCTGGATTTCGGCGCTCTGCTGGCGGGGCTGTCGCAATGGGCTCCGGCGGGGGCGGTCTATGCGGCGGCGCTGAAGCTGGCGCCCGGCTCTCCCGACGCGCATTACGGGGTGGCGCTGTCGCACCATTCCCAGGGCCGTCCGGCGGAGGCCGAACCGCACTACCGCGCCGTGCTGGCGGCCTGCCCCGGTCTGGGCGAGGTGTGGAACAATCTGGGAGTCGCGCTTCAGGAGCAGGGCCGCCCCGGCGAGGCGGAAGGGGCTTACCGCGAGTCCCTGCGCCACCGGCCCGGTGACGCCGGAACCTGGAAGAACCTGGGGGTCGCGCTGGAGGGGCTGGGCCGCGCCGCGGAAGCCGCCGCGGCCTACCGCGAGGCGCTCGCCCGCGATCCGGAGCATGCGGTTTCCCTGAACAACCTCGGCGGCCTCGCCCTGGCCGATGGGCGGCAGGAGGAGGCCGTGGCGGCGGGCCGCCGCATGGCGGCGCTGAACCCGGCGGACCGGCACGCCTGGATGCTGCTGGGCAACGCTGCCCACGCGGAGCGCCGCTGGGACGTGGCGGTGCGGGCGAACACGATGGCGGTCCGGCTGGCGCCGGACGATCCCGGCCCGCGCAACAACCTCGCCAACGCGCTGGCCGACTCCGGACGGCGGGAGGAGGCGGTGGCGGAGTACCGGGCGGTGCTGGC
Organism: Roseomonas genomospecies 6; assembly: GCF_008365375.1. GTDB lineage: Bacteria > Pseudomonadota > Alphaproteobacteria > Azospirillales > Azospirillaceae > Azospirillum. Next base: position 223,894 of record NZ_QOKW01000004.1, on the reverse strand, counting down.
CCTTCGGCCCGATTTCCCGGTGGCCGAAATCAATCTGGCGGAAGCGTTGCGCAGCCTGCGCGGTCTGCCGGATCTCGCAGAGGCCGAGGCGGTGCTGTGCGGGCTGACCGGGCGCCATCCGCAGAACGCCACGGCATGGCGGGTTCTGGGGCTGGTGCGGATGGACGCCTTCCGTCCGCGGGCCGCGCTCGACGCGCTGCGCCGCGCGGTGGCGCTGGCTCCGGGGGACGGTGCGGGCTGGCAGGATCTGGGATCGGCCGCGACCCTGACCGACCGGGTCGCGCTGTCCATCGCCGCCCTTCGCCGCCGGCTGCGGCTGGAACCCGGGCACGCGCCGGCGCTTGCTCAACTGGTGCAGCAGCAGAAGCGCCTGTGCGACTGGCGGGACCTGGAGGAGCGGGAAGCCCGGCTGGTGGAGCGGCTGCGCGGCGGAGCGGAAGGCATTCCGCCGTTCGGAATTCTGTCCGCACCGGCCACCCTGGCCGACCAGCGCATGGCGGCGGAGCGCTGGGCGCGGCAGAAGGCGCGCGGGGTGCCGGCGGTGGCGCGCCCCGGCCCTTGCGGGGACGGACGGCTTCGGATCGGCTACCTGTCGGCGGATTTCCGCGAGCACGCGGTGGCCCATCTGGTGGCCGAAACGCTGGAACGGCACGACCGCACGCGCTTCGCCGTCACCGCCTATTCCATGGGCGCCGATGACGGAAGCCCCATGCGGCGGCGGCTGATGGGCGCGGTGGAGCGCTTCGTGGATGTCCGGGACCGCTCCGATGCCGATGCCGCACGGATCATCGCGGCGGACGGCATCGACATCCTGGTGGACTTGCAGGCCTATACGGTCTTCGCCCGCACGCCGATCCTGGCGGCGCGGCCCGCCCCGGTGCAGGTGAACTGGCTGGGTTATCCCGGCACCATGGGGGCGGACTTCATCGACGCGATCCTGGCCGATGCCGTGACGATCCCGCCGGGGGAGGAAGGCTTCTACAGCGAGGCGGTGGTGCGGCTTCCCCACTGCTATCAGCCCAACGACCGCCACCGGGCCATCGCGGAGCGCACCCCGACGCGCGCCGAATGCGGTCTGCCGGAGGACGGGTTCGTCTTCTGCTGCTTCAACAGCCCCTACAAGCTGACGCCCGCCCTGTTCGACGTCTGGGCGCGGCTGCTGCGCGCGGTTCCCGGAAGCGTGCTGTGGCTGTTCGCGGGCGATCCGCTGGTGGCCGCGAACCTGCGGCGGGAGGCGGAGCGTCGCGGCGTCGCGGCGGACCGCCTCGTCTTCGCGCCGCCGCGGCCCCAGCCCGAGCATCTGGCCCGGCACCGGCTGGCCGGGCTGTTCCTCGACACGCTGCCCTACAACGCCCACACCACGGCCAGCGACGCGCTGTGGGCCGGTCTGCCGGTGGTGACCTGCCGAGGCCCGACCTTCGCCGGGCGGGTGGCGGCCAGCCTTCTCAAGACGGTGGGCCTGCCGGAGTTGGTGACGGAGTCGCTGGAGGCGTACGAGGCGCTGGCCCTGGATCTCGCCCGCGACCCGGAGCGGCTGGCGGACCTGCGGGCGCGGCTGGCGGCGGCGCGGGCGACCAGCCCGCTGTTCGACGCGGACCGCTTCGCCCGTGATCTGGAAGACGCCTACCGGACCATCTGGCAGCACTTCGGACCCGCAGGAGGCGCGCGATGACGACCACGGACCGGCGGCTTCACATCGTCGTGCCCTACCGCGACCGCGAGGCTCATTTGAGGGAATTCGTGCCGCGGGTCGGCGCTTACTTCGCAACGCTCCCCGATCCCATCGACTACCGCGTCACCATCGTGGAGCAGGAGTCCGGGCTGCCCTTCAACCGGGGCGCCGTCAAGAATGTCGGCTTCCTGCTGGGCGAGGCGGAGAGCGGCTACACCTGCCTGCACGACATCGACTATCTGCCCATCGACGCCGATTACTCCTGGGTGGACCGCCCGACCCCCATCCTGTCCTTCGGGGCGGAGAAGCGCCCGGTGGCTCCGGGCCGTTCGGAGCAGACGGTCACCACCGATCTGGAGAGCACCATGGGCGGCGTTCTGCTGATGCCCAACGAGGTGTTCCGGCGGATCGACGGCTACTCCAACGCCTATTGGGGCTGGGGTTACGAGGATTTCGACCTGTCGCTGCGCATCCGCTCCCGCCGCATCCCGACCGAGCGGCGGCCCGGACGGTTCGAACCGTTGGACCACGACAACGAGGGCTTCAACCCCGATGCCTCGGCCTCGGCCATCGCGCGGGTGAACAAGCGGGTGTTCCAGACCAACTGGTCCGGCGGGTCGATCCCGGAGGAAGACGGACTCTCCACCCTGTCCTTCGAAATTCTCGACCGCCGCCCCTGCGACGGCGCGCCTCCCGGCGCCGACGGGCGGTGGGAGATCGTCCGGGTGCGGCTGACCCTGGCGCCCTTGCCCGGCCAGTTGGCGGCCTTCAGGGCGCGCTGAGGCTGTTACCTTTCGGGGGCACCCGCGCATCTGCGGGAAGACACCGGCGCGTCCGCTTGGCTATAGTGCGGCGCCCGCGGCGGCGCTCGACCCCCGGAAAGACCCACGGAACGACCCCGCGAAACGACGAAGCGGAACGGACATGACCAGCCACGAAGACGTCTTCGACGCGCCGGAGACGCGGCAGCCGACCATTCTGGCGGTGTACAACCAGAAGGGCGGCGTCGGCAAGACGACCACCTCGGTGAACCTCGCCCTGGCGCTGGCCGCGCTGGGCAAGAGCGTCGTCCTGATCGACTTCGATCCGCAGAGCAGCGCCACCAGCAACTTCCTGCTGCGGGAGAAGGCGCGCGTCGGCATCAACGACCTGCTGAGCCAGGACACCTTCGTCGAGGATGCCATCACGCCGACCAGCTTCGACGGGCTGTCGATGATCGTCGGGGCGCGGAAGCTCTATTCGCTCGAACACGCGCTGGACGCGCGCGGCGGGTCTCAGCGGGGCCTGCGCAAGGCGCTGCACTTCTCGCGCAACCCGCCCGATTACGTGGTGATCGACTGTCCGCCGGCGCTGGGCCACCTGGCGGCGGGCGCGCTGGCGGCCTCGGACCGGCTGGTGCTTCCGGTTTTTCCGGGGCGCTACGCGCTGGACGGGCTGAAGCGCACCCTGTCGGTGGTGGAGCACATCCAGAAGGGCATGAATCCCAACCTGACGGTGGCCGGCATCCTGATGCTGTCGATCACCAACGACGAGGTCGGGCGCGAATCGCTGACCATGCTGCGCTCCGAGTTTCCGGATCTGATGTTCCGCACGGCGGTGCCCTACGACGTGGACGTGGTGAAGGCGACCTACCGCCGGATGCCCGCCGCGATCTTCAGCCCGGAGGGGCGGACGACCACGCGCTTCCTGGCGCTGGGCTGGGAGATCGTCCATGGCCGGGGCGCCGCCCCGACCGACGAGCAGTTGAAGCCGGCGCAGGACCGCATCCGCGCGTGGCACGCCGACACCGACGCCTCCTACAGCGCCCGCCGTGCGGCGGCACCGGATGAGGGCGACGAGTCCACGGGCGGCGGCAACGGGCGAGGCGCGTCGGCGGAATCGCCCAAAGGCGGGTCCGGGCGGTCGCTGGTCGCGGCGGCGGTCGGGCTGATCGTCGGCTTCGCGCTGGGGGCGCTGTTCGGCCAGCCGCTTCTGGGAGGGGTCCTGGCGGGGCTCGGCGGCTAGGCTACAGCACCGCCTTGCGGGCGGAGAGCAGGATGCTGGTCTCGGTGGAGGCGATGCCGGCGATCTGCCGGACGCGGCGCAGCGTGTCGTCGAACGCTTCCAGCGACTCCGTTTCGATTTCAGCGACGACGTCCCAGCGCCCGTTGGTCGTGTAGACCGTCCGCACCTCCGGGAAACCGTGCAGCCGGGCGATGACCGCCTCGGCGGCGCGGCCCTCCACCTCGATCATCGTGATGGCCCGGATCATGGCGGGCCGCAGATCCTTGCGCAGCAGCACCGTGAAGCCGGCGATGACCCCGCTGTCCACCAGACGGTCGATGCGGGCGCGCACGGTCGCGCGCGACACCTTCAGCGCGGCGGCAAGCCCGGCGACGGGCTGGCGCGCGTCGGCGCGCAGCAGCCCCAAAAGGCGGTGGTCCAGGTCGTCCATGCCAAAATGATAAGTCAGGCTTCGCAAACTGTCAAAAACGCCGCCGTTCGTTGGCACTTTTCCGTCTTTCTGCCGCCTGCTCCGCCCACGATAGTCATGGAAGGCAGGATCGCACAGGGAGAGGGGCGGCATGGCTTCGGGGGACCGGGACGATCAGCGCTTCGTGGAGATCATCGGCGTTCCCATCGAAGCGGGGGCCGGCCATCCCGGCGCCCTGATGGGGCCGGCGGCGCTGCGCACGGCGGGGCTGGTCCGCGCCCTGCGCGAGTTGGGGCACGAGGTCCGCGATCTGGGTGACCTGACCCCGGCTCCCTGGAGCGAGGGCGATGCCGCCACGGCCCGTCTGGCGGAGATCACCGCCTGGTCGCGGGCTTTGGCCGACCGCTCCTACGCCATGATGCGGGCGGGCGGGGTGCCGGTCTTTCTGGGCGGCGACCACAGCCTGTCGATGGGCTCGGTCACCGGGGTGGCCCGCCATTGCCGGGAGGTGGGGAAGCCGCTGTTCGTGCTGTGGTTGGACGCGCACGGCGACTTCAACACGCCCCACACCTCGCCGTCCGGCAACATGCACGGGATGCCGGTGGCCCTGCTGTGTGGCGAGGACGGCTTCGACGACGTCTTCCCGCCGGAGCAGCGCGCCACCGTGAATCCGGCCCACGTCCATCTGTTCGGAATCCGCTCCCTCGATGCCGGCGAGCGGCGCCTGCTGCGCGCCCGCGGGGTGGACGTGGTGGACATGCGGCTGATCGACGAGCACGGAGTCGGCGTCCACATGCGCCGCATCATCGAGCGGGTGCGGCAGGCCGGCGGCCATCTGCACGTCAGCCTGGACGTGGATTTCCTCGACCCCTCCATCGCGCCCGCGGTCGGGACGGCGGTGCTGGGCGGGGCGACCTATCGCGAGGCGCACCTCATCATGGAGATGCTGCACGATGCGGGCGTCGTCGGCTCGCTGGACGTGGTGGAACTGAACCCCTTCCTGGACGAACGGGGCAAGAGCGCCCTTCTGCTGGTCGATCTGGTGGCGAGCCTGTTCGGGCGCCGCATCATCGACCCCGCCGTCACCCGGTCGCAGATCGGCGGCCAAGCCGTTTGACGAAAAAACAATTCCCGGAGAGAACGCCATGCTTCCGCACGCCGCCGACCTGATCGGGACCGAACACCGCCTGGGCGCCCACAATTACAAGCCGCTGGACGTCGTGCTGGCGCGCGGCGAGGGCGTCTATGTCTGGGACACTGAGGGCAACCGCTATCTCGACTGCCTGTCGGCCTATTCCGCCGTCAATCAGGGCCATTGCCACCCGAAGATCCTGGAGGCGATGGTGAGCCAAGCGTCGAAGCTGACCCTGACCTCCCGCGCCTTCCGCAACGACCAACTGGCGCCGTTCTACGAGGAGCTGGCGGCGCTGACCGGCTCCCACAAGATTTTGCCGATGAACAGCGGGGCGGAGGCGGTCGAATCGGCGATCAAGACGGTGCGCAAGTGGGGTTACGAGGTGCGCGGCGTGCCGGAGAATCAGGCGGAGATCATCGTCTGCTCCGACAACTTCCACGGGCGCACCATCACCATCGTCAGCTTCAGCACGGACCCGGACGCGCGCGGCGGCTTCGGCCCCTTCACGCCGGGTTTCCGCACCGTGCCCTTCGGCGACGCGGCGGCGCTGGAGGCGGCGATGACCCCCAACACGGTGGCCGTCCTGCTGGAGCCGATCCAGGGCGAGGCCGGCGTGGTCATCCCGCCCGCCGGCTATCTGCGCCGGGTGCGCGACCTGTGCACGGAGCGCAACGTCGTGATGATCCTGGACGAAATCCAGACCGGGCTGGGCCGCACCGGCAAGCTGCTGGCCGAGGAGCATGAGGGGGTGGAGGCCGACGTCACCCTGATCGGCAAGGCGCTGTCCGGCGGCTTCTACCCGGTGTCGGCGGTGCTGTCGAACTCCGAGGTTCTGGGCGTTCTGAAGCCCGGCCAGCACGGCAGCACCTTCGGCGGCAACCCGCTGGCCTGCGCCGTCGCCCGCGCCGCCATGCGGGTGCTGGTGGAGGAGGGCATGATCGACAACGCCGCCACCCAGGGCGCCTATTTCCTGGAGCAACTCGGCGCCATCCGCAGCAACGTGATCCGCGAGGTGCGCGGGCGTGGCCTGATGCTGGCGGTGGAGCTTCACCCGGAGGCGGGCGGGGCGCGCCGCTATTGCGAGGCGCTGCGGGCGCGCGGCGTGCTGGCGAAGGACACCCACGACCACACCATCCGCATCGCTCCGCCTCTGGTCATCACCCGCGGGCAGGTCGATTGGGCGCTGGAGCAGTTCGACGCCGTCCTGACGGGAGCCACCATTCCGTAAAAGGCGCTTGCGGCCCGCCCCGGCCTTCGCCACGGTAGGGCGGGCTTTCCTTTTTCCGGCAGCGATCCGCCATGCACAGCGCCATCATCGACCTCCCGTCCGCCACCCCCGGCACCCGGCGGACCCTGACCGTCCAGCGCTTCGGCACGGCGGGCGCGCGGCCCTGCGCCTACATCCAGGCGTCGCTGCACGCCGACGAGATCCCGGCGATGCTGGTGGCCGACAAGCTGCGCCGCATCCTGACCGCGCTGGAGGCCGAGGGGCGGATCGCGGGCGAGGTGATCCTCGTTCCGGTCGCCAACCCGGTGGGGCTGGGTCAGTCGCTGATGGACCATCACCTGGGCCGGTTCGACCAGGACGACGGCAAGAACTTCAACCGCGACTACCCCCACCTGACCGAGGCGGTGGCCGAGCGCGTGGCCGACCGCCTGACCGACGACGGCGAGGCCAACAAGGCCGCCATCCGCGCCGCCTTGGCCGACGCCCTGGCCGAGCGCACCCCGCGCACCGAGACGGAGCACATGAAGCACCGTCTTCTGGAACTGGCGCTCCAGGCCGATTGGGTGCTGGACCTGCATTGCGACCTGGAAGCGGTGATGCACCTCTACACCCTGACGCCCTCGGCGGAGGCCTTCGCCCCGTTGCAGCGGCTTCTCGGGGCGCGGGCCGTCTTCCTGGCCGAGGAATCCGGCGGCGACCCCTTCGACGAGGCGGTCAGCCGCCCCTGGAACGAGCTTGCCAAGCGCTGGCCCGACCGCCCGATTCCCTTCGGCTGCCATTCCGTGACCGTGGAGCTGCGCGGGCAGGCCGATGTGGAGCACGCCCAGGGCGAAGCGGACGCCCAGGCCATCGCCGGCTTTCTCACCCATGTCGGCGTCCTGTCCGGCGAGCCGCCGGCCCTGCCGGAGCCGCTGTGCGCCCCGACCCCGCTGGAATCCTCCGAACCCCTTACCGCCCCGGTGGGCGGCGTGGTGGTCTTCCACCACAAGGCGGGCGACCGCGTGGAGGCCGGCGCCGTGGTCGCCGACATCCTCGACCCGCTGACCGGCGCCGTGACCCCGGTGCGCAGCGAATCGGCGGGCGTCCTCTACGCCCACAGCGCGACCCGCTTCACCCTGGCGGGGAAGCGGATCGCCAAGGTGGCGGGAACGACGCTGCGGCGGACGGGGCCGTTGCTGAGCGCGTGAAAGGCTCATTCCGCGCTTCCATCAGAACCGGAGTCTCCTTTGGACGCCAGTCATTCGGATCGAACAGTTAGCGGAACTGATTCTTGAGCATTGGGTAAAAAGCCGCGTGCTGCTCTTTCACCTGCTCAAGGAATTTTTGGCGCTCGGGGTTCCTCATGATTAGATCCTTATGCCAAGGGCTATTCGCCCAGGTGCTTTCACCTTCCAAGGAAAAGCCAAAATATTCTGGGTTCAACAATATTTCATAGGTTATGAATGAATGATCGTTGGCAAAGCGGAACGTGGTATTGATCATGACTTTTGGAATGATGGTGCCTAATTCGGAAAGGGTTTGACGAATATTCTTACCGTGGGTGGGTTGGTAATTGCTCGTCGCTTCCATGATGATGTGGTTTATGCCCCAGCATGCTTGCTCCCGTTGATAGTGGGCGTCTGTCTGGATGAAGTAGACATCCTTTCGTGAGCAGAACCTAGAGAATTCCCAGCCCCCCGCACCGAGATCGACGTTCGTTCCGATAGAAATATGCCCCAAGAATTTACCGTTGATGATGTTTGCCATCGTCAGGAATGCGATAACATTATTCTGGTTATTCCTGGTTTCATTGAGTGCTGTGACCGTCCACTTTCCAGGCGGCAGGGGAACTTTGGTGCGGGAAACCTGGATCGTACCTTCGTAGGACGATCCGATCGGCAGCTGCGAAGCGATGCTGTCAGCGCGAGCCGTGTGAATGGTGGTGAAAGCCAAAAATGCCATGATGGCTGCAGAAAGCCGCAAAATGCATCTCCTTCGTATTTTGTCTTCGTGAAAATACAGGCCAGGCACGACAACCTTTAGATCTTTAGCATAAAGGTTGCAACTTTGGCGTATCATGATCGTGAAAATGAGAGCGTCAATCGACCGCAGTGGGTGCGTTGTCATGTGTCGCACTTGACGCCCATACCAACCGTTCGGTATGTTTAGCCCATGCCGAGACCAGCCAAACGCCACCCCGAACGCGGCGATGCCCGCACCCGGCTTCTCGAAGCGGCGCGGGATGTCATCCGCGCCAAGGGCTTCGCGGCGACCTCCGTCGATGATCTCTGCAAGGCGGCGGGGGTCACCAAGGGCGCGTTCTTTCATCATTTCGAGACCAAGGAAGCGCTCGGCGTCGCCGCCGCCGCCTATTGGGCGGAAACCACCTCGGCCTTCTTCGAGAACGCGCCTTACCGGCGGCTCGAAGACCCACTCGACCGCCTGTTCGGCTATGTCGAGTTCCGCAAGGCGATCATCGACGGCGACCCCGCCGAATTCACCTGCCTCGTCGGGACCATGACGCAGGAGGTCTACGGGTCGCATCCGGCGATCCGCGACGCCTGCGCCGCCAGCATCTTCGGCCACGCTGCGACGCTCGAACCGGACATCGCGGCGGCCATGGCGGCGCGCGGCATCGAGGCCGATTGGACCCCGGCGAGTCTCGCGCGGCACACACAGGCCGTCCTCCAGGGCGCCTTCATCCTCGCTAAGGCGACGGGCGACCGGGCCGACGCGCTGGAAAGCGTCGATCACCTGAAACGCTACCTCACGCTGCTCTTTTCAACGCCCCGCTCGAAAGGGAATCCCCATGACGGAAGTTGAGCGCGACCTCGTTCTGACCCGTACCCTCGACGCGCCGCGTCCCGCGCTGTGGCGCTGCTGGACCGAACCCGAGCTTCTGAAGCAGTGGTTCTGCCCCAAGCCCTGGTTCGTGTCCGAGGCGCGGATGGACTTGCGGGCGGGCGGGGAATTCTTCACGCTGATGAACGGCCCGAACGGCGAATCCTTCGGCGACCCCGGCGTCTTCCTCGACGTGGAGGAGGGCCGCAGGCTGGTCTTCACCGACGCCTTCCGCCCCGGCTGGCGGCCGTCGGGCCGGGCCTTCATGACCGCGGAGGTGCTGTTCGAAGACGCGGGCGCCGGCCAGACCCGCTACACCGCGCGCGCCATGCACTGGAGCGCCGAGGCGCGCGACGAGCACGAGAAGATGGGCTTCCACGAAGGCTGGGGCAAAGCGACCGACCAGCTTGAGGCCCTTGCGAAAACGCTTTGATGCCAAATCGCTTCGATCGGGAGGAGACGACGCCATGGAACCGACGATCTATCTCAACTTCAACGGGACCTGCCTGGAGGCGATGACCCACTACGCCGAAACCCTCGGCGGCGAGGTCGCCTATGTGTTCCGCAACGGTGACGCCCCGGATGCGGGAAGCCGCATGCCCGGCGGCGATGACCTCGTGATGAACATGATGGTGAAGCTGGGGGCGGCCACGGTGATGGCGTCCGACGCGCCGGACAGCATGTACAGCAAGCCGCAGGGATTCGCGGTGTCGATCGCCCCGCCGTCGCTCGCCGAGTTCGACCGCGTCTTCGAAGCGCTGGCGAAGGACGCCCGGTCCGTGCCCATGCCGCCGGGCGAAACCTTCTGGGCCGAGCGCTTCGCCATGTTCACCGACCGGTTCGGCACGCCCTGGATGCTGAACTACGCCGGTGCGAAGGACGCGGCTGCGGCGGTGTCCTGACGGAAAGAGCCAAACAATCGAATAAGGGAGGAAAGACATGGCTTACGTTGACGGGTTCGTCATCGCGGTTCCAACGGCCAACAAGCAGGCCTTCATCGATCACGCGAACAAGGCCGACAGCCTGTTCAAGGAGCTTGGTGCGACGCGTGTCGTCGAATGCTGGGGCGATGATGTACCGGACGGCAAGCTCACCGATTTCCGCCGGTCGGTGCAGGCGAAGGACGACGAAACCGTCGCCTTTTCCTGGGTCGAATGGCCGGACAAGGCCACGCGGGACGCCGCCATGAAGCGGATGGAGGAGCTGATGAAGACCGACGAGCGGTTCAGTCCGGAGACGAATCCGATGCCTTTCGACGGAAAACGGATGATCTTCGGCGGGTTCGCGCCGGTCGTCGATCTGTGAGGGTTGGCGGACCGCCGCGCATAAAGAAAGCCCTCCTTCCCTTGCGGGAAGGAGGGTTGCAGTCAGGGGACTTCGCTGAAAAATCAGGACTGAAAAAGTCAGCGCTGAAAAATCAGGCCGAAACCAACTCCTCCAGGGAGCGCTCGATGATGTCCAGGCCCTCGTCCACCAGCGCGTCCGGCGCGGTCAGCGGAACCAGGATGCGGATCACGTTGCCGTAGGTGCCGCAGGACAGAAGGACGAGGCCCTTCTCCGCCGCCTTGGCGACCAGCGCCTTGGTCAGCTCCGGCGCCGGCTCCTTGGTGTCGCGGTCCTTCACCAGCTCCATGGCGATCATGGCGCCCAGGTTGCGCACGTCGCCGATCACCGACAGCGTGTTGCGCTGGGCCATGCTGCGGAAGCGGCCCGCAATGCGCTCGCCCAGGTCGTTGGAGCGCTGGATCAGCTTCTCCTCCTCGATGACGTCCAGCACGGCGAGGGCCGCGGTGGTCGCCAGCGGGCTGCCGGCGTAGGTGCCGCCGATGCCGCCGGGGATCGGGGCGTCCATGATCTCCGCCTTGCCGGTGACCGCCGACAGCGGGAAACCGCCGGCCAGGCTCTTCGCCATGGTCATCAGGTCGGGCTCGACGCCGGAATGCTCGATGGCGAACATCTTGCCGGTGCGGGCGAAGCCGGTCTGGATCTCGTCGATGATCAGCAGGATGCCGTTGTCGTCGCAGACCTTGCGCAGGGCCTGTAGGAACTCCGGCGGGGCGATGTTGAAGCCGCCCTCACCCTGCACCGGCTCCACGATGATCGCGGCGACGCGGGTGGCGTCCACGTCCGATTTGAAGAGCTGCTCCAGCGCCTTCAGGCTGTCCTGAACGCTGATGCCGCGATAGGCGTTGGGGAAGGGCGCGTGGTAGACCTCCGCCGGGAAGGGGCCGAAGCCGACCTTGTAGGGAACGACCTTGCCGGTTAGCGCCATCGCCAGCAGCGTGCGCCCGTGGAAGGCGCCGGTGAAGGCGATCACGCCCGGACGGCCCGTGTGGGCGCGGGCGATCTTCACGGCGTTCTCGACGGCTTCCGCGCCCGTGGTGAAGAAGGCGGTCTTCTTCGGCGTGGAGCCCGGAACCAGCGCGTTCAGCCGCTCCGCCAGGGTCACGAAGGACTCGTAGGGCGTGACCATCGCGCAGGTGTGGGTGAAGCGGTCGAGCTGGGCCTTCACCGCCTCGACGATCTTCGGATGGCGGTGGCCGGTGTTCAGCACCGCGATGCCGCCCGCGAAGTCGATGAAGCGGTTGCCCTCGACGTCCCACAGCTCGGCGTTCTCGGCGCGGTCCACATAGACCGGCATGGCGTTGGCAAGGCCGCGCGGAACGGAGGCGTTGCGGCGATCCTGGAAGGACTGGTTGCTCATCTCTAAAAACCCCCGATTGGACGTTTCGTCAGGCGCCCAGCCCGACGCACAGGTACTTGATCTCCAGGAAGTCATCCACGCCGTACTTGGAGCCTTCCCGCCCGATGCCCGACTGCTTGATGCCGCCGAACGGCGCGACCTCGGTCGACAGGATGCCCTCGTTGATGGCGACCATGCCGTATTCGAGCTGTTCCGCCACGCGCCACACCCGGCCGATGTCCCGGCTGTAGAAATAGGCCGCCAGACCGAATTCCGTATCGTTCGCCATGCGGACGGCGTCGGCTTCCGTCTCGAACTTGAACAGCGGGGCGACCGGGCCGAAAATCTCCTCGCGGGCCACGCGCATCTCGGTGGTGACGCCGGTCAGGATGGTCGGCTCGAAGAAGGTGCCGCCCAGATCGTGGCGCTTGCCGCCGAGCGCGACCTTGGCGCCCTTGGCCACGGCGTCGCCCATCAGCTCCTCGACCTTGTCGATGGCCTGCGTGTTGATCATCGGACCCTGGCTGACGCCGGCCTCCAGGCCGTTGCCGACGCGGATCTGCTTCACCGCCTCGACCAGCTTGGCGGCGAAGGCGTCATAGACGCCGGCCTGGACCAGCAGGCGGTTCGCGCAGACGCAGGTCTGGCCGGAGTTGCGGTACTTGGACGCGAGCGCGCCCTTGACCGCCTCGTCCAGGTCGGCGTCGTCGAACACGATGAAGGGCGCGTTGCCGCCCAGCTCCAGCGACACCTTCTTCACCGTGTCGGCGGACTGGCGCATCAGGATCTTGCCGACCTCGGTCGATCCGGTGAAGGACAGCTTGCGCACGATCGGGTTGGCGGTCAGCTCGCCGCCGATGGCGACCGGGTCGGACCCGGTGACGATGTTGAACACCCCCGCCGGGACACCCGCGCGCTCCGCCAGCTCGGCCAGCGCCAGGGCGGACAGCGGCGTGTCCTCCGCCGGCTTGACCACCACGGTGCAGCCGGCGGCGAGCGCCGGGCCGACCTTGCGGGTGATCATGGCGTTGGGGAAGTTCCAGGGCGTGATCGCCGCGACGACGCCGATCGGCTCCTTCAGCACGACGATGCGCTTGTTGCCGGCGAAGGTGGGGATCACGTCGCCGTAGACGCGCTTGCCTTCCTCGGCGAACCACTCGATGAAGCTGGCGCCGTAGGCGACCTCGCCGCGGGCCTCGGCCAGCGGCTTGCCCTGCTCCAGCGTCATCAGGACGGCCAGATCCTCCTGCGCCGCCATGATCAGCTCGAACCAGCGGCGCAGGATCGCGGCGCGCTCCTTGGCGGTCTTGGCGCGCCAGCCGGGCAGGGCGGCGTCGGCGGCGGCGATGGCCTGACGAGTCTCCTCCGCGCCGACGTCGGCGACCTGGGCCAGTTCCTCGCCCGTCGCCGGGTTGGTCACCGCGAAGGTCTTGCCGGAGAAGGCGTCGCGCCACGCGCCGTTCACATAGGCTTGGGTCCGAAGAAGGCTCTGATCGTTCAGCGACAGCATGGGGGTCCGCCTCGAATTGCGATGTGAAGGGAGCGTAGCCATGTTTAATAAATTAAACAACCCTAATCGGGTGTTGAGTTTTTGGTGACGCACACACGCGATTCCGGTATGCCTTCCGGTCAGGAGCGAGGAACCGATCCATGGATGTGGATGCTGTCGATTTCAACGTGGGCGCGCGCCTGAAGCAGGTGCGGGAAGCGCACGGCCTGTCCCAGCGCCAGTTGGCGCAACGGGCGGGCGTGACCAACGGAACCATCTCGCTGATCGAGCAGAACCGGTGCAGCCCCTCCGTCTCCTCGCTGCGCAAGGTGCTCCAGGGCATTCCCATGACCCTGGCGGAGTTCTTCTCCTCCGACGACCTGCCGCCGCGCGAGCAGATCTTCTTCAAGGGCAGCGATCTGATCGAATTGACCAGTCTGGTGAAGAGCCGGGTCGGCTTCATGTCCTTCCGGCAGGTGGGCGACCTGCACGGGCGCAACCTCCAGGTCCTGCACGAGCGATACGCCCCCGGCGCCGACACCGGCGGGCGCACCATGCTCCAGCATGAATCGGAGGAGGGCGGCGTCGTCATCAAGGGCCAAATCGAGCTGACGGTGGGCGACCGCAAGGAGATCCTCGGTCCCGGCGACGCCTATCTGTTCGACAGCCGCATCCCGCACCGCTTCCGCAACATCGGCGACGAAGAGTGCGAGATCATCAGCGCCTGCACCCCGCCTTATCTCTGACATCACTCCACCGGATTTGAGGAAAGGCCGGGCCGCCCATCGGGGCCGCCCGGCGTTTTCGTATCAGCGCAGGTTGCCCTTCAGCCGCTCGTTGCGACGGCGCAGGGCCTCCAGCGTGGCGAGCAGGATGACCGAGATCGTGGTCAGGATCACCGCCGCCGCCGTGATGGTCGGGCTGATGTTCTCGCGGATGCCGCTGAACATCTCGCGGGGCAGGGTGCGCTGCTCGGGACCCGCCATGAACAGCACCACCACCACCTCGTCGAAGCTGGTGGCGAAGGCGAACAGGGCGCCCGACGCCAGACCCGGCAGGATCAGCGGCAGGATCACCCGGCGGAAGGCGTAGATCGGCGAGGCGCCGAGCGAGGCGGCGGCCCGCGCCAGATTCATGTCGAAGCTTTGCAGCGTCGCGCTGACCGTGATGACCACGAAGGGCGTCGCCAGCGCCGTGTGCGCCAGGATCAGCCCGGTGTAACCGCCGGTCAGCCCGAGGGGCGCGAAGAAGAAATAGAGGCCGACCGCGGTGATGACGCCCGGCACCACCACCGGCGACAGCACGATGGCCAGCACCAGCGGCTTGAACTTGCTCTTCCACTGGGCGAGGCCGAGCGAGGCCAGCGTGCCAAGCACCATCGACAGGATGGTCGAGGCCACCCCGATGATGACGCTGTTCTTCAGCGCCGTCACCCAGCGCGGGGAGTTCAGGAAATCCTCGTACCAGCGCAGCGACAGGCCCGGCAGCGGGTAGGTCAGGTAGGAGCCGGAGCTGAAGGACAGCGGCATGATCGCCAGGATCGGCGCCATCAGGAAGACCAGCACCAGCGAGGCGACGACCACGGTGGTGATCCAGGCGACGCGCTGGCTGGCCGTGCGGGGGGAGTGGTTCTGGCTCAATTCTTCATCCCTCCCGTGACCTGCTGGCCGTGGACCAGCTTTCCATAGACGACGGCCAGCAGCAGCGTGGCGAGCAGAAGCACCGCGCCCAGCGCCGAGGCCAGACCCCAGTTGACGGTTTCCGTGGTGTAGAAGGCGATGAAGTAGCTGATCATCTGGTCGGCGGCACCACCCACCAGGGCCGGCGTGATGTAGTAGCCGATGGCCAGGATGAAGACGAGCAGGCTGCCCGCCCCGATGCCGGGCACGGTCTGCGGCAGGTAGATGCGCAGGAAGGCGGTGACCGGCGAGGCGCCCAGCGACGCCGCGGCCCGCATGTAGGCCGGCGAGATCGACTTCATGCTGCTGTAGAGCGGCAGGATCATGAAGGGCAGCAGCACATGCGTCATCGCCACATAGACGCCGAAGCGGTTGTAGATCAGCCGCAGCGGTTCGTCGATCAGGCCGATCCAGCGCAAGGAATCGTTCACGATGCCCTCGCTCTGCAACACGACGATCCAGGCGCAGGTGCGCACCAGAAGCGAGGTCCAGAAGGGCAGCAACACGAAGATCATCAACAGGTTCGACTGGCCCGTGGGCAGCGTGGCCAGCATGTAGGCGACCGGGAAGCCCAGGATCAGGCACAGGACCGTGACGCCGAAGCTGATGGTGAAGGTGCGCCCGAACACGTCGCGGTAGATCGCCTGCTCCTCGGGGGCGGCGACGATGGCGCCGTCCAGGTTCCGGGTCAGATCGACCGCGCCCAGAAGATAGAAGCCGGTGAGCGGCCCGCTGGCACCCTTGATCGCCGCCCAGGTGGCGCGCTCGCCCCAGGCCGGGTTGATGCCGATCAGGGTTTCCTTGGCGGTGCCAGGCTCCGGCAGGGTCTTCAGGTTGCGCGCCGTGCCCGACATGATGGTGCGGAAGCCGTTCAGGGCGTAGTTCAGCCGCTTGGACGCGATGGCGACCGTGCCGGCCTCGCGCGCCGTCCGGATGTCGCCCGCCAGAGCGGCGAAGGCCGGCTCGCCCGGGACATCCCTGCCGTCCCAATCGGCCAGCGCCGCGACGGTGTGGGGCAGGACCTGACGCACCTCCCAATCGTCCACCGACCGCCAGAGCATGCCGGCGATTGGACCGAGGAAGGTGAAGAGCAGGAACAGGAGGAGCGGAAGGATCAGCGCCAGGGCCTTGAGCCGGCGCGCCCGCTCCGCCCGCTTCAGGCGGCGCTTGAGGGGCACCTCGGACGACGCATCGGCGCCGGCGACGAACGCGGCTGTCATGGGCGGCCTATTTCGAAAATGCGGTAGAGAGGTGTGTGGGGTGGTCGCGTTGGGCCCCCACCCAACCCTCCCCCACTTCGCGGGGGAGGGCTTCAAGTTCCCTCCCTCACCGGAGGTGGGGGAGGGTTAAGGAGGGGGCCCGTCGCAACCACTCAAAGACTCGAGCGACTTACTTCGCCGCCCACTTGTTGAAGCGCTCGGTCAGGCGGTCGATGTTCTCCAGCCAGAAGGGAACGCTGATCTCGACCGCGTTCTTCATGTTCTCCGGAGCGGTCGGCAGGTCCTTCAGCACGGCGGGGGCCAGCTTGGACGGGGCGTCCTTGTTGGACGTGCCGTAGGCGATGTTCTCGGACAGCTTGGCCTGGTTCTCCGCCTTGCCGACGTAGTCCAGGAACTTGTAGGCGGCTTCCTTGTTCGGGCTGCCCTTCAGGATGACCCAGCTATCGATGGTGTAGAGCGCGCCGTTCCACACCATGCCGAAGTTCTTCTTCTCGGCCTTGTTCGCGGCGTCGATGCGGCCGTTGTAGACGGACGTCATCACCACCTCGCCCGAAGCCAGGAGCTGCGGCGGCTGGGCGCCGGCCTTCCACCAGACGATGTCGTTCTTGATGGTGTCCAGCTTCTTGAAGGCGCGCTCCAGACCCTCTTCGGTCGCCAGAACCTTGTAGACGTCCTTCGGCGCGACGCCGTCGGCCATCAGGGCGATCTCCAGGGTGGTCTTGGCGCCCTGGCGCAGGCCGCGCTTGCCCGGATACTTCTTGGTGTCGAAGAAGTCGGCCCAGCTCTTCGGCGCGTCCTTCAGCTTGTCCTTGTCGTAGCCGAGCACGAAGTCGTACACGATCGCGCCGACGCCGCAGGCATCGACGGTCTGCGGCAGGTAGGCCTGCTCGCCGCCGATCCGGTTGAACTCCATCGTCTCGAACAGGCCCTCTTCAC
The DNA here is from genome assembly GCF_008365375.1 of Roseomonas genomospecies 6. Lineage (GTDB taxonomy): Bacteria > Pseudomonadota > Alphaproteobacteria > Azospirillales > Azospirillaceae > Azospirillum. Next base: position 206,619 of record NZ_QOKW01000004.1, on the reverse strand, counting down.
AGCCGACGGCCAGTTCCTCGCTCTCCACCTGCACGACGTCCCAGGTGGCGGCGCCGCCCTGGACCTTGGCGCGCAGAACGCCGATGCCGCCGTCCCAGGACTCGTCGTTCATCGGAATGCCGGCCGCCTTCTTGAACGGCTCGAAATAGACCTTCTTCTGGGCTTCCTGATAGGCGCCGCCCCAGGACACGACCGTCAGGTCGCGGGCCTGCGCGGCGGTGGCCAGAGCCACACCGGCGGTGAACGTCGCAAGGAACCCAACCGCCACCTTAAGCTTCGACATCGTCCCCGTTCCTTCATTATGTGTGGTTGCGTCAGGAGGTGATACGCCCCCGGTCCCCCTCCCGGAGAGACCGGACGGACGGGCGGTGTCGATCACACGGGATCGAGCGCCCGGCAGTCCTCGGGGCGGAAGCCGATGGACACGCTCTGGCCGTGGCTGAGGCCCGCATGGGCGCCCGGCGGCAGCTTGACCATGAATTCCCCGTTGCCGGCGACCTTCAGCACGGCCAGCGCGTGGTCGCCGAGATAGATGGTGTCCTGCACATGGGCGGGCAGCGCGTTCATGCCGTCCGGCGCCGCCCCGTCCGTCAGGATGCTGATCCGCTCCGGCCGGACCGACAGCGAGGTGGCGGCACCCGCACCGGCCACGTTGACCGCCTGCGCCACGACCGAACCGCCCGCCGCCAGAGCCACCCGGCAGAAGCCCCGTTCGATATTCTCGACGGTGCCGTCCAGCACGTTGTTCTCGCCGATGAAGTTGGCGACGAAGCTGTTGACCGGGCGTTCGTAGAGCGCGTCCGGCTTGTCGATCTGCTGCACGATGCCGTCGTTGAACACCGCGATGCGGTCCGACATGGTCAGCGCCTCGCTCTGGTCGTGGGTGACGTAGACGACGGTGATTCCCATCGTCTCGTGCAGTTGCTTGATCTCAAGCTGCATGTGCTCGCGCAGCCGCTTGTCCAGCGCGCCCAGCGGTTCGTCCATCAGGACGAGCTGCGGGTTGAAGACCAGCGCGCGGGCCAGCGCCACGCGCTGCTGCTGGCCGCCCGAAAGCTGGCCGGGATGGCGGTGCGCCAGATTTTCCAGCTTGATCATGCGCAGCGCCGACCGCACCCGTTCCTTCACCTCCGCCCGCGGCATCTTGCGCACGGTCAGCGGGAAGGCGACGTTCTCCTCGATCGTCAGGTGGGGGAACAGCGCATAGTTTTGGAAGACCATGCCGATGTCGCGCTTGTGCGGCGGCATGTTCTTGATCGGCCGATCGGCGAGATAGATCTCGCCATGGGTGGGGACCTCGAAGCCGGCCAGCATCATCAGCGTGGTCGTCTTGCCCGAGCCGGAGGGGCCGAGCAGGGTGACGAACTCGCCCTTCCTGATGTCGAGGTCGAGGTTCTTCACCACGAGGTGCTCGCCGTCATAGGTCTTCTGCACCCCGACGAAGCGCACCAGTGCCTGTGCGGTCGTGACCATGCCGCCGTCCATCATCCTCCCCCCGTCCGAGGTATCCCGGTCCAGGACCCGCGCCAGGGTTGCGTTCCCGACACAGGACCTATGCAATGGGTCAGACGGTATACCCGTTTAATAAATTCGACAAGCCCGTTGCTCGCGTCATGATCATTTCAACGGACTGGCGAAATTCTGTGCATCTGCGAACGCCGTGCACGCGGTTTGAACGCGAGTTTGCTCCTTCCTTGACCGGTTGAGAACCCCGACTTTGGGAGGCTTCAGGAACGAAGCGGCGATTTTGCCCGAGTCGTCCGTCACGCTCCGGGGGCGGGCGGAAAAAACGGAACGATCCGCTCCACGAGGTCGGTGAATTTTTTCACCAGTGGCGAACTTTCGTTGCTCCGCCGCGCGAGTTGCAGGGTGGTGAAGGCGTCCGGCGTGTCGAGCGGTCGGTAGACCACACCCTCCAGCGCCACCTGACGCAACTGGCCGGGCAGAATCGACACGCCCAGCCCGGCGGCGATCAGCCCGATGATGGTGAAGGCCTCCCGCGCGTCCTGCGTCACGTTGGGGCGGAATCCGGCGGCGGCACACAGCGCGAAGACCTGCTCGTGCGTGCTGGTGCCGAAATCGGCGGGATAGAAGACGAAGGGCTCGTCGCGCAACGCCGCCAGCGGAACGACCTCCCGCCCGGCCAGCGGGTGATCGGCGCGCATTACCGCCAGCAGCGGTTCCCGCACCACGTCGTGGAAGCGGAAGGACTCGCGGTCGGGGACGAAGCGCGGTTGCCGGATGAAGCCCACGTCCAGACGCCGGTCGGCCAGCGCCGTCAACTGCTGCTTGGACGGCAATTCGACCAGGGTCAGATGCACGTCCGGGTGGGCGCGGCGGTAGGCGTCGATGATTCGCGGCACCATCGGCAGGAAGGGGGCCGCCGCGGTGAAGCCGACGCGCAGTTCGCCCACCTCTCCCCTGGCGGCGCGGCGGGTCAGGACGGCGGCGCGCTCCGCCCGCGCCAGGATCTCCCGCGCCTCGCCCAACAGGAGTTGGCCCGGTTCGGTCAGTTCCACCCGGCGCTTGGTCCGCTCGAACAGGCGGGCGCCAAGCTCGGCCTCCAGGGCCTGGATCGACTGGCTGAGCGGCGGCTGCCCGATGCCCAGCCGGGCGGCGGCGCGGCTGAAATGCAGCTCTTCGGCGACGGCGACGAAGTGGCGGAGATGGCGCAGATCCATGGCTTCTTTTTATATGGGAAAGATATTAAAGTCCCCTGATAAATGTATTTGAACCATGAAAGCGACCGCGCCATGTTGGGGCGCATCGGACCTAGGGAGACAACGATTATGGCCGCCAAGACCGGAGCCGCCTCCGCCAAGCTCGCATCCTTCGCCTGGGAAGACCCTCTGCTTCTCGACGAGCAGTTGACCGAGGACGAGCGGATGATCCGCGACGCCGCGCGCGACTATTGCCAGGACAAGCTGCTGCCGCGCGTGACCGAGGCCAACCGGCACGAGATCTTCCACCGCGAGATCATGAACGAGATGGGCGAGCTGGGCTTCCTCGGCCCGACCATCGACGGCTACGGCTGCGCCGGGGTCAACTACGTCTCCTACGGTCTGGTCGCGCGCGAGGTGGAGCGGGTGGACAGCGGCTACCGCTCCGCCATGTCGGTGCAGTCCTCGCTGGTCATGCACCCGATCTACGCCTACGGAAGCGACGCCCAGCGCGAGAAGTTCCTGCCGAAGCTCGCCACCGGCGAGTGGGTCGGCTGCTTCGGCCTGACCGAGCCGGACGCCGGCTCCGACCCCGCGGGCATGAAGACCCGCGCGAAGAAGGTCGCGGACGGCTATATCCTCAGCGGCGCGAAGATGTGGATCACCAATTCCCCGATCGCCGACGTCTTCGTCGTCTGGGCGAAGAACGACGAGGGGAAGATCAACGGCTTCGTGCTTGAGAAGGGCATGAAGGGCCTGTCGGCGCCGAAGATCGAGGGCAAGTTCTCGCTCCGCGCGTCGGCCACCGGCGAGATCGTCATGGACGAGGTCTTCGTGCCGGAGGAGAACCGCCTGCCGAACATCGAGGGCATCGTCGGCCCGTTCGGCTGCCTGAACCGCGCCCGCTACGGCATCGCCTGGGGCGCCATGGGTGCCGCGGAGTTCTGCTTCCATGCCGCCCGCCAGTACCAGATCGACCGCAAGCAGTTCGGGCGCCCGCTGGCCGCGAACCAGATCCCGCAGCTCAAGCTCGCCAACATGCAGACGGAGATCGCGCTGGGCCTCCAGGCCGCGTTGCAGGTCGGCCGCCTGCTCGACGAGGGCAAGGCCGCGCCGGAGATGATCTCGCTCATCAAGCGCAACAACTGCGGCAAGGCTCTGGAGATCGCCCGAGTCGCCCGTGACATGCACGGCGGCAACGGCATCGCCGACGAGTTCCACGTCATCCGCCATGTGATGAACCTGGAGGCCGTGAACACCTACGAGGGCACGCACGACATCCATGCCCTGATCCTGGGCCGGGCCATCACCGGCATCCAGGCGTTCAGCGCGTAACGTCGCAAGAGAGTAGGGGGTTCACCACAAAGACACAAAGGCACAAAGAACTTCACAAAGGGGCGCCGGCACTCCAGCCGGTCGCCCAAGGAGAGATCACCTCTTTGTAAAATTCTTTGTGTCCTTCGTGTCTTCGTGGTGAAAACCCCCTCAACCGTTTCTGCGCTTCTGTCGGCAGTTTCGTCGAAAAGGATGTGTCCACCATGCCCGGCCCGCTTTCCCATGTCCGTGTCCTGGAACTCTCCCGCGTGCTCGCCGGGCCGTGGGCGGCGCAGACGCTGGCCGATCTCGGCGCGGACGTCATCAAGGTCGAACGGCCCGGCGCCGGGGACGACACGCGCGCCTGGGGGCCTCCCTGGGCCGGGGAGGAGTCGGCCTATTTCCTCTCCACCAACCGGGGCAAGCGGTCGATCACCATCGACTTCGAGCGTCCGGAAGGCCAGGAGTTGGTGCGCAAGCTGGCCGCCCAGGCCGATGTCGTGATCGAGAACTTCAAGGTCGGCGGTCTGGTCAAGTACGGGCTGGACTATGACAGCCTGAAGGCGATCAATCCGGGGCTGGTCTACTGCTCGATCACCGGATTCGGGCAGGACGGCCCCTACGCCAAGCGCGCCGGCTACGACTTCATGATCCAGGGCATGGGCGGGCTGATGAGCATCACCGGCCAGCCGGACGCCGAGGCGGGCGGCGGGCCGGTCAAGGTCGGCGTGGCGGTCACCGACGTCTTCACCGGCCTCTACGCCACCATCGGCGTGCTCGGCGCGCTGGCCCACCGCGACCGGACGGGGGAGGGGCAGTGGGTGAACCTCGCCCTGCTCGACGTGCAGGTGGCGGTGCTGGCGAACCAGGCGATGAATTATCTGGTCGGCGGCAAGGCGCCGCAGCGGCTTGGCAACGCGCACCCGAACATCGTGCCCTACCAAGCCTTCGCCACGCTGGACGGCCACATCATCCTCGCGGTCGGCAACGACGGGCAGTTCGCCAAGTTCTGTCAGGTCGCCGGACGTCCGGAGCTGGCGCAGGACCCGCGCTACGCCACCAACCCGGCCCGCGTCGCCAACCGCAAGGAGCTGGTGCCGATCCTGGAACTGCTTCTGGAGCAGCGCAGCAGCCGCGACTGGCTGTCGGCGCTGGAGGCGGTGGGCGTGCCCTGCGGGCCGATCAACGACGTGTCGCAGGTCTTCGCCGACCCCCACGTCCAGGCCCGCAACATCCACCAGGATTTGCCGCACCCCAGCGCCGGGACCGTTCCGACGGTGGCGAGCCCGATCCGTTATTCCGCGACCCCCATCGAACATACGGTCGCTCCGCCGACGCTCGGCCAGCACACCGACGCCGTCCTGGAGGAAAATCTCGGCCTATGCGCCGCAGACATCGCGGCCCTGCGGGAGAAGGGCGTGGTCTGAACCGCGCGTTCCCGTCATCTTGCCGCCCCTCTCCCATCCCTCCTTCCGCGCTTTGTGGGGGAGGGATTTTTTGCGTGAACCGAGATGACCCCCGTCACCACCCCGTCCTCCTCCGCCACCGACACCCGCTTGGGCATCCTGCTGATGCTGCTGGGCATGTCGCTGTTCACCGTCAACGACGCGCTCGGCAAATGGCTGGTCGCCGACTATCCGGTGGCGATGCTGCTGGCGATCCGCAGCCTGTTCGGCGCGGTGCTGCTGGCCCCGCTGATCCTGCGCGAGGGGGTGCGGTCGGTCTTCGCGGTGAAGCGGCTGCCGTTGCATCTTCTGCGCGTCGGCTGCGTGGCGGGGGAGGTCGCCTGCTTCTATTGGGCGGTGCGGTCGCTTCCGCTCGCCAACGTCATGACCATCTACATGGCCGCGCCGCTGATCGTCACCGCCCTGTCGGTGCCGCTGCTGGGCGAGAAGGTGGGCTGGCGCCGCTGGGCCGCGGTGGTCGTGGGCTTCGCGGGGGTCGTGATCGTCCTGAACCCGACGGGCCAGTTCGACGCGGTGCCGTCGCTGGTCGCCCTGTTCGGCACGCTGGTCTTCTCCACCGGCCTGATCTCCACCCGGCTTCTGCGCGATTCCAGCAACCTGTCGCTGGTCAGCTTCCAGACCTTCGGCACGGGCCTGCTGGGCGGAGCGGCGCTGCCGCTGGTGTGGGTGCCGCCGCCGGGACTGGATTTCCTGCTGCTGGGCGCGCTGGGCGTCACGGCGCTGGCCGGGCACGCGGCGATGAACCGCTCGCTCCAGCTCAGCCCGGCGGCGGTGGTCGTGCCGTTCCAGTATGTGTCGATCATCTGGGCGGTGGTGCTGGACCTGCTGGTCTGGGGCACGGCGCCGACCCTGCGCATCATCGTGGGCGCGCTGCTCATCATCGGCAGCGGCCTGTTCGTCTTCCATCGTGAGCAGGCGCTGAACCGCGGCGCGGCGGCGGAGGCCAACGCCAGCGGCGGCCCCGGCGCCTAGAAGGGGCGCTTAGATCGGAAAGAAGCGCGGCTCCAGGCGGATGGAGAGCGGCTCGACCGTCTTCCAGCCGAGGCGGGCGATCGCCGCGTTCGACTCCACCGCCTTGCGCCGCGGCTCCAGCGACCATGTGACGTGGTAGGTCCCGCCGCCGGGCCGGTCGGTCGTTCCGGCGATGGCGACGACGAGCGTCTGCACGCCCTCTCCATCGTCGGTCAGCCCGACGACGGTTCCCTCCCGCTCCGTGGGCAGCGGGTGGTTTCCCCCGACGCCGAAGGCCAGCGTGACGTGGTGTGCGACGGTGCGGGCGTAGCGGGGGGGGAACAGCGCCAGCAGACGGGCGCGCTCCGCCTCCGGCAGCGCCCAGCCGACGTAACCTGTGGGGTAGCCCATGCGGTCTCTCTGCGGTCTCTGCCGGGGCCGCTCAGCGGCGGGCGTCTCTCAGGATATCGTCCATGATCTGGTTGGCCTCCGCCGGACCGGCAATCAGTTCGATCATGCGGATGGCGGTGTAACCCGTCCGCGCGTCGCCGACGCCGTCGGCCAGGGATTGCCGCGCCGTGCCGGTCAGGGACGCCGTGGTCTGCTGCGTCACGCTCTTCAACTCGCCGCGCAGGCCCAGCGTATCGGCGATGGTCGAGCATTTGCGCAGGGCACGGGCCTGATTCTCCGCCTGCACCATCTGGTCGGTGCCGGTGCCGGTGCCGGGGGCAAGCGTTTCCACCGCGGACAGGATTTCCGTCTCCGCCCCGTCGAGCACCTGCGTGCGCACCAGCTCGTGCACGGAGTCCCGGATGGTCTTCAGCCGTTGGTCGAAGTCCTTGTTCCGGCTGTACTCCATGGCGTTGCGGGTGGCTTCCAGGCTGGCCACCAGATCGACCGCGAGGGTCGCCGCGGCCATGCGGTCCACCGTGCTGCCGGCCGTGGCGGAGACTCCGCGCGACCGCTCCTCGATCTGCGCGACCACCGTGCCGCTGAGATCCAGGAACAGGGCGGCGCGCTCGCTGGACTTCTGGCCCAGATCCATGTCCCACAGGCTGCCCAGAAGGATCGACGGGTCGGTCAGGCGGGCCGCCGCCAGCAGGATGAACAGCTTCAGCGACTCCGGACGGGAGCGCGCGACCTGCCGCCCGATGGTCTGGATGCCCTCCAGATGGTCCTTGTGAAGCTTCTGGATCGGCTTGGGCGACAGGATGGACTTCAGATCGGCCACCGGCTGGGCGATGGTCAGGATGCGGGCGATGTCCTCGATGGTGCGGATTCGGTCGGGGTTCAGCCGCAGGCCGAGATCGTCCACGAAGCGGCCCGCCTCCGCCTGCTCCAGGATGCCGGACACGGCGGCGGAGGCCATGTTCCAGAAGGCGCGGGCCTGCTCCGCCTGCTGGGCGCCATCGGCCATCGCCCCGGCGACGCTGCGCAGCCGGTCCTTGCCGATCTGGCCTTCCACCAGCGGCCACAGGGAGTTGACGACCCCGCGGTCCACCTTGTTCAGCGGTGCCGGCTGGTTGCCCGCGGGAAGCTGGAACAGGTCCTCGAAGGGTTCGCAGAAGAGCCGCTTGAAGGTCGGGCGCCGCTTGGGCCGCACCTCCGCCAGACGCGGGCGGATCAGGGAGAAGGTGTGCTGCACCTCCGGATGGTCGCCGATCTGCTGCAACAGATCGACCACCTGCCGGAAGCGGCCCTCGTCGATGTCCAGCAGCTTCGTGCCGAGGCTGAGAAGGGCCTGGGGGTCGGTGGTCATGGTCAGGCCGCCTTCCCTTTGATCGCTTCGATCCGCATGACGAGATCCATGTCGAGCTGGCCGCTGCGCCAGTCCACATAGGCCCGCACGGTGCGGCGGTTCGCGGCCAGAAGCCGGTCGGCCAGCAGCGCGTGGTCGGACTTCTCCTCGTCCTTGGGCAGCAGGGGCAGGACGCGGAACAGCTCGTGCACGGCCATGTCCTGCTCCTGCTTGCTGCGGGTCTGGGCCTCCGCCCAGCTCGTGATGATGAAGTCCCAGCCGTCGAGCAGCCAGGACAGCCGGGTGGTGGACCGCCGCACCAGCGCGCGCTTGACGTCCCACTGGCGCAGCAGCACCTCGAAGGCGGCGACGGCCTGGTCGAGCTGGTTCACCACGTTGCGGACCTGGTTGAGCGTATGCTCCGCCACCTCCGCGCAGAAGGTGCCGATGGGGGCGGCCTCCGACACGTTGCCGGCGGCCCATTCGGTCATGCTGTCGCGGAACTGCAGCAGGTCGCGCGCCAGACGGCGCAGCCGCGCCGGCTTGGGCGAAGTGGCGATGCCCACCGGCTCCATGAAGGTCGCCAGCTCGGCCACCCGCGTGTACAGCTCCGTCGGCTCTAGGGCGAGGCTCTGCGCCGCCTTGGTCATGTAGCTGCGGGTCAACTGCTCGCCCTTCTCGGAGCCGAGACCGGCGCGCAGGATGTCCGACGACTCCAGCCCGACCGCCTTCAGCACCTCGACGATGAGCTGGTAGTTGATGAGAAGCCGTTGCTCGTCCTCGTCGCGCAGGGCGGCCTCCGCCGCTTCCACGGCCAGCGGCCCGGCGAGGCCGCAGCGCGCCGCCTGGAGCACCGCCTTGCGGATGTCGTCCGGCGAGCAGCCGTCCCCGCGGCGGATCAGGTCCTGCAACATACGGTCGTGGACCGTCATGGGAAAGGCGAGCGGCAGGCCCTTCCACGGCACCACATAGACGCCGTGCCCCTCCGACAGGTTGGGGATCAGAACCTCCAGATGCTCCCGGTCGTCCTTGCGCACCCGTGTCTGAGCCAGCACCGGAGTGGTGAAGGCGACGGCGGCGCCACGCTCCTCGAAGGTGGAGGGAGCAAAATTAGTTAGTGAACGCATGGTTCTCGGGGCGGGAAAGGAAGTGGAGGATTGCGCGATACCATCTGTAGCATGATCCGCTCAATTTTTCGTTAAATCCACACTAGATCGCTCCGCCTCTGCCCTTTGGGGGTAGTGCGTCACGTCACCGGCCCTTTGCCCGTTAATCTGGCAGGTCAGGAAGGGGAGGCGCGGCGGATGGCCGTGATGAAATGGATCGGCTACGGGCTGCTGGGACTGGTGGTGACCGTCGCGGCGGGCATCGGCATCGCGCTGGCCGTCTTCGATTGGAACGACGCCCGCGGCTTCATCGCCCGGCAGGCGTCCAAGGCGCTGAACCGTGAGGTCGCCATCGACGGCGGTCTCAACGTCCGGTTGGGCAACCCGCTGCGCATCCATGTCGAGGGGCTGAGGATCGCCAACGCGGAGTGGAGCGACGAGAAGACGATGGCGGAACTGAAGGCGCTGGATCTCCAGCTTCGCCTCTGGCCGCTGCTGCGCGGTGACTTCGAGTTCCCGGAAATCCGCCTGTCCGGCCCCAAGCTGCTTCTGGAAAAGAACCGGGAGGGTGCCGCCAACTGGGATTTCGGCGGGCCGGACCCGCGCAAGGAGGCCGCGAAGGAGACGGTGAAGCCCGAGGATCGTGGCGACGTGCCCATCATCGAAACGCTGCTGGTCGAGGAGGGGCGCGTCCGGTACCGCGACCCCGGCCAGAAGATCGACATCGACAGCGGCATCAACACCGCCGTCGGCGGCAACGGGGAGCAGGAGGTCCGGCTCGACGGCAAGGGCGACTTCGCCGGAAAGCCCTTCACCCTGACGGCGGCGGGCGGCTCGCTGGAATATCTGCGCGACGATCCCAAGCCCTACCCGCTGCGGGTGGAGACCGCCATCGGCAAGACTCGCGGCAAGATCGAGGGCTCCATCGCCGAACCGGTGAAGCTCCAGGGTGTGGACCTGTCGGTGGAGCTTCGTGGCGACGATCTGGCCGACGTCTTCCCGATCCTGGGCATCCCCGTGCCGACGACGCGGCCCTACGCGATCTCCGGGCATCTGGGGCGGGACGGCGAGGTCTGGCGGTTCGACGGGCTGAACGGCAAGGTGGGGGAAAGCGACCTGTCCGGTCGGGTGGCGGTGGATCTGGGCGGCGAGCGCCCGCGGATCACCGGGGATCTCACCTCGCGGAAGCTGGCGGCGGTGGATCTGGCGGGCTTCATCGGCGCCTCCCCGGAAGGGCGGGGCGACTACCCGACCAAGGGGCGGGAGCGGATCATCCCGGCCACCGAGATTCCGCTGGAAAAGCTGCGCACCGCCGACATGGACGTGAAGTTCCGCGGGGAGCATGTGGAGGCGCCCTTCTCCACGCTGGACGATCTGGACGCGCGGGCGAAGCTGGAGAACGGACGTCTGGTGCTGGACCCGCTGTCGCTCGGCGTCGGCGGCGGGCGGGTGGCCGGAACGGTGGCGCTGGACGGCGGACGCAAGACCCCGGCGCTGGACGTGAACCTGGACGTCCGGCAGGTGCGGCTCGCCCGCCTGTTCCGCGAGACGCCCTTCGCAAAGGAGATGGGCGGGACGGCGAGCGGGCGCATCCAACTGAAGGGGCAGGGGACCACGGTCGCCAACATCCTGGCCTCCGCCGACGGCAAGGTGGGGATCGCGGTGGACGGCGGGCGGATCACCAGCCTCGCGGTCAAGGGGCTGAAGACCAACATCCTGGAGACGCTGGGGGTGGTTCTGTCCGGCGACCAGCCCTTGCCCTTCAACTGTCTGGTCGCCGACCTGACGGTGAAGGACGGTGTGATGGAAAGCCGCGCGCTGGTGCTCGACACGCCGGAAACGCTGGTGACGGCGGAGGGCGGCATCAACCTGCGCAACGAGGCGATGAACCTGACCGTGCTGGGGCGGGCCAAGAAGCCGCAGGTCTTCGCCACCCATGTTCCGGTCCATGTGCGCGGCACGCTGGGCGAGCCGGACATCGGGGTCGACGCGACGGAGTCGGCGGCGCGCGGTGCGGCGGCGGTCGCTCTGGGCGTCCTGCTGACTCCGCTGGCCAGCGTTCTACCTTTTCTTGACCCTGGCAGTGATGAACAGCCACATTGTGGGGAACTCGTCAGGAACGCCCGTTCCCCGTCGAACTCCAACACCGGCTCCGGCGGGTCCGGCAAGGGGCGCGACGCGGCGCCATCGGGCAAATCCCAGTAACCACGGGCCAATCCGACAACGGACCAACCATCCCCGCAAAAGGGCTGCATGACGCTCGACCAGGGACTCGCCTTCGGCATCATCGGCGCAGTGATCGCGCTGCTGATCTGGGACAAGCTGCGCTACGACCTCGTCGCCATGCTGGCGCTGCTGGCGGCGGTGGCCGTCGGGATCGTCAAGCCAAAGGACGCTTTCAGCGGCTTTTCCGACGACATCGTCATCATCGTCGGCTCCGCGCTGGTGGTCAGCGCCGCGGTCGGACGCTCCGGAATCATCGAGGAGGCGATGCGCCCCCTCAGCGCCCGCATGAAGACCGTGCCGGCGCAGATCATCGTGCTGACCGGCGCGGTAACCCTGCTGTCCGCGGTGGTCAAGAACATCGGCGCGCTCGCCATCTTCATGCCCATCGCCATGCAGGTGGCGCGGCGCAACGGGACGAAGGTGTCGTCGCTGCTGATGCCCATGGCCTTCGGCTCGCTTCTGGGCGGGCTGATGACGCTGGTCGGCACCTCCCCCAACATCATCGTCAGCCGCCTGCGCAGCGAGATGGTGGGCGAACCTTTCGGCATGTTCGACTTCACGCCGGTGGGTCTGATCATCGCGGTGGCGGGGGTGGCCTTCCTGGCGGTCGGCTACCGCCTGCTGCCCAGCGGGCGCCCGGCGGCCTCGGGCGGGGCCGGGGGCTTCTCCATCGACGACTACACGGCGGAGGCGCTCCTGCCGGAGAAGTCCCCCTTCGTCGGCAAGACGGTCGCCGATCTGGAAGCCTACGGCGAGGGCGACGTGACGGTCGCGGCGATCGTCCGCGGGCGGCACCGCCGCCACATTCCGTCCGGCCATTGGGTGCTGCTGGCGGGCGACGTTCTGGTGCTGGAGGCCGACACCCAGGCGTTGAGCGACCTCGTGAAGCACGCCGGTCTGGCGCTGATGCACGAGAAGAAGCTGGAGGGGGTGGAGAGCGACGAGGATCTGTCGGTCCTCGAAGCGGTGGTGGAACCGCGCTCCCCCCTGATCGGCAACAACGTGGAGGATATGGAACTGCGGGAGCGCTACGGCGCCAACCTGCTGGCGCTCAGCCGGCGCGGGCGGCCCATCCGCCAGAGGCTGCGCCGCGTGCGCTTCCAGCCGGGCGATCTGGTGGTGCTCCAGGCGCGGGCGGCGGGGCTGTCGGACACGCTGAACGAACTCGGCTGCCTGCCGCTGGCGGAGCGCAACCTGTCCATCGGGCGGCGGCGCAAGCGGCGGATGGCGCTGGCCGTCATGACGGTGACCATCGCCCTGGTGGCGACCAGCCTCGTGCCGGTGGCTCTGGCCTTCTTCGGGGCCGCGGTGGCGATGACGGCGCTGCGCGTCGTGACCTTGAAGGAGGCCTACGATTCGATCGAATGGCCGATCCTGGTGCTTCTGGGCGCCTTGATCCCGGTCAGCGAGGCGCTGCGCACCACCGGCGGGACGGAACTGATCGCCGGCTGGCTGTCCATCGCCGCCCAAGGATTGCCGCCCGTCGGGGCGTTGGCCCTGATGCTGGTGGCGGCGATGGCCGTGACGCCCTTCCTGAACAACGCGGCCACCGTGCTGGTCATGGCGCCCATCGCGGCCAGCCTCGCCAACCATCTGGGCTTGAGGCCCGACGCCTTCCTGATGGCGGTGGCCGTGGGGGCGGGGTGCGACTTCCTCACCCCCATCGGGCACCAGTGCAACACGCTGGTCATGGGGCCGGGCGGCTACCGCTTCAGCGACTACGCGCGCCTGGGCCTGCCGCTGTCGCTGATCGTCATCGTGCTGGGCACGACGGCCATCGCGCTGTTCTGGCCCCTGATGCCGCATTAGAAGCCCTCTCCCGCCCCGGGAGAGGGAAAGAAACGCTCCCTCAGTCCCAGACGGGCGCCAAGCCGTCCGGGCTGACGATCCGGCCGTCGGGACGGGCGAGGCCATGGATGGCCGCCATGTCCGCCTCCGACAGCGCGAAGTCGAAGATGGCGAGATTCTCGGCGGCGCGCTTTTCGCCGACCGTCTTCGACAGGGCGATCACCCCCTCCTGCTGCACCAGCCAGCGCAGAACCACCTGGGCCACGCTCTTGCCCGTCCGGGCGGCGATGTCGGTCAGCACCGGGTCCTTGAAGACCTTCCCGTCGGCCATGGCGTAGTAGGCGGTGATGGATTGGCCGTGGGTGCGCGCCGCCTCCAGCATCACCGACTGGTCCAGATAGGGGTGGTATTCGATCTGGTTGGTCACGATGGGCGCCTTGCTGAGCCGGACGGACTCGTCCAGCAGCGTCCGGTTGAAGTTGCTGACGCCGATGTGGCGGGTCTTGCCGGCGGCCTGGACGGCGTTCAGCGCCCCGATCTGCTCGGCGAGCGGAACGGCCTCGTTCGGCCAGTGGAGCAGCAGCAGGTCCACATAGTCGGTCCGCAGCCGCGCCAGGCTTTCGTCCACCGAGCGGCTGAAATCCTCCGCCTTGTAGTTGTTGACCCAGACCTTGGTGGTCAGGAAGACCTCGCCGCGCGGCAGGCCGGATGCCTTGATGGCCGCGCCGACCTCGCTCTCGTTGCCGTAGATCTGGGCGGTGTCGATGTGGCGGAAGCCGAGCTTCAGCACCTCCGGCACCATGCGGAGCACGTCGGGGCCGCTCATGCGGAAGGTGCCGAAGCCCAGGGCGGGGATGGAGGCGCCGTTGGCGGTGACGCTGTGCATTGGTTTCGATCCTCTCGATTGCGGAGTTCTTCTCGGTGTTTCAGGCGGGCTGGGCGACGGCGGCGCCGCGCCGCTGAGCGGCGTCAGCGACAGCCCATCCAGCACGAACAGCCCACCCACCCACGGCGTTGCCGGCAGGCCGAGCGCGCTGTCCACCACCCGCCCGCCATGTTGCCGCCTCGGCGACGGTCCGGTGGACCGCGAAGAGAGCCAAGCCTGCGCGCATGCCTGCAATGACCGAGCGGCGAAGTAGGGCATCTTGCCGGAATTCGATAGCAAGGCTATTAAATAGGCATGCAATCGAATGACCCATCCGCGCCCGCCCCGGACTTTCCGTCCAACTTCGGCATCCACCTGTTCCGCGCCGCCCATCTGTGGCGGCGGGAGGCGAACAAGGTGCTGGCGGAGAGCGGTTTTTCCTCCTCCGTCATCACGCCGCTGATGCTTCTGAACGAACTCGGCGATGGGATGCGCCAGCGCGAGCTGGCCGATGAGATGGGGGTGGAGGGGCCGTCGCTGGTCCGGCTGCTTGACAGCCTGGAGGCCGCGAAGCTGGTGGAGCGCCGGGAGGCCCCCGACGACCGGCGGGCAAAAACGCTGCATCTGACGGACGGGGGCCGCGACCTGCTGGCCCGCGTGAACGCCGCGCTGAACGACGTGCGCCGCCGCCTGCTTCACGGCGCTTCCGGTCCGGAGATCGCGGGCGCGGTGCGCGTCATGGCGGCGATCGAGTCGAACGCCCGAGCCATGAAGGGCTGACGGCGGTTCTACACAGCAGCGCGTCCCGCAGCGGCGGGATACGGAATCATCGCTCCCGGCCGAGCCGCCGGGGCGCAAGGACGAACCACGGTGAAACTCTTCTCCCTCCTGATTCGGGTCACGGTCACGCTGGCCGTCACGCTCGGCGCTGCCGGCGGCGGCTGGTGGCTGTGGGATTACTACATGAACGAGCCCTGGACCCGCGACGGGCGGGTGCGGGCCGACGTGGTGCAGGTGTCCCCCGACGTGGACGGTCTGGTGACGGAGGTGCGGGTTCACGACAACCAGGCGGTCCGCAAGGGCGACGTCCTGTTCGTCGTGGACCCCAGCCGCTACCGGCTGGCCGTCGATCAGGCCGAGGCCAACCTGGAAAGCGCCCACGCCGAACTGTCCTTCCGCAAGGCGGAGGCCGACCGCTACGCGCAGCTCGGCAACAACGTCGTCTCCACCGCCCAGCGGCAGGAGGTCGCCTCCGCCCAGGCGAAGGCCGCCGCCGCCGCCCGCCAGATGGAGGCCGCGCTCGACCTCGCCCGCTTCAACCTGGAGCGGACGGAGGTGCGGGCGACGGTGGACGGCTTCGTCACCAACCTCCAGCTCAAGGCCGGCAATTACGTGACGGCGGGCCAGCCGGTGGTCGCGGTGATCGACCGCCATTCCTTCTACGTCGTCGGCTATTTCGAAGAGACCAAGCTGCCGCGCATCCGCGTCGGCGATCCGGTCCGCGTCACCATCATGGGCGAGCCGGAGCGGCTGGCGGGCCGGGTCGACAGCGTGACCCACGCCATCGTGGACCGCGACCGCACCGAAGGCACCGGCCTGCTGCCCAACGTCAACCCGACCTTCAACTGGGTCCGCCTGGCCCAGCGCATTCCCGTACGCGTCGTGCTGGACGAGGTGCCGGACCCCTGCGACCTCGTCGCCGGGCGCACCGTGACGGTGGAGGTGGTGCGGGAGACGGAGCAGGGAGCGCCCGCGAAGCGGGTGGCCGAGCAATGAAGATGCCCGCCCTGAAACCGGTTTCGCTAAGCGAGGCGCTGTTCTCGGTCAAGGCCTTCGCGGCGGCCATGGCAGCGCTCCACATCGCCTTCTCCATGGGGCTGCCGCGGCCCTTCTGGGCGATGGCGACCGCCTACATCGTCTCCGGCCCGCTGTCGGGCGCGGTGCGGTCGAAGGCGGTCTTCCGCGTCGCCGGGACCGCGCTGGGCTGCGCCGGGGCCATCGCCCTGGTGCCGGCGCTGGCCGACTCGCCGGAGTTGCTGACGCTGGCGCTGGGGCTGTGGGTGGCGGTCTGCCTGTTCATCTCGCTGCTCGACCGCACGCCGCGCAGCTACACCTTCATGCTGGCCGGCTACACGATCGGGCTGATCGGCTTTCCGGCGGTGACCGACCCCTCGACCATCTTCGACACCGGTCTGGCCCGCGTCGGGGAAATCCTGATCGGCATCCTCTGCGCCACGGTGGTGCACAGCGTGGTCTTCCCGCAGAGCGTCGGGCCGGCCCTGCTGAGCCGTCTGGACGCCACGCTGCGCGACGCGGAGCGCTGGACGCGGGAGGCGCTGTCCGAGCAGGCAGCGCCGGAAGGAATGGCGCCGGAAGGAATGGCGAACGCGCAGGAACGTCAGAAGCTCGCCCGCGACATCACCGAACTGCGCGTCATGGCGACTCATCTCCCCTACGACACGTCCGACGTGCGCTGGATGACGCGGGCGGTTCGGGCGATCCAGGACCGCATGGCCTATCTCCTGCCGCTGGTGGCGGGCATCGAGGACCGGCTGGACGCCCTGCGCGGCCAACTGCCCACCGAAGTCTCCGCCCTGCTGGCCGATCTGGACCGCTGGGTGTCCGGCGAATCCGTTGCGGGCGATGACGCGGAGGGTGGCGCCGACCGGCTGCGTGCGGAGATCGCCCGGCTGTCCCCGGCCATCGGCGAGGGCACCGGCTGGAAGGAGGCGACGCTTCTCAACCTGCTGACCCGGCTGCGGTCCCTGGTGGACATCCACCAGGACTGCCGCGACCTGCGGGCGCGCATCCGCGACGGCAAGAGCAGCCTGCCGGAGCGTCTGGACCCGCTGACCCGCCGCCGCTCGCGCGATGTCTTCCATCTGGACGCCGGCATAGCGCTGTGGTCGGGCTTCGCGGCGCTGCTGGGAATCGCGGCGGTCTGCGCCTTCTGGATCGGCACGGGATGGTCGTCGGGATCGGCGGCGGCGATGATGACGGCGGTCTTCTGCTGCTTCTTCGCCTCGCTGGACGATCCCGTACCCGGCATCCGGCTGTTCCTGGTCTTCACCCTGCTGTCGGTGCCGCTGGCCGCCTTCTACCTGCTGGTCGTTCTGCCGTCCTTCGACAGTTTCCCCATGCTGGTGCTGGGCCTCGCCCCGACCTTCCTGGCGCTGGGCGTCTTCGTGGCGCGTCCGGCGACCATGGGCAAGGCGATGGCCCTGCTGATGGGCGTGGTCGGCTCGCTCAGCCTGCTCGACCTCGGGACGGGAGACTTCGCCTCCTTCCTGAACAGCACCGTCGCGCAGGTGGTGGGAATTGCCACGGCGCTGCTGGTGACGCGGCTTTGCCGCTCCGTCGGTGCGGCCTGGAGCGCCCGGCGCCTGCTCCGCGCCGGCTGGAGCGAAATCGCGGCGATGACCGCCGCCCGCTCCGGCATTCCGGTGGGGAGTTTCGAAAGTCGGATGCTGGACCGGGTGGGGCTGCTGTCGTCCCGTCTGGCTCTGGCCGGACCGCAGCAGGATCTGGCCGCCGCGGACGCGGTGAACGACCTGCGCGTCGGGCTGAACGTGGCGGAGCTGCAACGCGCCCGCCGTGCGCTGGGCGGCCCGGCGGCCCCCCATATGGCGCGGCTCCTGGGGGCGGTGGGGCAGCATTTCCGCGGCCTGTCGAGCCGCCGCCCGGGCACGCCCCCGGCGGAGGTCCTGCCGATGATGGACGCCGCCCTGTCCAACCTGTCCGCCGAACCCCATTCGGCGGAGCGCGACCGGGCGGTGATCGCGCTGGCCGGCCTGCGCCGCGCGCTGTTCCCGCACCTGACCTTCGCCGCACCCGAATCCCCCTGCGAACCGGTGACCGCGTGATCGGCGAGATCGACATCTACGGGCTGTTCTTCCCCCCGCTGCTCATCCTGGCCATCGTGGCCTGGGCCGTGTCGGCCCTGCTGCGGCGCGGCCTGCGCGCGGTGGGGTTCTACGGCTGGGTCTGGCACCCGCCGCTGTTCGATCTGGCGCTGTATGTGCTGGTGTTGAGCGCGCTGACGGCCCTGACCGCGTGGTTGCGCTAGACCTCAGAAGCGGGACCTTGGAAACGGGACCTTGGGAAGGCGGGCCGGGGCGCTTGTTGTTGTGGATTTCCCTCCCACGCCCCGAACCACCCGTTCCTCATCCAAACCTTCGGGTAAACCCTAGGGCAAACCCGAAGGTTTAGACACGTATCGATTACCGGTGATATAACAGCTTGTCAAGCGAAGGGCTTCAGCCCGCCACATTGTCATCCGAGGCATCGCCATCCGCGGCGGACAGCAGGCGGGCCACGGCCTTGCGCAGTTCCTCGTTCAGGAAGGGCTTGTAGAGCACCGCGTCCGCGGCGAACATCTCGGCCATCTTCAGGGCGTAGCCCGCGGGCAGGTTCGGCGCCCCGCCGGACATGGCGAGCACCTGCGCGTCGGGATTGCGGGTGCGGGCGGTCTTGATGACCTCCACCCCGTCGGCCTCGGGCATCAGCACGTCGGTGACGATCAGGTCGAAGCTCTCGCCGGCTTCCAGCAGAGCGATGGCGACCCGGCCGTTCTCCGCCTCCACGACCTCGTGGCCGGCTTCCTCGATCACCTCCGTCACCGCCAGACGGACGGCGGCCGAATCTTCAACGACCAGCACCTTCGCCATGAACCAGCTTCCCATGTGTCGTTAGGCCCTGTCCGCCGGACGGGGCGGTGGGCAGGTCGATGATGAAAGACGTTCCACGCCCGGGGACGCTTTCGACCAGGATGTCGCCGCCCCCGTTCCGTACGATACCATAGACGACCGAAAGCCCAAGCCCTGTCCCTTTGCCGACCGGCTTGGTGGTGAAAAAGGGGTCGAAGACGCGCTGGCGCGTCGCCTCGTCCATTCCCGTGCCGGTGTCGGCCACGGTCAGCCGCACATAATCGCCTTCGCCGAGCTGTCGGCGTGAGGCGTCGCGCTCCTTCAGGGTGAGCGAGCTTGCGGAAATGGTCAGGGTGCCCCCCTGCGGCATGGCATCGCGGGCGTTCTGGATCAGATTCAGAAGCACCTGGGTCAGCTCGGTCGCGGTGATCGTCACGTCATCCAGGGCGGAGTCCAGCCGCGTGCGCATCTCGATCGTCCCCGGCATCGAGGGGGCGGCGAGTTCCAGGGCCGAATGCACCGCTTCCTCCAGGTTGCCCGGCGGCGACTCGGCCACCTCGACGCGGGCGAATTGAAGGACGTCGCGCATGATGGTCCGGGCCTTCACGCCGCTGTCGTGGATGGCGTTCAGGTAGGCGTTCAACTTGCGGTCCTCCCCGGCGCGGTTGCGCGCCAGATCGGACAGGCTGATGACCGGTTGCAGCAGGTTGTTGATCTCGTGGGCCAGCCCGCCGACGAGGCTTCCCAGGGCGGCCATGGTCTGTTTCTGCCGCGCCGCCTCCGCCGATTGGCGTCGCGCGCTGATGTCGCTGGTGGTGCCGCGGTAGCCGAGGAAATTGCCCTTCCCGTCGTAGCGCGGCATGCCGCTGACCATCACCCAGCGCGCCGCACCGCCCGGCGAGGCCAGCGGAAAGGACAGGCGGCGGAAGGGCTCCCGCCGGTGCAGGGCCTCCGCCAGCGCCGGGAAGTCCTCCTCCGGGCGGTTGCGGTCCAAGAGGTCGGCGTGGGTGAAGCCCAGCAGCTCCGCCCCGCCGCGCCCGGTCGATTCCTGCGCCCGCGGCGACAGGGCGGTGAAGCGCCCGCGCTCGTCCGTTTCCCAGAACCAGTCGTTGGAGCATTCCAGAAGCGCCTTCCAGCGCGCCTCGCTCTCGCGCAGTTCGCCGGTGCGCGTGGCGATCATCGACTCCAGCCCGCTCAGATGGTCGCGGAGCGCCTCCTCGCTCCGGCGCATCCGGTAGAAGGCCAGATCGTAGGGGTTCTGCAGGGCGGTGACGATGATCGCCCGATACAGCAGATAGAAGGACAGGATCTTGATGAAATGGCCCAGCGCGTTCAGCAGCCCGTGCGGGTCGGTGTAGAGCGTGAAGATCAACTCCTGCGGGGCCAGCAGGGCGATGCCGGCGAAGGTCAGCCCGAACACCCCCGGCTCGAACTGCCGGCGCTTGCGCCACAACAGCAGGCAGGCGAGCACCGCCGCCGCGCTGAAGGTGTATTCGGCGCCGATCTTGAAGGGCGTCAGCCCGATGCCCGGAACGAAACAGTCCGGCATGATGCCGAAGGTGAAGATCGACAGCAGGGCGCAGGCCACGGCGGCGGCCTGGATCAGCAGCACGTCGCCGGTGCGCAGCCGCGTCTCGGTCAGCAGCGGCGCGGCCAGGAAGACCGCGGCCTGGAGCCCGCGGGCGGCGATCCACAACTGAGTGGACAGGTTGGGATCGCCCGGCCCGATGACGTTCATTCCGGGAAAGGCGATGGCGTGCACCAGATCCAGCAGCGCCATGCCCGGCATGGACAGGCCGACGAAGGCCAGGAAGGGCGACTGGTTCGTGCCGCGCGTGTTCCAGGCGATCACGAAGACCGTCATGGAAACGGCCACGGCGAACAGCTCCACCGACAGGTGGAACAGCAGGTAATTGTGGTGCATCACGGTGCCCAGCACCGCCATGAAGGCCAGCAGGGCGGCAAGGCCGGACAGGAAGGAACGGTCCCGCAGCCAGCGGGGCAGGGGCAGGCTCACGGCGGTATCCCGCTCATGGATCGGTCGGCTCCGCGGTGGACGGGATAGGGCGGCCCACGGATGGCCCGGTCGACCGGTCATGCAACGCCGCCGACCCGATCAACACACGAAATCCCGTCCCGGTGCAAGCCGGACGTGATGCGTTTCAACCGGTTGCGGGTGTTCCCCTCGGGAGGCGGACGAAAACCGCCCTGCTTCCGAAAAATGCGTGCGCGCTGTGCCGGATGCCGGTCGGAGGGGTCATCCTTCCTTGGCGGGCTGGGCCGGGGGCAGGTCGAAGGGGGTGCTGACGAAGGGGTCGCCGCGGCCATGGCCGGCGCGGTCGTGGCCCTTTTCGGTCGCCGCCTTGCGGTAATAGCCGACGATGAAGACGCGGACCGCGTTGGCCAGCGAGACGGCAAATCCGCGCGACCGGCGGGACTGCGAATCGAGACGGTCCTTCAGGTCGCTGCACAACTCGTCCACCGTCAGGTCTTCCCGGTGGCAGATATCGTCCAGCGCTTCCCAGTAGGACGGCTCAAGCCGAAGTTGCGTCGGACGCCCGAACAGCTTGACCGTGCGCGCCACCAACGGGATCACGCTCAGCGGCGATGGCGCGTTGGGCGCCTGTGAATCCTGTCCCGACATAACCCTGTATTCCTTGACTGTCAGCCTGTTTTTAACCCCGGGGCTAATATAACTCGATTGAAAAAATTTGCGACGATAAAACTCGGCGGACGTGCCGGGTAGCCTTACGGCACGTCGCCCGACTCTCCCGCCATATCCCTCAGCATGTATAGATTGGTGGCGACAATAAAACCTTTGTTATAGGTAATAGCTCCGGAATTGCGCAATGCACGCAGGCTTTTGTTCACCATCTCTCGGGTAACGCCCAGCATCGCGGCCAGGGCTTCCTGGGACACGGGCTGGTTGATCCGGAGACCGGCGGGCGTCTTCTGCCCGTATGTGTCCGCCAGCAGCAGGATACGCCGGGCCAACCGGCGCGGCACGTCGTGGAAAACCGCATCCTCGATGTTCTCCGATACCCAGCGCAGCCGTTCGCACAGAACGCCCATCATCCGGATGCACAGGGACGGGTGGCGCTCCAGGAACGCGATGAATTCCGGCCGGTCGATGCGGAACAGTTCGGACGGGCGCAGCGCGGCGGCGCCGGCGGTGCGCTCCTTCCCGTCGATGAGCGCGATCTCCCCCAGCACATCCCCCGGGTTCAGGATGTTGAGCAGCATCGTCTTGCCGTCCTCGGAGGAGGTGGAGACGGCGATCTGCCCCGTCATGATGGCGTACAGGCAATCGCCGGGATCGCCCTTGCTGAAGACGGTCTGGTTCTCCTGGAAGCGCGACACCCGGCCCAGCGACACGAGTTCCTGCATGCGGGCGTCGTCCAGAACGCCCAGCATCCGGTTGCGCCGTAGAATGTCGGCGACGTCCTTCGGCAAGGCCATGGCCGTTCGCGGTCCCGATTGCGTGCCGTCCGGCCCTTGATGGCACCCGGCGGACGATCAGTCCAGCGGAAATCCCGCCTGCGGGTGCGGCGCGGGGCAGGCGGCGGCATCGCGCAGGGCGCGGTCCCACAGGACGGTGTGCTCGAAATGGAACCGCGCCTTTAGTGCCCGCGACCCGGCGGCGGCCCAGCGGCGCATGGTCCGGAGCAGTTCCAGCGCGTCGTCCCGCTTCTGGTCGAAGCGTCCGGTGGGCAGCCAATGGCGGACATCGGCCAGTTCCTCCTCGGGAACCCCTTCCGCGGCGGCCAGACGGAGCAGCCGGCCATAGCCGCGCTCCCGGTAGGGCAGCGCCTTTGCGATGGCTTCCAGCCGCTGCGCCGTGGCGGCGGGGACGACGCCCTCCTGCGCGGCGTCGGCCAGGGTGCGGCGGATGTTCACCATGGCTTCGGACAGGCTGGGATAGCCCAGTTCCGCCGGGCCATGGATCACCGCGACCTCGTCATCGTCCTCCAGCCGCCCGTCGCGGAAGGCTTCGAAGACGGCACCCACGCCGATCATGCCGAAGGGGTGCAGTTCCGCGGCGCGCAGCGCCCCCATGCTGGACGCTCCGAACACCGCGACGCCCTGGCGGATGGCGTGCAGGATCTCCTTGTGCCAGACCGAGGGGACGCTCTCGAAGAAGCCGTCCACGATGCCGATGGCCCGCGGCCTGCGCTCGCACAGCCGGATGATGTCGCCCTGGGCGACCGGCGGCAAATAGGCGGCGTCCAGCAGCCGGGCCGCGTCGGCGCGGGGCAGGGTGGGGCCGAGGAAGACGTAAAGGCCGTCCGTCGTCTGCATGGGAATCTTCGCCTTCGCTCTCTCTCAATATTATGGGACGCTGGCCACGGCCCGCGCCCGCGCGCCCATCAAATAGTCCGGGGAGGAGTCCAGCCCTTCAAGGCCCGGGATGACCATGCGCACCACGGGGATGGCGAACTCCGGCTTGGTCAGGTCCACCGCCACGGCCTCCTCGATGCCGGCGGCGCGCAGCCGGTCGAGCTGGGCGGCCAGATCCTCCTCGATGGTGTGGCCGGCGAGGCTGGGAACGGCGGCGAAGTCGCGGCGCCCGGTCCCTTCGACGATCAGCGCCTTCCAGCGCGCGTGCTGCGCGGGGTCGAGGTGGCGTTCGTACTCGGAGCGGGGCATGTCGTCGCGCGCCCCGGCGATGAAGGTCAGCCGGCTCTGCGCCGCCTCGGTCAGGGCGCGGGACAGCGCGATTTCCGGCGCGGCGTGGCAGCCCATGCCCATGGCCGGACGGACGGAGTGCTGTGGCGCGTCCTCCCGCGTCGCGATCCGGCAAAGGAAGGCCGGCAGGCCGATGTCGCTGGTGATGTCCCACAGCCCCACGTCCACCCCGGCTGCGGCGAACCGTTCCAGCAGAGACCGGCAGACCGGATCGGCGACGGTGGCGGGGTCGAGGCGGGTCTCCTGCCGGGCCTCCGGGGATTTCAGGCGCCACAGGGTGGCGGCGTCGCGCTCGACCAGTTCGGTCATCGCGTGGGCTGTCGCCTCGGTCAGGCTGTTGCCGGAGGCCAGCCCGTTCGACCCGGCGAGGAAGCATCCGGACCCCGGCGGCATCGGCAGTGTGAAGTTCAGGTGCACCGTCTCGAAGGGCACCCATTTCCGTCCGCCGCCCAGCAGGTCGTCGCCCTCGATCCACAGAAGCGGGGCGTGGGGGGTGAAGGCGCTGGTGGACAGGCGCGGCAGGCGGGCCACGTCCACCACGCTGTGGGTCCAGCGAAGCTCGTCATAGCTGGCGTATTTCAGCGGCAGGGTGATGCGTTCGGCGTGATGGCTCTCGATCGACTCCATGATGCCCGACGCCTTGGCGGCGGCCAGCGTCACGCCTTTGCCCTGGGAGACGGAGATGGAGCGGGCGTTCGGGCGGGTCACCATCACGACCGGAATGCCGACGCTGTCCAAACCCGTGACGTTCGCCACGCGCGTGATGCCCATCACGGGAAGGAAGGGGGCGACGCGGGCCAGCGTCTGTTCCGGCGCGGCGATCCGGTGGGTGCCGGTGGTGTGGACCTTCGGGACCTGATCGGCCATGGCCGGCTTTCGGGCAATGCCGCGGATGTCGTCGAAGGGCATGGGGACGGTCTCCGCTGTGGGATGCCCGCGCTGTGGCTCGGAAGGATAAACCGTGACGGAAGGCGGGGCGGGCGGGACCGTGGCGGGCCGGTCAGGGAAAACGCCGGCTGCCACGGCCCGAAGGCGGACCCGAAAGGCAGGCTTGCCCCGCCGGTCAGAGGCCCGGAGTGATCGCGTGGCGGGCGGCCTCGTGGTCGTCGCCGTTGAAGGAGCGGCGGTCGCCGATGCGGGCGGGGGTGGTCAGGGCGGCGGCCTGCTCGGCAACCTCGGTCACGCCCTGGGCGGAGACGGCGAAGAGGCGGCCGTCGGCACCACGGATGAGAGCGGTCTGGTCGATGATGGCGGTCATGGGAACGGCTCCTGGCCTGGGGTTTCGGTAAACCGCGAATACTGCGGTATGTCGAAACCATGGCCGGGATGGCCCGTCCGGACTGTGAAGAACTTCACATGCCGGGCACCCCGCGCCCGGGTAAAGATCGCTTACACGCGCACACACGCATGTTCAGTCCCGGAAAAATCCGGCGACCCGGGAAAAATCTGAAGGCGAGAATCGCCACGCCGAGACAGGAGCGTACCGATGAAGTTGGACCGCCGCATTCCCCGCAGCCTCGACGAGATGGCCGATCTGAGCACGCTCGCCGCCCCGCCCGCCGTGGTGACGCGCTCTCTGACGGTCGGGGGCCGCCGCGCCAGCCTGCGGCTCGAGGCGACGATCTGGGACGGGCTGAAGGACATCGCCAAGCGCCAGGGCAAGTCGCTGGAGACGCTGTGCGCCGACATCCACGACACCCGGACGGAGGGCATCCCCTTCGCCACCAGCGTGCGGGTCTATGTTCTCAACCATTTCCGCGGCACCGCCGACGGTTGCACCAGCTTGGTGGCCTGACGCCGTCCGCCTGACGACCCGTGGATCACGCCGGCGCGCCGGACGCGGCAAGGCAGCGGCGGAAGACCCGGCAACGCTCGGCGAGCGGCGTCATGGAAAGCTGGCGGCTCATCGTCTCGGCAGCCGCCAGATGGTCCATGGACTCCCGGAACCGGTCGGTGGCGGCGAAGGCTTGGGCTAGGGCGAAGTGCGACCAGCCCTGTTCGGACAACTGCCCGGCGTCCGTGGCGATGCCCAGGGCTCTGGTGGCGCAGCCGATCGCGGTGCCGGGCTGGGCCGTTTCCAGCGCCAGTTCTGACATCCAGTTCAGGATGCGCGGCCTGGGCAGCGCGTGGTTCAGGATGTGCGCCTGTTCCAGGCTGGCGTTCAGCAGGCGCGCCCCCTCCGACGCGCCGCCGGTCCGGGCGATGGCGTAGCCCAGCGCCCCCAGCGTGATGGGCTGGAAGATGTGCAGGCGCGTGGCCTCGGTGATCGTGACGGCGTCCTTCAGCAGCGGCAGCGCCTGGGTGAAGCGCTGGCCGATGATGTGGACCAGCGCCAGATGGACCTTCACCGACGAGATCGAAAAGGCGTGCCCGGCCTCCTCCGCGATGTCGAGCGCGTGGTGCATCACCCGGACGGCCTCGGCGTCGCGCCCCATCTCGGCCAGGCAGCGGCCCTGATAGGCGGCGGTGATGGCGACCGCCACCGCGGTCAGGCCGAAGCGGGCGTGCGGGGCGTGCGCCAGCGCGAGCGTGCGCGCCAGCTCCAGCTTCTCCTGGGCTTCGGGGAAATGCCCCTTGTCCACCAGCATGCCGCCGAGCCGCATCAGCCCCTGGATGCGCAGTTCCACCGTGCCGCATTCTCCAAGGCCACGGTCTCCCAGGCCATGGTCTCCCAGATGGTCGAGCGCGCTGCGGCTGAGCGCGATGGCCCCGTCCAACGCGCCGTAGACCCATTGGAAGGACGCCTTGAGCGAGGTCGCGCGGGCGTAGCGGATGCGGTCGCCGATGCCAAGCGCCATGGCCCGCGCCTCCTCCAGCGGGTCGCCGGCCAACTGGCGGGCCTGCGGCAGAAGGACGAGGGGAATGCCGACCCACAGGTCGATCCGCCGCTGGGTGTTGCGGCGGGTGTCCGGCAGGTGATCCAGCGCCTTCAACGCCTGCTCGTAGAAGCGCCCGGCGTCGAAATGCTTGCAACGCATTTCCGCCCGGCGACCCGCCCGGCGGCCGTAGGCGCAGGCGAGCGCCCAATTCTCGGCATGGAAGGCGTGATGGGCGATCAATTCCGCCCGGTTCGGCAGGTTGCGGTCGGACCGGCGGCGCAGAGCGTGCAGCACCCGCCCGTGCAACGGCTGGCGCTCCCGCTTGGTCAGGGTGGCGTAGGCGACCTCCTGCACCAGCGCGTGGCGGAAGGTCAGCTCCAGGTTCGGCAGCAGGCGGGAGCGCGCGAAGAAGCCGCTTTGCTCCAGCCGGGCCAGCGCCGCCGGCAGGTCGGCGGCGGAGATGGGAGACACCGCGCGCAGCAGGCCGAGATCGACCGAGGTGCCGATCACCGCCGCGTGCATCAGCACGCGCCGCGGACCGGGCTCCAGCGCGTCGATCCGCGAGGCGAGCAGGCCGTGCACCGTGGCCGGCAGGGTCGCGCGGGCGTCCGTCCTGCCCAGCCTGTAGGAGCCGGGGCTGCCGACGATGGCGCCGGACGTCTCAAGCGTGCGAAGGGATTCTTCCAGATAGAGCGGCACGCCCTGGCTCTGCGCCGCGACCCGCGCCTTCAGGTCGGCCAGCGACGGGCTGTGGCCCAGCCAGTGGTCCAGGAACTCGTCGGCCTGGAGCGGGTCCAGCGGGTCCAGCGCGATGGCGTGGATGTGGTCCGGCGCGGTCCAGCCACCCGGCGTGTCCGGCCGTGAGGTGACCAGCACGAGGACGCGGGCGTCCTCCGCCCCTTCGGCCAGCGCGTCCAACAGGCGGTTGGTCAGCCCGTGCGTCCAGTGGGCGTCCTCCACCAGGATCAGCAGCGGGCGCTCCACGGACAGCTCGCGGATCGCCGCGACCAGCCCTTCGATGCTGAAATCCGCTTTCTGGGCCGGGTCGAGCCCTTGCCACAACGGGTGGACGGAGGGTTGGCCGAGCAGCTCCCGCATCGCCTCGCCGGCCAGTTCGCCGCCGTTGCGCGCGGCGGCGGCGGTCAGGCGCGCCACCGCCTCGCCTTCGGCGCTCCCGCAGACGGACAGGGCGAGGCAGCGGGCCGCCGCCTCCAGGTCGTCGGGGTCGCCCAGGCGGCGGATCGGGAACTGCGGCCAGATGGCGACGGCGAAGGCGGCGGCTTCCGGGCTGCGCATCAGCTCCCCGGTCAGCCGGGATTTGCCGATGCCGGCCTCGCCGGTCAGCAGGATGAAGGCGCCGCGGCCACGCTCGGCCTGCCGCAGGGCGTCGGTCAGCAGCGCCAGCTCGGACTGGCGCCCGACGAACAGGTTCCCTTCGGCGGACAGCAGGTCCATCGCGGTGCGCCGAATCGCCCGCGCGCCCTCCAACGCGAAGGCGGTCACCGGCTCCGCCGCGGCGGACAGGCGCAGCGTGCCCGCCGGGCGGACGGTCAGGCCCTTGGGAACGAGGTCCCGCGTCTCGCGGCTCAGCAGCACGCCGTTTGGGGCCGCCCGCTGTTGCAGCTTGGCGGCGACATGCACGGTCTCGCCCACGGTGCGGTAGTCGGTCCAGACGCCCGTCTCGATGACCTGCGCCACGACTTCGCCGGAGCTGATGCCGATGCGCATCCTGAACTCGTCCGAATCGATGGCCGACCGGGCGATGTCCTGCGCGGCGAGACAGGCCCGCAACGCGTGGTCCTCCTGGGCGGAGGGCGCGCCGAACACCGCCATGATGCCGTCGCCCAGCACTTGGGCCACCGTGCCGCCGTAGCGCTCCACCGCGTCGGTCAGGATGCGCAGAATGGTGCGAAGGGTCTGGTCGGCCTCTTCCGGATCGCGGCCCGACACCATGCTGGAGGATGCGACGATGTCGGCGAACAGCACGGTCACGACCTTGCGTTCGGCGCCGTTGTGCCGGGTCAAGCCGCCGTCCGGCGCATCCGCCGCGGGCATGGGGCGGCACGACGCCTCCACGGGGGCCTCCACGGGGGCCTCCAGGGGCGCCGCCACGGGCAAGGCCCGTGGCCCGCCCAACTCCGTGTCCGTTTCGGCCATCGAAGCCCCCCTGCGGAGCGTCATCGGCATACTGGATGATGCAACGTCGAATGCTTGGACATTCAAAGCAATGGCTTGGCAATTTCGTCCTGAACGGGGCAGCGTAACATATGTTGGTATGTTTTTTCGCGCAATCCACAGTTGGGTGATCGCGCCGGACCGCATGCCTGCCGAGCCGGCGTGCCGCCGGTGCAAGGGCTGGCGCAAGGGCTGGCGCAGGGGGCGCTTCGTGAAAAAGCGGGGCTCGTGAAATTCGGGTCTTGCCTTCGCCGCCGCCGGGGCGTATACGGGCGCTCCTCCGCCGGAGCGGCGCGGGCGTAGCTCAGGGGTAGAGCACAACCTTGCCAAGGTTGGGGTCGAGGGTTCGAATCCCTTCGCCCGCTCCATTGAAAAACGCGGACGGTACGAAAAAGGGCGGCCTCGGGCCGCCCTTTTCGCGTTCGGCGCTCACCAGAGCGCCATCGAGACTTCGTAGAAGACCGCGCCCACGATGGCGGTCGCCGGCAGGGTGATGACCCAGGCGATGACGATGCCGTGCGCCAGACCCCAGCGCACCGCGCTGGTGCGGCGGGCGGCGCCGACGCCGATGATGGCGCCGGTGATGGTGTGGGTGGTGCTGACCGGCACGCCGAGCCAGGTCGCGGCGAACAGGGTGATCGCACCGCCCGTCTCCGCGCAGGAGCCCTGGACCGGCTTCAGGTCGGTCAGCTTCGACCCCATCGTCTTCACGATCCGCCAGCCGCCGAACAGCGTGCCCAGCCCCATCGCGGCCTGACAGGTGATGACCACCCAGAAGGGCACATGGAAGGTCGGACCCAGCAACCCCTGCGAATAGAGCAGCACCGCGATGATGCCCATGGTCTTCTGCGCGTCGTTGCCGCCGTGCCCCAGGCTGTAGAGCGCGGCGGAGCCGATCTGCAGGTGGCGGAACAGCCGGTCCACCGCGAAGGGGGTGGTGCGCCGGAACAACCAGGACACCCCCACCATCATCACGCTGGCCAGCAGGAAGCCGACGACGGGGGAGACGACGATGGCGGCGGCGGTCTTCGCCAGACCGGACGCCACGATGGCCGCCAGCCCCGCCTTGGCCACGCCGGCCCCGACGAGGCCGCCGATCAGCGCGTGGGACGAGCTGGACGGGATGCCCAGCCACCAGGTGAAGACGTTCCAGACGATGGCGCCCATCAGCGCGCCGAAGATGACGTGCGGATCGACCACCCCCGCCCCGACGATGCCGGTGCCGATGGTGGTCGCCACATGCAGCCCGAAGAACAGGAAGGCGATGAAGTTGAAGAAGGCCGCCATCATGACGGCGGTCTGCGGCGACAGCACGCGGGTGGAAACCACGGTGGCGATGGAGTTGGCCGCGTCGTGCAGACCGTTGAGGAAATCGAAGAGGAGGGCGACGCCGATCAGCCCGATGAGGATGGGCAGGGCGAGGGTAACGGCTTCCATGGGATTCAGACCTGTTCGACGATGATGCCGTCGATGGTGTCGGCCACGTCCTCGCAGGCGTCGAGCACGCGTTCCAGCAGCTCGACGATCTCGCGTTGAAGGGCGTGGCGGTGGGTGATGGGGGCGTCGAGCCCGCCGCTCTCGTCGCGCAGCCGGTGCTTGGCCTCGCGCAGGAGCCGGTCGCCTTCGCTCTCGATCCGCGACACCTCGGCGGTCATCGCGTGGAGTTGCTCGACGTGTTTGGGGATGTCGCGGAGCAGGGGAATGCCCGCGCTCAGCCGGCTGGTGCAGCGCACGATGGCGTCGGCCTGGGCGTGCATCTCCGGCGTGTAGTCGCCGAAGCCCGCCTCCACGAGGTGACGCGCGGTCTCCTCGATGAAGTCGAGCACGTCGTCCATCCGCTTGCCGAGTTCCTGGATGTCCGAACGGTCGAAGGGCACGATGAAGGTGCGGTGGACGGCGAGCTGGATTTCCTTCTCGATGGCGTCGGCCTCGCTTTCGACCTGCCGGATGGTGCGGAACCGCTCCTCCAGGTCCTGGCCGCTGGTCATCATCGCCCGCAGCGCCTCGGCGCCCGTCGCGACCGTCCGGGCGTGGTCGGCGAACAGGTCGAAAAACCGTTCTTCGCGCGGCATCAGGGCCCGGAACAGATTCAGCATGCGTGGT
This sequence comes from Roseomonas genomospecies 6, assembly GCF_008365375.1. Lineage (GTDB taxonomy): Bacteria > Pseudomonadota > Alphaproteobacteria > Azospirillales > Azospirillaceae > Azospirillum. The sequence goes on along the minus strand of NZ_QOKW01000004.1, from coordinate 176,076 downwards.
TCTCCAATTCGCACCCGCCCACAACGCCGGGACTCGCGCGAGCCTCGGCGTCGCGGCTGGTGTAACATCACCAGCGCGTTCGGGGAGTCACAAAAGTGTCAGGAAGGGCAAGCTTGCGGCGAGATTTCGCGGGGGCGGACGGTGCGAAGAGCGGTGATTTGCGGCGCCGGCCCGCTTATCCTGCCGCCGCGGGTCGGCAGCGGGGAGGCGGACGGGGCGTGGCGGAGGATACACAGATCGGCCTGACGGCGGCCATCGTTTCGGTGAGCGGCGCCTCGGCGAACGGGGCGGAGCCGCGCGTGGTGATCGTGCGCAGCGGCTTCGAAATCCCCGAATCGCACCGCCGCGGCGACGAGCCGCCGCCCCACCGCGACGCGCTGCCGGGGGCGCCGTTCGATCCCGCACGGTTCCGCACCCTTCAGGACGGCGTGCGCGCGGTGGCGGAGGACACGGCGGGGCTGGCGCTGCGCTATGTGGAGCAGCTCTACAGCTTCGGCGACCGCTACCGCGACCCGCACGAGCTGTTCGGCGGCCCGCGCTCGCTGGTGGTCGGCTATCTGGCGCTGCTGCGTGAGGCGCCGCTGCGCATCGAGGGGGCGGAGTGGCGCGGGCTGTACGAGTTCTTCCCCTGGGAGGATTGGCGCGACTCGCCGCCGCCGCTGCTCGAATCGGTGATCCGCCCGGCGCTGGCCCGCTGGGTCGCCGCCGCACCCGACGAGCCCGCCCGCACCCGCCGCGGCGAGCGCGCCCGCATGGCCTTCGCCCTGGACGGCGGCGAATGGGATTCCGAACGGGTGCTGGAACGGTACGAGCTTCTCTACGAGGCCGGGCTGGTGGTGGAGGCGTTCCGCGACCATGATCTGGCCCGCCGGGCGGGGGTGGAGGAGCGGACGGTGCGGCTGGAGATGCCCCGCGCCCTGGGCCGCCCGATGGCGCGAGACGGACGCCGGATGCTGGCGACGGCGCTGGAGCGGCTGCGCGGCAAGCTGAAATACCGCCCTATCGTGTTCGAACTGCTGCCACCGACCTTCACCCTGCATCAGCTTCAGCAGGTGGTCGAGGCGCTGTCCGGCGAGCGGCTGCACAAGCAGAATTTCCGGCGCCTGATGATCTCCGGCGGGCTGGTGGAGCCGACCGGCCAGTATGAGAGTCAGACCGGCGGGCGCCCCGCGGAGCTGTACCGCTTCCGTCGCCGCGCCATTCTGGAACGCACCAGCACCGGCGCCATCGCCTCGCCGGAGGATTGACCATCGCTGGTCTGTGGGTATCCTGCCGTCAAAGCTTGAATAAGGGGAGCGAAACCGCATGACCGACTTCGACAGCACCTGCGACCTCTACGACCGCTTCGAGAAGACCGCCCGCGTCGCCGACCCCGTCTTCCGCGACTTCGGCCAGCGCCGCACATTCAGCGGCGCGGCGGTGACCGTGAAGTGCTTCGAGGACAATTCCCGCGTCAAGGAGACGCTGGGGACGCCGGGGCAAGGCAAGGTGCTGGTGGTGGACGGCGGCGGCAGCCTGCGCGCCGCCCTGATGGGCGATCTGATCGCCAAGGACGCGGTGAAGAACGGCTGGGAGGGCGTGGTCATCCATGGCTGCGTCCGCGACGCCGCGGTGCTCGCCACGCTCGACCTGGGCATCAAGGCTCTGGCCGCCATCCCCCGCAAGACCGTCCGCAACGGCGAGGGGCAGAGGGGCCTGCCGGTGACCCTGGCCGGCATCCGCGTCAACCCCGGCGATCTGGTCTTCGCCGACGAGGACGGCGTTCTGGTGCTGTCCCCCGAAGAGTTCGGCACCACCGCCTGACCCTCAAAAGCCCTCCCTTGCCAAAGGTGGGGGAGGGTTGGGGCCGGGCGCTACCACGCCCATCTCATCTCAGCCGGCAACCTTCTGCCACCCCATCTTCTGGAACCGGTACTCCAGGATCGTCGGCGCCGCGCAGGCATAACCGACCCAGACGCCCAACGTCATCAGGGCGCCGGTCGGCCACAGCGGGATGGAAATGAGGATCAGCAGCGCGTGAATCCCCGCGTGCAGCCATTCCGCCTTCTTCGCGAAATAGACGGGACCGAGAAGGAAGGCCCAAAGGATTTCGCGGTTGCCCACCACTTCCCGCTGACCGCTTTCGGGGTTCTCGAACACCATCCCGGACGGAGCCGCTGCCATTTCTGCCTCCCATTTTTGTGTTTGGGGATCAGATGTGACGATGGCAACCCTGCCTGTCGAGGCCACGGCATCGTTTTTCCGGATGGTGGAGGATGCGCATCGACGGATGGTTCGATCGGCGGGGCTGTACGTGTCTGTGGTTCAAATCCCGAAGCCAGAGAAGAAAAGCCCCGCCGGAGCGATCCCGGCGGGGCTTTTCATCAACGCAGAAGTCCTCGCACCCGGCCCCCCTCCCGGCCTCCCCCCGCTGGGCGGGGGGAGGGGAAAGAAGGAAGGCGGATCAGGCCGCGACCGTGTCGGCCACGTCCTGGAACTCCTTGATCTGGTCGAAGTTCATGTAGCGGTAGATGTCCGCGGCCTTCTGGTTGACCACGCTCACCTTCTCCAGATACTCCGCCGGGGTCGGGATCTTGCCCATCAGGGCGCAGACGGCGGACAGCTCGGCGGAGCCGAGATAGACGCGGGTGTCGATGCCCAGACGGTTCGGGAAGTTGCGGGTCGAGGTGGACATGGCCGTCGAACCCTTGCGGATCTGCGCCTGGTTGCCCATGCACAGCGAACAGCCCGGCATCTCCATGCGCGCGCCGGACTTGCCGAGCACGCTGTAGTAGCCCTCCTCGTTCAGGATCATCGCGTCCATCTTCGTCGGCGGCGCGATCCACAGGCGGGTCGGGATGTCCGACTTGCCTTCCAGGACCTTGCCGGCGGCGCGGAAGTGGCCGATGTTGGTCATGCAGGAGCCGATGAAGACCTCGTCGATCTTGTCGCCGGCAACCTCGGACAGCAGCTTCACGTCGTCCGGATCGTTCGGGCAGGCGACGATCGGCTCCTTGATGTCGGCCAGATCGATCTCGATCACCGCGGCGTACTCGGCGTCGGCGTCCGGCTCCAGCAGGTTCGGGTTGGCGATCCAGCCTTCCATCGCCTTGATGCGGCGGCCGAGCGTCCGGGCGTCCTCGTACCCGTTCGCGATCATCCACTTCATCAGGGTGATGTTGGAGCGCATGTACTCGATGATCGGCTCCTTGTTCAGCCGCACCGTGCAGGCGGCGGCGGAACGCTCGGCCGAGGCGTCGGACAGCTCGAAAGCCTGCTCCACCTTCAGCTCGGGCAGACCCTCGATCTCCAGGATGCGGCCGGAGAAGATGTTCTTCTTGCCCTTCTTCTCGACCGTCAGCAGGCCCTGGCGGATGGCGTAGAGCGGGATGGCGTTGACGAGGTCACGCAGGGTGACGCCCGGCTGCATCTCGCCCTTGAAGCGGACCAGAACCGATTCCGGCATGTCCAGCGGCATGACACCGGTGGCGGCGGCGAAGGCGACGAGGCCCGAGCCGGCGGGGAAGCTGATGCCGATGGGGAAGCGGGTGTGGCTGTCGCCGCCGGTGCCTACGGTGTCCGGCATCAGCAGGCGGTTCAGCCAGGAGTGGATCACGCCGTCGCCCGGACGCAGCGCGACGCCGCCGCGGGTGGAGATGAAGGCCGGCAGCTCCCGGTGCATCTTCACGTCCACGAGCTTCGGATAGGCCGCGGTGTGGCAGAAGGACTGCATGACCAGATCGGCGGAGAAGCCGAGGCAGGCCAGATCCTTCAGCTCGTCGCGGGTCATCGGGCCGGTGGTGTCCTGCGAACCCACCGTGGTCATCTTCGGCTCGCAATAGGTGCCCGGACGCACGCCCTGGCCTTCCGGCAGACCGCAGGCGCGGCCGACCATCTTCTGGGCGAGCGAGAAGCCCTTGCCGCTGTCCGCCGGAGAGGACGGCAGGCGGAACAGGGTCGACGGGGCCAGCCCCAGCGCTTCACGCGCACGGGCGGTCAGGCCGCGGCCGATGATCAGCGGGATGCGGCCGCCGGCGCGCACCTCGTCGAAGATCACGTCGGACTTGACGGTGAACTCGGCGATCACCGCGCCGTTCTTCAGCGCCTTGCCCTCGTACGGGCGCAGCTCGACCGTGTCGCCCGTCTCCATCTGCGAGACGTCGAGTTCGATCGGCAGGGCGCCGGCGTCTTCCATCGTGTTGTAGAAGATCGGGGCGATCTTGGAGCCCAGGCAGACGCCGCCGAAACGCTTGTTCGGGACGTAGGGGATGTCCTCGCCCGTCCACCACAGCACGGAGTTGGTGGCCGACTTGCGCGAGGAGCCGGTGCCGACCACGTCGCCGACATAGGCGACGAGGTTGCCCTTCGCCTTCAGATCCTCAAGCTGCTTGATCGGGCCGCGGACGCCGGCTTCCTCCGGCACGATGCCGGGGCGCGGGTTCTTCAGCATGGCCAGAGCGTGCAACGGGATGTCCGGGCGCGACCAGGCGTCCGGGGCCGGGGACAGATCGTCGGTGTTGGTCTCGCCCGACACCTTGAAGATGGTCAGCGTCAGGCTGGCCGGAACCTCCGGACGCGACGTGAACCACTCCGCGTCGGCCCAGGACTGCAGCACCGCCTTGGCGTTGGCGTTGCCCTTGTCGGCCAGCTCCTTGACGTCGTGGAAGTAGTCGAACATCAGCAGCGTGGTCTTCAGGCCCGCGGCGGCGGCCTCGCCGCACTCGGCGTCGCCCAGCAGGTCGATCAGCGGCTTGATGTTGAAGCCGCCGAGCATGGTGCCCAGCAGCTCCGTCGCCTTGACCTTGGAGATCAGCGGCGAGGTCTCGTTGCCTTTGGCGAGCGAGGCCAGGAAGGCGGCCTTGACCTTGGCGGCGTCGTCCACGCCCGCCGGGACGCGGTGCGTGATGAGATCGACCAGGAAGGCTTCCTCGCCCTGCGGCGGGTTCAGGAGAAGGTCGACCAGCTCCTCGGTCTGCTTGGCCGAAAGCGGCAGGGGCGGAATTCCGAGCGCGGCACGCTCAGCGACATGCTGGCGGTAAGCTTCAAGCACGGTGCGGTCCTCTCATCCAAGGTTGCTCAACAGTCGTCCGATTCCCCGACCCGGGGGCGCGCTCGCGGACCCGGCTTTTTTGCCCTTGCGGCGTCTTCCCACGCCGCCGGTCCTTCCATTCCGGAAGGAACTTCCGCGGAACGGAGATGTCTTACGTCGCCGCCTCGGGACTCGTCAAGTCAACGCTCCGCCTGCGACACGTTTTCAGGCGCCGGCCATAGAAGTGGTATTACAACTTGCTCCCGCCGGGCCTGTGGAGGGGTGGCGATTTCCTGAATTTCTCATCATCTTTGCAATGAACGCCCCGGCGGGTTGCTGCGCGGAACGCGGCATCACAATGACTAGCCCGTCGCCGCCGACCCGTCGCCGAAGGAGTGTATGGCGAACAATTGGGCATGTCGTGTGTTCTGGCTGTGCACCCACGCACGGCGCAGGCCCCATGCCCCTTGGCTCCATGCCCCTTCGACGCCGGATCATCGCCCGGTTCCTGAGCGTCCTTCTGGCGCTGGCTCCGCTCCACCCGCTGCCGTCCGCGATTCCCGCAGCGGCGCCCGCCGGGCTGGCCGCGGCCTCTGCCGCGCTGCTCTGGCCGCAGGCGGCGGAGGCGCGGGCCGGCGGGGGGCGAAGCTCCAGCGGGGGCTACAGCCGTCCGTCCGTGCGCACCCCGTCCTTCTCCACCCGCTCCGCCCCGTCGCGCGCACCCTCCGCCGGCAGCGGTGGCTACAGCCGTCCCCAGGGCGGGCCGTCCTTCGGCCTTCCCGGCGGGGCGCCGTCCGGCGGCGGCGACCTGGGCGTGTCGCGGCGGTCGAGCGGCGAGGCGCTGGACCGCTACCGCGCGCAACAGCAGCAGCAGCGCACCCCGCCGGTCACCGCACCGCCCGCCGGGTCCGGTTCCGGGTCCGCTTCCGGGTCCGGCTGGGGCGGAGGAGGGGGGTGGCAGGGCGGCGGTGGCTGGGGCTCCGGCTCGGGCTGGGGGCAGCGGCGCACCGGCGGCTATGGGCCGGGCGGCTGGTACGGCGGCTGGCGCCCGCCGGGCTGGGCCTCCGGCAGCCGTTCCAGCTTCGGCCTGTGGAATGGGCTGTTCCTCTGGTTCCTGCTCGATAACCTGTCGCGCCCCGGCTACGCCGATTGGTTCCACAACCACCGGAACGACCCCGGCTATGCGGAGTGGCGCGCCGAGGCGGAACGGCGCGCGCAGGACGATCCCGATCTGCGAAGGCGCCTGGACGATCTCGACACCCGCCTTCGCGCGCAGGAGGACCGACCGAGCGACCCCAACTACCTGCCGCCGGACATCCCGCGCGACGTCGCGCAAGCCGCGCCCGAGGCACCCTCGAAGGACTCCGGGGGCGGCCTGGGCACCTTGCTCCTTCTGATTCTGCTTGTCGGAGGAATGGTGGTTGCGGTGACCGTCCTGCGCCGCCGCCGCTCGTCCGGTTCCCGGCCCGGAGGTTCCGCCATGACCCGTTCTCCCTGGAGCACAGCCGCCAGCACCGCCGCCGGCATCGTCAAGGCCAAGGCCACCGGCGCGTCCTACGAGCCGTCGCTGTTCCGCGTGGGCATGACGCTGACGCCCGATCCCACCCCCTTCCTGCTGGGCGGCGGGGCGATCAAGGCCGCGGCGCCGGAGGGGGCCGGCTCGATGGTCAGCGTCGAGGCCGTCGGCACGCTGACGGGCGGCGGCGTCACTCTGCACCGGCTGTATCTTCCGGGCGGGCGCGGCTTCTACCAGCTTCATCTGGGGGCCGGCGGAGCGCCGGACGAATGCCGCTGGTTCTCCGTCCTGGACGAGGTGCACCCCACCGACAACGAGGAATGGGGCTTCTGGCTGGACCCTGCCGACGGGATGATCGGCTACCCGCAATTCCAGACCAAGGACGGAAAGCTGTACGGGCGGCTGTGGTCGCCCGGCGCGTCCCGCGTCGCCCCAATCACTTTCGACGAGACGCTGACCGACCACCGCGGCAGCCGCACGCGCCGCCTGACCGCCATGCTCTACGCGGCCCCCACCGGCGCCGCCGACCCCGCGCCCCTGACCGAATATGTGCTGGTCACGGCGGTGGAGGACGGCGGCGAGGCGTGGGTGGAGGTCCGCGCCGGCATCGACGTCAACCCCGCCTCCCTATCGCTCGCCTGAACCTCTCGCCCGATCCCGCCAGCCCGGATGGAAGACACCATGGACACCAGCGTCGCGCAAATCCTGCAGGGCCTCGAATCCGGCCTGCCGCTGCTGCTTCTGCACTTCGGGGCGACCCTGGCCCTGTTCCTGATCGGGGTGGCCGTCTATGTCGCGGTCACGCCGCTGCACGAGCGTGACCTGCTGGCGAGCGGCAACCAGGCGGCCGGCGTGGTGCTGGGCGGCACGGTGGTGGCGCTGGCGATCCCGTTGGCGGCGACGCTGGCGACCAGCCTCGTCCTTGTGGACATCCTGATCTGGGGAGCGATTGCCCTGCTTCTGCAGTTGATTACCTTCCTGATCGCCATCCGGCTGTTCCGCGACCTGCGCACGATGATCGAATCCGGCAACGTCGCCGCGGGCACGGCGCTGGCCGGGCTCCAGATCGCCATCGCGCTGCTGAACGCCGGAGCCATGGCGGGGTGAAGACCCGCCGCAACGGAGAGGAACCGCAACCATGATCTCGTTCATCCGCAACCTCGTCGGGGTGAAGACCGATCAGGCCGTCCAGTCGGCGGTGGAAGCCCTGGTCCGCTGGGACCCGAAGGCCGCAACGGAGGCCGAACTGCGCACGATGGAAGAGCATCTGGACAGTCTCGGCCTTCAAGTCGCGCAGGCGCGCGCCGCCTATGAGAAGGAGCAAAAGGAGGCGGAGGCCATCCTCCAGCTCTCCCGTCAGCGTATGACCGCCGCCGAGCATCTTCAGCGGCAGATGGAGGCGGAGACCGACGCCGGACGCAAGGCCCAGCTTCAGCAGAGCCTGGAGACGCTGGTCGGGATGCTGGAGCAGATGGCCCCGGAGATCGACCGGGAGGAGCAGGACGCCCACGACGCGCGCGACTTCCTGACCATGCTGGAAAAGACCTACGCCGAGGCCGGTGGCAAGCTGAAGGCCGCGCGCAGCGCGTTGCAGCGGGCCGAACGCGACATGGGTCGCGCCGCCCAGCAGCGCGACATGGCCCAGCAGCGGGCGGAGGCGGCCCGGCAGGCGGCGGGGCTGAGCAGCGCCACCTCCAGTCTCGGCACCGCGCTGAAGGCGATGCAGGACGCCGCGGCCCGCGACCTCGCCCGGGCGGAGGCATCCAGCGCCAAGGCCGACCTGCTGAAGCCGTCCAAGCCGGAGGAGGACGATCCCCACATCAAGGCCGCGCTCGATGCCGCGACGGGAGCAAAGCCGGCGCCCAGCAGCTTGTCCGACCGCCTCTCGGCGCTGAAAACCCGTCACTGAACCGGTCGGCGTTCATAGGTGATGTCTATCGATGGAATAGGATGAACCGAATAGATCCTATCGGTTTTCTCCGCCATGATGGGAACCGTGAAAATCTCGTCGGCGGAGGACGACCATGCGCAGATCAACGGCGGAGCTGCTGAACGAACTGGAACGGCACGGCGTGCGGTTGCTGCCGGGCGGGCGCCTGCTGGTGCCGGGCAACGTTCCGGCCCCGCTGCTGATGCGCGCCCACCGCAACCGCCGCGCCCTCAGCGCCGCCCTCGCGCCGCCGCGGGGCTGACGCCCGCCTGAACTGTGTCCGCTTGAACTGTGTCCGCTTGACCTCGCCTCGCCGGGCATTGTTCCTGCGCGGACGGCATCCCACGTCATGACGACGCCCTTTTTCGCGGACCCCTTTTTCGCGGCCCCCTTTTTCTCGGACGGCCCCGTGCCCTACCAGGAGACCCTGTGTGACGATCCAACTGACCACCCTTGCCAACGGCTTCCGCGTGCTGACGGACCACCTGCCTCATCTCGGCACGGTGACCAGCGGCGTGTGGGTCGGAGTCGGGGCGCGCAACGAACGGCCCGCGGTGAACGGCATCGCCCATTTCCTGGAGCACATGATCTTCAAGGGCACGGAAAGCCGTGACGCGCTGGGCATCGCTTTGGAGATCGAGAACCGCGGCGGCGAGTTCAACGCCTACACCGACTACGACGTCACCGCCTACTACACGCAGATGGCTGCCAAGCACGTCGATGTGTCCTGCGAGATCATCGGCGACATCGTGCTGAACTCCGTCTTCCCGGAAGAGGAGGTGGAGAAGGAGCGCGGCGTGGTCATCCAGGAGATCGGCCGCTACGCCGACGAGCCGGAGGACGTGGTCTACGAGGCGCTGCGCCGCACCGCCTTCGACGGGCAGGCTCTGGGTCGCCCGATCCTCGGCCCGAAGGAGAACGTCGCGGGCTTCGGGCGCGAGCATCTGTTCGATTACGTGTCCCACTACGACCCGCGCCGCATGGTCTACGTGGTGTCCGGCAACGTCGATCACGGCACGGTGGTGCGCCGCGCGGAAGCGCTGTTCGGCCATCTGACCGCCAAGGACGACCCCTTCCACGAGACGGTCGTCAACAAGGGCGGGGCGGCGCTTTTGAAGCGCGACGCGGAGCAGGTGCATTTCATGGCCGCCTTCCCCGGCGTCGGCACGGAGGATTCCGCGAGCTACGCGCTGCGCCACCTCGCCAACATCCTGGGCGGCGGCATGACCTCCCGCCTGTTCCAGGAGATCCGCGAGAAGCGCGGGCTGGTCTATTCGGTCTACGCAGCCCCCATCCAGTATGCGGACGGCGGGGCGCTCAGCTTCTACGCCGGCACCGGGCCGGAAGAGGTGGCGGAACTCGTGCCGGTCTTCTTCGAGGAGCTTCGCAAGGCCCGCGACGGCGTGACCGCGGTGGAGCTTGAGCGGTCGAAGGAACAGATGCGCTTTTCAGTGGGCAAGTCGCTGGAATCGACGATGCGCCGCGCCGACCGCTTCGCCCGCACCCTGCTGCGCACCGGGGAGATCCGGACCATCGAGCAAATCTTCGAGCGCATCGACGCCGTGACGCCGGAGGACGTGGCGGCGGCGGCCAACCGCGTCTTCGCCGGGCCGATGGCGGTGTCCGCGGTCGGCAAGCTGGACCATCTGCCGTCCTACGAGGACATGCAGGGGATGCTGAAGGCGGCGTGAGGTTGTCGCGTCGCGACGTCTTGCCCCCTCCCTAACCCTCCCCCGCTGACGCAGGGGAGGGGACTATTCTCCCTCCCTTGCGAAAGCGGGGAGGGAAGGGGTCCACGCAAAGCGTGGGAAGGGTGGGGCAAAGCGCCCCCTACCAGACCACCGCCGGCAGCGCCGCGACCTTCAGCGGGCCGAGGAACAACCCGCGGTTCTGCACGGTGACCGGGGCGGTCAGCACCGGCTCGCCATCCGGCCCGGCGGGGCGGGCCAGCAGGCCCAGCATGGTGCGGGCCATCGCCAGATCCTTGGGCCGGAACAGGCCCTGAAGCGCGTCCAGAACCGCCTGGAACCCGCGCACCTCCGCCGTCAGCGCGGCTTGCGGCTGCAAGGCGGCATCCAGCGCCAGCGTGCCGTTCATCGCCAGCTTCAGCGGTCCCCAATCCAGGTTCAGCCCGTCGAGTTGGAGCGTGCCGCCGTCGCGGCTCCAGGCGGACAGGCTGGCCGGCTCCGGTTTCGGCGGCTGGCCGAGGATGCGCGCGGTCAGCAGGAGCCGCTGCACCTCGCGGCCCAGCGAGTCCGGCGTGCCGTCGGGCAGGGTGGCGCCGCGGGCCTCCAGAGTGACGGACAGGCCGGTGTCGGTGTGGCTGGCCGGCGGTTCGGCGGGCTGGGAGGCGGTCAGGTCCAGCGCGGCGATGGGGACGGGCAAGGCGTCCGGCTGCGCCACGAGATTCGTGAAGGTGAGCCGCGCCTCAACCGGCTGGCCAGTCAGGGTGAGGCCGACATGCCCTTGGCCCCCGTCGCGGGCGACCAGCGTGAAGGGCGGCTGGTTCGCCTGCACCACCGTCACGCGCTGCTCGCCGGGCAGGGACAGCGCGATGTGGGTGTGGTTCCAGGGCGGGGCTTCCGCCACCAGCCGGGCGCCCCGCCACTCCGCGTCGCGGGTGGCGAGGTGCGGCGTCTCCAGCGCGGCGCGGATGGTGAAGGGATAGCCGCCGACGCTCAGCCCGCCATGAGCCGCCACCGCGCCCGCGGCCCGCTGCTCGTCCATCCAGGCGAGCACGCCGCGCTCCACCGCCGACGCCGCCTGCCACCACCAGACCGAATAGGCGCCGGCCAGCAGGGCAAGGGCAAGAACGGCAAAGCCCAGGATCTTCCGAACGCGCATCTGTGGCATTTCCGTTTTATGGCACCCACCTTATAGCGGGCGGCCAGGGGCCGTGCTAGCATTCACCGCGTCGCCACCAGTCGGCGCACGCTGCATTGCTTAAGGGTCATGCTGCTCGATACGCAATCGCCTGTTGCCGAGCTTCCGGTCGATGCACCGGCGCCGCGTCCGGCACCATCCAACTCTTCCTGGTCCGCCGACATCGCCGTGACACCCGGCGCCGACCTGTGGGTCTTCGCCTACGGGTCCCTGATGTGGAACCCGGAATTTCCCTTTCTGGAGCGTCACCCGGCGGTTCTGGGCGGTTACCACCGCCGTTTCTGCGTGTCATCCCACCGCTACCGCGGCACGCCGGAGCGGCCCGGCCTCGTGCTGGGGCTGGACCGCGGCGGCTCCTGCCGGGGGATCGTCTTCCGCGTGGCGGCGGAGCGGGTGCCCGAGACGCTGGATTATCTGTGGGACCGGGAGATGCTGAACCGCGTCTACCGCCCGAAGCTGCTGCCCGTCCGCCCGCGCGACGGCGGGACGCCGGTCACCGCCTGCACCTTCGTGGTGGACCGCCGCCACCGGCAATATTGCGGCTGCATGGACGAGACCACCATGGCGGAGCGCATCGCCGGATGCCGGGGGGAGCGCGGTCCGAACCTGGACTATCTCGCCAACACGGTCGCCCATCTGGAGGCCATCGGCATCCACGACCGCGGCCTGTGCAGCCTGCTGGCCGCGGTGCGCGCGCGGGCCGGTTGAGGCGGCTGGCGCGGCGCAGCCCAAGCCATATATTGGAAGGGCATGCGGACCTTCCTCCTGGCCCTTCTGGGCATCCTCGCCGCCGTGCCCGGCTGGGCCGCCGGCCTGCACCATGACCTGACCGTCACGCTGGACCCCGCCGCGCGGCGGCTGGAGGTGGAGGACCGGCTGCGGCTGCCCGCCGGGTCGCATCGGCTGCGGCTGGCGCCGGGGCTGGCGGTGGAGGAAGCCCTGCTCGACGGCAAGCCGGTCGCGGTGCGCGGCAACGCCCTGCCGGTGACCGTGCGGGAGGGGGGCGGGGAGCTTCGCCTGCGCTACGCCGGGATGCTCCCGCCCTTGACGCCGGAATCGCGCGGTGGGGGTGGCGGGGCGGAGGGGGCCTATCTGCCCGCGGGAAGCGGTTGGCTCCCGATGCCGGAGAGCGGCCGGCCGCCCTCCTGGCGCCTAACCGTCCGCGTGCCGGCGCCCTTCGTCGCGGTGGCGACGGGCCGGCTGCTGGAGGAGACGCGCGACGGCGCGGGCTACACCGCCACCTTCGCCGAGGAGCGCAGCGTCGAGGAGCCGTCGCTCTTCGCCGGGGCGTGGCAGGTGACGGAGCGGAGGCACGGCGATCTTCGCTTGCGCACCTATTTCCATCCGGAGCAGGCGGCGCTGGCCGACGACTATCTGGACCTCAGTGCCCGAACCATCGACGCGCAGGCGGCGCGGATCGGCGCCTATCCCTTCGCCGGTTTCGCCATCCTGTCGGCGCCGCTGCCGGTCGGGTTGGGCTTTCCGGGGCTGACCTACATCGGGCGGCAGGTGATGCCGCTGCCCTTCATCCGCGCCCAGTCTCTGCCCCATGAGATCCTGCACAACTGGTGGGGGAATGGAGTCCGCGTGGGCGAGGGAGGCAATTGGCCCGGCAATTGGTCGGAGGGGCTGACCACCTTCATGGCCGACTACGCGGCGGCGGAGGCGCGGGGCGAGGACGCGGCGCGGGCGATGCGGCTGGATTGGCTGCGCGACTACGCGGCGCTTCCGGCGGGCCGCGATTCCGCCCTGACCGAGTTCCGCGCCAAGGTCCACGACGCCGCCCAGATCGTCGGCTACGGCAAGGCGGCGATGCTGTTCCACATGCTGCGCGCCGAAATCGGGTCGGACGCCTTCGACGCCGGCATCCGCCGCTTCTGGGAGGACAAGCGCTTCGCGGACGCGGGGTGGGACGACCTGCGCCGCTCCTTCGAGGCGGCATCGGGGCGGGACCTCGGTTCCTTCTTCGAGCAATGGCTGACCCGCGTGGGCGCTCCCGCGCTGGAACTGGCCGGGGCGAAGGCCGGAAGCGACGGGGTGACCCTGACCCTGCGCCAGACCGAGCCGGCCTATGGTCTGACCGTGCCGGTGGAGGTGCGGACGGCGGCGGGGGCGGAGCGGCACAGCGTCCGCCTCGACGGGCGCGAGGCCACCGTGACGGTCCCGACCGCCGCGCGGCCACTGGCGCTGTCGGTCGATCCGGACGTCGAGCTGTTCCGCCGTCTGGCGCCGGGGGAGGCGCCGCCGACCCTGCGCGACGTGACTCTGGACCACGCCACCACCACGGTCATCGCCGCCGACGGTCCCGCCGCGGAGGCCGCCCGCGCGCTGGCGGAGCGGCTGGCGGACGGCAAGCCGCGCATCGCCGCCGCGGACCGCGCCGACCTTGATCGCGCCGATCCTGCCGCTCCTCTTGCCGTGATCGGGACGGCGGCGGAGGTGGACCGGCTACTGGCCCGGCTCGGCCTGCCGCCGGTGCCGGACAGCCTCGACGGGCGTGGCACGGCGCGGGTGTGGACCGCGAGAACCCCGCAGGGGCGTCCGGTGCTGGCGGTGGCGGCGGAGGACGCGGCGGCGCTCCAGGCCCTGCTGCGCCCGCTGCCCCATTACGGGCGGCAGAGCTGGCTGGTCTTCGAGGGCGCCCGCGCCGTGGACCGCGGCGTCTGGCCCGCCGGGGACAGCCCGCTGCGTGTGTCTTTCGAGTAGTCCCGTCCGTACCGCGCCTGTCCTTGGAGCATACCCCGCCTTTGCCTGTTGTAGGGGAAACGGCGCGCGATGCGCGTGTTCTGCGGGAGAATGCACATGTCTCGGATGACGACGAGTTTCCTGGGAACCCTGGCCGGCATCGGCGTGGCGGCGGCGCTGGCCCTGCCCGCGGCGGCGGCGCCCGGCGACATCCACACGGTGACCGGCGAGAAGGTGAACCTGCGCGCGGCCCCGTCCGACAACGCCTCGATCCGCTCCACGGTCACCCGCGGCGACGAGGTGATCGAGCTGAAGCAGGAAGGAAGCTGGATCGGCGTGCGGTCGATGCGCACCGGCGAGGAGGGCTGGGTTTTCGGCGACCTCGTGAAGCGGCAGACGCCCAGCACGCTCGGCGGCGCGTCCTCCGCCGCGTCGGATGCCGGGTTCGGGCGGATCTCCTCCGGCTTCGACGGGTTGCTGGCGAACATCAACAACCAGCTCGGCTACCGTTTCGCGGAACGGGTGGAGCAGTCGGGGAACGGCGCGCTCCGTGTCATTCCGACCCAGGAATGGCTCTACAACACCAGCCGCGAGGCCAAGATCTACGCGACTCTGGCGCTCTACGAGATGTGGAAGAACCACAACAACGGGCGTCCGGTGAGCGTGGCCCTGGGCACGCCCGGTTCCTCCGCCATCGGAATCGAGGATTCGGGGCGCGGGCCGGAACTGTCGCTGCCCCTGATGGGCGCTTCGAAGTAAAGGCGTGGTTCGGGGGGAAGGCGCGCCGCCGTCCCCCGAACCCTCTTCTTGATCCGCATCAACGCCAGCGCCGCCCGCCGCCGTCCAAATGCCGCCACGGCAGGCCGAGGGGGCGGGGCATGAAGTACGTCGATGAATTCCGGGACGCGGGGCTGGCCCGCGGCATCGCCGCCGCGATCGGGCGGGAAGCGGCGACCGGGCGGACCTACAGCCTGATGGAGTTCTGCGGGGGCCACACCCACGCGGTGTCCCGCTACGGCATCCCCGACCTGTTGCCGGACAATGTGCGGATGATCCACGGGCCGGGCTGTCCGGTCTGCGTCCTGCCGGTGGGGCGGATCGACGACGCCGTGGCCATCGCGCGCCAGCCCGGCGTGATCCTGTGCACCTACGGCGACGTGCTGCGCGTGCCGGGATCGGGGCGGGTCAGCCTGCTGAAGGCCAAGGCCGAAGGGGCGGACGTGCGGATGGTTCTGTCCACCATGGACGCCCTGCGCATCGCGGAGGAGAATCCGGGCCGCGAGGTGGTCTTCCTCGCCATCGGCTTCGAGACCACGACGCCGCCGACCGCGGTGGCCGTCCAGACGGCCAAGGCAAAAAATTTCGGGAATTTCAGCGTCTTCTGCAATCACGTCCTGACCCCCGCCGCCATCCGCGGCATCATGGACAGCCCGGAGGTGCGGACGCTGGGCACGCTGCCGCTGGACGGGATCGTCGGGCCGGCGCATGTCTCCGTCGTCATCGGCAGCCGTCCCTACGAGTTCGTGGCCGAGACCTACCGCAAGCCCGTGGTCATCGCGGGGTTCGAGCCGCTGGACGTGCTCCAGGCCATTCTGATGCTGATCCGTCAGGTGAACGATGGGCGGGCCGAGGTGGAGAACCAGTTCACCCGCGCCGTGACCCGCGACGGCAACCGGAAGGCCCAGCGGATCGTCGCCGAGACCTTCGATCTGCGCCCCGGCTTCGAATGGCGCGGCCTCGGCTCGCTTCCCGACAGCGGCCTGTGCCTGCGGGAGAGCTTCGCCGCCTTCGACGCGGAACGGCGCTTCGCCGTGCCGGGCCGCACCGTTCCCGACCACAGGGGGTGCGAATGCGGGGACATCCTGCGCGGCGTGAAGAAGCCCAGCGATTGCAAGCTGTTCGGCACCGTCTGCACGCCGGAGAACCCGATGGGCTCCTGCATGGTGTCGGCGGAAGGGGGGTGTGCTGCCCATTACACTTATGGACGGTTCCGCGACCATGAGGTGGCGGCGCTGTAACTCTGGGTTTTAATGCGCAACCGTTTGTCACGAAACATTTCGTCGGGTAAGCCATTCGCTCATTGCACGGCTAACATTTTGCGGGGCTGCGGAGGACGCTGATAGGTTCGTTCCTGAACAAAAGAACAGGAGGGGACTCCCGCTATGAAACGCCGTTCATTCCTCGCCAGCGCCGGTGTCGGCGTTGCGGCCAGCACCCTGGCGGCTCCGGCCATCGCGCAGAGCACGCCGGAAGTCCACTGGCGCCTTGCCTCCAGCTTTCCGAAGAGCCTGGACACCATTTACGGCGCCGCCGACGTGATTTCGCGCCGCGTCGCGGCCATCACCGACAACAAGTTCACGATCCGGCCTTTCGCCGCCGGTGAAATCGTCCCCGGCCTGCAGGTTCTGGACGCCGTTCAGAACGGCACGGTCGAGTGCGGTCACACCGCCAGCTACTACTATGTCGGCAAGGACCCGACCTTCACCTTCGACTCGACGGTTCCGTTCGGCCTGAACGCGCGCCAGCAGAACGCCTGGATTCTCCAGGGCGGCGGCATGGAACTGCTGCGCGACTTCTTCAAGGGCTACAACGTCGTCAACTTCCCGGCGGGCAACACCGGCACCCAGATGGGCGGCTGGTTCCGCAAGGAGATCAAGACGGTCCAGGACCTGAGCGGCCTGAAGTTCCGCATCGGCGGCTTCGCCGGCCAGGTGCTGACCAAGCTGGGCGTCGTCCCGCAGCAGATCGCCGGCGGCGACATATACCCGTCGCTGGAAAAGGGCACCATCGACGCGGCGGAGTGGATCGGCCCCTACGACGATGAGAAGCTCGGCTTCAACAAGGTCGCCAAGTATTACTACTACCCCGGCTGGTGGGAAGGCGGGCTGAACGTGTCGCTTCTCGTCAACCAGCAGAAGTGGGACGAGCTGCCGAAGCCCTATCAGGCGGCCCTGGAAGCGGCCTGCTTCGAGGCGCTGGCGATCATGAACGCCAAGTACGACGCCGACAACCCCGCCGCCCTGAAGCGGCTGGTGGCCGGCGGCGCCCAGCTCCGCCCCTTCCCGCGCGAGGTGATGGAGGCGTGCTACAAGGCGGCCTACGAGCTGTACGACGAGACCGCCAAGAACAACCCGAAGTTCGCCAAGATCTACGAGCCGTGGAAGAAGTTCCGCGACGAGGAATATCTGTGGTTCCGCGTCGCCGAGAACAGCTTCGACAACTTCGCCTTCACCGCCGGCCAGCGCCGGTAGGGGAGGATCGGTGCGGCGCTTTCCCGGCGCCGCACCGCTTCGGCCGCTATTGGGCGGCCACTTTCTGGACGGCCACCTTTTGGGACAGGCGCCGCAAATCTTGCGCCGCCCGGTCGGCGATGCGCTGGGCGGCGACCAGCGTGTCCGTCAGATCGCCGACGTCCGGTGCAATGTCGCCCGCAGCGTCGGACATATCGTCCAGAGCCTTCACCGCGGTGTCAATCAGGCGGATGACCAGCCCCGCGGGGCCGTCGGCGTTGTCGTACCCAGCCATTTCCCATCTCCAAGGTTGCGCATCTCAGCCCGACGACACGGTGCCGAGTTTCCATGGAGGATGCGGATCGCGCAAGCCGCTTGTTGCGGCGCACGATCCCCCGCGCCTCAGTGAATGCCCGGCGCCTCCTGCCCGGTGCTCGCCACATATTCGGTGTAGCCGCCGCCATACTGGTGAATGCCCTCCGGGGTCAGCTCCAGCACGCGGTTGGACAAGGCGGCCAGGAAATGCCGGTCGTGCGACACGAACAGCATGGTGCCTTCATAAGCCGACAGGGCCGCGATCAGCATCTGCTTGGTGTCGAGGTCGAGGTGGTTGGTCGGTTCGTCCAGCACCAGGAAGTTCGGCGGGTTGAACAGCATGGTCGCCATGACCAGACGGGCCTTCTCGCCGCCGGACAGGACGCGGCACTTCTTCTCCACATCGTCGCCGGAAAAGCCGAAGCAGCCGGCGAGCGCGCGCAGCGCTCCCTGGCTCGCCTGCGGAAAGGACGCCTCCAGCGATTCGAACACTGTCTTGTCGCCGTCGAGCAGGTCCATCGCGTGCTGGGAGAAATAGCCCATCCGCACGCTGCCGCCGACCGCGACGGTCCCGCTGTCCGGCTCGGTCGCGCCCGCCACCAGCTTCAGCAGGGTCGATTTGCCGGCGCCGTTGACGCCCATGACGCACCAGCGCTCCTTGCGGCGGATCGTCAGGTCCAGGCCCTCGTAGATGGTCCGGCTGCCGTAGCCCTTGTGCACGTTCTTCAGAACCGCGACGTCGTCGCCGGAGCGCGGGGCCGGCGGGAAGTCGAAGGTCACGAGCTGGCGGCGCTTCGGCGGCTCGAACCGTTCGATCTTGTCGAGCTTCTTCACCCGGCTCTGGACCTGGCTGGCGTGCGAGGCGCGGGCCTTGAAGCGCTCGATGAACTTCAGTTCCTTCGCCAGCATGGCCTGCTGCCGCTCGAACTGCGCCTCCTGCTGCTTCTCGCGCAGCGCCCGCTGGCGCTCGTAGAAGCCGTAGTCGCCGGAGTAGCTGGTCAGCGACCCGCTGTCGATCTCGATGATCTTGTTGACGATCCGGTTCATGAACTCGCGGTCGTGCGAGGTCATCAGCAGGGCGCCCTCGAAGCCCTTCAGGAAGCCTTCCAGCCAGATCAGGCTTTCGATGTCCAGATGGTTGCTCGGCTCGTCGAGCAGCATGACCTCGGGGCGCATCAGCAGGATGCGGGCCAGCGCCACGCGCATCTTCCAGCCGCCGGACAGCATCCCGACGTCCATGTCCATCATCTCCTGGCTGAAGCTGAGACCCGCGAGCACCTCGCGCGCCTTGCCCTCCAGCTCGTAGCCGCCCAGCTCGTCGAAGCGGGCCTGGACCTCGCCGTAGCGCTCGATGATGGCGTCCATCTCGTCGGCGCGGTCGGGATCGGCCATGGCGGTTTCCAGCTCCGCCAGTTCCGCGGCCACGGTGCTGACCGGACCGGCACCGTCCATGACCTCGGCCACGGCGGAGCGGCCCGACATCTCGCCGACATCCTGGTTGAAGTAGCCGATCGTCACCTGCTTCTCGATCGCCACCTGACCGGTGTCCGGCAGTTCCTCGCCGGTGATCATGCGGAACAGCGTCGTCTTGCCCGCGCCGTTGGGACCGACGAGTCCGATCTTTTCGCCCCGGTTCAACGCCGCCGATGCTTCGAGGAAGAGGATTCGGTGACCATTCTGCTTGCTGATGTTGTCGAAGCGGATCATGTGAGGCCGGGTTCCTGTGGCGTCGTTCCTGTGGCGTTGCGGGGGCTCTTATGCCACAGGATGCGCGGCGTCATGGAGTCCTGATCGGTCCGCCGCGCCGCTTTCCGCGAGCGGCGGTCAGGAGCATTTCGAATAGCCACAGTTCAGGCAGTTGTCGCACCCCTCCTGCCGGATCAGTCCCGGCTGGCCGCATTTCGGGCATTGGCGGAGGTTGGCCCGCTCCGCTTCGATGGCGGGTGGGGCCGGAAAGGCGATTGGCGTCCCGTCGTCCGGCAGCATGCCGATGGCCTTCAGATGCCGTTCGATGACGTCCCCGATGGCCGCCAGAAGAGAAGGCACGTAGCGCCCCTGCATCCAGGCGCCGCCGCGCGGGTCGAAGACCGCCTTCAGCTCCTCCACGACGAAGCCGACCTCGCCGCCGCGGCGGAACACCGCGGAGATCATGCGGGTCAGCGCCACGGTCCAGGCGTAATGCTCCATGTTCTTGGAGTTGATGAAGACTTCGAAAGGCCGGCGCCGCCCGCCCTCCACGATGTCGTTGATGGTGATGTACATGGCGTGGTCGCTGTCCGGCCAGCGCACCTTGTAGGTTTCGCCCGGCAGGGTTTCCGGACGGTCGGGCGGCTTGGCCGCGACGGCGGCGGTGATCGAAGGCGGTGTGGCGGCGGCGCCCTCCTTCTTCACCGACAGCACGGCGCCGGTGACCTCGTTCGGGCGGTAGGTGGTGCAGCCCTTGCAGCCCAGCTCGTAGGCTTGCCAATAGACGTCCTTGAAGGCGTCGAAGGGCAGGTCCTCCGGGCAATTGATGGTCTTGGAGATGGAGCTGTCGACATGGCGCTGGGCCGCCGCCTGCATCACCACATGCTCCGCCGGGGTCAGGGACTGCGCGTCCACGAAATAATCGGGCAAGGGGTGGTCCTCCCCGAACCGCGCGCGGAACAGGCGATAGGCGTGGTCGCTCACCTCCTCCGTCCGGGGGGTGCCGTCGGGCATCAGGACGGTGCGGTCGTAGCTGTAGGAGAAGACCGGTTCGATGCCGGAGGACACGTTGTCGGCGAACAGCGAGATCGTGCCGGTCGGGGCGATGGAGGTCAGCAGGGCGTTGCGGATGCCGTGCTCCGCGATCAGGGCGCGCACGTCCGCGTCGAGCCCACGGACCATCGGGGCGTCCAGATAGGCGTCGCGGTCGTAGAGCGGGAAGGCTCCCTTCTCCGCCGCCAGAAGGGCCGAGGCGCGGTAGGCTTCGTTGCGGACCGTCCCCAGCCAGGACTCGGTCAGCGCCACCGCCGCCTCGCTGCCGTAGCGCGTGCGGCAGAGGATCAGCGCGTCGGCCAGCCCGGTGACGCCCAGCCCGATGCGGCGCTTGGCGCGGGCCTCCCGCGCCTGCTGCTCCAGCGGGAAGCGCGAGGCGTCCACCACATTGTCCATCATCCGGACCGCCAGAGCGGTCAGCTCCTTCAGCCGGGCCGTGTCGAGCCGGGCGGTCTCCTCGAACGGGTCCAGCACCAGCGCGGCGAGGTTGATCGAACCGAGCAGGCAGGCACCATAGGGGGGAAGCGGCTGCTCGCCGCAGTTATGCACCAGGAGACCGTTGGCGTCGAAGGCGTGCAAACCGGGAATCCGGACGTCGAAGACGTCTTCGATCCCGTCCTCCTCGACGGACGCGATCTCGGCGACGAAGCGCTCCCGGTTCGGCGTGCGGCGGTAGCTTTTCAGGGCGGCGGTCAGTCTGGCCCGCTTCTCATGGTCGGCGAAGCCGATGCGCTCGGCGAAGCGGCCCAGATTGTCGTTCGCAATGATCAGTTCGTGGTCGGCGTTGCATTGATATGCCTTGCGCCCGCCCTTGCCATCGGGCAGCAGTCTCAGGCTGGGCGGGCGGCGCTCGGCATAAATGCGGCCGACGATGCCGAGCCGCAGCAGCATCCGCTGCACCGCTCGCAGCCGGTCCAGGTCGCTCTGCGCCAGCCGGACGCTGACACCCTTCGTTTGATCGCCTAGAACGGTGCCGTCCGCGTCGAACAGGCCGCGCAGGAATCCGCGGTAGAAGTCGCTGGACGTCCGTTCCAAGGCCGGCGTGATCTCCTTGATTCCGGGAGCCATGCCAAGGCTGCCCGCGATCCGCTTCAACGCGCCGAGAGCCATCCGCCGTTCGCCGCGGCCTTGCACCGGGACCCAGCCGACGAAGTCGGCGCGGTGCGGCAAGCTGCGCGCGGCGGCCAGAGCCGCCTCCATCACCCCGGCGACACCCGGCCTTGTGGACGGAGCGTTCGCAACCGCTTCGCCCGGCCATACGGACAGAACCGCCTTGTCCTCCTTCAGCGTCCCGTCGCCGACGAGCAGGCCGGTCAGGTAGCCTTCCGCCTCGCCATAGGCGCCATCCCACCGCAGCCCGCCGCCATGATGGTTGCCGCCATGATCGTTGAGGACGACCAGATCGCCCGGCACCAGCGCTCCGGTGGCTTTCCACTCCTCCTCACGGGTGTAACGGGTTTGCCGGGTGACGGTCCGGACAGGGTGATCGGTGGTGGCCCGCAGCGTGAAGCCTTCCTTGGTCACGATCCGCAGAACCGGCTTGCTGCCGGTGCGGAAGAATCCCTCCGGTGTCGATGGAAAGGGGGTGCCGTCGACCACCGCTGCAAAGGGTCGGCCCAACAAATCCGCCACGAGGCGCGGGCCTTCGGCGGTCTGCACCCAACTGTCGGCGGTGATGCAAGGATTGGTTGCAGATATGGACTCGCAATAGCTGAGATTGTTGAGCCCGTTCACCCGGTCGATGAAGATCACGCCGGGTTCCGCGTAGGCGTAGGTGGCCTGCATGATGCGGTCCCACAGGCCGCGGGCGCGCACCTCGCGGTGCACCCGCCCGCCGAAGACCAGCGGCCAGGGCCGGTCCGCCCGCACGGCGTCCATGAAGGCGTCGGTGACGAGGACCGACAGGTTGAACATGCGCAGCCGCCCGGGCTCGCGCTTGGCGTCGATGAAATCCTCGATGTCCGGGTGGTCGCAGCGCAGCGTGGCCATCATCGCACCGCGCCGGGCGCCCGCCGACATGATGGTGCGGCACATGCCGTCCCACACGTCCATGAAGGACAGCGGGCCGGAGGCGTCGGCGCCGACGCCCTTCACGAGGGCGCCCTTGGGCCGCAGGGTGGAGAAGTCGTAGCCGATGCCGCCGCCCTGCTGCATGGTCAGCGCCGCTTCGCGCAGATGGGCGAAGATGGCGCCGAGGTCGTCCTCGATCGTCCCCATCACGAAGCAGTTGAACAGAGTCACCGAGCGGCCCGTGCCGGCCCCCGCCAGGATGCGCCCGGCGGGCAGGAACTCGAAGCGGGACAAGGCCTCCTCGAAACGGGGCGCCCAGAGCTGGGGATCGGCCTCGGCGGCGGCGAGCGCGGCGGCGACACGACGCCATGTGTCGGCGATGCTCTGGTCGATGGGTTCGCCCGCGGCGGACTTGAAGCGGTACTTCATGTCCCAGATCCGCTGGGAAATGGCGGCGATGTCCGGCATGCAGCTTCCTTCCTTCCGCATGTACGGAAGAGTAGGGACCATCCACCGGATGGTCAACCGGGCCGTTCCGTTTGCGTTCCCGCATGCCCTGCGGAAGCGCGGTTCAGGCCACGGTTCAGGCCACGGTTCAGGCCACGGTTCAGGCCACGGTTCAGGACGCGGCGCTGGTCTCGCGCGGGGCGGTGGAGGGTACGGGCTTCGTCGTCGGCGCCGGGCGCACGGTGGCCGGGCCGCCCGCGGCGACGACCAGCCGGTCGGTGGCCGCCTCCAGCCGTTCCTCAAGCTCCCGCATGGCCTCGGCGCGGCCCAGACCCGGCGGGATGGGGGGCAGGAACTCCACGATCACGGTGCCCGGCCGCTTGATGAAGCTGTGGCGCGCCCAGTAGAGGCCGGCGTTCAGCGCCATCGGCACAATGGGGATGTCCAGGCTCTTGTACAGCACGCCCACACCGATCCGGTAGGGGCGGTAGGTGCCGACGGCGACGCGCGTGCCCTGCGGGAAGATCACGATGGGCCGCCCCTCGTCCCGCACCGGACGGGCGTTCCTGACCATGGAGGCGACGGCGCGCCCCTTGGCGCCGCGGTCCACGGCGATCATGCGGGACTTGGCGGCGTACCAACCCCAGATGGGAATCCACAGAAGCTCCCGCTTCAGGATGATCGCCGGGTCGTCGACGAGGAAGTGCAGCTTCATCGTCTCCCAGGCCGACTGGTGCTTGGCGGCCAGCAGGAAGGACCCGCTCTTGGGAACATGCTCCCGCCCGCGCACCTCGTAGCGGATTCCGACGAGCGTGCGCTCCAGCCACGCCACGGTGCTGAAATACCAGGTGATCACGCGGATCATGCCACGCCGCGGCAGCAGCAGCGTCCACAGGATGCCGACGCAGATGACCGCCGTCCACACGTGGAAGGCAACGTTGAAGGCGAGGGAGCGCAGGAAGATCATGGCCGGAACTTGTCAGGATTCGATCAGCTTCTCAAGCACGGAGCGTCGCCCGGGCTCGCCGATCGGGAGAAGGCCCTTGGGGCTGGATCATGCTTTCCGAACTCCGTCCACGGATGGGCGGGCCTGGAGAAATCTGCTCAGGGGGACACAACTCATGCTGATGGCGACGGTCAATCCGGACCGGCGTCGCGAGCGCGTCGCGATCCGCGCCGTGCGAGGAGATGTCGCGCGACGGAAATCCACTTTGAGTTGAAAGTTGGCGCGTGAGGTGGTAAGCACTTGATGGAGTATTCATCGCGTCGAGGTTGCTGTCATGCCCTATTTTCCCGGTGGATCAGGTAACGATCATCTCGTGGGTGGTGATGGCGACGATACGCTGTACGGCGGGATGGGAGCCGACACCCTGACCGGCGGCCTTGGGAACGACGCGTTCCGGTTTGCCCCGGAAGCGGGCTATTCCCATGCCATGATCAAGGATTTCGGCGACGGCGACCGTATCGATCTGACCGCGTTGAACCTGCCCTTCATCGGACAGGCGCCGCTTGTGGGAATACCCGCCGGCTACGGCGGAATAGGGCATGTTCGCTACAGCGTCGTCGCCGGCAACACCCAGATCGTGATCGACGGCAATGGCGACGGCATGATGAGCCGGAGCATCACGCTGGAAGGAGCGCATGCTCTGGAGGAGCTTGCCGGTTCTTCGGGGATGCTGGTCCGCGTGCAGGACCGTTCGATCAATGGCACCGGCGGGAACGATTCGCTGGATGGCGGAGGCGGCCACGACACCCTGTCCGGCGGCGCCGGAAACGATGTCCTGCGCGGTCTCGGCGGCAACGACCGTCTGGACGGCGGTGACGGCGACGACAGCCTCGTCGGCGGGGCCGGTGCGGATACGCTGTCCGGCGGCGCCGGGAACGACACGCTGGTTGGTGGGGACGGGAACGACGTCATGACTGGCGGCGCCGGGCACGACGTCTTCCGCATCCTGGCTACGAACAGCTATGAGTCCGTGCAGATCACCGATTTCGGCGAGAACGACCGCATCGATCTGTCCGCCTTGGGAATGCCCTTCCTTGGAAAGCTGCCGTATCCCGGCGTGCCGGACGGCTATCGGGGCAAGGGGTTCATCTATTACCGGGTCGCAGCCAACAACACGCTGATCGAGATCGACCGGGACGGCGACGGCATGATGGACCGCACCATCATTCTGAACAAGGAACTGGTCCTGGAGCAGCTTTCGGGAGCACCGGGCGTTCTGGTGTTGCCGGGCTACCAACCACCCCCGGACAATCCGTCCGTTGCCAATCTTTCGTCCGGCAATGCCAACGATACGGTGCGCGGCGGCACGAGCGGCGAGTTTCTCATCCGAACCAGCGGCCACAACTTCCTTTCCGGGGAAGGCGGGAACGATACCCTCGTCGGCGGGGGCGGCAACGACACGCTGTTGGGTGGGGACGGCGGCGATCTCGTCGGCGGTGGCGATGGGGCGGACCTCGTCAGCGGTGACGACGGAGATGACACGCTGCTCGGGGAGGGCGGAGCCGACACCGTGATCGGCGGTTCCGGCGCCGACCTCATCTTCGGAATGGCCGGCGACGATCTGCTGACCGGCGACAGGGGAGCGGACACCATCGCCGGCGGTGAGGGAGCCGATTCGATCCTGGGCGGGGATGGCGACGACCTTCTGGGCGGTGGCAGCGGCGACGACCTGATCGATGGCGGCGCCGACGCCGACACGCTGTTCGGAGACGCCGGCAACGACACGCTGTTCGGCGGAGATGGCAACGATCACCTGAATGGAGGCGCCGGCGACGACTGGCTGATCGGCGGCGCTGGACAGGATGTCTTCTTCTTCGGAATCGGAAGCGGACACGACACCGTGTTCGATTTCAACCCGGTGGAAGACACGTTGAGTTTTGCCGGCGTCACCGTTGCCCAACTGATCGCGGGAGCCAGGGTTTCGGGTGCGAACACCGTTTTCTCCCTGTCCGACGGCAGCACCCTCACGGTGATGGGGCGCACCGGGATCTCGGACGCCTGGTTCACCTGAACGGACGGCATCACCGGCTGCCGATGACGGAGACCAGCAGGGACCGCGCGTAGGTCACGAGGTACTTGTTGTACTCCGTCATCAGCAGATTCGCGGTGCCCGGCCACAGCCACCAGTCGTTCAGATGCACGTTGGGGGAGGCGACGGGGTGGGGCACCACCGCCACCTCCGGGATCACCATGCGGAACTCCAGAAGGCTGCGCATCATGTGGTAGTTGGCGGTGACCAGCCGGATGGAGGTAAAGCCCTGGGCGCGGAGCCAGTCCGCCGTCTCGTAGGCGTTGCCGACGGTGCTGTCCGCGGAATAGCCGAGCGTGATGCAGCATTCCATCTCGCCCGGGAACTGGCGGGAGCGTTTCAGAAGCTCCTGCACCTCCAGCCCCTCGTAGACGCCGGACACGAACAGCCTGGCCGCCCGCCCGTCGGCCAGCAACTCCAGCCCGGTGCTGAGCCGCCCGCTGCCGCCGGTCAGCACGACGATGGCGTCGGTGGCTCGGGTGGCCTCCGCGCTGCCGGGTTGGGGCGGGCTGCGCGGAATCGACGCGGCGAACCAGAACAGCCCGCCGGTCCACAGGAGACCGCACCACACCGCCAGCAGCAGCAGCCGTCTCAAGGCCCGGAGGAACCGGGCACGCCGCAAGGGGAGCGCCATCCCTCAGCCTCCGGATGGACGGGGCGGGAGCGTGGTCACGGCATCGACTCCAGCGTGCGCAGCACTGTCCAGCGCGCGGTCAGCGCGGCCAGCAGGCAGGCGGCCAGCGGCACGGCGCCCAGAGCGGCCAGGGCCCACCAGGGAGAAGTGGCGAGGTCCGGCAGCAGGCTGGCGTGAAGCCCGGCGGCGGCGTGCCCGATTCCGCCCAGCGTGCCGGCGGCCAGCAGCAGCCCGGTCAGCCCGCCGCGCAGGGTCAGGCCCATGACGTGCGATTCGAACTGCCGCGCCACGTAGCGGTCGGTGGCTCCCATCAGGTGCAGCAACTCCACCACATGGCGGTGGATGGCGAGGCCGGAGCGCACGGCGAAGATCACCGCCATCACACCCGCCCCGCCGATCAGCCCCACGATTCCCAGCGCCGCCAGATGCATCGCCCCGGCGAAGCGGCGCAGGTCGGCCAGCCACACGGCGTGGTCGTCCAGCGTGGCGCCGGGGGCGGCGGAGGACAGCCGGGCCGTCAGCGCCGCCGTGTCCACCGGCCCGTTGGTCATCACGTCGATCAGCCGCGGCATGGGCAGCAGCGGGTCCGTGGCCTCCTTGCCCAGCCAGGGTTCCAGAAGCCGCCCGACGTCGCCGGCGGACAGGACGCTGGCGGTCGCGACGCCGGGCGTGGACCGCAGGACGGTCAGCGCGGATTCCGTCCGCTCCTCAAGCGATGCGGCCTGGGCGCTGTCCGGCAGCGGCATGATCTGGACCGTCAGCCCGCCGGCCAGACCGCTGTCCCAGCGCCGCGTCATGTCGGAGACGAGCAGCGCCCCGGCCAGCGCCAGGGCCGCCAAATAGACCATCAGCGCCGTCAGCCACATGAGGAAGCGCGAGGTCGGGTCCTTCGCCAGCGGCAGGTCGGAGCTTCGGCGGGTCAGCGGCGGCAGGGCCATGGCGTGTCTCCTTCCCTAAG
This sequence comes from Roseomonas genomospecies 6, assembly GCF_008365375.1. Taxonomy (GTDB): domain Bacteria; phylum Pseudomonadota; class Alphaproteobacteria; order Azospirillales; family Azospirillaceae; genus Azospirillum. Next base: position 148,686 of record NZ_QOKW01000004.1, on the reverse strand, counting down.
GACTCAGGCCCAGCGCGCGGCCTGCGCCGGCAGGACGTGCAGGCGCCCGTTCTCCAGCATCAGGCGCGGGTGCTCGAAACGGCGGATCAGCGCCTCGTTGTGGGAGGCGATGACCACGGTGGTGCCCAGCTTGTGCAGCTCCTCGAACAGATACAGAAGGCGCATGCCGATGCCGTCGTCCACGTTGCCGGTCGGCTCGTCCGCCAGCAGCAGGCGCGGGCGGTTGATGACCGCGCGGGCGATGGCGACGCGCTGCTGCTGCCCGCCCGACAGGGTGGAGGGCAGGGAGTGCAGATGGTTGCCCAGCCCCACCCAGCGCAGGATCTCGGTGCAGTGCTCCACCACGTCCGACTCGCGCGCCCCGCCCATGCGCAGCGGCAGGGCCACGTTGTCCAGCGCCGAGAGATGGTCGAGCAGGGCGAAGTCCTGGAACACCACGCCGATCTGGCGCCGCAGCTCCGGCAGGTCGGCGCGCTTGACCCGCGCCATGTCCTTCCCGAACAGGGTGACCAGCCCGCGGGACGGGCGGAGCGCCAGATACATCAGCTTCAGCAGCGACGACTTGCCGGCCCCGCTCGCCCCCGTCATGAAGTGGAACGAACCGGGCGGCAGGGTGAAGCTGATGTCGCGCAGCACCTCCGGTCCGGTGCCATAGCGCAGTCCCACATTCTCGAAACGGATCACGGTCCCACCAACGGCGCAACGGCGCACCCCGGCGGCGTCCCGCCCGGTGCGCGGATGGACAATGCACCGGCAGGGGCCGGCGCGTCCACCGCCGTCCGACCCGCCCGGCCCGGCGGCACCCCCGCGGGCGTCGCCAGAGCGTTCCTTGCTTCATACCTCATGACTACCTATAACGACATTCTGCAATTTCGGTGACCACGATCGGCATCTATGATCATCACCTGCCCGGCCTGCGCCACACGGTACACTCTTGCCGATTCGGCGGTCGGTCCGCAGGGCCGGAAGGTGCGTTGCGCCCAATGCGGCCACATGTGGTGGCAATCGCCGGAAGAGGAAGAGCCGGTCTTCCATTCCGACGAGGTGACCGAGTTCCATCCGCCTCCGCCCCCGCCGCCCCAAAGGAAGCAGGCCCCGGCGAAGCCCGCGGCCGAACCGGACGCGCGGCGCCGGGCGACGATCGGCTGGGGGGCCTTCCTGGCGGTTCTGGTGGCCCTCGGCGCCGCCGGCTATTTCGGGCGCGGGACCATCGTGCGGCTGTGGCCCCCGGCGGCCCTGCTCTACGAGACGGTCGGCCTGCCGGTGGAGCCGCCGGGGACCGGCCTTTCGATCCAGAACTTGCGGTCCGAGCAGAGGGTGGAGGACGGGAAGCCGGTCCTGGTGGTGGACGGGCAGATCGTCAACGTCTCCGAGACCGCGCGGACGGTCCCGGCCATCCGGGTCACCGCGCTGGGGGCGGACCGCCAGCCGTTGAAGAGCTGGTCCGTCGAACCGGTGCCGTCCCAGATCCTTCCCGGCGAGATCGCCACCTTCCGCGACGCCCGGCAGGACGCCGACGGGGTGCTGGAAATCATGATCACCTTCGACGGCGGCCGCTGAGCGCCGGCCCGTTACGGGGCGTAGCCCCGGATGATGAGGGTGACCGCGCCGTCCACGATCCGAGTCAACTGCTCCTCCGTCGGGCGTTCGGTCAGGCACAGCAGGAAGCGCAGGTGCGTGTGCGACTTGATGAGGCCGACGAACTGCTCCGCCGCCAGTTGCGGATCGGGGATGGAGAGCAGGCCGCGCCGGTCGAGGTCGGCCATGAAGGCGGTGATCTGCTCCATGGTGCGGGCCGGGCCGGCCTCGTAGAAGGCGCTGGCCAGTTCGGGGAAGCGGTGCGCCTCGCCGACCACCACGCGGTATCCGGCCAGCGCCTTCGGCGACAGGACCAGAGTGACGAAATGGCGGGCGATCAGGCGCAGCCCCTCGGCCATGTCGAGCCGCCGCGCCTCCTCGCAGACGGCGGCCATCGTCTGCCCCTTGCATTCGAGGGCGACCATGGCGCGGAACAGCTCGTCCTTGCTGCCGAAATGGGCGTAGAGCGTCGCCTTGGACACGTTGGCGGTCTTGGCGATGGCGTCCATGCTGACGGCGCCGTAGCCGTGGTCCAGGAACAGCTTTCCGGCGGCCTCCAGGATCTGCGCGGGCTTCGATCCTGCCTCCGGGGTGGGGGCGACCAGCGTGCTCATGCGTTCCTCGTGTCCTGCAGCCTGTCCTGCGCCATGCTCTTCAACAGTGCCGGCGGTGCTTGCGGGGCCCCTTGCGCCGATACCTGCGCCGATACCCCGCTGCCGTAGCGCGTTCCGCATTCAACCACAATCCCAAACGTTAAAACTAGACCGTTCAGTTCACTCTTGACAGCAGGTGGGCCCGCGATCATCTTTTCGCAAGACTAAACTGAACGGTTCAGTTTCGGCGGAGCGGCGGAAAGCCGGCCCGCGGCAGGACGGAACCGAAACGGGTGGCCAAAGAAGGCGGGCAGGATACGATGGTCAAGGCCGTGCGGAAGATCGTTCTGTCGGGTGTGGCGGTGGCGGCTCTGGCCGGAGGCGGCTACGCCGGCTGGGGCTGGTGGACCGAGGGGCGCTTCTTCGAGTCGACCGACAACGCCTACGTCCACAGCGACATCACGGTGGTGAGCCCCAAGGTCTCCGCCTATGTCCGGGATGTCCGGGTGGCGGAGAACCAGCAGGTGGCCGCGGGCGAGGTTCTGGCGGTTCTGGACGACCAGGATTTCCGCGCCAAGCTCGCCGAGGCGGAGGCCAACGTCGCCGCGCAGAGGGCGGCGCTCGGCACCATCGACAGCAAGCTGCGGCTTCAGAAGGCGATCATCGACCAGGCCGCGGCGTCCGTCGCCAGCGCCGAGGCCGAACAGCGCCGCGCCCAGCAGGATTTCGACCGCACCCGCGCGCTGGCCAGCGAAAGCTGGGCGAGCCGCCAGAAGTTCGAGACGGCGGACGCCGACCTGCGCAAGGCCGTGGCCGAGACCGCCCGCACCGGCGCGGCGCTGGCCGCGGAAAAGGATCAGGTCGGCGTTTTGAACGCCGGCCGCAGCGAGACCGAGGCCCGCCTGCGTCAGGCGGAGGCGGCCCTGGAAACCGCGCGCAACGATCTGAACAACACGGTCATCCGCGCCCCGGTGGACGGGGTGGTGGGCAACCGCGGCGTCCAGGTCGGCCAGTACGCGCGTCCGGGCGTCCAGCTTCTCTCGCTGGTGCCGCTGCCCGACGTCTATGTGGTCGCCAATTTCAAGGAGACCCAGCTCGCCCGCATGCGCCCCGGCCAGCCGGTGACGGTGGAGGTGGACGCCTACCCCGGCAAGCCGTTGCTGGGCCGGGTGGAAAGCTTCGCCCCGGCCTCCGGCTCGCAGTTCAGCCTGCTGCCGCCGGAGAACGCGACCGGCAACTTCACCAAGATCGTCCAGCGCGTGCCCGTCCGCATCGCCCTGCCGCGCGACAGCGCCCTGTCCGGTCTGCTGCGCCCCGGCCTGTCCGTGGTCGCGGAGGTGGACACCCGCGGCGCCGAGGAGCAGCCCCACATCGCCGGCACCGTCCTGGGCGCGCTGGTCCCCGGCCGGACGGTCGCGTCCAAGTAACCGCGCCCTGGCGTGAGCCGACAACTCCTTTCGTCCTGGAGAGGGCGACCATGACCGCCATCACCAACGACGACACGCCCTCCGCCCGCAACGCCACTCCCCCGGCTGACGCGGCGGCTCCTTCCTCGCCTGCGGCGGGGCCGCGCCCGGTGACCACGCGCGACTGGCTGGGATTCCTGGCCATGGTCGTCGGCATGTTCATGGCGATCCTGGACATCCAGATCGTCTCCAGCTCCCTGTCGGAAATCCAGGCGGGCCTCGCGGCCAGCGCCGACGAGATCGCGTGGGTGCAGACCTCCTACCTCATCGCCGAGGTGGTGATGATCCCGCTGTCCGGCATGCTGGCGCGGATTCTCTCCACCCGCGTGCTGTTCACCATCGCCGCCGCCGGCTTCACCCTGACCAGCGTGGCCTGCGCCTTCACCTCCGGCATCGAATCGATGATCGTGTGGCGGGCGCTTCAGGGCTTCATCGGCGGCGCGATGATCCCGACCGTCTTCGCCACCAGCTTCTCCCTGTTCCCTCCGGAAAAGCGGGCGGGCGTGTCGGTGATGATCGGTCTGGTCGCCACCATGGCGCCGACGCTCGGCCCGACGCTGGGCGGCTGGCTGACGCAGAGCTTCTCCTGGCACTGGTTGTTCCTGGCCAACGTGCTGCCGGGCATCGCGGTGACGGCGCTGGTCTGGACGCTGGTCGACGTGGACAAGCCCAACCCGGCGCTGCGCAAGGGCTTCGACTTCGTCGGGCTGGGGCTGATGGCCGCCTTCCTCGGCAGCCTGGAGTTCGTGGTCGAGGAGGGCCCGCGCCAGGACTGGTTCGAGGACGAGTATGTGGCGGTCTTCGCCGTGGTCGCCGCGGTGTCCGCCGTGGGCTTCTTCTGGCGGGTGCTGACCTACCGCAACCCGATCGTGGAACTGCGCGCCTTCCTGGACCGCAACTTCGCCATCGGGTCGCTCTACAGCTTCATCATCGGCATCGGGCTTTACGGGGCGGTCTATCTGCAACCGCTGTTCCTGGCGCGGGTGCGCGGGCTGAACAGTCTGCAGATCGGCACGATCATGTTCGTGACCGGCGCCTTCCAGTTCCTGTCCGCCCCCATCGCCGGCGCCTTGTCGAAGAAGATGGACCTGCGGGCGATGCTGGCGCTGGGGCTGTGCCTGTTCGGGACGGGCGTCTGGCTGAACGCCCACCTGACCAACCAGTCCGGCTTCTGGGAGCTGTTCCTGCCGCAGGCGGTGCGCGGCCTGTCGCTGATGCTGTGCTTCATCCCCGTGAACAGCATCGCGCTCGGCACCCTGCCGCCGGAGCAGCTCAAGAACGCGTCGGGCCTCTACAACCTGATGCGCAATTTGGGCGGTGCCATCGGTCTGGCGGCGATCAACACGGTGATCCTGGAGCGGGCGGCCCTGCACATGAACCGGCTGGGCGACAACCTGAACCTCGCCCGCCCGCTGGTGCAGGAGACGCTGGACGGGCTGACCGCCACGTTCGACGGGATGGTCGCCGACCCGCAGGCCGCGGCCATGAAGACGCTGGCCCGCATGGTGGAGCGGGAGGCGATGGTGTTGACCTTCAACGACTGCCTTCTGCTGATGGCCGGGGTGTTCTTCGCTGGGCTTCTGCTGATGCCGCTGGTGCGGCGTCCCGGCGGCAAGCCGGCGGCGGCGGACCACTGAGGGGCGCACGGGTGAAGCACCACCGTGACCGGCGCCGGACTTCGTGCTATAGGGCAGGCCGTCGCGTCGAAGGGGCTTTCCGCCGTCATGAGCAAGCGCCAATACACCCGCGCCGAGGTCAAGGAACTGCTGTCCGCGCTGGAGCGCCAGTGCCGGGAGGCATCGAAGCTCGCCCAGTTGGCCGAGCATGAGGCGAGCAAGCACAGCTTCGGCGCCTACCGCGAATTCCGCGACAAGGTGGGGGAGTTCCAGGCGCTCGTCATCCTGATCGAGCAACGGCTGCGCAACCTCGTGGACACCCGCTCCGACGACCTGCGGGACCAGTTCGAGCGGCTGGACACGGTCATGCTGGCGCTGCTGGTGCGCGCCAGCATGCGCTTCTTCTTCGTGCTGTCGGCCAACCCGATCCTGCCCATGGGCGCCCGCGAGATCTTCGTGGCGGAACTGCGCAGCCTGCACGACGCCCACGAGAAGCTGCAGCGCCCCAACTACGCCGGCAAGCTGGGCGCGGATCTGGAGCGCGATCTGGAAACCGCCTCCCTGATCCTGGAGGAGATCATCGACAAGGCGCCGAGCCTCCTGAATTTCCGCGGGGGGTGATGCCGTCCGCCGGAACAGCGCGATCCCCTGCGGCATTACCTGTGCTCGGGAGTCCGCGAGACGCGGGCGGCCAGCAAGGGGGACGATGCCGTGACCGTGCAGTCGATGTTCATGCCCGAGGCGATCTACCGGTACATGCTCGACACCTCGCTGCGCGAAACGCCGGTCCAGGCGAGGCTGCGCGCGGAGACGGCCCAACTGACCGAGGCCCACTACCAGATCGCGCCGGAGGAAGGCCAACTGCTGGCCTTTCTGGTCGAGACCATCGGCGCCCGCCGCACCCTGGACATCGGGACCTTCACCGGCTACAGCGCCCTGACGGTGGCGCTGAGCCTGCCGGGTGGCGGCAAAGTCGTCAGTTTCGACATCAGCGAAGGCTGGACGGCGCTGGCCCGCGCGGCCTGGGCCGAGGCCGGGGTCACCGACCGGATCGACCTGCGCATCGGGCCGGCGCTCGACGGGTTGGATGACCTGATCGCCGACGGCGGAAGCGACTCCTTCGACTTCGCCTTCATCGACGCCGACAAGGAGAACTACGCGGCCTATTACGAGCGGTGCCTGCGGCTCGTGCGGCGCGGCGGGCTGATCGTTGCCGACAACACCTTCTGGCGGGGACGCGTCGCCGACCCCAGCGACCGCAAGGAGAAGACCGAAGCCTTCCGCGCCTTCAACGCCGCCCGGCTGGAGGATGAGCGGGTGGCCCTGTGCATGCTGCCCGTCGGCGACGGCGTGACCCTCCTGCGCCGCCGCTGACGAGCGAGGTTCGCGCGGGGCCGGTTCAGCGCTGGATCAGCGCGCTTTCCTTGCCGGACAGAACGAACACCTTGGCATAGGACTTCAGCAGGGCGTCGATCAGGGCGTTGACCTCCGGGCTGGACATCGCGCGGGGCTTGGCCGGATCGACGTGGAGGACGCAACTGTCCTTCACATCGTTGAAGGCGGCCAGCGCGTGGATGCGGTCGGGCCGGAATTCGTCGGGGAAGTTCTCGTCCATCAGCCAGAAGCATTGGAAGTTCCGGCAGGATTGCGGGCGCTCCTCATAGACCGTGCAGCCCTTGCCCTGGTCGCAGGACACGCACCACTTGGCCGAGGGCTTCTTCAGTTCGGGCACGCCCATCAGCTTGCAGCACAGCGTGCATTCTCCGCAATTGCGGTCGGCCATAACGCGAGTTCCTGGTCTGTCCTGGTGAAAGAGCGCGGACAGTCGCACAAAGGGCGGGGCCGGGGGAAGTGTCCGTTGGATGGGGGCGGGAAACGCCCTACACCAGGCTGGGGACGGCCAGCGGCTCCTCCGCCTCCCGGACGAGCAGCGCCTCGATGGCGTCGGCGGGGGCGGGGCGGGCGTAGAGGTAGCCCTGCGCGTACTTGCACATGATGTCGCGCAGGAACTCCGACTCCATCTCCGTCTCCACGCCTTCGGCGACCGCGTCCATGCCCAGGATCGCGGCCAGCGTGGCGATCACCTGAACGATGGCGGCGTTGCCTTCGCCCGACGAGATGGCCTGGACGAAGCTGCGGTCGATCTTCAGCGTGTCCGCCGGGAACTTGTGCAGGTAGGACAGCGACGAATAGCCGGTGCCGAAATCGTCGATGGACAGGCGCACGTCCATGTCGCGGATGCGCTGCATCAGCACCCGGCATTTCGCCGGGTCCTTCATCAGCAGGCTTTCCGTGATCTCCAGCTTCAGGCTGGAGGGCGGGACCCGGCTTTCCTCCAGCACCTCGCTCACCAGCCCGATCAGGTCGTCGTCGCTGAACTGGCGGGAGGAGACGTTCACGCTCATGAACAGCGGGGTGGGGCGGGGGAAACGGGCCTGCCATTGGGCGAGCTGCCGCGCCGCCTCGCGCAGCGCCCAGCGGCCCATGGGAACGATGAGGCCCGATTCCTCGGCCAGCGGAATGAACTCGCCCGGCGGGACGAGCCCGCGCTCCGGGTGTTTCCAGCGCATCAGCGCCTCGAACCCGGCGATTCGGCCGGAGGACAGCCCGACGATCGGCTGGTAGAAGAGGCAGAGCTGGTCCTGCTCCAGCGCCATGCGCAGGTCGGTTTCCGTGCGCATCTGGGCCATCGCCTGACGGCGCAGGTTGCTGTCGAACACGTCGATTCGCGCCCGCCCGCCGGATTTGGCCCGGTACATGGCGAGGCTGGCGTCGCGCAGCATCTCCTCCGCCCGGTCGTAGCCGGAGACGCTGAGCGCGATGCCGATGGACGCGGACAGGACGAATTCGTGCCCGTCCAGCGCCAGCGGCATGGCGATGGCCTCGCCCATGCGCTCCGCCGCGGACAGGGCGTCGCCCACGTCGTCGATGCCGTCCAGAAGCATGGCGAACTCGTCCGCCGACAGGCGGGCCAGGGTGTCGCCCATGCGGCGGGTTCCGTCCAGCCGCTCCGCGATGGTCTTCAGCAGCCGGTCGCCCACGCTGGAGCCCAGCGCGTCGTTGATCGACTTGAAGCGGTCCAGGTCGATGAAGATGACGGCGAAGGCCTTCCCGCCGGCCCGCCGGTTGCGGTCCAGAGCCTGCCCGATTCGGTCGAGCAGAAGGGTGCGGTTGGGCAGCCCGGTCATGCCGTCGTGGAAGGCGTCGAACAGAAGCTGCTGCTCCGCCCGCTTCTGGGCGGTGATGTCGGTCATCGACCCGGCGATTCGCACCGACCGTCCCGTCCCGTCCCGCACGGCGAGGCCGCGGACCAGCATCCACAGCTCGTCCCCGTCGGCGGCGCTGATGCGGAAGACGTGCTGGAGATGCTCCCGCTCGCCGGTCAGATGCAGGTCGATGGCGGTGCGCAGCCCGGCCAGATCGTCGGGGTGCACGCGGTCGAACCATTCGGCGATGCGGTTGGACAGGCTGTCCCCGGCGAAGCCCAGCATGGCCACCCAGCGCGGGGAGTAATAGACCTCGTCCGTGTCCAGCCGCCAGTCCCACAGCCCGTCGTTGGCGCCCGCGGCGGCCAGCGCGTAGCGCTCCTCGCTCTGCAGCAGGCGCTGTTCGGCGGATTTGCGGTCCGTCACGTCGGCCTGGCTGCCGACCAGCCGCACCGGGCGGCCCTGCCCGTCCAGAACGGCGATGCCGCGGCAGGCCATCCAGCGGGTGCCGCCATCGGCGTGGCGCATGCGGTATTCGATCTGGAAGACGGTGTTGTCGCCGCCGAGCGCGTCCAGCGCCGCGCGCAGCGGGTGGCGGTCGTCGGGGTGGACGCGCTCCAGCCATTCGTCCGGGCTGTTGCCGACTCCGCCTTCCTCAAGTCCGAGGAGCGACAGCCAGCGGGGCGAGTAATAGACGGTCCCGGCGTCCAGGTCCCAGTCCCACAACCCATCGTTGCTGGCCGCTGCGGCGAGCGCGTAGCGCTCCTCGCTCCGGCGCAGTTGGCGTTCGGCGTGCTTGCGGTCGGTGATGTCGGCGACCGAACCGACCAGCCGGACCGGATCGCCCGACTCGTCCATCACCGCCATGCCGCGGCAGACCAGCCAGCGCCAGTTGGACTCGCCGTCGCCCGCGGAAAAACCGGTTTCGGTCCGGCGGACGCGGTGTTCGATCTGGAAAGGCAGCGAGACGCCGACCATCTGGCCTTCGAAGGAGGCGTAGAGCCAGTCGATGTCGTCCGGGTGCACGCGGTCGAGCCAATCTTCCGGGCGATTGACCTCGCCCGGCGGCAGGCCGAGAAACTCCTTGAAGCGGGGGGACAGGAACATCGTATCGTTGCGGAGGTCCCAGTCCCAGACGCCCTCGGAGCCGGCTTTCTCGGCCAGCAGATATCGCTCGATCGTGCTGTTCAAAGCCCCCTCACCGCCGCGGCGCGCCCGCAATCCTTGGAACCGCACCATAGTGCCCGAATGGTGAACGAGAAATGAAGCCCCCTTGCAATGGATTTGCGTCATGCTGGTGGAAAAGATGACCGGACCCGCCTTGCGGGCGGTTCCAGGCGCCACCGGGCGCACTGCGGGAATCGGGAACGTCCCGTCAACGTGAGGAGGCGGAAGCATGGAATGGTCCGATCAGGGCATCGTGCTGTCGGCCCGCCCGCATGGCGAGACCTCGGCGGTTGCCACTCTGCTGACCAGGGACCACGGGCGGCACGCCGGAATGGTCATGGGCGGGCGGTCCAGCCGGACGCGGGCGGCGCTGGAGCCCGGAACGCTGGTGTCGGCGCGCTGGCGCGGGCGCCTTCCGGAGCATCTGGGAAACCTGACGCTGGAGGTGGTGCAGGGCTATTCCGCCGCCTTTCTGGACGACGCGCCGCGACTCGCCGCCCTGACAGCCGCCTGCGCGCTGGCCGAGGCCGCCCTGCCGGAGCATGAGCCGCACCCCGCGCTGTTCGACGGCCTGCTGGCCCTGTTCGGCCTGCTGGGCGGCGACGCCTGGGCCGAGTCCTACGTGCGGTGGGAGGTCGGGTTGCTCGCCGAACTCGGATTCGGGCTGGATCTCGACCGCTGCGCGGTCACCGGAGCCAACGATTACCTCGCCTATGTCAGCCCGCGCACCGGGCGCGCGGTGTCGGCCTCCGCCGGGGAGCCCTACCGCGACCGGCTGCTGCCGCTGCCCGGATTCCTGATCGGGCTGGGCGGCGGCGGGCCGCAGGCGGTCGGGGAGGGGCTGCGCCTGACCGGCCATTTCCTGGAGCGTCACCTGCTGAACGGACCCCTGCCGCCGGCGCGGCTGCGATTAAGAGAACGTTACGAGAACACGGTGGCGCGTGGCCGCTAGATTTGGTATCCACACGCCATGACGTCCCGAGACCCTGCCCAAGACCCCGTCCTCGACATCCAGGAGAAGCCGCTCCGCGACGCGCTGAGCGAGCGGTATCTGAGCTACGCGCTGTCCACCATCATGGCGCGCTCGCTGCCCGACGTGCGCGACGGGCTGAAGCCGGTGCACCGGCGGCTGCTCTACGCCATGAGCCAGTTGCGCCTGGACCCCTCGACGCCACCCAAGAAGTCGGCCCGCGTGGTCGGCGACGTGATCGGCAAGTTCCATCCGCACGGCGACACCTCCGTCTACGACGCGCTGGTCCGTCTGGCGCAGGATTTCGCGGTGCGCTACCCGCTGGTCGATGGGCAGGGGAACTTCGGCAACATCGACGGCGATAATGCCGCGGCCATGCGTTACACCGAGGCGCGCCTGACCGACGTCGCCAAGGCCCTGCTGGAAGGCATCGACGAGGACGCGGTCGATTTCCGCCCGACCTACGACGGCGACGGGGACGAGCCGGCGGTCCTGCCCGCCAACTTCCCCAACCTGCTGGCCAACGGCTCCAGCGGCATCGCGGTCGGCATGGCGACCAACATCCCGCCGCACAACGCCGCCCAGCTCTGCTCCGCCCTTCGGCTGGTGCTGAAGCACAAGCAGGACTGCGTGAAGGCCGTGCTGGCCGGCAAGGAGAAGCCGGCCCCGACGAGGATCGAGGATCTGGTCACCCTGATCTCCGGCCCCGACTTCCCGACCGGCGGCGTGCTGGTGGAGCCGCGCGCCAACGTGGTGGAGGCCTACCGGACCGGCCGCGGCTCCTTCCGCCTGCGCGCCAAGTGGGAGGTGGAGAAGCTGGGGCAGGGCACCTGGCAGGTCGTCGTCACCGAGATTCCCTATCAGGTGCAGAAGGCCCGTCTGGTCGAGAAGATCGCGGAGCTTCTGACCAACCGCAAGCTGCTGCTGCTGGAGGACGTGAGGGACGAGTCGGCGGAGGACGTGCGCCTCGTGCTGGTGCCGAAGAGCCGCAACGTCGACCCCGAGGTTCTGATGGCCTCGCTGTTCCAGACGACCGATCTGGAAATCCGCTTCGCCATGAACATGAACGTGCTGGACAAGGACAACGTCCCGCGCGTCATGAACCTGTTCGAGGTGCTGGACGCCTTCCTCGACCACCGGATGGAGGTTCTGGAGCGCCGGTCCCGCCACCGGCTGGCCAAGATCGACCACCGGCTGGAGGTGCTGGGCGGCTATCTCATCGCCTATCTGAACCTGGACGAGGTGATCCGCATCATCCGCGAGGAGGACGAGCCGAAGCAGGAGCTGATGCGCGCCTTCTCCCTGACGGAGGTGCAGGCCGAGGCCATCCTCAACATGCGGCTGCGCAACCTGCGCAAGCTGGAGGAGATGGAGATCCAGCGGGAGAACGACGCGCTGACCGCCGAGAAGGCCGGGCTGGTCACGTTGCTGTCCGACGAATCCCTGCGCTGGAAGACCATCGGCAAGGAGACGGAGGACACGCGCAAGCGCTTCGGCGAGGACCGCCGGACGCAAGTGGCGGAGGCCGCCGCGGTCATCGACATCCCCGTGGACGCCATGGTGGAGCGCGAGCCGCTGACCGTGCTGTGCTCCCAGAAGGGCTGGATTCGCGCGGTGCGCGGCCATCTGACCGACGCCGAGCGGGACGAGGTGAAGTACAAGGAAGGCGACCGGGAAGGCTTCTGGGTCCATTGCGAGACCACCGACAAACTCCTCGTCTTCGGCACCAACGGCAAGTTCTACACGCTGTCCGCCGACAAGCTGCCGCGCGGACGCGGCTTCGGCGAGCCGGTGCGGCTGATGATCGACCTCGGCAACGAGGCGGACATCATCACCCTGTTCAGGCACCAGCCCGACCGCCGCCTGCTGGTCGCGTCGGAGGACGGGCGCGGCTTCCAGGTGGAGGAGAACGAGGTTCTCGCCCAGACCCGCGCCGGCAAGCAGATCCTGAACCCGGACGACAACAAGGACGCCCGGATCTGCATCCCGGCGGAGGGCGACCATGTGGCCGTCATCGGGAACAACCGCCTGCTGCTGGTCTTCCCGCTGGAGCAGGTGCCGGTGATGGCCCGCGGCAAGGGCGTGCAGCTTCAGAAATACAAGGACGGCAGCCTGTCCGACCTGAAGGTCTTCGCCATCGCCGACGGCTTGAGCTGGAAGCACGGCGAGCGGCAGTTCAACGTCACCAACCTAACGGGCTGGCTGGGCAACCGCGCGGGTGTCGGGAAAATGCCGCCCAACGGCTTCCCGAAGGTCAATCGTTTCACCTAAAGTTGCGCGCAATCGGGGGGCTCTTGGCCCCCCGCTTCACTTATGGCGGAATTTCGGACGGAAAATTCCCGAATTGGTAGGGCCGAGCCATGCTCGGACTTGAACACTGCCCCGCGATTCCGGCATAGTTACCCTATCAAAACGGACTCGGTACCATCGGCGAAAGCGGTGCCCCGAACGGGGTGCCAGGGCCGGCGGAACACCGGGCCTCAGGGAGGCACGCGCATGGTCACCACAGATCCGTGTGAAGGCACAGAGTTGGCACGGCGACCGGTCGGTCCCGGCAGTCCCATCCCGTGACCCGCACGGTGACGTCGATCCGGCGTTGCCGACAACTTCCACCCAATTGCCTTTCGGCTTGCACGCCGCGCTCCCTTCCCGGGGGCCGGAACGGCGGCGTGCACCCGCGCCGGGACGAGAGGACCCAAGGAGACATCCATGAAACGCCGTGTTTTCCTCACCAGCGCCGGTGTCGGCGTCGCCGCCAGCACGCTGGCCGCTCCCGCCATTGCCCAAAGCAATCCGGAGATCAAGTGGCGCTGCGCCTCCAGCTTCCCCAAGAGCCTGGACACCATCTACGGCGGTGCCGAGCGGGTGGCCAAGCGCGTCGCGGAGATGACCGAAGGCAAGTTCCAGATCCGCACCTTCGCCAGCGGTGAGATCGTCCCCGGCCTTCAGGTGCTGGACGCCGTGAAGGACGGCACCGTCGAGTGCGGCCACACCGTCTCCTACTATTACGTCGGCAAGGACCCGACCTTCGCCTTCGACGCGGCGATGCCCTTCGGCCTGAACGCGCGCCAGCAGAACGCCTGGATGACGCACGGCGGCGGTATGGAACTGATGCGCGAGTTCTTCAAGGGCTACAACATCATCCAGTTCGCGGCGGGCAACACCGGCACCCAGATGGGCGGCTGGTTCCGCAACGAGCTGAAGACGGTGGAGGACCTGAAGGGCCTGAAGTTCCGCATCGGCGGCTATGCCGGCACCATCCTGCAGCGCCTGGGCGTCGTTCCGCAGCAGATCGCCGGCGGCGACATCTATCCGGCGCTGGAGAAGGGCACCATCGACGCGGCGGAGTGGGTCGGCCCCTACGACGACGAGAAGCTCGGCTTCAACAAGGTCGCCAAGTACTACTACTACCCCGGCTGGTGGGAAGGCGGCCCGCAGGTGTCCTTCCTCGTCAGCCTGCCGCAGTGGGAGCAGCTTCCGAAGCATTATCAGGCGGTTCTGGAAGCCGCCTGCGCCGACGCGACCGCGGACATGGTCGGCAAGTACGACGTGGTGAACATGCACGCGCTGAAGCGTCTGGTCGGCGCCGGCACCATCCTGAAGCCCTATCCGCGCGACATCCTTCAGGCCTGCTATCAGGCGACCTTCGACGTCTACGAGGAAGAGGCCGCGAAGAACGAGAAGTTCCGCAAGATCTACGAGCAGTGGCGGAAGTTCCGCGACGAGGAATATCTGTGGTTCCGCGTCGCCGAGAACACCTTCGACAACTTCGTCTACTCGGCCCCCACGCCGAAGAAGAAGTAAGGCTCCCTACAGCCGGACACGAAAAAGCCCCGCGGATGCGGGGCTTTTTTGTTGCCGGTGTTCCCGTCCTTTGCGGCCCCCGGGTCCTCCCCCGCCGCTGGGCGGAGGAGGAGGGGAAGGAAGGGAGGAACCGGTTACTTGCCCTGCAACTGCCGCATGAGATCGGCGTTCGGGTCCTGGGCGGGCTCTTCCGGCGCGCCGAAGGGCGGCGGAGGCTCTCCCGAGTCGAACTGCGGGATCTCGATCTGGATGCTGTCGAGGTCAATCGGCTCGCCGCGGTCCAAACCGGAGAAGACCATTTCCGGAAATATGATGACCAGCGCCACCATGATGAGCTGGATGCAGACGAACGGCACCGCGCCCCAGTAGATCTGCCCGGTGGTGATCTTCTTGATGATCTTCCCGGTGATCTTGTCCTTGTAGTCCTCCCGTGGAGCCACGCTTCTCAGGAAGAACAGGGCGAAACCGAAGGGTGGATGCATGAAGGAGGTCTGCATGTTGACGCCCAGCAGGACGCCGAACCAGATCAGGTCGATGCCCAACTTCTCCGCGACCGGGGCGAGCAGCGGCACGATGATGAAGGCCAGCTCGAAGAAGTCGAGGAAGAAGGCGAGCAGGAAGACCATGATGTTGACGACGATCAGGAAGCCCAGCTCGCCGCCCGGCAGGCTGGTCAGCAGGTGCTCCACCCACAGGTCGCCGTTCACGGCGCGGAACACCAGGCCGAAGACCGTCGAGCCGATCAGGATGAAGATGACGAAGGAGGACAGCTTCGCCGTCGTGTCCATCGCCTGACGCATCAGCGACCAGCTCAACTGCCGCTTCAGGAGCGCCAGGATCATGGCGCCGGTCGCGCCCATGGCGCCGCCTTCCGTCGGCGTCGCGATGCCAAGGAAGATGGTGCCCAGCACCAGGAAGATCAGGACCAGCGGCGGAACCAGCGAGGTCAACACCCGGAACAGGAGCTGGAAGCCGCGCAGCGAGCGCGCCTCCGGCGGCAGGGCCGGGGCGAATTCAGGGCGGACGATGGTGGTGATCAGGATGTAGCTGGCGTAGAGGCCGGTCAGCACCAGGCCGGGGACCAGGGCGCCGGCGTACATGTCGCCGACCGAACGGCCGAGCTGGTCGGCCAGGATGATCAGCACCAGCGACGGCGGGATGATCTGGGCCAGCGTGCCGGACGCGGCGATCACACCGGTGGCGACCCGCCGGTCATAGCCGTAGCGCAGCATGATCGGCAGCGAGATCAGGCCCATCGAGATGACCGACGCGGCCACGACGCCCGTCGTGGCGGCCAGAAGCGCGCCGACGAAGATCACCGCATAGGCCAGACCGCCGCGCAGCGGGCCGAACAACTGCCCGACCGTGTCGAGCAGGTCCTCGGCCATGCCGGATCGTTCGAGGATCAGGCCCATGAAGGTGAAGAAGGGAATGGCCAGCAGCGTGTCGTTGCGCATGATGCCGAAGACGCGTTCCGGCAGCGCCTGGAACAGCGCCGGGGTCAGCAGACCCAGCTCGATGCCGATCAGACCGAAGACGAGGCCGTTCGCGGCGAGCGCGAAGGCGACCGGGAAACCCATCAGAAGGAAGAGGACAAGCGCCGCGAACATCAGCGGCGCCATATTCTCGACGAGGAAGGCAGCCATCGTTTGGTCCCCGGTGTCTTAGGAGTGGCTGTGCATCTTCTCGCCGGGCTCGTCGATGAGACCGGCCAGAAAGGCGATGCGCTTGATCAGCTCGGACACCGCCTGCATGGTCAGCAGGAAGAAGCCGACGGGAACCAGGATCTTGGCCGGCCAGCGGATCAGGCCGCCGGCGTCGCTCGACATCTCCTTGGTGATGAAGCTGTCCCAGAACATCGGCCAGGAGAGCCACATGATCAGGATGGCCATCGGGAACAGGAAGACGATGATCCCGAAGATGTCCACCATGGCCTGGGTGCGCCTGGAGAAGCGGCCCAGGACGATGTCGATCCGGATGTGTTCGTTGCGCAGGAACGTATAACCCGAGCACAACAGGAAAATGGCGGAGAACAGATACCATTGCAGCTCAAGCCAGGCGTTGGAGCTGTAATGGAGGCTGTAGCGGATAGTGGCGTTGCCGGCACTGACGATCACGGCGACCAGCACCAGCCAATAAGCAAGCTTGCCGATACCGTTGTTGACAGCATCGATCAGCCCGCTGATTCGGAGCAGGAACCTCAACGGAGAGCCTCCCTGTTGGTTTGGACCGGTTCCATGTCCGATCCGTTCCTTTTGTTGCCCTGCGAACGGCGGCGCACGGCGCCGGTTCAATCTTTTATGGTAACACCAACGGTGTGTTTTCTGCGGCAATATTCCGCAGGAGGCCCCGGTTGCGCAAGAGCTTGAAGGCCCTTATACGGGATTGCCCCAATATACCCGATCCCTGGCCAATCCGAAGGTCCGGCCGTCAGTCGACCGGATCGTTCGGAAGGCGGTACCATCCGTCCCGCCCCAGCGCTTCCAGCGGACGGAATTTCGCCTTGTAGGCCATCTTGCGGCTCTGTTCGATCCAATAGCCGAGATAGACGTAGGGAAAGCCCTCCGCCCGCGCGCGCTCCAGCAGGCTGAGGATCATGAAGGTGCCCAGGCTGCGGCGGTCCTGGCGCGGGTCGTAAAAGCTGTAGACGGCGGAAAAGCCGTCGGTCAGACGGTCGGTCAGCATGCAGCCGACCAGCCGCCCCTGGGCGTCGCGGGCCTCGAACAGGCTGGTGTCGGCCCGCCCCTCGTCGATCATGGCGGCGAAATCGGCCATCGCCATGCGCGCCATATCGGATTCGCCGTGGCGGGAATTCTGGTAGGCGGCGAACAGCCGGTACTGCTCCGTCGTGGCGGCGGCGGGCGCCTCCGCCAGGATCAGGTCGCCGTTGAGCCGGCTGACCCGCTTCTGCGACCGGGTGGGGGCGAAGGACGCCACCGGGATGCGGACCGGGACGCAGGCCTGGCAGTTCGGGCAGACGGGCCGGTAGACGATGTCGTGGCTGCGCCGGAAACCGGCCCGCGAGAGGGTCGAGTTGACCTCCGCCGAATAGGGTCCCAGCAGCCGGGTGAACAGCTTGCGTTCCACCCGCCCCGGCAGGTAGGGGCAGGGCATCGGCCCTGACCGGAAGAACTGCTGGAGCGGGCGGAGTTGCGGCTGGATGACCGACATCTGGTGGGCTGTTGGGTGGCTGTTGGGCTTCGGCGATCGAGGCTTGGGCGGTCGGAGAGGTTACTGGGACTGGCTCTGGGTCATGGGGACGGTGCCCTGGCCGAAAAAGGCGCGTCCGATCTCGTTGGTGATTCCGCAAAGCTGGCCCTGCACCCAGTCCAGATACTCGTGCAGGCCGACCTGGATCACCTCTTCGATCGGGCGGGCCAGAAGCGCGCCGAGCAGTTCGTCCACCTTCTCCATCGCCTCACTGCCGTTGCGCAAGGTGTAACGGGACTTCATCCGGGTCAAGAGGCCGTCGATCTGTCGCACACACATCACAACGGACCGCGGGAAGCCCTCGTTGAACATCATGAAGCCGGCGACCGTGGTGGGCGACATGCCCCGCGGGTAGACGCGCCGGAAGGCGTGGTACCCCGCGGCGGAGCGCAGCACGGTGGTCCACTGGCTCATGTCCAGGGTGGAGCCGACCACCAGCGGGGAGGGCAGCAGCGTGTGGTACTTGATGTCGAGCAGGCGGGTGGTCTGGTCCGCCCGCTCGATGTACTTGCCGAGCTGGTAGAAATACCAGCCCTGATCGCGGTAGAAGGTGCCCTCGGTGATGCCGGTGTGGGTCTGGCACTCCTCCTTGATCCAGGTGCAGACCTTGGACAGGTTGGGCAGGGCCACGTCCTTGCCGTTCATCTCCACCAGCTTGTTGTGGAACACGTTGATCTGCGTCCACATCTCGGTGGAAATCCAGGGGCGCAGGACGCGGGCGTTCTCCCGCGCCATGCGCAGCATGGACACCAGCGAATTCGTGTGCTGGGTGTCGAACATGTAGTAGTGGACCACCGCCTCCGCCGTGGGGCGGTCGTGGCGGCTGAAGAAGTCCTTCTCGTCGGCGTTGAGCTGGACGATGGAGAACCAGTTGGTCATGCCCCGCGTGTCGCGCGCGAAGGTCTCGTGCACGTCCAGGATTCGGGCGAGATTCTCGGCGCGCTCCATGTAGCGCGCCATCCAGAAAATGCATTCGGCGTAACGGGCCAGCAGATTCACGACGCGCTCCCTTCCTGTGCCCCATCCTGGACATTTCCATCCTGGAGAACCCAGGTGTCCTTGGACCCGCCGCCCTGCGACGAGTTGACGATCAGCGTGCCCTTCTTCAGTGCCACGCGGGTCAGGCCGCCGGGCAGCACCCAGGTGTTCTTGCCCGTGATGGCGAAGGGGCGCAGATCGACGTGGCGGGGATCGATGCCGTCGTCGGTCACGGTGGGGCAAACCGACAGGTCGACCACCGGCTGGCTGATGTAGTTGGCCGGATCGGCCAGCAGCTTCGCCCGGCAATCCGCCAGTTCGTCCTTGCTGGCGCGCGGCCCGATGGTGATGCCGTATCCGCCGGCCTCGCCGACCGGCTTCACCACCAGCTTGTCCAGGTTGTCCAGCGTGTATTGCAACGCGTCGGCCTCGCGGCAGATGCGCGTGTCCACGTTGGGGATGATCGCCTCCTGGTCCAGGTAGTATTTGATCATCCGCGGGACGTAACAGTAGATCGCCTTGTCGTCGGCCACGCCGGTGCCGACGGCGTTGGCCAGCGCCACGTTGCCCTTGCGGTAGGCTTCCATGATGCCCGGCACGCCCAGCATGCTGTCCGGGTTGAAGGCCTTGGGATCGAGGAAGGCGTCGTCGATGCGGCGGTAGATCGAATCGACGCGCGCCAGACCGTTGGTGGTCTTCATGTAGACGCGGTCGTTCTCCACCACCAGATCGCGGCCTTCGACCAGCGGCACGCCCATCTCCCGCGCCAGGAAGATGTGCTCGAAATAGGCGGAGTTGTAGGAGCCGGGCGACAGCAGCACGACCTGCGGATCGGCCACGTCCTGCGGCGCGATCTCCATCATCGCGTCCAGCAGCCTGTGGCCGTAGTTGTCCACCGGGCGGATGCCGATGTCCTGCATCAGGTCGGGGAAGACGCGCTGCATCATGTGGCGGTTTTCGACCACGTAGGACACGCCGGACGGTACGCGCCCGTTGTCCTCCAGGACGCGGAAGGTGCCTTCGCGGTCGCGCACCAGATCCGTGCCCATGATGTGGATGTAGGTGTCGAACGGCACGTCCAGCCCGATCATCTGCGGGCGGAAGCAGCCGTTGCCCAGCACGAGGTCGGCGGGGATCACCCCGTCCTTCAGGATCTTCTGGTCGTGGTAGATGTCGTGGAGGAAGAGGTTCAGCGCGGTCACGCGCTGGGTGATTCCCGCCTCCAGATGCGCCCATTCCCGGGCCGAGATCACCCTGGGGATGATGTCGAACGGAAGGATGCGGTCCACGGCGTCCTTGTTCGAATAAACAAGGAAGGTGATGCCCAGATTGTAAAGCTCACGCTCGGCGTCCTGCGATCGCCGCAACAGATCCCCGAAGTTCAGACCGGCCAGTCTCTGCCGGATGAGCGCCGTATGTTCGGCTGGACAATCACGGCCTCCGAACAGTTCGTCGAAATAAAGGCCGGGATCATAATTCGTCAAAAGGTCAGTCGCCTTGCCTTCGGGTACGCTCACAGACTCCCCCGCAGCTAACGCCCTTGATTGACCGATGCCGATTGGCAATGGTGTCTGCCGCGAAGTATGAACCATTGCTTCGCCTTTTGAACAGGGCAAACATTCCCGGCGTTGTGCGACGCAATGACAAAACAAGAAGGGGTACGGACAAAGGTAAGGAACTAACGCCTTGGTACCGGTGACTGACCGGCTTTGGTATCAACGCGGAGCGGCGGCACCACCCGCAGGCTCGCCTCCGGTCTTGCTTTCGCGCAGAAGGACCATGCTGATGCGGCGGTTGCGCGGGCTGCCCGGCTGGTCCGGCACGAGAAGGTCGCGGTCGGCGCGCCCGATCACGTCCTGCACGCGTTCCTCCGGGATGCCGCCCGCGATGAGCGCGCGGCGCGTGGCGTTGGCGCGTTCCGTGGACAGGTCCCAGTTGTCGCGCCCGGCGCCGGAGGTGAAGGGGGTCCCATCCGTGTGGCCGCTGATCGACAGCTTGTTCGGCAGCTTGGCGAGCGCCTTGGCCACCTGCATGACCAGTTGGCGGGTCTGCGGGTACATCTGGCCCGACCCGCCGGGAAACATCGACACCCGGTCCTGGTCCACGATCTGGATTCGCAGCCCCTCCGGCGTCTGGTCGATCATCAGGTTCTGGGCCAGCGGCTCCAGTTCCGGCACGGACTGGATGGCCTGCCGGATCTCGGTGGCCGCCTGTTGGAACTGGCGGGCCTCCTTCTGGGCATCCTGGAGCTTCTCGCCGCCTTCCTTCACGCGCTCCGCGAAGTCGGACAGCCGTTCCCCCGGCTTCTGGCCGGGCATGCCGAGTTGCTTGGCCTGCTCCTCCAGCCGCTTCTGGTAGTCGAGCCGCGACTCGTTGGACTTCTGCTCGGTCGGCGAGGAGGGCGGCGGGGCGGCGTCCGTGGGGTCGTTGGCCTCGTCGTCCTCCTGGGTCGAATGGCCGGGCGGGCCGGAGACCGGAACATCGGCGGACATCGGGGACGAAGGGGAGATCTGGGCGCCCGGCGCCGTGATGGTGCGCCCGCCCAGCATGCCGCCGGACCCCGAATTCTCGCGGCTGACCGACATGGGGGAGAAGTAGTCCGCGATGCCCTTGCGCTGGTCCGAGGTGGTGACGTTCAGCAACCACAGCAGCAGGAAGAAGGCCATCATCGCCGTCACGAAGTCGGCGTAGGCGACTTTCCAGGCGCCGCCGTGATGGCCGCCGTGGCCGCCCTTCTTCTTCTTGATGATGATCGGCCGTTCGCCGCCGGACGGGTTCGCTGACATGAAGCCTTGCTGGGTGGGACCTTGCGGTTCGGGGCCTTGGGGCCTGCGGTCGGGAATTCCTGGCCGGAGCGGGCGTCCGGAGGTTGGCCGCTTATCCTTAAGATCCGTTTAATGCGGCGACCGGGCGCGGTCCCCGGCGGGGAGGGGCAGATGCGGCTTGCACCGGCGGTCCGGCTGGTTTAATCCCGCCTTTTGCCGCCGTTCCCCCGCCCCAACAACCGACGAGCCACACAGGCCGCCATGACCTTCGACTCTCGGGCCTTCCGCAACGCCCTCGGATGTTTCGCCACCGGCATCACGGTCGTCACCACCGTCGCCCCGGACGGGGAACCGATCGGCGTGACCGTGAACTCCTTCTCGTCGGTGTCGCTCGACCCGCCGCTGGTGCAGTTCTGCCTGGGCCGGGCGGCGATGTCGATCGACGCCTTCACCGCCGCGCCGTCCTTCGCGGTGAACATCCTGGCCGAAGGGCAGACGGACCTGTCCACCCGCTTTTCCCGCCGCGATCTTCAGGAGCGCTGGGACGGGGTGGGGGTGGAGCGCTGGGACAGCGGCGTGCCGATCCTGACCGGCTGCCTCGCCAACCTGGAATGCGACCGGGAGCATGTGTACGAGGGCGGCGACCACGTCATCATCGTGGGCCGCGTGCGCCGTCTGGCCGGCAGCGAGGACGGGAAGCCGCTGCTCTATTTCCGCGGCGCCTACGCAACGCTTCCCTGACGGCCCGCCCGGTGGGGAGGGCGCCCGGACAAGGACCGGACGCCCGTCGGCCAAGGGGCGTTACTTGAGGATGAAGGCGAGGTAGCTGGAGCCGTTCACGTCGCCGGGGGTGACGAAGACCGCGCCGGAGGACCTGCCGGCGATGGTCATGCTCATGTCGATGCTGCCGTTGTTGTCGAGGTCGATGTGCGCGGTGGCTCCCTTCGCGCCCTCGGCGCCGGCCATCTCGGCCCAGGTCAGCTTGGACGTGCCTTCCTTCCAGCCCCAGGCGGTGACCCATTCCCCCGCCTCCAGATCGGTCACGGTGGACCAGGTGACGGCGCCGCCGCGCCCATCCACGAAGAAGGTGTCGCTGCCGCCGCCGCCGGTCAGGTAGTTGGAGCCGATGCCGCCGTCCAGCACGTCGTCGCCGCTGCCGCCGTCGACCGCGTCATCGCCGCCCACCGTGTTGATGAAGTCGGCAAGCTCCGTTCCGACCATCGCCTCACCGTCGCTCTGGCCGATGTGCATGTTGCGAAGCCAACTCACCGGGCCGGAATAGCTGTCCATCGCCACCTCGGTGCTGACGCCGCCGCGGTTGACGTAAAGGCGGCGCGAGGGGTCGATGGGGGTGGGAACCGGGGGCTCCTTGATGGGATTGCCAACGCGAGCCGGAATGATCGACGGGGCGTCCGCAGCGGCGAAGCTGCGGTCGGTGAAGGACAATTGCTCGATCCCGTGCAGGGTGTCGCTGATGCCCAATTTGGGAATCGACAGGATCAGGGCGCCAAACAGGCTGTAGGCATAGGCGTCGGTCGAAGCGGCGGCGTAGACGGCGGTGTCGTTGCCGAGGCTTCCGTCGATCCAGTTGCTGCCCGCTCCGCCGATCAGCGTGTCGTCGCCGGAACCCGCCATGATCCAATCGTTGCCGGCCCCGCCGTCGATCCGGTTGTGGCCGTAACTGTAGGTCATCATGCCGCCGGTCCCGGTGACGGGGAAGGCGGACGACCCCATGATGGTGTCGTTGCCGGCGCCGCCGATGACGTTTTCGATGACGACGCCCTTGGCGATGACGGCGTTGTTGTTGATCGTGCCCGCCATCAGATCGATGTTCAGGCCGCTCAGCGCCGCGGAGGCGTCCAGGGTGTCGGTTCCGCCGGCGTCCCAGATCGCCGCGGCCGCGAGCGGCCCGTCGATCCGATAGACGTCATTGCCGGTCCGCGTGTTCAGGTTGGCCCCATACCAGGATTGCAGAACCTGGATGTCCGCCGCCATCGGCCCGACCGGGTTGAACGGCGTTCCGGCGGGCAGGCGGGAGGCCGGAGGCGTGACCGACATCATCGTCCAGCCCGTGCTCCACACGCCGTTCTCGGTCCGCGGATCGCCGCCGGCCACAGTGGCATCCCCGGGTTCGAAGCTGTAGGAGAGGCCGAGGGCGCGCCCCACCTCCCGCAGGACCGTCGCGTAGCCGCTTCCGCCGGCGGCGTTGACGCGGTCGGCATCGAAGGCGACCAGACCGCTGGACAGGGTGGCGGCGGACGGGCCGACGGCGTAGGAGGCCGTGTTCGGATTGCCGTCCAGTTGGGCGTCGTCGATGAAGCGCAGATGGCCGACCAAGGCGCCCGAAGCGCCGGGCGCGCCGAGCGGGCCTCCGGTCGCCGACTCGGCGATTTCCACGAAACGGATGTTGGCGACGTCGGCGATGCTGGCCAGGGCGCCGCGGACGGCGTTGCGGAAGGCCGCGCCGAGAGGCGCGGGGGTTACGCCCGCGGTGGCGACGGCGGGACCGCCGGTCTCATGGAAGGAATAGGTGAGGGTGACCGGTGCCGCAGCCTGGGCGGTGCCCCACTTCGCCCCCGACAGGATGGGGGTGAGGGACGGATCGGAGATCGTCTGGGGAGCCGTGACGATGCCGGTCCGGGGAAGGGCGGGATCGCATCCCAGCGGTCCGCCGTCGATGTCGGTGGCGGGACGGTCGGCGGCGGTCAATCCGTAGACGGTTGCAACGGTGGCGGGAACCCAGGGGGCGGCAGGCATGCGCGGACATCCTAATGGAGACTAATTCCTGGAATTCCCTCTATCACAGGATGCGCTGCTTGGGTGAAGGGACGACTTGAGAAGGAAGCCGGGCTGCGGCATTCCATCGCATGTCAGGAGATGTCGGTCATCAGCTCCGTCGGAAATCCCGCCTCCTCCATGCGGGCGACGAGGCGTTGGACGTGGCTGCGCCCGCGGGTCTCCAGAACCACGTCGATCTCCGCCATGCGCACCGGCACGTCGTGGAACAGGCGCTGGTGGTGCACCTCCACGATGTTGGCGCCGGCCTCGCCCAGCAGGCGCGCGACGCGGGCGAGCGCGCCGGGGGCGTCGGTGATGCCGATGCGCAGCCGCACCATGCGCCCCTCGTAGACCAGCCCGCGCGTCAGGACCTGCGCCAGGATGCGCGCGTCGATGTTGCCGCCGGACACGACGACGCCCACGCGCCTGCCCCGGAACCGCTCCGGATCGTCCAGCACGGCGGCCAGGGCGGCGGCCCCGGCGCCCTCGGCGACCAGCTTCTGGACGGTGGCGAGGCGGTAGACGGCCTCCTCCAGCCGCGATTCCTCCACCTCCACCACCGCGTCCACATGCCGGCGGACAAGCGGCAGGGTGACGGCGCCGGGGGCCTTCACCGCGATGCCGTCGGCGATGGTGGCGCCGCCGCAGGCGATGGGCTGCCCGGCCAGCGCCTGACGCATCGACGGGAACATGGCGCATTCGACGCCGATCACCTGGATGCCGGGCTTCAGCGCCTTGGCCGCCACCGCCATGCCGCCGATCAGCCCGCCGCCGCCCACCGGGACCACCAGCATGTCCAGGTCCGGCGCGGCCTCCAGAAGCTCCAGCGCCGCTGTGCCCTGGCCGGCGGCGATCAGCGGGTCGTCGTAGGGGTGCACGAAGACCAGCCCCTCCCGCTCCGCAAGCTCGCGCGCGTGGGCCGCCGCGTCGCTCAGCGTCTCGCCGTGCAGTTCGACGCGGGCGCCCAGGCTTTCCGTGCGCTCCACCTTGGTGAAGGGGGTGAAGGCGGGCATGACGATGACCGAGCGGATGCCCAGCCGCGTGGCGTGGCAGGCGACCGCCTGGGCGTGGTTGCCCGCCGACATGGCGATCACGCCGGCCCGCCGCTCCGCCTCGTCCAGCGACAGCAGCTTGTTGAGCGCCCCGCGCTCCTTGAAGGAGCCGGTGAGGTGCTGGTTCTCCAGCTTCAGCACCACCGAGCAGCCGGTGATCTCCGACAGGCGGGGGGAAGCTTCGGTGGGGGTGACGGGAAGGCGGTCCCCGATCCGGGCGGCGGCGGCGCGGATGTCGTCCAGGGTCAGTTCGGGGACAGGCTCGGTCATGGGGAACTCCCTGGGTCGCGGGGGGAAAGCGTCAGCACCCTGGCTCCCTCGCGGGCCAGGGTGCCGCGGTCGCCGGTCAGCCGCAGCCCCGCGCCGTCGCGCCATCCCTGAACGAGGTCTCCCCAATGGGGCGACAGCGGGTTGCCCGACTGGCCGGTGGCGATGGAGAAGCGGGAGTTGCCGAGGTCCGCCAGATCGTAGACCGCGCGCAGCCCCGGCCCATGCACATGGGAAAAGGGGGCTTGCGGGTCGCGCACGCGGGTGGTGCCGCGGTTGACGGTGAAGGCGCCGCCGCCGGTCGGGATGGACAGGTCGAACCACGGACCCAGCAGCGGCACCCGGCCCAGCAGACGGTGGTTCAGGGCGGCCTTGTGCTCCGCCCCCCAGCGCCATGCCGCCATGTCCGTCCCATGGCGCCGCTCGATCTCCGCCAGCGCGGATTTCAGCGCCCCGGCCAGCATGACGGTGCAATCCTCGCGGGCCGGAGTCGTCCGGTCGTCGCACCACTGCGGCGCCCGGGTCAGCACCCGGTGGAGGGCGCGCGGGCGCAGGTCCCAGTAGCCCTGGAACAGCGGCCCCAGCTCTTCGGCGAAGACGCTGCGGACCAACTCCCGCTCCCACCAGGAGAAGATCAGCGGCTCCGCCCGGTCGCGGTCCATGCGCCCGTCCCAGCCGGCCAGACGGTCCAGGGCGGCGCGGGCCTGCCCGTTCAGGTCGGGCACCGCGCGAAGCGGCTCCAGCATGAGGGGCAGCAGGTCTCGCGCGGGCAGGGACAGCTCGTCCATCTGCTGGGCAGCGACCTCCTCCACCGTGTGCGGGCCGTCGCCCAGCATCTGCACGATCCGCTCCGCGCGGGCGGGGTCCGGCCATTCGGTCGCCAGGGCGTAGGGATAGCCGGGGCCGACCACGGCGTTGTTGGCGTTGACGAACTGGCCCGACGGCGGATCGACCGCCTGGGGCAGGGCGTCGAAGGGGATGTAGCCGACCCAGTCATGCTCGCCGGTCCAGCCCGGCACCGGCACGCGCCCGTCGCCGCCGCGCCGCACCGGAACCAGGGCGGGGGACAGGAAGCCCAGCGTGCCCGCCGTGTCGGCGTAGAGGACGTTCTGCTGCGGGGCGACGTGCAGGAACAGCGCCTCGCGCACAGCGGCGGCGTCGGCGGCGTGGTTCAGCCGATACAGCGCCTCCGCCGTGGTGTCGGCGGCGGTCAGGCCGGGAAAGGCCAGAGCCAGCACATGGCCGTCCGGCGCCGCCGCGGCGGCTTCCGGCGTGGTCAGCACCGGACCGTGCCTCGTCTCCCGAACGGTCAGTTGCTCGTCCGGCTGGCCGGCGATGCGGATCGTCTCGCTGCGGGTGTCGAACGGCGCGCTGCCGTCCGGGGTGAGATAGCGGGTGGAATCCTGCGGGTCGATCTTCTCGATGAACAGGTCCTGGGTGTCGCTGTGGGTGGTGGTGAAGCCCCAGGCGACCCGCCCGTTGTGCCCCAGGACGTGCAGAGGCACGCCGGGGATGGTCGCCCCGGCGATGCGGTGCTCGGGGGTCACGATCCGCGCCAGATACCATAGGATCGGCGCCTCCAGCCCGAGATGGGGGTCGTTGGCGAGGATCGGCTTGCCGGTCGCGCTGCGCGCCCCGGTCAGCGCCCATTCGTTGGACGCGGTGTCGAAGCCGAGGTCGGGCAATGCCGCCAGCGCCCCTTGCAGGTCCATCCCGTCCAGCGCGGCGGCCAGGGTCACCGGGGCGGTGGGGTCGGACTCGGGGAACAGGTCGCGCATCTGCTCCGGCGACAGGCTTTTCAGGGCGCTGGCGCGGAACAGCTCGTCCCGCGAATCGCCGGAGAGCTGGAGCGCCATCAGCTTGCCCCAGACGAGACTGTCCGCTGGGCGCCAGGGCTCCGGCGTGTGGCGGAGGAGCTGGAACTCGATGGGCAGCGCCTCCGCCCGCGTCTCCATCCAGGCGTTCACCCCCGCGGCGTAGGCGTCGAAGGCCGCGCGGGCTTCCGGCGACAATTCCTCGTAAGCCTCCTCCGCCCGGCGATAGACGCCCAGCGTGCGCATGGAGCGGTCGAGCCGCAGCGCCCAGTCGCCGAAGCGGGTTCCGACCAGCTCCGCCAGCCGCCCGGCGCCGCTGCGCCGCATCGTCTCCATCTGCCACAGCCGGTCCTGCGCATGAACGTAGCCGAGCGCGAAATAGGCGTCCCGCTCGGTCGCGGCGAAGATGTGCGGGATGGCGTGCCGGTCGCGCAGGATCTCCACGGACCCTTCCAGTCCCGGCAGGGTGGCGGCGCCTTCGTAGACCGGCATCTGCTGGCGAAGCCACAGCAGGGCGCCCCCCGCCGCCAGAACGGGAACCACGGCCACCAGTGCGAGAAGGGCAAGCAGGATGGCCAGGGGCTTGCGGACGGCGCGGGGAATCATCGGAGACCGGGTCTTATGAGGCTTCTTGGAACGGCCCCCCATACATGGGTGCGGGGAGGGGGCGGGGCTATGCCTTTCAGTCCCCTCTCCCGTCCCGGGAGAGGGAGGGGCCCGCCGCGAAGCGGTGGGAGGGTGAGGGTAGCGCCGAGAATCAGCGTCTTGATCCTCGTACAACCCTCACCCGGCCCTGCGGGCCACCCTCTCCCGGGGCGGGAGAGGGGAAGGATCGGGCTACGCCGCCGACGTCAGGGCGTTGCGGAGGTCTTCCGGGGCCACCGGCTTGTGCAGGAGGCGGTGGCCGCTCTGCAGGACCTCGGCGATTCGGGCGGGATCGGTGTCGCCGGTGAGCACCAGCGCGGGGACGCGGACGCCGCAGACGCCGTAGATGTCGCGGATGGCCTGGAGCCCCGTCCGCCCTTCGCGCAGGCGGTAATCGGCGACGATCATGTCGGGGCGCTGGCCGAGGCTGGTCAGGGTCCCCACCGCCTCGTCGGCGGAGACGGCGGCAACGACCTCGTACCCCCACTCCTCCAGCATGGTCCGCATCGAGAGCAGGATGATCGCGTCGTCCTCCACCACCACGACCAGCCCCTTGCTGCCGTTGGCGGCGGGCTGGGCGGCGGGGCGGCAGGTCTTCATCACCGGACGCGCCGCGACCGACGGAACGGTCAGGCCGAAGGCGCTGCCCCGCCCCGGTTCGGAACGCAGGGTCACCCCATGGCCGAGCAACCCGGCCAGCCGCCGCACGATGGCGAGCCCCAGCCCCAGCCCCTTGCGCCGGTCGCGCTCGGGGTTGGCGAGCTGGGCGAACTCCACGAACACCTCTTCCTGCTTGTCCTCGGGGATGCCGATGCCGGTGTCCAGAACCTCGATCCGCAGGCCGTTGCCGGTGCGGCGGCAGCCGATCAGCACCCGCCCGCTCTCGGTGTAGCGGATGGCGTTCTCCACGAGGTTGCGCAGGATGCGCTCGACCAGGGCGGGATCGCTGCGCGTCCAGGCGCTGGTGGGGACGACGCGCAGCGCGATCCCGACCTCCTCGGCGCGGCCCCGGTACTCCTCCCCCAGACGGTGCAGCAGCGGCCCCAGGGCGAATTCCGTCACCGCGGGGGTAACCACCCCGGCGTCCAGCCGCGACACGTCCAGCAGGCTGTCCAGCAGAGCGCGCAGGCCGTTCAGGGATTCGCTCATGCTCGCCAGCAGGGGGGAGGCGGGGTGGCCGTCCAAGCGGTCGGACAGGGCATGGGCGAAGAAGAACAGGGACTGCACGGGCTGGCGCAGGTCGTGGCTGGCGGCGGCCAGGAACTTGGTCTTCGCCATGTCGGCGCGCTGCGCGTCGTCGCGGGCGGCCAGGGCCTCCTCGCGGGCGCGCTCCGCCTCGGCCTTGGCGCGGTGCAGGGCGTCCTCCGCCGCCTTGCGGGCGGTGATGTCGCGCATGATGCCGGTGAACAGGCGCTGCCGCCCGTCGTGCCATTCGGCCACCGACAGCTCCAGCGGGAAGGTGGAGCCGTCCTTGCGCCGGCCCTCCACCTCGCGCCCGATGCCGATGATCCGCCGCTCGCCGGTCTCGCGGTAATGGGCCATGTAGCCGTCATGGGCGTCGCGGTGCGGGTCGGCCATCAGGATGCGGACGTTCGCGCCGATGGCCTCCGCCGCGGCGTAGCCGAAGGTCGTCTCGGCGGCCCGGTTGAAGGATTGGATGGTGCCGGTCTCGTCGATCACAACGATGGGGTCCACGGCGGTGTCGACGACGGCGCGGTAGCGCGCCTCCTGCCCCTCCGCCCGTTCCGCCGAGCGGCGGCGGTCGAACAGGACGGAGGCGAGGCCCAGCGACAGGATCAGCAGCGTCCCGACGCCGGTCCCGACGGCCAGGGTCGGCGTGGACAGCACCCGCCCGGAAGCGTCCTCGGCGGTTGAGGCTGGCTCCGGGACGTGCACGTGACCGTGCCCGGCGGCGCTGGCGGCGGCCATGCCGGTGTAATGCATGCTGACCACCGCAGCGGCCAGGACCAGCGCGCCGGACAGGCGCTGCAGGGAACTGGCCGTGCGGAAGGCGAGCCACAGCGCGGCGGTGGAGGCGGCGACGGCGATGACCACCGACACGATGACCAGCACGGGGTCATAGACCAGCGGCACCGGCATCCGCATCCCCGCCATGCCGACATAATGCATCGACACGATGCCGAACCCGGTCAACATGCCCGCCACGGCCAGGGTCAGCCAGCGGCCCC
Organism: Roseomonas genomospecies 6; assembly: GCF_008365375.1. Classification (GTDB taxonomy): domain Bacteria; phylum Pseudomonadota; class Alphaproteobacteria; order Azospirillales; family Azospirillaceae; genus Azospirillum. The sequence goes on along the minus strand of NZ_QOKW01000004.1, from coordinate 118,588 downwards.
GCTCCCAACGGTCCCGTCCGTGCGCCACCGCGAACAGCCCGGCCCCGGACACCGCGACGGCCAGAAGGAAGGACAGACCGGTCAGGGGGAGGTCGTAGGAGACGGGCATCGGCATGCGCAGCGCCATCATGCCGATGAAATGCATCGACCAGATCCCCGCCCCCATGGCAAGCGCCGCGGCGCCCAGCCAGCCGTTCCGTCCCCGCCCGGCCTCCCGCGCGTGGGAGGCGAGGTCCAGGGCCACGTAGCCGCCGAAGGAGGCAACGACGACCGACAGCGCGACGAGGTAGGGATCGTATTGGCCGAGCACGATGGGGCACACCGGGAGTAGCCGAAGGAGCAGACGCAAATTGTTACATAGTCGAAGACCGTTTCGAACCCAACCCGACGAAGCGCCCCCGCACGTCTGACGAAAGACCTAATGGCTACCTCGAAAGGGAATTCCACCTCTCACGCATTCGTCCGGACAGCGGGCGCGCTGCTGCGCCGCTTCCTGCTGCGGCCCCTGCTGACCGCCGCGGCGCTGGTCTATTTCCTGATCGACGCGGTGGCGCTGGAGGCGCTGCGCCCGCTGGCGGCCTGGATCGGGCGGCTGCGTGTCGCGGAACGGTTGGCGGCGCGCATCCGCCGGCTCGGCCCCTACCCGACGCTGGCCCTCTTCCTGATCCCGCTGGTGGTGCTGGAACCTTTGAAGCCCCTCGGCCTCTATTGGATGGGAACCGGCCATCCGGTCCAGGGCGCGCTGCTGCTGGGTGGCGTGGAGCTGGTGAAGGTCACGTTGGTGGAGCGGCTGTTCCACATCGGAAAGGACAAGCTGCTGACCATCCCGGCCTTCGCCTGGTGCTACGTCCGGGTGGTGCGCTGGCTCGCCTGGCTGAGCGCGCTGCCGCCCTGGCGGGCTGCGAAGCGGGCGGTGCGGCGGGTGCGCGAGGCGATCCGCCCGGTGCTGGCTCCGGCGCTTGGGATGATCCGCGGCTGGGCGCGGGCGGTGCGGCGCCGTCTCCAGGCGGTGTCGAAAAAGGGGTAATCCCCTCCTGCGCTTGCCGCATCTTACGGGCGATCGCATATGACTTCGGTTTTGCAGACGTCCCAAGGCCCCGCCCGTGCGCGCAGCACCCCTCCTCCTCGCCTGTTTCCTCGCCGGTTTCGGGGCCCTGTCGGCCCCCGCCGCCCTGGCCGCGGGCAAGTCCGGCGCCGTCTCCTCGCGGGAAACGCGCATGGCCGATTGCGAGGCGGCGGAGAAGGGCGATCCGGAGGCCGCCTATCGCACGGCGCGGCGGTTCCTGTTCGGGGTCGGCGTGAAGCGCGACCGGCGAGTCGGCACGGCGTGGCTGCGCGCCGCGGCGTCGCGCGGGCACAAGGAGGCGCGGCGGCTGGTCGCCTATGTGCCGGGGCGCATGGGCCATGTCCGCCCCTGGTGCCGCCCCGGCGCCGCCCCCCTGCGCGAGGCGCTCGCTCCGCCGCCGGAAATCGTCGCGCTGGTGCACAAGACCGCGCCGCAGTACGGGCTGGACCCCGCGCTGGTGATGGCGGTGATCCGGGTGGAAAGCGCCTTCCGCTCCGACGCGGTGTCGCCGAAGGAGGCGGCGGGGCTGATGCAGCTCATCCCCGACACGGCGGAGCGGTTCGGCGTGTCCGACGTCTTCGACCCCGCCCAGAACATCCGCGGCGGCGTGCGCTATCTGCGCTGGCTCTTGGCCTATTTCCAGGGGGACGTTACGCTGGCCCTTGCCGGCTACAACGCGGGCGAGCGGGCCGTGGACCGTTTCCGGGGCGTTCCGCCCTATGAGGAGACGCGGAACTACGTGCGCGCCATCCGTCGTCTGTACGACGCGCCGCGGCATCCCTTCGACGCCGCGGCGGCGGAGCCGTCGCCCCTGGTCACCCGGCAGGCGGCGGAGCTGGCACGGCCCGGCAAGGGCTAGAACCGAATCAACAGGGAGGGGCCGCCCGTGCCGATGTCCGAACGCAGCTTTCTCGGTCTCAGCGCGGCGGGGTTCCACCGCGTCGCCTACACCCAGTGGGGACGCGAGGACGCGGCCCGCACCGCGCTGTGCGTGCATGGCCTGACCCGCAACGGACGCGATTTCGACGCGCTGGCGCTCGATCTGGCGGACCGCTGGCGCGTTGCCTGCCCGGACGTCGTCGGGCGCGGCCGGAGCGGCCGGCTGAGCAACCCGGCGCTCTACGGCTATCCGCAGTACTGCGCCGACATGGCGGCGCTGATCGCCCGGCTGGGGGTGGAGACGGTGGATTGGGTCGGCACCTCCATGGGCGGGCTGATCGGGATGCTGCTGGCCGCCCAGCCGAACAGCCCGATCCGACGGCTGGTCATCAACGACGTCGGCCCCTTCATCGGCAAGGCGGGTTTGCAGCGCATCGCCGATTACGTCGGCAAGGACCCGGTGTTCGAGGATCTGGCGGCGGTCGAATCCTACCTGCGCTTCGTCCTGATGGGTTTCGGGCGGCTGCCCGACGAGGCGTGGCGCCATATGGCGGAGCACAGCGCCCGTCCGCGTCCGGACGGCTGCTACGGACTCGCCTACGACCCCGCCATCGCCGAGGCCTTCAAGGCGCAGCCGATGGAGGACGTGGACCTGTGGGCCGTCTGGGACCGCATCCGCTGCCCGGTCCTGGTGCTGCGCGGCGCCACCTCCGACATCCTGCTGCCGGACACGGCGGAGGAGATGACCCGCCGCGGCCCCAAGGCCCGGCTGGTGGAGTTCGCCCACACCGGCCACGCCCCGGCCCTGATGACCGAGGACCAGATCGCGGTGGTGCGCTCCTTCCTGCTGGAGGACTGAGGTCTGGAGGAATGAGGGAGTACCCCGGCATGCGGCCCGGAATCGGGCTGGATGAGGCGGCGTTCCGAAGCGAAGCGTGAAGGTGACGTGCGGCGTCGACCGTCCTATAACTGCGGCCATGACCGACGCCACGCCCGATCCCGCACCCATGACTCCCGCCTTCGACCCGCAGGCCCTGCCGCCGCTGCGCGACGTGATCGCCCGTTTCGGGCTGGATGCCCGCAAGGCGCTGGGGCAGAACTTCCTTCTCGACCTCAACCTGACGGGCCGGATCGCGCGCTCGGCGGGCGACCTGACCGGCGTGACGGCGGTGGAGATCGGCCCCGGCCCCGGCGGCCTGACCCGCGCGCTGCTGGCGACCAAGGCGAAGCAGGTGATCGCCATCGAGCGCGACCACCGCTTCATCGAGGCGTTGCAGGACGTGATCCAGGCGGCGGACGGGCGCCTGTCCATCGTGGAGGCCGACGCGCTGGAGGTCGATCCCATCGAGATCGCCCCGGCCCCGCGGGCCATCGTGGCGAATCTTCCCTACAACGTGGCGACGCCGTTGCTGATCGGCTGGCTGGCGCGGATCGAGGAGTTCGTCAGCCTGACGCTGATGTTCCAGAAGGAGGTCGCGGACCGTCTGGTCGCCAAGCCGGGCAGCAAGGCCTATGGCCGCCTGTCGGTCATCACGCAATGGCGGTCGGACGCGCGGGTGCTGTTCAACCTGCCCGCCAAGGCCTTCACCCCGCCGCCGAAGGTGGCCTCCACGGTCGTCCATCTGACCCCGCGGGCCAACCCGGAACCGGCGGAATGGAAGGCGCTGGAACAGGTGACCGCCGCCGCCTTCGGCCAGCGCCGCAAGATGCTGCGCCAGAGCCTGAAGAGCCTTGGCGGGGATGCGGAGGCGCTGTTGGCCGCCACCGGCATCGAACCGACCGCGCGGGCGGAGGAGGTGGATGTGGCAGGGTTCGCGGCGCTGGCGCGGGCGTTCAGGAAGGGGTGAGGTCTTGCCCCCTCCAGGTCTTTGCCCCCTCCCTGGCCCTCCCCCGCTTCGCAGGGGAGGGGATTAAGCTCCCTCTCCTGCGAAGCTCTCGCGCAAACCTTCGGTTTGCGCTGACGCGGCAGGCGGACCATAGGTCCGCCGAGAGCGGGGGAGGGAAGGGGCCCGCGGCGAAGCCGTGGGAAGGGTGGGGGCAACAGCGCCCTTACAGTGCCGCCTGAACGCTCTGCACGAAGGCCGGCAACCCGACCTGCCGCGTCCGCCGCAGGCGTTCGGCGCGCAGGATGGCCTGCACCGCCGTGACACTCTCGTCCACGTCGTTGTTCACGATCACGTAGTCGTACTCGGCCCAGTGGCTGATCTCGTCCGACGCCTTGGCCATGCGCTGGGCGATGACCTCCGCCGAATCCTGGGCGCGGGTGTGCAGGCGGCGCTCCAGTTCCGTGCCGGAAGGCGGCAGAACGAAGACGCTGACCAGATCGTTGCGGGCGTTGGCCGCCAACTGCTGCGTGCCCTGCCAGTCGATGTCGAACAGCACGTCGCGCCCGGCGCCCAGAGCCTGTTCCACCGTGCTGCGCGGCGTGCCGTAGCAGTTGCCGAACACGCGCGCGTGCTCCAGCAACTCGCCCTGCTCCGCCATGCGGTCGAACTCCGGCAGGTCCACGAAATAGTAATCGACGCCCGGCTGCTCGCCGGGGCGCATCGGGCGGGTGGTGACGGACACCGACATGGTGATGCCGGGATCGCGGTCCAGAAGGCGGCGCGAAATGGTGGTCTTGCCCGCCCCGGAGGGGGAGGACAGCACGAGCATCAGGCCGCGCCGGGAAATGGGCTTCGCATTCATGGTGTTGGGGCGTTCATCGTCGTCAGCGTCACTCGATGTTCTGGACCTGCTCGCGAAGCTGCTCGATGGAGGCTTTCAGCGACAGGCCGATGCGGGTCAGCTCCACGTCGGCGGACTTGGAGCACAGGGTGTTGGCTTCGCGGTTGAATTCCTGGCACAGGAAATCGAAGCGGCGGCCGATGGCGCCCCCTTCCGCCAGCATGTCGCGGGCGGCCTGGATGTGGGCGCGCAGGCGGTCCATCTCCTCGCGCACGTCGGCCTTGGCGATCAGGATCGCGGCCTCCTGCGCCAGACGCTCCTCCGGCAGGGCCGGCGCGGCGTCGAGCAGGGCGGCGACCTGATTGCGCAGCCGTTCGCGCAGCGCGTCGGGCTGGGTGCTGGCGCAGGCCGAGGCGGCGGTGATCAGCCGTTCGATCTCGTCGAGATGGCCGTTCAGGACGGTGACCAGACGCGCCCCTTCCGACAGGCGGGCGGTCACCAACTCGCCGATCAGCCGGGTGAGGTCGGCCTTCAGCGCGGCCTCCACCCGTTCCCGCGCCTCGCCCTCGTCCTCCTCCACCGGCTCGATGATGCCGCGGACGGCGAGCAGCGAATCGAGCCGCGGCGGGGCGGCCCCGGCGCCCTCGATCTCGCGCGCCAACTCCAGCACCTGGGCCAGAAGCTCCCGGTTGATACGGAGCTGGGACACCGACTGGCTGCGGGTGACGGTCAGGTTCAGGTTGACGCTGCCGCGGGCCAGACGCTTCGGAATCTCGGCGCGGGCGGCGGCCTCCAGCGTGTCGAAGCCGGCGGGCTGGCGGCAGCGGATGTCGAGGTTGCGCCCGTTGACGCTCTTCACCTCGAAGGTCCAACCGTAGCCGTCGGCATGGCCGTCCACGCGTGCAAAGCCGGTCATGCTGGAAACAGCGGAGCGTTTGGCGGGCAAAGCGGCCTCGACGACTATTTGTGGGATCGCAGGGCTCAGGTTATAGCGTCGGGGAGCGACGGCAACAAGCGTCAGGGACAGGGGGAAAAGGGCATGCGCGATCCGCGCTCGATCGTCATCACCGGGGCGTCCAGCGGCATCGGGGAGGAATTGGCCCGCGCCTACGCCGCGCCGGGCGTGACGCTGGCCCTGACCGGGCGGGACTCCGCGCGTCTGGAAGCGGTGGCGGAGCGCTGCCGCGCGCAGGGCGCGACGGTGGAGACGGCGCTCGTCGATGCAGCGGACCGCGAGGCCATGGCGGCGTGGCTGACCGCTTTGGACGCCCGCGCGCCGGTCGATCTGGTCATCGCCAACGCGGGCATTTCCGCCGGCACCGGGGGCGGCGTGGAGAGCGCCGAGCAGGCGCGGCGCATCTTTCAAGTGAATGTGGACGGGGTGTTGAACAGCATCCACCCGCTGCTGTCCGGCATGCGGGCGCGGCGGCGCGGCCAGATCGCCCTGATGGCCTCGCTGGCCGGCTTCCGCGGCATGCCCGGCGCGCCGGCCTACTGCGCCAGCAAGGCGGCGGTGCGGGTCTACGGCGAGTCGCTGCGCGGCGATCTGGCGGGGCAGGGGATCGGCGTGACGGTGATCTGCCCGGGCTTCGTGAAGAGCCGGATGACCGCGGTGAACCGCTTCCCCATGCCCTTTCTGATGGAGACGGACCGCGCCGCCCAGGTCATCCGGAGTGGCCTTGCCCGCAACAAGGCCCGCATCGCCTTCCCCTGGCCGATGGCCGCCGCCGTGTGGCTTATGGCGGCCCTGCCGGCGGGCTTGACGGATGTCCTGCTGCGGCAGGCGCCGCGCAAGGGGTGACGAGGGGGATTACGGCTTCGCCTTCCAATAGCCCCAGACGGAGGCCGGCGGGACGTTCAGCGGGGTGAAGCCCAGCCGCTTGCCCTTCACGCCGAGAGCGCGCTGGTTCAGGGGCGACACGAGGCCGTAAGTGTAGAGGACGAAGCGCCCGCCTTCGGGAAGGATGCGGAAGCAGGCGTCGACCACCTCCTTCTGGGCGCGCATCGGCAGGTTCAGCATGGGGATGCCGATCACCACCGTGCCGACCTTGCCGACCAGAGCCGGGCCGAGGATGTCGGCGGCCTTGCGGCAGTCGTCATGGACGACGTTCACGTCCGGGTAATGGCCGCGCAGAAAGCGCGACAGGTGGTCGTCGATCTCGAAGGTGAAGATGCGGTTGCCCGGAATTCCGCGCTGAAGCAGGGCCTTGGTGATCGCGCCGGTGCCGCCGCCGAATTCCACGACGACCTGATCGGGTGCGCAGAGCACCTGCTCCCCGATCAGCCGGCAGAGCGCGCCCGAGGACGGTGTAACGGAACCCATCGAAAGGGGATTTGCCAACCAACGCTGGAAGAAAAGCCACGCGGCCGGCGGCGTCTTGCCGCTTTTTCGTTTTTCGGCGACGGTGATTTCCGTTGGTGTCATGATCGGCCTTTCGCCGTTGGCTGTTGAGCGTTTTTGCCCCGGGGCTAAACAAGCAAGAGCCCCAGGGGGTCCCGAACCTAACATTCCCTGAGCGCACTTATGTCGCATCCGGGGTCACCCCGCAACCCGGCGGACAGGCGGAAGCTATGCCGTGAAGGTGGAATAGGACGGCGCAAGGGCCAGCAAGGTCTGCCCGGCGTAGGACAGGCTGCTGGCGACCAGCGCGAAGAAAACCAGGGCGGCCACGGTGAGCGCGAGACTGACCGCCACCGCGTTTCCGTCGCGCTCGATCAGGCCCAGCGACAGCAGGACCAGGGCGAATCCGGGCAGCCATCCGGTCAGTGGCAGCGGCACCATGCAGGTCAGCGACAGCAGCAGGACCAGCACGCCGAACCAGCGCTCCCCGTCGATGCTGGCGAAACGGCTGTTGCGCGGCTTCAGCATCTTCTCGATGGCGGTCAGCCGCGGCATGGCCTTGTCGATCATGCGGACGGCGAGCTTCCGGCTGACCGACCGGCGCAGCACCCAGCCGGGCAAGGCGGCGCCGCGCTTGCCGAAGGCCATCTGGGCCGAAAAGAGCAGGATCGGCAGGTCGAACAGGCAGGACACGCCCAGCGGAACCGGCGCGATCGTCGGCAGGGACAGCGCCAGCAGGATCGTGCCCAGCGACCGGTCGCCCAGCGCCTGGATCAGATCGCCCAGCGACACCCGCCCGTCAGGCAAATTGGCGCGGAAGGCGGCCAGCACGTCGGATGTGCGCTCCTCCGCATCCTCCGCCGCTATGGATGCGCCGGTGAGGGCCACGTCGCGCGGCATGCTCATACGCCGGCCTCCGCCGCCGCCGTCTCGTAGGCTTCCAGATGCTCCAGCCACGCCTCCTCGGCGGCGGACAGCTTCTTGTCCACGACGCCCAGGTCGATCTGCAGCTTTTGCAGCTTGTCGCTGGGACCGCTGTAGAGGGCCGGATCGGCCAGCTTCGTCTCGATCTTGCGCTTCTCCTCGGTCAGCTTGTTGACCTGCGATTCCGCGTCGGTGGCCTTCTTCTTCAGGGGTGCCAGGGCGGCGCGGGCCTCCGCCGCGGCGCGGCGCTGGTCCTTGCGGCTGGCCCCGGCGTCCGCCGTCTCCCCGCCCTTCGCGGCGGCGCGCTCGGCGCGCGCGCGGTCCAGCAGGAAGCGGCGGTAGTCGTCCAGGTCGCCGTCATAGGGCTGCACCGTGCCGTCGGCGACCAGCAGCAGCCGGTCGGCGGTCAGCTCGATCAGGTGGGGATCGTGGCTGATGAGGATGACGGCGCCCTCGAAGCCGTTGATCGCCTCGATCAGCGCCTCGCGGCTGTCCACGTCCAGATGGTTGGTCGGTTCGTCCAGCATCAGGATGTGCGGCGTCTCGCGGCTCATCAGCGCCAGAAGCAGGCGTGCCTTCTCGCCGCCGGACAGGTCGGAGATGCGGGTTTCCGCCTTGCTCTGCTGGAAGCCGAAGCGGCCCAGATGGGCGCGCACCTTCTCCTCCGGCGCCAGCGGCATGATGCGCTGGGTCTGCTGGATGGGGGTCAGCGACAGGTCCAGCTCGTCCTGCTGGTGCTGGGCGAAATAGCCGACGCGCAGCTTGGTCGGGCGCTTCACCTCGCCGGCCATCGCCTCCAGCCGTCCGGCCAGCAGCTTCACCAGCGTGGACTTGCCGTTGCCGTTGGCGCCCAGCAGGGCGATGCGGTCGTCCATGTCGATGCGCAGGTTGACGCGGCGCAGGATGGCGCGATCGCCGTAGCCGATGGTCACCCCGTCCAGGGCGATCAGCGGCGGGGCCATCTCGTCCGGCTGGGGGAAGTTGAAGACGACCTCGGCGTCGTCCTCCATCAGCGTGATGGTCTCCAGCTTCTCCAGCGCCTTCAGGCGGCTCTGCGCCTGACGGGCCTTGGTCGCCTTGTAGCGGAAGCGTTCGACGAAGGCCATCATGTGCTTGCGCTTGGCCTCCTGCTTGGTCGCCATGGCCTGCAACCGCTCCATGTTGGCGCGGCGCTGCTTGAGGAACTGGTCGTAGTTGCCGGCGTAGGTCACCAGCTTGCCCTGGTCCACATGGATGGTCGTGGTGGGCACCGAGTTCAAGAGATCGCGGTCGTGGCTGACCAAGAGGATCGTGTGGGGGTAATTCTTGAGATACCCCTCCAGCCAGATGGTGGCCTCCAGGTCGAGGTGGTTGGTGGGCTCGTCGAGCAGCAGCAGGTCGGGCCGGGCGAACAGCACGCCGGCCAGCGCCACGCGCATCCGCCAGCCGCCCGAAAAGTCGGAGCAGGGCCGGGCCTGCGCGTCGGCGTCGAAGCCCAGGCCGGAGAGCACCTGGGCGGCGCGCGACGGCGCCGAATGCGCCTCGATGTCGGCCAGCCGGGCGTGAATCTCCCCGATGCGCATGGGGTCGGTGGCCGTTTCGGCCTCCGCCAGCAGGGCGGTGCGCTCCGTGTCGGCGGCCAGGACGGCGTCGATCAGGGTGGTGGCGCCGCTGGGGGCCTCCTGCGCCACCATGCCGATCTTGGTGCCGGTGGGCACGCCGATGGCTCCGGCGTCCGTCTGGAGCTGGCCGGCGATGAGCTTCAGGAGGGTGGATTTTCCGGTGCCGTTGCGGCCGACCAGCGCCACGCGGTGGCCCTTCGACACGACCGCGGTGGCGCGGTCGAACAGCACCCGTCCGCCGTAGCGGAACGTCAGGTCGTTGATGTGCAGCATATCGGCGCCGGTTTACCACGGGGACACCCCGATTTGAAGCGGGACCCGCGGGGCAACTCCTCATGGCAGCCGCGCGGAGGCGCGCGTACGGCCTCACGAAGCGGTTGCCGTGACGGAATTGCGCCTATATAACCCCGCGCAACCGGCGCCCCGGCCAACGCGCGGCGCCCATAACGCTTTTTTCCGCAGGAGCCCACCGCCATGGCCGTCGAACGCACCCTCTCGATCATCAAGCCCGATGCCACCCGCCGCAACCTGACCGGCAAGATCAACGCCAAGTTCGAGGACGGCGGCCTGCGCATCGTCGCGCAGAAGCGCGTCCAGCTCTCCAAGGCCCAGGCCGAGCAGTTCTACGGCGTGCATCGCGAGCGTCCGTTCTTCAACGACCTCGTCTCCTTCATGATCTCCGGCCCGGTCGTGCTCCAGGTCCTGGAAGGCGAGAACGCCATCGCCCGCAACCGCGAGATCATGGGCGCCACCAACCCGGCCAACGCCGCCGAGGGCACCATCCGCAAGGAGTTCGCCGAGTCGATCGAGGCCAACTCGGTGCACGGCTCCGACGCTCCGGAGACCGCCGCCCAGGAGATCGCCTTCTTCTTCGCCGGCATCGAGCTGGTGGGCTGATCGCGGTTCTTCCGCAGCGCAGTCCTTCGCGAAGGGCCGCCCCCACCGGGCGGCCCTTTTGCATTTCAGTGGCTTCGGTCCCGAACTTGTCGCCCGGACGGCGTCACGGCACCGTGGACAGGCGTGGCGAAGTCGAGTATTCGGGGATTCTACCGCTAGGAGTACCCCCGCCATGGAAAATCCGGACGTCAAGCCGATCGTCACGGCCCTGCTGGAACCGCTGCCGCCCCTGGTGAAGGGGAAGAACGACCTGAGCGATCCGGGCGTGGTGGAATTGCTGGTGCGCGGCTATGTCGACCAGTGCCTGTCGGCCTTCCAGGAGGTGCTGCGCGGCAACGTCGAACAGGACGCGGCCATCGAGGCGATCAACGCGCAGGCGGCGGCGCTGAACGCGGTGTTCCTGGGAACCAGCGGATTCGACACGGTGATCGTCCACCCCTGGAATTCCGCCGACCAGCTCGGCCAGTTCCTTCAGGACACGGTGGGGCTGGATTTCCCGGCGGAGGATTGCGTGCGCGCCGCCCTGATCCACCTCGCCACCCACGTCATGCACGCCATCCAAGGCGGGACCGAGGCGTGGGAGGAGCAGGTGGACGCGCTGGTCGGCGAAATGCGCGACCTGCTTCTGGGGCGCCTGCCGGACGGGGCGTAAGCGCCCCGCCACGGCCATTGCGGCTGGGCCGTTGCGCCTAGGCCAGGAAGATCAGCATCAGAAGCAGCAGAACCGCCACTGCGACGCTGCTCAAGGTCAGGAAGCGCGTAAAGGCGTGCCAGCCCGCCTCGTGCCGGCGGACGACCTCTTCGCTGACCGGATTGTGGCCGTGATCGGTAACCGCCATCGCCGTTTGCCTCCCCTGTTATGGTTCCGGCGCAGAATGTGGGGAGTGCGGACGGTTGCGGCAAGGGTGCCGCTTGCACCGTTTCAAATGGGCGGATTGACGAGCGTCGGCAGATCCGGGACCGGGCCGGACAACAGCACGCGGTCCTGCTCGACGCGGGCGCGGCCTTCGGCGATCAGGCGCAGCGCCTGGGGGTAGAGCCGGTGCTCGGCCTCCAACACGCGGGCGGACAGACGGTCGGCGTCATCGCCGGGCAGCACCGGAACGGCGGCCTGGGCGATGATCGGCCCCTCGTCCATTTCCGGGCGCACGTAATGGACCGTGCAGCCGTGGAACCGCACCCCGGCGTCCAGCGCCCGCTGGTGCGTGTCCAGCCCCTTGAAGGAGGGCAGGAGCGACGGGTGGATGTTGATCAGGCGGTCGTGCCAGCGCTCCACGAACCAGGGCGACAGCAGCCGCATGAAGCCGGCCAGACAGACCAGCTCCACGCCCGCGTCGCGCAGGCGCGCGTCCATGGCTTCCTCGAACGCGCGCTTGTCGCCGGGGAAGTCGCGGTGGCTGACCACCGTGCCGGAAACTCCGGCTGCGGCGGCGCGCTCCAACCCATAGGCGTCGGCCTTGTTGGAGAGCACAAGCGCGATCTCCGCCGGAAAGTCCGGGGCGGCGCAGGCGTCGATCAACGCCTGCAGATTGCTGCCGCGCCCGGAGATCAGGACTCCGATCTTCAGACTGGCCTTCAGACCGGATGCCTTCAGGCCGACCATGCCGCGTCCATGCCGGTGACGGTGACGCGGGCGTCGCCGTCCTTGACCGTGTGGACGGTGCCGACCGTGAAGACCGTCTCGCCGCCCTGGGCCAGGATGTCGATGGCCTGCTGCGCCTTGTCCGCCGGGACCACGACGACCATGCCAAGTCCGGTGTTGAAGGTGCGCGCCATGTCCAGCGGCGTCAGACCGCCCGTCTTCATCAGCCAGTTGAAGACCGGGGGCAGCGGCCACTTGGACGCATCCAGAGTGACGCCCAGCCCGTCCGGCAGGACGCGCGGGATGTTCTCGATCAGGCCGCCGCCGGTGATGTGGGCCATCGCCCGCACCGTTCCGGCGCGCACCGCGGCCAGCGTGCTCTTCACATAGATGCGGGTCGGCGTCAGCAGCGCCTCGCCCAGCGTCTTCGAGGCGTCCCAGGGGCAGGGCGAGTCGTAGCCGAGGCCGGACTTCTCCACCAGCTTGCGCACCAGCGAGTAGCCGTTGGAATGCACGCCGGAGGAGGCGAGGCCGAGCACCACGTCGCCGTCCCGCACGGTGGCGCCGGTCAGCGCGTCCTTGCGCTCCACCGCGCCGACCGAGAAGCCGGCGAGGTCGTAGTCGCCCTCGGCGTACATGCCGGGCATCTCCGCCGTCTCGCCGCCGACCAGCGCGCAGCCGGCCTGACGGCAGCCTTCCGCGATCCCGGCGACGATGGCGCGGCCCGCGGCGACGTCCAGCTTGCCCGTGGCATAGTAGTCGAGGAACAGCAGCGGCTCCGCGCCCTGAACGACGAGGTCGTTCACGCACATCGCCACGAGGTCGATGCCCACCGTGTCGTGACGGTTCGCCAGGATGGCGACCTTCAGCTTGGTGCCGACGCCGTCCGTGGTGGCGACCAGCAGCGGGTCGTGATACCCGGCCGCGCGCAGGTCGAACAGGGCGCCGAATCCGCCCAGCCCGGCGTCGGAGCCCGGGCGCGCGGTGGAACGGGCGAGCGGCTTGATCGCGTCAACGAGCGCGTTGCCCGCATCAATGTCCACGCCGGCCTGCTTGTAGGCGTCGGACGTGTTATTAGACTGGGTGCTGATGGTATCCTCGCTTGGGCTGAGCTATATACCTGGGCCACCTGAACCGGGTCATTTTGGGCCGGGTCATGAGGGAACGGGCCGAACATACTCGAATCGGAAGGCTTTGCAATGCTCCACCGCCGCCATGCGCCGCTGTTTGCGGGCTTCGCCGCCATCACCGTGGCCCTGGCCGTCCAGGCCGGCCCCGTGAAAGCGCAGGTGCCCGGCGCCGCCCCACCCGCGGCGGCGGCCCCGGCGGGTCCGGGAACGGTTCCGGCGGCGGTTCCGGCGGCGGACCCCTTCACCGTGTCGGGCGTGAAGGTGGACGTCAGCGCCGCCAACGCCAACGCCGCCCGCGATCAGGCGATCCGCGACGCGCAGGTGAAGGCGTGGGCGGAGCTTCACAAGCGCCTCGTCCCCTCCGCCACCACCGCGCCGCGGGTGTCGGAGATCGAACTCGCCCGGCTGGTCCAGGGCTTCGAGATCGACGACGAGAAGGTGTCGGCCACCCGCTATCTGGGCAGCATCACCGTGCGCTTCCGCCCGGCCGCCGTGCGCGAGGCGCTGGCCGGCGGCGGTCATCAGTATGTGGAGCCGCCCGCCCGGCCCTACGTGATCCTGCCGGTCACCGTCGTGGACGGGCGCCCGGTCCTGTGGGAGGACCGCACCGACTGGCGCGAGGCCTGGGAGGGCCGGCAAACCGGGGCCTCCCTGGTGCCGCTGGTCGTGCCGGACGGCGAACTGGCCGACATCTCCGCCATCGGCGTGAACGAGGCGCTGGCCGGCGATGCGGAGGCGCTCGCCCGCATCGCCCAGCGCTACAACGCGGGGGGCGTGGTGGTCGCCAAGACCGATATGCCGGCGGGCGGGCTGGATCTGGGCCGTCCCCTGGCGGTCGAGGTGACCCACTACACCCCCGACGGCGCGCGGGACCAGCAGACGGTCAACGTGAAGGCCGACATGGCCGACCGCGCCGGCGACTTCCTGACCCGCGCGACGACCTTCGTGTCCGCCGCCATCGACGAATCCTACCGCCGCGACAACATGGTGGCGAGCGGGCCGGAGCAGGCGACGCTGGTGCGCGTGCCGCTGGGCAGCCTCAACGACTGGGTGGAGACGCGCAAGCGGCTGGGCATGGTCAACGCCGTCACCCGCACCGACGTGCTGTCGATCAGCCGTTACGAGGCGCTGGTCGCGCTGACCCACCGCGGCGACGTGGAGCGGCTGCGCCAGGCGCTGGCCCGCCGCGACCTGGGCCTCGCCCGCACCGGAGCGGTCAACGCGCCGGTTCCGCCGGCCATTCCGGGCCAGCCGGTGCCGCCGGTCACGCCCGCTCCGGAATGGCAGCTTCAGGTGCTGCCGCGCGGGGCCGGTGCGGCGCAGGCGCAGCCTGCCGCGGCCTCCCCGGCGGTCCTGTCCCCGGTTTCCGTTCCTCCTGCCGTTTATCCCCCCTCCACCTATCCTGGCGTGACGCCGGTTCCGTCGGGCACGCCGCAGGCGGCGCCGGGCGCTCCTCCGCGCATTTTGGGGACGCTTCCGGCCAACGGTGCCGCTCGTCCGTGAAGGGGCCGCCCGTGACGAAGGGCGGTCCATCGGGTTCGTTAGGGCGCGGGAGCCAAGGATAAAGGGGCATCGGTGAGCATTCCGAACATCATCACCTTCGGCCGCATCCTGGTTGTGCCGGTGGCCGTCTATTTCATCCTGGCCGGGGAGCTGGGGGTCGCCTTCTGGCTGTTCGTCGGGGCGGGCGTGTCGGACGCGGTGGACGGCGCCGTGGCCCGCATGTTCCGCGCCCGCACCGTGCTGGGCGCCTATCTGGACCCGATCGCCGACAAGGCGCTGCTGGTCAGCGTCTACGTCTCGCTGGGCCACATCGGCGCGCTGCCGCTGTGGCTGGTCATCCTGGTGGTGTTCCGCGACCTGATGATCGTCGGCGGGGTGATGCTGCTCTACACGCTGAAGGAGTCGCTGGCGATGCAGCCGCTCTACATCAGCAAGATCAACACCGCGGTGCAGCTCGCCCTCGCTGCGGCGGTGCTGGCCCCGGCGGGGCTGGGGCTGCCGGACTTCCACCTGTTCGGAATGGAACTGGTGCCGCTGCTCATCTGGGTCTGCGCCGCGACGACGGTGCTGTCGGGGCTGGCCTACGTCTACCGCGGCGGGCTGCTGTTCAACCGGCATGGAGGGGTCCCGTGACGGCGGCCAAGCAGGTCCGGTTCTGGCTGATCGGCCTGGGCCTGTTCGTCCTGATCCTGTGGCTGCTGTCCGGCATGCTTCTGCCCTTCGTGGTGGGGCTGGCGGTCGCCTATCTGCTGGACCCGGTGGTGGACCGGCTGGAGCGCTGGCGCCTGCCGCGCTGGCTGGCGACGACCCTGGTGCTGCTGTCCTTCGTGCTAGTGCTGGTCCTTCTGGTCCTGCTGCTGCTGCCGCTGGTCCAGGCGCAGGTGGCCCATTTGATCGAGGTGCTTCCCAACTACGCCACCGCGGCGCGGGAGCGCGTGCTGCCGATGCTGGACCGGCTGGTGCACCGCCTGTCGCCGGAGGATGTGGAGCGGCTGCGCAGCGCCGCCGGCAACTACGCCGGGGATGTGGTCGGCTGGGTCGGGCAGGTGCTGAGGCACATTCTGTCCGGCGGGCTGGCGCTGTTCGACGTGCTTTCGGTGATGTTCATCACGCCCATCGTGGCCTTCTACCTGATGCGCGACTGGGACATCCTGGTCGCCAAGGTGAACGGCTGGCTGCCGCTGCACCACGCCGCGACCATCCGGGAGCAGGCGCGGGAGGTGGACGAGACGCTGGCCGGATTCGTCCGCGGGCAGGCGCTCGTCTGCGTCGTGCTGGGGGTGTTCTACGCGGTGGCGCTGTCAGCGGCCGGGCTGGACTTCGGTCTGGTGATCGGGCTGATGGCGGGGCTGCTGTCCTTCATCCCCTATGTCGGCTCGCTGTTCGGATTCGTGTCGAGCACGGGGCTGGCCCTGCTGCAGTTCGGCGATCCGTGGCGGGTTGCCATCGTCGTCGCGATCTTCCTGTTCGGGCAGGCGGTGGAGGGCAATGTCCTGACGCCGAAGCTGGTCGGCGAGAAGGTCGGGCTGCACGCCGTCTGGGTGATCTTCGCCCTGCTGGCGGGCGGGTCGCTGTTCGGCTTCGTCGGGGTTCTGCTGGCCGTTCCGGTGGCGGCGGTGATCGGGGTGCTGACACGCTTCGCGTTGGGGCGCTATCTTGAGAGCCCCTACTATCGCGGTACCCCCTCCTCATGACGCCCGCCTCATGACCCTTGCGGCCCAGATACCGCTCGACCTCGGACACCGCGCCGCCATGGGCTGCGAGGATTTCCTCGTCGCGCCCAGCAACGCGGAGGCGGTGGCGTGGCTCGACCGCTGGCCGTCCTGGCCCGCGCCGGCCCTGACGCTGTACGGGCCGGACGGCTGCGGCAAGACCCATCTGGGCCATGTCTGGCGGGCGCGCAGCCATGCCCCGATCGCCATGGGGGAGGCGCTGGACGAGGCCGATCTGCCCGCCCTGCTGGCCCGCGCCAACGCCGTGGTGGTGGAGGACGCGGATCGAGTGGCCGGCCGTCCGGCGCGGGAGGAGGCGCTGTTCCACCTCTACAACCTCGCGCGCGACTCGGGTGGGCATCTTCTGCTGCTGTCCCGCCGCCCGCCGTCGCGCTGGCGGATGAAGCTGGCCGACCTGCGCTCCCGCATCAAGGCGGCACCCGCGGTGGGGGTGGAGGCGCCGGACGACGCGCTGCTCGCGGCGGTCCTCGTCAAGCTGTTCGCCGACCGCCAGTTGCGGCCCGGCATGGACCTCATCACCTACCTGCTGACCCGGATGGAACGGTCGCTGGAGGCGGCGGGGCGGGTGGTCGCGGCCCTTGACCGCGCGTCGCTCGCCGCGCACCGTCCCCTGACCGTGCCGCTGGCCCGCGAGGTGCTGGCCGGACTGGAGGCCGGAAAGGGAGGAGACGAGGATGGATCTGGGAATCGCCGGACGCCGCGCCATCGTGTGCGCAGCCAGCAAGGGGCTGGGTAAGGCCTGCGCCCTGGCGCTGGCGCGCGAGGGGGTGGAGGTCGTCATCACCGCGCGGGGCCGCGACCGGCTGGAAGCCACCGCGGAGGAGATCCGCAAGGAGACCGGCGCCACCGTGATCACCGCCGTCGGCGACATCGCGACGGAGGAGGGGCGCGCCGCGGTGCTGAAGGCCTGCCCGGAGCCGGACATCCTGGTCAACAACGCGGGCGGTCCGCCGCCGGGCGACTTCCGCGACTGGGAGCGCGACGACTGGCTCCGCGCCGTGGAGGCCAACATGCTGGCCCCGATCTTCCTCATCAAGGCGACGGTGGACGGCATGATCGGGCGCCGTTTCGGGCGCGTCGTCAACATCACCTCGGCGGCGGTGAAGGCGCCGATTCCCATCCTCGGCCTGTCCAACGGGGCGCGGGCGGGGCTGACCGGCTTCGTCGCCGGCCTGTCGCGCCAGACCGTGCGCCACAACGTGACGATCAACAACCTGCTGCCCGGCCCCTTCGAGACCGACCGCCTGCGCGCCACGATGGAAGGCGGGGCCAAGGCCAACAACCGCAGCCTGGACGAGGAAATGGCCGCCCGCCGCGCCGACAACCCCTCGGGCCGATTCGGCGACCCGGCGGAATTCGGCGCGGCCTGCGCCTTCCTCTGCTCCGCCCATGCGGGTTTCATGACCGGGCAGAACGTCCTGCTGGACGGCGGTGCCTACGCGGGGACGCTGTAGGGCGGGTTCGTAGAGGTTCCTTGCCCCCTCCCCGGCCCTCCCCTGCGCAGCGGGGGAGGGTTAGGGAGGGGGCAAGGCCCTCACCAGAACACCGCCCCCTCCCGGAACGTCTTCCACAATCCCGGCAGCGCCTTGCGGCGCTTGTCGGCCTGCTTGGCGAGCCAGCGGGCGGTGGCGTCGGCGGCGGGCCGGTGTTCCGGCTGGTCCGCCGAAAGGCCGCGCAGAAGGTCACGGGCCACCGCGGCGTCGTGTTCGGCGTCGAGCGCGCCCAGCAGGGCGTCGAGGGCGGCGATGAAGGGCACCGTTGCGGTTTCAGCGTAGAGTCCGCGGAAGAACTCCACCGTGTGGCGCAGCTTGCGCAGCCGACGGCGCAGCCGGTCGCGTGTCGCGGCGTCGGCGCCGTCCAGGCCGCGGCCCGCCTTCAGAGCCCCCGCCTTCAACGCCTTGGCGTGCTGGGCGGCGAGCCAAGGGCCGGACAGCTCGGCCATCGGGCGGTCGAGCTGGGCGCGGATCTCCGCCGCCGCACCCGACTGCCACGCCCCTTCCTCCAGCCAGGAGCCGAGCGCAAGGATCAGCCCGGCGCAGCGCGGCGACTGGATCGCCTCCACCGCGGCTTCGGCGGGCGCCCGCCGGGCCTCCCGCACCGCGGCGGCCAGCGCCGCCAGCGTGTCGGCGGGGGCCTTGGCCGTCGCCGCGAAGGGCTCGATCCCGTGCCACAGCAGCACGTCCCAATCCCGCGCCGGGCCGAGCTGGCGGGAGAACCAGCGGATGCCGTTGCCGGCGCGGCAGGCGTCCGGCTGCCCGGTCAGGGGGCGGAACAGGCGGATGGCGGTGCGCAGCCGGCGCAGCGCGACCCGCATCTGGTGCAGCCCCTCCACGTCGCCCCCGGCCAGCGCGCAGGCTTCGTTGGCGAGCAGCAGGCGCAGCCCGTGGCGGACGATGTGGCGGTACGCCTCGGCCACCGTGGTGACGGGCGACAGGCCCAGGGGTTCCGGCAGGGCAGGCGCGGGCAGGCGCCCGGTGACGAGGCGGTAGCCCACCTCCGCCTTGCTCTCCGTCCCGATCCGCACCGGCACGCTGCGCTGAAGCGTCAGGGCAAGGTCGAACAGGCGCCCGACGCGGCCCGACTTCAACTCCAGCTCCACCTCGCTGATGAGGGCGCAGGCGGTGCCGGCGATGATCCGCCCCTCGTCCACCGCCACCTCGATGGAGGTCAGGGCATCCGGGCGGACGAGCAGGGTGGTGCGCCGGAACTCCGTCGTGAAGAGCGGCACCAGGGCCTTGCGGGCTTCCTCCGGCACCAGGGCGGCCACGCCCTCCGAGTCGAGCGGGGCCATGTCCGGGGAGGCCGTGGGGATGGCCCAATCCCACTCCTTGCGGATGACGACCGCCGCCGAATCGCCGGGGGACGCGGCGTTGATGGTCTTCAGGGTCTGCACGAAACGGTCGCCGTCCTGCCGCACCCGCAGGGCCACACCCCCGGCGAACAGCCGCCGGTCGGGCGTGTCGTAATAGACGGTGCGCAGGCGGCGGACCGCCGGAGCGCCCTCCGCCGCCGCCTTCAGGGCCGGCAGGTCCGGGACGCGGGCAAGGTCGCGCGGGTCGAGAAGGAGCTTCATCTCCACCTCGCGCACGGCGGACACCGCGGCGGAGGCGCCCGGGGAGGCTGCATTCTGGGGGGCGGAAGACACGGGGGCGGCTCCTGCTCTGTTCCGGGCCTGCCCGGTTCGGGGTTGAAATACCCCATGCGGATAAGGGCGTTAAGAGAGATTGCGCGGCAGGATGAAATCGGCCAGCCGTCCCGCCCCGCTGTCCAGATCGGCCCAGCGGGTGCATTCGAACAGAAGAACGGCGCAGGCGCCGGTCGGGAACTTCTCCGCCAGCGCTTGCCGGTGCCGCGCCTCGCCGCTGCCGGTCAGCTCGCGGGCGAGGTCGTGAAGGTCCGGGTTGTGGGCGACCAGCATCAGGGAGGAGACGGAGTCGGGCGCGTCGCGCAGCCGCTCCAGAAGAACGCGCGCCCCGCACAGGTAGAGACCGCGCTCGCGCTCCACCGGGATGTCCGGCGCGTCCATCACCTCCAGCAGGCGGTCGGCGGTGTCCGCCGCGCGCACCGCGGTGGAGCACAGGACCAGCCCGATGCGCGCCCCGCGCTCCTTCAGATGGTGGCCGACCAGCCGGGCCGCCTTTTTTCCCCGCGGCACCAGCGGGCGGTCGTGATCGTCCAGGGAAGGATCGTCCCACGCGGACTTGCCGTGGCGCATGAGATACAGGGTTTTCATCGTTGCATGTTCCTTCCTGGCGGGATCGCGGTCCCTGCGTGATCCGCTGGGGGGTGCGACTGTTTTCGCAGCGGTATTATCGTGGCGGCGGTATTATGCTGACTGACCCAAAACCGTAACGCAGTTGGGGTAGGTTGCCTGGCCCGCCGACCGCGGCGGGCGGTCCGGCCCAACCGGACTGTAGCGGCGCCACCCATCACGCAAAAGCCCGAGGCTGCTGTGACCCAACTTCAGGACCTGGAAGCGACCTGCATCGAAGCGGACGCACCGGAGCGCTTCATCAACCGCGAACTGTCGTGGCTGGCCTTCAACCAGCGCGTCCTGGATGAGGCGTCCAACCCGAATCACCCGCTTCTGGAGCGGCTGAGGTTCCTGTCGATTTCGTCCAGCAACCTCGACGAATTCTACATGGTCCGCGTCGCCGGCCTGAAGGGGCAGGTGGCCGCGGGGGTGAAGACCCCCAGCGCCGAGAACCTGACCCCGGCCCAGCAGCTCGCCGCCGTCAACCAGCGCATCGTCGAGTTGATGAACGCGCAGCAGACCATGTGGCGCAGCCTGAAGCAGGATCTGCGCGAGGCCGGCATCATGGTGGTCGGCGCGGAGGATCTGACCGATGGGGAGAAGGATTGGCTGGAGGCCAAGTTCCTCGACGACATCTTCCCCATCCTGACGCCCATCGCGGTGGACCCGGCGCATCCCTTCCCCTTCCTGCCCAACCTGGGCTTCTCGCTGGCGCTGCAACTGCACGAGCCGGTGAAGGGGCGGCATCTCGACGCGCTGGTCCCGCTGCCGGCGCAGCTCGACCGCTTCATCCGCCTGCCGGGGTCGGAGATCCGCTTCATCCAGTTGGAGAAGCTGGTGATGCTGTTCATCGACCGGCTGTTCCCGCCGTTCCAGGTGAAGGCTCATGGTGTCTTCCGCGTGTTGCGCGACAGCGAGATGGAGATCGAGGAGGAGGCGGAGGATCTGGTCCGCACCTTCGAAAGCGCGCTGAAGCGCCGCCGCCGCGGCAGCGTCATCCGGCTGGCCACCGACGCCGGCATGGCCGCCGACCTGCGGGAATTCCTGCGCCACGAGCTGCGCGTGTCGAACGACGACGTGTTCGTCCTGGACGGACTGATCGGCCTGTCGGACACCCGCCAGCTCATCGTGGACGAGCGGCCCGATCTGGTCTTCCGCCCCTTCAACGCCCGCTTCCCCGAACGCATCCGCGATTTCGGCGGCGACTGCTTCGCGGCCATCCGCGACAAGGACATCGTCGTCCACCACCCCTACGAGAGCTTCGACGTGGTGGTGCAGTTCATCCGGCAGGCGGCGCGCGACCCGCAGGTGGTCGCCATCAAGCAGACGCTCTACCGCACCAGCAAGGACAGCCCGATCGTCGCCGCGCTGATCGAGGCGGCGGAGGCCGGCAAGTCGGTGACCGCGCTGGTCGAGCTGAAGGCCCGCTTCGACGAGGAGGCCAACATCCGCTGGGCGCGCGATCTGGAACGCGCCGGCGCGCAGGTGGTCTACGGCTTCGTCGACCTGAAGACGCACGCCAAGGTGTCGCTGGTGGTGCGGCGCGAGAACAAGGCGCTGCGCAGCTACGTCCATTTCGGGACGGGCAACTACCACCCGATCACGGCGAAGGTCTACACCGACCTGTCCTTCTTCACCTGCGATCCGGCGCTCTGCCACGACGCTGCGGTGATGTTCAACTACATGACCGGCTACGCCACGCCGAAGATGCTGGAGAAGATCGCCATCGCCCCGATCACGCTGCGCCAGCGGCTGGGCGAGTTGATCAACGCGGAGATCGCCAACGCCGCCGCCGGCAAGCCGGCGCATATCTGGGTGAAGCTGAACTCGCTGGTCGATTCGGAGATCATCGACCAGCTCTACAAGGCGTCCCAGAAGGGCGTGCAGATCGACATGGTGATCCGCGGCATCTGCTGCCTGCGTCCCGGCGTGAAGGGGCTGTCGGAGAACATCCGGGTGCGCAGCATCGTCGGTCGCTTCCTGGAGCACGGGCGCGTCATCTGCTTCGCCAACGGCCATGCGCTTCCCAGCCCGCAGGCCAAAGTCTACATCTCTTCCGCCGATTGGATGACACGCAACCTGGACCGCCGCATCGAGACGCTGGTGCCCATCGAGAACCCGACGGTGCACGAGCAGGTGCTGGACCAGATCATGGTCGCGAACCTGAAGGACGAGGCGAACACCTGGAAACTCGGCCCGGACGGTGTTTATCATCGAATCGAGGCTGGGCCGGACGCGTTCAGCGCCCATAACTATTTCATGACGAACCCCAGCCTGTCGGGACGCGGCAGCGCGCTGAGCAGCAAAAAGACGCCTCCGCGGTTGAAGCTCCGTACGGTCATTTGATTGAGGATATCGGTTGCTCATGACGTCGGCGCAGGAACACAGGGCCGCCACGGTCGATAAGGGCGAGCGGATCGCCGTCATCGACATCGGGTCCAACTCGATACGGCTCGTGGTCTATGACGCGCTGAAGCGGTCGCCCTTGCCGGTCTTCAATGAAAAGGTCCTCTGCGGGCTGGGCCGCGGGGTGGAGAAGACCGGCCGCCTGAATCCGGACGGGGTGATCCAGGGCCTGGAGGCGCTGGAGCGGTTCGCCCTTCTCGCCGCGGGCATGCGCGTCGGGCGGCTGGATGTGATCGCCACGGCGGCGGTGCGCGACGCGGCCGACGGCGCGGCCTTCGTCCAGCGGGTGAAGGACCGCACCGGCCTGGAGGTCGGCGTCATCAGCGGCGAGGAGGAAGCGCGGCTGTCGGCCATGGGCGTGCTGTCCGGCACCCCCGCCGCCGACGGGCTGGTCGGCGACCTGGGCGGCGGCAGCCTGGAACTGGTGCGGCTGGAGCGCGGCGTGATTGGCGAGCATCTGACGATGCCGCTGGGGCCGCTGCGCCTGATGGAGCTGAATCCCGCCAAGCCGAACGGGCTGGTCCGCGCCATCGACCAGCATCTGGAGAAGCTGGACTGGCTGGCGCAACTCCGCGGCAAGCCCTTCTACCCCGTGGGCGGCGGCTGGCGGGCCTTGGCCAAGCTGCACATGGAGCATGTGAAGCACCCGCTGCACATCATTCACCACTACACGGTTCCCTTCGCCGAGGCGCGGGATTTCGCGGCGCTGATCGCCAAGCAGAGCCGTTCCTCGCTGGAGAAGATGTCCGGATCGCGGCGCCGGGTCGACACGCTGCCCTACGCGGCGCTGGTCTTCGAACGGCTGCTGCGGATGGTCCAGCCCTCCGACGTGGTGTTTTCCGCGTTCGGCCTGAGGGAAGGGCATCTCCACGCGCTTCTCGACCCGGAGACGCAGCGGCAGGACCCGCTGATCGCTGCGGCGGAGGATTGGGCGCAACGCTTCGTCCGCATCGGCGACCCGGCCCTTCTGGTGTCCTGGACCGGCAACCTCTTCGCGGGGGAGGACGACGCGGCGCTTCGGCTGCGGCAGGCGTCCTGCCTGCTGAGCGACGTGGGCTGGGCGGAGCATCCCGATTACCGGGCGGAGCACGCCTGCCTGCGCATCCTGCGCTACCCCTTCCCCGGCATCGACCATGACGAGCGGGCCTTTCTGGCGCTGGCCGTCTACGCGCGCTACGCCGGCTCCATCGACGGCCCGTCCACCCCCAACGCGGTGACCTCGGGGCCGCGGGCGTTGCTGAGCGACGCCCAGGCGCGCAAGGCGCTGGTTCTGGGGCTGGCCCTGCGGTTGGCCCACACGCTGACCGGCGGGGCCACCGCCCTGCTTCAGCGCACGGCGCTCAAGGTGTCGGGGGAGCGGCTGGTGCTGACTCTGCCGGACGATTTCAGCGTCCCCGCCGGGGAAACGGTGCAGCGGCGCCTGGACGCGCTGGCGAAGGCGCTGAACCGCAAGGGCGAGATCGTGCCCCCGGCCCGGCCCCAGGCGGCGGAGTGAGGTTTTTTTAACCCTCTCCCGCCCCGGGAGAGGGAGGGACCCGCCGCAAAGCGGTGGGAGGGTGAGGGTGCCCCCAAGGATAAGTGTCTTGATCCTCGCACGACCCTCACCCGCCTGCTTCGCAGGCACCCTCTCCCGGGGCGGGAGAGGGTGTCGACATTACGCCACCTTGGCGTGGGCAATGGCTTCGCGGACGCTCACGCCCTTGCGCAGGATGTTGTCCACGGCGCGGCCCTGCACCATCGTGATGCCGACCTTGTGGGCGTAGACGAGACTCGACACGCTGTCGCAGCGCGCCAGGATGAACTTGCAGCGGTCCTGTTCGCGGATGCGCTCCATGAAATACTTCTCGAAGGTCGGGTCCATCTCCAGCATGTCGTTGGACCAGAAGATCTTCGCGTAGTCGGCGTTCAGATACTCCAGATCGAAATTCGTCACCCAGAAGGGGTTCAGCCCGTCCACCGCGATCTGGTAACGGCGGTCCTGGGCGAACTCCACCACCTCGTTGAACAGCGACAGGTTCTCGATCAGGTCGCCCTTGGAGATCTCAAGCACCACCTGCCCGCGGAAATCGACGGGAAGCCGCTCGTCGAACTTCACGAAACCGGTGGAGATGACCGTGGACAGGTTGATGTTGATGCCGATGCGCCGGCCCCGCATGAAGCTGAGCCCGTGGTTCAGCGCGCGCAGGACGGACTGGTCGAGATTCGCCGTGAAATAGTTGAACAGCCATTTGTTGGCCGTGATGTCGTAATCCGGGCAGAGCCGTTCCTGAAGAAGCTTGATGGAGATGTAGAGTTCGAAATAGGCCATGTCCTCTTCGGCGTTGCGGCCGATGTTGGCGATGGCTTGGTTGAACAGGAAGGGCGACAGGTCGAACATCTGCATGGAGCGTTCGAGCTTCGCCATCTCCTCCAGCGTGATCGGCGGCTTCGTCTCGGTGGAATGGTCGCCGGTCTCGTTGGCCTGCAATTCCTCGATGAAGCGGATGACGTTGATGAAGTTCAACGCCAGTTCCATGATCGAATAGAGCGAATATTCCTTGTACGGGTTCGGCCCGGTCAGCGTGGTCTTCGCCAGGAAGATCTGCTCCACCTTCTGGCAGACGTCGGTGACGCCGGTCAGCTTCAGCCCCTTGTAGAGGATGATCACGTCGCCGTTGGAGATGTTGAAGGACTGAAGATAGGAGGCCTTGTTCGCCAGTTCCTGGATGATCGTGCGGACGATCATCTGGCTGGACGGGTCCTTGTCCCGCAACAGCGACAGATGCATGTGGATCAGCCGCATGCCCTGCAATTCGGACTTCGCGGAGCGGAGGAGATTCAGCAGCTTGTCGTTGTCGAATTCCGGCTTCTGGTCCTTCGCGGCGGCAACGGCGGCCTGCTTCTCCGTCGTGGAGAGGCGGACACGGTCGCGTCCCATGGGTGGTTTGCCGCCGAACCTGCTCATACAAGAAATCCCCCGGGTGTGCGCATTGGGCGTGTGCGCACCTTATAGGCGAGAATTCCATCCGCGAACCATGCCGCACCGATACACGGCATGGGTACGGAGCCCGTGACTTATTAGCACCGACCTTTTTTAACAATGCCTTAAAGCGCTGTTAATTGCGATGAATTGTCTCGTAATTTTGGCTAAACGTCACGAAACCGACCGAAGCTGTCATGGTGCCGGACCGATTCTTGCCGCATTCTGGAATGATTCTGGACGGGGCCTTTTACGGCCCCTCTCCATTTCCAGCCGGCACGATGCGGACGCGGCGGTCGAGCACCGCCAGACCGATGCGCCCGTGCTTCAGGGCCAGCGCGTCCTCCCCGAACAACTCCCGGCGCCAGCCGTGCATGGCCGGCACCTGGGCCTCGTCGTCGGCGGCGATGGCCTCCAGATCGGCGGCGGAGGCGACCAGCTTGGACGCGACGTTGTTCTCTTCGCACTTCATCTTCAGGAGAACGCGGAGAAGCTCAACGATCGGTTGAAGGCCGGGCGGAGGTTCCTCGCGCGGTTCGACGCGCGGCAGTTCGGACTCCGGCAGGTCCAGGCCCTTCTGGACACAGGCCAGAACGTCGGCGCCCTGCCGCCCCTCCGCGAAGCCGCGGCCCATGCCGCGCGTGCGGGCGAGGTCGTCCACGCTGGTCGGGGCGTGGGCGGCGATCTCCAGCAGCGCCTCGTCCCGCAGCACGCGGGAGCGGGGCAGGTCGCGGCGCTGCGCCTCGCGCTCCCGCCACGCCGCCAGTTCCCGAAGGACCGCCATGAAGCGCGGCTTGTTGGTCCGCACCTTCAACCGCAGCCAGGAGCTGTCCGGGTCCACCTGATAGGTGGCCGGATCGGTCAGGACGGCCATCTCCTCCTCCAGCCAATGGGCGCGGCCGGAGCGGACGAGGCGGCGCTTCAGCTTCTCGTAGGCCGGGCGCAGATGGATCACGTCGGACAGGGCGTAGGTCAACTGCCGCTCGGTCAGCGGGCGGTGCGACCAGTCGGTGAAGCGGCTGGACTTGTCGATGCGCGCCCCGGCCAGCTTGGTGACCAGCGTCTCGTACCCCACGCTGTCGCCGAAACCGCAGACCATCGCCGCGACCTGGGTGTCGAACAGCGGGTGGGGGATCTGGCCGGACAGATGCCAGAAGATCTCCACGTCCTGCCGGGCGGCGTGGAACACCTTCAGGATCGCCGGGTCCACCATCACGCGGAACAGCGGCGCCAGATCGATGCCCTCGGCCAGCGGGTCGATGGCGACGGCGCCGTTCGGCCCGCCGATCTGCACCAGGCAGAGCTGCGGCCAGTAGGTCTTCTCGCGCAGGAATTCGGTATCGACGGTGATGTAGTCCGCCCCGGCCAGCGAGCGGCAGAAGGCGTCGAGGTCTTCGGTGGTGGTGATGAGTGTCATGCGGGCTTCATACACGAGCGCGCGTCCGCGCGAAAGCTCGCCCTTCGGCAAGTCTCCCGGCGTGCATCGGACGCGGATGGCGACTTGACTTTCCGGCGCTGTCGGTGTGGTGTGTCGGGCCGCCTTTCCGCGCAGGATTCCGACCTTTTCCAAGGTGTTTCGACCCATGCACCCCTACCGCACGCACACCTGCGGCCAGCTTCGCGAAGAGAACGCCGGTCAGATTGTCCGCCTGTCGGGCTGGATCAACCGCAAGCGCGACCATGGACAGCTTCTGTTCATCGACCTGCGCGACCATTACGGCCTGACGCAGTGCGTGGTCGACACCTCCAACCCGGCCTTCCAGGCCGCGGAGCGGCTGAAGCTGGAATCGGTCATCACCGTGACCGGCAAGGTGGTGAAGCGCACGGCGGAGACCATCAACGACCGCCTGCCGACCGGCCGCGTCGAGGTGCAGATCGCCGAGCTGACGGTGCAGGGCGAGGCGGAGCAGATCCCGCTGCAGGTCAACCAGGACACCGACGCGGGCGAGGACGTGCGCCTGCGCTACCGCTTCCTGGACCTGCGCCGCGAGCGCATCCACGAGAACATCCTGCTGCGCTCGCGCGTCATCGCGTCGGCGCGCCGCCGCATGATCGATCAGGGCTTCACCGAGTTCCAGACGCCGATCCTGACCGCCTCCTCGCCGGAGGGGGCCCGCGACTATCTGGTGCCCAGCCGCAACCATCCGGGCAAGTTCTACGCGCTGCCCCAGGCGCCGCAGCAGTTCAAGCAGCTTCTGATGGTCGCCGGTTTCGACCGCTACTTCCAGATCGCCCCCTGCTTCCGCGACGAGGACGCCCGCGCCGACCGCAGCCCGGGCGAGTTCTACCAGCTCGATTTCGAGATGTCCTTCGTCACCCAGGACGACGTGTTCGAGGCCATCGAGCCGGTGCTGCACGGCCTCTTCGACGAGTTCGGCGGTTTCCGCCGCGAGACGCCGCCGGCCATCGACAAGCCGCCCTTCCGCCGCATCTCCTTCGCGGAGTCGATGCTGAAGTACGGCAACGACAAGCCGGACCTGCGCAACCCGCTGGAGATCACCGACGTCACCGCCGTCTTCAAGCGCGACGACGTGGAATTCCGCGCCTTCAAGCAGACGCTGGAGAAGGGCGGCGTGGTCCGCGCCATCCGCGCCCCGAAGGTGTCCGACAAGCCGCGCAGCTTCTTCGACAAGCTGAACGACTGGGCGCGTGGCCTCGGCGCTCCGGGCCTCGGCTACATCATCTTCGAGGCGGCGGGCGGAAAGGGCCCGATCGCCAAGTTCGTGCCGGAGGCCGCCCAGGCGGAGCTGCGCACGGCGGCGGGTGTGGAGGACGGCGACGCGGTCTTCTTCGTCTGCGACCAGCCCGGCCCGGCGGCCAAGCTGGCCGGCTTCGCCCGCACGAAGATCGGCGAGGAGCTGGACCTGATCGAGAAGAACGCCTTCCGCTTCTGCTGGATCGTCGACTTCCCGATGTACGAGCTGGACGAGGAGACCAACAAGGTCATCTTCAGCCACAATCCCTTCTCCATGCCGCAGGGCGGCCTGGAGGCGCTGAACACGATGAACCCGCTGGACATCAAGGCGTACCAGTACGACATCGTCTGCAACGGCGTGGAGCTGTCCTCGGGCGCCATCCGGAACCATCTGCCGGAGGTGATGTACAGGGCGTTCGAGATCGCCGGCTACCCGCCGGAGGAGCTGGAAGCCCGCTTCGGCGGCATGCTCAGCGCGTTCAAGCTTGGCGCCCCGCCGCACGGCGGTTCGGCCCCGGGCATCGACCGCATCGTGATGCTGCTGGCCGACGAGCCGAACATCCGCGAGGTCATCGCCTTCCCGCTGAACCAGCGCGCCGAAGACCTGCTGATGCAGGCCCCGGCCCCGGTGGACCAGACGCGCCTGCGCGAGCTGCACCTGAAGCTGGACCTGCCGAAGCCGAAGGTCGCCGCCGAGACGCCGAAGGCCGCCACCTGACGGTCAAGGTTTTTCCCTCCCTTCCCGCTCCGGCGGGGAGGGGCGGGCGGCCAAAAGGAAAGCCCCCCGTCCGTGAGGCCGGGGGGCTTTCCTTTTGAGACCGTACGGTATCAGGCCGCGACGCTGCCCGCCGGGGCCGCTTCGATCATGCGGTAGTAGTTGGAGTCGACCAGAACGAGGCAGCTCAGCGTCTTCGCGTCGCCTTCGTCCTCCGTGCTGACCACGCGGGCATGCGGGATGCCGAACAGGGTCACGGTCTCCCGCACGCGCCAGGACCGCCCGTTGGTCGCGCCGACGGTCTGGAACACCTGTCCCACCAAAACCTGCTTCTTGGCCATAGAGAAACCCTCATCCTGATGCCGGTGCGCGCCACGAATCCGACGGGGCGCGGGCGCACCATGCACAGCTTAGGCCAGCTTCCTCAAAATATGGTAAATCGAATTGTAACGAACCGCGCCATGGGACGCGGCTTGAGCCGTCAACGGTCAGCAACCCGACTTGGGAAGCGGCTCCACCTTCTCCAGGATGGCGTTCACGGTGAAATCGCCATAGTCGATCTGCATGGACTCGGCGACGCCGTTCTGCAGCAGGCGCAGGCTCATCTCGTACTCCGGCTGGGCGGAATCGCTCTTCAGCGGGAAGAAGGCCATGCGCACCGGCCACGCCGTCTTACCCTTCAGCAGCGGTTCGGTGCTGTCTTCCTTCGTCTGGATCGCCGCGCCGATCACCGTGGAGACTTCCGTCGCACCCTCGGCATCGGCGCCGTCGAAGACGATCCGGTTGAAGAAGGTGTCGCCGGCGCTGGCATGGTCGAGCACCGCCAGCGTGTGCGCCGTGGGGAACATGGTGTTGGGGGGCAATTCCATGTCCTGGGGTTCCGGCTTGGTGAAGGCGGCGGTCCCGGTCCCATCCTTGGCCAGCCGGGCGTCGCCGCGCACCTCCTCGTCCTCTTCCCCGTTGATCAGCTTGCGGACGTTGAAGCGGTAGCGCCGCCCGTCCTTGGCCTCCCACGTCGTGTAGTTGGTGGTCATCGCCATCTCGTCGCCTTCGGCATAGACGAAGCGGAGCTGGAAGCGCTGCTCCGTCGTCCAGCCGTCGCAGGCGTCGGCCCATTCGAACAGCATGCGGCCCCGCACGTCGCTGACCTTGGAGCTGTTGCGCGCGGACAGCAGCGACATCTTGTAGACGGCGCGGTGGGGCAGGATGTTCGCCGCGGCACCGGCGGCCGCTCCAACTGCCGCGCCGGCCGCGTTGGCGGGCGCCGCCTGGACCGGGCCGGCGGCGGGAAGGGCGGTCAGGGACACCAGGAACGCGCCGAAGGTCGCGCAAAGGGCGAGGCGGGCGGCGGAGCGGCGGTTCTGCAAAGCGACATCCACAGGTGATTGGCAGCGTCGGATGGATTATGGGTGTTTCGGTGTCGGAGCGGAAGGCCCGACCCCCGGAATAAACGGAAGGCTGAGGACAGATTCATGCGCAGCGACTCCCCTGCATCACGGCCCGTCCTCCTGGTGACCCGGCGCCTGCCCGACGCGGTGGAGGCCCGCGCCGCGCGGGATTTCGACGCCCGGCTGAACCCGCAGGACCGCGCGCCGTCCGGCGCCGACATCGCCGCCCTGGCGCGGGAGAGCGGCGCCGAGGGCATCCTCTGCACCGCCGGAGACCGGCTGGACGCGGAGGCCGTCGCGGCCCTGCCCGAGGGCGTGCGGATCGTCGCCACCTTCTCCGTCGGCACCGACCACATCGACCTGAACGCGGCCAAGGCGCGCGGGCTGATCGTCACCAACACCCCGGACGTGCTGACCGACGCGACCGCCGACATCGCCCTGCTGCTGATGCTGGGCGCGGCGCGGCGCGCGTCGGAGGGCGAGCGGATGATCCGGGCGGGGGCCTGGACCGGATGGACGCCGACCCAGCTTCTCGGCACCCATCTGGGCGGAAAACGGCTGGGCATCGTCGGGATGGGCCGAATCGGGCAGGCGGTGGCCCGGCGGGCGCGGGCCTTCGGCATGGCCATCCACTATTCCAACCGGCGCCGCCTGCCGCCGGACCAGGAGGCCGGGGCCATCTACCACGCCGATCCCGAAGCGATGCTGGCGGTTTGCGACGTGCTGTCGCTGCATTTCCCGGCGACTCCGGACACCACCCATTGGCTGAACGCGGAGCGGATCGAGCGCCTGCCGCCGGGCGCCATCGTGGTGAACACCGCCCGCGGCTCCGTGGTGGACGACGAGGCGCTGATCGCCGCGCTGGCCTCCGGACGGCTTGCCGCCGCGGGGCTGGACGTGTTCGAGAACGAACCGAACCTGCACGCCGGCTACCGCAGCCTGGAGAACGCATTCCTGCTGCCGCATCTGGGAAGCGCCACGGTGGAGACGCGCAACGCCATGGGCTTCAAGGCGCTGGACAATCTGGACGCCTTCTTCGCCGGAGCGGAGCCGCCGGACCGCGTGGCGTGACGTGAAAACCAATCAAAAACGCATTTAAAATAAAAGTAGATAAAATTTTCCGCATTGAGTCGCGCTTGGGAAGTTTTTGCCCAGGCGGCGGCCCGGCGCGGCAGAAACTGCCGGATGGAAAGGCGGGTGTTGCCGAGAATCCATAGTTGGCACAAAGAATGCAAATTCGATGGGCGAGCTAGTGCCGATCATGCGGAGAGAACCCATGAACGCCATCGTGACCGCCCAGGACCTGGAAGCCATCGCCGCCGACCGCCACGACGGATTGCCTTTCGACTGGGGAAGCCACGACCGGCTGGCGCGGGTCACCCCGCTGCGCGGCGCTCGCGTGGTCCATTCTGCGGCGGAGGCTCCGGTTTTGGAAAGCCAACTGGCCGAGGCCCGCGCCACCATCGCGGAGCAGCGGGAGCGCATCGCCTATCTGGAAAGCCTGACCACGACGGACGAACTGACCGGCCTGCTGAACCGCCGCGGCTTCTACGGCCATTTCCGGCGGGAACTGGCCGCCGCGCGACGGCACGGCGGCGACGGCCACAGCGGCCACAGCGGCGGCGGCCACAGCGGCGGCGTGCTGGTCATCATCGATCTGGACGGCTTCAAACGCATCAACGACACCCACGGGCACATGGCCGGCGACGCCTATCTGCGGCAGGTCGCGCGGCTGCTCGCCGGCACGGTGCGCGAGCAGGACGTGGTGGCCCGTCTGGGCGGGGACGAGTTCGCTCTGCTTCTGACCGGCATGGACGCGGCCTGCGGCGCTGTCCGCGCCCGCCAGATCGCCGAGGCGGCGGGGCGGCACAGCGTCCAGTGGAACAACGCAGAGCTGCCGGTCCGCTTCTCCTACGGGGTTCAGCCCTATGGGGCGGACGACCGGGAGGAGGAGGTGATCCGCCTCGCCGATTCCCTCATGTACAGCAACAAGGCCGGGCGCAAGGCCGTGCGCAAGGTCGAGCGTCCGGCCAGCCGCCCCGCGGCGAACCGCCGGGCCATCGCCTGACCCCGGCCGACTTGCGGAAAACACGGATCGGGCAGCCTGTCGCACCCCCCATGCCGGGCTTGACCGAACGGCGGTCTCCGCAGCAGCATCTGCGCCTTTCCGTCGCAATGGTGCCTGCCCTGAACACGTTTTCAGATCATCCACGCCCCACATCCGCGCTCAGCCCGCTGCCGGACGCCGCCGAATCCCCGGCGGAACGGGAGCACCGCGCCGCCTGGGCCGCGCGCCAGGCGGAGGTGAACCGGGCCAAGTCCGACTTCCTGACCCGGATGAGCCACGAGCTTCGCACCCCGCTGAACGCCATCATCGGCTATTCGGATTTCCTGCTGCATCCGGGCACCGGCCCGCTGACCGACCGGCAGCGCGACTGCATCGGCAACATCCGCACCGCGGGCGCGCATCTCCTGGAACTCGTCAACGACGTGCTGGACCTGTCGAAGATCGAGGCCGGGCACATCGACCTGAGCGACGAGGATGTGGATGTCGCCGTCGTGGTGGGCGAGGTCTACGCCCTTCAGGAATTGGCCCTGGCATCCGCCGGGCTGGCCTTCGACGCGGTCTTTCCCCGCCCGCTGCCGCGCCTGCGCGCCGACCGGCGGTCGCTTCGGCAGATCCTGCTGAACCTGCTGTCCAACGCCGTCAAATTCACCCCGGCGGGCGGGCGCGTCACGGTCGAGGTCTCGCGCACGGAGACGGCGGCCGGGAGCGGGCTGTGCATCGCGGTGATCGACACCGGCATCGGCATTCCGGAGGAGCACCGCCACACCGTTCTGGAACCCTTCCGTCAGGTGCCGGGGGACCGCATCCGCAGCGGCGCCGGGACCGGCCTGGGCCTGCCCATCGTGCGGTCGCTGGTGGAGGCGCATGGCGGGCGGCTGGCCTTGTCCGGCGCGCCTGGGCAGGGCACGCGGATCGACCTGCACTTCCCGCCGGAACGGGTGACCGCATGACGGAACCTGTGGAATCCTCGCGGCTTCGCGCGGCGGCACCGGCTTCGGACCGCATTGCTAACGACAATTTAACCGTCGCGGCGGGACAGTGAACACGATATACCGGTCACTCCGAGCGTGGTCGCTACCGGCAGGAGCGCAGGCGGCGCGATGCTCGCGGAACCGAACAGCCTTACGAAGGCGCCGATGGAAGACCGAACCGTGAAGCGTGTGCTGATCGTCGAGGACAACGAGCTGAACATGAAGCTCTTCCACGATCTGCTGGAAGCGCACGGCTACGAGACGCTTCAGACCCGCAACGGGATGGACGCCCTGGCCCTGGCGCGGGATCATCGGCCCGACCTGATTCTGATGGACATCCAGTTGCCGGAGGTGTCGGGGCTGGAGGTCACGCGCTGGATCAAGGAGGACCCGGAGCTGAAGTCGATTCCGGTCATCGCGGTGACCGCCTTCGCGATGAAGGGCGACGAGGAGAAGATCCGGGAGGGCGGCTGCGAGGACTACATCGCCAAACCGATTTCGGTGACGAAGTTCCTGGAAGCCGTTCAGAAGTTCCTTCGCTAACCAACCACCACGGGATCGGTCGCACGTTCCATGTCCGCTCGCGTCCTTGTCGTCGATGACGTCCTTCCCAACGTGAAGCTGCTCGCGGCGAAGCTGACGCGCGAATATTTCGACGTCATCACCGCCAGCAACGGCCCCGAGGCGCTGGAGATGGTTCGGCGGGAGTCGCCGGACATCGTTCTGCTCGACGTCATGATGCCGGGCATGGACGGGTTCGAGGTGTGCGAGAAGATCCGCTCCGACCCCGCCACCATGCACATCCCCGTGGTGATGGTCACCGCCCTGTCGGACGGGGCCGACCGCGTGCGCGGGCTGGAGGCCGGGGCCGACGATTTCCTGACCAAGCCGGTCAACGACGTCGCTCTGTTCGCGCGGGTGCGCTCGCTCGTCCGCCTGAAGATGATGATGGACGAATGGCGATTGCGCGAAACCACGTCCGGCCAGTTCGGGGTGATCGAGCCGACCGGCACGCTGCGCAGCGAATCCTTCGAGAGCGCCCGCGTGCTGGTGCTGGAGGATTCGCTTCTCGACCTTGAGAAGATCGCGGAGACGCTGCAGCGCGACCATGGTCATGTGATGTCCGCCGGCACCTGCGCCACGGCGCTGGAGCGCGCGCTGGGCGACGATCTGGACCTCGTGGTCATCAGCCTGACGCTGATGAACGAGGACGGCCTGCGGCTCTGTTCCCAGCTCCGCTCGCACGAGCGCACCCGGCAGGTGCCGATCCTGCTTGTGGTGGAGGAGGGCGACCTGAACCGCGTCGCCAAGGGACTGGAGCTGGGCGCCAACGACTACGTCATCAAGCCCATCGACCGGAACGAACTGCTGGCCCGTGCCCGCACCCAGATCCGGCGCAAGCGCTATCAGGAACGGCTGCGCGCGAACTACGAACACAGCCTGTCCATGGCCCTGACCGACAGTCTGACGGGGGTCTTCAACCGCCGTTACATCAACGCCCATCTGCCGCGCCTGCTGGAGCGGGCGATCGATGGCCACAAGCCGGTGGCGGTCCTGCTGTTCGACATCGACCATTTCAAGGTCGTGAACGACAGCTACGGCCACACCGTGGGCGACGAGGTTCTGAAGGAGGTGTCCCACCGCGCCAGCCGCAACCTGCGCACCTTCGATCTGGTGGCGCGGCTGGGCGGCGAGGAGTTCGTGGTGATCCTGCCCGACACCGACGCCGAGGCGGCCCTGACGGTCGCGGAGCGGCTGCGCACCCGCATCGCCGACACGCTGTTCAAGGTGACCGCCGACGTGGGCGAGATTCCGGTCACGGTGTCCATCGGCGTGGCGGTGGGCGGCCGGCTGGGCGACACCGCCGAAGGGCTGATCCGCCGCGCCGACGAGGCGCTGTACGAGGCCAAGCGGGCCGGGCGCAACTGCACCGTCGCCGATCCCCGCGCCAACGCCCTGCTGGCGCCCTGATCGGGCGGCGCGCCGAACCCGGACGTAAAGCCAGACACGCAAAACGTACCCAGACACGCAAAAGGCCGCCAAGAGGCGGCCTTTTTGATTCCGGCGGTCCGGGGAAACCTTACTTGATCTTGGCTTCCTTGAACTCGACGTGCTTGCGCGCCACCGGGTCGTACTTGCGGAACGACAGCTTCTCGGTGGTCTTCTTCGGGTTCTTCTTCTTCACGTAGAAGAAGCCGGTGTCAGCCGTGCTCACCAGCTTGATGAGGACGGTGTTCTGCTTCGCCATGATCTCAATCCCGACTAAAAATCCGTGACCCGCCAGCCCGGCGGGGCGGCGTCGTAGCGGGGGAAGATACCCACTACTGCCGCGATGTCAAGGGGTAGTAAATCAGCGCTCCGCCACCGTGTTGGTGGAGGACAGGGCGACGGCGCGCTGGTACAGCATCGGCTCCGAAAGAAGGCGCAACGCCACCTTCAGATCCAATTCCGGCTCGTGTTCCTTCCAGGGGCAGGCCTCGCGCAGGCGGGCCAGGGCGTCCTCATCGTCGGCGGCGCGGGCGCGCCAGCCGGCGAACTGGGTCATCGGGCGCGCCCGGCCATCACGCAGGTCTGACAGAAGGGCGACGGGGTCGTCCTGCCCTGTGCGGCTGGTGCAGACCGTCGGCTGCACGCCCTGGCGGTGCAGGGTGTAGCCGGCGGGCGTGTAGATCCGGCTCCAGGTCAGGAACAGCTCGCCGTCGTTGGGAAGGCGGGTGACCGTCTGGACGCTGCCCTTCCCGTAGGAGGAGGCGCCCACCACCACGGCGCGGCCCGAGTCCTGGAGCGCGGCGGCCACCACCTCGGCGGAAGAGGCGGAGCGCCCGTCCACCAGCACCACCAGCGGCAGCCCGTCGGCGATGTCGTCGGGACCGGCCTCGAAGCGCTGGCGGCTGTCGGGGTGGCGGCCTTCGGTCGTGATGATCTTGCCCTGGGCGATGAACAGGTCGGCCACGGCGACCGCCTGGTCGAGAAGGCCGCCCGGGTTGCCGCGCAGGTCCAGCACGAAGCCGCGCAGGCCCTTGCCCACGCTCTGGCGCGTGGACAGAACGGCGTCCCGCAGGTTCGATGCGGTGGCGGCGTTGAAGCGGTCCACCTTCAGCACGCCGGTCTGATCCGACACGCTGCTGTTCACGGTGTTGGGGACCACCCGTTCCCGCCGGATGGGCGCGCGGCGCGGCGGGTTGCTGTCGCGCGCCACGGTCAGCAGCACCATGGTGCCGGTCGGTCCGCGCAGCCGGTCGCGCATATCCGACTCGTTGAGGCGGGCGGTCAGATCGCCGTCGATGGCCAGAAGCTGGTCGCCGTTGCGGATGCCGGCGCGGTCCGCCGGGCTGCGCGGCAGCACGTCGCGGATCAGGGTGCGCCCGTTCACCGTTTCCAGCGACAGGCCGATCCCTCCATAGCCCTCGCGCTGGGCCCGTTCACTGGTGGCGCGCTGGGTGCCGGTGTAACGGGAGTAGCCGTCCAGATCCGTCATCACGGAGTCCAGGATCACCTGATAAACCCGCTCCGGCGCGGCTTGGTAGAGGATGGGGGAATAGAGGCGCGCGCGTTCCACCGCCTTCGTGGTCAGGGCGGCCCATCCGGCGGAGTCGGAGGGGGAGGGGGCGGCGTATTCCCCGATCAGGCCGCCGGAGACGTACAGGCGTACGGTGTTGCCCTGCCGTTCGGCGCGCGCGGTCGGGTCGATGATGGCGAGGCCCTTCAGCCCGTCCAGCCCGAGGCGGCCGAAATCAACCTGTTGCAGATACACTTCGGCGATCTTGCCGTACGCGACGGCGAAGACCTGCTCGCTTATGAAGGCGGGCTGGACTGCGGCGGCGGCCGGACGGGGCAGCGTCCCGCCGAGGCTTCCAAGGCCAACGGCGAGCACGGCGGCCGCAAGCGGGATCGACAGGCGCCCTCCCGGCAAAAATCCCGGCGAAAATCCTCGTTTCCGTATGCCCATGGCGCGCCGTACGCGGCCTCCTTTCCCACAGGCGGACCCGGACGGTCACCCGCCGGATTCGAACGGATAAGGAATAGCACTTCAGAAAAGAGGGCTGGCGGGACAAAAGACGGGGGCGTGACTCTTTGTTGCGGAATGTCCACCACTGTGACTCAGCGGCCACGCTTCCGTTGCTTTTGGGTTGTGCGCCCCGGTGAGCGCGTGCCCTGCGGGGCGCTGCGGGCGTGGCCGGATTGCAACGGATGATTGGCGTCGCCAACCAAGCGCCCGGCCAAATCCGCTTCGCTGCGGGGCAGCGCGAACAGGGTGCTTCCGGTCAGCGGATCGGCCTCCGTCAGCACCACCTTGACGGTGGCGCCCAGCCGGTAGATGCGCCCCGTGCGTTGGCCGACCAGCGCGTGGGCGCGCTCGTCATGCTCGTACTGGTCGTCGGGCAGGGTGCTGGCGGGAATCAGCCCGTCCGCCCCGCTTTCGTCCAGCCGGATGAACAGGCCGAAGCGGGTGACCCCGGAAATCCGTCCGGCGAAGAGGGCGCCCACCCGGTCCGCCAGGAAGGCGGCGGTGAAGCGGTCGATGGCATCGCGTTCCGCCGTGGCGGCGCGCCGCTCCGTCATCGAGATGTGCTCGCCGATGTCGGTCAGCCCGGCCATGGCCGCGTCGTCCAGCCCCCCCGGCCCCAGCCCGTGCGCGCGGATCAGCGCGCGGTGCACGATCAGGTCGGCGTAGCGGCGGATCGGCGAGGTGAAATGCGCGTAGCGGTCCAGCGACAGGCCGAAATGACCGATGTTCTCCGGGCTGTATTCGGCCTGCGACTGGCTGCGCAGGATGACTTCGCTGACCAGTTGCGATTCCCGCGTGCCGGCGGCGCGGTCGAGGACCGCGGTGAAATGGGCCGGGGTCAGCCGGGGCACCCGCGGAAGCGCGTAGCCGATGCCGGTCAGGAACTCCCGCAGCGTCTCCTGCTTGTCGAGCGACGGCTGGTCGTGCACGCGGAACAGGCCGGGCATGTTCGCCCGCTCCAGACTGTCCGCCGCCGCGACGTTGGCGCAGATCATGAACTCCTCGATCAGCCGGTGGCTGTCGAACCGCTCGCGCGCGGCGATCTCCGCCACCCGCCCGCGCTCGTCCAGCCGCACGCGCCGTTCCGGCAGGTCCAGTTCCAGCGTGCCGCGCCTCTGTCGGGCCGCCCACAGGCACGCATAGGCGCCGTAGAGCGGGGCGATGACCGTTTCCAGGAGCGGCGCGGTCGCCTCGTCCGGCGCGCCGTCGCGGGCGGCCTGCACCTGCTCGTAGGTCAACCGCGCGGCGGAGCGCATCAGGCCGCGCACGAAGCGGTGCCGCTGCAACACACCGTGACGGTCGATCCACAGATGCACCGCGAAGCAGGCGCGGTCCTCGTGAGGGCGGAGCGAGCAGAGGTCGTTGGACAGCGCCTCCGGCAGCATCGGGACGACGCGGTCGGGGAAATAGACGGAGTTGCCGCGCTCATAGGCGGCGCGATCCAGCGCGGAGTTCGGGCGCACGTAATAGGCCACGTCTGCGATGGCGACCAGCAGGTGCCATCCGCCCTGGTTCGCCGGGTCGGGGTCCGGTTCCGCCCACACCGCGTCGTCGAAATCGCGGGCGTCGGCCCCGTCGATGGTCACCAGCGGCAGGTCGCGCAGGTCGGTCCGCCCGGTCAGGGACGGCACCGCGGCGTGCGTCGCCTCGCGGATGGCGGCGGGCGGGAAGTCGGTGGGAAGGCCGTGGGTGTGGATGGCGATCAGGCTGACCGCGCGCGGCTCCGCGGTGTGGCCCAGCCGCTCCGCCACGCGGGCCTGCGGCATCCCCAGCCGGGCCGCGGGCAGCAGGTCGGCCAGCACCAGTTCGCCCGGCTCGGCGTCGTTGCGGTTGGCCGGCAGGACCAGCAGTTCGGTCTTGTTGCGTTTGTCCGTGGGGACGATGCGCCCGCCGTCCGCCGCCGGGTAATAGACGCCGAGCACGCGCCCGACCGTGCCGTCCAGGCGGCGGATGGTGCGGGCCTCGTAGAGGCGGTCGTTGATGCGGGCGAGCTTCGCCAGCACCCGGTCGCCCGCCCCCAGCGTGGGATGGCCCCTCCTCTCCGGCATCAGGAAGATGCGCGGCGGGTTGCCCTCGCCGGTCCAGGTGACCGGGCGGGCGGAGACCTCGCCGTCCGGATCGACGCCGGTCACCTCCAACACGGCGACTTCCGGGAGCGATTGCGGCGGGGCGACGCGCTTGTTCCGCCCGCGCTCCACGGCGCCGTCGGCCTCCAGTTCCTTCAGCAGATCCTTCAGGCGTTCGCGGTCGTCGCTGCCGGACAGCTTGAAGGCGCGCGCAATCTCGCGCTTGCCGACCGGCGTGGTGCTGGAGCGGATGAAGGAGAGGACCGTGTCCTTATCGGGAAAACTGCCGGGGCGGCGGGGCGTGTCGGTCAAGGGAATCCGTGCCGTGGAAGGTGGATCGCTTAAGTAAGCCCTGGGCGCGGCGAATCCAACCTCGACGCCACGGCTCCGCCACAAAGACACGCCAGAACCGTGCCAAGCGTGGCGGGAGCGCATCCATGGGGATCGTCCGGGGCGGGGTGTTGCTGGCGTTGGCCGGTCCGGTGGTTGGGGCGGGGGCCTATCTGCTCGCCGCTGCGGCGCTGGCGCGTCTTCCGGTGGAAGGGCGGCCCGCGGCGCGGGATGGCGTGGAAGTCTTCGTCTGCACCAACGGTGTCCACACCGATCTGGTGCTTCCCGCCGTCAATGGATTTGCGGACTGGACCGCGGATCTGCGGCGAAGCGATTTTCCGGGCGCCGATCCCTGGGCGAGCCATTTCTCCTTCGGCTGGGGCGACCGGGCCTTCTATCTGGAAACCCGCCGGTGGTCGGACCTGCGCCTGTCCACGGCCCTGTCCGCCCTGTTCGGCGGCGGCCCATCGGTGATGCACGTCTACGCGATGCACCGCCCGGCGGGCAGCCCGGATTGCGGCGCGCTGGTGCTGGGGGAGGGGCAGTACCGCGCTCTGGCGGCCTTCGTGCGCGGCAGCTTCCGCCGGGACGGGCAGGGGAGCGTGATTCCCCTGCCGGGCAGCGGCTATGGCACGACCGACCTCTTCTACGAGGCGGTCGGCCATTACAGCCCAATTGAGACCTGCAACGAATGGACCGGCAAGGCCCTGCGCGCCGCCGGAGTGACCGTCGGCGCCTGGACGCCGTTCGAAGGCAACGTCATGCGCTGGGTCCGGTAGAGGCTGGAGATGTCCCCTCTCCCGCCCCGGGAGAGGGGAAAATCACGCCCGCTTGCGTGCGGCGGCGGGCTTTTCCTCGTCCCCCGCTTCGGCCTTCTTGGCGGCAGCCTTCTTCGGAGCGGCCTTCTTCACCGCTTCCTTCTTCGCCGGCTCCTTCTTCGTGGCCGTCGCCTTGGCCTTGGTCGCCTTCTCGGCCTTG
The DNA here is from genome assembly GCF_008365375.1 of Roseomonas genomospecies 6. GTDB lineage: Bacteria > Pseudomonadota > Alphaproteobacteria > Azospirillales > Azospirillaceae > Azospirillum. The sequence continues at coordinate 77,926 of NZ_QOKW01000004.1, read as the reverse complement.
GCGGGGGCCTCTGCGCCGTCCGCCGCGGCGGGTTCGGCGTCCTTCGGGGCCTTGCCCTTCTTGGCGGCATCCTTGGCGGCCTTGGCCTCCAGAAGCTCCAGCGCCTGCTCCAGCGTCACACTGTCCGCTTCCGTGCCCTTGGGGATGGAGGCGTAGACGGAGCCGTGCTTGACGTAGGGACCGAAGCGGCCCGAGCCGGTGGTGACCGGCTTGCCGGTCTTCGGGTGGTCGCCCAACGTCTTGGCGGGAGCGGACGCCTTCTTGGCGGCGCCGGCCAGCAGGTCCACCGCGCGGTTGATGCCGATGGTCAGCACGTCGTCATCCGGCGTCAGCGACTTGTAGACGCTGCCGTGCTTCAGATAGGGGCCGAAGCGCCCGATGCCGGCGCTGATGTCCTCGCCCGTCTCCGGGTGGTTGCCGATGCTGCGCGGCAGGGCCAGCAGCTTCAGCGCCGTGTCGAGATCCACATCCGCCGCGGCCATGCCCTTGGGCAGGGAGACGCGCTTGGGCTTCGGCTCCTCGACCTTGACCTTCTTCTTGCCCTTGGTCTTCTTGCCCTCGGCGGGAGCCTCCTCGGCCACGACCTCGGCCGGGGCGGCGGCCACCGGGGGCGGGCCGAGCTGGATGTAGGCGCCGTAGGGGCCGCGCCGCACGGTCACCGGCAAGCTGGTTTCCGGATCGTTGCCCAGCTCGCGCGGGCCTTCCTGAGCCTCCCCGTTCTCGTCGTTGGCGACGGCGAGCGGGCGGGTGTAGCGGCAGTCCGGGTAGCGCGAGCAGCCGATGAAGGCGCCCATCTTGCCGAGCTTAAGCCCCAGCCGGCCCTGGCTGCACACCGGGCAGACGCGCGGGTCGTGGCCCGGCGTGTCGCCGTTGGCGTTGGTCGGGAAGAAGTGCGGCCCAAGTTCCTCGTCCAGGGTGGTCAGAACCTGGGTGATGGTCAGGTCCTTGGTGCCGTCGACCGCGACGTGGAAGGCGCGCCAGAAGTCGCGCAGAACGGTCTTCCAGTCGATCCGCCCGTCGGAAATCTCGTCGAGCTTGTTCTCCAGGTCGGCGGTGAAGTTGTACTCGACATAGCGGTTGAAGAAGTTCTTCAGGAAGGCGGTGACCAGACGCCCGCGGTCTTCCGGAATGAAGCGCCGCTTGTCCAGCCGCACGTAATTGCGGTCCTGAAGCACCTGGAGGATGGAGGCGTAGGTGGACGGGCGCCCGATGCCCAGCTCCTCCAGCTTCTTCACCAGGCTCGCTTCGGTGTAGCGGGGCGGCGGCTGGGTGAAATGCTGTTCCGGGGAGATGTCGCCGCGGGCGAGGGCGTCGCCCTGCTCCATGGGGGGCAGGCGGCGCTCCTGGTCGTCGTCCGCGGCGCCGTCGTCGCGGTCCTCCTGATAGACCTTCAGGAAGCCGTCGAAGACGACGACCGAGCCGGTGGCCCGCAGCACCACGTCTTTCGACGGCGAGGCGATGTCCACGGCCACCTGATCCAGCACGGCGCTTTCCATCTGGCTGGCCAGCGTGCGCTTCCAGATCAGCTCGTACAGCCGCAGTTCGTCGTTTTCCAGGTAGGAGGCGACCTCCTCCGGGCGGCGGAACAGGTCGGTCGGGCGGATGGCCTCGTGCGCTTCCTGGGCGTTCTTCGCGGCGGTCTTGTAGACGCGCGGCTGGGCCGGGACGTAGCGCTCGCCCCAATGGGAGCCGATCAGGTTGCGGGCGCCCTCGATGGCCTCCTGCGACAGGCTGACGCCGTCCGTTCGCATGTAGGTGATGAGGCCGACCGTCTCGCCGCCGATGTCCACGCCCTCGTACAGCCGCTGCGCGGTCCGCATGGTGCGGGTGGCGCCGAAGCCCAGCTTGCGCGAGGCCTCCTGCTGCAACGTCGAGGTGGTGAAGGGCGGGGAGGGGTTGCGGCGGCTCTGCTTGCGCTCCACCGTCGCGACCGAGAAGGCTTGCGGGCTGATGCGCGCCACCGCGGCCTCCGCCGCCTCGCGGGCGGGCAGGGCGAACTTGTCGAGCCGCTTGCCGTCGAGCTGGGTGAGCTGGGCCGTGAAGGAGGCGCCGCCGGGCGTGGCGAAGCCCACCTCGATGGTCCAGTATTCCTGCGGCTTGAAGACCTCGATCTCCGACTCGCGCTCGCAGATCAGGCGCAGAGCCACCGACTGCACGCGGCCCGCGGAGCGGGAGCCCGGCAGCTTGCGCCACAGCACCGGCGACAGGGTGAAGCCCACCAGATAATCCAGCGCGCGGCGCGCCAGATAGGCGTCCACCAGCTCCCGCGACACGTCGCGCGGGGCTTCCAGCGCGGCCTGGACGGCGGTCTTGGTGATTTCGTTGAAGGTGATGCGCTGGACCTTGGAATCGTCGATCAGCCGCTTTTCGCGCAGCAGCTCCGACAGGTGCCAGGCGATGGCTTCCCCTTCGCGATCCGGGTCGGTTGCGAGATAGACGCGCTCGGCCCCTTTGACCGCCTTGGCGATCTCGTCGATGTGGCGCTTGGAGCGGTCGCCCAGCTCCCAGTCCATGGCGAAGTCCTCGTCCGGACGCACCGATCCGTCGCGCGCCGGAAGGTCGCGCACATGGCCGAAGCTGGCCACCACGGTGTAGTCCGAGCCAAGGTACTTGTTGATGGTCTTCGCCTTGGCCGGCGATTCGACGATGACGACGTTGCTGCCCGGCAAGAGTCCGCGCCCCTGAATGTGCCTATCCCAAACACCGGCGGTGCGGATCGGGATCAGATCAGGTTCACCTGATTCCCAGGCTGGCGCTGGACCCGGCCCGCAAGCTCAAGTTCCAGCACGACGGTCAACACCACCGGAGCGGACAATTGGCACCCGCGGACGAGTTCGTCAATGGCAACCGGCGTATGGCCCAGGTTTTCCAGGATGACGGTACGCGCCGCCTCCAGGTCCGACTCGGACGGCGGGGCGGGGCGTGCCGGCGCGAACAGGTCGCCCTGGCGCTCCCGCACGGCGGGTGGGGACAGGCTTTCCAGAGCCCGCAAAACGTCGTCCACCCCTTCCACCAGGGCCGCTCCCTGGCGCAGAAGGTTGTTGGTGCCCTGGCAGCGCGGATCGAGCGGAGAACCGGGAACGGCCATGACCTCCCGACCCTGTTCCAAAGCCATGCGGGCGGTGATGAGCGAGCCGGAGCGCAGCGCCGCCTCCACCACCAGAACCCCCAGCGACAGGCCGGAGATCAGCCGGTTGCGGCGCGGGAAATGCCGGGCCTGGGGCGTGGTGCCGACGGCGCTTTCCGCCACGACCACGCCTTGCTGCACTATGTCGCGGTAGAGCCTCTCGTTCTCCGGCGGGTAGACGACGTCGGCGCCGCCCGCCACCACCGCCGCCGTGCCGGTGCCGAGCGCCCCGGCGTGGGCCGCCGTGTCGATTCCCCGCGCCAGCCCGGAGACGACCAGCAGCCCGGCCTCTCCCAACTCCCGCGCCAGCCGTTCGGCGAACTTCTTGCCGTTCATCGAGGCGTTGCGCGCCCCGACCAGCGCGACCGCACGGCGTTTCAGCAGATGCGGGTGGCCGAGCACCGACACCACAGGCGGCGCGTCGTCCAGCGCGGCCATCGGTTCCGGATAGTCCGGCTCGCAGGAGCAGAGCAGGCGGGCACCGAGGCGCTCGTTGGCGATCAGTTCGCGCTCGATATCGGCCTTCGCGGCGATGCGCAACGGTTTGGTCCGTCCGCCGCGCTTGGCGAGATCGGGCAACGCCTCCAGCGCGGAACGGGCGCTGCCGAACTGCTCCAGCAGGCGGTGAAAGGTGATCGGCCCGACATTCTCCGTCCGGATCAGGCGGAGCCAGTCGAACCGTTCGGCGGCGGACAAGGGGCGGCGCGGTTGAATCATGCGACCCGGTTTTACAACCGAAACCGCGCCGTTTTCAACACGCAAGCGTATGTAGAGGAGTTTTCGCAGAACTATATACTCCGGTATTCAGGATGGTGCTGCGATGGGTATCCTGAAACCGAATATCCTAAAATGGGATATTTTGCAAACGGGGGCATACGCATCGTTATGCGGCCCTCGATCTACAACGAACGCCAACGGCGCTTGCGCGAACTCCTGCGCGAGGCCCGTCAGGAGAAGGGCCTGAAGCAAGTTCAGGTTGCCGAGGCACTTGGGCTGCCGCAGTCAACGATCAGCAAATACGAATCGGGTGAGCGCCGTCTGGACGTGATCGAGTTCATCGACCTGTGCGAGGTTCTCGGCGTCGATCCGCGCCACATCGTGGGCCGGTTGCTGACAAAGGTTCCGGGGTGACGTTGGAAGGATCGGTTCGGGCGCATGGCTCACTTGCTGCGTTCGCCATCGTCATCATCTAGAATCATCGTCTGTGAGCGGAGGTGACGGGATGAAGAGCGATGCAGGAGCCGGCCTCTACGACCGGGACTTCTATGCGTGGGCCAACGAGCAGGCCGCTCTGCTGCGCGCCGGACGACTGGACGCTGCCGATATCGAGCACATCGCCGAGGAGATCGAGAGCATGGGCCGCAGCGAGAAGCGCGAGCTGATCAACCGTTTGGCCGTGCTTCTCCTGCATCTGCTGAAGTGGCGGTTTCAGCCGGGTCTGCGCAGCAACAGTTGGCGCCTCAGCGTCAGGGAGCAGCGCATCCGTCTGGCCAGTCACCTGGAGGACAACCCGAGCCTGAAATCGAAAATTCCAGAAGCGCTTGCCGGGGCATACCGGTTGGCAGTGGTTGAAGCCGAACGGGAAACCGGGCTGGCGGAGGACACCTTCCCGGAGAAGTGTCCTTGGAGTTTCGAGCACATGATGGACGAGTGTTTCTGGCCGGAAGCCAAGTGCTGAACGCAGACATGCGTTTCGCCGCGCGCGTGAACCTCGTGAGGCATCGTGCGCCGGTCCTGCGCTCCCGCCTTTCTATTTGCGCCAGAAGCTGAAGAGCCCCTTCTTCTGAGGCGGCGCCTCCGGTTCGGGATCCGGCTCCGGCTCGTCATCGAAGGAGAAGGGATCGTCGTCAGCGTCGGCTTTGGCAGATTCGGCGACTTCGGTTTCGGCCTTCGGTTCGTCGTCGTCTTCATCCATATCGAAGGAAAACGGGTCCTCGTCCGGTTCGGTCTCCGGGGCTTCCGTGGTCTCTTCGGTCTTTTCCTCCGTGTCGTCGTCGCCGAAGCTGAAGGGATCGCTGTCGTCGCTGTCGAAGCTGAAGGGATCGGCGTCGTCCGCGTCGTCGCCGTCCTTGGGCTCACTCTCCTCGTCATCATCATCGTCGTCGAAGCTGAAGGCGGAGAAATCCGTGGACTCCTCTTCCTCAGCCTCGTCATCGGCATCCAGGGCCGTGGCGGCGACGGCAACGGCGGCGGCTGCGGTCTGGCCGCGGCGCATCTCGCCCTTGAAGCGTTCCAGTTCTTCGCGGAAACGGTCTTCGGCCTCGGTCCAGCGCTGCCGTTCCTGGTCCAGGGTGGCGAGCAACTCCTCTTCCCGGGCGCGGGCGGCGGCGCGCTCCGTGTCGAGCGCTTTGATCAGGTCCTCCTGACGCTGGAGCAGCGATTCGTGCCGCACCTCCATCGCGTCGATCACCTCGCGGACATACTGCTCGAAGGCCCGGAACTGAAGCGCGAGGACGTCGTCCTCCGCAGCGGCGGTCATGGCGGCGGCGGCCTTCGCGGCTTTCGCTGCCTTGCCCGTCCGGGTGCCGGCGGACGCGGGCGGTGCGGGAGTGGCGGCGGGGGGCTGGCGCGGGGTGGAAAGCGTGGCCCCGTCGCCGCCCAGCCAGCGTGACACCAGGATGTAGGACACCTGAAGCTCTTCCGCGATGCGGCGGTAGCTCCAGCCCTGGGCGCGCAGCCGTTCGGCCATGCGTTGGCGGTCCGGCTCCTCGCTGGGCATCGCCGGGCGCGTGGGCATGGAGGATGCGGGGCCGCTCCCCTCCGTGGGGGTCGCGACGACGATCACATCCTTTAATTTCTGGTCGGCCATCGGGTCTCCGCCGTCCTGCGCGCAGGGCGTTCCTTCCGGCCATGGTCGCCGCGTTCAGGGGCGTTGTCGATTGCCGACAGGTCCCGGTTGAAGCAGTCTGCGGCGCAACCGCGCCGGTCAGGTCAGGTCCTGGATGTGCTCGACATAGCCGTACAGCGCGGCGATCCCCTGTTCGGTCAACTCGATGAAGACGCGGCGCCCGTCCTTCTCGTCCGCGATCCGCCGCACCAACCCGCGGTCATGCAACTCGGAGATGCGGCGCAGCGCGGTGGTCTGCGCCACGCCCGAGGCCATGCACAGCGACGACACGGAAATCCGCCGCCCGCGCAGATGGTTCGCCATCAGGTCCAGCAGCATGTCCCAGCAGGGGTCCTCGAACAGCCCCTTGGGGAAGAACTTGTCGCGGGCCACGCGGGACTGCTGAAGCGCCTTCAGCACCGCCAGCCGCCGGTTCTCTCCCGCCGCGGCGGACGCGGGCGCAGGGGCGGCGGGTGCGGGAGCGGCGACCGGCGGCTGGGTCTCCCGCAGCGCCTTCACCGCTTCGATCAAGGCGAGGCCGTGGCGGTAGGCGTCTTCCAGCGCGCCGTGCAGCTCGCCGTTGCCCGAAGGGGCGGGCGGGACGGGCGCCGCCTGAAGCGCGGCGGCCTGATGCGCGGAGAGGGCGCGGGCCAGCGCGCCGTGGAGTTGGCTGCCGTCCTGCGGGTCGCTGACGAAGTCGGCCGCCCGCAGATGCATGGCACGGACCACGTCCGCCGCCGTGGCGCCGGAGGCGACGACGATGACCTGAAGATGCCGCCGCACGCTCCTGCGCATCCGCTCCACCAGCGCCAGCCCGTCGAAATGGGGCAGGGCCAACTCCACCGCCACGATGCCGATGCTGCCGTCCGCCTCCAGCGTGTCGAGCGCCGCGATGGGATCGTGGGTCACATGGATGCGATGGCCGTTCCGTTCGAAGGCGTCGTGCATGCCGATGCCCAGCGCCCGGTCCGCGCAGGCGATCAGAATGGATGTCGCCGAGACGTGAAGGCCGGTGCTGGTCGGGACCGGACGCACCGGCCACGCCAAGGGTCGCTCCAACTCGATCCGCATCGAAGCCCTTCCCCGTTGGGTGCATGGATTGCTGTGCTTTAGGATTACCACGCAAAGCAAACCATCATGGATGCAATCATGGTCCAAAATAGAGCGATCCAAAATCCAATTAAAATCCCGCAAAATTTGGAAGGATTAGGCGGAATGGCATAGATCGTTACGGATTTGGTTTCGCATGTTCTTTGCTTGATACGGAATTACCTGCTGATTGCGCCCCAGGGTTGATGGCTTTTGGAGAATTGTGCCTTCCCGGGGTGGTCGGGCCGGAGCGGAGCCATGTCTCCAGGGTCTTCTCCAGACTGGACCCGTCTCGGAAACGGCGGTGCGGGTGATGCGCGTAAGGTTGGCCGCAACCCCTGCCGGCCCCGGACGCCATGCGCCTGACCCTGACGACCAAGATCATTCTGCTGCTGCAAGTGGCGCTCTGCTTCGCGCTGATCTCCACCGCGGCCCTGTCCTACCTGAAGATGGAACGCATGGTGGAGGACACCGTGGCGTCCCGCTTCACCGTCGCCCTGCGCGGGCTTGCGGGGGAGGTGGAGGGCGCCGTCAGCCTCGGCGTGTCCATCACGGCCCTGCGGAACCTGGACGCTCTGATCCAGCGCTCGATGGCGCGGGACGACCGGATCACCGGTCTGGTCCTGTTCACCGACACGGGCGAGGTGCTGGCCGCGGCGGGCCGGGGCGCAGGGCAAAGTGGTCCGGTGGGGACGATCCCCGCCGGCTGGGCGGCGGCCTTCGCCCGCGACGGCAAGTCCGACCGGGTGGCCGCCGTCGCCGACGGCGACAGCCAGGCGCTGCTGCTGGGCATCCGCAACGCCTTCGGCGGCGTGGCCGGGGGCGTCGCCCTGACCTATTCGCTGGGGGAGGTGCAGGCGGGCATCCGCGGCACCATCCCGGACCTTCTGCTGTCCGGCGGGATCAATCTGGTGACGGGGCTCTTGGTCACGATGGTCGCGGTCTGGCTGCTGCTGCGCCCGATCCAGCGGCGTCTGCGCGAGATGACCGCCGGCATCAACATGCTGGGCATGGGGGAGCCGCCGACCCTGACGCCGGAGCTGGCGGCCTTCGCCCCCGGCCTGAAGGACTTCGCCGACCGCATCCTGGAACAGCAGCAGCACGGAGCGGAGGAGGACCGACCCCAACCCGCGAGCCGCACGGAGAGCCGCGCGGTGGAGGCCACGCGCCCGGCGGGAGCCACGTCATGAAGCTGTCCTTCATCCGCCGCCTGAACTGGATGCTGACGGGCGTCGTGTCCGTCCTGATGCTGGTCAGCCTCGCCGTCCAGACCAACCACGTCAACGCGCTGTTCCGCCCGCTGATCGAACCGGAGCTGGCCCGGAAGGCGGAGGTCGTCGGCTCCTACGTGGTGGCCCAGATCGACCGCGCGGTGGCGCTCGGCTTCGAGCTGGACAAGCTGGTCGGGGTGGACGAGCTGCTGTCCGACGCGCTGGCCGCAAACCCCGACGTCAAGTATCTGGGGCTGGAGATCGGCGGGCGCCTCCACGCCTTCGCCGGAACGGAGGAGGCGCGGTCCGGCCCCCGGCTGACCGCCGCGGACGCCCCGCCGGAGGGGGAACACGGGCGCTTCCTCGACACCGCCCTGGCCCTGGAAGGGAACGCGGAGGCGCGGCTGCATGTCGGCGTCGATTCCGGCTACGTGCGCTCCGCCATGAACGAGGTGGTGTTCGACCTCGGCTCCGTGCTGATCGTCGCCATCCTGCTGAACATCGAGATCCTGCTGCTGGTCGTCGGCACCTCCGTCGCGGCGCCGCTGCGCCGGGTGACGGCGGTGATGAAGCAGGCCGCCGACGGCCATCTCGGCGTGCGCGTCGCCCTGCGCAACCGCGACGAGGTGGGGGAACTGTCGCGCGCCGTCGACTGGGCGCTGGACAGCGTGCAGCACAAGGCCGACATGACCGCCTCCGAGCAGGCCATGACCAAGATCGGCATGATGCAGCGGGTGGTGGAGCTGCGCTTCGCCATCTTCGTCTTCTCCCTGGCGGAGGAGCTGACCCGGACCTTCCTGTCCGTCTACATCAAGCAACTGTTCGAACCGGTGCCCGGCCTGTCCATGGAGATGGTCATCGGCGCGCCCATCGCCCTGTTCATGCTGCTGTGGGCGGTCAGCCAGCCCATCGCCGGCAGCGTGTCGGAACGGCGCGGGCGGCGGGCGGTGTTCCTGGGCGGCGCGCTGCTGTCCTTCGCCGGGTTGGTCGGCTCCGGCCTCGCCACCGATCTGGTCCAGCTCATCGTCGCGCGCTGCCTGACCGCCATCGGCTACGCCAGCGTCTTCATCTCCGCCCAGGGCTTCGTCATCGACGCCACGGACCCGAAGCAGCGCGCCCAGGCCATCGCCATGTACGCCGGCGGCATCCTCAGCGCGGGCGTCTGCGGCCCTGCCATCGGCGGCGTGATCGCCGGGCAGGTGGGGTTCCGCACGACCTTCCTGATCTCCGCCGGGCTGGCCCTGCTCGCCGCCTTCATGGCGTGGCAGGTGCTGCCGCGGGTGCGCTCGGGGCAGGGAAAGTCCAGCCGGGGCCTGCGCCTGTCGGACGCCGCGCTGTGCCTGCGCAACCCGCGCTTCGTCGGGCTGGCCGTCTTCAGCGCGGTTCCGGCGAAGCTGGGGCTTACGGCGCTGCTGTTCTTCCTGCTGCCGCTGGCGTTGGACGATCAGGGGGTCAGCCAGTCCTGGATCGGGCGCGTGCTGCTGCTCTACTGGCTGCTGATGATCGTGGTGTCGCCGATGGCGGCGAAACTGTCGGACCGGTCGGGCCAGCGCATCGGCTTCCTGGTGGCGGGCGGGCTGATCGCCGCCGGGGCGGCTTACGTGCTGTCGATGCCCGGCTCCCTCGGCACGGCGCTGGCCGGGGTGGCCCTGCTGGGGGTGGCGCACGCCATGCTCGGCGCGCCGCAGCTCGCCATGCTCGCCGACGTCTGCGTGAAGGAGCGGGCGGCGCTGGGCGAGACCACGGTGATCGGCATGTTCCGCCTGATCGAGCGGCTGGGCTCCGTCGTCGCCCCCTTCCTGGCCGGCCTGTTCCTGACCCACTACGGCTATGCCGGGGCGCTGAAGGGAATCGGCGCGGTGCTGGCGGCCTGCGTCGCCGTGCAACTGCTGCTGAGCGCCGTCTTCCGCCCGCGCCCGCCATCCGATCTGCCGCCCGCCGATCTGCCGCCCGCCGACTTCCCGCAGAGGACCCCCGCATGAGCCTGTCCCGCCGCACCGTCCTGACCGGAGCGCTCACCGCCGGAACGCTGGCGGCCGGCGGCTTCCCGGCCTTCGCGCAGACAGCCAACACCTTTACCGCGGCCAAGCCGGCGCGCATCGTCGTGCTGACCCCGCGCAAGGATGTGGGCGACGTGCTGGGCCTGCGCGACTTCATCGCGTCGAGCGGCCTGCCCGCCGCGGTGGAGGTGCGGGAGGTGCCGCAAGCCTCCGCCATGCCGGCGCTGCTGCCGGAGATCCGGGCGTCCAAGCCCGATCTGGTGGTGACGGTCTTCACGCCGCTGACCCTGGCGACGGTCGGGCGCCACGACGATCCGGACCCCTCGCGCTTCCTGACCGACGTGCCGGTGGTCTTCACCTCCGTCACCGATCCGGTGGCCTCGCGCGTCGTGCGCGGTCTGGACCGCACGGGGCGCCCGGTGACCGGCACGCGGCACATCGCGCCGGTCGCGGTGCAGATGAAGACCATGCTGTCCTACCGGCGCTGGAAGAAAATCGCGGCGGTCTACAACCCGGCGGAGGACAACATGGTCGTCGCCGTGCGCGATCTGAAGGAGGAGGCCGCCAGGCAGGGGGTGGAGGTGCATGACGCGGCCCTGCCGCGCGACGCCTCCGGCGCGCCGGTGGCCGCCGCCATTCCCGACCTGATCGCCGACGCCGCGCGCGCCGGGGCGGAGCTGGTCTACATCGGGCCGGACACGCTGGTCGCCTCCGGCAACAACGCGGTCGTCGCGGAACAGGCGCTGGCCCATCGGCTGGCCACCTTCTGCTCCACCGAGCTTCCGATCCGCCGGGCCAACCTGCTGATGGGTCTGGTCAGCCCGGCGGTCAATGTCGGGCGCTTCGCCGGGCTGAAGGCCGTGGAAATCCTGACCGGGGCCAAACCCGCCGACGGCATTCCGGTGGAAACCCTGAACCGCTTTTCCCTGCTGCTGCGCATCGGGGCGGCCAAGCGGCTGGACCTCTACCCGCCGATGCGCCTGCTGAACATCGCCGAAATCGTGCAGGACGCCTGACATGACGGTCCTCTTGTCCCCCGAACAGACGGTTCACACGGGCACCCTGCGCGTCCGGCGCGGACAGCCGGTCTGCGTTCCCTACCGCGTCCGCTTCCTCGGCCCGGACGACCTGCCGGCGCTGGAGGCCTTCCGCGCCTATATCTTCGGCCAGTTGCCGGATATCGACGCCTATTTCCCCGAAAACCCGGACTTCGCCGGGCTGCATCTGGGCGAGCGCGGCGTGACGCTGGGGCTGGAGGCGGAGGGGCGGCTGATCGGCTGCGCCATCCTGGGCCTGCCCCTGCCCGGCATGCCGGCCTTCGTGGACGATCTTCCGCATCCCCGCCCGGCCATCGAGGCCACCGCCCACATGGCGAGCTGCATGGTCCACCCGGATTTCCGCGGCAACGGGCTGCAACGTCTTCTGGTGACGTTGCGGACGCTCCACGCGCTGGGGGCCGGGCGCCCGCATCTGTTCTCGCGCGTCGCCCTGTCCAACCCGCGCAGCCTGTCGAACCTGCTGGCCGGCGGCTTCCTGGTGCGCCGGGTGCTGGTCATGCACGCCAGCGGGCGGCTGCGCTACCTGCTGCACCGCGACCTGGGCGCCGCGCCGCCCGCCTGGGTGCCCGGCAGCGAGCGCGTCTTCGCCGTGCCGGAGCTGGAGGAGCAGAGGGCGGTGATCGAGGCCGGCTGGATCGGCTGCTCGGTCGAGCTGGACGGCGCCGTTCCGCTGGTCACCTACGCCCGTCCGGCGGAATCGGCGCGGGCCGTGCCGCAGCCTGCCGCGCTGGAGGCCACGCCGTGAGCGCCCTTCCGAAGACAGCGGTGGTCGTCGACCCCTATTCCACGGGCATCCTTCTGGCGCCGCGTCTGCGAGCGCGGGGCTATGAGGTGGTCGCGGTGCAGAGCCGCCCGGACCTCGCCCCCTCGCTGCTGCGCAGCTACCAGCCGGGCGACTTCGCGGCCCACATCCTCCATGACGGCGACCTCGCCGCCCTGGCGGAGCGGCTGCGCCCGCTGGCGCCGGCCTTCGTGCTGCCGGGCAACGAGTCCGCCGTGGAACTGGCCGACGCGCTGGCCGACGCTCTTGGCACGCCGGGCAACAGCCCGAAGCTGACCGCCGCGCGGCGCAACAAGTTCATGATGATCGAGCGGCTGGCCGCCGCCGGTCTGCTGACCGCCCGCCAGACCATGGCGACCGGCGCCGCGGAGGCGGTGGAGTGGGCAGCGCAGGCCGGCTGGCCCGTGGTGGCGAAGCCGATGGCCAGCGCCTCCACCGATCACGTCTATTTCTGCGACCGCCCGGCGGAACTGCGCGCCGCCGTGGACGCCATTCTCGGAAGCCGCGACTTCTGCGGTTCGGCCAACGAGCGGGTTCTGGTGCAGACCTATCTCGACGGGTTGGAGTATGTGGTCAACACGGTCAGCCGGGGCGGGCGCCACTATGTCTGCGACGTGCTGCTGTCCGCCAAGCGGGCGCTGAACGGGTCGCCCTTCGTCTATGACTACTACCGGCTTCTGCCGCCGGAGGAGCCGGTGGCGCAGGCGTTGATGGCCTACATCCGCCGGGTGCTCGACGCGCTGGAGATCACCGACGGCGCCGGCCATGCCGAGGTGCGGATGACCGCCCGCGGCCCGGCGCTGGTGGAGATCGCGGCGCGCGCCATGGGTCCCGCCGGCTCCACGACCGCCATCGCCGCGGGCACCGGGCACGATCAGGTGGACCTGCTGGTGGACGCCTTCGACGGGGCGGCGGCGGTCGGGCCGCTGCTGGACGGGCATTACCGCTTCCTGGCCGACGCGATGGTTCTGTATCTGCCGGTCCTGGTGTCGGGCCGCGTGGAGGCCCTGCCGGACCTGTCCGTTCTGGAAGGGATGGAGAGCGTGCGCGGCTGCGCCCTGGTGCCGAAGGTGGGGGACGATGTGGTGCCGACGCTCGACCTGACGCAGGTGTTGGCGAAGGTCTATCTGGCGCACCCGGACCGCGCGGTGTTCGAGCGCGACTGGGCCGCCATCCGCTCCCTGGAGGATCGTCTCCAGCCCGTCGTGGCGTAGCGGCGGCGCGGTCGGGCGGCCATGGCCCATGTCCCCTATGAGCAGCGTTGGGCTGCCGCCCGCAAGCGGTTCGAGGCCGCGATCGCCAAGGCGAAGCCGAAGGACGCGAAGCCCGTCGCCGCCGCTCTGAACGGCGACTCCACCGTGCTGCGGGCGTTGAAGGCCGGCGACCTCGCCCACCGCCGCTGCGCCGCCGGGGAGGACGCGGCGAAGGATCTCGCCACCGCGGCGAAGGACTTCGCGAAGGTCCGGAAAGGCTATCTGGCCGCTCTGGTGAAGGCGCTGGGCGACGAGGGCGGGCGCCCCGGGGAGACGTTCGTCAAGGAGCTGTCCGCCCTGGAAGCGGCCATGGCAGCGGACGCCGACCGCTTCAAGACCCAGGCCGCGCAAGCGGAGAAGGACGCCGCGTCGGCGGAGAAGGCGCAGAAGCGCTGGGAGGCGAACATCAATGGCGCGCTCGCCCGCGCCGCCGCCGGTGTCGCCAAGGTGCGCGCCAAACCCACGCCGGACACCTACAACGACCTGTTCCCGGCGCTGGCCCGCGACCTCTCCGCCCAGCTTGCCGCGGCGAAGGCGCTGGACGGGTTGCGCGCCGACCCGGACTTCTACCGCCGGAAGCTCGCCCCCTGGGCCGGACAGGCCGGCGACGGGCCGCCCATGCGCGTGCCGCCCGACTGCACCGCCCGCCAGATCACCGACCTCATCAAGGAGTTTGCCACCGTCTGCAAGGGCGTGGTGCAGTTGGTGAAGGGGCGCTGACGGAAGCGCCGGGCGAAGCCGCCGTTTTGGACCCAATCACCCCCGGTAGGGGCGGGAGAGGAGCAATCGCCGATACCGGGCGCTCCCCCCGCCTCCTACCATGCCGGACGATAGGGTGAAGACTTGGTTAAGCGGAGGAGCTGAGATATGGGTGGTCCCCTGAAGCGCATCGACATTCCGGACATCCTGACCCAGAAGGACTGGGACAAGAAAAAGGGCGCCATCGCCAAGATCGCCGGCAAGACCGGCGTCGGCGATGCGATGAAAGCGGTGGACAAGGCGCACGGCGCCATCGACTGGAAAAAGCTGAGCGTGTCGTTGAACGCCCCCAGCAACGCCACGCTCGACGATCTGGACAAGTTGCTGGACGAAGCGCGGGCGGAGTACAAGCGCTCGGTCGAGCCGCTGCGCACCCAGCTCCAGAAGCTCCGCGATCTGGCCGAGGCGACGGCGAAGAAGTTCAAGTCGAACAAGCTGATCCCGAAGGATTCCACCGCCCACGCCGAGAAGGTCGCCAAGGCCGCCGACCAGCTCTTCGTCGCCTTCAACCAGTCCTCCCTCGGCGAAAAGATCGTCGATGACTACGAGGGCATGAAGGACGCCGTCGAGAAGGCCGACAAGGTGCGCGCCAAGGGCCGGGAAATCCTCGAAAAGTACATGCTGTCCCTGGCGAAGAAGCTGAAGACGGCTAAGACGGTGAACGATTACAAAGATTTGTGGTCGGAGGACATCCGTGGTGTCGGCACCCAGTTGCCGAAGATGCCCGAACTGAAAGCCTTCCTGAAGGACTGGCGCAACATCTCCTCCCAGGACGGTCTTCCGGAAACCGACGAGGATGTGAAGAGCCGCTGCAAGGAGGTGATGGCCGTGCTCGCCCGCATGGACAAGCAGATGAAGGCCATGGCCTGATCCCATAGGAACGGGTTGCTTCCTTTCACGGATGCCCGCCGGGAATACCGTCCCCGGCGGGCATCGGCAAATACAGGCCATGATCCTGTTCGAAAAGTTAAAATCCGTATTGGCATGGGATTTGTGGCTTGCGGCGTCTGATGCGATTTTCCGGGTCGTTGATTCGGATAAAGCCGACTATACTTCGCCGATAGGCCCGTTCCGGCATCATGGGATTTCGGCTTTAAATGCCTGAATGCATCGGTATTCACACACCAGAGCTTTTGCGATACTCCTTATGATGGGGTTGGTCCGGCACCTTTCGATCTGTGGGTTCGGTCGCGGCCCGCGCCATGCGCCTGTCGAAGGAATTGTGCCCCGGTGCTTTTGTCGCGTGCCGTCATGCCGTCCGTAAGCGCCGCTCCGCTGCGTCTTGTCCGCAACCTGGGCGTGTTTCTGTTCCTTTTCCTTCTGTGCGCGGCGCCGGCCCTGGCCACGGTCCTGCCGCAGGCGGAGCGCGGCGTGCTCGACCTGCGCGGCTGGTATCCCGACCTCGACGGGCCGGTGTCGATGGACGGCGAATGGCTGGTGACCTGGGACCGCCTCGCCGGAGAGGAAAGCCTGAACCCGCTGCCGGAGCCGGACGGACGGCTCTGGGTGCCCTTCTCCCTGCCGGCGATCTGGAACGGGGCGGTGCGTCCGGACGGGCAGGCCATGGGCGGGATGGGGGCGGCCACCTTCCGCCTGCAGATTCTGCTGCCGCCCGGCATGCCGCCGCTGACGCTGAAGATGCCGCCGGTCAACTCGGCCATGCGGGTGTGGGTGGACGGCCGCCCGGTGGCCGCCGCGGGCGTCCCGGCGCCGACCGCCGCGCAGGAACGGCCCGGGGCCGTCTCCCGCTTCGTCACGCTGCACGGCGGGCAGCGGGTGGTCGAACTGGCCGTGGAGGTGTCCAACCATTTCCATTTCGAAGGCGGGATCGGGCGCACGATCTTTCTCGACGCCAACGGAAGCCTGGCGCGGCTGTGGCAGCGGCAGTTGATGACCAACGCCGGGGCGCTGATGTCGCTGACCCTGATGGCGCTGTTCATCGCCGCCTTCCTCCGCCGGCGCCTGTCGGCGGCCCCGCTGTTCCTCGTGATGCTGCTGGCGGCCTGCGCCATGCGGCTGGTCTGCACCAGCGAACTGCTGCGCGTCTTCTTCCCCGGCGTGTCGGAGGTCTGGGCCTATCGGCTGGAATACCTGCCGATCTACATGTTCTACCCGATCTACTTCCACTTGCTGCGCGAGTTGTTTCCCGGCTGCCTGCACCGGGGGGTGGGGCGCGCCATGATGGCGGTGGCGGTGCCCGGCATGTTCCTGGTGCTGGTGACCGAACCGGCGCAATTCACCCGGCTGCGCGACGTGGCGAGCCTGCTGCTGGTGCTGTCGGCCCTGTATTTCGGGTGGCGCCTCGCCGTGGCCGCCCTGCGCCGCCATGCCGGAGCGCTTCTGCTGGGGGCGGGGGCGCTGGCCTTCCTGGGGTCGGTGGTGCACGACGCCCTGATGTACGCGCATTTCTTCGAGAGCATCGACCTCGTCCCCTACGGCGCGCTGCTGTTCCTGTTCGGCCACGCGCTGGAGCTGGGCCGCCGGGTGGAGACAGCCTTCCTCAACGAACGCCGGCTGTCGCAGGAACTGGCAGCCCTGAACGAGGGACTGGAGCGCCAGATCGCCGAGCGTACCCGCGCCCTGTCGGACAAGTCCGCGACGCTGGAGCGCTTTCTCGCCAACCTCAGCCACGAGGTGCGGACCCCGCTGAACGCCGTCCTGGGCATGGTGCGGGTGATCCGCCGCGAAGGGCCGACCGACCAATTGGACGAGCGGTTGCGGGTGGCGGACGGGGCGGGGCGGCATCTCGTTTCCATGCTCGACACCATCCTCGACCTGTCGCGGCTGGAGGCGGGCCGGATGGAACTCCACCCCCAGCCCACCGACGTGGTCGCGCTGGTGGAGGACGCCGTGGCGCTGATGCGCCCGGACGCCGGGGAGAAGGGGCTCGACCTGTCCCTGACGGTCAGCGGGCTGGGGGCGGAGCGCTTTTGGATCGATCCGCTGCGCCTGCGCCAGATCGTCCTGAACCTGCTGAGCAACGCCGTGAAGTTCACCGAGCGCGGCGGGGTGGAGGTGGCGCTGTCGGCGGAGCCGGCCCCGGCGGGCATGGGGAGCGGGGCGGTGACGCTGTGCCTGACCGTGGCGGACAGCGGCCCCGGGGTGCCGCGTGCGGCGCAGTCCATCATCTTCGAACCCTTCCATCGGCTGGAGGGGCACCGTCTGGAAGGCGGCCGCCGCGACGGCGCCGGACTGGGGCTTGCCATCGTCAAGGGCCTCGTCGGGCTGATGGACGGCGCGATCCGCCTGGAGGGGCGGGCGGGCGGCGGCTCCGTCTTCGCCGTCTCTCTTCCGACGCGTCCGCTGCCGGTGGCCGGCCCGTCGCCGGGCCGGGCCGCTCCCCTGCCTGTGCCGGGAAGCCTGGACATCCTGGTGGTGGAGGACGCGCCGGAAAACCAGGCCGTCCTGCGCGAGTATCTGGCGCCCGGCGGCCACCGCGCCGTCTATGTGGACAGCGGGGAGGAGGCTCTGGCCGTTCTGGCCGCGCGGAGCGTGGACGTGGTTCTGCTCGACATGCGGCTGCCGGGCATCGACGGAGTCGAGGTGACGCGGCGCATCCGCGCGCTTCCGGACGCGGATCAGGCTCTCGTGCCGGTGATCGCGGTGACCGCCAACAGCTCTCCGGAGGACCGGGCGGCCTATCTGGACGCCGGGGTGGACGAGGTGGTGGCGAAGCCGGTGGACCCCGACGCGCTTCAGGACGCGCTGGCCCGCCACGCGCCGTCCGGCTCCTGCGGGCCGGCCCAGCCGCCCGTGGTTCAGCCTTTCACCGTGCAGCCGGCTCCGGCTCCGGTGGCGCTGTCCGGCGCCGACCGCGCGCGGCTGATTGAGAGCTTCGCCCGGGCCTGCCGCGAGGTGCTGGCGGTGCTGGACGAGGCGGAGGCGTCGCCGCGGCGCATCGCGGACGCGGCGCACCGCATGAAGGGGAGCGGCGCCACCTATGGCTTTCCGGAGGTGAGCGCCGCGGCGCGGGCGCTGGAGACGGCGGCTTCGGCCATCGAGAACGGGGGCGGGTCCACCGCCTCCATGCAAGGGGGTGCGGCGGCGCTTCGGGACCGGCTCCACGCCGCCCTGGACGCCATCGAAAAGGGGGAGGCGGGGCTGACATGACGACGACCGAGGGTGCGGCGGGGATATCGGATACGGGAGTATCGGCGGCGGGCAGAAGGTCATGAGCGTCGGATCGGAACTGGCCGGACGGACCGTGCTGGTGGTCGAGGATTCTCCGGAAACGCAGGATCTGATCGCCACCTACCTGGAGCTTCAGGGGCTGCGGGTGCTGCGCGCCGCGAACGGGGCGGAACTGACGGCCCGCATCGCGCAGGACCGGCCCGATCTGGTGCTGCTGGACATCAACCTGCCGGATTGCGACGGGCTGGCCCTGGCCGAACGGTTGCGGCTGGGGGAGACCGTTCCGCTGATCTTCGTGACCGGACGCGACAGCCCGACCGACCGCATCGCCGGCCTGTCCCATGGCGGCGACTACGTGACCAAGCCGGTCGATCTGCTGGAACTGCTGATCCGCATCCGCAACCTGTTGCGCCGCGCCGGGGCGCCCGCTGCCTCGTCCTCAACCGGGGATGGCGCGGCGGCGCCGGACGCGCCGCTGACCTTCAAGGGCTGGCGGCTGGATCTGGTGCGGCGCGCGCTGTTCCGTCCGGACGGCTCCTACCTCGCCCTGACGACGGGGGAGTTCAACATCCTGGCGGCGCTGGCGGCGATGCGGCCCAACCCGGTCAGCCGCGAATACCTGCTGGATGTCATCAGCAACCGCGACCCGCGCTCGATCAGCGAGCACACGGTGGACACGCTGATCACCCGGTTGCGCCGCAAGATGCGGCTGGACGACGGCGCGTCCTCTCCCATCGTCACGGTTCGCGGGGTCGGCTATGCGCTGGAGCCGGACGAGTCCTGATCGATAATGTTTAACGCGCAATAACAAACGGCATGCGGTGCCGTTCCAAAAGTATCAACCGCCGTTGATACGCGTTCGAATGGGGTAATGCTATAAGTCGCCCAGCAAATGATTGACGGTTCGCCGTGGGTGCCCGGGGAAGGCGGAACGCTCCGCCGCACCGGGACTCCGCGGCGGACCCGACACCGCCGCCGGTCAACCGGCGCGCCATCTGATACGGGTGAGAGCGACATGCAACGGTCCCTGGTTCCGCATTCGGCGGAGCGTCTCACGCTGGCCGGTCAAACGGCGGCCGGCTACTCGGCGGCGGTCCCTTCCATTCTGATCATCGGCAACGACGGCGGGGCCATCGCGGGCATCCGCGACTGCGCCTTGCGGCTCGGCCACCGGGTGCAGGACACCCGCGACGTGATCTCCGCGCTCGGCCTTCTCGACGCGGACCGCAGCATCGGCGCGGTGTTCGTGGACGGCAACTCCCCCTGGTTCGACGGGCTGGCGCTGATGGAGCGGCTGCACCGCACCCATCGCGGCCTCGCCTGCATCCTGTTCGCCCGCAACCCGGAGGCGGACGACGTGGTGCGCGCCCTGCGGCTGGAGGCCGCCGACGTGGTGACCGATCCGGAGGACGAGGCCCAGATCGAACGCGCGCTGTCCCACCTGCGCGGCGGGCGGGGGGGTGCCGGTGCTGCCGACCTCCCGCCGGTTTCGGTCGACAGCCGGGACGACGCGCTGGAACAGGCCTACCGTCACGGCTTGGCGCTCATCGAGTCGGTGCGCGCCCTGCGCGGGGAGTCCTCGGCGGGCCGCGTGATGCCCTTCGTCCCGGCCCCGCGCGCCGCGGCGGCCCCGATGGCAGCTCCCGCGGCGGCTCCCTGCCTTTCCGAACCGGCGGCGGAGGGCGGCGAGCCGGACAGCCTGGGCATCCTGACGGCGATCCGGCGCAAGCGCGCCGCCCGCGAGAAGTTCTTTCCCAAGGGCCTGTTCGAGGACCCCTGCTGGGACATGCTTCTGGACCTGATGATCAACCATCTCCAGGGGCGGCGGATTTCCGTGTCGTCGCTGTGCATCGCGTCGGGCGTGGCCCAGACCACGGCGCTGCGCCGCATCGCCGACCTGCACGACCGCGGGCTGGTGCGCCGCATCGCCGACGACAAGGACGGGCGCCGCGTCTTCATCGAGCTGACCGAAGAGGGTGTGGCCGCCATGGAGCGTTACGTGGAGAATGTCGGCCCGCTGGGCTGACGGTCCTCCGCCTCCGCCTGACGGGAGCAGTCCGGCCAGGAACAGGCGCAGGAGGGAAAGCGGCAGTCGTCGCCGTTCACGTCGCCCGCCTGCACGGCGATCTTGTAGCGCAGGCCGCTGGCCGACGGCGCGTCGATCAGGCCGCAGGCCTCATAGACCTCGACATTCACGCGGGCCGATTGCAGGGCCACCCGCGCGATCTGTTTGGGATCTTTCATCATCGGCGTCTCGGCCTCGCTTCCGGTGCGTCGTCGATCCATCAACGCATGACGGGCGCCGGTGTCCCAGGGCGTATCGGAAGGACTTCCTTCGGCGCACCCGGGCTATCCCTTACGGCTCCTTCTTCCGGGCGTCCCACATGGAGCGGTAGGCCTCCTCCAGCGACCGGGCGAAGGCCGGGGCGTCGCAGAGGGGCGAGCGGAGCATGGCCTCCCGAAGGCCCGCGCGCAGGTCGGCCAGGGCGGACGGATCGCCGATGAGGGCGGCTGTCTTGGCGATGTAGTCCTCGGGACCGTCCGCCACGAGCCGGTCGGCGAGGCCGAGCGTCTCCAGGAAGCTGTTGCCGATGCGCCCGGCCCAGCGGTCGCCGCGGAGGGTCACCACCGGCACGCCCATCCACAGGCTCTCCGCCGTCGTCGTGCCGCCGCCGAAGGGCGTGGGAGAAAGCGCGACGTCGATGCGGTTGTAGCTGTCGAAATAGGCCGCCCGTGGCGAGCGCCCTTCCATGCGCAGCCGGTTGGACTCGATTCCGTGCGTGGCGAACTGGTCGCGCAGGGCCTGCCGCACGCCGAAATCGTCGAACTCCCTGGACTTCACCAACAGACGGGCCTGCGGCAGTGCGGTGAGAAGCCGCGACCACAGGGCCACGGTGTTCGGGGTGATCTTCGCCCGGTTGTGGAAGGCGCCCAGCGTGACCGGACCGCCGCCGAGCATGGGAAGCGGCCCGACCGCGACCTCCTCCACCGGCGGGGTGAAGCACAGATAGCTTCCGGGGAGGCGCCAGACCTTCTCGGTGAAGAAACGCTCCTCCCCCGGCGGGACGACGTGGCGGTCGGCGATGATCCAGTCCATGGCCGGCAGGCCGGTCGTCCCGAAATAACCGAGCCAGCTCACTTGGACGGGGGCGGGCCGCCGGGCGAACAACGGCAGGCGGTTGCTGCCGGTGTGGCCGGACAGATCGACCAGGATGTCGACTTCGTCCTGCCGGATCAACTCGGCCGCCGCCCCGTCGCTCAACCCGACGATCGGGCGCCAATCGTCGGCCGCGGCGCGCAGGCGCTCCGTCACATGGTCCATCCGGCCGTTGTTGGCGTAGCCGATGGCGGTGACCGCCGACCGGTCGTGCGACTTCAGGACGTTTTCCAGGAAATAGCCGACGGGATGGCCTTTGAAATCGGCGGAGACGTAACCGATCCGCAGGGGACGGGCGCCGCCCCCGTCATGGACCGCCGGAGCGGCCACGGGCGCCCCGCCGCCGTTCCGGCCGGCGCATTCGCGGGCGGTGGCCAGGAAGTCGGCGTTCGTACACTCCGGCGTGTAATGCTGCGCCATGAGGAGGTTGCTTTGCGCCAGGGAGAAATCCGGGTGGTGGGTCAGCGCCGAACGGTAGGCGGCGATGGCCTGTTCCAGTCGCCCCTGTCCCTTCAGGGTGTTGCCGAGGTTGGACCAGGCGAGGGCGTAATCCGGACGGAAGGTCAGGGCGACGTTGTAGGCCGCCGCCGCCTCGCCCAGCCGGCCCAGCGTGTCCAGGGCATAGCCGAGATTGCAATGGGACTCGGCGTTGGCCGGAGCGGCCTGGATGGCCTCGGCGAAGGCGGCCAGGGCGGCTTCGGTCTCTCCGACCTCCATGAGCAGACTGCCGAGGTTGTTGAGGGCCTCGACGAAGCCGGGCCGCAACGCGATGGCCTTGCGGTAGGCGGCGACGCTTTCGTTGGGCCGGCGCTGGGCGTGGAACAGGTTGCCCATCTGGAAATGGATGTCGGCCTTGACCGGGCTGAGGCGCAGGGCGGCCATGAAGGCGGCCATGGCCTCCTCCATCCGGCCCATGGACAGCAGGGACGCGCCGAGGTTCAGGTGATATTCCGGCGCTTCCCTGATGGACAGGGCCTTGCGGATCATGGAGACGCCGGTTTCGTGGTCGCCGCGTTCGGAATGCAGCACGCCCAGCAGATGCCAGGCGTCGGAGTTCCGCGGCTCCCGCTTCAGGATCAGGCGGTACGCCTTCTCCGCCTCGTCGCTGCGGCCATCGGTGTGAAGGGTAAGGGCTTCGGTGATCGAGGGCCGGGGGGTACGGCGGTCCGTCATGGGGCGTCCATCGCGGGGAGCGGGCGGTGCAACTGCGGGGAGAGTAGACCGCCCGGACAAGCCAAGTCCATGACGGAAGGCGGCGGCTCAGCCCAACTCGAAGGTGGTCACGCCGTACAGGCGGGCCGTGTCGATGACCGGGGCAGGGCCGAGATACATGCGGGCGGTTTCGAATTGCGGGGTCAGGCCCAGCTCCTCCGCCAGCAGGACGGCCTCCCGGTTGACCTCCGGCGCATCGAGGAAGATCGGGCCGCCGCCCGCCGTTGCGGCGAGCGCCAGCGCCAGATCGCGCGCCGTGCCGCGGTCGGCGGCGTAGAGCGGGCCGATCTTGCTGCCGCTGTGGCAGGGGCGGATCACGCCGAACCCCCGCAACTCTCCGTCGTTCAGGGCGGCGAGCGCGGTGGCGCCGGGCAGGGCGATCCAGTTGGACAGGAAACCGGCGCGCGGTGCCGGGAATAGGGCGCGGTCCCACTCCAGAAGCCGGTCGAAGGGCACCGTCCGCGCGTCCGCCAGCGCCGCGGCGGAGGAGGTTCCGGCGGGCGGCGCGCCGCCGTAGCGGATGTTGCGGTACGCCAGCGCGAAGCCGGACTTCCGGTAATTCTCCTGCTGCGCCACCACCCCGTCCAGCCCGACGGTGCAGCCTTCCAGATGCGTCAGCCCGGCCCGCCACAGGTCCCAGCCGAGGCCGCGCCCGCGCAGATCGGGCCGCACGATGTAGAAGCCGAGGAAGCCGAAATTCCGGGGATAGCGCACGACGGAGATGCAGGCCGCCGGTTCGCCGCCCAACTCCCCAATCAGGAAGCCTTCCGGGTCCACCGCGTGGAAGGCCCCGGCGTCGTGCAGGCCGGGGTTCCAGCCCTCCGCCCGCGCCCAATCCACGGCCAGATCCAGCTCGGCCCGGCTCATCACGCGCACGCGGTAGCCTTCCATGGCGTCCCTCCGGTTCAGGGCTGCGGGGCGGGGGCGAAGCGCGCCATGTCCCCGGCGTAGGGTTTGGGCAGGGGGAAAGCGTAACCGCCCGCCTTGCCGGTGCGCAAGCCCAGGACGGCCAGCCCCTCCACCAGCTTCACCGCGGCGGTGACGCCGTCCACCACCGGCACGCCCATCTCGGCGGTCAGAGCGCGCGCCAGATCGGCCATGCCGGCGCAGCCCAGAACGATGCTTTCCGCCCCATCCTCCGCGATGGCGCGGCGGATGGTCTCGCGCACCCGCTCCACGGCGCCCGACGCCGGGTCCTCCAGCGCCAGCACCGGCACGCCCGCGGCGCGCACCCGGCAGCGCCCGGCTACGCCGTAGCGCTCCGCCAGATGCTCCAGCGCCGGGACGGAGCGCGGCATGGTGGTGACCACGCTGAACCGCCCGCCGAGCAGGGTGGCGGTCTTCATTGCCGCCTCGCAGATGCCGACCACCGGGACGGCGGACAGGCAGCGCGCGGCGTCCAGCCCGACGTCGTCGAAGCAGGCGATCACGATGCCGTCGATGCCGGGTGTGGCGCGCTCATGGGCGGCGATCACCTCCAGCAGGCCGGGTACGGCGAGAGCCTCGTCGTAATAGCCCTCGATGCTGGCGGGACCCATGGCGGGGTTGGCGGCGACGATCTCCGTCCCCGGCGCCGCGACGGCGCGGGCGGCGGCACCGGCTTTCCCGGTCATGGAGGCGGTGGTGTTGGGGTTGACGACCAGGATGCGCATGGATGGTCCTTTGCGTCTCAAGCGGCGGCGCCGGTGCGCCGCAGACGGCGGCGGCGCAGGATCATCGCCCCGGCCAGGAACAGGGCGATCACCGTGAAGGAGAACAGCGTCGTCAGCGTCCCCAGCGCGTAGAGCACCGGCGTCGTGACGTTGGTGGTCATGCCGTAGATCTCCAGCGGCAGGGTGTTGAACGACCCCGCCGTCATCAGCGTGCGCGCGAACTCGTCATAGGACAGGGTGAAGCCGAACAGCCCGACGCCGATCAGGCTGGGCAGCAGGATGGGAAGCACCACATGCCGCACCGTCTGCCAAGGCGTGGCGCCCAGGTCGCGCGCCGCCTCCTCGTAGGCCGGGTTGAAGCGGTTGAAGATGGCGAAGACGATCAGCAGGCCGAAGGGCAGCGTCCAGGTCAGATGCGCCCCCAGCGCCGAGCCGTACCATGTCGGTTCGATCCCCAGGATGTTGAACAGCAGGCCGATGCCCAGGCTGACCAGGATCGACGGCACGATCAGGCTCGCCACCGCCAGATAGAACAGCGCCCCGCTGCCCAGGAAGCGGCGGCGGAAGGCGAAACCGGCGAGCAGAGAGAACAGCACCGTCAGCACCATCACCGTCAGCCCCAGCGCGATGGAGCGGCGGAAGGAGCCGCCGAAATCGCCCACCGCCTGCTGCTCGAACAGGTTCCTGAACCAGTGGAGGGAGACGCCGTTCATCGGGAAGGTCAACCCGCCCTCCGGCCCCTGGAAGGACAGGATGGTGATGGTGGCGATCGGCCCGTAGAGGAACAGGACGAACAGCCCGAAGAAGGCGGCGAGCAGGTGGAAGGACAGGCCGCGGCGGCTTTGGCGCATGGCTCACAGCTCCTTGCGGATGTCGACGATGCGCAGCATCGCCACGACCATGATGAGGACGACGGCCAGCAGGACGACGGCGTTCGCGGCGGCGGCGGGGTATTGCAGCAGCGAGATTTCGTTGGCGATCATCAGCCCGATGGAGGCGCTCTGCCCGCCGCTCATCAGCCGGACGGTGATGAAGTCGCCCATCACCAGCGTGACGACGAAGATGGACCCGATGGCGATGCCCGGCTTGGCCAGCGGCAGGATGACGTTCCACACCACCTGCGCCGCGCTGGCGCCGCCGTCGCGCGCCGCCTCGACCAGGGCGCGGTCGATGCGCATCATCGAATTGAAGATCGGCACCACCATGAACAGCGCGTAGAGGTGGACGAAGGCCAGCACCACCGCGAAGTCGGAGAACAGCAGGAACTCCAGCGGCTGGTCGATCAGCCCGGCGGAGATCAGGCCGGAATTCAGCAGCCCGTTGCGCCCCAGGAAGGGAATCCACGAGATCATGCGGATGATGTTGGAGGTCCAGAAGGGGATCGTGCAGACCAGGAACAGCACCATCTGCCAGGTCGTGGATTGGACGTGGAAGGCCAGGAAATAGGCGACCGTAAAGCCGATCAGCAGCGTGATGATCCAGGTCAGCGCCGCGAACTTCACCGTGTTCAGATAGGTCTTCCAGGTGACCGGTGAGGTCAGAAGCTCCTCGTAATTGGTCAGCACGAAGTCCGGGTAGATGCGGATGCTGTCGTAGTCCCAGAAGCTGACCGCGACGATGGTCAGGATGGGGATCAGCAGGAAGACCAGCAGCGTCAGCGCCAGCGGACCCGCCTGGAGGTAGGGAACGGCCCGGCGCAGCACGGAACGGCGCACCCCGCCGCCCCGCGGTGCCGCGGACGCGCTGGACGCTGCTTCGGGAGGGGCGGCGGTGACGGTCATGGCGCAGGGGTCCGTTGCCGTGGGGGAGTGCTGGTGTGTGAGAGTCTTGCCCCCACCCTGACCCTCCCCCGCTGGGCGGGGGAGGGAACTCGATGCTCCCTCCCCCGCCCAGCGGGGGAGGGAAGGGGCCCATGCGCAGCATGGGAAGGGTGGGGGCAAGCGGGCCGAAGTTACGCCGCGACGAACTCGTTCCACTTGCGGACCATGTAGCGGTCCTCGTCCATCACCGCGTTCCAGCAGGCCACACGGCCCATGCGGTCCTTGAACGAGCCGCCGTCGCGCACCGCGCCGGCCTTCTCCATCACCTTGCCTTCGGGGCTGAGGATGTCGGTCTTGGCCGGCTGGCCCTCCATCCAGAAGGCCCACTCGTCCGCCGACATGTGCTCCTTCGCGGTGTCGAGCACGGCGGAGTAATAGCCCTGGCGGTTCAGATAGGCGCCGACCCAGCCCGACAGGTACCAGTTGATGTACTCATAGGCCGCGTCCAGCTCCAGCCCGCTCAGATGCTTGGCGATGCCCAGGCCGCCGCCCCAGGCGCGGTAGCCTTCCTTCAGCGGCTGGTAGACGCAGGGGATGCCCTTGGCGCGCACGGCGGCCACGGCGGGCGACCACATGGACTGGATGATGACCTCGCCCGACGACATCAGGTTCACGCTCTCGTCGAAGGTCTTCCAGAAGGCGCGGAACTGGCCGGCCTTCTTGGCGTCGGTCATGATCTTGAGGGTCTTGTCGATCTCCTCCTTGGTCATGTTGCCCTTGTCGCCGTACTTCACCTCGCCCATGGCCTCGCAGACCATGGCGGCGTCCATGATGCCGATGGAGGGGATGTTCAGGATCGACGCCTTGCCCTTGAAGGCCGGGTCCAGAAGGTCCGTCCAGCTCGTGATCGGGCGGCCCACCAGATCGGGGCGGATGCCCAGCGTGTCGGCGTTGTAGATGGTCGGGATCAGCGTCATCCACTGCGTGGCGGACGTGGCGAACTTCGTGCTGTCCTTGCCTTCCACGAAGCCGACGGTGTGCGGCGCCGTGCCCTGGGCGACGGCGCTGTCCGGGGTCAGCTTGCCGTTCACGAAGATCGGGACGATCTTGTCGAAGTTCTTGATCTTCGCGACGTCCATCGGCTGCATCACGCCCGCCGGGAAGACCTTCTTGCAGATCCAGTATTCGATGTCGGCGATGTCGTAGGACTTCGGCTGGGTCACCGCGCGCTGGGCCACCGCGTCCGAATCGAGCGCGGTCATCTGAAGCGTGAAGCCCAGATCCTCCTTCACCTTGTCGGCGACGGCGTTCAGGTTCGACACGCCGGTGCCGAACTGGCGCAGCGTGACGTTCTTGATGTTCTGCGCCCAGATGGTGGGGAAGCCGGTGATCGCCCCCGACCCGACGGCCACACCCGCGGCGGCGGCGGTGCCCTTCAGCAGCGTGCGGCGGCTGACGCCCTTAGTGGTCCCGGCGGAAAGGGGCGAGCCGGTGCGCGTCTCGGTCATGCTCTGTGCCTCCAGTGTGGTCGGTCGGTTCTTGAAGGGGGAAGGGATCAGGAAACCAGGGGGTGGACGTCGCGCGCCTTCCAGCCCGCGGTCACGCGGTCGCCGATGGAAAGCGGGGCGTCGTAGAAGCGGGATTCGTCCAGCACCACGGCGAAATCGTCGGCGCCCGGCACGTCGAGCGTCAGGTGGACGGACGCGCCGTGATACTCCAGCGCGCGGACCGTGCCTTGCACCTGATGGTCGGCGCCGTGATCGGAATTGGCCGGCTGGCCCAGCAGGATGCGGTCGGCGCGCACGGCCCGGCGGCCCGCGCCGTCGTCCACCACGTTGTGGCCGCCGATGAAGCGGGCGACGAAGGCGGTGCGCGGCTGGTTGAACACCTCCCGCGGGGGGCCGGCCTGCTCGATCCGACCCTGGTTCATCACCACCACGAGGTCGGCCAGAGCCATCGCCTCGGTCTGGCTGTGGGTGACATGGACGAAGGTGATGCCAAGCTCCGTGTGCAGGCGCTTCAGCTCCTCCCGCATGCGGATGCGCAGGAAGGGGTCGAGCGCCGACAGCGGCTCGTCCAACAGGAGCACCCCGGGCCGGGTGATGAGCGCGCGGGCCAGCGCCACGCGCTGCTGCTGGCCGCCGGAAAGCTGGGCGGGCAGCCGGTCCGCGTACTGGGACATGTGGACGAGGTCCAGCATCTCCCGCGCGCGGCGGCGGCGCTCTTCCTTGGCGACGCCCTTCATCTTCAGGCTGAAGGCGACGTTGTCGGTGCAGTCCAGGTGGGGGAACAGCGCGTAGCTCTGGAACATCATGGCGGTGCCGCGGCGGGCCGGCGGCTCCCCGTTCACGATCCGGTCGCCGATCAGCAGGTCACCGTCGGAGATGTCCTCGTGCCCGGCGATCATGCGCAGCGTGGAGGTCTTGCCGCAGCCGCTGGGGCCGAGCAGGCAGCAATAGGCGCCGGCGGCGATGCGCAGGTCGATCCCGTCCACGGCGACGGTGGAGCCGTAGGACTTCCGCAGCTTCACCAGTTCGACGGTCGATCCGGCGGCAATCGATCCGGCAGTCATGATCGTCTCCGATTTTGTGCACAATCCGTGGGGCCGGTTGCGGCTGACGGAGACATCCGCAAGTTCCATGCCAGCGTAGGAATGGCGGAATCCGGGCGTTTTTCGGCGCGGAGATTCGGCGAATGGTCAGGATTTCGGCGCTGTGGCGCGAAATTGTGCATGGGAGGGCTGTGCCCGTTGCATGGGCAGGGTGCGACGGCTGCGTTTCTCCGCTGGTCCGTTTTGTGCACAATCCGCGGCGACGATCTGAACAGCGCCCGTGCCATCATGAAAACCATCCTGAGCGCGCCCCGCCGCGCCGTCCGGGGACGGGGAGAGGGGGCGGAAGCCCGCATCGTCCGCAGCATCGGCGAGGCCATCGCCGACCGCCGTCTGCCGCCCGGCACCAAACTGGCCGAGGAGAGCCTGGCGGAGGTGTTCGGCGTCAGCCGGGAACGGGTGCGCAAGGTGCTGCTTGTGCTGTCGCAGCGGCGGGTGGTGACCCTGATTCCCAACCGCGGCGCCTTCGTCGCCAAGCCCACCGCGCGGGAGGCGCGCGAGGTGTTCGAGGCCCGCCGGGTGATCGAACGCGCCGTGGTGGAGGCGCTGGAGCGCGCGCCCCGCCCCCTGCCGGAGGAGACGTCGGCAAAGCTGCGCGCCCATCTGGCGCAGGAGGAGGAGGCCGACCGGGCCGGCGACCGCATGGCGCTGATCCGCCTGTCCGGGCAATTCCACCTTCTGCTGGCCGACTTCGCCGGGAACGCCACGCTGGCCGGCATCCTGGCCGACCTGATCGACCGCTCCGGCCTCGCCATCGCGGCCTTCGAACGGCGGTCGTCCCATTCCTGCTCCGCCACCGAGCACCGGCGGTTCGTGGAGGCGCTGGAGGCCGGCCCGCCGGGCGAGGCGGTGCGCCTGATGATGGACCATCTCGACTCGGTGGAACGTCAGCTCGACCTGGACCTGCGACCGGATGGCGCGGTCGATCTGAAATCCGTTTTCGCGGATCGGACGTAAGACGCTGTTCGAACGGTCGGAGGATAGCCCGGCCCTATCGCCGGCATAGGGACAAAGGGCTGCTTCCGATGGGTTCGGCCCGCTATTATGCTGCCCGCCGCGACATCGAGGTGACCGACATCATGCTGCCCATTCCCAAGCCCGCCGACCATCCGCCGGTTCCCGCCCGCCGCGTCGGTGTGCTTCTGATGAATCTCGGAACGCCGGAGGCGACCGACTACTGGTCGATGCGCCGCTATCTGAAGGAGTTCCTGTCGGACCCCCGCGTGATCGAGGTGCCGAAGGCGGTCTGGTGGCCGGTGCTGAACGGCATCATCCTGACCGTGCGCCCGGGCAAGAGCGGCCATGCCTACAAAAGCATCTGGAACGAGGAGCGGAACGAAAGCCCGCTGAAGACCGTCACCCGCGCCCAGGCGGAAGGCGTGGCGGCGGCCCTGGAGGCGCGCCACGGCGGCGCCGTGCTGGTGGATTGGGCCATGCGCTACGGCCAGCCGGCGGTCGGACCGGCGATCCAGAGGCTGAAGGACCAGGGCTGCGACCGCATCCTGCTGTTCCCGCTCTATCCGCAATATTCGGCGACCACCACGGCGACGGCCAACGATCAGGCCTTCCGCAAGCTGATGGCGATGCGCTGGCAGCCGGCGGTCCGCACCGTCCCCGCCTATCATGACGAGCCGGGCTACATCGAGGCGCTGGCCCGCTCGGTGGTGCGGCACATCGCGGCGCTGGACCACACGCCGGACGTGCTGCTGGCGAGCTTCCACGGATTGCCGAAGGCCTATCTGGACCGCGGCGATCCGTACCACTGCTTCTGCGTGAAGACCGCGCGCCTGCTGGCGGAGCGTCTGGGCTGGGAGCCGGGGCGCGTGCAATACAGTTTCCAGTCGCGCTTCGGCAAGGCGGAGTGGCTGAAGCCCTACACCGACAAGACGGTGGAGGAACTGGCCCGTTCCGGGAAGACGAAGATCGCGGTGATCGCTCCGGGCTTCTCCGCCGACTGCGTGGAGACGCTGGAGGAAATCCAGTTCCAGGTGAAGGACGCCTTCATGGCCGCGGGTGGCGAGCGTTTCACCTACATCCCCTGCCTGAACGACCATCCGGACCACATCGCCTTCCTGGCCGACATCGTGGAGCGCGAACTGGGCGGCTGGGTCGAGGGTGCCGGGGCGCGGGCGGCCCGTGACGCGGAGGACCACGTCACGGCGTGACCCCATTCTCCAAAATGGAGGACCGCACAGGCGGAAAGGGCGGGTTGCCGCGGCGGGCCGGCTTCCCCATCCTAGCGGACGGACAGAACGGACGACGGTCGGGAGGATGCGGGCGATGCGGCGTGTGATTCGGGCGGTGGCCGCCCTTGCGCTGGGCGCGCTGCTGACGGCGGGGAGCGCTGCGGCGGCGGACAAGGTGCGCGTCGGGTCGAAGCTGGACGCCGAGAGTGGTCTGCTCGGCACCATGATCCTTCAGGTGCTGGAGGCCAACGGCATCCCGGTGGAGAACAAGATCCAGCTCGGCCCCACCCGCATCGTGCGCAGCGCGCTGCTGGCCGGGGAGATCGACATCTATCCGGAATACACCGGCAACGGCGCCTTCTTCTTCAACCTCGAAAATGATCCGGCCTGGAAGAACGCCGCCGCCGGCTACGAGACGGTGAAGCAGCTCGACCGGGACAAGCACAACATCGTCTGGCTGGCCCCGGCGCCCGCCAGCAACACCTGGGCCATCGCGCTCCGCCGGGACGTGGCGGCGCCCAACAGCCTCGCCACCATGGAGGATTTCGCGCGCTGGGTCGGTGCCGGAGGCACGGCGAAGCTCGCCGCCTCGGCGGAGTTCGTGGAAAGCCCGGCGGCGCTGCCCTCCTTCCAGAAGGCCTACGGATTCACGCTGAAGCCCGACCAGATCCTGGTGCTGGCCGGCGGCGACACGGCGGCGACCATCCGGGCGGCGGCGGAAGGCACGTCCGGCGTCAACACCGCCATGGTCTACGGGACGGACGGCGCCATCGCGGCCCTGGACCTCGTGGTGATGAAGGACACCAAGGGCGCGCAGATGGTCTACGCTCCGGCCCCGACCATCCGCGACGGCGTGCTGGACGCCCTTCCCCGGATTCAGGAGCTTCTGGACCCGGTCTTCAAGTCGCTGGACACCGAAACCCTGCGCGGGCTGAACGCGAAGATTTCCGTGGAAGGGCAGGACCTGCGGACGGTCGCCACCGCTTATCTGAAGTCGAAGGGCTTCCTGAATTGATGGCGTCCTGAACCGGCGGGATGACCCGGCGTCCTCACAACCGCGTGGCCCTGCTGCTCGGCGCCGTCATCGTGGCGGCGGCGCTGGCCCTGCCGTTCCTCGGCTTCGCGCCGAACCGGCTGCTGTCGGGGAAGGGCATCCCGCTGAGCGCGGTGGCTGGCGGCGGATGGAACGGGGTGGCGCTGCTGCCGTTTGCCGCGCTGCTGGCGGTGCCGTTCCTGCGCGTCGGGCGGGTGGTGAACGCCCTCTATGCCGGGGCGGGCGTTCTGTCCGCGGCGGGGCTGGTCTGGCTGGCGGGGCAGCACGCGGCGCTGCTCGCCGCGACGGCGGCCCCGGCGGCGCGGACCTCCTTCGGGGCGGGATTCTGGGTGATGGAGGCGGCGGCTCTGCTGGCCGTGCTCGACGGGGTGCGGCGGCTGGGGCTGGGGCCGGTCGGGCGGATCGCCGTGGGCGCGCTGGCGGCGGCGCTGATCGGCGGGCAACTGGCCACCGGGCATCTCGACCAGCTTTCGATCATGAAGGAATACGCCAACCAGCGGGACGTCTTCGCCGCCGCCGTGCTGCGCCACGCCGCCCTGGTCGCGGCGGCCCTGGTGCCGACGCTGCTGATCGGTGTGCCGCTGGGGGTGTCGGCGCAGCGCTCGCCCGCCGTGGGGCGGCTGGTCTTCCCGGTGCTGAACGTCGTGCAGACGATCCCGTCCATCGCCCTGTTCGGGCTGCTTCTGGCGCCGTTGTCGGCCCTGGGGGTCGGCGGGGTGGGGCCGGTGCCGGCGGTGATCGCCCTGACGCTCTATTCGCTGCTGCCCATCGCGCGCAACTGCGCGGCGGGGCTGGCCGGCGTGCCGGAGCCGGTGCGGGAGGCCGCACGGGGCATGGGCATGACTCCGCGCCAGGTCTTCTGGCGGGTGGAGGTGCCGCTGGCCCTGCCGGTCCTGCTGTCCGGGCTGCGGATCACGCTGGTTCAGGCGGTCGGGCTGGCGGCGGTGGCGGCGCTGATCGGAGCGGGCGGGCTGGGGGCCATCATGTTCCAGGGGCTGTTCGCCAACGCGCTGGACCTCGTGCTGCTGGGGGCGGTGCCGGTGATCCTGCTGGCGGTCGCCGCCGACGCCGTGCTGAAGCTGGCCTCCGCCCTGGCCTTGTCGAGGGTGGGGAGACCGGTGGCGTGATCGCGTTCGAAGGGGTGACCAAGCGGTTCGGTGCCTGGACCGCAGTGGATGGCCTGTCCTTCACCGTGGCGGCAGGGGAGTTCCGCGTGCTGATCGGGCCGTCCGGCTCCGGCAAGTCCACGGTTCTGAAGATGATGAACCGGCTGATCGCGCCAGACGAGGGCACCATCCGGGTGGAGGGGGAGGACATTGCCCGCCTGAAGCCCGAAGCGCTGCGCCGCCGCAT
This sequence comes from Roseomonas genomospecies 6, assembly GCF_008365375.1. GTDB lineage: Bacteria > Pseudomonadota > Alphaproteobacteria > Azospirillales > Azospirillaceae > Azospirillum. Next base: position 44,705 of record NZ_QOKW01000004.1, on the reverse strand, counting down.
GGGCTACGTCATCCAGAACGTCGGGCTGTTCCCGCATTGGACGGTGGAGCGCAACATCGCCACCGTGCCGGACCTGCTCGGCTGGCCCAAGGCGCGGGTGCGCGACCGGGTGACGGAGCTTCTGACCCTCCTCAACCTCGACCCGGAGCGCTACCGGGGCGCCTACCCGCACCAGCTCTCGGGCGGGCAGCAGCAGCGCGTCGGCGTGGCCCGCGCGCTGGCGGCGGAGCCGCACATCCTGCTGATGGACGAGCCGTTCAGCGCGCTCGACCCGATCACCCGCGGGGCCCTGCAGGCAGAGATGGCGGCGATCCACAAGGCGACCGGCACCACCATCGTCTTCGTCACCCACGACATGGACGAGGCGCTGACTCTCGCCAGCCAGATCGCCGTGCTCGACCGCGGGCGTCTGGTGCAGACCGGCACGCCGCTGGACATCCTGACCCGCCCCGCCGGCGGCACGGTGCGCGATCTGGTGGGGCGCGAGGATTGGGGGCTGAAGCGGCTGGCCGTGGAAACCGTGGCGGAGCGTCTGCGGACCGGCGAAACGGCCCCCGGCGAGCCCCTGCGGGCGGAAGCCCCCCTCCGTCACGCGCTGGCGGAGATGGTGGCGCGGGGCACCGACCGGCTGCCGGTGACGGACGGACAGGGGCGCCCGGCGGGCGTCCTCCACCTCGCGGACCTCGTGCGTCCGCCGGACCGGCCATGACCGTCGTCTCATGAACGGCATCCGGAGCGTGATGGCGGACCGGCTGGTCCTGGGCCTGCTGATCCTGGCGGCGCTGGTGCTCGGCATGCCGGCGCTGAAGCCGCTGTTCGCCGTGGTCTTTCCAACGCTCGACCGGCCCCTGTACGAGGCCGACAGCTTTCTGGCGCTGACCCTGGACCATCTGGCGCTGGTCGGCGCCTCGACCCTGGCCGCCGTCGTCCTGGGCGGGGCGGCGGGCATCGCGGTGACGCGGCCCTTCGGGGCGGAGTTCCGCGGCGTCCTGGACGCCGTGGCGGCCATGGGCCAGACCTTTCCGCCGGTGGCCGTCCTGGCCGTCTCCGTCCCCGTGCTGGGCTTCGGCCCCGCCCCGGCGCTGATCGCGCTGACGCTCTACGGGCTGCTCCCCATCGTGGAGAACACGGTGGCGGGGCTGGAATCGGTGCCCGAGCCGGTGCGCGAGGCGGCGCGCGGCATGGGCATGGGGGCGGGAGACATCCTGCTGCGGGTGGAACTGCCGTTGGCCGCCCCGGTGATCCTGGCCGGGGTGCGGACGGCGGCGGTCGTCAATCTTGGAACCGCCGCCATCGCCTCCACGGTCGGGGCGAAGACTCTGGGCCTGCCGATCATCATCGGGCTGAACGGGTCCAACCCCGCCTACGTCGTGCAGGGCGCGGTCATCGTCGCGGCCCTGGCGGTGGTGCTGGACGCCGGGTTCGACCGGCTGGCGGCGCTGCTCACCCGCTGGAGGGGCGCCGCCTGAGGGCAGGCGCCCTACGGCGTCACTTGTAGCCGAGCTTGCGCAGGGCGGGTTCATCGAGCTTTCGTGCCCGCACCAGGGTTTCGTCGTTGGCGACGAGCAGGATATGGGACCGGATGCTCTTCAGAACGCCAACATAAGCACCGTTGCCGATCCCGTTGGCGAAATCGGTGCGCTGCTGGTTCGAGATGTTCAGGCTTTTCGCCCCATTCACGTCGATGTACAGGTTGTAGAGCTTCAGCGCGCCCCGCTGGTCGACGCCCTTGCGCGTGATCGACAGGAACTCGATGTTCTCGTCGGTGTGCTCCGTCTTGGCGAAGGCGTGCAGCAGAAGCGTCAGCTTGCTGCTTTTCAGGACTTCATCCATCTTCTTGTTGACGAAGGGGTTCACGAACTGGCCGCCGTTGGTTTGCGCCTGCGCCTTTTCGGCCGCCTTGCGCTGCTTCTCATAGGCCGCCTCGTCCTTCTCCAGCCGCGCCTTGATGTCCTTGCGGTCCTTGGCGATGCCTTCCTCAAGGGCCTTGACGGATTTCGCGGTGATGCCGGGCACCGACTTGGCGAAAGCCAGGGCCTTCTTCGCCTCCGCGTCCTTGGGGTCCTTCTTCGCCAGGGTGCCCAGATCCTTGGCGGCCGCGGCGGCCAGCGTGTTGACCATCTTCATCTTGCGGAACACGCGGTCGATGGCGTTGTCGACCTCGCTTTCGTAGACGCTGATGGTGTCGTCGTCCAACGGCGCCGGCTTGGCGAGGGCCTGGAGCATCAGCTTGTTCCAAGTGATCGAGTTGAACGCCTTCTCCGCATCGCCCAGCCCCGCCAGCAGTTCGACGCAGGACGGCAGCGTCTTGTGCGTGCCCAGATTGTTCGAAGCGAACCGCGGAATCAGTTCGGTCGGATACTGCATAATCTTCATGGCCTGCGCCTCCCTGCCGGTTGTGGAGGCAAGCCTGCCGGTCCGGCCTGGGCGGAGCAATTCGAGATCGGTCGGACTTATGGGGGAATCCGGTGCGATCTGCACCTCTGCGGACCGAACCCGCGGCGGGCGTTCATCCCCGCCGCGGGAAGACGCCCCGTCACTGCTGCGGGATGCGCAGGACCTGACCGGGGTAGATCTTGTTCGGGTCCTTCAACATCGGCTTGTTCGCCTCGAAAATGGCCGCGTAGCGGTTCGGGTCGCCGTAGACCTTCTTGGCGATGGCGGACAGGGTGTCGCCCTTCTCCACCGTGTGGAACCGCGTTTGGCCGGCCGGCTGCTCCGTGGGCGGCACGGTCGGCTGGTCCGGCCCGCCCGGTCCCTGGTCCTTGGCGATGACCGCGGTCTGGTCGTCCACGCGCGACACGCCCTTCACGTTGCCCAGCGCCACCGCGATCTTCTCCTTCTCCTCCTGCGAGGCGGTGCTGCCGCGGACGGTCACGGTGTCGTCGGCGACCTGGATGTCCAGACCGTTCGCCGGCAGGCCGACCTGCGAAAGGTGGGCCTTCAGCTCATCGGCGGTGGGGGTGTCGGCGTTGCCCACCTTTTCGCCATGATCGCGGCGGAAGAAATCGAACAGGCCCATCATATCCTCCCTCGGTGACTCGATCCCGGACAACACCGCCGCGGCCCATGGGTTTCGCGCGCGGAGGAGGGGGGACGGAACGCCGGGCTTAGCAGCGGCGTTCGGCTTCCCAAATAAGGCCATGGAGAATAAAGCCGATGGGGAAGGGACCGCCCGTCCCCCGTGCAGAGGAGCCGCCGATGCCACCGTCCGAAGACTGGCGGATTCCGCCGCAATTCCAACCCGACCCGGATGATCTGGCTTATGACCTGGACCGCGCCTTGTCCGCCGTGGTGGGGCTTCGCGCCAGCGTCCCGGAGGACGCCTACACCGCCGGCGTGCTGGGGACGGAGCGGGCCGGGCAGGGCGCCGTCATCCGCGGGGACGGGCTGGTCCTGACCATCGGCTATCTGATCGCGGAGGCCGAGGAGGTCTGGCTGACCACCAACGACGGGCGGGCGGTGCAGGCCCATGTGGTGGCCTACGATCACACCAGCGGATTCGGGCTGGTCCAGGCGCTGTCGCCGCTGGGCGTGCCGGCGCTGATGCTCGGTTCCTCCCGCCATGTGCAGTTGGGCGATCCCGTGGTGGTGGCCGGGGCCGGCGGGCGCGAACGGTCTCTGACCGCGCGGGTGGTCGCCCGGCAGGAGTTCGCCGGCTACTGGGAATACATGATCGACGACGCGCTGTTCACCCTGCCGGCGCATCCGAACTGGGGCGGCACGGCGATTCTGGGCGCGGGGGGCGAGTTGCTGGGGATCGGCTCGCTCCAGCTCCAGTACCGGGCGCCGGAGGAGCGCGTGCTGCCGCTGAACATGAACGTTCCCATCGACCTGCTGAAGCCGATCCTGGACGACCTGATGACCCGTGGGCGGGTCAGCGGCCCGCCGCGGCCCTGGCTCGGCCTCTATGCCACGCAGGACGAGCGGGAGCGGGTGGTGCTGGTCGGACTGGCCGGGGACGGGCCGGCGCAACGGGCGGAACTGCGGGCCGGCGACGTGGTGCGCGCCGTGGCCGGGCAGCCGGTGGGCTCGCTGGCCGACTTCTACCGTGCGCTGTGGAGCCTCGGCCCGGCGGGGGTGGACGTGCCCCTCACCATGGAGCGGGAGGGCGACGTGTTCGACATGCGTGTCGGCTCCAGCGACCGCGAGCGCTTTTTGAAGGCGGCGCGGCGGCACTGACCCGCGATTTTGTGCGAGACTGGCGCTCTTGAACCAAGAAGAAGGGTTGGAGAGCGCGTTCATGGACGATCTTATGAAGGGCGAGCCGGCTTCCGGCTTCCAGAACCTGCTTGGCTACGCGCCGGTGCGGTGGGAGGAAGGAACGGCGGAGGTCGAGTTGACCATCGGCCCGCAGCACCGCAACCGAAGCGGCGTTCTGCACGGCGGTGCGCTGATGACCCTGCTGGACACCGCCATGGGATTGGCGGCGACCCATTGCACGGTGCCCGGCCATTCCCGGCGGGTGGTCACGCTGTCGCTGACCTCCAGCTTCCTGGGCGCGGTGGCGGAAGGAGCGGTGGTGGCGCGCGGCACGCTGCTGGGTGGCGGGCGCAAGATCGTCGGTTGCCGGGGCGAGGTGCGGCGCAAGGAGGACGGAGCACTGCTGGCGTCCGCCGAAGGAATGTTCAAATATCTCGCCGGAAGTGAAAATCCGGAGGGAACACCCCGATGACCAACGACACGAACGATAAGAAGACTGGCTTGGATATCGCGCGAGACGGCCGTGTGCTGCGCCTGACCATCAACGACCCGGCCACCCGCAACTCCATCGGCCCGGCGCTGATGGAGGCGGCGCGCGCCGCCTTCGACGCGGCGGCGGAGGACGCGGGCGTCGGGGCCGTGGTGCTGACCGGCGCCGAGGGCGCTTTCTGCTCCGGCGGGAACCTGAAATGGCTGAAGGAGGCCCGCAACGGCGACCGCGAGGGCGTGCGGGCGGGGGTGGAGAGCTTCCACGCCATGATCCGCAGCCTGCGCGCCTGCCCGAAGCCGGTGATCGCCGCGGTGGAAGGCCCAGCGGGCGGAGCGGGCTTCCCGCTGGCGCTGGCCTGCGACCTGATCGTCGCGGCGGAGGACGCGGTTTTCACGCTGGCCTACATCAAGGTCGCGCTGACGTCGGACGGCGGCGGCACGGCGTCGCTGGCCCGCGCGCTTCCGCCGCAGCTCGCCGCGGAGATATTGTTCGAGGGCGGGCGGATCGGGGCGCCGCGTCTGGCGCAGCTCGGCATGGTCAATCGCGTGACCGCCCCCGGGGGCGCGCTGGCCGAGGCGACCGCCTGGGCCGAGCGGCTGGCCGACGGTCCGACCGCCGCGCTGGGCCGTGCGAAGGGTCTGCTGGAGGCGGCCTATGGCGGGCTGTCGGCGCAGCTCGACCGGGAGCGCGACGCCTTCGTGGAGTCGCTGTTCCACGACGAGGCCGGGGAGGGCGTGACGGCCTTCTTCGAGAAGCGGGCGCCGGTGTTTCCGAAGGGGTGAATGGTCGCGCCGGGCCCCCTCCCTAACCCTCCCCCACCTTCGGCGAGGGAGGGGACTTTAGCCCTCCCCCGCGAAGTGGGGGAGGGTCGGGGAGGGGGCCCAGTATGACGAGCTTAGGCCCCCTTCCACTCCGTATGCACCATGCCCGGACGGTCCGTGCGCTCATACCCATGGGCGCCGAAGTAATCGCGCTGGGCCTGGATCATGTTCGCCCACAGCCGCCCGCTGCGGTAGCCGTCCCAGTAGGACAGGGCCGAGGCCATGGCCGGAACCGGCACCGCGGCCAGCGTGGCGGCGGCCACCACGCGGCGGAAGCCGGCGTCGCCGCGGGTCATCAGGGCGGCGATGTCGGGGTCCAGCATCAGGTTCGGCAGTTCCGGCGCGCGGTTCAGCGCGGTCAGGATGCGGTCCAGCAGGCGGGCGCGGATGATGCAGCCGCCGCGCCAGATGCGCGCCACCGCAGCCAGATCGACTTCCCAGCCGAACTGCCGGCTGCCCGCCGCGATCACCGCGAAGCCCTGCGCATAGACCGCGATCCGCCCGCTGAGCAGGGCGTCGCCCACCGACGCGACCAGATCCTCCGTCGCCGGGGCGTGGGGAATGGCCAGCGCCTCCGCGGCGCGCACACGCTCCTCCTTCAGGGCGGAGAGGCAGCGGGCGTGCACGGCCTCCGCGATGGTCGGGGCGGGCATGCCCAGTTCCAGCGCGGTGGTGGCCGCCCAGTGGCCGGTGCCCTTCTGGCCGGCGGCGTCGCGGATCACCTCCAAAATCGGGGCGCCGGTCTCGCCGTCCCTGGTGCGCAGGATGTCGGTGGTGATCTCCATCAGGTAGGAGGCCAGCTCCCCGCCGTTCCACTCCGCGAAGATTTCCCCCAGCCGCTCGTAGGAGCAGCCGCCGATCTCGCGCAGAAGATGATACGCCTCGGCGATCAGCTGCATGTCGGCGTATTCGATGCCGTTGTGGATCATCTTCACGAAATGACCCGCCCCCTCCGGCCCGACGCGGGCGAAGCAGGACTCCCCGTCCGGCGCGCGGGCGGCGATGGCGGCCAGAAGCGGCGCGACGGGAGCCAGCGCCTCCGCGTCGCCGCCGGCCATCAGGGCCGGGCCGCGGCGTGCCCCTTCCTCGCCACCCGACACGCCCAGCCCGACGAAGCGCACGCCCGCCGCGGCGGCGAGCGCGGCACGGCGGTTGGTGTCGCGGAAATGGGAATTGCCGCCGTCGATCAGAACGTCGCCCGGCGACAGGCGGGGCAGAAGGGCCGCCGTCAGATCGTCCACCGGAGGGCCGGCGGGCACCATCATCAGGATCACCCGCGGCGCCTTCAGCGCGCCCAGCAGGTCTTCCAACGACGCGCAGGGGATGGCGCCCGCGACCTGGGCGGCGAAGGCGGCGCGGCGCGCCTCGTCCAGGTCGTAGCCCGCCACCACGGCCCCGTGGTCGGCCAGATTGGCGGCGAGGTTGCGCCCCATCACGCCCAGGCCGAGGACCGCGATGTTGGCTCCGGTCCCGGTCGAGTTGCCCTGCACCATTACGACGAACTCCCGTACTTTCTTTTCGATGACGCCCCGCGGCGCGGAGGTCTGTTGCGGTTTCTCAAGTGGTCTCGCGGATCATCAGGCGAAAGCCCAGATCCACGCGGCGCGGATTTTCCCGGCCCGGTCCCCGGTCCTCCATGCCCGCGATCAGCAGGCGGGCGGCCTCCACGCCGATGGCGCGGCGGGGGGTGGCGACGGTGGTCAGCGGCGGGAGGGTCCAGGCCGACCCGGCCAGATCGTTGAATCCGGCGACGGCCAGCCGGTCCGGCACCGGGATGCCCAGCCGCGCGCATTGGAACAGGGCGCCCTGCGCCAGATCGTCGTTGCACAGGAACAGCGCGTCGGTGTCCGGATGCGCGGCCAGCGCGCGCTCCAGCAATTCGGCACCCAGCGCGACGGAGGTGGCGTCCGGAACCATCAGCTCCAGAGCCGGGTCGTGCCGCCCGGCGTCGCGCAACGCCTGCCGCCAGCCGTCGCAGCGCTGGCGCGTGCGCGGGTCGAGCTGCCCGGCGATCAGCCCGATGCGCCGCCGCCCCCGCTCCGCCAGATGCGCGCCGATGGCGTAGCCGGCGTCGAACTGGGAGAAGCCGACCGCCTGCACGCCGCAACCGCCGTCCTGGCCTTCCGCGGCCAAATCCCCCTCCACGGACAAGTCCATGGTGTGGACGACCGGCACGGTCAGGCCGCGCAGCAGGTCCCAGGTGCCCGGCGTGTGGTCCAGCCCGGTCAGGATCACCCCGTCCGGATCGTGGGAAAGCTGCATGCGCAGCACGCGCTCCTCCTCCTCCGGGCCATAGCCGGTGAGGCCGATCATCGGCTGGTAGCCTTGCGGGCTCAGCGTCTCCTGCACGCCGGCCAGCAGGTCGATGAAGACGGCGTTGGTCAGCGATGGGATCAGCACCGCCACCGTCATGGTACGCGCCGAGGCCAGGGCCGACGCCACGCGGCTGGGTACGAAGCCAAGGCGGCGGCTGGCCTCCTCGACGCGGGCGCGCACCTCCGCGCTGACCGAATCGGGCCGGCGCAGGGCGCGGGACACGGTCATGGCGCTGACCCCGGCGGCGGCGGCCACATCGGCCATGGTCGCGCGTCCGCTGCGCGAGGATCGGGGTTTGCGGGTGGTGGCGGTCATGGGCTCCTGAACTCCGTGCGCCATTATCCCGCGCCGGAACGGGCTTTACAAGCTTCGTCTGTTAGCGGTAACATATGCCTATCTCCCCGCTCATTTCGTTTCGAGGACCGACCGGCATGAACGCTCTTCCGTCTCCAGATGTTACCGCTAACACCACCGGTCCGGTGGACGCCGTCTTGGTGATGGGCGTGGCGGGCTGCGGCAAGACCTCGGTGGGGGAGGAGTTGGCCCGGCGGCTTGGCTGGCAGTTCCTGGAGGGTGACGCCTTCCACCCGCCGGAGAACATCGCGAAGATGTCCGCCGGCATCCCGCTCGAAGACTCGGACCGCTGGGGCTGGCTGGACACCATCGCCGCCCACATCGCGCTGGCGCGGGAGGCGAGGGCGCCGGTCGTCGTGTCCTGCTCCGCGTTGAAGCGCCGCTACCGCGAGCGGCTGGGCGCCGGGGGGACGCGCGTCCTGTTCGTCCATCTGCACGGCAGCCGGGAGACGATCCACGCCCGGATGGCTCTGCGCACCGGTCATTTCATGCCGGCCAACCTGCTCGACAGCCAGTTCGCGGCGCTGGAACCGCTGGAGTCCGGGGAGTTGGGCATCGTCTGCGACATCGACGCCACCCCGGCGGAGATCGCCGCCCGCGTCGCCGCCCTGGTCGCCCCCGCCGCCTGACTTCTTTATGCCCGGCCATACTCCCATTTCGGCAAGGACCGCGCCATGAGCCTCCACCCCGTCCTCGACGCCGTCACCCGCCGCATCCGGGAGCGCAGCGCCACCTCCCGCGCCGCCTATCTGGAGCGGTTGCGGGCCGCCGCCGCTCAAGGGCCGCGGCGCCTGTCGCTGGGCTGCGCCAACCGGGCGCACGGCTTCGCCGGCTGCACCGCCGCGGAGGACAAGGCGGCGCTGCGCGGCGGCGCCACGCCGGCCATCGGCATCGTCACCTCCTACAACGACATGCTGTCCGCCCATCAGCCCTACGGCGCCTACCCGGAGCGCCTCAAGGCGGCGGTGCGCGCGGCGGGGGGCGTGGCCCAGGTGGCGGGCGGCGTTCCGGCCATGTGCGACGGCATCACCCAGGGTGAGCCGGGCATGGAGCTGTCGCTCTTCTCCCGCGAGGTGATCGCCATGGGGACGGCGGTGGCGCTGTCGCACGGCACCTTCGACGGGGTGCTGTGCCTGGGCGTCTGCGACAAGATCGTTCCGGGGCTGCTGATCGGCGCCTTGTCCTTCGGCCATCAGCCGACCGTCTTCGTGCCCGCCGGGCCGATGCCCTCCGGCCTGCCCAACAAGGAGAAGGGGCGAATCCGCCAGCTTCACGCGGAAGGCAAGCTCGACAAGCACGCGCTTCTGGAGGCGGAGGCCGCGTCCTACCATTCGCCGGGCACCTGCACCTTCTACGGAACCGCCAATTCGAACCAGATGCTGGTGGAGATGATGGGGCTGCACCTGCCGGGGGCGAGCTTCGCCAACCCCGGCACGCCGCTGCGCGACGCGCTGACCGACGCGGCGGCGCGGCGGGTGGTGGGCCTTCGCACGCCCATCGGGGAGATCGTGGACGAGCGCGCCGTCGTCAACGCGGTGGTCGGGCTTCTCGCCACGGGCGGCTCCACCAACCACACGCTGCATCTGCCGGCCATCGCGGCGGCGGCGGGGATCGCCCTGACCTGGGAGGATTTCGCCGATCTGTCGGCGGTGGTGCCGCTGCTCGCCCGCGTCTACCCGAACGGCAGCGCCGACGTGAACCAGTTCGAGGCGGCGGGCGGCATGGCCTTCCTGATAGGAGAGCTGGCCGACGCCGGGCTCCTGCATGCCGACGCCGCCACCGTGTGGGAGGGGGAGGGCATCGGCGCCTACCGCCGTCCGCTGCGTCTGGAGGGTGGTGGACTGGTCCGCGGCGCGCCGGTCCGCGAGAGCGCCGACCCGGCGGTGCTGGCTCCCGTCTCGGCGCCCATGGCGGCGGAGGGCGGGCTGCGCGTGCTGACCGGGCCGCTGGGGCGCGCCGTGGTGAAGGTCTCCGCCGTGAAGCCGGATCACCGCGTGATCGAGGCGCCGGCCCGCGTCTTCACCGATCAGGAGTCGGTGCAGGCGGCGTTCCGCCGGGGCGAGCTGCACCGCGACGTGATCGTGGTGGTCCGCTTCCAGGGGCCTAAGGCCAACGGCATGCCGGAACTCCACAAGCTGACGCCGCCGCTGGGGGTGCTTCAGGATCTGGGATACCGGGTCGCCCTGGTGACGGATGGGCGGATGTCGGGGGCGTCGGGCAAGGTGCCGGCGGCGATCCACGTCACGCCGGAAGCCGCCGCGGGCGGGCCGCTGGGGCGCGTCCGGGATGGCGACGTGCTGCGGCTGGACACGGAGCGCGGGGTGCTGGAAGTGCTGGACGCCCCGGATTGGGAGTCGCGTGTCTCGGCGGAGGCGCCCGTGGATGCGGGTGCCGGCTGCGGGCGGGAGCTGTTCGGGGTGTTCCGCCGGGCGGTCGGCAGCGCGGAGGCGGGGGCGTCGGTGTTCGGGTGAGAAACCATTCCTTCTCCCCTCCGGGGAGAGGGTCAGGATGAGGGGGCGGCCGTAGGCCGACAACTTTGACTCATTGCAGAGCTTGGACGCCCTGCGGGCGCCCCCTCACCCTAAACCCTCTCCCCAGGGGCAGGGGGGCGAGGGGAGTCCGATCACCCCACCGTCAGCTCATACGTCCCCATCGTCCCGTAGACGGCGACCGACGTGCTGCCCGCCGGGACCATGACGGTGCCGATGTGGGAACCCGTGGTCACCACGTCGCCGGCCTTCAGGCCGCCCAGGCTGACCGCGCCGCTGTTCGCCATCCACACCAGAAGCCGGACCGGCTCGCCCGCGGAATTGCCGGCGACGGTCTCGATCTTCTGTTCGCCGTCCACGACCAGGGTCACGCGCTCCTTCAGCGGTTCCAGCGAGCGCCAATCGGCGATGGCCGGGCCGACGACCAGGGCGCCGTGGTTGAACTGGTCGGCCATGTGGCTGAACCAGTCCTGCGAGCCGAAACCGGCGAAGCGCGTGTCCACGATCTCGAAGGCGGGGTGGACGGACTCCACGGCGTCGAGCACCTCCTCCCGCGTGTAGGGTTCGGCGCGGGGCGGCAGGTCCTTGGCGAATCTGTAGGCGATCTCCGCCTCCATGCCGATGACCTGGAACATCGCGGCGGGAAGCGCCGTGGTGTCGAAGAACAGCGTGTCGGCGTGGATGGGGGCGCGGAACGGCTCCGACTCCGGGGTGCGGGCGCCGACCTTCCAGGCGACGACCGGGCCGAGGCGGCGGGCCACCTCGTCCTGGATGGCGTAGGCCTCGGCCTCGCTGGTGGGGCGGCTGGGCAGGGCGGACAGCCAGTTGCGGCTTTCGCGCGCCTGGAGCAGAGCGTCGACGGAATCGCCGAATACGGAATCGTTCATCGGGATCGGGCCTTCTTCGGGTTATTGGTGCCTGGCGGGCGAAGATCTCATGGCGCCGCAGGATTCACGGATGACCAGCCGGGCGGGCAGGATCACGCGCTCCGGCGCGCCCTGCGGATCGGCGATGCGGCGCAGCAGCAGGCGGGCGGCCTCCTGCCCGATCTGGCGGGCGGAGGTGGCGACGGTGGTCAGGGCCGGACGGCTCATCGCCGCTTCGGTCACGTCGTCGAAGCCGGTCACGGCGATGTCCCGCCCGGCCTTCAGGCCACGCGCCTCCAGCCCCAGCATCGCGCCGAACGCGACCATGTCGTTGTAACAAAGCATCGCGGTCGGCGGGTCGGGCAGGTCCAGCAGCGGCCCCACCGCGTCCAGCCCGGCGCGGCGGGTGACGGGACAGCGGACGATCAGGTCGGGTGACAGGCCGTGCCGCCGCATGGCGGTGCCGAAGCCGGCGCGGCGCCCCGTGGCGGCGGAGTGGGACAGGTTGCCGCCGACGAAGGCGATGCGGCGGTGGCCGAGGCGGATCAGATGCTCGGTCACCATCTCCATGCCGAACTCGTAATCCACCCCGGCATAGTCGCCGTCCCGCGCGGAGACGAAGCGCAGCGCCTGCACGCAGGGAAGCTGCCACCGGCGCAGCCGTTCCAGCAGGTCGGGGGGCGTGCCGGCGGTGGGGCAGACGATCACCCCGTCCACATTGTGCTCCCGCATGCGCTGGAGGAAGCGGTCCTGCCGTTCGGGCGACTCCGCGGTGTTGGCGAGGAAGGCGACCACCCCCTCCTCGCCCAGCACGTCGTCCACCCCGGCGGTCAGCTCGCCGTAGAAGGAGTTGCTGATCTCGCAGACCAGCAGGCCGACCGTGTCGGTGCGGGTGGCGCGCAGGGTCGCCGCGCCTCGGTTGTAGACATAGCCGAGCGCCTCGATGGCGGCCTGCACGCGCTCCCGCGTCTCGGTGGCGACCAGCGGACTGCCGCGCAGGACGAGCGAAACGGTGGACCGCGACACGCCCGCGTGGTTCGCGACCTCCGTCAGGGTGATTCGGGCCGGGCCGCCGCGCTCGTCGAGAATGGTCATGGGGGCTTTCGCGTGGGTGGTGACTCCGCGGTCTTCTACACCACCGCGGTCGGCAAGGGTTGCCCCGCGAAGAAGGCGGACAGATTCGCCAGGACCAGATCGCCCATGGCCTTGCGCGTCTCCACCGTGGCGCTCGCCTGATGCGGCTGGAGGACGACGCTGTCCAGGCCGAACAGGGCCTCGGGCGCGTGCGGTTCGTTGGCGAAGACGTCCAGCGCGGCCCCGCCCAGCCGCCCGTCGGCCAGGGCGGCGACCAGTTCCGGCTCGTCCACCACGGCGCCGCGGGCGACGTTGACCAGCAGCCCGTCCGGACCCAGCGCCTCGATCACCGCGCGGTTGACCATGTTGCGGGCGTCCGCCCCGGCGGAGGCGGCGACGATCAGGATATCGCTCTCCCGCGCCAGATCGACCGGAGACGCGACGAAGCGGTAGGGCACGTCGCCGCGCGGCTTGCGGTTGGTGTAGGCGATGTCCATGCCGAACCCGGCGGCGCGCTGGGCGATGGCCTGCCCGATGCGGCCCAGACCCAGGATGCCCAGCCGCTTGCCGGTCACCTTGCGGGCCAGCGGCAGGCTGCCGCCCGGCCAGCGCCCGGCGCGCACGAAGCGGTCGCCGACCATCATCCGGCGCGACCCGGCGATCATCAGCCCGATGGCGAGATCGGCCACGTCGTCGGTCAGCACGTCGGGTGTGTTGGTGACGCGCACGCCGCGGCTTGCCGCGTGCTTCAGGTCCACCGCGTCGGTGCCGACCCCGTTGATCGCGACGATCCCCAGGTTGGGACAGGCATCCATGACCGCGTTGCCGACGCCCGTGCCGCCGCCGGTGACGACGGCGCGGACGCGCGGCCCCACCTCCGCCACCAGCCGGTCGCGGTCGGGCGCGGCGGCGAGGCGGTGGACGGTGTAACCCGCGTCCAGCGCCGCCTCGATGTACGGCATCATGGGTTCGACGAGGAGGATCTCCGGCTTCATCGACATGCTGTCCTTAATGCGAGAGAATTTGGCCGAGGAAATTGCGGGTCCGCTCGGACTTGGGATTGGTGAAGAACTCGGCGGGGGTGGCCTGCTCGACGATCTCGCCGCGGTCCATGAAGATCACGCGGTCGGCGACCGACTTGGCGAAGCCCATCTCGTGGGTCACGCAGAGCATGGTCATGCCGTCCTCGGCGAGGCCGATCATGGTGTCCAGCACCTCCTTGACCATCTCGGGGTCCAGCGCGGAGGTCGGCTCGTCGAACAGCATCACCTTCGGGTTCATGCACAGCGAACGGGCGATGGCGACGCGCTGCTGCTGGCCGCCGGACAACTGACCGGGATACTTGTCCGCCTGCTCCGGGATGCGCACGCGCTCCAGATACTTCGTGGCGATGGCCCGCGCCTCGTCCTTGGAGGTGCCGCGCACCTTCATGGGGGCCAGCATGCAGTTCTGAAGCACGGTCAGGTGCGGGAACAGGTTGAACTGCTGGAAGACCATCCCGACCTCGCGCCGCACCTGATCCAGGTGGCGGTGGTGGGAATCGAGGGTGATCCCGTTGACGGTGATCGTGCCCTTCTGGTGCTTCTCAAGCTGGTTGATGCAGCGGATCAGCGTGGATTTGCCGGAGCCGGAGGGGCCGCAGATGACGATGCGTTCCCCCTTGCGGACCTCCAGCTCGATGTCCTTCAGCACGTGGAAGCTGTCGTACCATTTCTGGACGCCTTCCATGCGGATGACGACCTCGCCGCTGACGGGCCGCGGCATGGGGGCGTCCGTGGATTCGTAAGCCAGCGCCATGGGGGAAACTCCTGCTGATTTGGCCCTCTCCCGCCTCTCGCGCCCGCTATGCGGGCGCTGACGGCGTCAGGCGGCTATAGCCGCTGAGAGCCCCGGGAGAGGGAAGGGACCCACGCGGAGCGTGGGAAGGGTGAGGGTGCCGCCGAGAATGGTGCGCTGATCCTCGCCGGTACCCTCACCCGCCCGCTTCGCGGGCACCCTCTCCCGGGGCGGGAGAGGGGATTGAGCGATTACGACTTGGTCAGCGGGGGCAGGTCGGTGCCCAGCCACTTCTTGTGGACCTCGTTCAGCTCGCCATTCGCCTTCGCGGTCTCGATGAACTCGTTGACCCACTTCAGCAGGGCGTCCTGGCCCTTGCGCATGGCGATGCCCTGGACCTGACGGTTCAGGACGAACTTCATCTCGTAGTTCGCCTGCGGCGCCAGCTTCTTGATCTCCTTGGTGACCACGTTGCTGAGGCCCAGCGCGTCGACCTGACCGGACAGCATGGCCTGCACGGCGCTGGCGTCGTCGTCGAAGCGCATGATGCGCGCGTCCTTCGGGGCGACGGCGGTCAGGGCGTTGTCCTGGGTGCTGGCGCGGGCGACGCCGACGCGCTTGCCGGACAGCTCCGCCGCGTCCTTGATCTTGGTGTCGGCGGGGGCGACCAGACCGATCTCGATGGCGGCGTAGGGCTCGGAGAACTGCACCTGCTCGGCGCGGGCCGGGGTGATGCCCAGCGAGGCGACCAGCAGGTCCACCTTGTTGGTCAGCAGATAGGGGATGCGGTTCGGGCCGGTGACCGGAACGATCTCCACCGGGACGCCCATGTGCTTGCCCAGCAGCTTGGCGACGTCGGCGTCGTAGCCGTCGGGCTTGCCGTCGACGGTGGTGATGCCGAAGGGCGGGAAGTCCACCAGCATGCCGATGGTCAGCTTGCCCTTCGACTTGATCTCGTCGACGGTCTGGGCGGCGGCGGGAACGGCCAGGGCGACGGCAGCGGCCATCATGGCGCCGGCGACGGCGAGGCGGCGGGTGATCGACAGGCTCATTGGGGGTTTCCTCACGGTTCTTATGAAGACGAAGGTCAGTTTTGGGCTTAGCGGGTGGCGACGGCGTAGCGCCGCTCCAGCCGGGCGCTGAGAAGCGACAGCGGCCAGCACATGGCGAAGTAGAGCGCTGCCACGATCCCGAACACCAGGAAGGGCTGGAAGGTGGCGTTGTTGACGATCTGCCCGGCGCGGGTCAGTTCGGTGAAGCCGATGATGGCGGCCAGCGACGTGCTCTTGATGAGCTGCACGAGGAAACCGACGGTCGGCGGCACCGCGACCTTCACCGCCTGCGGCAGGATCACGTAGCGCATCAGCCCCGGGTAGCGCAGGCCGAGCGCGGAGGCCGCCTCCCACTGGCCGCGCGGCACCGACTGGATGCAGCCGCGCCAGATTTCGCCCAGGAAGGCGCTGGCGTTCAGCGTCAGGCCCAGCGCCGCGGCGGCCCAGGGGTTCAGGTCGAAGCCCAGCACCGTGGCGCCGAAGAAGACCAGGAACAACTGCATCAGCAGCGGCGTGCCCTGGAAAAGCTGGATGTAGCCGGTGGCGGCCAGCCGCACCGCCTTGATCTCCGAGGTGCGGGCCAGCGCGATGAACAGGCCGACCGTCGCTCCGCCGACGAAGGCGATGGCCGACAGCGCCAGCGTCCATTGCACGGCGCTGAGGAGGAACAGGAACTCGTTGTAACTGAAGGCGCGGATCATGGCTCGGCCCTCCCTCAGCGCCGGTCGGTGTCGTAGGCGAAGGCCAGCTTGTAGATGCCGGCGAACAGAGCGGAGAACATCATCGCCAGCGCCAGATAGATGCCGGTCACCACGATGTAGATCTCGAAGCTGCGGAAGGTCTGCGACTGGATGTTGTTGGCCACCGAGGTCAGCTCGTCCGCCGAGATCGCCGACACCACGCTGGAGCTGAGCATCAGCAAGATGAACTGGCTGGTCAGCGCCGGGTAGACGGTGCGCAGCGCCGGCTTGATGACGACGTAGCGGAAGACCTGCAACGGCTTCAGCCCCAGCGCCAGCCCGGCTTCGATCTGGCCTTTTTGGATCGATTCGATGCCGGCGCGGATGATCTCCGTCGCGTAGGCCCCGACATTGACGACCATGGCGATCAGCGCCGCGAGGTCCGGCGACAGGCGGATGCCCATGGTCGGCAGCCCGAAGAAGATCAGGAAGATCTGCACCAGGAAGGGCGTGTTGCGCACCACCTCGATGTAGGCGTTGATGATCCAGCGGATCGGCTTCGGCCCGGACGTCTTGCCGAGCGCGCAGAGAATCGCGACGATCAGGCCGAGAATCATGGCGCCGATCGACAATTGCACGGTCAGCCACGCGCCCTGGAGCAGATAGTCCCAGGACCCGATGACGGCGTTGAAGTCGAACGTGTAGTTCACGGGCTTTTCCCTCCGCAGCCAAGCCGGGGCGCAGCCGGATCAGGGGCCGCGCTCTGCCGGTGGACGGTCCCTGTGCGGGATTCTCGTTGTCGGCCTCTCGTCGTCCGGCGGCCTGCGGCAACGCCCTCGGCGCCGAACGTGACGGTGAGCCTATTTGGATCGATCCAAATGCGCAAGGCCGAAAACGCAGCGCTGCGAGAAATAATTCGTATAGCCCATAGTTAAGAGACGGGCGGGGCCGGAGGGCGACCCGTCGGGATGGTGGGTTCCCGAACGGGCGCTTGCGCCGGGCCGCGTCTTGACGATGATCAAGGTGCGCACCGCCCGTGCTCCGGACTATGCGGCGCGATATGGCACGCCGAGGGCGGACGCCTGCAAGGGAGAAGGAACTTCGCATGGACTGCTTCGCCGGCCCCGCCCCCACTGCCCCCCTTCCGCTGGACGAGGCGCTGGCCCGCGTGCAGCGAACCTACGGTGCGGTGACGGAGCCGGAAGAGGTGCCGCTGCGCGCCGCTCTGGGACGCATCCTGGCGGAACCGGTGACCGCGACGGTGAACGTCCCACCGGTGGCGGTCTCGGCGATGGACGGCTGGGGCTTCCGTATGGCGGGGAACGATCCGGCGGGCGACCATCTGCGGCTGAGCGTGGTCGGCCGCGTGCCGGCCGGCACCGTCTTCCCCGGAACGGTCGGGCCGGGCGAGGCGGTGCGCATCTTCACCGGCGCGCCGATTCCGGTGGGGGTGGACACCGTCGCCATGCAGGAGGATTGCCGGGCCGAGGACGGGTCCAAGGGAGGAACGGTGCTGGTGCCCGCGACCCTGGAGCGCGGCGCCAACATCCGCGACGCGGGTGAGGACATGACGGCGGGGTCCGTGGTTCTCACCCCCGGCCTGCGGCTGCGCGCCCAGGAGATCGGGCTGGCCGCCGCGGTGGGCCGGTCCAGCCTGTCGGTGCGCAAGCGGCTGCGCGTCGTCCTGTTCTCCACCGGCGACGAGCTGCGCGAGCCGGGGACGGACAAGCCGGACGGCACCATCTACGACGCCAACCGCTACACGCTGGCCGCCCAGCTCGACGCGCTGGGGGCGGAGGTGCGCGACCTGGGCATCCTGCCGGACAAGCCGGACGTCACCCGCGCCGCGCTGGCCGACGCCGCCGCGACCGCCGATCTGGTCGTCACCTCCGGCGGCGCCTCGGTGGGGGAGGAGGACCATGTGAAGGCGGTGGTCGGCGAGCTTGGGTCCGTCGATCTGTGGAAGCTGGCGTTGAAGCCGGGCAAGCCGCTGGCGCTCGGGCGCATCGGGACGACGCCGTTCCTCGGCCTGCCGGGCAACCCGGTGTCGGCCATGGTGACCTTCATGCTGGTGGGCCGCCCGCTGGTGCTTCGCCTGTCGGGGGCGGAGAGCGCGCCGACCCCGCGCTGCCTCGTCGTCGCCGGGTTCGAGTTCCGGAAGAAGCCGGGACGGCGCGAATTCCTGCGCGCCCGTCTGGCGACCGGACCCGACGGCCGTCCGGTCGCCCACAAGTTCCCCAGCGACAGCTCCGGCGTGCTGACCTCCATGGTCGAGGCGGACGGGCTGGTCGACATGCCCGCGGACGCCACGACGATCCGCGAAGGGGACATGGTGGAATTCCTGCCCTTCACCGGCCTGTTCGCCTGAACGCCAGGGCGTCCTGAGATACCCTCTCCCGGGGCGGGAGAGGGGATTCCGACCCGTTACTTCTTCGGCATGTGGCCGCTGATTTCGGCGTGCAGGGGCTTGGTGTCCTCGAACTTCTGCTGCTGTTCGGGGGTGGCCTCCTTCTGGTGCTTCGCCTTCCACTCCGAATAGGGCATGCCGTAGACGGCGATGCGGGCCTCCTCGTCGGTCAGCGGCACGCCGCGCTCCTTGGCGGCGGCGGCGTACCATTTGGACAGGCAGTTGCGGCAGAAGCCGGCCAGATTCATCAGGTCGATGTTCTGCACGTCGGTGCGCTTCTGAAGATGCGCGACCAGCCCGCGGAAGGCGGCGGCTTCCAGCTCTGTGCGGGTCTTCTCGTCCATTCCAATCCCTCTCCTTCAGTTTTGTTCGTTGTGCAGCGTGACGAAGCGGCCATGGCGGTGGAAGCTCCGGGAGGAGCCGCCGGCCAGGATCGCCTGGGCCAGAGCGTCACGGTCCTCCACCACGAAGCCGGCCAGCGCGGCGATGCCGTAGCGGAACAGCCGCGGGGTCAGGGGCGTGCCGGGACCGACCAGGGCGACGCGCACCCCCTGCGCCGCCGACAGCAGGCGGGGCAGGGTGCGGTTGGTCAGGGTGGAGGAGGTGATGGCGGCGCCCTCCGCGCCCGGCAGCAACCACTCCCCGGCGGCTTCCGGATATTCGCCGCCGCTGGGGTTCATTTCGACCACATGGGCGTTGGGCAGGCGCCGGGCAATCTGCGGGAAGGCGCCGAAGACCACCACGCGCCCCTCCATCCCGGCGAACAGGTCCAGACCGTTGGCCGCCGACCCGGTCAGGCCCGGGCGGTTGTAGTGGGCGTTCAGGGCGGCCATGCCGACCGTGGCCTCCTGCGCGTCCCAGGACCGGGCGGCCTGCGCGGCCAGTTCGGCGAGGCCCATCCCGGCCCAGCGCGCCGGATCGGGCGGCGGCGCCGACTGCGGGCGGGCGGCGAGGCCGATGCCGGGACCTCCGGCGCCCTCCGTCTCCACCATGATCCATTTGGCACCGATGGTGACGGCGCGGACCGGCGCGTCCTCAACCCCGTGCAGCAGGTCGTCGTAGAGCCGGTGCGCCCCCCACCAGCGCCACAGCGCCTCCTCGTCCGGAGAGATCAGGGAGGTGAAGCCGCCGGTGAAGGCCTGCCATTCGTTGAGGAAGCGGCTGCCGACGCTGGTCAGCACCGGAATCCCCTCGGCGATGCCGGCCAGAAGCTCGTCCGCCAGCCCTTCGCCGTGCGCCTCCAGCCCCGCGAACTTGTTGACGACCAGCAGGTCGGCGCGCTCCGCGATGGCGCGGCGCAGAGCCTGGCTGGCCTCCGCCACCCCCTGGGGATCGACGCGGCAGGATTGCGATTGGCGGCCCAGATGCTGGGAGATGTCGTAGGCCTTGCCGGTGGCGACGTCCACCAGTTCCATGACTTCGGCGCAGTCGCCGGGCGCGCCGGTGTTGCGCTGGACCACGCCGCCGACGCGGAAGCCGCGCCGTTGCAGCTCCGTCACGAAACGGTCGAGCATCGCGTCCACGGCGGCGGAGCCGGGGCCATGGACCACCGCGCCGGGGCGCAGCGGAGGCGGAACCGCGGGGCGCAGGATCGGCATGGGGGCGGGCTCCTTCAGGAATGGGAGATGAAGGTCGGGCGGCGGGGCGGTCAGGCGGCGGAGCTGCCGCGGCGGATGTGGTACACGAACACCTCCCCGCGCGTCTCGTGCGCCAGCAGCACGTTGTCGGTCGTGTTGCAGAAATGCTTGAAATCGATGACCGACGCCGGGTCGGTGGCGTAGACGATCACCTCCTCCCCCTCGGCCATCTTGTCCAGCAGGGCGCGCGTCCGCAGGATGGGCAGCGGGCAATGCAGCCCCTTCACGTCGAGTTCCTTGGCCGCCACGGACTAAACCTCTTCTTCTGCATCGTCACCGGACGCCGCGACTGTAGCGGGTTCGCGCCTCCGCCTCCACCGTTCCGGATGGCTGGGCGTTCCGGATGGCTGGCCGTTCCGGAGGGCCGGGGCACCTTTGCCGGGCTGGGATGTTAGCCAGGAAACGGACTCGAACAAACGATGCGGGAGCAACGCTTATGGCCGGTCGGCATTTCGACAAGGTGGTGGTCATCACCGGGGCGTCCAGCGGGATCGGCCGGGCGACCGCCCTGGAATTCGCGCGCCACGGGGCCGCGGTGGTCCTGGCGGCCCGGCGCCACGCCGCCCTGCACGAGGTCGCGGAGGACTGCGTGGAGGCCGGCGGGCGGGCGATGGTGGTCCCCACCGACGTGCGCGACCAGGATCAGATGAACCGGCTGGCCGAACGCGCCATCGAGGTGTTCGGCGGAATCGACGTCTGGGTGAACAACGCGGGCGTGATCGCCTTCGGGGCTTTCGAGGAGACTCCGCAGGACGTGTTCGAGGAGGTGATGCGCACCAACTTCTTCGGCACCGCCAACGGCTGCCGCGCCGTGCTTCCCCATTTCCTGGAGCGGGGGGAGGGCACGGTCATCAACGTCGCTTCGCTGGCCTCCATCGTCGGGCAGCGCTACGCCGCCGCCTACGCCGCCAGCAAGTTCGCGGTGCGCGGCTTCTCCGAAACCCTGCGGCAGGAGCTGGTGGAGGACCCCGGCATCCAGGTCTGCACCGTCCTGCCCGGCCCCATCGACACGCCGCTGTGGCAGCACGGCGCGAACTACACGGGCCGCGCCGTCAAGGCGATGACTCCGCTGCGTCCGCCGGAGGAGGTGGCCGAGGCCATCCTGCGGCTCGCCGAGAATCCCCGGCCCGAGCTGTTCGTCGGCGCCGCGGGACGCTCCGCCGCCCTGCCGCATGCGGTGGCCCCCGGCCTCGCGGACCGCATGCTGGCCCACCGCATGGACCGGGACATGTTCGACAACCGCCCGGCCCGCGACACCTCCGGCGCCGTCCTGGAGGCCATGCCGGACTATCGGGAGGCCAGCGGCGGCTGGATGGAGCGCGCCGCCTCCCGCTCCCCACAAGGCCGGACGGGGGAGCGGCGGGCCTTCTGCTGGACCAACCTCGCCCTGTTCCTTCTGCCCATCGGCCTGATGAGCCGTCTTCCCGCCCATGTGTGGGAGCGGCGGGCGTGGCAGGGGGCGCCGGGGGTCAGGCGGTCAGCATCTTGATGCCGGACAAAGCGAGGATCGCGGAGAGCAGATAGCGCAGCGCCGCGGTCGGCAGGTGGCGGCTGCCCAGCCAGGCCCCGACCGCTCCGCCGGCCCCGGCGGCGGCCAGCCACCAGGGCAGGGCCGGCGGCAGGACCGCGGCGGTGGTCCAGGTCCCGGCCAGTGCCGCCGCCGAATTCAGCAGGTTGTAGGCGGCGGAGACGGCGGCGGCGCGGCGGGTCTCGACCCACCCCATGAGCAGGATCAGCGGGGCCAGGAAGATTCCGCCGCCCGTGCCGGTCATCCCGGACAGGAAGCCGACCGCGGCCCCGGCGGCGAGCGCCGGAAGGAAAGGGGGGCGGGCCGGGACCGTCCGCTCGGGGACTCCTCGCGCCGCCCAGGTGGAGCGCGCCAGCTCCAGCGACGCCAGGAGGAGGATGGCCCCGACCAGCGGGTAATAGAGATGGGGCGGCAGGTGCATCGTGCCGCCCAAGAACGAAAAGGGCATTCCCAGGACGCCGAACGGGTAGAAGACCTTCCAGTCGAACAGCCCCGCGCGCGCGAAGCGGGCGGTGCCGATGCCGGCGACCAGGAGGTTGAGGGCGAGCGCCGTCGGCTTCATCGTCGCCGGGTCCAGCCCGACGATGCCCATGACGGCGAGATAGCCCGAAGCGCCCGCCTGCCCGACCGCCGCGTACAGCGTGGCGACGGTCAGGATCAGGACCGTCAGGCCGACCGTCTCGTTGAACACCGGCACCTTCCCCCAAAGCCTCGCGGGCAGTTTCCGACAGGGAGTGAGCCCTCGCACCGGGCCCCTCCCTAACCCTCCCCCACCTTCGGCGAGGGAGGGAACTCCGCTGCGCGCCCTTCAATCCCCTCCCCCGCGAAGTGGGGGAGGGTCAGGGTGGGGGCCCAAAGCGACCACCCACCAAGAAGGCTCCCCACCCGTCGCGGAATAGGGCCGTTACTCCCCGTCCCCAAGGATCACCGTGTCCAAATAATCGGCGAGCAGGCGCCTGTCCGCCAGCCCCAGCAGCACCTTCGACGACACGTTGCCGTTGTCGGTCGCCAAGCCGGGAACGGAGGCGTGCCGGGCCAGAAATCCTTCCAGGGCGGCGTTCCAGGCCGGGTCGGCGTTGCGGCAGAAGATCTTGGAGAGCGAGAAGTGCGGCACCTTGCGGAAGGGGCCGGCGAGTCGCTTCCCCTGAAACATCGCCGGGGGGTTCCCGAAGGCGCGGTACCGGGCTTCGAGCGCCTTGCGGAAGCTCTGGAACGTCGTTCCGCCGCTTTCCATGCCGATGGTGACGACCGGGACGCCCAGCAGGGCCACCGAGTCGGCGATCAGCCGCGCGTTCTCCTCCTGGTCGCGCCGGATGGCGTCGCCAACTCCGGCCCCGCCGCGCATCGCCTCCGTCAAGCCCACCGTGCGCGGCGTGTGGAAGGAGCTTTTGTTCAGCACCATCACCTTGTTGCGGAAGGACTGCGGGCCGAAAACCCCATCGAAGAAGCTGTGCGCCATGGCGCCGGCGCGTCCCTTGACGCACAGATACACGGAATGCTCGAACTCCCGGCGCCCCGGGTTGTCGCCGACCAGGATCAGTTCCGGCAACGGCCCGTCGGCGGCGGCGTAGGCGGTGAGGTCGTTGTTCTCGACGAACAGCGGCGATTCCGTCTCCCGCAGGCGGCGGACCCGTTCCCCATGCTCGGCCACGCGGGTCCGGAACAGGGTTTCCGCATCGGGCCGGTTGCCAATGGCCGGGACATCGCCCAGGATGACCGACAGGCGCCGTGTTTCGAAGACATCGTCCACCAGCGCGGAATCGTTCGACGAACCTGCCATTCCCATCCCCTTCTGCAAAGCCGGCGACATCTAATGGACTGGCGTTCGCGTTGTCGAGTATAGAGGGCGCATACGTGACCGGAACCGCAGGGCTTGCGGCTCCGCCAGGAGGCTCGGAAGGAATGAAGCTGTCAGACGTCGATATTCGCCGCTACCTGGCCGAAGGACGCATCGAGATCGACCCGCTGCCGGCGGAGAGCCAGATCGGCGCCATGTCGGTCGATCTCCAACTCGGCAACGCCTTCCAGGTCTTCCCGCCGGGGAAGGCGGCCTTCGTCGACCTCGCCCCTCCCGAGGGCCATCCCAGCCAGGTTCCCGACAAGCTGATGGACCGGGTGGAGGTTCCCGTGGGGGAGCCGTTCTTCCTGCATCCGGGCGAGCTGGTGCTGGGCATCACGGTTCAGCGCATCGGCCTGCCGAACGACATCGCGGGCCGGCTGGACGGGCGCAGCAGCCTCGCGCGCCTGGGCCTGATGGTGCACGCGACCGCGCACACCATCGACCCCGGCTGGAACGGCCGCATCACGTTGGAATTCTTCAATTGCGGACGGCTGCCGCTGGCGCTGCGCCCGGGCATGCGGATCTGCGCCCTCAGCTTCGAGACGCTGATGTCGCCGACCTCCAAGCCCTACGCCGCGCGCCCCGACGCCAAGTACCGCGACCAGCTCGACCCGCTCCCGAGCCGGATCAATCTCGAGCAGCCCTGACAAGGGACGAGGATAAGGGAAGAGGCTATGCCCCTCGCCTTCGAGGCGCTTTATTTTCCGGAGCGGTTGAAGATCGTCAATCCGCTCGGCGATGTCGGGATTGCCACGCTGTGGACGCCCACCGACACGGCCATGGATTTCCTGCGCCGACTCGGGGTCGATCTGGAGCCGGAGTCGTCCCGCGTGGCGGTCGTGGCGAATCTGTACGGCGACGGCCTGCCGCAGATGATCCGCAATCTGCTGTGGAATCCGCAGATCCGGCACCTGCTGGTCTTCGGCCAGGACATGAGCGGTTCGGCGGCGGAGATCGAAAGCCTGCTGACCAAGGGAGTCGAGCCGGCGGAGCGGATGGGGCAGCAGCGCTATCGCATCGTCGGCACCGAACGCTACCTCGACACGCAATTCGACCCCGCCCTGCTGGCCGGCCAGTGCAGCGTCGCCCGCTTCGGCAAGCCGTCGCTGGCCGAGACCAAGGATGGCATCACCGCCTTCTTCACGGGCCTGCCGCCGGTGCAGCCGCCGCTGCGCGACCGCGTCGAGGCGCCGCTGCCCAGCTTCAAGCCGAATTACTTCCCGTCCGAGCCGCGCGCCCATGTGGTGGTCCGCCGCGGGCCGCTCGACGCCTGGGAGGAAATCGTCTTCCGCATCATGCGGTTCGGCATCCCCAGCGTCGCGTCGGGCACGAAGAAGCGGCTGGAGTTGCAGAACCTCAAGGTCGTGGTGACCGATCCGGTTCCCGACGCCGACGGGCATCTGCGCCCCTACGGCTTCTCGCTGGCGGAGTTCGCCGCCTATCAGCAGAACCTGCTGAACGGGGAGTTGCCGGAAACGCTGGCCTACAGCTACGGCAACCGGCTGCGCGGCTATTGGCGGGATGGGGCCGGCGGCATCATCGACACGCTGACGGTCGCGGCGGAAAAGCTGCGCGCCGACCCGACCAGCCGGGGAGCCTACATCACGCTGTGGGACCCGTCCTTCGACATGGTCGCGCCGGAAGCCCAGAGCACGCCCTGCCTGGTCACCCTGTTCTTCCGCGTCTTCCAGGACCGGCTTACCCTGTCCGCCACCTTCCGCGCCCACAACACCATGAGCGCGTGGCTGAAGAACCTCTACGGCCTGATGGCGGTCCAGCGGCTGGTGGCGGAGCTCGCGGGGAACATTTCCCTGGGCGCCATCACCGTGATCAGCCATTCGATCTCGATCGATCCCGGCTCGACCGAGCGGTTCGATCTGGCGCAGCAGATCAAGGACGCCAAGAAGGACGACCTCGAACTGGACCGCGCCAGCGGCAAGCGCGAGTTGCGCGAGGACCCCAACGGCTACTTCACCTTCACCATCGACGACGAGACTGCGGAGATCGTGGCCGACCTTAAATCGGGCGGGGAAACCCTGGCCCGCTACCGCGGACGGACGGCGCAGGACATCGAGAGCCAGATCGCGCGCGACTGCGCGATTTCGGAACTCTCGCACGCCCTCTATGTCGGTCGCCAACTCGCGATCCACGAGGCGCTCCTGAAGGCCAAGACAAAGGCGGGCTCCGCATCGTGACGGCCCCAGTGACCTTCTTCGACATCGGCGCCAGCCTCATCGAAGGCCCGCCGAAAGCCCCCGCGCGGTTCATCGCCGCCGCCCTGGGTCTCGACGAGGCCCAGCGCAAGCGGCTCGACCGGTGTCTGCTCACCACGGTGATCGAAACCCCGGCGGATCTCGCCGCCATCCTGGTCAGCGACTATCAGGCCGGACGCTCCGAGGCGGAGAAGGCGGCGGCGGACGTCTGGGACACCCAGGTGACCGGGCCTTCGGTGATCGAGGGTGCCGCCGCGCTGCTGTCCTCGCTCAGCGGGAGCGGGCGGCGCTACGGATTCGTCTCCAACATCTGGCACCCGTACGCCGAAAGCTTCAGGCGCCTGTTCGGGCCCCTCGCCGCCAGCGACCTTACCGTGATGTCTTACCGTGTGGGCGTTGCCAAGCCGGATCTGGCGATCTACCGGCACGCTCTGGCCGCCGCCGGCTGTCCGCCGGAAGCCTGCACGATGATCGGCGATTCCTACGACAACGACATCGGCCCGGCGCTCGCGCTCGGCATGCGGACGGTGTGGCTGATGCATCGGCCCGACAAGGAACGGGCGTATCTGCAAGGCGTCGAGCGCGGGGAACTGCCCCGCCCGGACCTGATCGTGCCCTCCATCGCCGCGTTGTCCGTGGACGACGTGGCTGCCCCTTCTGCCTCTCTGCCCATACGGTGACCTCATGCGACTGTTGCGTTGGGAGACGCTGTCCACCGAAGAAACCCTTGCCCGTTTCAAGAAGACGCGGCTGAAGGGCTTTGATCGCCCCTATGTCTACGAAAACGCCACGCTGGAACTGGTGCCGTCGGTGGACCCGGAAACGCTGGCGCCGACCCAGCGTTATCTGCTGAAGAACGAGCTCAACACTGTGCTGACGCTCGAACAGTTGTTCCGTCCTCATGGCATCGACGTCTTCGCGCTGACCGGCGCGGTCCTGTTCTGGATCGAGCGCGACGGCGAGGAGGAGGGGCCGATCCCGCTGACCCCGCCGATCGTCGAGGAGTCGGTGGAGCCGGACGGGCGCACCGTGTGGATCATCAACGACGGCATGCACCGTATCGCCGCCGCCCGCAAGCGCGGGCGCACGATCAACGTGATCCGCGCCAGGGGCGTTCCGCGGGACTATCCCTACTACGCCTTTCCCATGGCGGAGGGCTGGAACGGCATGACCGAACTGGATGAACTGCCGGATGGCTTCCAAAAGAAGGCTTACCGGGTGCCGGAGAACTACAAGGCCCTGTTCCGCGATTTCAACGAGGTCTTCCCCGGCGTTCAGAAGCAGCGAAAGGAAACCAACCCGTCGTCGCTGACGGCCTGACGTGCGATGCGAGCCATGACGCCAAGGCTCGCGTCCGCTCCCTACTTTCTGGCGCTTTCGCTCAAGGCGGCGTGGCGGCGACGGATCTTTCCGGGCCAGGAACTCTTGATGTAGGCCAGGACCGCCCAGCTCTCGGCATCGCTCAGCACGCCGCCGAAGGCGGGCATGTCGCTCTCGTAGCCGGGCGGGGCGAACGCGGCGACGCCCTGCTTGGTGATTTTAAAGAGGTCGGTGTCGGGGCGGTGCCATGTGTGCCCAGAGGCGTCGCGCGGCGGCGCGGGCAGGCGGCCATTCCGCTTGCGGGTTTGCCGGTCCGGCTGTCCCTCCAGCCGCGCGCCGTGGCGCGAGGCGCACCGCTCCGCGTAGACCGCCTTGCCCTGGGCAACTTTGACAACAAAGTTGTTGTACATAGCTGTTCGGCCGTCAGCGCCATGGCATGAGAAAGCCACGGAACTCCGCCTGGTACACATTGCCGGTACACAGCGCGGTTAACCTAATTGATTTGAATGGGGTAAAATAGGGTGGCTGGGGCGCCAGGAGCATAAGCCTGAAATGCGCGCCAGCAGCTTGAATCCAAACGGAAATCAGCTTTCGAGACGGCCGAACCGCCACTCTGAATGCCACAATACTGGTACACGCTGCGCGGAACCTTGTCAACATTGTGCGGCTGAAAGGCGCGTTGTTCAGCACCGGCCTGCGCTGTACCCTATGCGGGTTAAACAACCCAGGGGAATTCCATGGCTGACGAGAGGGCTTTCGAGGATCGGATCGCCGACGCCGTATCGGCTTGCGTTGATACCGTGTCGGAACTCGCAGCCGACCCCTACTTTCGCGAAGCCGTCATGAAGACGGCCGTTCGGGAGTTTTCGTGGGCGATCCTCGCCAAGTTCCCGGACAAGTACGGACTGGCCGAGCAGCTGGAGGTGATGGCCGACGTGATCAAGAACCACGAGGACGAGGCCACGACTGCCGAGTGACCGGTGGCGACACCATGCTCTTCTTGACGCCGCGCATTCAATCCCAACCAGGGAAGACAGCATGAGCCGCTTTAGACAGATGTGGGCATCGTTCAAGAACCAGAGGCGCTACAGCAGCTTGAGCCAGTGGTCAACGGTGGTTCTCTTCGTTGTGATGGTTGCGTCCTCTGCCGAGGCTGCTTGGTATTCCTACGTGTTGAGTGACGTTGGTCCGGCCTATATGGAGGCCTTCAACCGTGTCCATAGCTGGGCGGATTTCGGCGTCACCGGTGTTGCATGCACCGTTGTGATGCTGATGCTGTTCATCAGCGCTTGGTTCTTCGGCAGCCTTGCGCGCGGGTGCATGAAGGTGTTGGACGACAGGATCTTCCGGTAACACCGGGGGCTTGACGCCGAGCCCCGAGTCGAGGGCAAAATGAAAAACCGCCCCGGAGGCCCGGCAAGGCCAGAGATGGGGCGGTTCTCATCATCAAGTCCTTGGAATCATGACGCACCCACGCGCCGTATTCAAGGGCCTTCCCGTAACGACGGGATAGGCCCGCAATGCCCGCCCGGCGGCAACTGCATCAAAGCAGCCGCCGGGTTGATACGGGCCAGCTTGTCAACAAATTTGGCAGCCATAACGAGCACGACACCCATGGCGATGCACGCCAGAGGCGCGACGACGATCAGCGTCTTGCTGCACTGCTGATCGAGGGCGGCCTCACCGACGCCAACGTCCACGCCGCCCCACCGGGCAGCGACGACCAGTACGTCAGCGACGACGGCGAGTGGACGGAATCTCTCGGTCGCGCGCTTCGGCGTCACCAGATGTTCCCGTCCCAGGCGTTCGCCGCCAAGACAAGGCATGGTTTGCGCTACACCGTGTTCGCGGGCGAACATGGCATCGACACAGTGCGGCAGGTTCGCGTCGCCGCCCCAGTGTGCAGCGTCCCGCTGGACACCCTGCGCCGCGTCCACGCCGACACGAGCCGTCGCGTGAACGAGCGGCTGCGCTACGGCATCGCACGGTACGCGCCAAGCATCGCCATTGACCTGATCGCCGCCCACATCCAGCGGGACGGTGACGACGGCCGCGTCTACCTCCACTACCACCTTGTCGGCCGGGGCGGCACGCCCGAGGAGTGGGCCGCGCTGGAGTCGTATTGGGTCGGCGGCACCGGCCGTCCGGAAACCGGCTGGCTGTGGTGGACGGCCGAGGACGAGGACCGCCTCAACCGCCATCCGGCCGCCCTGGTGCAGTACGCCGCCGCCGGGCTGGCCGAGGAACTGGACGACGAGTGGACGCCAGAGGAACTTGTCGAGTTGTGGCGCCAAACGCGGGGCGTGGCGCTGGTCCGCGCCGTCGGCGAGTACCGCCGCTGGCTCGGCAAGCTGGACGCCGATGGAATGACCGTCCGGCGGCACCCTGAGTACGGCGTCGCCGAGATTGTGCCGCGCCGTCCGGCTGTCCGCATTCAGCGGCTACGGGAACACCTATTTGCGAACGTCGGCTTCTCGGTCCTGCGCCGCGTTATCCATGATTTTGGCGACGGTGTGTTTCGGGAGGCGTGGCACGTTCGCGGCCGTCCTGGCGTGACCGCCGCCGAGATCCGCACCGTCTACCGCGACGCTCCTGAGGCTTCTACGGAGGGTACGGCCTATCCCGGAATCCCCCGCTCCCCCACCGTCGTCCAACCGCCTCCGCCGCCCGATCCACCACCACGACGACCGTGGATCACGGCCCCTGAGCTAGAGGAAATCCCTTGGTGACCTCGCCGACGGTCACAAGAACAACATCAAAATCTCTGTAAAACATCGCTTGACGGCGGGGAACGAGAAGACCGTGACCCGGCCTCGCCTTCGCGACGGCGCGGATGAAAGCCATGGCGCGAGCGCGGTCAAGGCACTGACTTGCTCCCGGTAATCAGGAAGACGAACACTTCGTTCAGCGCATGGCGTAGGAAGTAGTAGTCGTCTGCCTGAAGAGGAGCGAGTGCGAAGGTCCCCAAGCGGCTGTGAGGGTGCATCGACATAATGCGGGTGCGGTAGAACTCCTCGAAGTACCGGCCGGTGTCGATGCCGGGGTTGAACGTCTCGTCGATGAAGGCGCCTGCGTCGTCGGCCGTCGGGTTCGGGTTTCCGTGCGCCTTCAGCACACGCAGGACCAGTTGGAACGAGACCTCCATGGCGACGAAGAGCGATTGAATGGCAGCTTCACCGACATCGCCCTGCCAGAGCATGTCGGCTTTGATGAAGGAGTTCAGCCCACTGAGCAGCAGGTGGTCGCGCAGACTGATGGAGCCCATGAGCCTATCGAGAAGATCGAGGTCCAGTGGATGCTCATGGACCTCGTACGGTGGCCCACCAGCCTTCGGCGGCATTACCCGGCCACGAGGCCATGTTCGTTCCGCCGATACCACGGCATCCAAGCATCCTTGTGCTGCCCCCGCGATCTGTGCGCCGCCCCACGCTTCGGCCACAGGCAGCTCCAGGGATGGCCGCATAGGGTAGGCATAGACCATGCCATGATCCGGATGCATTGACAGGGCCAGCGCGGCAAGGAAGCGGATCTCCTCGAACGCCAGATACTCGACCTCGGAGTATGCTTCGAAGCCATGGTGTTCCCACGGGTGAACGGGCATCGCCGTGAAAATGAGACCGTCGTCCACCAACAGCTTTGCGGTCCCGGATGCGACGGTGACTGCTGGGTACCGCCCGAGAGGAGACATCAGGCGGACCCTCATGGTCGGCGCCGCTTTCTTTTCGGCGTTCACGCAACCTTCTCCGCAGTGAGTACACGGTACACAGACGCCCGAGCGATGCCGAGCCGCCGAGCGATTTCGGCCGGGCCAACGCCCTCACCGTGTAGTCGGTGGATCTCCCCGGCCTTCGCCCGCGCCGTTGGCGCCCGACCGCGATATTTCCCGTCCGCCTTCGCCTTGGCAATGCCTTCGCGCTGGCGTTCGAGCATGATAGCCCTCTCGAACTCGGCGATCCCGCCCATGACCGTCAGCATCAACTTCCCGGTTGGCGTGCCGGTGTCGATGCCTAGACCGAGGATGCGCAGGGCGACGCCCTTGCGCTCCAGGACGGCGACGATCTCCAGCAGATGGGCCACAGACCGGGCAAGGCGATCCAGCTTCGTCACCACGAGCGTGTCGCCATCCCGAACGAAGTCCAGCGCTGCCGCAAGCTGGGCGCGCGCAGCGACATCGACCGACGATACCTGTTCGCGGAACACCCTCTCACATCCGGCCACCTCAAGGTCGCGTAGCTGCGCCAGGAAACCGGCCTCTTGGTCGAGGGTGGAGGTGCGCCCGTACCCAACAAGCATCTGTCAGCCCCTTTGTCTCACATACATCATTAAGGCTGAGAGACGAGTGTCTCAAAAGCCTGCTGCCAACATCATTGAGACGGAATCTTGCAAGGCACCAGACTGTCCCACAGGAGCAGGCCCCAGCGGGACGGCGTCCCGCTGGTCTTCCCCCGTCCACCGCCACGCGCTCGACTACGCTTCAGGCTCGTCGTAGCGGGCCATCGCCAATACCGCCGCGAGCGGCATTTCGGCAGCCCATTCATCCACCGCGTCGGAACCCGCCTCCGCGCAGGTCATGACGTGCAAGGTGGGTGTGCGCCCGAGCCACGGCGCCGCCGTGGCCTTGACGACGATTTCGCGGGGCATCGCCTCCGTCTCGCCGCTGGTCACGATGACCGTGGGGCGGTCAGACCGGACGATGATCGGCCACGCGGCGGCAACGGCCACTCCCCACGCCGCCGCCTCCCACAGACTCGCAGAGATCAGTACCGACGTATCGCTCGTGCGCCACGTCACCGCCTCAGTCTGGGGGCGGTTGCCGGGGCTGTGAAGGTCGGCCAAGAGCCGGTCGAGCCAGTCAAGCGTCCCGTCGTTCGTAATGCCCATTTTGTTGCACCCCTTATGTTTGACGGTATTGGCTATGCCGCCAGCGCCACCCGCCGCGCGGGCATCGCCCAGGCGCCGGGCAGCGCCGCCGCCAGCCGGTCAGCCGCCCCCTCCGACCAGCCCCAGCAGACGAGCGCCACGTCGAACGGCGCCGGACCGCGCGGGCCGGACGGCCCGCCGAACGCCAGCCGCCTTCCCAGGAACACCACGTCGGTGGCACCGTCGCCGACCACGCACTCTCTCCACCACCGCGCCCCCGGCCGGGCGGGGACAAGCAGGACGAGCCGCAGCCCGCGCCCAGCTTCGTCGGCGCAGCGCGCGGCGAACGCGCCGACCGCTGAGAACGGCGGATTGACAAACGC
Source organism: Roseomonas genomospecies 6 (assembly GCF_008365375.1). Classification (GTDB taxonomy): domain Bacteria; phylum Pseudomonadota; class Alphaproteobacteria; order Azospirillales; family Azospirillaceae; genus Azospirillum. The sequence goes on along the minus strand of NZ_QOKW01000004.1, from coordinate 12,396 downwards.
CGTGTCCCCGGCCGTGCCCCACATCGGCAGCGACAACGAGTCCTCAGCGGCCATAACGTGCCGCACCGCCGGGACGTGCGACACGGCAGCGCCGGGGCTGCACGGGTCCAGGTCCCAGCGTTCGCCGACGCCCAACGCCGCCTGGATCGTCGTCAGCAGGTCGGGCGGCGTCCACCACTCGTCTTTGCCCGTCCCGTCCCGCGCACTCGACACGCCCGCGCCGCCGGGGGCGTAGAACGCCGCCTCGGCTTCGACCAGCCGAAGCCGAGCGCCGACGGCCGCCGCCAGTGCGAGTAGGCTCTCGACACGCCCGCCACCCCCCGCCTCGATCAGCCGGACGGTCGGCGCACTAAGCCCTGTCCTCGTCGCCACCGTCGGCACGGACCAGCCTCGCCGCTGCCGTACCGTCGCCAGCCCGCCCGAGCCGACGACGAGCCGCAGCCCCAGCGCCGCAGCGACCGCATCCAGGCTGCGGCGCTGACCCTGATCGCGTTCAAGACCTGCCACAGTCGGCCGCGACACCCCAGCACGCGCGCCGACGGCGGCCAGGGTCAGCCCGAGCGCCTGACGCCGCGCGCGAAGGGCGGCACCAAGGGAAAGATTCTTTGACATCAGCGAGAGCCCAGCAGGCAAGATTTCTTTCCGGTGGAGCCCCGGTCAGCGGGCCATGACCAGCGGGAAGCTGACCAGCGCCATAACGATTAGCGACGCAAGCAGCACGGCCGCCCAGGCAATTGCGCGCGGCCGGTCCGGGCCGTTGGCGATCATCTTCCAGGCGGCCAGGGGGATGACGGCAAGGTTGATTGCAAAGAGGACGATCCCCATCAGGCGGCCTCCCCGTGGGCGCCCCAGCCCGTCCAGCCCTCGCCGTCGTCGAACGCCGACAGCGTGACGGTGTCGCCGATGATCTGCGCGTCGTCGTACCAGTCGTAGCGACCGAGGAGATCGTCCTCGATCTCGTCGTCGGACAGGCCGCAGGCGCGCCCGGCGACGACGTACTCCACCACCGCGAGGCCGACCTCGCTGTGTGTCCCGTCCACAATGCCGACCGGGCCAATCTCAAGCACCCGCGTCACAGTCATCATGACACCCATTTTTATACCTCGATTTCGGTTGTTAATACCCCGAAATTGCTAACAGCACCGCAAGTATCTGTCAACGCATTTTCTGCTAAACTTTGTAGTTTCCTTGGAATATCGGCAGTATTTATGTTGACAAGGAAAACTAACAGGAAGTTTTCCTTGCGAAATCCTTGAGAGCAAGGATTTTGTATTTTGTTGGCGCTTGATGGGGTATCGGCGCGGCTCACCCGCCGCGCTGCTCGGCCCGTCGGGCCTGCGCGCCGGGTGCCTGTCCCCGCGCTACGCGCGGGGCGGCACGCCGATTTTCGCGTCCGTCAGCAGGCCGGGCAGGGAGAGCGCTAGATAGCGTCGCCGCCGCGCTCACGGCGCCGCGCCGCCTTGTCCTGTACGTAGTCGGTGTATTTTTCCACCGACCACTCGTCCTTTCCCTCTTCCGCCCGCCGCTCGGCCCAGCGCGCGTATGCGTCGTCCGCCGCCGCGCTGTCGCCAGCCGACAGCGCGGCATAGCCGCCGGACTGCCGGTGCCAGCCGGTAGCGCCGTCGTCGCCCGCTGTCTCGCCCGCTCGCGCTGCGTTGCCCGTGTTGATGCCCGACACGCTGCCGCCGCCAGCAGGCCGGATGCCCAGCCCACCGCCACCGCCGGGGACCTTCGACGGCGACCGTCTGCCTCGGCCACCACCGCCACCACCGCCACCGCCACCACCGCCACCGCTGGATCGGCCACCCCCGCCGCCCGCGCCCAGCGCCGCACCGACCACGGCGCCGCTGGCCTTGCCGTCGGCGATCTCATCCCTGCTGCCCCAATACCTCAGCAACCTATTCGGGATTTCGGGAACGATGCCAAGCAACCGGACAGTAACCTGCCACTGTAGCCAAAGCATCAGCGTCAGCCCGGCCAGAATGCCGCCCAGGCCCATCGTAAACCCGCCCTGGCTGCCAATGAAAGCCGCCGAGAAGGTGCCGTTGACCATCTGCAACCCGATGGGCAGCAGGTAGTACGTCGAGGCCAGCGCGGCGACCGTGTAGATCGGCAGGACGATTGTGTTTGCGACCAGAATTAGGCCGGGTTTGAGTGCCGCATGCAGGAGTTCGCGGCCGTCGAGACGGGCCGCCAGCAGGGCCAGCAGGGGCAGCGCGAGCAGCATCTCGGCAAGCGAAATGAGCCAGTTAACGCCCGCGAATACTACAGAAATGTAAGGTATCATTGGAAGGACGTAGGCGTGGATTACGCCGATACCGTAGGCCCACCACAGGTATGGTTGTGCCTTGTCGGCGAACCAGCGGAACGCTTCATGTAGCCCGGCAAGGCTGCTGGCGCCGTTGCCCGCAGCAATCGCTACCACGCCACCTGTGATCCATGCGGCGTCGGTGGAGCCGACCATCCAGTGCCCCAGACTCATCGACTCTTTCAACGGGTCGGCGTCGCTGGTCTGCGCCCACGTCGTCAGCTTCTCCAGCAACGGCCGTGTCAGCGGGTTCAACAGCTGAGCCAGGACCGACGCGGACTCGTCGCCCGGCGCCGCCAGCGCGGCGGGCGTCAACGTTGGGATGCGGGACTCCTCGATCCACTGCTTGTGCAGTTTGTCAGAGATATACAGCCAGCCCTCACCCCGGCTGCTGTGCCGCGTCAGCTCCTCAAAAAAGGCGGGGTCCGGGTCGCGGCGAACAGGCGCCTCGCTCGCGAGTGTCACGGCTTCGCCGCTCGCCGCCGCGAGAGTGCGCCACAGCGAGCCTGCCGAGGTCCACCCCTGCGTACGCGCCGCCTCAACCACTTCCTTGCGGCTCTCGGCGTCTCGGGCGCCGAGGTACCGTCCGGCCGCCGCTTGCGCAGCGGCATCGTACTCCGCCGCCGGTCCTGCCAGCAGATCCAGCAACTTGCCCTTCGGCCATGTCGTGCCGGACCCCGCCATACTGCCCCCAGCGATCCGGTCAGCCAGATCGGTTGTCCTGATCGCCTCCACCAGCGCGGAAACGGCCTCCGCGCGGTCCCGTCTAAAGGTCGCCGTCGCCGCCGGGACGCCTCCGGGTCCCGGCAATATCAGGTGACCACACTTTCCGTAATGCCACAGAAAAAATGGGCGCTGGCCCGAGCCGCCGCCAACCTCGGGGCGCGCTGGAGGCAGGGCTACGGTCGGCAGGCCCGGCCCTGGCAGCCCGAGTTCGCGGCGCACTTGATTCGAGAGTCGCAGGTAGGCGTGACACGTCTCACTCGTGAGGATTTGTTCCGCCAGGGCCAGCCCGCCGACGGGCGACGGAATCCCCAGGCTGCCCGTCGGCGGGCGGGCATCGGCGCCGTCCTCGCGGACGCCCAGCACGTCGGCCACGAATCCCGACCACAGCGACGATGCCGTGTCGCTGGACCACCGTGCGACCTGCGCATACGCGACGTGTCCGCCCGTCAGTCCCGAGGGCATAGCAGGGAACAGCAGGCCCAGCGCGATCACCGCACGGACCAACGCCCCCGACCCGTAGTACTCAGTCGCGCCGGACAGCGCGCTCTGTCCCGTCTCCGCCGCGTGGTTGACCGCGGCAATCGACTGGTAGGCCGCCACGGCGCCCGACAGCGAGACTGCCAGCCCGGCCAACACTGAGACCAGCCGCGTGAGCGGCGTCGCAGTCACCGTCGGGTACAGCAGTTCGACAGCGCGCAACGCGGGGTCCGGCGTCACGCCCGCGACCACCACGGCCGCCACGGCGACCGACGGCAACAGCGCCATCCCGGCCGCGAGCAGCACCAGCAACGACGCCAGCCCGCGCCCCTCCTCGCCGCCGGACGACGGCGGCACGAGCGCACCGTCACGCCACCACTCCGTCCAGCACCCCGGCCGCCCCGTCCGCATCTGCCAGTGCGCGATCCCAGTCCGCGCAGCTAACGCGGCAGCGGCGACGGTGACGCCCGCCCCGCTGAGCGCAGCGCCCCAGGCGTTTGCCGGGACCGCCAGGACCGCCGTGCAGGCCGCCAACGTCGCCGCGATGACGTAGACCGCCCAGACGCGCCACAACCACGCCAGCGTCACCGGACGGCGCTTGAACAGCCTCCCGATCACCGGCAGCGTCGCCAGCCGCTCTATCCAGCGCGGCAGCGGCCCCGGCGGCATCTCGCCACGCGCGGCGCGCCACAAGCGGCCCAGCGCCCAGCCGTGCAGGTGGAGGGACGATCCGACGGCGCGGCTGACGGCGTCAGTGGCGATGAGCGTGGCGCCCATGGCGCGGGTGGAGCGGGCGAACAGGGACATGATGTCTGCCTTCAGGCGGCGGGCAGTGGGGCGGGCGGCGATTCGTCGTCACCGAGGGCGAGCGTTACGTCGTCGGCGACGGGTGGCGGCTCATCCGGTGGATCGCAGCGCAGCCGCACTGCGACCGGCCGTCCAGCGACCGGCTCGCCCAGGCCCGGCCGCTCGGCGAGAACGGCGTCGCCGCGCTCGCGCAGCCGGGCCAGCGTGCCGCGCAGATCGGCGCGACACAGCGCGTCGAGCGTGTCCGCCATTGCTGCCCCGGACATGGCGTTGATCGCTGCGAGCAGCCGCTCGTCCACCTCATCCAACCCGGCTGGGGGCATGGGCTCCGGACGCGGGTCCAGCCGCCAGCCGACATACGCGCGCAAGCGCCGCGCCTGCCGTGGGCTGTCGTCCCACTCGCCGCGCCACGACCGCGACGGAGTCCCGTCCGACGACAGGTCACGCCAATCGTTGGCGTGACCGGAGTTGACCGCGCGCCGCAGGGACTCCGCGCGCACGGCGGGGTGTTGCAGCCAGCGTATGATGGCCGCAACATGCGCCCCCGGCGGCGCGCCCCGCCACGGGTACGGGAAGGGTGGGGCCGTCATCTCAGGCGCCCCCCTCCCAGGTTCTCCCGCGTGCATCGGTGTCATGCAGCACCCCCGGCCTCGCCATCGCCTCCCGCCACGCGAGACGGCTCGTCCACGGCGAAGGGTGTGCCATGCAGGCACTTGCGGTCGCACTCGCGGGTGACGTGGGGCGCGAGCAGCCGACGCAGCGCGTCCGTGTGACGCGGCTCGGCCTCGACGCAGCGCAGCAGAGCGGCCCCCAGCGTGATTTTCTGCTGAGCGGCCAACCGCCTGTCCGTGACGACAAGCTGACGGTGAAGCCGTGCCGCCGTCGCGCGCGCCCGGCGTTCACGTTCGCGAGCGGCGGACAGGCGAACTTCTATTTCTGAAGTTGTCAACATCTTTGAAGTCATGGTGGCACCTTGTTGCAGACCTAATCCAAGGTATGCGGCAGGTGTCTCCGAAAACAAGGCGTCTGCCTTGCACACGGCTACCGGCAGTTCTACACTTGTTGTCGGCGGAGTTGTTCAGAAATCTGGACAGTCTCGCCTATATGTTCACAGATTTTGCTTCGCAAAACTGTGAACATGCTCGTGGGGCCTGCCGCCCCTTACCCCCGCTTCAGGAGGCTCCGCCATGCCTGCCACGCCTGCCACTGGTACGCTCGCCACCACCGCTCGCCGGTACCGGCGCGCCGCTGACGTACCGCCCGGCCTGCACAGCCAGACCCGCTGGCGCACCCTCGGGCGCCGCGTCCGGCCGGACGCCCACGCCGTGGCCTACGTGGACGGCTACCCGTGCGGCGCGCCGCTGTACCCCGAGTCTGCGACGGTGCCGGTGCCGCCTCCGGCGACCGCCTCCGGACGCGCTGCTGCTGTCGTTCGGGCGCCCGGTTTCGCCGGGCCATCGTACGGGGATTGGGCGCATGTGCCCGGTGATCTGCGGTCCTCGACCCAATGGCGGCAGGAGCGGCGACGCCCGCGCGCCGACGCGGTGCCGGTCGCGCGCGTCGCCACGCCGGGCGGTTGGCACCCGCTGTACGACCGCGCGGCGACGGAGCCGACCCGCCGTGCCGACCGCGAACGTGAAGCGCGCGACGCCTCCGCGATCCACGCGCCCGACCTGTCCGACTTCGTCGCGGCCTTGCCGTCACCCCGGAAGTTGTGACCATGCCACACGACCCGTGGGCACAGTGGGCACGGTACCCGCGCTGGGTGGAACGGCAGATCCTCGCCGCATACGTCGTGATCGATGAGCACGGCAAGCGCATCGTCGGCCCGCGCGGCACTCGCGACGAGCGGGGCCGGGTGCGTGAGCCCCGGTGCCCGCCCGGCCGGTTCGTCGGCTTCGTCTACGACCCGCCTGTGCCGTCGCTGCCGCGCGGGCTGGAGGGCAGCTTGTGGGCGCAGGACTACGACGCCGCCACCCCGTTTGCCTCCCTTTTCTGGAGGGGATTTTTCGGTGACCCGGTGCCCGACGACGCCACGCCCGATCAGCGCGGCGAGTGCGAGGCTGGACGCCGCGCCGCTACGTCGAGGGAAGGCGAAGCATACCGCCGGTACGTCGGGTCATGCCGCACCGCGCTGCGCGACGCCGGGTGGGCCACCGACGAGATTCCCTGATGCGCGAGGCCACGTTCCACGTCGATTTCGGCGCTGTTCAACCGTCACGAGGCGACTCATTGCACAAGGTCGCCGCGTATAACGGGGCATGCAGGTTGACCGGTCCCGACGGTGAGTTCGATTTCACACGTAAGGCGCCGGAGTACGCGGGCGGCTGCATTATGGCGCCACCCGACGCACCGCCCACGCTCGTCGGCGACCGCGCGGCGTTGTGGTCAGCGGCGTTGGCGGCTGAGAAACGGCGAGACGGTCAACCGGCCCGGCTCGTTGAGATCATGCTGCCCCGAGAGGTCCCGCCCGAGCAGCGCCTCGAACTCGTGCGCGCCATCGTCCAGCCATGGGTGGACGAGGGTGCCGTGGCGCAGTTGGACCTTCACTGCCCGCCAGCGTCAGACGGCGATCCACGCGGCCAGCCGCACGCCCATGTCATTCTGTCCCGTCGCGCGCTTGGCGCCGACGGATTCAGCAGCAAGAAGAAGCTGGCGAACGAGCCCTGGACCAAGGACCGGGGCCGCTACATGAGAGCCCAGGTGGCCGACCGCATGAATCGGTGGCTCGGCGAGTACAGCGTTGACGTGCGCGTGGACCACCGCAGCTATCGCGACCGTGGCGATCCGACGCCGCCCGAGCGCGATGTCGGCCGCCGCGCCTTCGAGACATGGAAGAAGCGGCCGGACGAGGCTGTCGTCTACGGCGACGTGCTCGCCGCCCGCCGCCCGCGCCGCCAGCTACGGGAAGCCCGCGCCGAACTGGCGCAGGCAGAGCGAGAAATCCGAATCCTCGAACAGGAGCACGCACATGTCGCAGCCACAGCAGCCCTCCAGCCCCGCCCAAATTCTCACAGCGACCCACGCGAAGACGGAAGCCGTCCACCGCGACACGACGGCGATCCTCGAATTGCTCGCGGAGACCGGCGGGGACGGCGAAGAGGACCGGATCAACCAGATTCTTCGGGCGCTCGCCGACCTGTTGACCAGCACGGCGAGCCTGCACGCGAAGCTCGACGCACTCGCCGCCTCGCCGCGGGCGTAGCTCTCGCCCGCGGCCCCCGCCGCCCTGGCGAAGACGCCCTCGCGCAAGCCCGTGCCGCCCTCCGGCAAGCCGACGGCCGCGCCCAGCGTGACGCCGCCCAGCGTGCCTGCGAGCGTTCCGCCCTTGCCGGTCCCGGCCGTCCCGGTGACGACCGCCTGGACGCCGCCCGGCGGGCGCTGGCAGCCACTATGCCGCCGGGGCTGGCACCTCGCCATCGTGCTCCCCGACGCCGTCGTCGCAAGCGCTATAACGAGGCGTGGCTCCCCGCCGTCGGTGGCCCCGTCGTCGCCGTCGAGCAGGACCGGCGCGACGGGATTGTGATCCGGCTGGCCGATGGCGCGGCCGTCATCGACCACGGCGACCGGCTGACCCTGCGCGGGCGACCCAGCGACGCCGCGCTCGCCGCCATGGCCGACCAAGCAGTGCGCCACGGCTGGACGGAGGTGGAGTTGACGGGTGCCGATCCGGTGTTCCGCGACCGTCTCGCCGCCGCGCTGGCAGCGCGCGGCGTCACGGTGATCGGCGAGCCGCACCCGCCATCCCGCGTCGCCCTCCAAACGGCCGAGCGCTACCTCGCAGCCTCCCGTTCGGCCTCCCCAGGCGCCGACAAGACGGCCCGACGGCCCGACGACATCACCATGCTGTCGGGCCGTCGGGCGCCGACATCACCAAGCCAACAGCCGCCGACATCACCGACCGCCGGGACGACGGCACGCCGACATGGTGAGGTCACCAAGTCGTCGTCTCCCCAGGCGCCGGAGCCGGTGCCAGCGGCGCCCGCTCCGGCTTACGTGCCGCCTTGGGTGCGGTCGCCGGGCCGTCGGCCAGCAGATAACAAGAGATAACGTTATCAGTGGGGTAACAGGTGTTACACCCCCTGCCGGAGGCCTGCTGAAACCAAAAAGGCGAAATGAACGCTGGAAATCCCGAAATGGGCTTTTCGCGTAATGATGGCCTCCTTACAGTGGTCATTCAGAACACCATTTCGCTTAACAAAGGGAGGCTTCAATGCTCGGTGATGACGCCATCATGATCGCCTACGGCGCTGGCAAGGCGCTGGACAAGGCCGAGGACGTGATCGCCGCATGGCAGGATGCCGCGCGGAAGCTGAAGGGCGAGGTTGAGAGCCGGAACGACTCCATCCGTCGGCTGATGGCCGAGAAGGCCAGTATGGACCAGCAGTGGACGAGCGATGTCCGGACGCTTCAGAAACAGTTGGCCGAAACTCAGCGCGCACTGGACGATAAGACCATGCACATCGCCGGTCTGGTCGCTCAGCGTGACGCCTACATGGAGCAGCATCCGGACAGCCCGTTGCTTCACGACAGCGGTGAACGGTTCCGATCCTCCGGTAACATCAAGACCAAGGCTCGCCTGATCTACGAAGCCGCTCACGATGCCACGGGCCGGGAACTCGGCGTGGCGAACCCGGCCGAACGCCGGAACGATTGACCACAAGGGGCTGCCATGCGGAGCGTCATCGCCGCCGTCACCCTGATCGCCGCCACCGCGCTGTCCGTCCAGGCTGCCGACCATGCTGCCCGTGCCCTCGACCGCGAGGTCTACATGGTCGCCAAGGACCCCACCGTTCTGGACGCCGTCCGCAAGCTCATGCCCGCCGAGGCCTTCGCGGTCTGGTCGAAGTGGGCGAAGAACGGCGTCAGCGCGCCGATGGAGGAGCGAAACGGCGTCGTCTTCGGCTTCGGCTGCCAGCCGGGCAACTGCTCGACCGTGCACGGCCGCTTGGCCTTTGACCACGACGGCCGCGTCTGGGCGTCCTTGACCGAGGACGGCGAGAACACCCGCTATTTCGGCAACCCGCCGGAGGCGGTGAAGCCGCTGCTGACCGTCGGCACCAACTGAACCAGCGTCGGGCTACCCGACGTTGCCCCCGTCTACCACATGTCCACAGGCCAGCCAGTGAGCGCTGTGGAGGGCGCATGGCTGGCCTGTGGACATGCTCCGCTACGCTGCGCCCAGCCGGGGGCCGGGTGGAAGACGGGGACAACGAGCGCCAGCACCGGCCCCACCCCCCTTCGCGCCGCTCTGCGGCCCCGCCCCGAGGCGGGGGGGGGTGGCGATGCCACCCGCGAGCAAAAAAGCCCGCCGGAACGGTCTCCGGCGGGCTTGAACAGGGGGAGTGTTATGCCCCGCCGTTATCGGCCGGGACGTCGCCGTCCCGCTCTTCATGGCGCAGACGCCGTGCGATGAGGATCTGCGCAATCATATGGGCGGCACGACGGGCATCAGCCTGCTGTCGCTTGGCGATCCGGGCCATGCGCGCCCTGTACGCCGAGTGCTTGTGCTTGCTGTCGGTGTTCATTTTTACCTCGCAGAGAAGATGAGGGGCGCCCGCCGGAACGTCCCCGGCGGGCTTGAACAGGGTGTTGGAGGGCTACCGGCGCGGCCAGGAGCCGAGCCACGCCCGCAGGGCCAGCCACAGCCGACGCCAGCCCTCGGGGCGCAGCACGGTGGCGACGAGCACCACCGCCGTCCCGGCCGCGACGCCGATCATCGTCGCCGTCCAGGCGGAGTCGCCGACGACGGACTCCAGCCAGCGACCAGCGACCAGCCGGAGCACGATGAGGCCCAGCATCCCGGCGGCACAGGCCGTCATGATGACGTGCATCAACCGCTCGACCAGCCAGCCGGTGCGCTGCCAGACCAGCGGTACCGGCCGGGGCGGCAGGCTCGGACGCGGCGGCTCCGGCGGCGTGTCGTCGCCCGGCTTGTAGGTGCGCACGGCGTGCTCCAGGGCGCCGCGCAGGCGGGTGACGGCACGGCGGTAGCCGCTATCTGGACCGCGGTCACGCATGTCCACATACAGAACCTCCAGCGTCCGCAGGTAGGGGCCGCTGCTGGACACGGCTTCGACCAACTGTACGCTGGACGAGGTTTCGACCAGGAGCAGGCAATGGCCGTCGGGCAGGCGTTCGGAATGCAGGATGTTCGCGTTCGGCCAGGATCGGGAGGAGGTCGTCATGCGGCGCCCCCTTCGTTGGTGGCGATCTCATGGCCTCTGTCCGTCAGGGACCACTGCTTGCAGCGCGACCCCACCACGGCCGTGCCGCTCACCATGCCCCGCACCGCCATCGTCCCCAGGCACAGGGACACCTTTTTTTCGGTCGTCAGCTCGGGCGGAATGTGGCCGCGGATCTCCTCGGCGATCTCCGCCGTCGTCAGAGCGCCGCCGTACTCAAGCAGCGCCCGGCGGACGGCCGCAGGCAGGTCGCCACGGCGGCCGACGGCGTCACCGCGCGCCGGGGCAGGGGCAACCGGCGTCGCCGCCCCCGCCACCGGCAGGGGCATCGTCGTGCGGGTGCGCTGTCCGCCGACAACCTGAATCGCCTGTTCGAGCGACTCCAAATCGGATTCAACCGTTTGCCGAGTCCGGTCCAGCCGGGCCAGTTGCTCGGCCAATTCGTCGCGGCGCTGACGCAGCCCCGCGACCACGGTGTCGGTCGGGACGTTGATGATGCTGTTCATCGGTTAGCCCTTCTTTTTCTTCATTTCGGCCGCAGCCACGCGGGCGGCTTCCAGGTCGTCGGCGGTCACCTCCACCGCATTCGGCGGCGTGTCGTCACCGTGCTTGTAGGTGTGCGCAGCATGGTCCAGGACGCCGCGCAGGTAGGTGACGGCGCGGTGATAGCCGCTACGCGGACCACGGTGGCGCCCGTCTGGGCGCATGACGGCCAACGTGGCCTGGACGGCGCGGCAACGGGCGTGCGTGTACTCGCCGCCGTCAGTCCGGACGACGGCCAAGCGCACGGGCTGCGCCCAGGCGCCGCCGCCGCGCGCCGCCGTCTGGACCAGCAGCAACTCGCAGCCGTCGGGTAGGCGCTCGGAATGCAGGATGATCGCCATGCCTCAGCCCTCCCCGCGACGGTGGTTGCGGGTGACGGCCCCCTTGGGATGACCGCGACCGCGCGGCGCAGCAGCAAGCGTTGTAGCAACGGGCGTAGCGGCGGGAGCGCGGGGTGCGACCTGCGAATCGCCGCCAGCAATGCGCCGGGCGAGCAGATACGCCTCGACATCGGCAGACAGGTAGACCACGCGCGACCGCGAGACGCGGATGTACGCGGGGGTATCGCCCAGCACGCGGCGGTTACGGATGCTCTTCAGGGAGAGATTGAGCAGGCACGCAAGGTCGGCCTCGCTCAAGGTGGAGGGCGCACCCATTTCGGGTGCGGAATCGCGCCGGTCCATGTGAACAGTCTCCTAGCGCAAACTGTTGCGCTAGGTCCCGTCACCAAAGACCTTGTTTCGCGTGGTGTTTCGGACGGTGCACCAGATCGGTTTCTCGACCCCCCTGACCACGTCTATTCGGCCAGGGGACGATGCACTGGCGAACCGCACAGTGACTCCTTACCCAACCTTATAGCCGCCCGCCGAATCCCGCGCAAGCCCAATTTCTCGCCAAGGTGTAGATTCTGTTGACAAACAGGACGCATGGTTGCGGTCGCCGCCTTCACGGCTTGAGATGTGTCACGTCTAGCCCGAGCGCCGGATAGTCCAGCCGGGCAACCGCGCGCGCCAGATCCGTGATGTCGTAATCCGTGTAGTCGTCTGTTTGTTTCACGCGCTGAAGTTCTGGAAAGTCATCATCATGCCCGGCAAGTGCGGCGACCGTGAGCGGGTGAACATCGTATTTGGAGCGCAGCGTCGTGATAAGAGTCTGTCCAGAAAGATTATTTCCGAGCGAGGCGGCGGAGCATGAGACGGATCATGGCGAGGCGGATGAAGGCGACGGAGGTGCGGAGGTATAGTTCGTAATGGCGCACCAAGCGGCGGCAGCGGGTGAGCCATGACAGGGTTCTCTCGACCAGCCACCGTTTCGGGAGCACGACAAAGCCCTTGGCCTGATCGGAGCGCT
>NZ_QOKW01000049.1 GCF_008365375.1 Roseomonas genomospecies 6 | reverse complement strand
CCACGAGTTCGAAGTCGGACGAGGACGCTTCCAGGGTGGGATCGGCCGTCGTGACGACCGGCTTCGGCTCCTCGCCGCCATGGGCGTGGCCCTCGTGGGCAAGGGCGGGAGCGGCGACCGGCGCGGCAAGGCTTGCGGCGACGGCGGTCGCGGCAAGGAGGCGTCGGGTGGTCATGGGAGAACTCCGAGGGACTGGTTCACATGGGCGTCGGTGCGCGCCAGAAGCGCGTCGCCCGCCCGGACGGTCGCCGTTCCCTGGCCGGGCAGCCAGAGCGGGACGCCGAGTTCGGCCTCGTACTCGCGCTGTCCGATGTTCCGGTTCAAGCAGCCGCTCGTGTGCCGCAGCGTGACCGCCGGGGAGGCCGGGATCAGCGCCTCCCCGGCGCCTGCCGCCGCTTGCTTCATGGGCTTCCAACGAGAATCACGCACCGAACGACCCTCCGACTCTGGGGTGGTTCGGCCCACGGGATGCAAGACGCGGACGCCGACCCGGAGCGACCGCGGCGTAACGCCCGTGCTCGGCTCCGAACACCCCGGCCGCCAGGGCGGTCGCGCCGAGTCCGGCCAAGCCGGTCCAGGTCCGGCACCAGGGCGTGCGCGCCGGTGACTCGGGAGCGTGATGGGTGTGTTCGTGGTGCGTCATGGCCTCCTCCTCACATCATGCCCATGGGGCCGGGGAGCAGCCGGTCCGCGAGCGTCTTCTGCTCGTCGGTCAGCACGGCGTAGAGCGGCTTGGCGGCGGATTCCAGCGCCTTCAGGGCGTCGAGCCGGGTGGTCAGCGCCTTCTGCTGGAAAGCGAGCCGGTCGGGCCAGGTGGAGGGCATGCCGCCCATGGCCATCTGCTCGTGCATGGCCCGATGGGCCTTGGCGTTCGACCGCAGCGTGTCGGCGAAGACGTTCCACTGCGGCGCTTGGGCGTCGGTGATCTTGAGTTCGGTCTTCAGGAACGCGATGCGGCCCTCGACGTGCTCGAAGGGCAAGCCCATTCCGCCCTGCTGGCCCATCATCTGTCGCATCATGGACATCATTCCGGGCCCCATCATCCCGGCTTGGCCGTCCTGCTGGCCCGGCATGCCGCCCATCATCGAGCGCATCTGGTCCATGTTCATCATCATGCCCGGGTTCATCATCATGCCGGGCTGGCCACCCTGCGCCTGGGCGCCGGGCTTCGCGCCCGGGGTCGGCTGCGTGGGAGCCGGGGTCGGGGGCGGGGGCAGGGCCGGAGCGGGCTGGGCCTGTGTCGTGGCCGCGGCACCGTCCGGATGATGGGCGTTGTGGTCCTGGTCCGTGGTGGTCTGGGCCTGGGCGACCGACATCATGGCGGTCAGCGCGAGTGCCGGGAGCATCTTGCGGGTGAGAGACGACATGGCGTCCTCCATCTGAACATCTGGTTCGAGCCATCCCGGACGGACTCCACGCGGGAGCGCCGGGGACGCAAAAGCCAAGCGCACGAGGGCCGGGACCGGCGTCCTCCGCCGAGCCGAGGCTCAGGTCGGGCGCGGGCGGACTCGTGGCGTCAGATGGTCAGAGCGGGGGGCGGATAGCCGGGTCGATGCCGATGCCGTCCGGCGTGGCCAGGGCAGGCAGATGCTGGGACGTGTTCAGGCGCGGGGTGAACGCCTCGACCATCGCAGCGGGGAGACCGCCGTGCATGGTAAGGCACTGAGCGACGCTGCAGCAGGCCCCTTCGTCGAGCAGACCAAGGTCCTCACACGGAGCTTCCTCGTGCTCGTGGTCCGGGACGGTCGCGACGGCGTCGCCATGGTCGTCGGCCAGAGCGTGCTCGTGAGGAGTCTGGGAGGCATGGTGAGGCCCCAGGTTGGCGTGGCTCGGCGCGGCATAGACGAGCAGCGTGGCCAGCATCAGCAGGCTCACCACCACCCTCCTCACCGACGACCGCGTCGCACGCCACATGGCGTTTGCCTCATCTTGCGGGAACCGTGCGGCACCCCAGTGCCCACCGCGCCCTGATGGAAACCTACGGCCGTTTCCTGGCCCCTGCAACAACAGATGGCTTCGGCAACGATCCCTACCAGGCGCCGGAGAAGGAGTGCGCCGGAATGTCACCCGCAGCTTCGACCGGGCCGGAGATGCCACGGAAGGACTTCGTGCTCGAACACCTTCCGCACCACTCGCTCGCGGATTTCAGGGGCGTGTTTGGGTGATGCCTGTTTCGTCATGATGACCCCATCGTCTCAAGAAACGGAGCCTCCGACGAAGCCGGGGCGGTGACGTGGGCGCCGGTCGGGGAATCCTGGAAGCGATGGCCAGACCGTGCAATCCCGAACGGCGTTCGGGATTGCACGGTCCGGGTGAACGGGTCCCTCAGCGCGGGGCGGTGGCGCGGTTCCAGTTGGTGGCGTCCGCCGGATTGCCGGGAAGGGGGGCGAGGGTCGGGACCGCCGCCGCGGGTGCGGTGAACAGCGCGTCGAACTCGTCCGCCGTCATCCCCGTGAGGACCAGCGCCTGCCGCTCTCCCGAATAGCGCAGCCGGCTGGAGTCCAGTGTGACATGGCGTTTAACGGGATGGACCGGCGCGCCGCTCGCCACGACGATCTGGACCGGCTCGCGGGCGGGCGTGAGGACGACATCCTCGACCGCTCCCAGGATGCGGTTTTCGGGAATCGATTGCACGGTCAGCCCGACAAGTTCCAGCGGCGACATCCGCGCCATGGGCCGTTGCGTGTCACCGGTCTCCGCGCAGGCGCCGAGCGCGGCCAGCGCGCAGACGGCCAACAGCCGGATGGTCGGGCGGGGGTTGGGACGTGGATGGGTCATGCGTGGCTCCTCCGTCGCGTGGGCAAGGCTACAACGCGGCAGCGGAGCGGAGGGGCCGTGGAACCGAACGGAAAAGGGCGCGGCCAACCGCGGCCACGCCCCTTGCGCCGTCGGGTCTCAATGCCCGCGGTAACCCCTTCAGGCCAATTCCCTTCAGGCCAATTCCCTTCAGGTCAATTCCCTTCAGGCCAAATCCGGGATCAGGTGAACACATAGTCGCGGCCGGACACCAAGCCGACCGCGTCCACGGCCAGCGACGACCCGTCCCGGAAGCCGAAGGCCGTGCCGGTGGCGGTGGTCGAGACGGTCAGATCGGCGGCGGAGAAGCCGCGGAACTCGATGCGGTCGATCCCCGCCTCGAAATAGCTGATGTCGTCCGTCCCGAAGCCGCCGGGAGCCACATCGAAGCGGAAGATGTCCGTGGCGCCGTCGCGGTAGCTGACCATGTGATCGTTGCCGGCGCCGGGCAGGAAGATGTCGGACCCGTCGTCGCGCAACGTGTCGATCAGCCAGTCGTCGCCGGTGCCGCCAACCAGCGTGTCGTCGCCGCGTCCGCCCTTCACGGTGTCGTTGCCCGACCCCCCGTCCAGCCAGTCGTCGCCGGCCCCGCCGAAGAGCTGGTCGTCGCCCTGGCGTCCGTGCATCCGGTCGTTGCCCGGATCGCCGGCGTAGGGATCGCCCAGCCAATCGTTCCCAAGCCCGCCGTCCAGAAGGTCGTCGCCGAGTCCGCCGGAGAGCGAATCGTTCCCTCCATTGCCATAGACCGTGTCGGCGGCGTCGGTGCCGAGATAGCGTTCGGCGGCGTTGGTTCCCGAAAACCTGGCCATGGTTGCCTCTCCTCGTTGGTTAACGAATTGTTAACATCGAGTTGGGAGGATGGAAAAGGTAAAAATACAGTTAACATCGCTATGCCGAATTTTGCCACGGTCCCTTGGCGGTTGTTGCTCTTGTGTTTCGGTGTTGTTTTCAGATTCGAATCTTCGACTTCCGTACTTCGTTTCTCCAGGCAAGGAAAAAGGCCGGCGCCCTGAGGCAACCGGCCTTTCGCGAACATGGCTTTCGCCGTACATGCGCCGGGTTGGGTATCCGCCTCCTACGCCTGGGTCGGCGTCGGCATGCCGGGAACCGGCTGGTCCGCCGGCGGCGGCATTTCCGGCGGGGTGTCGGGATTCGAAGGAACGGGGTAGGGGTCCGGCGTGGTCGGACGGTCCGGCTGGGGCGTGTTCGGGTTGCTCGGCGGCGGCACCTCGGTGGGACGTCCTGGAGTCATGGGGTCGCTCATGCGGATTGCTCTCTGTGGTTGAACGGATTGAAGGCGCGCGTCACTCGGCGGCGCGTTCGACGGCCCGGCCGCCGGCCTGGACATCCTGCCCGGCCCCTTCGATGGTGTTGCAGCCGGCCAGCAGGGCCGCGAAGGTCAGGACGAAGCTGGCGAGGGCGATCTGGCGGACGGGGAACGGCATGGCGCGGCTCATGATCCCGAACTCCTCAATGGATGCTGTTGTCTCGTCAACGCGGAGCCGCAGCCGTTGGTTCCGGCTCGTTCGGCGGATTTGCAACAGGGCGGAAGGAGAATTCCCCGCCACTTGACGTGGTACGCCGCACGGTCAAGATGGCCGGTTCCGCCATGGCGGAGACAACCGTTCATAAAGCGACCGACATCCCCATCATGCCCGATCACGCGATTCCCGCCCCCTCCCTGACCGACCGTCTGCGCACCCACGCGGGCGAACTGCTGCGGCTGGCCGCGCCGGTCATCGTCTCACGCGCCGGGCTGGTCGTCATGATGGCGGTGGATACGGCTATCGTGGGCCGCTACAGCGCGCAGGAACTGGCCTATTACGGGCTGGCCCATCTGCCGGCCAACCTGCTGGTCACCACCGGCGTGGGGCTGATGATGGGCGTCGTGGCGGTGACCGCACACGCGCTGGGAGCGGGGCGGGACGCGGAATGCGGGCGCATCTGGCGCCGGGCCATCCCCTACGCCCTGCTGCTGGGCGTCCTGTTCGCGCTGGCCTCGCTGGCCGGAGAGCCTTTCTTCCGGCTGACCGGCCAGTCGCCGGACCTGGCGGCGGGCGGCGGGCAGGTGATGGCGGTGCTCGGCTACGGGATGCCGGGCATGATGCTGTACGTCGCCACCGGCTTCTTCCTGGAGGGGTTGAAGCGGCCCGTGCCGGGCATGGTGGTGATGATCCTGGGCAACCTGGCGAACGCCCTGCTGGCCTGGGCGCTGGTCTGGGGGCACGCCGGTTTTCCGGCGATGGGGGCGGTCGGGTCGGCCTGGGCCACCACCGCGGTGCGCTGGGGGATGGGGGTGGGCCTCGTCCTCTACGCCTGGACCATGAGCGACCACGCGCGCTGGGCGGTGCGGGAACCGGTCCGCGACTGGTGGAGCGGCAGCCGGAAGCAGCGCCATCTCGGTTATGCCGCGGGGGTCAGCCTGGGCGTGGAGAGCGGGGCCTTCGCCACGCTGGGGCTGTTCGCCGGGATGATCTCGCCGCTGGCGCTCGGCGCCTACACGGTCGGGCTGAACCTGACGGCGCTGCCCTTCATGGCGGCGGTCGGGCTGGCCTCGGCCACGGCGGTGCGGGTTGGGGTGGCCTATGGCCGGCGCGACCCGCAGGACATGGCTCTGGCCGGCTGGACGGGACTCGGGGTGACCAGCTTCATCCTGGCCGGAGTCGGCGTGCTGTACCGCTGGATTCCGGAGCCGCTGGCCGCGATCTACAGCGCCGACCCCGAACTGATCGCCGCGGTGGCTCCGCTGATCGCCTTCACCGCCTGGGTTCTGGTGGCGGACGGAGGTCAGGTGGTCATGGCGAACGCGCTGCGCGGGCGTGGCGACGCCTGGGTTCCCACCGCCCTGCATTTCATTTCCTACGCGGTGGTGATGATTCCGGTGTCGGCGCTGCTCGCCTTCGGACTGGAACGCGGCGCACGCGGTCTTTTTGAGGGAATTCTGATCGCCAGTGTGGTATCCGTGACCATCCTTTCGCTGCGCTTCGCGCTCTTGAGCCGCCGTCGATCGGCTGCAAAGTCCGGGAATCGCTGAACCGCCGGAGCGTTGTGTGCACATGCGAAAGCTGATAGGAATTCTTATATTACATGCAGCGGCCCGAAGGGCCGTGCGGAAGTGCCGCCGTTGAACCTTAAGCGTTGAACAGCAAGCGTTGAACACCGAGCATAGCCGCAGCCCGTAGAATGAGTTTGTCTCCTTGAGCACGACGCCCCTTCCTCCCGCCTCCGACATCGCGCCGGTCACCATCGAAGACGAGATGCGCCGGTCCTATCTCGATTACGCGATGAGCGTGATCGTGAGCCGCGCCCTGCCCGACGTCCGCGACGGGCTGAAGCCGGTGCACCGCCGCATCCTCTACGCGATGAAGGAGGGCGGGTACGACTCGACCAAGCCCTACAAGAAGTCGGCGCGCATCGTCGGCGACGTGATGGGTAAATACCACCCGCACGGCGACAGCGCGATCTACGACGCCATGGTCCGCATGGCGCAGGACTTCTCCATGCGCCTGCCGCTGATCGACGGGCAGGGCAACTTCGGCTCGATGGACGGCGACCCGGCGGCGGCCATGCGCTACACCGAGGCGCGGCTGGCCAAGGCGGCGGAGGCGCTGCTCGACGACATCGACAAGGACACCGTCGATTTCCAGGCCAACTACGACGATTCGGGCAAGGAGCCCACGGTCGTCCCGGCGCGTTTCCCGAACCTGCTGGTCAACGGCGCGGGCGGCATCGCCGTCGGCATGGCGACCAACATCCCCACCCACAATCTGAGTGAGGTGGTGGACGCCTGCTGCGCCTACATCGACAACAACGACGTCACCGACGAAGAGTTGATGGAGATCGTGCCCGGCCCGGACTTCCCGACGGGCGGCATGATCCTCGGCCGGTCGGGCGTCCGGTCGGCCCTGATGACCGGGCGCGGCTCCGTCATCATCCGCGCCAAGACCGAGATCGAGGAGATCCGCAAGGACCGCTTCGCCATCGTGGCGACGGAGATCCCGTACCAGGTCAACAAGTCCAAGCTGATGGAGCGCATCGGCGAGGTCGTCAACGACAAGACGATCGAGGGCGTCTCCGATCTGCGCGACGAATCGGACCGCGACGGCGTGCGCGTGGTGATCGAGCTGAAGCGCGACGCCGTGCCCGACGTGGTGCTGGCCCAGCTCTTCCGCCACACCCAGCTTCAGACGTCCTTCGGCGTCAACATGCTGGCGCTGAACGGCGGCCGTCCGGAGCTGATGAACCTGCGGCAGATCATTGTCGCCTTCGTCCGGTTCCGCGAGCAGGTCATCACCCGGCGCACCGAGTTCCTGCTGGGCAAGGCGCGCGAGCGCGCCCACACCTTGGTCGGTCTGGCGGTCGCCGTCGCCAACCTGGACGCCATGATCGCGCTGATCCGCAGCGCCCCGGACCCCGTCTGGGCGCGCGAGCAGATGATGGAGCGCGAGTGGCCGGCGATGGACGTCGCCCCGCTGATCGCCCTGATCGACGAGCCGGGCCGCGGCGTGTCGGAGGCCGGCACCTACCGGTTGTCGGAGGAGCAGGCCCGGGCCATCCTGGACCTGCGCCTGCACCGCCTGACCGGGCTGGAACGCGACAAGATCGGCGCCGAGTTGAAGGACGTGACCGACCAGATCGCCGACTACCTGGAGACCCTGGCCAACCGCGCGAAGCTTCTGGGCATCCTCCGCGAGGAACTCGTGGAGATGAAGGAGCGGTTCGGCACCCCCCGCCGCACCGAGATCCAGGAGTTGGAGTTCGAGGCCGACATCGAGGACCTGATCCAGCGCGAGGACATGGTCGTCACGGTCAGCCAGTCCGGCTACGTCAAGCGCGTCCCGCTCTCCACCTACCGCGCGCAGAAGCGTGGCGGCAAGGGCCGGTCGGGCATGTCGATGAAGGCTGAGGACGCGGTCAGCGACCTGTTCGTCGCCAACACCCACACGCCGCTCCTGCTCTTCTCGTCGCGCGGCATGGTCTACAAGCTGAAGGTCTACCGCCTGCCGCTGGGCAACCCGCAGGCGCGCGGCAAGGCCTTCGTGAACCTGCTGCCGCTGATCGACGGCGAGACGATCACCACCGTCCTGCCGCTGCCCGAGGACGAGGCCGTGTGGGCGGACCTGCACGTCGTCTTCGCCACGTCGAAGGGCAATGTGCGGCGCAACCGCCTGTCGGATTTCGCCAACATCCGCTCCAATGGCCTGATCGCCATGAAGCTGGAGGAGGAGGGCGAGCGTCTGATCGCCGTCCGCACCTGCTCGGAAGCCGACGACGTGCTGCTGGCGACCGTCGGCGGCAAGTGCATCCGCTTCGAGGTCGCCGACGTGCGCGTCTTCGCGGGCCGCACCTCGACCGGCGTGCGCGGCATCCGTCTGGGCGACGGTGACGAGGTCATCTCCATGACCACGCTCCACCACGTCGATGCCTCGCCGGAGGAGCGGGCCGCCTTCCTGAAGAGGAAGCGCGAGGAAGGCGTGGACATGGAAGGCGAGGCGGCTCCGGAAGCCGACGAGGTGCCGACCGAGTCGGTCACGCTCAGCCCCGAGCGCTACGAGGAGTTGAAGCGTCAGGAGCAGTATGTGCTGACCGTGACCGAACGCGGCTACGGCAAGCGGACCTCCTCCTACGAATACCGGGTGACGGGCCGCGGCGGCCAGGGCATCTGGAACATGGAGATGGGCGACCGCAACGGCTCCATCGTCGCGGCTTTCCCGGTGGAGGGCACGCACCAGGTGATGATGGTCACCAACGGCGGTCAGGTCATCCGCATGCCGATCCACGACGTGCGCATCGCGGGCCGCAAGACGCTGGGCGTCACGCTGTTCCGCGTGGGCGCGGACGAGCGCGTGGTGTCCGTCGCGTCCATCGCGGAGGATGAAGACACCAACGGGAACGGGACCAACGGCAACGGCGGCGGGACGGCCACCGTGGACGACGACGCCGGAGTCGAATCCGGTTCCGGCGATACGCCCGGTGACACGCCCGGTGATACGATCGAATAAGAAAAGGCGGAAGGTACTCCCATGGCCAAGCGCCGCACCGGTGTCTATCCCGGCACCTTCGACCCGATCACCAACGGGCATATGGACATCATCCAGCGGGCGTCGCGTCTGGTCGATCATTTGATCGTCGGCGTCGCCCGCAACGCCGGCAAGGGCCCGCTCTTCTCGACGGACGAGCGGGTGGCGATGGTCCGGGAGGATGTGGCCGCCCTGAACAACAACGGGGCCAGCATCGAGGTGCGGGCGTTCGACACGCTGTTGATGCATTTCGCGGTGGAGGTGAACGCCACCGTGATCATCCGCGGCCTGCGGGCGGTTTCGGACTTCGAGTACGAGTTCCAGATGGCGGGAATGAACGCCCGCCTGAACCCGAAGATCGAGACCATGTTCCTGATGGCTTCGGAGAAAAGCCAGTTCATCTCCTCCCGCTTCGTGAAGGAGATCGGGCGTCTGGGCGGCGACATCCGGGGTTTTGTCAGCGGCCGTGTCGCCGACCATCTTGCCGAGCGTTTCGCCCTGGAGGCCGGCAACGGCGACGCCAGCAAGCAGATCCAGACGCTGAAACAGTGACGGCGCCGGGGGCGTGGCGGAGGGCGGAATTTTTGTGCGTTCCGCCCAACCCCGCTGTTGACCGGGGCGTCACCGCCCCCTATGTTGCGCCCCGCACCGGCAACAGGCCGTGCCCTTTGTGATCCGGTAGCTCAGTCGGTAGAGCACGTGACTTTTAATCATGTGGCCGTGGGTTCGAATCCCACCCGGATCACCATTCCTTCCTGTAGATTTCTGGCCTGATCGGCCTCAGGTCCCGGTCCCTGTCTGCAATCCGGTTGTTCGCGGTTTGCTTACGACGGGCTAACTCACTCCCTTGTGTCCGGTTTGAAAGGTCGCTCGGGGCACCCCAATGTCGCCTCTATGTCGCCTCGGTGGCGGCCCGGAACCTTCTGCCTTTTGCAGGTGTTGCTTGGCGGCAGCGTCAAGAGGGGGAGTCGCCGGCATGAACCGAGCCACCGATCCGTATGCCGACACCATGGGCGGCGTCGCGGCGGGCAACACAGCAAACACCACACCCACACCGGACGTCTCCAATCCGCCACGCGGACGGCGGGGGCCGGACGAAATCGAGCAGGACATACACGCCATCCGACACCGCATGGATGCGGTTCTCGATGAAATCGAGTTCCGTCTCTCGCCCGGTCAGATGTCGGGCGGCGTGATCGAGGTGGTTCGCGATGTGGTGGAGGGCAACCCGTCACGCGTCGCGCGCGCCATCCGCTCAAACCCCTGGCCCCTGGCCGTGATGGCGGCGGGCGCCCTGTGGTTCGCCTGGACCGTGTCCCGCACACCCGAAGTCGAGCGGACGGCACCGGGAAGCCCTGCCGGAGCGGTCACGGACGGCACGGTCCGGGAACTTCTGGGTGTTCTGGTTGCCGCCTGTCGCCAGGGAGCCACCGGGTTCCGGCAAGCCGACATGGTTCTGGACGATCCCGACCTGACGCCGCGGCTGACCCAGGTGGCCTCTCAGTTTGACCGCAGCGCCGCCGCTCTGGAGGCGGAGCTGGTGCGCCGCGGCGGCGACCGCGATCCGCAAGCCCCGGTGCACGCGGTCTGGCGGGATCTGGACGCGGAACTGGGCGGCGCCCGGACGCGCGGCGGGCTCCTGCGGGGGCTGGAAAGCGGCGTCGAGGGGACGTTGGGGCTGTTCCGCAACAGCCTGCATGACGAGCTTCCGGAGGACCTGACGGTGATCGTCGGCGCCCATTTCCATGAGATCGAAACGGTGCGCCATCGCGTCGGCGCGCTGCGCGAAGCGGTCGCGTGAGGGAGCCGGCATGCTGGGGCTGAGCCGTCGTCACCGCAACCAATACCCGCGTGTCGAGATGGGAGGGGGGCGGGGCCGTTCCGCGGTCCGCCCTTCGGACATCCCCAAGGCGGGCTGGAAGGACATCCTCTGGCGCACCTGGGAAGAGCAGGGGAAGGACAACATCTCCATCGTGGCGGCGGGTGTGGCCTACTACGCCTTGTTCGCCATCTTCCCCGCCATCGCGGCCCTGGTCTCCCTCTACGGCCTCGTCTTCGACCCCGCGGGGGTAGAGCAGCAGGTCAACCAGTTGGCCGGGCTGCTGCCGCCGGAGGCGCTGAACGTGCTGCGCGATCAGGCGCGCACCGTGGCTTCGGCACCGCAGGAGGGGCTGGGCTTCGGTGTTATGTTCGGCCTCGCCCTGACGTTGTGGAGCGCGTCGCGCGGCACCAACTCCCTCATCACCGCACTGAACATCGCGTACGGGGAGGAGGAGCGGCGCAGCTTCCTCTGGCTCGCCCTGCTGTCTCTGATCCTGACGTTGGCCGCGCTGCTGTTCGTGATCGTGACGCTGGCGATGATCGTGGCGGTTCCGGCGGCGATCAATTTCCTCGGCCTGCGGGACACCCCCATCGGCTGGATCGCCAGCCTGGCGCGCTGGCCCATCCTGGCGGTGGCGATCGTGCTGGCGCTGGCCGTGCTCTACCGCTACGGCCCGGACCGGCGGGAGCCGAAATGGCGCTGGGTCACCTGGGGGTCGGCCATCGCGACGGGGCTGTGGATCATCGCGTCGGTGGGCTTTTCGGTCTATGTCTCGAACTTCGGCAGCTACAACCAGACCTATGGGTCGGTCGGGGCGGGCGTGGTGCTGTTGCTGTGGTTCAACCTGACCTCCTACGCAGTCCTGATGGGGGCGGAGCTGAACGCGGAGATCGAACACCAGACCGCCCGGGACACCACCGAAGAGGACGGGCGCGGGCCGAAGCCGATGGGCCACCGGGACGCTTACGTCGCCGACACGGTCGGGAAGCGCCGGGCGTAGGGCACAACCGGCCTACCGGCTTCCGCAGCTTTGGATGATGCCGTCCACCTTGCGGGAGGCATCGGCGGTCAGCCGGTCGTTGATGAAGCCGGACCACAGGCCGGCACGGTTCAGTTCGTCGGACACGCAGCGGCACGTGGCGGCGCAGTGGTTCGCAGCGCCGCCGCTGGCGGTGCAGGTCGCCTCGCAGGACGTCAGGAAGCTGCGCACGTCCGCCGGGTCGGCGCCGATCCCCATCGCCAGAAGCGACAGCAGGCCGAACAGCACGGGCTGGTGGATCAAATAGACCAACAGGCTGCGCCGTCCCGCCCAGGCGAACCAGCGCCCCGGCGTTCCTCCCGGCACCGCCGCCGGGGCGGGCCGCCACAGGCGCCCCAACCCCATTCCGAACAGGAAGGCGCCGAACCAGGGGAAGATCGGCACATAGTCGTTCGACTCCGGTTCGAAGGTCATCAACCCGATCCAGCGCAGCCAGGGCTCGTCGAACACGGGCAGGGCGACCGTCTTCCCCACCACGATCACCCCGACCCCCAACAGCACGAGCGCCGGCCATGGCAGGCGCAGCAGCGCGAGACCGAGCAGGCTCGCGACGGCCATGTGATGCAGCACGCCGAAGAAGATCGGGCTGTCCGGGAACATCACCATCGACACCGCCGTCACGCCGCCCGCGGCCAGGACGAGCAGGGCGAAGCGCCGCAGGAAGCGGGTCCGGTCGATCCCGCCCTCCGCCGCCCCCTCCGCCGCCCCCTCAGCCGACAGGACGAGGCTGAGTCCCGACAGGATCAGGAAGCTCCCGAGAATGCCGGTGCGGGCGGCCAGCCACAGCGGGTCGTTGAACAGGTCGAAGTTCGCCAACCCCAGATAGGTCAGGTCCCAGGACCCGTGATACAGCGCCATGGCGAGCAGCGCCACGCCGCGCGCCACGTCGACGGCGCCGACGCGCCGGGGAGGCGCCGATGCGGATGCGGATAGGGGGGAGGCTTGGAGCATGGGGCGACTTTTGCCGGAACGGCGCGCCCCTGTCCACCGGCGCTCTACACCCCGATGGGCTGGGGAAGGACCAGCCGGGCCGTGGTGCCTTGGCCGGGGGAGCCGGTCATGTCGAAGCTGCCGCCGATCTGGGCGGCCAACGAGGTGACGATTTGCAGGCCGAGGCTGGATGGGCGTGCCAGGGTGAAGCCGTCGGGAAGGCCCGCCCCGTCATCCCGAACCGTCAGAATCAAACCACCCTCTCCGGTGCGAAGCTCGACGCCGATTTGGCCGGCCTTTCCGTCCGGAAAGCCATGCTCCAGCGCGTTGCTGACCAGTTCCGCCAGGATCAGCGCCATCGGAATCAGTGTGTCCGGCGGCAGGTCGGATCGGACGGCGCTGACCGTGCAGTCGACCCGCTCCGCCCCGGAGGTCTGCAGGATGTCGTGGCACAACTCGTACAGGAACGACTCCATGTCCATCGGACCGCCCTGCGGAGCGTGCAGCCGGCGGTGCAGGCGGCCCAGGGTGGACAGCCGCCCCGCGGCCTCGTCCAGCGCGCGGCGGGCGTCGGGGTCCTTGACCTTGGACTTCTGGATCGCGATCAGCGAAGAGGCGAGTTGAAGGTTGTTCGAAACCCGGTGCTGAAGCTCGCTGAACATCACCTGCGTCTGGTGGGTCAGCCGTGCGCTGCGGTTGCGCTCCTCCGCCAGACGCTCCAACGCCACATTCATGATGTGGATCACGGTGATGTCCACCGCCACCACCAACCCATAGAATCCCAGGGCCAGCGCGCTGCCCGGCGTCATGGCGAACGACCATCCGTCGCCCAGGAAGAAGTACCAGGACGCCACGCCGCCCAGCAGCGCCGTCAGGATGCCCGGCCACAACCCCGCCAGGAAGGTGGTGACGATGACCGCCGGGAAGAAGGTCAGAAAGGGGAAGCCAGCCGGCAACAGGGCGTCCAGCGCCAGACGCGCCACCAGGGCGACGGCGAAGGTCGCCAGCCCGAACATGAACCCCAAACCCTTGTGCCCGCGCAACCGGGAGAGCTTGGCCAGAGTCATGTGCGGCGGTGGTCCGTTCTTGGGGCGGGGATCGGACGGTGCCGTCCGCGGGAGGAGCGCATACGATATGGAGATTTGTGTGCGAACGCACACCCTTTTGTTCTTGGAGCGTAACAAATTAGGTTCGATGGCCGGAAGATGTTTCCTGCCCTTGTCGTCCCCCGTCACTCCGGGGCAAGGGCTTCCCGCAATGTTGAACATTGGATGATCAGCGTTGCCATCGACCGTTGTGCGGCAATGCGGACGGCGGCGGCCAATTGACGCTGTGCGGCGGCGATGTCGTCCGTCGCAGCCAGCCCGCGGGAGAGGACCAGTCTGGCCCAGGCCTCATCGCCCGATTGCCCTGCCGCGCCCGCCCGGCCGGCCGCCTCCCGGGCGTTGCGGACGGCATCCTCCGGCTGGCCGGAAAGCAAGGCGGCTTCGGCGATCCAGATGAGGATTTGCGGCTCGTGGCGCGCGATGCCGAGCAGCCGCGCGTGCTCTCGGCTGCCTAGCAGAAGGGAAGCCCCGTCGGCAAGCGAGCCGGCGCGGACCAGCGCATAGCCCAGGGCGCCGAGCGCGAGGGGCTGGCAGGCGTGCAGACGAATGGTCTCGGTGATCGCCACGGCCTGCTTCAGCGGCGCCATCGCATGGTCGAACCGCCGGCTGGTCAGCGCCGCCCAGCCGAGATGCAGGCAAGCGAGGGCGCGGGACGCGGCGTGACCGCTTTCCTCAGCCAGGGCGGCGGCGGCCTGGGCCAGCCGCAGGGCCTCGTCCGGCTCGCCCAGTTCCGCCAGACAGCGCGCCCGGTGAGCGGCGACGCAGACCGGCGCCAGGGCCGTCGGTCCGGGCAGACGGCGCGCGTCGTCGGCCTCCACCCGTTGGGCGGCCGCGCGCAGGACGGTGTCCGCGTGGCGGAAACGGCCCTGCTCGGTCAACCCCCGTCCTACCCGGATCAGCGTCTGAATCCGCGGACCGGGACTGTCGGTTCGCCGCCAGATCCGAAGCGCCCGCATGCCCGTCCGCTGAGCCGCCCGCAGGTCTCCCCCCGCCCAGTTCAGGGCTGCCAGAAGCGACAGGGCGCGCGCGGTGCGCAGCCGGTCGTCAAGACGGACAGCCAGCGCGTTGGCCGTCTCCGCCGCCTCCGCCGCGTCACCGCTTCGATTGCCGTGGCCCAGCGGCACACGGGTCCGGGCCAGCGCGGTCCACAGGTCGATGCGGCGTTGCGCGTTGCGGCGGCTGTCGGGAAGCCGGTCCAGGGCGTTCAAGGCATCCATGTAATGGCGGGCTGCGTCGGCGGGACGGCATCCTTCCTCGGCCCGTCGTCCGGCATGCCGCGCACAGGCACAAGCGAGCATCCAGTTTCCGGCCAGTGGCGCGTGGTGGGCCATCCACTCGATCCGTCCGGACCGGCGTTCCCGGCGCAGGCTGTCCAGCGCATGGGCGTGGAAAGCGGGACCGGACAAATCGTCCGCACCGGTATCGGCGAGTTCGTTTGGTCCCCCGTCCGGCTCCTGCAGAACGATGCGCCGTGCCGTGACGGGCGCCGTCCAGCCGCCGGGATCATCGGAATGGGCCGGCGAGCGGGTGAGCAGCAGGCACAGGCGGGCGTCCTCCGCAGCGGCGGCGAGCGCATCGAGCAACTGGTGGGTCAGCCCGCGCGTCCACTCGGCGTTCTCCACCAGGATCAGGACGGGGCGTTCGTAACACAGGTCCAGAACGGCGGCGGCCAGCCCCTCCACCTGGAAATCCGCCCTTTGCGTCCGGTCCAGCCCCAGCCAGAGCGGGTGGAGCGACGGAGCGTCCAGCAGGCCGCGCACCGCTTCGCCCGCCAATTCGCCGCCGCCGCGCTCCGCCGCGAGGGCCACCCGCCGGGGAGCCTCCGCCGGGTTTCCGCCGGTCAGCGGAAGGAGGGTTCGGGCGACCGCCTCCAGGTCATCGCGGCCCCCCAGGGGTGGCAGGGGCGATTGCGGCCAGCGTGCGACGCCGAAACCGGCGGCGATGGGGCTTCGAAGCAGCGCGGCGATCAGGCGCTCCCGACCGGCGCTTTCTGCGGTCAGCGTCAGAACGGCACCGATGCCTTCCTCCGCCCGGCGCAGCGTGTCCCCGGTCTCCGCCAGTATGCGGCGTTGCGCCGCGTCGTCGAGCGCCGTACCGGCATCCTCCTTCACGCTGGGCTGCGGCTGCGCCATCGGTTGCCCCGTGGTGTTGTTTTTCCTGCACGCTCGTCCCGTTCCGGCATGCCGGAGCACGCCGAGAGACAATGGCAGATTTCACCGCGGATCGCCTACGCTTCTTATGGTGATGGTTGATCCGGATTGGGGACATACTGACGCATGCTCACAGTGATCCCCGCGTCTTCAAAGGGAAACGGCGCCGCGGATTTCCACGGCGCCGTTCATTTCGACAACTGGCGCTTGCAACTCATCCGGAAGTCTTGATCGGCGCGATCAAACCTTTCGGTTGCGGCTCCGACGCCGGGTCACCGTTTTACGGCGATGCCTTCCACCTGGGAAACGTCGCGGACCGCGCCGCGGTCGGCGCTGGTGGTCAGGGCGGCGTAGGCGCGAAGCGCCGGGGAGACGACGCGGTTGCGGTTGGCCGGCTTCCAGGCGTCGGCGCCCTTGGCGTTCTCGGCGTCGCGGCGGCGCTGCAGCTCTTCGGCGGGCACCGCGAGGTCGATCCGGCGGTTGGGGATGTCGATCTCGATCCGGTCACCGTTCTGGACGAGGCCGATGGCGCCGCCCTGCGCCGCTTCCGGCGAGGCGTGGCCGATCGACAGGCCGGAGGTGCCGCCGGAGAAGCGCCCGTCGGTCACCAGGGCGCAGGCCTTGCCCAGCCCCTTCGACTTCAGATAGCTGGTCGGGTACAGCATCTCCTGCATGCCGGGGCCGCCGCGCGGGCCTTCGTAGCGGATCACCACCACGTCGCCCGCCTGGACCTTGTCGCCCAGGATGGCTTCGACCGCCGCGTCCTGGCTTTCGAAGACGCGGGCCGGACCGGCGAAGACGAGGTTGGAGGCGTCCACGCCCGCCGTCTTCACGATGCAGCCCTTTTCCGCGATGTTGCCGAACAGAACGGCGAGGCCGCCATCCTTGCTGAAGGCGCTGTCCACGGAGCGGATGACGCCCTTGTCGCGGTCGAGGTCCAGTTCCGGCCAGCGCTTCTCCTGGCTGAAGGCGATGGTCGTCGGGATGCCGCCGGGGGCGGCCTTGTACATGGTGTGCACGCCCTCGTCCTGGGTGCGCTTCACGTCCCAGCGGTCCAGCGCGTCGCCCAGCGTCTTGGCGTGGACGGTGGCCACCTCGCGGTTCAGCAGGCCGGCGCGGTCGAGTTCGCCCAGGATGCCGAAGATGCCGCCGGCCCGGTGCACGTCCTCGATGTGGACGTCGGACACCGCCGGGGCGACCTTGCAGACGTTCGGCACGCGGCGCGACAGGCGGTCGATGTCGGCCATGGTGAAGGGCACCTGGCCCTCCTGCGCGGCGGCCAGCAGGTGCAGCACCGTGTTGGTGGAGCCGCCCATGGCGATGTCCAGCGTCATGGCGTTCTCGAACGCCTCGAAGGTGGCGATGCCGCGGGGCAGGGCGGTGGCGTCCTCCTCCTGGTACCAGCGGCGGCACAGATCCACCGCCATGCGGCCGGCGGCCAGGAACAGCTCCTTGCGGTCGGCGTGGGTCGCCAGGATGGTGCCGTTGCCGGGCAGGGAGAGGCCCAGCGCCTCCGTCAGGCAGTTCATGGAGTTGGCGGTGAACATGCCGGAGCAGGAGCCGCAGGTCGGGCAGGAGTTGCGCTCCATCTCCGCCGCCTCCTCGTCGGTCACGGTCGGGTCCGCGGCGGCGACCATGGCGTCGATCAGGTCCACGGCCTTGGTCTTGCCGCGCCAGTTGACCTTGCCGGCCTCCATTGGGCCGCCGGACACGAAGACCGCCGGGATGTTCAGCCGCATCGCGGCCATCAGCATGCCGGGGGTGATCTTGTCGCAGTTGGAGATGCAGACCAGCGCGTCGGCGCAATGGGCGTTCGCCATGTACTCCACGGCGTCGGCGATCAGCTCGCGCGAGGGCAGGCTGTAGAGCATGCCGTCGTGGCCCATGGCGATGCCGTCGTCCACGGCGATGGTGTTGAATTCCTTGGCGACGCCGCCGGCCTTCTCGATCTCGCGGGCGACGAGCTGGCCCAGATCCTTCAGGTGGACGTGCCCCGGCACGAACTGCGTGAAGGAGTTGGCGATGGCGATGATCGGCTTGCCGAAATCGCCGTCCTTCATGCCCGTCGCGCGCCACAGGCCGCGGGCGCCCGCCATGTTGCGGCCGTGCGTGGAAGTGCGGGAGCGATAATGCGGCATGTCTCTACCTCAGGGATCGAACATTGCGTGCGGAAGCGCAGGGGCAGCAACACTAGCAATCCCGAAGGGCGGAAACCAGACCTCTCGTTCCCCTTTTCCGGCGGACGGGGCATGGGAGCCTTGCGGAGGAGGGCAGGACATGGCCCCGCCCCGGCCATCCTCCCGCGGCCCGTCTACCCGCGGCCCGTCTACCCGCGCGAGGCGTCGCGGCGCGAGGCCTTGCCCGGCTTTCCGCTGGAGGCGCCGCCGCGGGAGATCTGGCCCCCGGTCTTGGTGGTTCCCGTCTGCTCCCCCCGTCCGGCGGCCACCGCCGACAGATTCTCCGCCGCCGCGCGGGTGCCGCCGCCACCTTTGGTCCCGGCTTCCGCCTTGGGTTTCGCCGTTTCCGGCTTCGCGGCCTTGACGCGGCGTTTCGGGGAGGCGTCCGGGGGGCCGCTCTCGGTTTCCGAAGCCTGCCGCTCGGCGCGGATCTCGTCGTCGACCTCCGCTTCCGCCTGCGCCCAATGCTCGTCGTGGCGGCCGTGGGGGCGGCCCTCCCGCTCCCAGATGTCGTGGGCGCGGCGCTGAACGCGCTCGGCCCGTCCATGCTCGGCCTTTTGGGTCATGGGACTGCCTCCTCCTGGTCACGGCGGGTTTTGTCGGCGCGGGTTTCGTCAGGACGGATTTCGGGCCGGCCTGCCCGCTTCAACGCAGAAGAGCGGCGGTGGTTTCAGGGCGTCGCGATAAGATGGGCCGAAGGGCTGTTTCCTTTCCGTCAGGGGCTTTCCTGTCCGGCGAAGCGGCTTTCGAAGCGGGCGGCGTCGGCGGGGGCCAACGCCACATGCAGATGGGCCTGCCCGTCCGCATCCCGGCGGTCCAGCACCTGCCCATGCTCGTAGAGCCACGCCAAGGCGCGCCCGTCTGACAGGTTCACGCTCAGCTCCAGCACCCGCCGCCCGGCGGACATGCGCCGATCCAGAAGCTCCATCAGCTCGTCGAGCCCCTCCCCGGTCAGGGCGGACACGGCGACGGCGCGCTCGTCGCCGTCCAACATCCGCTGGTTGGCGAGCCGCATGTGGAGCGCGCCGCGGGCGGTGGCGGGCATCTGGTCGGTCTTGTTCAACACCTCCACCACGCGCGGGTCGTTGGCGGCGTCGATCCCGAGATCCGCCAGCACCGATTCCACGTCGGCCTTCTGCGCCGCCGAGTCGGGGTGCGAGACGTCGCGGACGTGCAGGATCAGGTCGGCGGCCTGAACCTCCTCCAGCGTGGCGCGGAAGGCGGCGACGAGCTGGGTCGGCAGTTCCGACACGAAGCCCACCGTGTCCGAGAGAGCGATGGTCTTGCCGGAGGACAGGACGATCCGGCGCACCGTCGGGTCCAGCGTGGCGAACAGCATGTCCTCCGCCGTCACGCCGGCGCCGGACAGCCGGTTGAACAGGGTGGACTTGCCGGCGTTGGTGTAGCCGACCAGCGCCACCAGCGGCGTGCCGCCGCGCTGGCGGGCGGAACGGTGCAGCTTGCGGGTCCGCCGCACCTCCTCCAGGTCCGTCTTGAGGCGGGCGATGCGTTCGGCGATCAGGCGCCGGTCGAGTTCGAGCTGGCTTTCGCCGGGGCCGCCCAGGAAGCCGAAGCCGCCGCGCTGGCGTTCCAGGTGGGTCCAGGACCGCACCAGCCGCGACCGCTGGTAGGTCAGGGCCGCCAGCTCCACCTGCAACTGGCCCTCGCGGGTGCGGGCGCGCTCCCCGAAAATCTCCAGGATCAGGCCGGTGCGGTCGATCACCTTGACCATGCACTGGCGTTCCAGGTTGCGCTGCTGCACGGGGCTCAGCGCGTGGTCGATCACCACCAGATCGGCGTGGAAGGCCTCCACCATGCCGCCGATCCGCTCGGCGGTGCCGCGCCCGAACAGGGTGGCGGGGTCGGGGCGGGCGATGCGGATCACCTCGGCGTGCGGCACCTCCAGATGGATGGCCTGGGCAAGCGCGATGGCTTCGGCAAGGCGGGCGTCGGGCTGGCGCGCGGTGGTGTCCCCGTGGTCCGTGGCCGTGGGGAGAAGGGGCAGGAAGACCAGGGCACGGCCGGCGGAGGGCGGTCCTGCTCCTTCGGCATGGATGCCGGGGGTGCTGCGGGACGCGGAGGCGGTGGAACGGGGTGACGGGCGGTCGTCGGGATCAGGCATCGTGCGGGCACCGTTCCTTCGATCAAGAGTTGTGTGCCCGCAAAAAACAGCCCGCCGCCGCCGCGGTTCCAAAACCGGCCGGAATCGTGCACAAACCGGTCTTCCGCATAGCCTCGCCGCTAACCTCTGGACATAGCCCGATCATGTCACCCCTGGACCGCAGCGCCGCTCCGCCCCGTCCGGCCATGCTTCATCCCTCCGCCGGAGCGATGGACCGCTGGCCCTGGTGGGGGCTGTGCGCGGCGCTGGCGGCGGTGATGGTGGCGTCGGCCCTGGTCATCGGCTTCCGCACCCCCTACTGGTCGCACGCCGACCAGGATCTGGTGCTGGCCTATCACGGGCTTCTCTTCGGCGAGGGCCTGCCCCAGGAGTATTTCGACCATCCCGGCTACACCTATTTCCTGGTGATCGAGGTCTGGTACCGGCTGCTCCACGCGCTGGGGCTGATGCCGGTCGTCACCCTGTCGGGCCTGCCGCCCGCCGCCGACACCGCGGCTTACGACGCGGCCTGGCAGAATTTGGTGGAGGCCGGGCGGGCGCTGTCCATCCTGGTCACCACGGGCTTCGCGCTGGTCTACGCCACCCTCGTCCGCGCGCTGGTGGGCGACCGGCGGGTGGCCTTCCTGGCCGCCGTGGTGGTGGCCTTCGGCATCGGCCTGTCCACCCAGGCGCGGCAGATGCGCACCGACCTTCTGTCGGCCTCCTTCGTGGTGACGGCGCTTCTTCTGGTGCTGGTCGCCATCCGCACCGCGCCGGGCTGGCGCCCCCTGCTGCTGCTCGGGCTGGCGGGGTTGCTGGCCGGGTTGGCGGTGGTGACGAAGATCCAGGCGATCTTCCTGGCTCTGGGGATTCCGGTGATCGCTCTGGCCTTCGGGCGCCGCTTCGCGGGGGAGGGCGGGCACCACTGGATTGCCGCCGCAATCCTGGCGCTGGCGGCGGGAGCGGCGGCCCTTCCGGCGGTGGCCCTGATCCAGCAGGGCATCGCCACCGCAGGACAGTCGCTCTACCCCTACCGCCCGGTCGGCGGCGGGCTGTCGGGGGGCGGCTATCAGGGGATCATCGTCGGCTGGGTCTTTCTGGGCATGGCGGTCTACGCGGCGGTTTGGCGGGTGAGGGTCTCCTACGCGGTGGCGGCCATGGCGGCGGTCGCGCTGGGGCTGTCGCTCGGCGTGCTCGCCCTGACGATCCGCCCGCATGAGCAGAACGTGATCGCCGTCGCCAACCTGATCGAGCACATGTTCGTCTTCACCACCTGGAAGCATCAGGCCGCCCTTGAGGGGCAGGAGCAGGTGCTGTCCGACGGGCTGGCGATGCTTCTGGCGAAGGGGCTGTGGCGCACGCTGGCGATCCGCACCATCGTCCTGCACCCCGACAACATCCCGCAGACCGTCGTGGTGGAATGGTTCATCATCGGCGGCTGCGTCGTGCTGTGGCGGCGCGGCGAGCGGGCGGCGGCGGCGCAGGCGGCGCTTTTGCTGCTGGTCGCCTGGGGGCTGGAGACGCTGTTCTCCCTGCGCGGATTCCAGCGCGCCTACGCCGCCTACACCGACCCGCTGATGGGGCTGGCGGCGGCCTGGGTGCTGCTGCGCCTGCCCGGCCTGCTGGAGCGCGCGCGGACGCGCCGATGGATTCTCGGCACGGTGGCTCTGGTGGTGGTGGTCGCCCAGGTCTGGCCCGCCATCGAGGCCATCCGCCTGCCCAACCCCGCCGGCCAGTGCGGCTGGATTCCGACCTATATGAAGCGGGTCGAGCCCTTCCCCTTCTGCCGCCCCGGTTGAGGCGCGGCGCGGGCATCCCACATCATGGGGACAGGCTGACCACGAGGTTCGACCCCATGGACGACACCGCCGACACCCCCTGGAAGACCGATCCGGACGCCCCCGACACCGGGGGAAACGATGCGGGCGGGGGCGGCACCGATGCGCTGGACCGGCGGGTGGCCGCCGCGGCGATGCGGCTGGCCGCCGGACAGGGCTGGCGCAACACCGGGCTGATGGCGATCGCGCGGGCGGCGGGGGTGCCGCCGGACGTCTTCTACCGCCGCTTTCCCGACCGGTCCGACGTGCTGGCCGCGGTGTCGCGGGTCGCCGACATGGCCGTTCTGGCCGGCGAGGCGCCCGCCGATCCGGAGGAAAGCGCCCGCGACCGGCTGTTCGACGTGATGATGCGCCGTTACGACGCGCTGCTGCCCTATCGGGACGGGCTGCGCTCGGTCGTCCGCGACCTGCGGCGGGAGCCGCTGACCGCGCTGGCCTTCTCGCGCCATGTCGGGCGCTCCATGGCCTGGATGCTTCGCGCCGCGGGGGTGGATGCCGACCGGCCCGGCGGCGCCCTGCTCACCGCCGGGCTGGGCGCGGTTCAGGCGCGGGTCATGCGTACCTTCCTGGAGGACGACAGCGCGGACCTGTCCCGCACCATGGCGGCTCTCGATTCGGAGTTGCGGCGTGCGGAACGCTGGGCTGAGGCATTACGTCGCAGATCCGGACGCGCCTCCCCATCCGAATCACAAACGGCGCCGCCCGGCGCAGGGGAACCGGGAGGCGCGTCCGCCGGTTGAGGTTCCGTGGGGCGCAGTGTAACCCTTGGTGCGATGCACAAGGGCGTTGACTATCTTTTTTGCAATCTGCATAGTCGCGCCACAGGTTTGCTGCGCCGCAGCATGCCCGGAAATCCTATCGTCGGGGGTGAGAACCATGGCCAAGCAGTCGTCCGGTAACCCGTTCCTCGAGTTCGATCTGTCCAAGGTGCTGGGCGATTACAAGGTGCCTGGTCTGGACGTCGAGTCCATCCTGGCGAGCCAGCGCAAGAACATCGAGGCGGTGACCGCCGCCAACCAGCTCGCGATCGAGGGTCTGCAGGCCGTGTTGCGCCGCCAGGCCGAAATCGTCCGCTCCTCCGTCGAGGAAGCCGGCAGCTACGTCAACCAGGTCGCCGCCGCCGGCACCCCGGAAGAGAAGGCCGCCAAGCAGGCCGAGCTGGTGAAGGTCGCCTTCGAGAAGGCCCTGTCGAACATCAAGGAACTGGCCGAACTGGTCGCCAAGTCCAACACCGAGGCCGCCGACGTGCTGTCCAAGCGCGTGTCGGAGAGCCTGGACGAGGTCAAGGCCGCCATCGCCAAGAAGTAAGCTCCTCTCCCACCGGAGAGTGCCGCAAGGGGCCGCCCACCGGGGCGGCCCTTTCGCGTTTCGGGCTTCACTGTTAGCTTTGCCGGCAACGACCGCAACAGGGCAGGGGCAAGAGAACCGTGACCATCAGCTACGACGATTTCCTGAAGGTCGACATCCGCGTCGGCACCATTATCGCAGCGGAGCCCTTTCCGGAGGCGCGCAAGCCCGCCTACAAGCTGACCGTCGATTTCGGGCCGGAGATCGGCACCCGGCGCAGCTCCGCCCAGATCACGCGCCATTACACGCTGGACGAGCTGGTGGGCCGGCAGATTTTGGGGGTGGTGAATTTCCCGCCCAAGCGCATCGGCCCCTTCACCAGCGAGGTTCTTTGCCTGGGTCTTCCGGATGCGGATGGTGAGGTGGTGCTGGTCGGGCCGGGGCAAGGCGTGCCGAACGGCGGGCGGCTGTACTGAATCAACCAAAGAGAAAGGGCCGGGAGGCATTGCCGTCCCGGCCCTTTCTCTTTGGGCAAAGCCGCTTACTCGGCGCGTTCGATGGAGCCCCAGAGATCGTATTCGTCGGCGTGCTCAATGGTCACGTCCACGATGTCGCCCGGCTTCACGTTCGTCTCGCCGTTCAGGAAGACGTTGCCGTCGATCTCCGGCGCGTCGGCGTAGGAGCGGCCGATGGCGCCTTCCTCGTCCACCTCGTCGATGATGACGCCCAGCGTGTAGCCGACCTTCTGCTGGAGCCGCTCGGCGCTGATCGCCTTCTGCGTCTCCATGAAGCGCTCCCACCGCTCCTGCTTGACCTCTTCCGGAACGGCGCCAGGCAGGTCGTTGGCGGTCGCGCCCTCCACCGGCTCGTACTTGAAGCAGCCCACGCGGTCGAGCTGCGCCTCCTTCAGCCAGTCCAGCATGAACTGGAAGTCCTCCTCCGTCTCGCCGGGGAAGCCGGTGATGAAGGTGGAGCGCAGGACCAGATGCGGGCATTCCTGCCGCCACTTCCGGATGCGGTCGAGCTGCTTCTCCTGGGCCGCCGGGCGGCGCATGGCCTTCAGGACGGTCGGGGAGGCGTGCTGGAACGGGATGTCCAGATAGGGAAGGATGCGGCCCTCCGCCATCAGCGGGATCACCTCGTCCACATGCGGGTAGGGGTAGACGTAGTGCAGGCGCACCCAGACGTCGAAGTTCGCCAGTTCCCGGCACAGGTCGATGAAGCGGGCCTTCACCTTGCGCCCGTACCAATCCTCTTCCGCATACTTGCGGTCGATGCCGTAGGCGCTGGTGTCCTGGGAGATGACCAGCAGTTCCTTCACGCCGGCGGTCGCCAGCTTCTCCGCCTCGCGCAGAACGGATACGACCGGACGGCTGACCAGATCGCCACGAAGGCTGGGGATGATGCAGAAGCTGCAGCGGTTGTTGCAGCCCTCGGAAATCTTCAGATAGGCGTAGTGGCGCGGGGTCAGCCGCAGCCCTTCCGGCGGCACCAGATCGGTGAAGGGGTCGTGCACCGGCGGCACGGCGTCGTGCACGGCGTTGACGACCTGCTCGTACTGGTGGGGGCCGGTGACGGCCAGCACGTCCGGATGGACCTGCCGGATCATATCCGATTCCACGCCCATGCAGCCGGTCACGATGACCCGGCCGTTCTCCTTGATCGCTTCCCCGATGGCTTCCAGGGATTCCTTCTTCGCGGAATCGAGGAAGCCGCAGGTGTTGACCAGCACCACGTCCGCGCCGTCGTAGGACGGCGAGATCTCGTAGCCTTCGGCGCGCAGGCGGGTGAGGATGCGCTCGGAATCGACGAGCGCCTTCGGGCAGCCCAGGCTGACGATCCCCACCTTGGGGGAGGAGGCCGGGTTGGTCTTGAAACCGGGAATGGACGGGGGCGTGCTGGTCATGGCGCGCATATATAGGCGAGTCGCGGCGCAACGCCAGACAAAACGCGCGGCGCAGCCCCGACACGAGGTGGTAGGTGCCCTGCGTTGTCTCCGCACCGCGCCGGTATCCCGGACGGCACCGCAGAGGCGTGGGACACCAGGGGTGCGACACCATGTGCCGGACGAACGGTGACGTCAATGTTTCGTTTACCCATCCGATACGGTAGTGTGCGCTGCGTCGTCGGGGGTGGGGAGTCATGGACTCGCCTGCTGGGGTATGTTAGTTTTGTGATCGTATAGTCTCTAAATCTTACAGACTCGTTGCCGGCCTTTGCTGCGCGGCGCGTTTCCCTCTGGCAACTGTCGAGACCCCGCTGCCATGTCGAAAAGCCCACAGTCTCTGGCATCGGCGCAAGCGATCGCCGAGGTCATGATGCACATCGGTCACATCGCCGACAGCATGGGCTACACGCAGGGTCTGAAACCGTCCCAATGGACGGCGCTTCGCTATTTCGCGCGTGCCAACGACAGCCAGCGCACCGTCTCAGCCTTCGCGGACTTCCACGCGACGACCCGCGGCGCCGCCTCCCAGATGGTGGAGGTGCTGGTGAACAAGGAATTGCTGACGCGCGTCCCGGTACCGGAGGACCGCCGCGTGGTGCAGCTTCACCCGACGCCGAAGGCGATGGCCCTTCTGGAATACGACCCGCTGAAGGACTTCGCCGCGGTCATCGCGGCCCTGCCGGGGCCGGAGCAGTTCCAACTGGCCGATCTGCTGTCGCGCGTGTTGCGCGGGTTGCTGAGCCAGCGGTCGGCGTAAGCACTATTTCCCCCTCCCTAACCCTCCCCCGCTTCGCGAGGGAGGGGACTAACTCCCTCCCTCGCGAAGCGGGGGAGGGCCGGGGCATAGGCGCTAACATGAGGCTGATGCGATAGATGTGTCCGGCGTAACGGAGTGCGCCGGGCTCTGTTTTCCGGGGATGCTTTCAACTGATCCCGCCGATGCCCCCTGGCGCACGGTTGAGACG
>NZ_QOKW01000048.1 GCF_008365375.1 Roseomonas genomospecies 6 | reverse complement strand
CCGCTGCCGCCGCTTGGTGCGCCATTACGAACTATACCTCCGCACCTCCGTCGCCTTCATCCGCCTC
This sequence comes from Roseomonas genomospecies 6, assembly GCF_008365375.1. GTDB lineage: Bacteria > Pseudomonadota > Alphaproteobacteria > Azospirillales > Azospirillaceae > Azospirillum. The sequence continues at coordinate 26,930 of NZ_QOKW01000048.1, read as the reverse complement.
GCCATGATCCGTCTCATGCTCCGCCGCCTCGCTCGGAAATAATCTTTCTGGACAGACTCTCAAGCAGGCGCCAATTCCATTGGCCCCCCTCCCCGAGCAGCGCCGCATCGTCGAGAAGATTGAGGCGCTGACGACCCGGTCGCGCCGGGCGCGTGAGGCGCTGGACTCGCTGCCGGCGCTGATCGACCGCTACCGCCAATCCATCCTCGCCGCCGCCTTCCGCGGCGACCTGACCGCAGAGTGGCGGAGCGATCGCGACGCAGCCGAAGACGAGTTGCCCACCGGCTGGGCTTGGAAAACGATTGCTGAGATCATCGACGAAGGCCCGACCAATGGGTATTCACCGAAGGCCGCACCCGACGGCAACGGGACAGCCAGCCTTCGGTTGTCAGCGACCACGTCCGGCCGGATGATCCTGAACGACTCGACCATAAAGAAGCTGGTCGAGGTCATACCCGAAGATTCGAAGTTCTGGCTGAAAGCCGGCGACATACTTATCCAGCGCGCCAACTCATTGGAACACCTTGGGGCGACGGCGGTCTATGACGGAGCGGAGAAGAGCTTTATCTATCCCGACCTGATGATGCGGGTGCGAATCGCCGATCCTTCACTGCGCACGTACTTCTGGCGCTATATGAACGGCCGGTCAGCGCGTCGCTGGCTGAAAGAGCGTGCCACGGGAACCACCGGCAACATGCCGAAGATCAGTGGGGCGACGCTCAAGGAACTCCCGGTGCCGGTGCCGCCGCATGACGAGCGCGCTGTCATCAATCGACGGATTGACCAAGCCTTTGCCGCGATAAATCGGCTCGAACAGGTCAGCCTCGAAACCGGGTCCCGCCTCGCCACCCTCGACCAATCCATCCTCGCCAAGGCGTTCCGGGGCGAGCTGGTGCCGCAGGACCCGAACGACGAGCCGGCCTCCGTCCTGCTGGAGCGCATTTGCGCCGCGCGCGCGGCTGCCGGCGCGGCTCCCCGGCGCGGGCGGCGGGGTGCGTGATGGACATTCCCGACCAGTCTCCCCCCGGTGCGTTTGCCACCTTTCCGCCCACCACGTCAAAGGTCAAGGAGATGGCGGAGTGGCTGACGGGGCTGGTGAAGATCACAGCAACTTTGTCTGGCATTTTCGGCGCGCCGCTCGTCTGGATGTACATGGCCCGCGTCGGCGCACCTTTCCCCTCCGTCGATGCGGCGCTGGCGCTGTTCCTGTTAATCTTCACAATGATGCTCACCGCATTGGTGTTGATGCTTCTGCTATTGTTAATGCTGCCGATCATCATCAAATTGTCCGCTGATACGCCAGTACGTGAACGCTTTCCTGCCTTGTACAGGAGGAGCGGACAGATTGTTGCTTCACTGACGCTTTTTTTATTTGACTATGCCAAATTGTATCTGCCGACAATTTTACTCCCGTTTTTTGTGCTTTTTTCAAATGCAGCCGAAATGTTCTTCGATGCTCCGTCGCAGTTCGACGCGCCAGAATTGTTGCTGTTAAGTTCAGCTTTTGGTATTTTTTATATCACCGCTTCAGTAGTTCGTTTTAATTTTCATAACAACAAGAAGTGGCATCAAGGGTTATTAGGTACTATATATTTTATGTTATTTGCAAATACGTCATTTTTAATGTGGCTATCCTTTGTGCCAATTCTTTTCCCCAAGGCCTTCGTTTCTTCCTTGAACCTTTCGGATCTTGCGAGTGGCGCACTCTTTCTAGGTGCATTCCTGCTCACTTTTTTCATCCATCTCCTGCTAACCCGGGGCGAGCCGTCGCTGCGTCGGATTGCAGCTGCCGGAGTTGGCGTGGCGGTATTCCTGATCATGGTCTATCCGGGAGGAAGCATGCTGGCGGCGACTGCCCTACGGATGCTCGGCTTTGGTGGTGGGATGCCCGTGACAATAACCGTCAAGCGTCTGGATGAGGGGAAAGGCATTGCTGAGGCACGCAAGCTTTCGGGTTGCCTGATTCTGCAAACCGGCAGCGCGGTCGTTTTCAAAATCGAAGAGACGGACGCCAAGCGCTGCTGGCTGGAAATGCACCCACTCGAGCCATTCCGGCCGGCTTCACCTTATGAGGGGATCATCCAGTTCCAGCGCATCGACGTCACGGAGATTGAGGCGTTCCGCGGAAAACCCCCACCCCCCTCTTCCGCCCAGCTACAGAATCCCCTGACCCCGACGGCGATACCAGCAAAAGAGTTCCGTTAATGCCCCCCAAGACCTGGATGGTCCGCGCCGGCAAGCGCGGCGCGCTGATCGACCGCTTCCGCAACGCCGACCGAGTGGCGATCGGCTGGGCGGAACTCGGTTCGCTGGCCGCGGTCGCGGACCGGCCGGCGATGGTCGCCCTGGTGCTGGCGCAGTGGCCGGACTGGAATGCCTACGAAGTCGGGAACAACGCCGGCCAGCTTCATCGCTTTCGGTCGGAGCTCCAGGCTGGCGACCGGGTCATCTCCTACGACCTGGAGGGCCGCGTCTACCATGTCGGCTCGGTCGGCGGCGGCTACTCCTTCGAACCGGCCTTCGACCCCGACTACCCGAACGTCCGACCGGTGGCCTGGATCGGCACGGTGCCGCGCGATGCGCTGAGCGTGGCGGCCAAGAACTCGCTGGGCTCGGTCACCACCGTGTTCCAGGCGCCGGCCGACACGGCGGCGGAACTCGACGCGCTGCTCGCCGCTCCAGAAGACCGAGCGACCGTGGACCTCGCCGCGTCGGTCCATGCACGAGGCGACGCGGGCGGGGACCTCGCCGTTGGGCCGGCGCCGAGCAGGAACTGTTCGAGGACCTTGAGGCCAAGGCTCTGGAGTTCATCAAGGACCGGCTGGCGAAGCTGAGCGCCCGCGACATGGAGCTGTTCGTCGCCGGGCTGCTGCGCGCCATGGGCTACAAGACGCGCGTGTCGCCGGTCGGCCCCGACCGCGGCCGCGACATCTTCGCCTCGCCGGATGGACTGGGGTTCGAGGATCCCCGCATCTTCGTGGAGGTGAAGCACCGCAGCGGCGCCATCGGCGCGCCGACGGTCCGGTCCTTCCTCGGAGGCCGGCGGCCGGGCGACCGCTGCCTCTACGTCTCGACCGGCGGCTTCGCCCGCGATGCGAAGTACGAGGCCGACCGCGCGGCCGTCCCGCTGTCCCTGCTCGACCTCGACGACCTCGTGGCACTCGCGCTCGAGCACTACGACACGCTGGACGTCGAGGCGAAGCGGCTTCTGGCGTTGAAGCGGCTCTACTGGCCGGCGTAGGACGGCGCCGACTCAACGATCGGTCGCATCCCAAAAAGCGTGTGTGGTACGCTTTGGCTTCGCGCCAAAGAAGCGACAAACACGATCTTTCATACCGGGGCGGCGGTTATCATGAGCGACAACAACGAAGCAGTGCTGGATGTTGTGATGGATCGGGCGCCGGCAGAGGTGCCTCCGCCCGTCCGCATCGAGGCGACGTTGACGCCGCGTCTGAACCTCGCCTTCCATCAGAACGCGGTCCCGGTCCTGCATGAGCTGGTGCTGGTCAACGACGGCGACGCTCCGCTCGAGGCGGTCGAGCTGACCCTGACGTCGGAACCCGCGTTCGTGGCGCCCAAGACCTGGCGCATCGACGCCGTCCCCGCCGGCCAGCGTTACCACGTGCCGAAGCTCGACGTCACGCTGGACGGCGCCATGCTCGGGCGGCTGACGGAGGCGGAGAGCGCGACCGTCACCATCACCGCCGCGGCGGCCGGAAGCCCGGAGCCGGTGGCGCGGACCGAGCGGTCGCTCGAGCTGCTGGCGCGCAACCAGTGGGGCGGCGTCGGCAACATCCCCGAGATGATCGCCGCCTTCGTCCAGCCGAACGACCCGGCCGTCGAGCGCGTGCTGAAGAAGGCCGCCAACATCCTGCGGCAGAACGGCAAGAGCGGTGCACTGAACGGCTACGAGGGCGGGCCGAAGCGGGCCTGGGAACTGGCGACGGCCATCTGGGGCGCGGTCGGTGCGCTGGGACTCGACTACGCCCTGCCGCCGCCCAGCTTCGAGCACGCCGGGCAGAAGGTGCGCGGACCGTCGCAGGTTCTCGACTCCGGGCTCGCCACCTGCCTGGACTCGGCGCTTCTGTTCGCGGCGGCGCTGGAGCACTGTGGCCTGAACCCGCTGATCGTCTTCACGCGGGGCCACGCCTTCGCCGGCGTCTGGCTGCGGCGCGAGGAGTTCACCACGCCGGTGGTCGACGACGTGACGGCGCTGCGCAAGCGGGCGAAGCTGAAGGAACTGGCGCTGTTCGAAACGACGCTGGCCACCCATCGTCCCTGCCCGTCCTTCGCCGTCGCCGCCGACCACGCCTTCCGCCAGATCGAGGAGAGCGTCGAGGACACGTTCGAACTGGCCGTGGACGTCCGCCGTGCCCGTCTGCAACGCATCCGCCCGCTGGCCAACGCCGAGTCCACGGTGACGGCGGACTACGCGGACGCGGACGCCGAGGCATCCGAACCGCTGTTCGCTGAGCCACCGGCCGACCTCCCCGACGACCTCGACGATGCGGCAGACGATGCGGGGCCGGCCTCGCCCAAGGACCGGCTGGAACGCTGGCAGCGCAAGCTGCTCGACCTGTCGCTGCGCAACGCCTTGCTGAACTTCCGCGCCGGGAAGCGCGCGCTCGTCTGTGACGCTCCGGACCCCGGCCTGCTGGAAGACCTCCTCGCGGAAGGCCGGTCGCTGCGCCTGCTCCCCCGGCCGGCGCTGATGGACGGCAACGACCCGCGCAGCCAGGCGATCCACGAAGGGCGGACCCTGGAGGATCTGCACCGCCAGCACGCGCTGGAGGCGCTCGGCCGCAACGAGGTGCTGGTCGGGCTGAAGGGGGACGACCTCGACACGCGCCTGACGGAGCTGTACCGCACCGCCCGCGCGGCGATGCAGGAAGGCGGGGCGAACACCCTGTTCCTGGCGCTCGGCTTCCTGTCCTGGATGCGCGATGGGACGCGCGACTCCAAGGACGCGAAGCGCCACCGGGCGCCGCTGATCCTCATCCCCGTCACCCTGCAGCGCAAGAGCGTGCGGTCGGGCTTCAACCTTGTCCTCCACGACGACGAGCCGCGCTTCAATCCAACCTTGCTCCAGATGCTGCGCCAGGACTTCCGCCTGACCATCCCGGTCGCGGAAGGGGACCTGCCGCGCGACGATAGCGGGCTGGACATCGCCGGCATCTGGAAGGCCGTCCGCCAGGCGGTGAAGGACATCCCCGGATGGGAGGTGACGGAGGACGTGGTGCTGGCCACCTTCTCCTTCGCCAAGTACCTGATGTGGAAGGATCTGGTCGATCGGACGGAGCAGCTGAAGCAGAGCCCGGTCGTGCGGCACCTGATCGAGACGCCCCGCGACCCGTTCCCCAGCGATCTGGCCTTCCCGAACCCGCGCGACCTGGACGCGACCCACGGGCCGGAGCACACCTTCTGCCCCCTGCCCGCCGACTCCTCGCAGCTGTCGGCGGTGATGGCGGCAGCGCGCGGCAAGAACTTCGTGCTGGTCGGCCCGCCGGGCACGGGCAAGAGCCAGACCATCGCCAACCTCATCGCCCAGTTCCTGGCGGAGCGGAAGTCGGTCCTGTTCGTGTCGGAGAAGATCGCGGCGCTCGACGTCGTGTACAGACGCCTGCGCGAGGTCGGCCTCGGCGAATTCTGCCTTGAGCTGCACTCCAGCAAATCGCGCAAGCTCGACGTTCTGGACCAGCTTCGTCGCGCCTGGGACGCCAAGGGCGACACCGACGCCGACACGTGGCGCAAGGAGGCCCAGCGGCTGAAGGGGCTACGCGATCAGCTCAACGGTTTCGTCGCGCGGCTGCATCACCGGCACCGCAACGGCCTGACCGTGCACGCCGCCATCGGCCGCGTCGTCGCGGGGCGGCACCGCCTGCCGCTCGGGCTGTCCTGGCCGTCCGCCGACGCCCATGACGAAGCGACACTCGACGCCTTGCGGGAGCTCGCCGACCGGCTGGGCCTCCACGCGCGCGAGGTCGGCTCGATCAGCGACAGCCCGTTGCGCCTCGTGACCCGTGCGGAGTTCTCGTCGCACTGGCGCCACGGCCTGATCGCTGCCGCCCGGGAACTGGCGGAGGCCGGCGACGCGCTGACGGATCGCGGGGACGCCTTCCTCCGCGCCACCGGGCTGCCCGGCCGTCCCCTAGACCGCAAGACGCGCTCCGTCCTCGGGGAGCTTGCCCGCGTTCTGCCGCAGGCTGCCGGGCGCGACTGGCGCTTCGTCCTGCGGCCCGACGCCGGGCGCCTCGCCGACCGCCTGCGGGAGGGGATGCGCCGGCTCGAGGCTCGGCGGGCGCTCCTCGACGCGCTGTCGCCCGCGCTCGCCGAGAGCGTCACCCAGGGGCTGCGCCGGGGACTCGACCTGCTGGCGAAGCACCGGGAGCTCGCCGGGCAACTGTCCGTCGCCTACGGTGCCGGAGTCGCGACGCTCGACGTTGACGGGTTGAAGGCGGAGTGGGCCAAGGCACAGCAGTCGATCTGGCCGTTGCGCGGCATGCGCTCGAAGGCGGTCGTCAAGGCTCTGATGGCGGCGTCGGACGGCAGCTGCGAACCCGACGTCGCCGCGGACCTGGAGCGACTCGCCGCGCTGCGGGCCGTCACGTGCGACATCGAGGCTCTGGCGCCCGCCGTCGCCGATGCCGGCCCGGTCTGGGCGGGCCTGGACACCGACGTGGAGGCGGTGCAGTCCCTGCTCGCCTTCCAGGCGGTGTTGCCGGCGGCACTGTCGGCGGCGCCGTGGAGCGAGAGCGGCCTCGGCCCGATCGCCGAGGGACGCTGTGGCGGCGCGGCGGCCGGGGATCTCCAGCGCCTGCACGACCTTCGTACGCTGGAGCGGGAGGTCGAGGATCTCGACGACCTCCGCACGATCACCGGCGGTCTCTGGAACGGCCTGCGGACGCGCGCACCGGACGTGGAAGCGGCCTTGACCTTCCAGGCCGCGCTCTCCGCGGCCATCGCGCGGCTTGCCGCGACGCCGGATGAGCTTGCCTCGGTGAAGGGGCCGCTGGACCGCCTGATCGGCGACGGCAACGCCTTGCTGGCCGCGGGCGGCCCCGTCGAGACCGCCGGACAAGCATTCCTCGACGCGCTGGATCGGTACGACGCCGCTCTCCGGACCTTGGCGGAGCTGTCCGGTTCCAGCGAAGCGCAGATCGACGCGGCCGTCGGAGAGACGCCAAGTCGCGTCGCCGCGGCGTCTCGAGGCATTCCGCCGCTAGAACCGAAGCTCCACAGCTGGTGCGCGTGGCGACGGACGCGGGACGACGCGATGGTCCGGGGCTTGGCTCCGCTGGTCGCCGCGATGGAACAGGGGCGCGTCGCCGTCGAGGATCTGCGCGACGCATTCGAGTCGGACTACTGCCGCTGGTGGCTCGACGGGGTGGTCGACGACGACGAGGTGCTGCGGTCCTTCGTCTCCGCCGAGCATGAGAAGCGCATCGCCGACTTCCGCGCCCTCGACGAGCGCTTCACCGACCTGACCCGCGCCCACATCCGCGCCGGTCTCTGCGCAGGCCTGCCGGACCAGGACTCGGTCGGTAAGAGCTCGGAATGGGGCATCCTGCGGCGCGAGATGCAGAAGAAGCGTGCCCATATGCCCTTGCGCGAACTGATCGGCCGGCTGCCGACGGCGGTGACGAAGCTGGCGCCCTGCCTGCTGATGAGCCCGCTGTCGATCGCCCAGTTCCTGTCCGCCGAGACCGCGCCGTTCGACGTCGTGGTGTTCGACGAAGCCTCGCAGATCCCGGTGTGGGACGCGATCGGCGCCATCGCGCGGGGCCGGCAGGTCGTCATGGTCGGGGATCCGAAGCAGCTCCCGCCGACCGCCTTCTTCGACCGCGCGGAGGCTGATGAGGATGACGACGGCGATGTGGATGGCGACCTGGAAAGCATCCTCGACGAGTGCCTGGGCGCCAACCTTCCGGCCCGCAGCCTGAACTGGCACTACCGCAGCCGCCACGAAAGCCTGATCGCCTTCTCCAACCACCGCTACTACGAGGGCGGGCTGGTCACCTTCCCGTCGCCGGTCACCGACGATCGAGCCGTCAGCCTGCATCTCGTCGCCGACGGCACCTACGAGAAGGGCGGCGCCCGCATCAACAAGCCGGAAGCGCGGGCTCTTGTCGCTCATCTGGTCGCACGCCTGAAGGACCCCGCCTTCCGCGCCGCCGGCTTGACCGTCGGCGTGGTGACCTTCAACAGCGAACAGCAGCGACTGATCGAAGACCTGCTGGACGAGGAGCGGCGGAAGGCGCCGGAGATCGAACCGCACTTCGCCGAGGACGCGATCGAACCGGTGTTCGTGAAGAACCTGGAGAGTGTTCAAGGGGACGAACGCGATGTCATGTACTTCTCCATCACCTACGGCCCCGACCTGACCGGTGCGGTGTCGATGAACTTTGGCCCCATGAACAGGGACGGCGGCGAGCGCCGTCTGAACGTCGCCGTCACCCGCGCCCGGCATGAACTGCGCGTCTTCTCCAGCCTGCGGCCGGAGCAGTTCGACCTGTCGCGTACAGCGGCGCTCGGCGTCAGGGATCTCAAGCACTTCCTCGAATTCGCCGAGCGCGGCCCGCGGGCGTTGGCGGAGGCCGTCCGCGGCAGCGTGGGGGAACACGAGAGCCCCTTCGAGCACGCCGTGGCCCGTGCGCTCGCCGCGCGCGGGTGGCAGGTTCAGCCTCAGATCGGCGTCTCGTCCTTCCGGATCGATCTGGGCGTGGTCGACCCGGACGCCCCTGGACGCTTCCTCGCGGGGATCGAATGCGACGGCGCGACCTACCACCGGTCCGCCACTGCCCGCGACCGCGACAAGCTGCGGGAACTGGTCCTGCGCGGCCTGGGGTGGGAGATCGTTCGCATCTGGTCAACCGACTGGTGGCACGATCACGACGGCGCCCTCGACAAGGTCGATGCACGCCTGTCGGCCCTGCTGGAAGCGAGCCGAGCACGGCGCGCGGGAGAGGTCCGGCGGCTTGAGGAGGCCGCTCTGGCCGCGGCGGCTGCGCCGGACGACACGATGACCGTCGACACCGCGGAGGACGCGGAGGATGTTGCGCCGCCCTTGGATGATGTCAGGCAACACGACGAAGCCCCCGATGGAACGGGGCATCGTCCGGCCGACGACCTGTTCCAGGGGTCCGACCTGATGCAGCCTTCCATGGCCTATGCCCGCAACGCCAGCGCCGCACCGCCACCCGACACGGACAACCGCTTCCGCGAGGCCGATCCGCTGTCGGCGGTGTGCGCCGTCAACCCGGACGCCTTCTTCGACCGGGAGTACACCGCCCCGCTCCAGGCGATGATCGACCACGTCATCACTGTGGAGGGGCCGGTCCGCGACGACGTTCTCGCCCGCCGGATCGCGCGCACGCACGGCTGGCTTCGCACCGGTTCCAAGATCCGCGACCGCGTCGTCACTCTGGCCCGCGCTCGCTTCCCGATGGTGCAGGAGGAGGTCGGCGCCTTCTTCTGGCCCGCCGGCGCGGACCAGACCCGGTGGCCGTCCTTCCGACGCCCGGCCGGGGACGAGCCCCGGCCTGTCGATGAGATTGCCTTGCCGGAGCTGGTTGCCCTGGCGAGGGCCGTGAAGGACGAGGGCATCACGGGCGAGGACGCCATCACCGCCATGGCCCGCGACGCCGGCCTACAGAAGCTGCGCGCGGCCAGCCGTGATCGCCTCCGCCGCGCCTGGACCATGGCCTCGTCCGGGGAATGTGAATAGCCGCCGTCGGCAGGAGGGCTGGGTGGGTCACATCCCATATGCGAGCTACTACGGCGTTTGCCCGGACCGAGTGAACACCCGCGCAAGCGCCGCCCTGTGGTGCATCGTGACTGTCAGCTCGTTTCGCTGGGCGAAGTCAAGGACGGCCTCCTGCGTCCGGCTGGGAAGCCGTTTGCGGCGGACGTAGTCGCGGGCAACCTCGACCTCGGATCGCAACAGCACCAAGGCCGCCAGAACCCGCTCGGGACGCTTGATTTCCCGACGAACGAGGTGAATGGCCCGCTGTACGACATCCCAGTCGTGCAGGGCGTTGTATCGGAAGACTTCGGTTCTGCACAGGGCGTCCTCCCGAACCGTCAGGGAGCCGAAGAAGGGGTCCGGGGCGGTGAGCTGGTAGTCGCCATCTCCTCGATGGATGGAAATCCCGGAAGGCACGCCGCGACTATGAAGATCAATCCACCGCTCGACGCTACGACGCGCGGAGCAATAGTAGTGCGGCAGGCGCTTGGACCATGAGTACTGACCGAAGTACGGCTTCGCGATCGTGTTCATGAGGTAATCCCCGCTATTTCTTCGATCTTTTTATCCGATTACGGAATCTCGGAGAATCGATGAAATCTCGGTTCAGCCGTTCCTCCAGCGTGGGAACCAGATTCTCCCGAAGAGCCCATGGAGCCATTGCGAAAGACTCGGCAGGTATCGGAGCGCGTCGGTGCCGGCGGTCCCGCCGCCTCGTCAGGGCCGGACCGGCTCGAGGTTGCACGCATCCCTCGCACCAGCCCGCTGTCCTCCCCTTCCTGTCGGCTTATCAGGACGTCTCCGGCTCGGCACCGTCCGTGAGGTTCTCAACGCCGATACGCTGGAGCACTTGGTCGGCAACGGACAGCAGATGCGCCCGTACTCGTGCGGCCGCCGCAGCCTGATGCGCAGTTTCCGAGGATTCGACCAGTTCCGGCGGGGCGTCGCCACGGTCGCGACGCCACGTCGCCCAACTCGCCAGCCGAACCCAGTGCATCGCCAAGGCCGCCTCATCGTGCGACAGGGCCGAGATTCCGCCGAGAGCCGCCTTGAGGACGATCCGCAACGCAGCCGTCCGGCTGGGCACGCGGCTGCGGGGCACGTCACCGCTGCCCAGGTCCGGATGCGCCACCGTGACGGCAAAGGCCACGGCGTCGAGCAGCGCCACCTCGCGTTCATCGAGGTGGACCGTCATCTGACGGAAGCCCTTGGCGCGAGCCCTCTCCCGCCATTTCCGTTGCCAGTCTGCTCGGGGCAAGGTCGTGTCCTCTACTGGTAGAGGTATCGGACTTGGTTCCTGGCGAAGTTGACGCAAGCCCATCGCACGAACGGTGGCCTGCCCGGCAACGGCACCGCCAGAAGCCCACATTCAAGCAGATTTGTGCTCGCCTCCCGGAGCCGGTTCCCGTCGAACGGCCCGAAAATTTTCCGACATCGGAGGATGCGCCATCTCCAGGGCTCCCATCTGGGCAGCGTCGAAAACCGCCCCAACGAGCACCATCATGAAAATCGGATATGCCTACTGCTCCAACGACGCCCTCAGCGAAAATCGGGCGGCTCTCACCGAGGTCGGCTGCGACTGCGTCCTGCATGACAACTTGGGACAAGGCCGCAAGGCGCTGCTGAGCATCCGCCAGCTCATGCGGGCCGAGGACACGCTGATCATCCGATCGGTCCGCCAAGCCGCGGACTCCATTCACGAACTGGATGGACTGGCTCAGGACGTCCTCAAGGCGAAGGCCGAACTGGTGATCCTCGCGGAGAACCACACGACCCGAACCGTTGTCCAGGCTCTCGGGTTGCTGCGCAGCCTCTCCTCGACGGGGCTGCAGCCTGACGGAGTTGGCGGGATCGGCCACGGTCCGGAAGCGGCGGCGAGCCCGATGTCGCCCCGCAACGGTGGCGGACGGAAGCGGGTGCGGCCGATCTCCGACGAGGAGGTGATGCGCCGCCTGGGGAGCGGCGAAACGGTCAATGCCATCGCCAAGGATGTCGGTGTCGCCTGGGCAACCATCGACAGCATCCGCAAGCGCCATCAGTCGACCTGAGCCATCGCGCCCCGCCGTCCACGGCACCCCTGCTTGCGCCCACCCCCGATTCCCCCAACTGCCCAGCAACGAGGAGGGCCCGAGCTTGCCGGCTCGGGCCCTTGAACCAGGATGGCGTGAGGGCTGTGGCGGCCCCCGCGCCGGCCGCGCACGTGAGACCGCACATGCGACAGCTTCCCGCAGATGGGGTCATCCCCACCCGCCGTCCAGCGGTCTCCGGCTTCCAGGAGACCTTGTCGTGACCGCCTTGCCGACCACCGCCGCGCACATCCTGCCGGCCCTACCGATCGTTCCCGAAGACCGCCTCGAGGGCCGGGTGCTACCCCCTTCCGGCTGGTGGACGCTGAACTGTCTGCGGAGCGGAGGCCGCATGACCCAGGATCACCATCAACTCGACCAACTCGCCGCCATCCTCAGCGCCAGGGGACGCGGAACCGACGTCTACATGTCCCAGGGCGTCTTCGAGCGGCCGTCGCGGCGCGCGGTCCATCTGTCCCACATCACCCACGCCTACGTCGATCTCGACGCCTATAAGTCGCCGGTGATGTCCGACGGGAAGGGCATCGACGTGGTCGTCCGACTGGTGTTGTTGGAATGCGATGAGTGGGACATCCCCCGCCCGTCCTGCATCGTCCATTCCGGGCGGGGGCTGTACCTGAAGTGGTTCTGGCGGCAGCCGGTTCCCCGCGCCGAGGCCGGCCGGGCGATTGCCATCAACCGGGCGCTGGTCCGGTCCTTCCGGGACTTCGGCGCCGACCCCGCCGCGGTCGACCTGAGCCGCATCCTGCGGGTGGTCGGCTCCGTCAACAGCCGGTCCGGCAAGACGGTGGAGGTCGTCTGGAGCAACGACGTGGACGGCGACGTTGTGCGCTACAACTTTGGGGATTTCGCGGACGCCGTTCTTCCCTCCAGCGGGGATGGGCCGGCTCCTCGCTCGGCGGAGATCGTGCCGTTGCGGCGCGCCCGGGGCGAACGGACGGTCGCGTCCCGCGAAGCCGTCGAGGAGCACCAGCGGCTCGGCCACAAGCTCTTCAACCGCGAGCACTGGCATTGGGGCGTCCTCGAAGATCTGCGCTGTCTCGCGAAACTTCGGCACGAGTCCGGCGTCGTCCAGGTCGCCGGCGATGGGCGGCTAGCCGGCCTGGACCTCTTCGGCCACCTCGGCGCCTGCCAGCTCGCCAGGGTCATTCCCGCCCACCAGCTCGCGGCGGAGATCGAAGCGTGGGCGCGCCTCATCCTGCCCGACTGGTACGTCGACGGCGACTTCGGCCGGCACTGCTCGACGCTGCTCGAGCTCGCTCACCGGGCCGCCGCAGGCGAACGGGTCCAGCACGGTGGCAAGACCGTCAGCCCGATCTGGACGTACAAGAAGGCGCGTCTCATCGAGCTCCTCGAGATCAACTCCGAGGAGATGAGGCACATGACGCGCCTGATCGATGACGACGAGAAGCGCCGCCGCGACCGCGAAAAGTGGCGCGCTGACCACACCGGCCAAGACCGCGCTGCCTACTTGGCGGCCAACGGCATCAGCAACGACAAGCCCTGGGAGGCCGAAGGCGTGTCACGGGCGACCTGGTACCGACGGAAGCAGAAGCAGGAGACCACAGCCAAGGCAAGGTGAGACAGGTCCTCCCTACATCTACGCATAACGACACGGATAAGCCCCCCAGGGCAGAGGAATCGATCAGGGGGAGCCAGGAACCCTCCCCTCGCCAACCCCGCAGGCACACGCGCGCGCCCCCCGCACACTCCGCCGCCGGCCAGCAGCGGGCTGCGAGGAGGGTGGCGGCGAGACGAAGACGTCCCGCTTCGACGCCGGCGGAGGTCCCGCATGGGTCGGAGCGGCCGGCGCCCCCTCCCACGACGGGGTGTCGGACGACCGGTGTCTCGCTCTCCTCCTCACGTGGCGGGCTTGGAGTTGACCGTTGCTGTCGAAGAGGCCGCGCCCGGCCGCGGCAATCGCCCTGCCGGAGCTGCCGACGTCACGAACCAGCACCCCCGCCACCACACCGCCGGCGGGCGCGGGGCGCGTCCGGCGGGGGAAGCCCGGCCGCGATGTGGGCCAGCCGCCCGAGAACGCCCGCACGGTCCATCGGCGACAGTGCGGCGAAGCTCTGGCTCTGAGGCGCCGCGCACAGGGCCTGATGCGCCTCACCCGGCGTCGGCGGCCGGTCGAGAAGCTCGCTGGAGTCATAGAGCCCGTCGGGCGTGTAGCGGTTGCTCATGACGACGCAGCGCTCGAGCGATACGGCGACCGTCTTCAGCGAACGGGGACCGTCGAGATGGATCACGATGCAGCGGTTCGGCTTCATGACGTCAGCTCCATGGCGGCGGGATCAGTGGGCGCTGCCCAGGCACTCGGCGAGGCGGTCGGCGCTCCGGAGCGCGCTCAGGGCAGACCGATGGGCATGCCGAACACGCACGACGGTGGCGATGGACAACCCGACGGTCGCCGCGATCGTCCGGATCGGAGCGCCGTCCGCGGACAGGGCGAGGATTCTGGCGACACGCTCCAGCGTCGCACGGCCGTAGGCACGGCAGCCCTGAAGGGGCCGCGGCGCGTCTTCGGTGCCGGGGAGAGCCCCGAGAAGCGCTGCGATCTGGAGGATGACGGCCCCATCCAGACCCTCCCGCAGCAGGGTGACGCGGATGCCAGCGTCCATCGCACGGCGCAACGACGCCAGTGCTGCACGGGTGGTGTCGCCGAGATGCTCGAGACCGGGGGTGAGGAGTTCTTCGCCGTCATCGAGCAGGGCCAGCAGAGCGTCGTACCTGGCCCGGTCGACGCTGGAGTCGTGCACGATGTGGGCGTCGGCCACTGCGGCGATGTGTTGAACGAACTGGCCGGCGGGCGCGGCCGCGGAGTGAACGTAGACGAACCGCATGGGAGGGCTCCTGTCGTGATGACGGCAGCCGATCCGTGGATCGGCGCGGTCAAGCGCAGGGGCTGATGGACATATGGGATCGCGTTCACGAGGCGTTTCCCGGAAAATGCAGAGTCGCTTCATGGCTCAACCCGATGGCTCTGGAACGCGCGGCCGCCGCATGGCGGGTTGGCGATCCGCGGGGCGATCCGGCAGAACACCTGCATCGGCGGTCCACCGCCCTCCTTGCCCCGTCGCCGGCATCCCGCCGGGCGACCACGGGCACGGAGACCGCCATGCACATTCCCATCGCCTCTTTTACGCACGCCTCCGCCCGCCATCGGCCGGGCTCTCTTGTCGGCGATGCTCTCAGCCTGCTGCGCCATCCAGCCATCCTGGGGAGCTGGCTCCACGCCAGCCGCCTCGCCGAGTTGCTGGCCGCCGTCCACGCTCCGCATCGTGCCGGCAAGGCGACCGGGCAGATGGCAAACGAACTGCGCGCCAAGCTGCTTCCGCCCGCCCGGAACGGCCGCTACGCGGACATCGAGGTGAAGCCGGGCTCCTTCATCCGCGCGATCGCGTTGGCGGGCACCGGTGCCCCAACGGCCGCCCCTGGCGCGCTCCGGCCGCTGTCACGGCACGAGCGCCTTCAGGGACTGCTGGCCGGCTTCCATCTCATGCTGGGCGACGCAGTCTACCTCCCGGCAGGCGATCGTGGGAGGCATCCAGGCCTGCATGATCGCCTGACCAGGACTCTCCCCGGCCTCGGCGACACGGCGGCCGACCGGAGCCTCGCCCAGGTCGACGTCGTCGTGCTGCGCGCCGGCCAGCCCTTCCGCCTCTACGAGATCGAGACCCGGGCCGGCAAGGCGACCAAGGCTCTGGTTCGTCTGAACGACGTCCTCGCCACCATCGGTCAGCCCCCGGGGGGGCTCTTCGTTGCGGTGCCCGATGGGCAGGTCGCCCGTCTACACCTCGAGTTCGAGCGTCCGACGTTGCGCGGACTGCTCGGCATCGGCCGAATCCTGCCGTTCGCCGGCGTCGAGCACCTCCTCGGCCCGTGAGCCCCCCTGCGAACCGTCCTCTGCCTGCGAGAGGACGCTGCGCGCGGACGATCCGACATGGCTCAAGGGAAGGCACCATACCGTATCAAGTGTACCGTACCATGCCGATGATACCGTACTGGTTGCATCTTCGGGTGGATCGCCTTCCTGCCGCCCCTATGTCGGGCACAATGATAGGAGGTAGTTCCATGTCCATTACGAAAGCAACGCGCGAGGCGGTGCAGGCCGCCTATGACGGGTATCTCGCCAGAGGGATCGTCCCGACCGTCGGCGACATCATTCAGCAGACAGGTGGGTCGAAGTCGACGGTCTGCGGGCATCTCCGCGCGATCCGGGCCACGCCGATCCCGTCGACAACGGCTCCTCCCTCCCCGTCCACCTCTCCCTCGATGGACGGGCCGGCGGAACTGCCGCTCGAATGGCTCGAGCTCGCCGACCTGTCGTCGCGGACCGTGGCCAGCATCCTGACGC
The DNA here is from genome assembly GCF_008365375.1 of Roseomonas genomospecies 6. GTDB lineage: Bacteria > Pseudomonadota > Alphaproteobacteria > Azospirillales > Azospirillaceae > Azospirillum. Next base: position 10,741 of record NZ_QOKW01000048.1, on the reverse strand, counting down.
GGACGATCGCCGACGAGAGGAAGCGTACTGCCCAGCTTCTCGACGCGGAGGTTGCGGCTCGGTCTTCCGCCCTCGCGTCCGCGCGAGCGGAGACCGAAGAGCTGCGACGTGCCTTCGGACATGCTGAAGCGGACTTCGAAACCGCCGCCGGCGAAGTGACGGCACTGCTGGAAGTCGTCGCCATCCTTCTGGAAGCCGTTGGCCTGGACGCCTCGGATGATCTGGGCGACCTGCGGGAGGCCGCCGTCCACGCAGTGAACAGAATCCGTGAACTGACCGGGACGGCGGCGCGTATCCCGGCTCTGGAAGCTGAGCTCGAGCAGCGCATCTCCGAGGTTCGGACGGCCGAGGCCCGCATCGCGGACCTGCAGGACGCCGCCAACCGGGCCGAGCGTCGGCACCAGGAACTGCTCGGGACCGCCTCGCGCGTCCCGACGCTGGAAGCCGCCGTGCAGGCTGCCGAGGTCCGCATCGCCGGGCTGTCGGCCCAGCTCTTCGCCAGCGCCAAGACCGCCGGGAAGGTCGAGGCGCTGGAGGGGACGATTGTCCAGCTGACCAACGCGATGGCCGCCGCCGCCGCGTCGCCGGCGGCGCCCTCGGCTCAGCCCCGTTCCCGCCCGGCGAAGCGCGCCGCCGCCGCCCCAGCGGCGCGCGCAGAGAAGAACGGCGCCGCTGCCCCGCCGGAGCCGGAGACGACCTCGGCCGACCAGCCCCTGGCCAACCTGGTGCTGACCGCACCGTCCCCGGCCGACGGCGGATCGTCCGACGCGCCGCCGCCGCTCGCGGCCGCCTGACCCGAAGGACGGCGTCAACGCGTCGACCGCCGGCGCCGTCCTCCCTGCAGTCCCGATCATCCTTCTCCCCGTTGCGCCTTCATCGTCGGCCGCCATCTCCCCCTCGTCCCGCCCCTTGGGGCGGACGGCCAGCCATGCGCGGTTTTCGCCCCAAGGGCTTCAACTCACGCAAAGCCGGCCAGGGGCTCCGCCCCGTGGACCCCGCCAGGGAGGGACACCCTCCCATGGACCCGCCCGCCGGAGAGGCCAGCCTCCCCGGACCCCACCGCGAGGAGGCCGCGATGCCGAAGACACCCCGACGCCCCTCCCGCACCGAGAGCGGAAGCGAGCGGCGCGCCAGAGCCTGTCAGATCAGCTACCGCGTGTCGGCGGACGAGTTCGACCGGCTCCAGCGCGCCGGCGAGGAGCGAGACCTGTCGGCGGCCCAGTTCGCGCGCGCCGTTGCCCTGTCCTCCCAAGGACAGGCCATCCCGAAGGTCCGCCGCCCCAGAGCGATCGCCGCACCACCGGAACTTCAAGCGGCGCTCCCCCTCCTCAGCGCTCTTCAGAGCGACCTTCGGCATGTCCGTACGCTTCTCAACCAGCTGGCGGCGCGGGGCAACGCCGGCGCCGTCAGGCCGGCCATGGACGGCTACGCGAAGGCCGAGAAGGCCGTTCTGGAGCTGGCCGAACGGATCATCGCGGCGGTGTCGGGGAAGCGGCCCTCATGATCATCAAGACAACCCAGCGCGGCGAGGCGGCTTGGCTCTCCGCCCACCTCACCCGGACCGACGCCAACGAGGCCGTGACGATCATCGACGGGCGCGGCGTGGTCGCGCTGGACGTCCATGTCGCCCTGCGCCAGTTCGAGGCGCAGTGGCGGATCGCCAACTCACGGGCGCGCGACTTCCTCGTCCACGCTTCCATCTCGCCCGCCCAGCCCCTGTCGAACGATCAGTGGACCGATGCCTGGGGGCTCTACGAGGAGCAGCATGGCCTCTTCGGGCAGCCCTACATCGAGGTCGAGCACGCCAAGCCGGGGGACTCCGGCCGACCCAGTCACCGGCACCGCGCCTACCTGCGCATCCGCCCCGACGGCAGAGCCGTCCATCTTGGACATTCCTTCCAGGCGAACGAGGTCGTCGCGCGGCTCTGCGAACTGCGCTTCGGACACCCCCTGACGAAGGGCGCCCACAACCGGGCCGTCGTGGCCCACCTCGAGCAGCACGGCTACAGCGACGAAGCCGGACAACTCCGCGGCCTGACCGAACGGCGGCGTCCGCGTGCCGGCCGCTCGGAAGCCGAGGCGCAGCAGGAGAGCCGCTCGGGCTCCCGCAAGGCGACCGCCGCCGAGTGCGCCGCCGCCGCGTGGCGGCTCGCCGACAGCCCGCTCGCGCGCCGCGCCGCCCTGGCCGAGGCCGGCTTCATCCTCGCCCGGGGGGATCGGCGCAACGCGGTGCTCGCGGTCGACGCCACCGGCGAGGCCTGGGCGCTCCATCGCCTGCTGGCGGCCGGCGAACGCGGCGCCTGGACGGCGGCGCGGGTGCGCAAGGATCTCGAGGGCGTCGTTGACGCCTTGCCGACCGTCGAGGAGCTTCGCGGCCGCTTGCGCGAGGGCGTGGGCGCGGAGAAAGCGCGGTCGCCCTCCGAGGAGACAAGCGGCCCCGCCGCTCACCTTGTCACCTCGCCGGCGGAGCGGAAGGAACCCGTCGCGCCGGCGCCAGTCGACGATGCGGACTCCTACTGGCCGACCGAGCCCGACGACGTGGCCCCGACGCGGCCGTCCCCGGCGCCGATCGTCTGCCGGCTCGGTGCCGGCGCGACCATCATGGCGCCGGACGCAGCAGATGACGTCGCCGCTCCGGAGATGAGGGACATGGAAGGGCACGCATCGCCGCCCGCGCCACCCTGGTCCACCGCTCCTTCGTCGCCGACCACCGCTACGGTCCCCATGAAGCCACCGTCGGACGACCGGCGCGTGCCCGAGCCGAGCGCGAGTCCGCCGCCGACATCCGTTCGCGTCGTGACGCCGGCCCCACGGCGGACAAGGCAAACGGCGGACACCGGAGAACTCCGGTCAGGCGCTATGGCCTCTCGGCGAGCGACGTCGAAGACGGAGGCAGGGGAAGGCGCCTGGACGGGCGTATCACCTCCGCATCCAACTCAGCAGCAATCCAAGGTTGAGGTTAAGAGGAGCGTCACGACTTCTGGGCGGAGCGATCCCGGATCGGCCACCTGGGCCCACCCGCACGACGGGATCGGGCCGGTGACGCCGTCTAGCACGCTGGGCTCCGACCGCCATATGAACGCCCCGCACCCCTTGGACAAGCGGCAGCACGACCCCATCCCACCTCTCGAGCCCGCGCTTCGCGGATCGGTGCGTGCCGATGATCGTGGTCGTCGTTTCCAGGAGCCGAACTCCAACCCGCTGTCGTCGGAGGAAACGCGCCGACGTGACGCCCACAGTCTCAAGCTGGCCACCCGTCGGATCAGGGATCTGGCGGCGACGGCGCCCCGCCGGGCGGCCCCGACGCCGGTGCAGGCCCCGGCAGGGATGCCGCCTCTTCCCTCCGATGACCCGATCATGAGGCTCCTGGCGTCCTACGTCGGCGCCCTCATGGACTGGTGGGCGGCCCGGCAGCGGCATGGCGGAGACGCCGCCGACGCTCCTCCTCGTCGCCGTCTGGACGAGGCGTGGCGGGCTCTTCTCGCCGCCGCCCGGGCGTGGCTGTCCGGAAAAGGCATCGGCGAGGGCGCGGAACAGGTCCAGACGCTCCTGACCCGCGAGATCTCGCGCAACCATCAGGTCGCGCGCGACGCGCATGAGCGTTGGCTCGACCGGATGTACCCACCGAGCGCGGCGGGGGTCGACCTCGTGGACCGGACATTCAACGGCACCGCCCCGGTCGGACACCGCGCCACCTCCGAGCCCCGGATGGGACCGGAGCGGGAACCCACCGGACCGTAGAAGGCTCATCACCAGCTTTCTGCAAGCTTCCCGCACTTTTTTCTTCGGTCTGGGGACGCCCAAAGTTGCCGGACCGAAATACGCTTCGGCGGCGATGGTGCCGTCACATCCAAGGTGATGCGATGCGAAAGGTGCTGCCGGCCAACATCTCGAAACGATGCCTCACGATCGATGAGGCCGCCGAGTACGTCGGTCTGTCCGCACCCTCCTTTGAGAGAGCGATCCAGGCCGGGCTCTACCCGCCTCCGCTCCCACTCAACCGAGCCGGAATCGCGCGGAACGTCTGGGACCTTCGAGCGCTCGATCACGCCCTCGACGGACTCAGCGGACTGAGCAAAGATTCCGCCGGGACCGCATCGCACGCCAAGACGAAGCTCACGGAGTCCATCAATGCGCGTAAGGCTGCGCTACGTAACCGAGCGGCGTAACGCCAACGGCACGTCAAGGTGGTATTGGGATCGCGATGGCCATCCGCTGTGCCGATTGCCGGACGACCCGGTGAAGCGGTTCGCACGGGCCGAGCAGCTCAACGCACAAGCTGACCGCGCTGCCGCTGGCGTGCAGGTGGTGGCGGAGGGTAGCATCGCATGGGTCATCGGCAAGTACAAGGAGAGCAAATCCTACGGCAAGCTGTCGGCGGGCACGCTGAAGTACTACAATCGCTTCCTGGACGACATATGCGAACTCGGTCCCGGCCTGCCGTTCGAGGTGTTCGACCGCCGCATGGTCCTCGACTTCATCGAAACCTATGAGGGAATCGGCGATGACCGGAAGGTCGCCGCCGTGCTCCGCAACCTGTTCAAAACGGCGCAGTACTGGCGGATCGTCCCGGACAACCACGCTTCCAAACTCGATCTCTCGGCGCCGGCGGCCCGCGAGCGCATCTGGTCCGAAGAGGAGATCGCCGCCTGGCTCAAGGCCGCGGCGTCGCACCCGCGCGGCGAGGCCATGATCACCGCGTTCCATCTGCTGCACTACGTCGCCCAGCGCCCAATCGACATGCTCAAGATGGGTTGGTCGCATCTGCGGTCGGGCGCCGCCCTCGTCCGCCAGCAAAAAACCAACAAGCTGGTCGAAGTGCCGTGTCACTCGGCGCTGGCCGCGCACCTGGAGAACCTCCGGCCAACGGCCACCACCATCGTCGCGTACAACGGCAAGTCGGTGAGCTACCCGGCGTTCAACGCTGCCTTCCGGGAGATCCTGGCCAAGGCCGGCCTCGCCGACTCCGGGCTGCAGGCGCGCGACCTGCGGCGTACGGCCTGCGTGCGCATGGCCGAGGCTGGAGCAACCGAGACACAGATCAGCGCCGTATCCGGACACAACATCCAGACGACGCGGCAAATCCTCGAGACGTACCTGCCACGCACGGGCGCGATGGCTCGGGCGGCCATCAAAAAGTGGGAGAAGGCGGAACGTCGCCGGAACAAGAAAGTCTAACGCGTTAGACTTTTTCCGCTCCAAAACCAAGTGAATTCAATGCGTTAAAGGTCGAAGAGGAGTACAAGATGTACTACTCGGTCTGATCCATCGGACTTCGGTCCTCCGGATCACGGTGTCCGCCCTGCCCTCGTGGCGCGGCGGGCACCGCCGGTGGAACGAGCCGCGGAGCAGAATGGAAAAAGGCCCACCGGCGTCTGCGTCGGTGGGCCTTTTCTTATCCCGTGCTTTTGAACAGCGGTGTCAGGCGGCTCCACCGTAGCGCCGCCCGGCCTCGATGGTCAGGCCGGTGCCGACCGAGCCGAAGATGTTCCCCTCCACCACGCGGGCGCCGGGCAGTTCCGCCAGGATGGCCGCCCGCACCTGCGGCAGCAGCGTCGAACCGCCGGTCAGGAACACCGCGTCGATCTCCGCCGGCAACGTGCCGGCCTCGGCCAGACAGGCGCGCACCCGCCCGCCGATGCGGCCGGCCAGGATCGCCGTGGCCTGGTTCAACTCGTCCACCGACACCGGGCGCGTCATGCCGCCGTCGCCCCAATCCAGAATCAGCCAGGCCTCCGGCCCGTCGGACAGGGCGATCTTGGTGCGCTCCACAGCCATGGCCAGCGCATGGCCGAGCCGATGCTCCACCACGCCGATCAACCGTTCGATCCGGTCCGGCGTCGCGGAATCGCGTCGAAGGCGTTCCAGGTCGGCCATCGCCTTGGCGGTGTAGAGGAAGTTGATCTTCGACCAGGTCGCCAGATCGAGGAACAGGTGCTTCGGCGCCAGCAGACCGGGGCGCTTCATCGCGCTTCCGTGACCCAGCAGCGGCATCGCCGTCGCCAGAGACAGGTCACGGTCGAAGTCGGTGCCGCCGACGCGGATGCCGTCGTTGGCCAGAATGTCCGCGCTGCGGTCCGCGCGCCCGCGCCGCTCCGGCCCGATGCGGACGATGGAGAAGTCGGAGGTGCCGCCGCCGATGTCGGCGATCAGAGCCAGTTCCTCGCGCTCCACCTGCTGCTCGTAGTCGAGCGCGGCGGCGATGGGCTCATACTGGAAGGAGATGCCGCGAAAGCCGACGGAGCGCGCGATTTCCCCAAGCGTCTCCTCCGCGGCGGCGTCGCCCGCCGGGTCGCCGTCCACGAAATGCACCGGACGCCCCAGCACCACGTCGGTCAGTTCGCCGCCGAGAGCCGATTCCGCACGCTCCTTCACCGCGGCGAGGAAGGTGGCGATGACGGCGCGGAAGGTGATGCGGCCCTTGCGAAGCGCGGTGTCGGCGTCGATCAGGTCGGTGCCCAGCATCGACTTGATGGAGCGCATCAGACGCCCCTCGACGCCCGACGCATAGGAGTCGATGGCCGCCTGCCCGACGGTCACGGCGTCCGCCTCGAAATCGAAGAAGACGGCGCTGGGCAGGGTCGTCCGCGCGCCGTCCAGGGGAAGCAGGCCATAGCCGCCCGCTGCCGCCATCCGCACGCCGAGAGTCGTGTTGGACGTGCCGAAATCGAGGCCGCAAGCCGTCATAGGAAACCCCCGCCATGATGGAAGGGGCGAGGCTATACAGGGGCCGGCCCTGCGGATCAATATGCGCGAGGGGACATCCCGTGCTTGTCCTCCCGTCCCGGCGGCTTATTCGGCGGGAAGGCTGCGGGTCGCCACGATGTGGTTCAGGGTAATGGTCATCACCGCCTCGCCATGCTGGTTCAGCGTGGTGTAGGCCAGACGGACGGTGCCGCGGTCGCCCCGCCGGGACGGGATCGTCTCCACCACCTCCACCCGGACGCGCAGCGTGTCGCCGGGCCGCACCGGGCGCAGCCAGCGCAGTTCGTCGCCCCCCGACCCGCCCAGACTGGTGCCGGTGATGGCCCCGGTGTCGCGGAACAGGCGGAAGGTCAGGGACAGGGTGTGGAACCCGCTGGCGATCAGCCCGCCGAACGGCCCCTCCGCCGCGGCCACCGCGTCGATGTGGAAAGGCTGGGGGTCGAAGCGCTGGGCGTAATCCATGATCTGGCTGTCGGTGATCGTCGCCCCTTCGGTCTCGATCACGTCGCCGATGCTGAAATCCTCGAAGTATCGCCCCGCCATGCCCGCCTTCCTTCCGTTCCGTTGGCTCACCGTGTGGACGGCGCTAAATGTAGATGGCTCCGTCCATATAGAGAACCGCCTTGCCGGTGATCTTCACACGGTCGCCCGCCAGTTCGCAGGACAGGGAACCGCCGCGGGCGGACACCTGACGGGCTTTCAGCCGCTCCTTGCCCAGCCGCCGCGCCCAGTAGGGGATCAGCGTGCAATGGGCGGAACCGGTCACCGGGTCTTCCGGAATCCCCTTGGCCGGCGCGAAGAAGCGGGAGACGAAATCCACCCCTCCGCTGCCCGGCGCCGTCACGATGACGGCGAAGCAATCCTCCAGCCGCGCCAGGGCGCTCATATCGGGCTTCAGGCCGCGCACCGTCGCCTCGTCGTCATAAACGACCATCACGTCGCGGGCCTTCAACACCGCCGCGGGCGGCGGCCCGCCCAGCGCGTTCAGCAGGACGGCGGGCGGTTCGGCGAACAGTTCCGGCGGGCGGCTGGGGAAATCCAGCGTGTAGAGGTCGCCGCTGCGGATGACGCTGAGGGTCCCGGCCTTTCGGGTGGTGAAGTCGATGCGCGGGCAGCCCCACTCCAGCATCGTCGCGATGACGAAGGCGGAGGCGAGCGTGGCGTGACCGCACAAATCCACCTCCACCACCGGGGTGAACCAGCGCAGCTCGTAGCCGTCGCCGCGGCGGACGATGAACGCGGTTTCCGACAGGTTGTTCTCCGCCGCAATGGCCAGGAGCACCGCATCGGGAAGCCAATCCTCCAACGGCACGACCGCCGCGGGATTGCCCGCGAACACCGCGTCCGCGAAAGCATCGACCTGATAGATGGGAAGGCGCAACAGAGCCTCCTTACGGCTTCTCGGTGAACAGGAACGCCTGGGCGTGCCGCTGCATCCCCGCCGCCTCGTAGAAGGTGACCGCCTTGGGCGCGGACAGGAGAAGGCAGGTCACGCCCTCCCCCACCTCGGCGCGGGTGCGGCGCATCAGCTCCTTCCCGATCCCGCGCCCCTGATGGGCGCGGTCGACGGCGAGGTCGGACAGGTAGCAACAGTAGGCGAAGTCAGTAACGGAACGGGCGACACCGATCAGTTCCCCGCCCGCACCTCGGGCAGTGACGATCAGACCGGCGTTGCGCAGCATGGCCTCCACCCGCGGGCGATCCGCCACGGGCCGGCGTTCGGCCAGCCCGGAGCGGTGAAGCACGTCGATGAAGGCGTCGGCGGTCAGATCGGGTTCGACCGCGTAAAGGATACGCTCGGCGCTCATCGGCTCAACCCCGCCAGAAAGGCTTGCGGACTTCGGCGTCCACGTCGGCGCGGGAGACGCCGATGTCCTTCAGCAGATGGTCGTCCAGCCGCATCAGCGCCTGCCTCTGCCGCCACCGGTCGTAGCCGTTCATGCCCAGCTCCAGCACGGTCCACAGGGGGCGGATGCCGACGGCGAAGGCGCGCGCGACCACCTTGAGGACGGTCGGGAGCGAGGACGATCCGGACGAGCGGGCCGCGTCTGTGGTGCGCATGATGAACCTCCTTCGTCAAAACATTCGGCCCCGAACAATCGAGACAATGGCGATTATGACGGTGCAATCGAGCCGGTCAATGTCGTTATTGTCACCATTACATTTCCGACATCGGATGTATCCCGCGTGCCACAGCCCCCGGGTTGGACAGCCTCCGGTTTCACCAGGGGTTACCGCGTCAGCCGGTCGTCCGCCTGCCGCCAGCGGCATTTGAGGATGTTCAGGTCGCGCGGGATCGAGATGGTCTGTTCGCCCGCGGTCAGGATCATGGTCAACTGCTCCCGCAGCGCGTCCCGCTGCGCGTCCGACCGGATGCGCGGTGCCAGACGTATGATGGCGTCGATCAGCCGGATCAGAACCGCGGCGTTCCCGCTTCCGGCCTGCCGGATCTGGTCGAAGGCCGCGCCCACGAAGCCCTCGTAGCCCGACACGTCCCGCACCAGCCGGATGGCGCCCCCGGAGTCGCGCAGAACCGCCGGTTCGATCCCGCGGTCGAGAATCCGGGCCAGCGAGGCGGAGAGATTGTCGATGACCGCCAAGGCGGTGAACACGTCGTTGATCCCCGGGGACAGGGCACGGGTGGCCATCTCCACCAATTGGCGGATGCCGAACTCCACATCCTGGGTCGGGGTGCGCTCGGACCCGACGATCAGGGCGCCGCGGATTGCCCCGCGCATCTCCTTCGTGCAGGCGCCGGCGGGGAAGACGGCCACATGCTCGCCCCCGCCGATCACGTAATGACCAGGGCGGACGTCCAGACGGATCACGGCGTCGGCACGGCAGGCCGCAGCCACCAGCGCGTCGAGGTCGACCGCCTGGACGTAACCGTCCTGACCGAGGTCCACCCAGACGAAGTCGCCGCCGAGATTGGGCGGCGTCTCCGGAACCTCGTCGTCACGCTCCGGCAGGCGGTCCGCGATCACCGCGCGCAGGTCCGCCGCGACGCGTTGAACCACGTTGTCGTAGATGATCGAGCGGGCGAGCTTGTGGACGTAGACCAGCAGCACGAACAGGCAGAACGCGGTCAGCCCGGTCCCGACGCTGACCGCCAGATGGGGCACCGTGTCGGCCTGTGTGCCGTCGATGGTGCGGAAGACGACCAGCAGATAGATGATGTCGGCCAGGAAGAGGCCCAGCACCACCTGAGTCGTCCAGTCCTGGATGAAATTGCGGATCAGCCGGGGACCGATCTGCCCGGCGGCCAGCGTCAGCACGACCATGGTGATCGAGACCACGAGCGAGGTCATCGTGATCATTCCGGTCAGCAGCGACGACAGAAGCTCGCGCGCGTTGCCGGCGTCCCCGGCGTAGAGCAGCCAGTAACCCGTGGCGTCGTCCAGGACGCCCCGGCCCCAGGTGAGCAGCGCAACGGCCAGAAACACCGCCGCCACGCCCATCAGGACCGGCACGAACCACAGGCTGGTGTGGAGAAACGCCCAGTAATGCCGAATCCGGTCCCTCATTGCCGCTCCCATGGACGCGCGTGGAACGGACGGACAACGCCCGACGCGGCCACACGGTCCCGGCCCAGCCCCCGGCGAAGCCGCAGGCTTCCGGACAACCCGGACGCATCGGGCATGAAAAAGGGCCGGCTGCGCGAAGCAGCCGGCCCTTGCCGATGGCGGCGCGGACGATGCCCGCGCTTGCCGTCACCCGTTACTCGCGGTCGCCCATGAGCTGCATGAGCATCTGGAAGAGGTTGATGAAGTTCAGGTAGAGCGAGAGGGCGCCCATGACGGCAAGCTTGGTGTTGCCCTCGTGGCCATAGCCCTCGGCGTACTCTTCCTTGATGCGCTGGGTGTCGTAGGCGGTCAGGCCGGTGAAGATGACCACGCCGATCACCGAGACGGCGAACTGCAGCGCGCTGGAGCCGACGAAGATGTTGACCAGGCTGGCGATGACGATGCCGATCAGGCCCATCATCAGGAACGAGCCCATCTTCGACAGGTCGGCCTTGGTGGTGTAGCCCCACAGG
>NZ_QOKW01000047.1 GCF_008365375.1 Roseomonas genomospecies 6 | reverse complement strand
ACCGAGGCGACCAGATAGAGAAGGGCGGACAGGGTTTCCATGGTTACTTGCCCTTCTTCTTGAACATCGACAGCATGCGCTGGGTGACCAGGAAGCCGCCGAAGATGTTGACGCTGGCCAGGATGACCGCCAGGAAGCCCATGATCTTGGAGAAGCCGAACCCCGCGGGGCCGGCGGCGATCAGCGCGCCGACGATGATCACCGAGGACACCGCGTTGGTCACCGCCATCAGCGGCGAGTGCAGCGCCGGCGTCACCCGCCACACCACGTAATAGCCCACGAAGCAGGCCAGGACGAACACCGTCAGCCCGGTGATGAAGAAGTTGCCGTGGCTCGCCGCGTCCATGACGGGCGCCGGGATCGGCATCGCGTGGGTCATCTGGGCCACCTGGACCTGAAGCTCAGCCGTCTGGTTGGTGAGGGTGAGGAGCGACTGGCGGAAGGCGTCAATCTGGCTCGCGGGATCGAGATGTTCCATGGAGGCCGCCTCCTCAGACGGTCTGGACTTCGCGGACCGCGTCCGCGAAGGCGGGATGGACGATCTGCCCGTCGCGGGTGAGCGCGATGGCCTTGACGATCTCGTCGTCCCAGTTGAGCGTGACGCCCTTCTCCTTGTCGTGCAGCGACTGGAGCAGGGCCAGCAGGTTCTTGGCGTAGAGCAGCGAGGCGCTCTCGGCGATGCGGCTGGGGTAGTTGGCGTGGCCGACGATCTTCACCCCGTTCTCCGTGGTGACGACCTTGCCCAGCTCCGAGCCCTCGACGTTGCCGCCCTGCTCCACCGCCAGATCGATGATGACCGAGCCCGGCTTCATCGACGCCACATGCTCGCGCGTCACCAGAACCGGCGCCTTGCGCCCGGGGATCAGCGCGGTGGTGATGACGATGTCCTGCTTCTTGATGTGCTCGGCCACCAGCGCCGCCTGCTGGCGCTTGTAGTCGTCGGACATCTCCTTGGCGTAGCCGCCGGACGTCTCGGCCTGTTTGAACTCCTCGTTCTCCACCGCGACGAAGCTGCCGCCGAGGCTCTGCACCTGCTCCTTGACCGCCGGGCGGACGTCGGTCGCCGAGACGATGGCGCCCAGACGCTTGGCCGTGGCGATGGCCTGCAGACCGGCCACGCCCACACCCATGATGAAGGCGCGGGCCGGCGGCACGGTGCCCGCCGCGGTCATCATCATCGGGTAGGCCCGGCCGTACTCGCTGGCCGCATCCACCACCGCCTTGTAGCCGGCAAGGTTGGCCTGGGAGGACAGCACGTCCATGACCTGGGCGCGGGTGATGCGCGGCATGAACTCCATGGCCAGCGCGTTGACCCCCGCCGCGGCGTAGGCCGCCACATGGTCGCGGCTGTTGTGCGGGTTGAGGATGCCCAGCAGCAGCGCGCCGCGCGGGATCAGCGCCAGCTCGTCGAGGTCCCCCTCCCCGGCGAGCAGCGGGCGCTGCACCTTCAGAACGATGTCGGCCCCGGCCAGCGCCGAGGCGGCGTCCGGCGCGATCTCCGCTCCGGCGTCCTGGTAGACCCGGTCCGGCAGGTTCGAGCCCAGACCGGCCCCGGTCTCGATCACGACGTCGAGACCGAGACCTTTGATCTTCTTGACGGTTTCCGGAGACGCCGCGACGCGATTCTCGCCCGCGCGCCGCTCCCTGGGTATGGCGATTTTCATGATTGTTGATTGCCTCCCAAAGCATTCGGCAGGACGAGGCGTCAGCGCTCCGGCCTTGACGGCGGGCTGCCTCGGCGGGCGGCCCGCCGGTCGATTCTCGAATGATGTCCGTGCCGGATCGTGGTCCGGCGTCACGCCTTCAGGGGAGCGGAGCGGTCACCCGGGATGGATGCGGGTGACCGCCGCCGCGCGCTCCCTTTCGACGCCCGCTCTTACGGCGACCGTTATTGGGCAGCCGCGACGGGGTAACTCGCCGCCTCGCCCGGATCGGCGTCCGGCGGTGCCGCGTCGAGCTGCGCCTTGATGAGATCGCGCACGCTGACCACGCCGACCAGCGACGCTCCGTCCAGGACGGGGATGTGGCGGATGGTGTGCTCGTCCATCAATTGCAGCACGCGGCGAACGGAGTCGCCCGGCGCGCAGCAGACGGGATGATTGCTCATCACCGCCGTGACCGGCAGGGACAGGATACCCGGCCCGCGGTCGGTCAGGCCGCGCACGATGTCGCGCTCGGAAATGACCCCGACGACCGTGTTGCCCTCCGTCCGGCAGACGTCCTTGACCACCAGCGCGCCGGTGTTTTCCGCCTTCAGAAGGCGCAACGCCGTTTCCACGGTTTCGTTGATGCGCACCGTTCCGATGCGCGTCCCCTTCCGGCGGAGAATGTCTTCAACCCTCATGACGCTCCTCCTGTGAACCGAATGTCCGGCCCCTCGGCGTTGCTTCGCTCGGTCTTCGGGGCGTTGGCTTCTTTCTTGCGGGGCCGGACCGTTTCCGCCCTACTGGGCGGCGACCGCGGGTGCGGCCTCGGACGACGGCTGATGCGGGCGCGTGTAGCAGCCGGCGATTTCGCCGCGCTGGCGGACGAGCGCCAGCACCACGTCGATGGTCGGGGTGGCGACGCCGACCATGCGGCCCATCTCCTGGACCACCGACAGCAGGGCGTCGATCTCCATCGGACGGCCGCGCTCCAGGTCCTGGAGCATGGAGGTCTTGTGCGCGCCGACGGCGCCGGCCCCGTTGATGCGGCGTTCCACATCCACCCGGAAATGCACGCCCAGGCGGTCGCCGATCTCCTTGGCCTCCAGCATCATCGCCTTGGCGACGGCGCGGGTCTCCGGGTCGGAGCAGATGACATCCAGCGTGGCGTGGGTGAGCGCGCTGATCGGGTTGAAGCAGAGGTTGCCCCACAGCTTCAGCCAGATCTCGTCGCGGATGCGGTCGAGCACCGGGGCGCGCAGGCCGCCGGCCTCCATGGCGGCGCTGAGCTTCTTCACGCGGTCGGACTGCGTGCCGTCCGGCTCGCCCAGCGAGAACTTGTCACCGTAGATGTGCTGAATGACGCCCGGCTCGACGACCTCCGTCGCGGGGTAGACGACGCAGCCGATGGCGCGCTCCGGCCCCAGGCCGTTCCACTGGATGCCGCCCGGATCGACGGTGTCGAGCACGCGGCCTTCGAACTCGCCGCCGTTCTTGTAGAAGTACCAGTAGGGGATGCCGTTGACGGCGGTGACCACGGCGGTGTCCTTGCCCAGCAGCGGCTGGATGGCGTCAACCACGCTGGGGACGGAATGGGCCTTCAGACCGATGATGACGTAGTCCTGCGGGCCGAGTTCCGCCGCGTTGTCGGTGCAGCGGGGGCGGACGACCGTTTCTTCCTCTCCGACGATCAGCTTGACGCCGTTCTCGCGCATGGCCGCGAGGTGGGCGCCGCGCGCCACGAGGCTGACGTCGGCGCCGGCCTGGTGGAGACGCACACCCAGATAGCCGCCGATAGCCCCGGACCCAAAGATGCAGATCTTCATAACCCGTTTCCTCTCCCCCAATTATCGGCCGCGCGCCGCGCGGCCTTTGCAGTAACCCCAATCAATCAGCACACCGAACAAATACGGAGTTTGGTATACCGAATACCAGATGTCAACTGGCAAAATAGACCCTGACGAGGGAGGGACATGATCCGGAATCGGGCGGGAATCCTGGGTTTTCCAATTGAAAATAGAGCATGAAAAACCGGGCGCCCGGCCCATCCGAACGCCCGGTTCGCGGGTCCATCCGGCGATTGGAATCAGGTGAGCGGAAGGACGAGCTGAAACGCCTTAACCGTCATCCGCTTGCGGTGATAGAAGCGGTGCGCGTCGCCGCGCTGGACGCCGGAGATGATCTCCATCTGCGCGCAGCCCTTCTCGCGCGCCTGACCGGCCAACCAATCGAACAGCTTGTCGCCCAAGCCGAAGGAGCGGTGCTTCGGCGAGGTGACCAGATCCTCGACATACATATAGCGGCCACGCGAGAGCGTCTCGTGGACACGGAAGCCGCCGCAGCCGGCCACCTCGCCGTCGATGCGCAGGAGCGCGAGATTGTAGCCGTCCTCCATCTGGCGGCGGATCTGGGCGGCGTAGGCGTCGGCATCCGTCATATGGGTGCGCAGTTCCTTCACCACCGCGTAGCTGTCGGCGATGTCGGCGTCGGTCTTCGCCAGAGTGATCTCGATGGTGTGCTTGTCGGCGGCGTTCTGTTCGGCGATCCGCTGGTCCATCGTGCGTAACTCCCGTTTTTTTGTGTGTTCGAGGGACTCTGTTCGTCACTCTGGTATTTGGTATGCCAGATAATCCGTACAGGAAGCAACCGGACTTATGGTGCACCTGCGCAAAGTCCCCCGGAATCACCCCTTCCCCTCCCCTGGTGGAGCGGTCAGGCGCGCATCAGAGCCTGAAGATGGGCGGCGCAGCCCTCCGCGAGCCCCATCATGTCATAGCCGCCTTCCAGAACCGACACGACGCGGCCGCCGCACAGCCGGTCCGCCGCCTCCACCAGCTTGCGCGTCCCCCATTCGAAGTCGGCGCCGGTGAAGTTCAGCGACGCCAGAGGGTCGCGGGTGTGGGCGTCGAATCCGGCGGAGATCAGGATCAGCTCCGGCTGGAACGCCTCCAGGGCGGGGAGAATCCGCCTTTCCATGGCCTGACGGAACTCCACCGTCCCGGCGTTGGGCGGCAGCGGCGCGTTGACGATGTTGTCGGCGACTCCGGTTTCCCGCGCCGAGCCGGTGCCGGGATAAAGCGGCGACTGGTGGGTCGAGGCGAAGAAGAGGTCGGCGTCGTCCCAAAACATGGCCTGGGTGCCGTTGCCGTGATGGACGTCATAATCGACCACGGCGACGCGGGTGAGGCCGCGCCGCTTGCGGGCGTGCTCCGCACCGACGGCGACGTTGTTGAAGACGCAGAAGCCCATGGCGCGGGCCGGCTCCGCATGGTGGCCACAGGGACGGACGGCGCAGAAGGCGTTCTTCGCGGTCCCGTCCAGCACGGCGTCCACCGCCGCGCAGACCGCCCCGGCGGCCCGGAGGATCGCCGAACGCGAGGTCGCCGACAGCACCGTGTCGGCATCCAACCGGACATGGCCGTCCTCCGGCACCGCGCTCAACACCGCGTCCACGTAGGCCGAATCATGCACCCAGCGGAGCTGCTCCACCTCCGCTTCGGGGGCCTCGTGCCGGGGCAGGCCGCGGAACTCGTCGCGGTCCAGCACCTCCCACACCACGGCGATCCGCTCCGGACGTTCCGGATGGCCCGGACCGGTGTCGTGCGCCAGGAAATCCGGGTGGGTGAAAATGGCGGTGGTCATCGAGTCGTCTCCTCCCCTCTTCATTGGATCGTCGTCCGATGTGATGGCCCTTCCCGAAGGGTCGGGGGCGCCTTCAACGCCGTCGCCCTCATCGTCCGGGTCGACACGCGCTCTTGGACTTTATGTATACCATATACCAATAGTCCCTGTTCGTTTAATCTACGAACAATCAGCCCAGTGGCGCCTATTGCGGCCCAGTTCCCCAACCGAACGAGGGTTGTCAACACCTTAGATAGTGCAGAGCGTCCGCGCAGGCGCACTCCGTTTGTTAAGCTTACAAACTGCTTGCGCCCGAAACTGTATCTGGCATACCATATCTCTAATGCCAAAAACGGCCGCCTGGAAGCTCAAGCCGCCCACACCAAACGGCCGCTTCCGGAGACAAGCCATGGCGAAGGAGACGGACCCGCCACACCACGGGACGACTCCGGTCAAAGCAAAAGAAAAAGCTACCCGACCAAAGAAAAAATTTCGCTTCGCAAAAGATCGCTTCTAGGAGGAGACTCATGCACCAAGCCCTCACGGAGGTCCCGAAGGGGCCTCTCGGTGGCCGCTGGTTCCAGCTCGTCATCGGCGTCATCTGCATGTCGATGATCGCGAACTTGCAGTATGGCTGGACTCTGTTCGTCGAGCCGATCGACCAGAAGCACGGCTGGGGTCGTGCGGCCATTCAGGTGGCCTTCACCATCTTCGTCGTGATGGAGACCTGGCTGGTCCCGGTCGAAGGCTGGTTCGTCGACAAGTTCGGCCCGCGGATCGTCGTCCTGATCGGCGGCGCGCTCTGCGCCGTGGCCTGGGCGGTCAATTCGGTCGCCGACTCGCTGGCCTTGCTCTACTTGGGCGCGGCTCTGGGCGGCATCGGCGCCGGCGGCGTCTATGGCACCTGCGTGGGCAACGCGCTCAAGTGGTTCCCGGACCGCCGCGGCCTCGCCGCCGGTCTGACCGCCGCCGGTTTCGGCGCCGGTTCGGCCCTCACGGTCGTTCCCATCGCCAACATGATCCATTCCTCGGGCTATGAAGCCACCTTCATGACCTTCGGCATCGGCCAGGGTGCGGTGATCCTCGCGCTGGCCTGGTTCCTGGCGTCGCCGAAGAAGGGCCAGGTTCCGGAAGTGACCCGCTCGTCGGTGTCGCAGACCCGCGAGAGCTACACCCCGGTCCAGATGCTGAAGACCCCGGTCTTCTGGGTCATGTACGCCATGTTCGTGATGGTGGCGGCGGGCGGCCTGATGGCGACCGCGCAGCTCGGCCCCATCGCCAAGGATTTCCACCTGGACGGCGTTCCCGTCAGCATCATGGGCCTGACCCTGCCGGCGCTGACCTTCGCCCTGTCCATCGACCGCGTGCTGAACGGCGTCACCCGCCCCTTCTTCGGCTGGGTGTCGGACCACATCGGCCGCGAGAACACCATGTTCATCGCCTTCTCCCTGGAATGCTTCGGCATCCTGGCGCTGAACCAGTGGGGCCACAACCCCGTCGCCTTCGTCATCCTGACGGGTCTGGTGTTCTTCGCCTGGGGTGAGATCTACAGCCTGTTCCCGGCGCTGTGCGGCGACTCCTTCGGTTCGAAGTTCGCCACCACCAACGCTGGCCTGCTCTACACCGCCAAGGGCACCGCGTCGCTGGTCGTTCCCTTCGCCAACGTCGCGGTGGCCTCGACCGGAAGCTGGCAGGCGGTGTTCTTCTTCGCCGCCGCGGTGAACGGCATCGCCGCCCTGCTGGCGATCTTCGTCCTGAAGCCGATGCGGGCCCGCCAGATCACGCAAACCCTGCCGGCACCCAAGCTGGCGGCGGAGCCGGCCCAGTAAGGCACCGGACGGCCCACGGCACAACAACAGCGGCACCCGAACGCGATCGGGCCGGGAGATGTCCCGGCCCGATTTGCTTGTGGGGAAAAGGTCAGAGCGCGCGCGGGAAGGACGCCCAGGATGGGCCGCCCTCGATCTCCTCCTGCTCCTGGCGGGCCTTCTTCACGCGGCGGAGATGCGCGGGTGACCAGGGATCGCGCGCCGGCATGCCGGCGGCGGCGACCTGAATGGTCAGAATCCGCGCCACCACGATGGCGAACCCCGACAGCAGCATGGACAGAAGGACGATGGCGAGCATGCTTCGATTCCCAGATGAACAGCACGCGGAATCGGGTATGCCCGATTCCGCAATGCAGCATACATAGGCCTTTCGGCCAGGGAAATCGAGCCCGCCACCGCAGGCGCGGCGGTTCGCCGCGCTACAGCATCTCCAGCGGACGCGGCCCGCGGGGCGGCGGAAAGGCCCGGTCCAGGTCGGCGATGTCCTGTTCATCCAGCCGCAGATCGGCGGCGGCCCGGTTGTCACGGACATGGGCGGGGTCCGACGCCTTTGGAATGGCGATCACCCCATCCTGGCGCAGCAGCCAAGCCAAGCCGACCTGAGCCGGGGTGACGCCGTGCCGGTCGGCGATTCGGCGCAGTTCCGGGTGGCGCAGCATCCGCCCCTGCTCGATCGGCGAATAGGCCATGACCGGAATGCCCCGCGACCGGCACCAGGGCTGGAGATCGTATTCGATGCCGCGGCGCGTCAGGTTGTAGAGAAGCTGGTTGGTCTGCACCGCCGCCCCACCCGGCGCTCCCACCAGTTCCTCCATATCCTGGAGGTCCAGGTTGCTGACGCCCCATTGGCCGATCTTGCCCTCGCGCATCAGCGCCTCGAAGGCGGCGATGGTATCGGCGAAATCGGGGCTGCCGCGCCAGTGCAGCAGGTAGAGGTCGATCCGGTCGGTGCGCAGGCGCTTCAGGCTGCGTTCGCAGGCCGCGATGGTGCCCCGGCGGCTGGCGTTCATCGGCAGCACCTTGCTGACCAGGAACACCTCGTCGCGGCGCCCGGCGATGGCCTCGCCGACCACCTCCTCCGCCCCGCCGTCGGCGTACATCTCCGCCGTGTCGACCAGCGTCATGCCGAGGTCGAGGCCGAGACGGAGCGCCGCGACCTCCCGCGTCCGGTCGCGGCTGTCCTCGCCCATGTACCAGGTGCCTTGGCCGAGCACCGGAACGGCGGTTCCCGAAGGAAGTCGTGTCGTCGGAATGGTCATGGATGTCTCCAGTTCCCTTAGACCCTGCGATGGGTTTGCAGGAACGTTAGACCACCGAACCATTCCGGGAAACCGCCCCGTGCCCGCGATTCCGGCGGGCGGGAGAAACGACGGGGCGTCAGGAGAAAGGAAAGCCCAAAACGACAAAAGCTCAGCCAAGGGCTGAGCTTCTGAAACCGTTGCCAACCTGTGAGAAGGTGGCGTCCCCAAGGGGATTCGAACCCCTGTCGCCGCCGTGAAAGGGCGGTGTCCTAGGCCTCTAGACGATGGGGACGTCGTTGGCGTGGCGGGATTACTAATGGGATGGCGGGCTCAGCGCAAGCGTTTTTTGCAACGTCTTCCTACCTCGTTCGCGTATGCCCCCCATGCGGCGATACCGCACCGAATTTGTTTGCATTCACACGGATTGCGAGGGCGCGGCGTCGTCGATCAGAAGCTGGACTCCCTCCGCTCCGTTCCAGCGGTCGATGCGCAGAACGCCGGCGATGTGGAAGGGCGATCCGCGGCCCATCAACAGGGCTTTCCCCATCTCGCTGTCCAGCGCGCGGAAGGCGATGGCCTTCAGCCGGGCGCCGTCGTTGCCTTGAAGGATGCAGCGGACGTGATTCGCCCCGACAACGTCCGCCCGCACCACGCGGGCGTCCGTGACGGCGAAGCGCGGTTCCGCGTTGCCGGTGCCGAAGGGGCCGAGTTGGTTCAGACGCTCCACAAGGGCCGCGTTCGCCGCCCCCACGGCCAGCGCGCCGTCCAGTTCAAGGGTCGGCACCAGCGGGGCGGCGGCCACCTGTTCGGCGACGCGGCTGGTCAGGAACTCCTGAAGGGCGGCCATCCTGTCCCCGGCGACGGTGAAGCCCGCGGCCATGCGGTGCCCGCCGCCGGCCAGCAGCAGCCCCTCCTGCCGCGCCGCGATCACGGCCGCCCCCAGATCGACGCCGCGCACCGAGCGGCCCGAGGCCTTGCCGATCACCGTGCCGTCCGCGGCCTGCTCCAGAGCGATCACGCAGGCGGGGCGGCTGTAGCGCTCCTTCAGGCGGCTGGCCACGATGCCGATCACGCCGGGATGCCAGCCCTCCCCCGCCACGAAGACCAGTTCGGCCAGTTCCTCCGCGTGCTCCTCCAGACGGGCCAGGGCGTCCTCCAGAACCCCCTGCTCCACCGTGCGGCGTTCGGCGTTGTGAGCCTCCAGCTTCTGGGCGAGGTCCATGGCCTCCATGGGATCGTCGGTGGAGAGCAGCCGCGCGCCGAGGTCCGACGCGCCGACGCGCCCGCCCGCGTTGACCCGCGGACCCAGCACGAATCCGGCGTGGTAGGCGTCCGGCTTCTCCTTCACCCCGGCGATGTCGGCCAGGGCGGACAGTCCGGGGTTGGAGCGCCGAGCCATGACCTTCAATCCCTGCGCCACCAGCGCCCGGTTCAGCCCGGTCAGGGGCACCACGTCGCACACCGTCCCCAGCGCCACGAGGTCCAGCCACTCCATCAGGTTCGGCTCGTTGCGCCCCGCATAGAATCCGGCGTTGCGCAGCGCCCGGTTCACCGCCACCACGGCCAGGAAGGTCACCCCCGCCGCGCACAGCGTGCGGTAGGCGCCGTCCTCGTCCAGCCGGTTCGGGTTGACCAGGGCAATGGCGGGCGGCAGGCGCGGTTCCGCCGCGTGATGGTCCAGGACCACCACGTCCAGCCCGGCGTCGCTCGCCGCCTCCAGAGCCGCGAAGGCGGAAACTCCGCAATCCACCGTGACCACCAGCCGCACGCCCTCGGCCTTCAGCCGCAGCAGCGCCGGGCCGTTGGGGCCGTAGCCCTCCTTCAGACGGTCGGGCACATAGATCCGCAAATCCGCCCCCACCGCCCGGAAGAAGCGCCTCAGCAGCGCGGAGGAGGTCGCTCCGTCCACGTCGTAATCGCCGAAGACGGCCACCGGCTCGCCCTCCATTACGGCGCGCGCGATGCGCTCCGCCGCCTTATCCATATCCTTGAAGCGGGAGGGATCGGGAAGCAGAGCCTTCAGCGTCGGGTTGAGAAAGCCATCGCAGGCGTCCTCCGTCACCCCGCGGGCGGCCAGGACGCGCCCGACGATCTCCGGCAGCCCCCGCCCCTGCGCCAGCCCCCAGGCCAGCCGCTCGTCATGGGGCCGCGCCTGCCAGCGCTTGCCGGACAGGGAATGGGCGACGTTCAGAAAGGGGGGAACGGTGTCGGTCATGCTGCCCAGAATGCCACGGATCGGAGGGGCCGAACCCATAGCAGATGGGGGACATGCGGGCCAGCGGATGGGGGCGCTCGGTCGTCCGCCCCGCCCCACCACAATGTGCATAAGTGGCAGAAGCCCTTGCTGCGCCGCAACTTGAGACAGGTCATTGCCGAAGCGGACGAGTCTTGCTCCACTGGTCTTACCGTTCCGCGGAGGAGGGAATCATGATCACCACCGCGATCTTTCCGGCCCGCTACGTCCAGGGCAACGGCGCCCTCGACGGCCTGGGAGAGGATCTGGCCAGGCTGGGCAGGAAGGTTCTTGCCGTCACCGACGGCTTCGTTCTGAAGACGCTGAAGAACCGGCTGGTGAACGCCGCCGCCGGTCGCGTCGAGATGGACATCCAGGAATTCCGGGGCGAATGCTCCGACGAGGAGATCGAGCGGCTGACCGGTCTCGCCCGCGCCATGCAGGCCGACGTCGTGGTCGGCATCGGCGGCGGCAAGGCGCTCGACACCGCCAAGACGGTCGCACACGCGCTGGACGCGCGCACCGCCATCGTTCCGACGCTCGCCTCCACCGACGCGCCGTGCAGCGCCCTGTCGGTGATCTACACGCCGGAGGGGGCCTTCAAGCGCTACCTCGTGCTGCCGCGCAATCCGGACCTCGTGCTGGTCGATACGGGCGTGGTGGCGAGCGCTCCGGTGCGGTTCCTGGTGTCCGGCATGGGCGATGCCCTCTCCACATGGTTCGAGGCGGAGGATTGCCGCATCAAGCGGGGCGGCAACATGACCGGGCGCGTCGGCCCGATGACCGCCTTCGCTCTGGCCCGGCTGTGCTACGACACCCTGCTGGAGTATGGCGTGCTCGCCAAATCGGCCTGCGAGCAGGGTGTGGTCACCCCGGCGCTGGAGCGCATCGTGGAGGCCAACACGCTGTTGAGCGGGCTGGGCTTCGAAAGCGGCGGGCTGGCGGCGGCGCACGCCGTTCACAACGGCCTGACCGCTCTGGAGGAGACGCACCATCACTGGCACGGCGAGAAGGTCGCCTTCGGCACTCTGACCACACTGATCCTGAGCGACCGGCCGCCGGCGGTGCTGGACGAGGTCTACGGCTTCTGCATGGCCGTGGGGTTGCCGACGACCCTGGCCGACATCGGCCTTGCCGGTGTGTCCGACGAACGGCTGCTGCTGGCCGCCGAGCGGGCCTGCGCGGAGGGCGAAACCATCCACAACGAGCCCCACGAGGTCACCCCGCAACGCGTCCTGGCCGCCATGAAGGCCGCCGACGCCGAAGGGCGGCGGAGGAAAGGCCTGTAACGGCAAAAGCTTGTGACGGCACAAAAGAAAAAGGGGCGCACGGGATTCCACCGTGCGCCCCTTTTCGCTGGACCAGCCTTACGACATGCTCGGCTTGCGCTGCAGGTTGTGGTGCGCCTCGACGTAGCGCACGGTGCCCGACTTGGAGCGCATGATGACCGAATGGGTGGTGGCGCCGCCGGGGTAACGGCGGACGCCGCGCAGCATGGCGCCGTCGGTCACGCCGGTGGCGGCGAACATGACGTTGCCGCTGGCCAGCTCGGTCAGGCTGTACTTCTTGTTCAGATCCTTGACGCCCCAGCGGGCGGCGCGGGCCTTCTCGTCGTCGTTGCGGAACAGCAGACGGCCCTGGAACTGGCCGCCGATGCAGCGCAGAGCCGCCGCCGCCAGAACGCCTTCCGGCGCGCCGCCAGAGCCGACATACATGTCCACGCCCGTACCGGCCTGGCTGGTGGCGATCACGCCCGACACGTCACCGTCGTTGATCAGCATGATGCGGGCGCCGGCTTCACGGACGCGGGCGATCAGCTCGGCGTGGCGCGGACGGTTCAGGATGCAGACCAGCAGTTCCTGCACCTCGGTGCCCTTGGCCTTGGCCAGGGCCTTCAGGTTGTTGGCCGGAGTCTCGTCGAGATCGACCACGCCTTCCGGCAGGCCGGAGCCGACGGCGATCTTGTCCATGTAGACGTCCGGGGCGTTCAGGAACCCGCCCTCGTCCGCCATGGCGATGACGGCCAGCGAGTTCGGGCCGCCGGTCGCGCAGATGGTGGTGCCTTCCAGCGGGTCGAGCGCGATGTCCACCTTCGGACCGCGGCCGATGCCGGCGCCGACCTTCTCGCCGATGTAGAGCATGGGCGCCTCGTCGCGCTCGCCCTCGCCGATCACGACCGTGCCGTCGATGTACAGCGTGTTGAGCGCCTGGCGCATGGCGTCGACCGCGGCCTGGTCGGCAAGCTTCTCGTCACCGCGGCCCATCAGCAGCGACGCGGACAGCGCCGCGGCCTCGGTGACGCGGACGGCTTCCAAGGCCAGGTTCCGGTCCATACCGGACAGGTCGACATGAACGGACATGGTTGTTCTCCCCCGAATCGATGCTCGGTTCTTCTATGGTTCGGTCAAAACTGTTCGATGCGGATCATGCGCGGCGGCTCGACCACCGACTCCTTGGCGCCGATGGTGGCAAGCGCGCGTTGCATGGCCGCCTCGTCGGTGTCATGGGTGGTCAGCACCACCGGCACCGCTTCACCGGGGGCGCGCCCGCGCTGCAGGAACTGCTCCATGGAGACGTTCTGGTCGCGCATGGCCGCCGCGACATCCGCTATCACGCCGGGGCGGTCCACGACCATCAGGCGTACGTAGTACGCCCCCCGGCGGGCCTCCATCGGGGACGGCTGGGCCTCGGAAAGCTGGGCCGCCGGCACGCCGAAGGTGGGGGTGGAGCGACCGCGGGCGATGTCGATCAGGTCGGAAACCACGGCGGAGGCCGTCGGCCCTTCACCGGCACCGCGGCCCACGAACAGCACGCGGTCCACGAAGTCGCCCTGGGCGACCACGGCGTTGAACACGCCGTCCACCGCCGCGATGGGCGCCGCCTTCGGCACCATGCAGGGGTGAACGCGCTGCTCGATCCCGCGGTCGGTGCGCCGCGCGATGCCCAGCAGCTTGATCCGGTAGCCGAGCGCGTCGGCGTAGTCGAAATCCACGGCGGAGACGTGGCGGATGCCCTCGACATGGACGCTCTTGAAGTCCACCGGCGTGCCGAAGGCCACCGAGGTCAGGATCGCCAGCTTGTGCGCCGCGTCCACACCGTCGATGTCGAAGCTCGGGTCGGCTTCCGCATAGCCCAGCTTCTGCGCGTCGGCCAGCACGTCCGCGAAATCGCGGCCGGTGGTGCGCATCTCGGTCAGGATGTAGTTGCAGGTGCCGTTCAGGATGCCGTGCACCTCCGACACCCGGTTGCCCGCCAGCCCTTCGCGCAGCCCCTTGATGATCGGGATGCCGCCGGCCACCGCCGCCTCGAAGCCGATGGCGAGGCCCGCGGCCTCCGCCTTGGCCGCGAGCGCGGTGCCGTGATGGGCGAGCAGCGCCTTGTTGGCGGTGACGACGTGGCGCCCCCGCTCCAGCGCCAGTTCGACGGTCTCCTTCGCCGGCCCCTCGGACCCGCCGATCAGCTCCACCACCACATCCACGCCGGGATGGGCGGCGAGCGCCACCGGGTCGTCGTACCATTCGGCCTTCGACAGATCGACGCCGCGGTCCTTGCCGCGCGAGCGGGCGCTGACCGCCACCACTTCGATGCGGCGGCCGCAGCGCTGCTCGATCAGGTCGGCCTGCCGCTCCAGAAGCTTCAGAACGCCCGCGCCGACCGTGCCCAGGCCCGCGACGGCGATTTTGAGAGGGCCTGTTTTGTGGGAGTCGGACATCAGACTTTCGCTTTCTCCGGATCGAGGAGGGCGGCGCGCGCCGCCGGGTCCTTGCTGGCCGCCGCACCGGCGGCGTTGGAGCGGAAGAACTCCTTGATGTTGCGGGTCGCCTGACGGATACGGTGGACGTTCTCCACCAGCGCCAGACGGACGTGGCCGTCGCCGTACTCGCCGAAGCCGATGCCCGGCGCCACGGCCACCTTGGCCTCCTGAAGCAGCAGCTTGGAGAACTCCAGCGATCCCAGATGCGCGAAACGCTCCGGAATCGGCGCCCAGGCGAACATCGAGGCGGCGGGGCTCGGCACCGTCCAGCCGGCGGCGGCCAGACCCTCGATCATCACGTCGCGGCGCTGGCGGTACATGGAGCGCACCTGCTCCACGCAATCCTGCGGGCCGTTCAGCGCAGCGGTCGCCGCGACCTGGATCGGCGTGAAGGCGCCGTAATCCAGATAGGACTTGATGCGGGCCAGAGCGGTGATGAGCTTCCGGTTGCCGGTGGCGAAGCCGATGCGCCAGCCGGCCATCGAATAGGTCTTCGACATCGAGGTGAACTCGACGGCCACCTCGCGCGCTTCCGGAATCTCCAGGATGGAGGGCGGCGGCTCGCCGTCGAAGAAGACCTCGGCGTAGGCCAGATCCGACAGGATGTAGATGCCGTGCTTGCGGCAGAACTCCACGATCGGGCGGTAGAAGTCGAGCCCCACCACCTCCGCCGTCGGGTTGGACGGGTAGTTCAGCACCAGCGCCAGCGGCTTCGGCACGCTGTGGCGCACGGCGCGCTCCAGCATGTTCATGAAGCTGTCGATGTCGGTGGAGGTGCCGTTTGCCTGCCCCACCGGCAGATGGCGCACGGAGGCGCCGGCCAGGATGAAGCCGAACGGATGGATCGGGTAGCTGGGGTTCGGCACCAGGATGATGTCGCCGGGGCTGGTGATCGCCTGGGCGAGGTTGGCCAGACCCTCCTTCGACCCGATGGTGACGATGCACTCCGTCTCCGGATCGATGTCCACGTTGAAGCGGCGCTTGTAATAGGCCGCGTGCGCCTTGCGCAGGCCGGGGATGCCGCGGGAATTCGAGTAGCGGTGCGTCTTGGGATCGCGCACGGCCTCGACCAGCTTATCGACGATGTGCTGGGGCGTCGGCTGGTCCGGGTTGCCCATGCCGAGGTCGATGATGTCCTCGCCGGCAGCTCGGGCTCGCGCCTTCATGGCGTTCACTTCGGCGAAGACGTAGGGCGGAAGCCGCTTGATCCGGTGGAATTCTGAATCGCTCATGGACGCTCCGAAGCCTGTCCGGCCGCGCCACGAACCCATACCAGCGGACCGGGACCACTTATCTACCGCCCCGCCTCCACAGAAGCGAGGTAAAATTCGCGTCCGGCGACATTCCTGCGCGCCTTGCGGCATCCCGGACGCCACCGGTGCCTCTCACCCATCCTTGCGGCGGGGATTCCGGCGCTGGTGCAGCGCCTCCTCGATCTCCTCCCCACCGGCGCCGACGATGGCGGCGGGGTCCACGGCGATCTCCAGATCCACGGGACTTGCCGGCTGCGCCCGCCGGTGCGCCGGCACGCGCAGCAGCGCGTAGGACAGCAGCGACAGCAGGGCCAGACCCGGCATGATCGCGGTCACCGCCGTGTGGGGATCGGCGAACAGGGCGGCCACCGCGGTGCCCGCCAGACCGCCGCCGATCTGCATGAAGCCGATCAGCGCCGACGCCGCCCCGGCCATGCGGGGGAAGCCGGCCAGCGCGTCGCTGGTGGCACCGGGCATGACCAGGGCGATGCCAAAGGCCCAGACCGCGGTCGGCCCCATCACGCTCGCCACCGTCGGCTCCGTGAGGAAGGGCGCCAGGGCGAAGCCCAGCCCGCCCACCGCCACGCAGGCCAGCCCATAGGGAATCAGCCGCATGGCGTCCACCGTGCGCAGCAGCCGCCCCGCCAGCGTGGCTCCCAGGGTGTAGGAGCCGGTCTGCAACAGCATCGCGAAGCCGAAGACGGTCGGCGTCAGCCCCACCCGCTCGATCATCACGAAGGGAAGCAGCGCCGCCATGGTGTAGAGGCCGCCCAGCGTCAGGCCGAGCACCAGCCCCGCCCGCATGAAGCGGCGGTCGGTCAGCAGGATGCGGTAGTTGCGCATCACCGGGCCGGGCCGGGCCGCCGAGCGGTCGCGCGTCCGGTTCGTCTCCGCCGTGCCCAGCGCGAAGACGGTCAGCACGGCGAGGCCGTAGAGCGTCATCACGACGAAGATGGCGTGCCAGCCCACCGTGCCCAGGATCACGCCACCCAGAGTCGGCGCCACCGCCGGCACCACGGCCAACATCAGCCCGATCAGGTTCAGGATGCGCGCCGACCGCTGTCCGGTGAACTGGTCGCGCACGATGGCGCGGGAAATGGCGATGCCCGCCGCCGCCCCGATGCCCTGCAAGGCCCGCCCGGCCAGCAGCCATTCAATGGTGCCCGACAGGGCCGCAACGACGCTTCCCACCGCGTAGGTCACGAAGAAGGCCAGGGCGACGGGCCGCCGGCCGTAGGCGTCCGACAGCGGCCCGCAGGCGAGCTGGGAGAAGGCGAAGCCGAAGAAATAGACGGACAGGGTCAGCTTCAGCGCCGCCGGAGTGGTCTGGAACGCCTCCACCAGCATCGGCAGGGCCGGGGTGTAGAGCGCGAGGCTGAGCGGCCCCAGCGTGACGATCAGCGTGCCGATGACGGCGGTCCGCATCTCCGTCATGGCCGGAACGGGAGCGGGAGCGGGAGCGGACGCGGAAGCGGAGGGGGCGCGGCTCATTGGCCGGCCCCGCCGCGGTCGTCGGCGATCATGCGGTTGCGCAGCCGCGACAGCATGTCCTTGAGCTGGGCGATCTCCTCCGCCGAAAGGTCGGCCATGGCCGACTCGCGCTGCGTGCGGAAGGCTTCCAGGACCTGGACCGCCAGCGGTTCGGCCTGCGCGGTCGGCCTCACGATCTTGGCCCGGCGGTCCGCCGGGTCCGGCTCGCGCACGACGAGGCCGCGCGCCTCCAGCCGGTCCAGGAAGCCGACAAGGGTCATCGGCTCCACCCACATGTGCGTCGCCAGCACCGATTGGCGGGAGCCGGGATGGCGGCAGACATAGACGAGCGCCCGCGCCTCCCCCGCCGTGAGGCCGAGCTGCGCGTCGTCCAGGGCACGGTCGAACCGCGCGCGCAACAGCCGCGCGCAGTCGATCAGGATCATCCCGAAGGGGGCTTCATCAAGCATGCCTTATTATAAGGATGCCTTATCAAATGCAGCAACCGCAGGCGGCGCAGGGCGGTCATGCCGCCGCGCCATGACGATCCGGCGCGACCGCGAAGACGTGAAGCGGTGCCGACGCGCCAAAAAGTCGCAGTTTGAAAATCTGTTGCGGAGCCGCCACCGCAGGACGTAGGTTTTTGCACCTTTGGCAGCAGCAATGGGTGCCCCGTGGTCCGCGCCACCGCGATGGGAACTGCGCATCGACCGGACAAGACCCGGCGCGTCCCCTTCCCTCAGGAGGGCGCCCTCATTGCCCGAAGCACGCTCCACATAGGTATACTTACGGATTACTGGCGCCCCTCGCCTTTTGGTACAGGCCTGCCCTCAACCGGGTTTTCCGGGCGTGATGACGGGCGGCGGCGGGGCTTCCATGGGTGTCGGCAGCAGCATCTTCGCGGCCTCGCGGTCCTGGGACAGACGGTCCAGGTCCTGCTGGCGCTGCGTCTCCGTCCGCAGGTCGGTGGGGCGCGGCGGAACGGTGCCGAGATTGGGGTATTCCCGGTTCTGGCCGGACAGGCCGCGCACCGGCGACTCATCGCTTGGCACGTCGCGGCCCGTCACGGCGCCGACCAGCCCGGTGTCGAGCACGCGGTCGCTGCAGGCGGACAGCGCCAAAACAACCAGCACGGACAGCGCCGGCCCAAACCGGCCCGTCTTCCCCACCGCGCCGCGTCGGATACCCTTTTCCATTCTGCAAACCCCGCATCCGGACCCATCCGGCCGCTTGAACGGTGGTGGGCGAAATGAAATCTTCATACGAGAGGTGTATGACGGTCCCCGGCTCGAACAGACATGGCATAGTCTGCACGCGATGCCAGGGCCGGACCGCACTCGGACCGAACAGACTTCCGGCAGGCTTTGTATAAACCGCACAACGTCCCTCCTGAAGCCTAAAACTCGCCTAAAGAAGAAGGACCGCACCTATGGCCGAAAACCAGGCCCCTGACGTCAAGCTTCCCGACCCGGTCGAGATGTCGCGGGCGATGACCCGCATCGCCGAGCAGAGCCAGCGGCTGGTCACCGATT
This sequence comes from Roseomonas genomospecies 6, assembly GCF_008365375.1. Taxonomy (GTDB): domain Bacteria; phylum Pseudomonadota; class Alphaproteobacteria; order Azospirillales; family Azospirillaceae; genus Azospirillum. The sequence continues at coordinate 12,130 of NZ_QOKW01000047.1, read as the reverse complement.
TCCTGTCCCGTCAGGCGGCGGACGGCGTCGGCGCGAAGAACCCCGACCCGATGGGCGTCGGCCACGCGTTCCTGGAGATGACCACGCGCATGATGGCCGACCCGGCCAAGCTGATGAAGGCGCAGATGACGCTGTGGCAGGATTACCTGACCCTGTGGCAGCGCACCACCCAGCGCTTCTTCGGCCAGGAGGCCCAGCCGGTCATCGCCCCGGCGAAGGACGACCGCCGCTTCAAGGATTCGGCCTGGGACGAGAACACCCTGTTCGACTTCATCAAGCAGTCGTATCTGCTGAGCGCCCGGTGGATGCAGTCCACGGTCAATGAGGTGGACGGGCTGGACGATCACACGGCCAAGAAGGTGGACTTCTACACCCGCCAGTTCGTGGACGCGATGGCGCCCTCCAACTTCGTCATGACGAACCCGGAGGTGCTGCGCACGACCATCGAGACCGGCGGCGAGAACCTCGTCAAGGGCCTGGAGCATCTCCTGAAGGACCTGGAGCGCGGCAAGGGCGAGCTGCGCATCTCCATGACCGACTACGACGCCTTCCAGGTCGGCAAGAACATCGCCGTCACACCGGGCAAGGTCGTCTTCCAGACCGATCTGATGCAGCTCATCCAGTACACCCCGACCACGCCGGAGGTGAACAAGCGGCCGCTGATGATCGTGCCGCCCTGGATCAACAAGTACTACATCCTCGATCTGCGCGAGAAGAACAGCTTCATCAAGTGGGCGGTGGATCAGGGGCACACGGTCTTCGTGCTGTCCTGGGTGAACCCGGACGAGAAGCTGGCCCAGAAGGGCTTCGAAGACTACATGGTCGAAGGCCCGCTGGCCGCGCTGGACGCCATCGAGAAGGTGACCGGCGAGAAGGACGTGAACGCCATCGGCTATTGCCTGGGCGGCACGCTGCTGGCCTCCACGCTGGCCTACATGACGGCCAAGAAGGACAACCGCATCAAGTCGGCCACCTTCTTCACCACCATGCTGGACTTCACGGAAGCCGGCGAGCTGTCGGTCTTCATCGACGAGGAGCAGCTCACCATGATCGAGAACCAGATGGCCCAGCAGGGCTACCTGGACGGCTCGAAGATGGCGACCACCTTCAACATGCTGCGCGCCAACGACCTGATCTGGTCGTTCGTGGTGAACAACTACCTGCTGGGCAAGGACCCGTTCCCGTTCGACCTGCTGTACTGGAACAGCGATTCGACCCGCATGCCGGCGGCCATGCACAGCTTCTACCTGCGCAACATGTACCAGAAGAACCTTCTGGCGCAGCCGGGCGCGGTGACGCTGCGCGGCGTGCCGATCGACCTGCGCACGGTGAAGACCCCGTCCTTCTTCCTGTCGGCCCGCGAGGATCACATTGCCCCGTGGAAGTCCACCTACATGGGCGCCAACCTCTTCTCCGGCCCGGTGAAGTTCGTTCTGGCGGCCTCCGGCCACATCGCCGGCGTGGTGAACCCGCCCGCCGCCGGCAAGTACTGCTACTGGACCAACGCCAAGCTGCCGAAGACCTCGGACGATTGGCTGGCCTCGTCGGAGCAGACCCCCGGCTCCTGGTGGCCGGAGTGGAACAAGTGGGTGTCCACCTTCTCCGAAGGCAAGGTCCCGGCCCGCGATCCGGAAAAGGGCGGCCTGCCGGTCCTGGAGGACGCGCCCGGTTCCTACGCCAAGGTGCGCATCGTCTGACGACCGGGTCTGATGGCCGGACGTGCCGGGGAGTGGTCCGCCGCTCCCCGGACGGCCTGGCCGACCAGGCAAGCGCGCAAAAGAAAAGGCCCCGGACAATCGTCCGGGGCCTTTTCCATTTCCGTGAAGGCCCCGGAACGGGTCCGGAGCCTTCGTGTCCCGCAAGGGGACCCGTCGCCTTAGGACGACGGGGCGTTCGCACCGCGCGGCAGGATCTGCGCACGGCGGTTCGACGGCTCGCGGACGTTCGGGCCGGTCTGCACCAGGAGCTGGCTCTCGCCCTTGCCCTCGGTGGTGATGGCGCCGGCGGCGATGCCCTTGGACACCAGAGCCTGCTTCACAGCCTCGGCGCGGCGGACCGACAGACGCTGGTTGTAGGCCGGCGAACCCGAGGTGTCGGTGTGGCCGATGACATGGACGCGGGCGTTGGCGCCCTTGCCGATGGCGGCAGCGGCGTCGCCGATGACGCGCTCGGCGGCCGGGGTCACGTTGGCCTTGTCCCAGTCGAAGAACACGAGGTATTCGGTCTGGGCGCGGGCGGCCGGGGCCGGGGCGACCGCCGGAGCGGCGGCCGGCGGGCACTTGAAGCTGCCCTGGTGGGTGGCGTAGCCACCGTCAGCCGTGCGGACCGGGGTGTTGTTCCAGCCGATGACCGGGTTGCACCACTCGGCGGTGTCGGCGCTCTGGGCCTGAGCCCCGGCGGTCAGGCCGAAAGCGACGACGGCGGCCGGCACGACGGCCATGGTAGCGCGGAAGAAGCTGTTCATTTCTCCACTCCCTAAGAGACACTCTCCCTACCGCTTGGCTCGCGGAGGACGAATCGCACAAACGATAGGACATATCGCGTGCATGAAACGTGACAAAACGCGAAACATGTGGGGTTTGTCCACGTTCAAACATACCCTCCGGAAGTCCTACACGTTTCGTGCCGGTGTCACTGTTGCTAGTATGCCACAGTGCTGCGACGCACTAAAGAGGTATTAGCCCGCTCTGTAGATTTGGGCAAGCCGCACGTAGTTCCGGACGTTTACCGGGAAGAAGGAAAGGTCCTTTTCCGTTAGTGCACGCACGGGTCTTGCGGGACTTCCGGCCCAAAGTTGCCCCGACGTCACACGCTTGCCAGGGGTCACCAGGGCCCCTGCGGCCACCATGGACCCCGACTCGACATGGGCGCCGTCCATGACGCAGGCCTGCATGCCGATGAAGCAGCCGCTGTCCAGCGTGCAGGCGTGCAACAGGGCCATGTGGCCGATCGACACGTCGTCGCCGATGTAGGTCCCCTGCCCCGCCGAGGCGACGTGAACGACCGTGCCATCCTGGATGTTGGTCCGCGCGCCGATCCGGATCTCGTTCACGTCGCCGCGGATGGTGCAGCCGAACCACACGCTGCTGTCCGGCCCGATCTCCACGTCGCCGATGACCGAGGCCGTGGGGGCCACATAGACGCTCGGGTCGATCTTCGGCAGCGTGCCCTGGAAGGGCAGGATCAGGCCGGACATGAGGCGGGTCTTCCTGTCGTCGGTTACGGGAACAGCGGGGCCTGCTCCAGACCCGTGGTCTCGCCCAGGCCGAACATGACGTTCATGTTCTGGATGGCCTGGCCGGAGGCGCCCTTCACCAGATTGTCGATGACCGACACGATGATGGCGCCGCGCGGGGTGCGGTCGGGGAAGACGCCGATCAGCGCGTGGTTGGAGGCGCGGACGTGGCGCGTCGCCGGGGCGATGCCCGCCGGGGTGACGTTCACGAAGGGCTCCGATTCGTAGCGCGCGGTCAGGGTGGCGCGCAGGTCGTCGGCGGTGACGCCGTCGGCCATGCGGACGTAGATCGTCGTCATCATGCCGCGGTTCATCGGGACGAGGTGCGGCGTGAAGCTGACCGTCACCGGGCGCCCGGCGGCCAGCCGCAGTTCCTGCTCGATCTCCGGCATGTGGCGGTGGTGGCCGACGCCGTAGGCGTTGAAGCCCTCCGACACCTCGGTGAAGAGGTTCTGCTGCTTGGCGTCGCGCCCGGCGCCCGACACGCCCGACTTGGCGTCGATGACGATCCCGCCCGGCTCGATCAGCTCGTCCATCAGCAGCGGCAGCAGCGGCAGCAGCGAGCAGGTGGGGTAGCAGCCGGGGTTGGCGACCACGCGCGCCTTGCGCACGCCCTGCCGGTTGAACTCCGTCAGGCCGTAGGCGACCTCCTTCTGAAGATCCACGGCGCGGTGCTCATGCCCGTACCAGGTGGCGTACTCGGCGGGGTCGGACAGGCGGAAGTCGGCGGACAGGTCCACCACCTTGATGTGGCGCGGCAGGCCGGCGATGACCTCCTGCGTGGTGCCGTGCGGCAGGGCGCAGAACACGGCGTCCAGCTTGTCCCACGCCACCTCTTCGATCTTCACGAGGCCCGGCAGGTTGTACTGTCCCAGGTGCGGGAACACCTCCGCCATCGGCTTTCCCGCCTGTCGCTCCGCCGTCAGCGCGCAGATTTCCACGCCGGGATGGCGCAGAAGCATGCGCACCAGCTCGGCACCGGTGTAACCGGACGCACCGAGGATGCCGACGCGGATGGGGGAAGTGCTGTTGGCCATGGACGCTGTTCCTTTTGACGCACGGGATTGGGCACGGAACGGTGAAGACGTTCGAAACAGAACCGATGCCAACGGCACCTGAAGGCGCCGTTGGCATCACCCTCTCAATCAACGCTAACGCGTTGATCTGACGGGCTTCACGGTTGGAAAACGATGGAAGCGATCATCTTCCAACCGTATGAAACAAGAAAGGGGCGCCCCGTCGGGACGCCCCTCGCTTGTACAGCAGTAACGCGGGTCCGCGGTAGGCTTTAGCGCTTCGAGAACTGGAAGCTGCGGCGGGCCTTGGCCTTGCCGTACTTCTTACGCTCGACGACGCGGGCGTCGCGGGTCAGGAAGCCGGCGGCCTTCAGCGGCGGACGGAGCGCCGGCTCGAAGTAGGTCAGGGCCTTGGAGATGCCGTGACGGACCGCACCGGCCTGGCCGGACAGACCGCCGCCGGTCACCGTGACCATCACGTCGAACTGGTCGGCGCGGTCGGTGATGCCGAAGGGCTGGGCGATCATCATGCGCAGCACGGGACGGGCGAAATAGACTTCCTGGTCGCGGCCGTTGATGACGATCTTGCCGGAGCCCGGCTTGATCCACACGCGGGCGACGGCGTCCTTGCGCTTGCCGGTGGCGTAGGCGCGGCCCTGGGCGTCCAGCTTCGGAGCGACGTCCTCGGCGGAAGCGGCGGCCGGAGCGGCGGCGAGGTCCTTCAGGCCGGAAAGGGTGGTGGTAACCTGAGCCATTGGATTACGCGCTCCGCTTATTCTTCGGGTTCATGGCCGCAACGTCGATGGCGACCGGCTGCTGCGCCTCGTGCGGGTGGGCGGCGCCCTTGTAGACCTTCAGGTGGGACATCACCTTGCGGCCGAGCGGACCGCGCGGAACCATGCGCTCCACGGCCTTCTCGATGACGCGCTCCGGGTACTTGCCGTCCAGGATCTGGCCCTTGGAACGGCCCTTGATGCCGCCCGGATAACCGGTGTGCCAGTAGAAGATGTCGTCCTGGCGCTTGTTGCCGGTCAGCTTCACCTTCTCCGCGTTGATCACGACGATATGATCGCCGCAATCCATGTGCGGGGTGTAGGTCGGCTTGTTCTTGCCGCGCAGGATGTTCGCCAGGATGCTGGCAAGCCGGCCGAGAACGAGGCCGTCGGCATCGACGACGTACCACTTCTTCTCGATGTCGGTCGGCTTCAGATTGAAGGTCTTCATCGCCACACTCGTTGACTAAACGTGGATCGGCGGGCCACCGAAACTGGACGTTCAATCCCCGGGGCGCCGAAGCGGTCGGTTTTGTACGTATTGCACGGGCCGCTGTCAACGGAAAAATATCCGTTTGAAATCAATGGCTTGCCATAGCGGTATCATATTACCGTCAGCGCAAAGCCATTGATATCGCTAGTATTTTCACTCAGCATCCGGATTGTGGTATCCTGATACCGCGAGCGTGACGGGCTCGTGCGGCGGAATCGAATAGGTGCCGGTGGCGTGCGCGACGGGCTCCGGATCGCCCTCGGAGAACAGCAGGACTTCGCCATAAGCCAGCCGTTTGCCCATCTTCAGGATTCGGCAATCCGCGGTGATGGCGACCGGTGCCGGGCGGCGCAGGAAATTGATGGTCATGCTGGTGGTCACCGCCAGTTCCACCCGCCCGATCAGGCTGAGCACGGCGGCGTAGAGCGCCACGTCGGCCAGCCCGAACATGGCCGGGCCGGTCACCGTGCCGCCGGGCCGGACAAAGCTGTCGTTGTAGGGCAGCTTCATGCGCACGGTTCCGGAGCCGAGCTGCTCGATGGTGATTCCGTAATTGCCGACCAGCGGCACGCCCTCGCGGATCAGGGCTTCCAGTTCGTCGACGGACACGGCTGGCGCGCTCATTCCCTCACCTATGGTTTTTCTTATGGAGCGCCATCATGGCGGACATCGCCCGGCCCGCCAAGCGCGTCGCGCCGGACCTATTTCACACTCAGAAGTGATGTATACTCGATTTAAATCTACAAATACTATCAACATAAGGATTGAGTTGTCCGCCGCGAAGGCGTTACATGGGCGGGTCACACGCCCGGTTCCGTGGCGGGAGCGGTCGGGGTACTGTTCCCGCCAACGACAGAACATCCGGGAGGATTGGACAGCGATGAACGACACCCCACCCGACACCGGCGCCCTCGCCAGCGAAAGTGCGCCGCTGGTTCTCCGGCAGGACCGCGACGGAATCGCGACCCTGACGCTGAATCGTCCGCAGGCCCGCAACGCCCTCTCCGTCGGGCTGATGGACGCTCTCCAGAAGGAGTTGGACGCCATTCACGAGGACTCCTCGGTCCGCGTGGTGGTCCTGGCCGGGGCCGGTCCGGCCTTCTGCGCCGGGCACGACCTGAAGGAGATGCGCGCCAACCCCGACCGCGCGGCCTATGAGGCGCTGTTCGTCCAGTGCTCCAGGCTGATGCTGACGGTCAGCCGAATCCGCCAGCCGGTGATCGCCAAGGTGCATGGGATCGCCACGGCGGCGGGGTGCCAGCTCGTCGCCACCTGCGACCTCGCCTATTGCGCGGACACGGCGCGATTCGCCACGCCGGGCGTGAACATCGGCCTGTTCTGCTCCACCCCCATGGTGGCGCTGAGCCGCGCGGTGGGGCGCAAGGCGGCCATGGAGATGCTTCTGCTGGGCGACCTGATCGGCGCCGGCGAGGCGGAGCGCATCGGCCTCGTCAACCGCGCCGTTCCGGCGGACCGGCTGGACGCCATGGTGGACGAGGCGGCCGGCAAGATCGCCGCGAAGTCGCCGCTGACGCTGGCCATCGGCAAGGAGGCCTTCCACCGCCAGATCGAGCTGGGCGTGGAGGAGGCCTACGCCTACGCCGCCCGCGTGATGACCGAGAACATGCTGGCCCGCGACGCCGCGGAGGGCATCGACGCTTTCCTTGAAAAGCGCGCCCCGGTGTGGTGCGGCCAATGAGCACCTCGGCTCCCTCCCACGACGACTACGGCGACGACTTCATCCGCAGCGTTCTGGAGCGGGTGAGGACCATCGCCCTGGTCGGCGCCTCGAACGACCCGGTGAAGGCCAGCTTCATCGTTCTGAAATACCTGCGCGACAAGGGCTACCGCGTCATCCCCGTCAACCCGAAGCTGGCCGGCCAGACCATCCTGGGCGAGCGGGTCTACGCCGCTCTGTCGGACCTGCCGGAGCCGCCGGACATGGTGGACGTCTTCCGCAACGCCGCCGCCGCCGGGGGCGTGACGGACGAGGCCATCGCCGTCGGCGCCAAGGTGGTGTGGATGCAGTTGGGAGTCCGCAACGACGAGGCGGCGGCGCGGGCCGAAGCGGCGGGGCTGACCGTGGTCATGAACCGCTGCCCGAAGATCGAGCTTCAACGCCTGTTCCACGAGATCGGGCGCATCGGCGTCAATTCCAACATCCTGACGTCCAAGAAGGCCGCGCCGGCCAAATCCTTCAAGAAACTGATGTAATCAGAGGAAGCCAATCATGAGCGAGCAGAAGTCCTTCGGTTTCGAGACCCGCGCCATCCACGCGGGCGCCGCCCCCGACCCCGCCACCGGCGCGCGCCAGACGCCGATCTACCAGACCACCAGCTTCGTCTTCGACGACGTGGACGACGCGGCCTCGCTGTTCAACCTCCAGAAGGTCGGCTTCATCTACTCCCGCCTGACCAACCCGACCGTGTCGGTGCTGGAGGAGCGGCTCGCCAACCTGGAAGGCGGCATCGGCGCCACGGCCACCTCCTCCGGTCATGCGGCGCAGTTGCTCGCCCTGTTCCCGCTGATGCAGCCGGGCGACGAGATCGTCGCCTCGCGCAAGCTCTACGGCGGCACGCTGAACCAGTTCGGCATCAGCTTCCCCCGCGCCTTCGGCTGGAATGCCGTCTTCGTGGACACCGACGAGCCGGAGAACGTCCGCGCCGCCATCACCCCGAAGACCAAGGCGATCTTCGTGGAAAGCCTCGCCAACCCCGGCGGCGTCATCACCGACCTGGAGCCCATCGCCAAGATCGCCGACGAGGCCGGAATTCCGCTGATCGTGGACAACACGCTGGCGACGCCGTACCTCATCAACCCGATCCAGTGGGGCGCCACGCTGGTCGTGCATTCCACCACGAAGTTCCTGTCGGGCAACGGCACCTCGGTCGGCGGCGTGGTCATCGACAGCGGCACCTTCGATTGGGCCAAGTCCGGCAAGTTCCCCGCCCTGACGGAGCCGGACGCCGGCTATCACGGGATGAAGTTCCAGGAGACCTTCGGTCCGCTGGCCTTCACCATCCATGGCCACGCGGTGGGCCTGCGCGACCTGGGGCCGAGCCAGGCGCCGCTGAACGCCTTCCTGACCCTGAACGGCATCGAGACGCTGCCGCTGCGCATGCAGCGCCACAGCGACAGCGCCCTGAAGGTCGCGCAGTTCCTGGAAAGCCACCCGGCGGTCGGCTGGGTCAGCTACGCCGGGCTGGAGTCGTCCAAGTACAACGCGCTGGCGAAGAAGTACCTGCCGAAGGGGGCCGGCGCCGTGCTGACCTTCGGCGTGAAGGGCGGCTTCGACGCGGGCGTGAAGGTGGTGGAGAAGGTCCAGCTCCTCAGCCACCTCGCCAACATCGGCGACAGCCGGTCGCTCATCATCCACCCCTCCTCGACCACGCACCGCCAGCTTTCGCCGGAAGCCCAGGCGCAGGCCGGCGCCGGTCCGGACGTGCTGCGCCTGTCCATCGGTCTGGAGAGCGTGGACGACATCGTCGCCGACCTCGATCAGGCCCTTTCCGCCGCCTGATCTGGCCGCCTGATCTGGCCGCCTGATGCGCTCACGGCGCGTCGCCCTCGCGCGCCGCGGGTCATGCCCGGTGGGCGGGGGCGATACTCCGCAAGGCGTAGGCGCAGCGATAACGGCTGAGCGGCGGCCGTTCCATTGACCACCCCCTGTCCTGCCACGGACTCTGACCGGAACAGGGGGAGCGGAGGCATGGACGGTCGGCTCGGGCTGGGAGTCGCGGCGGCGGCGCTGCTTGGACTGGGGGGCTGCGCGGGCGGTCCCCTGGCGATGACCGCCGCGTCCTTCGCCGTGGACGGATTTCTCTATGTCGGAACCAGCAAGAGCAGCACCGATCACATGCTGTCGGCGGTGCTGCAACAGGATTGCGCGACCCTTCGCGTCCTGACCGAGGGGTTCGTGTGCAAGCCGGTGATGGTCCCCGCCGCGCGCACCGCCGCCAACGCTTCGGAGCCCGCCCCCGAACCCGTTCCGGAGCCTCCTTCGCCCCCGCCGCCGGCACCGCCCCCACCCTTGCCGCGCCCCATGACCGCGGAGGTGGAAATCGCCGCGCTCCCGTCACCGGTCCCAAAGCCCGTCGAACCGCGCTTCCTCGTGGTGGCCGGCAGCTTTGCGAAGCGTGGGCAGGCGGAGGCCTGGCGCGACCGGTTGGGCCAGCCCGAGGCCGACATCGTGACCGCGGACGTGCAGGGGCGGCGCATCCACCGCGTCATCCTTCCGCCGGAAAGCCGTCCGGCGGCCCTGCGCCGTCTGGCCGCGGTCCGCGCCGCCGGGGTGGGCGACGCGTGGCTCCTTCTCTGGCAGGGGTGGACGGTCGTGGCCGAGGTGCCGGAAGGGATGTAGCCGACCGGATGGAGCCCTCTACTCCGCCGCGGCCACCGGCGCCGCGGCGGGCTTGGCCGGCTCGTCCCGGTCGCGCGGCAGCAGCAACGCCGCCGCGAAGGCGACGAGAGCCAGAACGGCCAGCGTGGCGTAGAGCATCACGAACTCGCCCGTCCGCTCATAGACCAGGGCGACGAGTTGGACGGCCAGCGGGCCGGCACCGAAGGACAGGATGAACTTCGCGCCATAGGCCAGCCCCCGGTGCTTCTCCGGCGTGTAGCGGGCGAGCAGCAGGTTCTCCGCCGGGATCTGCACCTGGGACGCGACGACGACCAGAGCCGCCGCGCCGACCAGCGGCAGGTCGGCCAGCACCGCCACCGCCGCCATCATCGGAACCTGGACCAGCAGGCACAGGGTGTAGATGCGCTTCAGCGGGTACTTGTCCGCCAGATGCCCGCCGATGAGCTGCGGCAGGGCGGCGAACAGATAGACCGCCGTCACCACCCCGCCGACGCCCAGCGTGCTGCCGCCCAGCAGGTCGCTCAGCCGTGCCTCGAACAGCTTGGGCAGCACCACCTGCATGGCGTTGAACATCAGCCCGGCGCAGACCATCGTCACCGACAGAACGAAGAAGGCGCGGATCACATCGCCGCGCGACGCCTTCGGGATCGGCCTCACGTCGCCCCTGCGGTCCTCCACCTTGCCCAGCGCGATCAGCAGCGCCAGCACGACGCCCAGCCCCAGGCAAACGGCCCCCGGGATCAGGAAGGCGGAGCGCCAGCCCATCCACTCCGTCAGGCCGCCGGCCACCAGCGCCGCCGACGCGATGCCCACGGTGCCGAAGATGCCCTGGTATCCCAGCGCCTTTCCGCGGTTGGTGGCGTTCTTGACCATCCAGGCCATGCCCACCGGGTGATAGATGGAAGCGCCGAGCCCCAGAACCGCCAGCGCCCACAGCAGCGCCTCGGGGCCGTCGGTCAGCCCGCAGGCGATGGTGCCCGCCCCGGTCAGCAGGAAGAAGACCGCCATCATCCGGCATTCGCTCCAGCGGTCGCCCAGCCAACCGGCCAGCGGCGCGCCGACGCCGATCATCAGCGACCCCAGGGTCCACAGCCGGATCAGCTCGTCATAGGAGAGCTTCCATTCCCGCTCCAGCGCCAGGACGACCGTCAGGAACAGGGCCGACACGATGTGCATCAGCGCGTGGCCGACCCACGAAAAGCCGATCGACAGACGCGCCGATGTATCGGTCATAAAACTTCTCCGCACCCGGATGATTTGCGCTTGAAAGCAACCTTCGCGAGGGTGGCACGCGGGTCCGGACCGGTCCAATGCGCCGCCGTCATGGCGGACATGCGGGAAACCGCTTCGGGGGTCAGGCGGTCCCGTCGCGCAGCCAGTCCAGATAGGCCGGGTTGCCGCGCCCGACCTTCAGCTCGACCACGCAGGGCACATCGTAGCTGTGCAGTTCCCGCACCCGCGCGGCCAGCCGGTCGAACAGCTCCGCCCGCGTCTTGGCGATCAGCACCGCCTCCGTGGCCTCCTCGACGGCGCCCTGCCAACGGTAGATGGAGGTCATGCCGTCCAGGATGTTGGCGCAGGCGGCCAGCCGCTCCTCCACCAGCGCGCGCCCGATGCGCCGGGCCTCGTCCCGCGATCCGGCGGTGATGTAGGCGAAGACGAATTCCATGGCCGAACCCTTTCGATGTAGGATGCCCGGACTTTGCCACAGGCCGCAGGGCCGCAACATCTTCCGAGGCGACCATGGCCGCACCCCGCCGCACCGCGTCCCGACGCCGGCCCACCGAGGCCCAGGCGGCGTGGCTGCGCCACGGCCTGGACCAGCCCGGCGGCAAGCTCCCCCTGTTCGACGGCGACGGCCAGCGCGTGAAGCGCCAGACCATCGAGAGCTGCCTGAAGTCCGGCTGGGCAGAGCGTTGGTTCGACAACCCGCTGAAGCCCGACTGGCTGGTCTGCCGGTTGACGGAATCGGGCCGCGCCGCGCTTGGCGTCAAGGAACTTGCGCAGGTCGGGTGAGGGTCATGGCACCGCTGCCCCCTCCCTAATCCTCCCCCTCTACGAGGTGGAGGGGACTGCCGCCGCTTCGCATAAGGCACCCTCTCCCGCGAAGCGGGGGAGGGTTGGGGCATAGGCGCTAACATGAGGCTGATGCGATAGATGTGTCCGGCGTAACGGAGTGCGCCGGGCTCTGTTTTCCGGGGATGCTTTCAACTGATCCCGCCGATGCCCCCTGGCGCACGGTTGAGACGCTGG
>NZ_QOKW01000046.1 GCF_008365375.1 Roseomonas genomospecies 6 | reverse complement strand
AGCGCTTGATCCCAGCGCGCCGCGGCTCGCCCGACACATCGCCGACCCGCCCAGACGACGAACACGCCAGACCGAAACCATGCCGGCTCCTTTCATAAGGAGACAAGCATGTTAGCGCCTATGCCCCAGCCCTCCCCTGCGAAGCGGGGGAAGGCTGGGGAGGGGGCGAGTCACTCACCCGTGAAAATGCTCGTACACCCGCCGGGCCAGCGCCGCGCTGATGCCGGGGGTGGCCTCCAGATCCTTCAGCCCCGCCGAGGCCACGGCGGTGGAACTGCCGAAATGGTGCAGCAGGGCCTTCTTGCGCGACGGGCCGACGCCGGGGATGCCGTCGATGCGGGTGTGGTCCATCGCTTTCAGGCGGCGGGTGCGGTGGGCGTCGATGGCCGTCCGGTGGGCCTCGTCGCGCAGCCGTTGCAGGAAGTAGAGGACCGGGTCGTTGGGCTCCAGCCGGAAGGGCTCGCGGTCCGGCAGGAAGAAGCGCTCGCGCCCGGCGTCGCGGTCCGGCCCCTTGGCGATGGCCGCCAAAGGCACGCCCGCGATGCCCAGCCCGTCCAGGACCGCGCGGGCGGTGTTCAACTGGCCCAGGCCGCCGTCGATCAGCACCAGATCGGGCCACTGGCCGCCGCTGCGCTGCGGGTCCTCGCGGAGCGCGCGCCCGAAGCGGCGGGTCAGCACCTCGCGCAGCATGGCGCAGTCGTCGCCCGCGGCCGCCGGGTCCTTGATGTGGAAGCGGCGTCCGGCGTTGCGCTGGATGCCCTCCGGTCCGGCGACCACCATCGCGCCGACCGGGAAGGCGCCCTGGATGTGCGAATTGTCGTAGATTTCGATACGGGCCGGGGTTTGGGACAAGCCGAAGACGCGCGCCACCCCGGCCAGCAGCTTTCCTTGCGCGGAGCGTTCCGCCATGCGCCGACCGTGGGCCTCGCGCGCGTTGGTCAGGGCGTGCTCGACGACGCGGCGCTTCGGTCCGCGCTGGGGAACCTCCACCTCCACCCGCCGCCCGGCGGTGAGCGTCAGTGCGTCGGCCAGCAGGGCGCGCTCCGGGATGTCGTGGCTCAGCAGCAGGTGGCGGGGCGGCGGCGTCCCTTCGTAGAGCTGCGCGGCGAAGGCGGCGAGGATCGCGGCGGGCTCCTCCTCCCCGTCGTGCCGGGGGAAGAAGGCGCGCGTGCCCTGGTTGCGCCCGCCACGGAAGAAGAACGCCTGGACGCAGGCGGTCCCACCCTCGGCATGGACGGCCAGCACATCGGCGTCCTCCAGCACGCCTTCCAAGTTGATGTCCTGGCGGCTCTGCAGGGCGGTCAGGGCGCGGATGCGGTCGCGCCAGCGGGCGGCGTCCTCATAGGCCAGCCGTTCGGAGCAGTCCGTCATGTGGCGGGCGAACTCCGCCTGGACGGCGGCGCTGCGCCCGGACAGCACGTCGCGCACGCCCCGCATCTGGGCGGCGTATTCCTCTGCCGTGACGCGCCCGACGCAAGGGGCGGAGCAGCGCTTGATCTGGTGCTGGAGGCAGGGGCGCGTGCGCGAGGTGAAGGTGGCGTCATCGCAGTTGCGCAGCAGGAAGGCGCGCTGCAACGCCCCGATGGTCATGCCGACGAGGGCCGGGGAGGCGTAGGGGCCGAACAGGTCGCGCTTCTTCCCATGCCGGTCGGCGCTGCCCCGGTGGTGCATCAGCCGGGGGAACGCGTGCCCCTCTCCCAGCGCGATGTAGGAGAAGGACCGGTCGTCCTTCACCAGCACGTTGAAGGGGGGCAGCAGGCGGCGGATCAGGTTCGCCTCCAGCAGGAGGGCCTCCGCCTCGGTGTGGGTGGTGACGAACTCCATGGAGCGGGTCAGCGCCACCATGCGGCGGGTGCGGTTGGGCAGCCCGTCCGTCCGGGTGTAGCTGGCCACCCGGCGTTTCAAATTCTTCGCCTTGCCGACATAGAGGATGCGCCCGTCCGCCCCGATCATCCGGTAGACGCCGGGAGTGTCCGGCAGAGTCGGCAGGGTGGCGCGGATCGCCGCTGCTCCATCCATCGCCTTAATCCGGTGCTTCAACCATGATGGAGCGAAAGGAAGCAGGGGAACGAAAGGTGGACTAGGGACAATCTTGGGAACTGTCCTTCCGCAATAGGATCAGCCCACCGTCTGCCGTTCCAGCCCGGCATCGGCGTCGGGGCGTGTGCTGTCGCGGACGACCAGTTCGCAGTCCAGCCCGTGATGCGGCTGCGCCACCGCCGTGCCGTTCAGCCGGGCCAGGATCTGGGCGGCGGCCAGCTCCCCGATCTCGCGCTGCGGCGGGCGCACGGTGGACAGCGGCGGCAGGCAGGCGGCGCTGAAGGTCAAATCACCGAAGCCGATCACCGCCAGATCGTCGGGCACGCTCAGCCCGCGCCGGTTCGCCTCGAACAGCACGCCCAGCGCCATGGCGTCGTTGGAGCAGACCACCCCGTCGATGTCCGGATGCAGGGCGAACACCTCGTCGATCAGCCAGATGCCGACGGGGGTGGAGGCGGTGTCGGGTGCGGTGAAGGCGATGGGGTCGTGCAGGCCGCGGCGGCGCACCTCGTCCTCATAACCGTCGGTGCGGCTGCGCACCCGCATGTCCTGGTGCACGGCGGCCCCGATGTAGGCGACTTTGCGGCTGCCCTGGTCGTAGAGATGGGCGGTCTGCCGCCGCCCCACCTCGAAGTGGGAGAAGCCGACCGTCATGTCCACCGCCGGGGTCTGGGCGGAGGGGATGTCCCACATCTCCACCACCGGCACGCCGGAGGAGCGCAGCATGGCGCGCGTCCGCTCCGTGTGGTGCAGGCCGGTGACCACCACCGCCGCGGGCGACCAGGCGAGGAAGGCGCGGATCAGCTCCTCCTCCCGCTCCGGATCGAACTCGCTGACGCCCAGCAGGGTCTGGTAATGGGCGGTCTGGAAGGCGCTTTGCAGCGTGTTGTAGGTTTCCGCGAAGAAGGAATTGGTGATGGAGGGCAGGATCACCCCCACCGTCCGGCTCTTCGCCGCTGCGAGGCTGCCCGCCACGAGATTCGGGACGTAGCCGAGCTGGTCGATCACCGTCCGCACGCGGGTCGCCAACTCCTCCGACACCGCCTCCGGCTTGCGCAGATAGAGCGAGACGGTGCTGGGCGACACGCCGGCGGCGCTGGCCACGTCCGTCATGGTCAGCCGCTGGGTGGCGCGGCGGGTCTTCTTGCGGATGGGTTTGGCGGGCTTCGGCGGAATCGGCTTGGCGGGCGGCTGTGCGGTCATTCTCGTCCTTCCCTGCGGCGAACCCCGCCGCGCGGCGTGGCGGCATCATAGCACGCGCTCGGAACGGCGGGGAAAAAGCAGGACCGGTCAGGATGGGGCATGCGGCTCCGTTTCCGCCAGGGCGGCGCGGGCCTGTTCCGCGAAGAAGTCGATGAAGACGCGGATTTTCGCGGGCAGAAGGTTGCGGTGGGGGTAGAGCACGGCCAGCGTCACCGGCTCCGGAGGGCAGTGCGGCAGGACGACGCGCAGGTCCCCGCGGCGCAGATGCCCGGCCACCTCCCACAGCGGTTTCAACACGATCCCTTCCCCGGCCAGCGCCCAGCCGGTCAGGACATCGCCGTCGTCGGCGTCGAACTGGCCGGACACCGGCAGCGTCATCGGGCCTTGCGGGGTGTTCAGCGTCCATTGGAACTGCTGCGATCCGGGAAAGCGCAGCAGCAGGCAGTGATGGGACAAAAGATCCTCGGGCCGGCTCGGCACCCCCCGCTGCTCCAGGTAGGACGGCGCGGCGCAGAGCACCCGCGGCAGATCGGCGACCTTGCGCGCGACGAAGCTGGAATCCTTCAGCGGCGCCATGCGGATGGCGACGTCGGTCGCCTCGCGCAGCAGGTCCAGCAGATGGTCGGACAGGCGCAGCCGCAGGTCCACCTGGGGGTAGGCGGCGCGGAAGCGTGGCACCATCGGCGCCAGAATGCGCCGTCCGAAACCCAGCGGCGCCGTCACCCGCAGGCTGCCCACGGGTGCCCCGCCGATGGCGCCGACGCTGCTCTCCGCCCGCTCCGCCGCTTCCAGCACCTCCAGGCAATGCTCGAAGAAGACCTTTCCGGCCTCGGTGAACTGCACCTGCCGGGTGGTGCGGTTCAGCAGGCGGGCGTTCAGATGCTCCTCCAGGCTTTGCAGCCGGTGGCTGACCACGGCGGGCGACAGGCGCAGGCTGCGCCCGGCGGCGGACAGGCTGCCCAGCTCCACCACCCGCACGAACACCCGCATGTTCTCCAGCAGCGCCACGCCCGGACCTTTCCCCACCCGCAATGGGGAATCCTCCCACCTTTCCGTTTTTTTTGAAAGTGCTGGCGCACGCATCCGCTTCCCCGCTGCGCTGCGGCAACCGTAGAGTTCAGGGTGAGGATCACCGAACGGAAGAGGCCGCGACGCGATGGAGCCGATCGTCTGGGAATGGGTCAACCTTCTGGTGCGCTGGCTGCACGTCGTCACGGCCATCGCCTGGATCGGGTCGAGCTTCTACTTCATCCACCTGGACCTGTCCCTGCGGCGGCGCGACGGCCTGCCCCCCGGCGTGGCGGGCGAGGCGTGGCAGGTCCACGGCGGCGGCTTCTACAACATGATGAAGTACACGGTCGCCCCGCCGGAACTGCCGGAGAAGCTGACCTGGTTCAAGTGGGAGGCCTACGCCACCTGGCTCAGCGGCTTCGCCCTGCTGTCGGTGCTCTACTACCACGGCGCCGAACTCTACATGATCGACCCGGCGGTGCTGAACATCCCCTGGTGGGGCGCGGTGCTGCTCAGCCTGGGCGCGCTGGGGCTGGGCTGGCACGTCTATGACCGGCTGTGCAAGTCGCCGCTGGGCAAGGACGACGTGAAGCTGGCGGCGGCGGGCTTCGTCTTCCTGGTGCTGGTCGCCTGGGGCCTCAGCCACCTCTTCAGCGGGCGGGCGGCGATGCTGCATGTGGGCGCGCTGATCGGCACGATGATGTCGGCCAACGTCTTCCGGATCATCATCCCCAACCAGACCAAGGCCGTCGCCGCCATGAAGGCGGGCCAAGTGCCCGACCCGGCGCTGGGCAAGCAGGCCAAGCAGCGGTCGCTGCACAACAACTACCTGACGCTGCCGGTCGTCTTCCTGATGATCTCCAACCACTACCCGCTGGCCTTCGGCACGCGCTACAGTTGGGTGATCGTGGCGGTGGTTCTGGTGGTGGGGGCGGTGATCCGCCACTTCTTCAACAGCCGCCACGCCGGCAAGCCGACGCCCTGGTGGACCTGGGCCGTGGCCGCCGCGGGCGTCGCCGTCATCGTGGGCTTGAGCGCCGCTGGGACGCGGACCGAAAGCGCCGCCGCACCGGCCAGGGTCGAGTTCGCTCAGGTGGAGGAGGTGGTGCTGTCCCGCTGCTCCATGTGCCATGCCGCGCAGCCGGTGTGGGAAGGGATCGGCGTGCCGCCGCGCGGCGTGATGCTGGACAGCGCGGAGGCGATCAGCCGCCACGCGCCCCAGATCCGGACCTGGGCGGCGCTGTCCGACGCGATGCCCCCCGGCAACGTCACCGGGATCACGCCGGAGGAACGTCGCCTGCTCGCCGTCTGGACCGATCAGCTTCCCCGGTAGGTGGAATAGCTGTAGGGGGAGACGAGCAGCGGCACATGATAATGCTGGTCCGCGTTGGCGACGCCGAAGCGGATCGGCACCGTGTCGAGGAAGGCGGGTTCCGCCATCCTCAGGCCGCAGGCGCGGAAATAATCCCCGGCTTCGAACACCAGCTCATAGACGCCCGGTGTCAGGTCGGCCCCGGCGAGGAGCGGCGCGTCGCAGCGCCCGTCGGCGTTGGTGCGGGTTTGGGTCAGCCGCTCCCGCCGCTCCCCGTCGATGCGGTAGAGGGTGACGGCGATCCCGGCGCCGGGCCGTCCGTGCGTCGTGTCGAGAACATGCGTCGTCAGGCGCCCGCTTCCGGACATGGGTCTCTCTCCTCTCTTTAAATTCCCTCGCCCCTCTGGGGAGAGGGTTAGGGTGAGGGGGCGCCCGCCAGGGCGTCCAGCGCGCTGCAATGAGCCAGCGTGGTCGGCCTCACGGCCGCCCCCTCATCCTAACCTTCTCCCCAGAGGGGAGAAGGAACAAGCAACCTTATACCCCCTTGCCGCGCGGTCCGAACGGGGCCTGCGCAAAAAGACTTTCAAACGGATCGAAAAAGCGGACCTCGGCGATTGCGGGTATGCTGCGGGGCAGGGGACCGATCAGGGAAGGCCGGAATGCGACCGAGCGAGATGGACCGTGCAAGTTTCGTCGCCCGATTCGGCGGCGTGTTCGAACATTCGCCGTGGGTCGCCGAAGGCGCCTGGGATGCCGGGAATCCGCCCGACGATGCGGAGGGGCTGCACGCCGCGATGGTCGCCGTCCTGCGCGCCGCCGGCCATGACCGGAAACTGGCGCTGCTGAACGCCCACCCCGATCTGGCGGGCCGGCTGGCGATGCGCGGTGAGCTGACCGCCGACAGCACGGCGGAGCAGGCCAGCGCCGGGCTGGACCGCTGCACGCCCGACGAGTTCGCCCGCTTCACCGACCTGAACGACGCCTACAAGGCGCGCTTCGGCTTTCCCTTCATCCTGGCGGTCAAGGGCCGCAGCCGCGCCGAGATTCTGGAGGCGTTCGAAACCCGCCTGTCCAACAGCCCGGAGGAGGAGTTCGCCACGGCGCTGGCCCAGGTGGAGCGCATCACCTGGCTCCGTCTCAAGGACATGCTTCCATGACCAATTTCGGCGCGGACCTGATGGCGCGGCTGGAGGCCTTCGCCGGCTTCACGGAGGAGCCGGGGCTGCTGACCCGCCTGTTCCTGACCCCTCAGCACCGCGCCGCCGCGGACTGGCTGATGGAACTGATGGGCAAGGCCGGGATGAGCGCCCGGATCGATCCGGCGGGCACGGTGGTGGGCCGTTACGAAGGCACCACGCCCGGCGCGCCGGCCCTGCTGATCGGCTCCCACATCGACACGGTGCGCAACGCCGGCAAGTATGACGGGAACCTGGGCGTACTGGCCGCCGTCGCCGCGGTGGCGGAACTGGATCGGCTGGGCGAGCGCCTGCCCTTCGCCATCGAGGTGCTGGGCTTCGGCGACGAGGAGGGGGTGCGCTTCCCCCTGACCCTGACCGGCAGCCGCGCCATCGCGGGCCGCTTCGACCCGACGGCGCTGGAGGCGCGCGACCGCGACGGCGTGCGCATGGCCGACGCGCTGCGCGCCTTCGGCGGCGACCCCGAGGCCATCGCCACTGCGGCTCGCAAGCCGGGGGAGGCGCGGGCCTTCCTGGAAGTGCACATCGAACAGGGGCCGGTGCTGGAGGCCGAAGGGCTGCCGGTCGGCATCGTCACGGCGATCAACGGCGCCACGCGCTTCGCCGTCCGGCTGCGCGGCATGGCCGGGCACGCCGGCACGGTGCCCATGGCGCTGCGCCGCGACGCGCTGGCCGCCGCCGCCGAGATGACGCTGGCGGCGGAGCGGGTCGCCGCGGCCTCGGACGCGGGGCTGGTGGCGACGGTGGGGCGGATCGAGGCGAAGCCGGGCGCCGTCAACGTCATCCCCGGCGAGGTCGTCTTCACCCTGGACGTCCGCGCGCCGGAGGACGCCGTGCGGCGGGACGGCTGCACCGCCATCCTCGGCGCGTTCGAGGCCATCGCTGCCCGCCGCGGCGTCGAACTGTCCGTGGAGACCACCCACGACGCGGCGGCGGCTCCCTGCTCCCCCGGCATCCGGCGGCGGATCGAAGCCGCGGTGACCCGCGCCGGCGTCCGTCCCCTGTCGCTGCCCAGCGGCGCCGGGCACGATGCCATGGCCTTCGCCGACGTGTTGCCGATGGGCATGCTGTTCGTCCGCTGCACGGGCGGCATCAGCCACAACCCCGCCGAATCCATCACCGCGGAGGACGCCGACCTGTCGGTTCGCCTCCTTCTGGACATCATCCGCCACTTCGAGCACGAGACCCCGACGCCATGACCGACACCGCCCAAAAGGCCATCCGCGCTTTCCTGGAGCAGACCCGCGACGATCAGGTCCGCTTCCTGGCCGAACTGGTCAAGGTGCCCTCCGACAACCCGGCCGGCGACTGCGCCCCCCACGCGGAGCGGGCCGCGGAACTGCTGGAGGCCATGGGCCTGACGGTGGAGCGGCACCCGGTCCCGGCGGATCTGGTGCGGGCCAACGGCATGATCTCCGCCACCAACCTGATCGTGCGCCGCCGCTTCGGCGACGGGCCGACCGTGGCGCTGAACGCCCATGGCGACGTGGTGCCGCCGGGCGAGGGCTGGACCCGCGACCCCTACGGGGCGGAGGTGGTGGATGGCTGGATGTACGGGCGCGGCGTCGCCGTCTCGAAGTCGGACTTCGTCACCTACACCTATGCCCTGCTGGCTCTGGAAAAGGCCGGGCTGGACCGCGGTACGGTGGAACTGCACCTGACCTACGACGAGGAGGCGGGCGGCGAGATCGGGCCGAAGTGGC
Organism: Roseomonas genomospecies 6; assembly: GCF_008365375.1. Classification (GTDB taxonomy): domain Bacteria; phylum Pseudomonadota; class Alphaproteobacteria; order Azospirillales; family Azospirillaceae; genus Azospirillum. The sequence goes on along the minus strand of NZ_QOKW01000046.1, from coordinate 23,340 downwards.
TGCTGGACGAGGGGCTGACCAAACCGGACTTCGCCATCGCCGCGGGCTTCAGCTACGGCGTCGTCACCGCGCACAACGGCTGCCTGCATCTGGAGGTGGAGGTCACCGGCAAGTCCGCCCACGCCGCCCTGCCGATGACCGGCATCGACGCGCTGGAGGCGACGACGGCGATCCTGGCCGCGCTGTACGAACACCGCAAGGGCTACGCCGGCACCGTGTCGGCGGTGGGCGGCATCGGCTCGCCGCAATTGACGGTCGGCCTCATCAAGGGCGGCATCAACACCAACGTCGTCCCCGACCGCGTGACCCTGCGCCTCGACCGCCGCATGATCCCGGAGGAGGCGCCGGAGACGGTGGAGGCAACCCTGCGCACCGTCATCGCCGAGGCGGCCAAGGCTTTCCCGAAGGCCCGCGTCGAGGTCCGCCGCATCCTGCTGGCCCGCCCGCTGACCCCGCTGCCCGGCACCGACCGGCTGGCCGCCGTCCTCTGCGCCCACGCCAGCCGTGTCATGGGCGAGCCGGTGGAGACCAAGGGCGTGCCGCTCTACACCGACGCGCGCCATTATTCGGACGCGGGCGTGCCCATCGCCCTGTTCGGCGCCGGTCCCCACACCATCGAGGAGGCCAACGCCCACCGCGCCGACGAGCGCCTGCCGCTGTCCGACCTGTTCAAGGCGACGGAGGTTGTGGCCCTGTCGCTGTTGGAGTTGTTGGGGGAGGGGTGAGGGTGGCGTTGGTGCTGACCTTGCCCCCTCCCTAACCCTCCCCCTCTTCGAGGTGGAGGGGACTGCCGCCGCTTCGCAGAAGGCACCCTCTCCCGCGAAAGCGGGGGAGGGCCGGGGAGGGGGCCAGTAACGCTCCCATAACGATAAGAACGACAAGGACGACCCGCCGGTGATCATCGAGAACGATCTGAAGCTGGACTTCAAGGACGTGCTGATCCGCCCGAAGCGCAGCACCCTGGAAAGCCGCAACGACGTGGACATCGAGCGGACCTTCCGCTTCGTCCACAGCGGGCTGGAATGGACGGGCTTCCCTCTGATCGCGGCCAACATGGACGTGGTCGGCACCATGGCCGTCGCCCGCGCCCTGTCGCGCTTCGGCGCCATGACCGCCCTGCACAAGCACTACCCGGCGGACTCCCTGATCTCCTTCTTCCGGGACGAGGACACGGCCAACGTCTTCTACTCTCTGGGCACGACGGAGGCCGACTACGACAAGTTCCAGGCGGTGAAGGCGAAGGCCCCGGTGGGCAAGCTCTGCCTGGACGTCGCCAACGGCTACACGGAGCGCTTCGTGCGCGTCATCGGGCGGTTGCGGACGGAGAACCCGGACATCGTCATCATGGCCGGAAACGTGGTGACCGGCGACATGACCGAGGCCCTGCTGCTCGCCGGGGCGGACATCATCAAGGTCGGCATCGGGCCGGGGTCGGTCTGCACCACCCGCAAGATGACCGGCGTCGGCTACCCGCAGCTCTCCGCCATCATCGAATGCGCCGACGCCGCCCATGGGCTGAAGGGGCAGGTCTGCGGCGACGGCGGCTGCACGGTGCCGGGCGACATCTCCAAGGCCTATGGGGCGGGCGCGGACTTCGTGATGCTCGGCGGCATGCTGGCCGGTCACGACGAGTGCGAGGGCGACATCCGCTACGAGGAACGCGGCGGGCAGAAGGTGCCGGTGGCGATGACCTTCTACGGCATGTCGTCGGACACGGCGATGCACAAGTACGCGGGCGGCGTCGCCTCCTACCGCGCTTCGGAGGGCAAGACCGTGGAGGTCCCCTACCGTGGACCGATCGACGGCACGATGCAGGAGATCATGGGCGGTGTCCGCAGCATGATGACCTACATCGGCGCCACCAAGCTGAAGGAGGTGTCGAAGCGGACGACCTTCGTCCGCGTCGGCGCGCAATTGAACACCGTCTTCGGAGGCTGATGCCGCGAGGGGGTAACCCCTGACGGTCGCTTCCTCCCCACCGTCTTCGTCCGGAACCACAGGCGGGTTCCACCGTTCGCAGGATGTGCGGACGGGTGGGGCGCCGGACGGCTTGCCTCCCTCGTCCGTCTTTTCGCGGGACGAGGAAGGCAGAGCTTATGCGTGATTTCGATGGTACCGCTCCGGCTTACGTGGGGCGGACGGACGGGCCGGCGGTCTTCGATTACCTGATCGTCGGCGCCGGTTTCGCCGGCAGCGTGCTGGCGGAACGGCTGGCGGCGGGGCTGGACAAGCGGGTGCTGCTGATCGACCGGCGCCCGCACATCGGCGGCAACGCCTACGACCATTACGACGACGCGGGCGTGCTGATCCACCGCTACGGCCCGCACATCTTCCACACCAATTCGCAGCCGGTGGCGGACTACCTGTCCCGCTTCACGAAGTGGCGTCCCTACGAGCATCGGGTGCTGGCCCATGTGGACGGGCAGTTGGTTCCCATCCCGATCAACCGGACGACGGTGAACCGTCTCTACGGCCTGGACCTGGACGAGGCCGGGGTCGCCGCCTTCCTGAAAGGCCGGGCGGAACCGGTGGCCGACGTCCGCACGTCGGAGGATGTGGTGGTCGGCGCGGTCGGACGGGAACTGTACGAGAAGTTCTTCCGCGGCTACACCCGCAAGCAATGGGGTCTCGACCCGTCGGATCTCGACAAGGCGGTGACGGCGCGCGTGCCGACGCGGACCAACGACGACGACCGCTATTTCGGCGACAGCTTCCAGAACATGCCGCTGCGCGGCTTCACGCGGATGTTCGAGAACATGCTCGACCATCCGAACATCACCATCCGGCTGGGTGCCGATTTCCGCGATGTGACTCGGGACGTGCGCTACCGCAACCTGGTCTTCACCGGCCCGGTGGACGAGTATTTCGGGCACCGCTTCGGCAAGCTGCCCTACCGCTCCCTGACCTTCCGGCACGAGACGGTCGATCGGGAGTGGTTCCAGCCCGTCGCCGTGGTGAACTACCCCGGCGAGGAGGTGCCGCACACCCGCATCACCGAATACAAGCACCTGACCGGGCAGACGAACCCGCGGACCAGCCTGACCTACGAATACCCCTCGGCGGAGGGCGATCCCTACTACCCGATCCCCCGCGCGGAAAACACCGCCCTGTACCGCAAGTACCAGGAATTGGCCGACGCGACGCCGAACGTCCATTTCGTCGGGCGGCTGGCGACCTATCGTTATTACAACATGGATCAGGTGGTGGCGCAGGCGCTGGCGCTCTACACCCGCATCGCCAAGGCCGAGGGCGCCGTGGCGGAGGGCGCACGGGGAATCTCCGGCATCGGCGCCGCTCCGTCGCCGGCCCCGGTCCACAGCAGGCCGGCCCACAGCAGGAGGGAAGCGTCATGAAAGCGTTCGGACTGGCCCTGGCCGTTGCCGTTTTCCTCGCCATCGGCGCGAGCGTCGTCCTGACGGACACACTGAGCCGCAGCGCCGATCAAGCCTTCGCCGCCCCCTCGGTCCGGCTGAGCGAGGACAACACCGTGAAATACCGGGATTTCATGGGACCGCCCATGGAGTAACTTTCCCTCTCCCGCCCCAGGAGGGGGAAGGGCCCCGCGCGAAGCGCGGGAAGGGTGAGGGTAGGACCGAGAATCAGCGCAACGATTCTCGGTCCTACCCTCACCCGGCCCTTCGGGCCACCCTCCCCCGGGACGGGAGAGAGATTTTTACTCCGCCGCGTGGTGCCTCAACCGCCCGTCCTGGTTGGCGTGGCTGTTGCGGAGCTGCTCCTCGTACCAGCGCCGGTGATGGTCCTTGGCCCAATTCTCGTCCACCACCCCGCTGCCCATGGCGTCGAAGGCGCCTTCCATGCCGATGGTGCCGATGTAGATGTGCCCGATGATCAGCGCGATCATCAGCGCGGCCACCACCCCGTGCACCACATGCAGGATCTGCATGCCGCTGATTCCGGTGACGGCGAAAGGCATCATCAGCAGGAAACCGGTCAGCGCCAGCGCGAAACCGCCGAACACCACCGCCCAGAACACGCCTTTCTGACCGGCGTTGAAACGCCCGGCCTCCGGATGTTCGCCGGACTTGTTCAGCACGCCGCCGAGCGTCTTCAGCCAGACGAGATCGGCCTTTTCCGGGATGTTGTCGCGCACCCACAGCACGAAGATCATCACCAGACCGATGACGAAGGGCACGCTGAAGAAGTTGTGGATGTACTTGCCGGCTTCGGCCAGCATCGTGAAGTTCGGGTGGCCGATCAGCGGGATCAGCAGCATCCGTCCGAAAGTCACGATCAACCCGGTCACCGCCAGGATCAGGAAGCTGACCGCCGTCGTCCAATGGGCGAAGCGGTCCATGCCGCTGAAGCGCTGCACCGGGCGCCCGGACCGCCCGCCATGGATGCGGATGGTGCCCCGGATCAGATAGAAGACGGCCAGCACCACGATCGGACCCAGGAACAGTGCTCCGGCGATGATCTTCAGCCAGACCATGCGGAACTCGCGCCATTCCCGCCCCTCCGGCTGCACCAGCACGTCCAGCTTGGTATCGGGAATGCTGACCCGCCCGGTGATCATCCCGTCCGGCGTCTGGTAGAGCTGAACCTCGTCCTTGGAGGTGGGCGAGTTCGGCCCCGGCGTCTGGTAAAGCTGCGCCTGCACCGCCGGGGCTGCCAGCAGCAGAACGAACAGGACCAGCAGGGGACGGAGAAGCTTCGTCATGGCGTGTTCTTCCCTGGAGAGATTTGGCCTTGGGGGAGGGGGCATCACCCGCCCCACTCAACTCCCACCCGTGCCTTTGCCGCCCGGACCGAAGGCGCCGCCCCGGTCGTCGCGCCCGTAGGCGGTGGTCCAGCCCCATGCGCCGGAACCGTAGCCGCGGCGCACCGTCCGTTCCTTGTAGATGTCGGCCAGAATCTCACCGTCCCCGGCCATCAGCGCGCGGGTGGAACACATCTCCGCGCACAGCGGCAGCTTCCCTTCGGACAGCCGGTTGGCGCCGTATTTCTGGTACTCCTCCAGCGTGTTGTCCGTTTCCGGGCCGCCCGCGCAGAAGGTGCATTTGTCCATCTTGCCGCGCCCGCCGAAGTTGGTCGCCTGCGGATACTGCGGCGCACCGAAGGGGCAGGCGTAGAAGCAGTAGCCGCAGCCGATGCACAGGTCCTTCGAATGCAGCACCACACCGTCCGCCGTCTGGTAGAAGCAGTCCACCGGGCAGACCGCGGCGCAGGGCGGGTCGTTGCAGTGCATGCAGGCCATGGAGATCGACCGTTCGCCCGGCACGCCGTCCTTCAGCGTGATGACGCGGCGGCGGTTGATGCCCCAGGGGATGTCGTGCTCGTTCTTGCAGGCGGTGACGCAGGCGTTGCATTCGATGCAGCGTTCCGCGTCGCACAGGAATTTCATGCGGGCCATGGGTCTCTGTCCTCCCTGTGCGTCAGGCCGGTTCGACGCGGCAAAGCGTCACCTTGGTTTCCTGCATGAAGGTCATGGGGTCGTAGCCGTAGGTCGTCACCCCGTTCGCCGGTTCGCCCAGCACGATGGGGTCGGTGTTCGGCGGGTAGTTCTCCCGCAGGCTGTCGCCCTGCCAGTAGCCGGAGAAGTGGAAGGGCATGAAGACCGTGCCGGCGCCGATGCGTTCGGTCACCAGCGCGCGCATCCGGGCCTTCGAATTGTCCTCCGGCCCGTAGACCCAGACCATGCCGCCGTCGCGGATGCCCAGACGCTCGGCGTCCTTGGGGTTGATCTCCACGAACATCGACTGCTGCAACTCGGCCAGCCAGGGGTTGGAGCGGGTCTCCTCGCCGCCGCCCTCATACTCGACCAGCCGTCCGGAGGTCAGGATGAAGGGGAAGCGCTGGCGGATGTCGCTCTCCGTCACCTTGAACTGGAGCGAGCGCGCCAACTGCGGCAGGCGGAAATCGCGCCGGTCCTCGATGGCCGGGAATTCCTTCACCAGTTCGGGGCGCGGGGAATAGATCGGCTCGCGGTGGAGCGGCACCGGGTCGGGCAGATTCCAGGCGACGGCGCGGGCCTTGGCGTTGCCGTGCGGCACGCAGCCGTGCTTCAGCGCGACGCGGATGATGCCCATGGACAGGTCGGTCTGCCAGCTCACCTCGTCCACCTTGTCGCCGCCGATGGCCTCGATGACCCGCATCTCCTCCGCCGTCAGGTCCTTGTCCCAGCCCAGCTTCTTCAGCACCGCCATGGTGAATTCGGGATAGCCGTCCTCGATCTCCGATCCCTTGGAATAGGAGCCGTCGGCGAGCAGGCTGACGCCGTTGCGCTCCACCCCGAAGCGGGCGCGGAAGACGCCGCCGCCCTCCATCACATGCTTGGAGGTGTCGTAGAGAACGGCGCAGCCGGGGTGTTTCAGCTCCGGATGGCCCCAGCAGGGCCAGGGCAGTCCGTAATAGTCGCCTTTCAGCGGGCCGTCCGTGGCCTGCATGGTGATCTTGTCGAAATCGGCCTGATGCTTCATGTGCATCTTCAGCCGCTCCGGCGACTGGCCGGTGTAGCCGGTGGACAGGCAGCCGCGGTTGATCTCCCGCAGGATGTCCTCCGGCACGGGGCGGCCGTTCTCGACCGTGATGTGCTTGAACATCTCGTCGGCGAAGCCGAACTTGCGGGCCAGCATGTGGATGATGGTGTAGTCGTCCTTGGACTCGAAGATCGGTTCCACGATCTTCTCGCCCCACTGCATCGACCGGTTGGAGCAGGTGCGCGAGCCGTCCGTCTCGAACTGGGTGCAGGCGGGCAGGATGTAGGTGCCGTTCCTCCGCTGCTTGAAGGATGCGAAGGTGGTCGGGTGCGGGTCGGCGATGACGAGCAGGGACAACTGCTCCAGCCCCTTCAGCATCTCGGGCATCCGGGTGACGGTGTTGCCGCCGTGGCCGAAGACGACCATCGCCTTCAGCGGCGACGGCTGCTGGATCTCCTCCGGCTTGTAGGTGACGCCGTCGAACCAGCGGGTGGTCGGGATGCCCTTGGCCTCCATCAGCTCCTTGGAGGCGAAGCGGGCCTTCATCCAGTCGTAATCGACGTCCCAGACGCGGCAGAAATGCTTCCACGCCCCTTCCGCCAGCCCGTAGTAGGAGGGCAGGGTGGAGACGTCGAGCCCGAAGTCGGTGGCTCCCTGCACGTTGCAGTGGCCGCGGTAGATGTTGGCCCCGCCGCCCGCCGTGCCGATGTTGCCCAGCGCCAACTGGAGGATCGACAGGGCGCGGACGTTGGCGGTGCCGGTGGTCTTCTGGGTGATTCCCATGCACCAGATGACGGTGGACGGGCGGTTCTTCGCCAGCGCCTCCGCCACGCGGTAAAGCTGCTCGCCGGGCACGCCGCTGACCCGCTCCACCGCAGCGGGGTCCCACTTCTTCACCTCGGCGCGGATCTCGTCCATGCCGTAGACGCGCCGGGCGATGTAGTCCTTGTCCTCCCAGCCGTTCTCGAAGATGTGCCAGAGGATGCCCCAGGTCACCGGGATGTCGGTGCCGGGGCGGATGCGGACATATTCGGTGGCGTGGGCGGCGGTGCGGGTGAATCGCGGGTCGATGACGATGAAGGGCGCGCGGTTGCGCTCCTTCCCGCGCAGCATGTGCGGCAGCGAGACGGGGTGCGCCTCCGCCGGGTTGCCGCCGATGATGAGAAGCGCCTTGGAATTCTGGATGTCGTTGTAGCTGTTGGTCATGGCGCCGTAGCCCCAGGTGTTCGCCACCCCGGCGACCGTGGTGCTGTGGCAGATGCGCGCCTGATGATCGACGTTGTTGGTTCCCCAGAAGGCCGCCAGCTTGCGGAAGAGATAGGCGCCCTCGTTGGAGAACTTGGCCGAGCCCAGCCAGAAGGTGGCGTCCGGCCCCGACTGCTGGCGGATCTCCAGCAGCTTGTTCCCGATCTCCTCGATGGCCTGATCCCAGGAGATGCGCTGCCACTGGCCGTCGACCAGCTTCATCGGGTATTTCACCCGCCGCTCGCCCTTGGTCAGTTCGCGGACCGACGCGCCCTTCGCGCAATGCGCGCCCTGGCTGATCGGGCTTTCCCAGCCCGGCTCCTGACCGGTCCACACGCCGTTCTGCACCTCCGCGATCACGGTGCAGCCGACGGAACAGTGGGTGCAGACGTTCTTGCGGGTGACGACCTCGATGTTGGGCAGGATCGGCCCGGCTTCGGCCTTGCGGATCATCGCGGCGGGCAGCGCGCTCAGCGCCGCCATGCCCCCGGCGGCGAGGCCGGAAGTCTTCAGGAAGCCGCGGCGGTCCACGGTCCCGCCCAGACCGGCGGCACCCGCCGACAGGCCGTTCAGGCGGCGGGCGAGGGGGGCGCGGTTGGCGGCGGTTCCGGCGTTGCGCTTGACGAGCATGGGGCGGCCCTCTGAATCAAAGACGTATCGAAGTCGCGGTCAGAGTCGGTTCAGCGCGTAGAAGCGCTCGACATGCGGGGTGTCGCGGTAACGGGCCTTCAGCCGTTCGGGCTGCGACTCCTCCGCCTCCACCGGGGTGGCGCGCAGGGTGGCGGCCGCGGCGACGGCGCCCGCGGCGCCCAGGCCCAGGCCCTTCAGCAGGCTGCGGCGTTCCAAACCGGCTTTCGGCTTCTCGTCACGATGCTTCTCGTCACGGCGCATGGATGGTGCCCTCCCGCTTGTCCTGCCCGCGGACCGCGCCGTCACCGGCGTGCGCGATCATCGCGAAGGCGTTGGTCTCGATGTCCAGGAACAGCCGCCCGAAGGTGCCCAGGGGCCGGTACAGATCCGCCGCCGCAGCTTCCTCCAGATCGCGGAAGAAGCGTCCGGCCCAGGGCGCCAGATGGCGGTCGAAGAAGCGCTTCTGGAGGGGCAGGTCCGGCGCCTCGCCGTCCTCCGCCCCGAGGGTTCCGGCGGCCAGCGCGCCCATGATCTCGGCGATGGCGGCGATGTGGTCCTCCGGCTCGCTGACGCCAGGGACGCGTTCGATGCCCAGCGCCTGCATGTCCTCGCGCAGGCGGGCCAGCGGACGGTCGATCAGGAAGCCGGTGCGGTAGTAGGAGGCGAAGGGAACCAGTTCGCCCCGCGTCACCCCGATGAACAGTTCGTGGTATTCACGCTCGGCCCGGCGTTCGCCGTTTGGATCGCCGCCGTCCGGATCGCCGGAGAGGGTGCGGGCGCGCGCGGCCAGATCGCTGATGGCCCGGCCCAGGGGGGAGCCGTCGCCCGCCAGGGCGCCGACCGTGCCCAGCAGGTCGCGCGATGGCGGGCGCGCCAGAAGATGGGCCAGCAGGCTGTACGCCTGCGCCCGCAGAATGTCCGCGTCGTCGCTGCTGGCCGATGCCGCCATGCCCTTGCCCCGCTTCGCCTTTCCCGTGGCCGGTTATGGTCCGGCTCATCGGGGACAACAGCGGGGGTGCTCAAATGTTGCGCAGTCGGCGCTTGCGTTGGGATTCGATGGGACGCGACATGGCTGAAACGCTGCGGCCCCCTCCCCGACCCTCCCCCTCTTCGAGGGAGAGGGTGCCTTCTGCGAAGCGGCGTCCGTCCCCTCCACCTCGAAGAGGGGAAGGGTTAGGGAGGGGGCAAGAGCGCCGCCTTATCCCATCCTTTCATCCTCCCGACCATCCGCCACCTCATCGGGCCTGTCGGGCTTGTCCGGCGTGGCGGCGGCGTCCTCCTCCTCGGCCCCGGCAACCACACCTTCCTCCGGCTTGTCCTTCTCCTCGGGCGGCTTCTCGTCGGTGGCGATGCGGTCCAGAAGGTCGGCGATGCGGTCGGTGGCCAGCAGCTTGCCATAGCCGGGGGCGTTGCAGTCCCAGTCGTACTCGGCGAAGCCGCGGAAGCCCGCGATGACCGGATCGCTGGTCCAGGCCTTGCGCAGGGCGAGCCGTTTCAACTCCTGCGGGACGTTGCCGGCGAGGAAGCCGGTATAGTCGCTGTCCGCGCCCAAACTGTCCACCGGCGGCAGGCTTTCCGGGTTGAAGGGCTCCGGAGGCGGTGTGACGGCGACGGGCTCCTCCGGCGCTTCCTCCTGTGGTGCCGGTGGTTCGGCGGTGGCTTCGCGCGCCTCCTGCTTGCGGCGGGACCAGCGCGACAGGAAGCCTTCGGCCCCGTCATCCAAGACGCGGTCATCCATGGCGGTGATCCTTCGAAGGCTGGGCGACCGGGGCGCGGCGGGCGAGCGCCTCCGGGTCGGCGCGGTCGCGCCGGCGTTTGTAGAAGGGGCGGTCGGTGTGGTGACGGGCCACGAAATCCCGCAGCCATCCGGCCAGATCGGGGGGCAGGGGGATCGCCTCGATCAGGTCGTCCCCCGCGTCGGAATGGGCGTCCACCTCGCCCGGATCGACGGTGACGGCCAGCAGCCGCAGCCCCGGCTCCTCCGCGCAGCGGCGCAGGATGACGTAGAGCATCGGACGGCCACCCTTGAGATTCTCCGCGTAGTTCTCCGCCTCTCCGGGATAGAGGGCGATCTCCGCGGCGCCCGCGTAGTAGCCGGTGCGCTCCCCGTCCTGCGTCAGCACCGTCCAGGGCGCGCGGTCGGGCAGGGCGGGCAGGGCGCCGGTCACGCGCCAGCGGGCGTCCACCCAGGGGTTGTCGATGCGCTGGCGCTCCACCGTGATGCCGACGCCGCGCCGGTCCACCGATCCGGTCATGGCCGAAACTCCTCTTCGCCGGGAACGAGCCGCTTTTCCCAGACCTGCCGCACCGGCTCGAACCCCGCCTCCATCCACAGGTCGATCCAGGTCAGGAAATGCCGGGTGAAGCTCTCCAGCACCGCCACGGCGTCGGTTTCGCCGAAACCTTCCTCGCGCAGCGCCGTGCGGTCGGGGCGGCGCCCGGGGTCGGGGTCGTCGGGATCGCCCACCACCTCCAACTCCGCGCCCACCACGGCCCAGGCCGGAATCCCGTCCTCGGCGGCGGGACCGAGGGCGACCGTCACCCCGCCGGCCACCGCGCCGTTCAGCATCAGGCGGCCCGCGCCGCCGGATCGGCCATCGAATTGGATGGTCTGGTTCGGCGGCCCCAGAGCCTCCAGCGCGTCGGCCAGGGCGACCAGGGTCACGGCGACGATTCCGCGGTCGGCATCCGGGCGGTCGGGGGCCAGCACCACCGCCACATCCAGCCGGTCGCGCCGGTCGGCGTGGACGAGCGTGCCGGGCTCCGCCCCCTCCGTGGCGAAGCGGCAGGCGGTGGCGAAGGGGCCGTCCGCCGCGGCGGGCCACGGGCGGAAGACGGGGGGAAGCGTCGGGGCTTCGGTCGGACGGGCGGTCGGGGCGTCGGTCGGGTCCATACCCTTCTTAACGCGGAAACGGGAGGCTTGGTGCCAACGGCTGTTGGTGGGGCTGTTGGTGGGGGACGGCCTTTCGTCCTCTCATGCAAAGGAGACCGCCGCCTTGCTCGCCGCCCTCATTTCCTCCGGCCTGATGGCCGGGCTTCTGATGACCGGCCACGCCCTTGCCCAGGATGCCACCAAGGAGTCGCTGTCCAACGACGTCCAGGTGCAGCAAAGCCAGGAGCCGCCCCCCAACCAGCAGGGCGTCCGCTCGCCGAAGGCCGAGACCAGCGGCGAAACCCAGGGCGCCCAGCTTCAGCAGGCGCTGGCCGACCTGCGCCGAGCGCCGCCGGACCTCCAGGGCAACCCGGTGCCGCGCCCGAACCAATGGGCCAGCGAACCCGACATGGGGCACGAGCCGACCCGCTCCGAAAACCCGTCGGACCTGTCCAGCCAGGAAATGAAGTAGGCCAAGAGACGAAGTAGGAGAATCGGCGACCGGTCGGCGCGGCGCATCCTTTTCCCCTTGATATGCTCTGATCGAGCATTTATGGTTTTGCTCACAGCGAGCATTAAAGGGATGCGCCATGCGCGACACCACCGGCCTTGCCTACACGCCCGACATCGCCGCGGCGACGCAGCCGATCTACGAGCGCGTGAAGCGCGTGATCCCGGCCGTCGAATGGCCGTTCCACGCCCCGCTGGTCCATGAGATCAACCGCCTGAAGCGGGACCGCAACGCGGTGATCCTCGCCCACAACTACCAGACGCCGGAAATCTTCCACGGCGTGGCCGACATCGTGGGCGACAGTCTGGCGCTGGCCGCAAGGGCGACCGAGACCGACGCCGACGTGATCGTCCTGGCCGGTGTGCATTTCATGGCGGAGACGGCGAAACTGCTGAACCCGGCGAAGACGGTGCTGATCCCCGACACGGGTGCCGGCTGCTCGCTGGCCGAATCGATCACCGCCGCCGACGTGCGGCTTCTGCGCGAGCGCTATCCGGGCGTGCCGGTGGTCGCCTACGTCAACACCTCGGCGGATGTGAAGGCGGAGGTGGACATCTGCTGCACCTCCGGCAACGCGGTGGAGGTGGTGGAATCGCTGGGCGTGCCGCGCGTCATCATGCTGCCCGACGAGTATCTGGCGAAATACGTCGCCACCCAGACCAGCGTCGAGATCATCGCCTGGAAGGGCCATTGCGAGGTGCACGAGCGCTTCACCGGCGACGAGATCCGCGAGTTCCGCGGGCGCTTCGGTGATCTGGTCGTCATCGCCCACCCGGAATGCCCGCCCGACGTGCTGGAGGCCGCGGACTTCGTGGGCTCCACCGCCCGCATGGTCGATTTCGTGGCGGACCGCCGCCCGCCGCGGGTGCTGATGGTCACCGAATGCTCGATGAGCGACAACGTGGCCGCCGCCTCGCCGGAGACGGAGTTCGTGCGGCCCTGCAACCTGTGCCCGCACATGAAGAAGATCACGCTGGCGAACATCCTGGACAGCCTGCGCACGCTGGAGCCGCGGGTGACCATCGCGCCGGAGGTCGCCGACCGCGCCCGCCGCTCCGTGGAGCGGATGCTGGCCGTCAAGCCGCGCTGATCCTCCATCGTCCATCCCCTCTCCCGTCCCGGGAGAGGGTGGCCCGAAGGGCCGGGTGAGGGTCGCGCGAGGATCAAGGCGCTGATCCTTGCCGGTACCCTCACCCTCCCGCCGCGTCGCGGCGGGCCCCTCCCTCTCCCGGGACGGGAGAGGGATGGCTCGTGACAAAAACCCCCTCGTCGGGAGGCTTCCCATGGTCACCCCTTACACGGTCCGCGATTCGGAGGTGGTCGTCATCGGTTCCGGCATGGCCGGGCTGACCGCCGCCCTGCGTCTGGCGCCGGGCGCCGTCACGCTGCTGACCAAGACGCCGGACCTGCCGGGCGGGTCCAGCAACCACGCCCAGGGCGGGATCGCCGCCGCCATCGGCCCCGGTGACGGGCCGGAGGCGCACGCCGCCGACACGGTGGCGGCAGGAGCCGGCTTCGTGGACGCGGGCCGCGCCCTGCTGCTGACCCGCGAGGGGGCGGAGCGGGTGCGGGCGCTGCTGCGCGCTGGGCTGCCCTTCGACCGTGATGCGGACGGCGCACCCCTGCTGGGGCGGGAGGCGGCGCACGGGGCCGCGCGCATCGTCCATGCCGGCGGCGACGCCACCGGGGCGACCCTGGTCGCGGCGCTGGCGGAGCGGGTGCGCTCCACCCCGTCGATCCGCGTGGAAAGCGACGCCTTCGCCGTCGATCTGGCGGTGCGCAACGGGCGGGTCTGCGGCGTTCTGGCCTGCCATCCGGAAGGCTGGGTGTTCCACCGCGCGCCGCGGGTGGTGCTGGCGACCGGCGGGGTCGGCGGGGTCTACGCCCGCACCACCAACCCGCCGGAGGCGACCGGCGATGGGCTGGCGCTGGCGGCGCGGGCCGGGGCGCTGCTCGCCGACGTGGAATTCGTGCAGTTCCACCCCACGGCGCTCGCTGTGGACGCCGACCCCGCCCCCCTGCTGACCGAGGCGTTGCGCGGCGCCGGAGCGGTGCTGCTCGACCGGCGCGGCACCCGCTTTATGGTGAAGGAACACCCGCTGGCGGAGTTGGCGCCGCGCGACGTGGTGGCCCGCGCCATCGGCGCCCGCGTGGCGGCGGGGGAGCCGGTGCGGCTGGACATACGCCCGGCGCTGGCCGCCAAGCCCGACGGCTTCCCCACCGTCCTGGCGCTGTGCGCCGCCCACGGGCTGGACCCCTGGCGGGAGCCGGTGCCGGTCGCCCCGGCGGCGCATTACCACATGGGCGGGGTGGTCACCGATCACGCCGGGCGGACCAGCCTGGACGGGCTGTGGGCCTGCGGGGAGGTCGCCTGCACCGGAGTCCACGGCGCCAACCGGCTGGCCAGCAACTCCCTGCTGGAAGCGCTGGTGTTCGGCGCGCGGGTGGCCCGTGACGTGGCCGGGCGGGATTTGCCGCCGCTGCCGCCCTTCGCCCTTCCCGAAGCGCCTGCCGTGGCGGGGGAAGTCGGGGCCGGCCTGCTCGACGCCATCACGGACGAATCGCGCCGCACGCTCTATCAAGGGGCGGGCTTGGTGCGCGATGGGGTGGGGCTGCTGGCCGCCCGGCGCAAGCTGGACCGGCTCGCCGCAGCGCTCGACGCGCTGAGCGACGGTGGGCCGGCGGACCTCGCCGCGCCGAACCTTGCCGCCATCCGCCGCTGGGGCGAGGCGCGCAACCGCCTGCTCGCCGGGCGGCTGATCGTCCACGCCGCGCTTGCCCGCACCGAAAGCCGCGGGGCGCATTTCCGCACCGACTTCCCACGGGAAGACCCGGCGGCGCAACGCCACCGCTTCACCCTCACCGACCTGACCGGGACCACCGATTCCCTTTCCGGAGACGCCGCATGCTCCATCCTTTGACCTTCGAGCCCATCGTCCGCGCCGCCTTGGCGGAAGATCTCGGGCGGGCCGGCGACATCACGACGGACAGCATCGTCCCGGCGGACGCCGTGGCGACGGCCCGTCTGGCCGCCCGCCGCGACGGGCGTGTCGCCGGGCTGGAGGTCGCCCTGTCCGCCTTCCGCATCCTCGACCCGGCGGCGGAACTGCGGGTGGAGCATGACGACGGCAGCGACGTTGCTCCCGGTGCCACCATCGCCACCGTGACGGGCCGCGCCCGCGCCCTGCTGACGGCGGAGCGCACGGCGCTGAACATCCTGGGCCGCCTGTCCGGCATCGCCACCGCCACCCGCGCCTTGGTGCGCGCGGTGGAGGGGACAAGCACCCGCATCGTCTGCACCCGCAAGACCACCCCCGGCCTGCGCGTCCTGGAAAAGCACGCGGTGCGGCTGGGCGGCGGCTTCAACCACCGCTTCGGGCTGGACGACGCGGTTCTGGTCAAGGACAACCACATCGCCGTGGCCGGCGGCATCCGCCCGGCGGTCGAGCGCGTCCGCGCCGCCATCGGCCACATGGTGAAGGTGGAGGTCGAGGTGGACACGCTGGCGCAGTTGGAAGAGTTGCTGACCCTGCCGGTGGACGTCGTGCTTCTCGACAACATGGACCCGGAGACTCTGCGCCGCGCCGTCGCCATGGTGGACGGGCGCATGGTGACGGAGGCGTCCGGCAACGTCACCCTGTCCACCGTCCGGGCCATCGCGGAGTCGGGCGTGGACATGATCTCCGTCGGCTGGCTGACCCACAGCGCGCCGAATCTGGACGTCGGTTTGGATATGTAGGGAGCACAAATCCTCTCGGCCTCCTTTTCCCCTCTCCCCTCCGGGGAGAGGGTTAGGGTGAGGGGGTTGCGCTTTTGCCGAACGTTCCGCCACGCGCAACCCCCTCACCGGCTCTCAGCGGATGCCATAGGCATCCGCCTGCCGCCGTCAGTGCTGGCCTTCGGCCAGCGCGAAAGGCCCTACGGGCCACCCTCTCCCCAGGGGGGCGAGGGCTATGTTGCGATCCCCTCTCGACAGGCAAGCACGCATGGCCGATCCTTCCGCGCAACGAATTGTGCGTGGGGAGGATGCATGCCGCTCGACCACCGGGAGTCGCTGTTCCGCCGGATCGCGGAGCGGCGGGACGATGTCACGGCTCTGACCCGCGACCTGATCCGCATCCCCACCGTGAATCCGCCCGGCGACGTCTACACCGACTGCGCGGAGTTCCTCGGACGGCGGCTGGCCGCGTGCGGCTTCCAGGTGGAGTATGTGCGGGCGGAGGGTGCTCCGGGGGACAGCGACCGCTATCCCCGAACCAATGTGATTGCCCGGATCGAAGGGCGCGAACCCGGCCCCTGCGTCCACTTCAACGGCCACATCGACGTGGTGCCCGCCGGCCAGGGCTGGACCGTCGATCCCTTCGAAGGGGTGGTGAAGGACGGGCGCGTCTATGGCCGGGGCGCCTGCGACATGAAGGGCGGGATCGCTGCCTCCATCATCGCCGTGGAAGCGATCCTGGAGGAGGGCATCCCCTTCCCCGGTGCGCTGGAGATTTCCGGTACGGTGGACGAGGAATCCGGCGGCTACGGCGGGGTCGGGCATCTGGCGAAACTCGGCTACTTCTCCCGCCCGCGGGTCGATCACGTCATCATCCCGGAGCCGCTGAACGTGGACCGGGTGTGCATCGGGCATCGCGGCGTCTGGTGGGCCGAGATCGAGACGAAGGGCCGCGTCGCCCACGGCTCCATGCCTTTCCTCGGCAATTGCGCGGTGCGCCACATGGGCGCCGTGCTGCACCGGATCGAGACGGAGCTGATCCCCCGGCTGGCCGCCAAGCGCACGGCCATGCCGGTGGTGCCGGAAGGGGCGCGGCAATCCACCCTGAACATCAACGCCATCCACGGCGGCCAGCCGGAGGACCACGGCGGCCTGCCCAGCCCGATGGTGCCCGACCGCTGCCGCATGGTCATCGACCGCCGCTACCTGATCGAGGAGGACCCGGAGGAGGTGAAGGCCGAAATCACCGGCATCCTGGAGGATCTCCGGCGCGAGCGCCCCGGCTTCGATTACGAACTGCGGGAGGTGCTGGCCTTCCTGCCCACCCTGACCGACGCCGACGCGCCGGTGGTGCGGGCGGTCGGGGCCGCCATCGAGACTGTGCTGGGCCGCCCGGCGGCGCAGGTCGTCTCCCCCGGCACCTATGACCAGAAGCACATCGCGCGGGTCGGGCATCTGAAGGACTGCATCGCCTACGGCCCCGGCATCCTCGACCTCGCCCACCAGCCGGACGAGTATGTGGACATCGACGACATGGTCCATTCCGCGCAGGTCATGGCGATGGCCGCCCTCTCCCTGTTGCGGCGGGAGGTGTAGGGGCGGGAGCGCGAACCGGCGCCGCGTCCTTGACGGGCGGGGGCCGGTCCCTTAGCTTGCGAACTGTTCCCTGGGGGGCCTCGCTAGGAGGCTGAGACTCCGCCGGTCCGGTGCTTCCGTCCGGACAACGCGGTGACCCATCGAACCTGATCCGGGTCATACCGGCGTAGGGACGGGACTGAAGGGCGGTTGCGGAAACCCCCATTCCATCCAGACACCGATTGCTCCGGCCAACAGTTTGTTCGCGCTGCAAAAGGTGTGTCCGGACGTGACCGAAGCCCGACTTGTCGAAGAACTGCTGGCCTTCATCGCCGCCGGTGACGCGGACGAGGACGCGTTCAACCGCATGGCGCTGGCCGTCTTCGCCCACCAGTTCGAGACCAACGCCCCCTACCGCCGCTTCGCCACCCAGCGGGCGCGCACCCTGCGCACGGTGAAGAGCTGGCGCGACGTGCCCGCGGTGCCGATCAGCGCCTTCAAGGACCTGACGCTGAGCGGACGCCCGCCGGAGGAATGCCCGCACGTCTTCATGACCAGCGGCACCACCAAGGGCGTGCGGGGCAAGAGCCACCACCCCACGTTGGCGGTCTACGACCGCTCCATGACCGTCAACTTCCGCCGCCGTTTCATGGGAGAGTGGGACCGGCTGCGCATGGGCATTCTGTTCCCGACCGAGCAGGCGATGCCCAACTCCTCGCTGGCCCATTATCTGGCGCTGGCCAAGGGCGAATTCGGGACGGATGAGAGCCGCTATCTCATCACCGACGCCGGGCTGGACGTGGACGGGGCCATCGTGGCGCTGTCCCGTGCGGAGGCGAGCGGCGAGCCTTATGCCCTGCTGGGGGCGAGTTTCAGCGTCGTGCATCTGATGGACGCGCTGGCGGAGCGGGGGCGGCGCTTCGCCCTTCCGGCGGGCAGCCGCATCCTCGATACCGGGGGCTTCAAGGGCCAGTCGCGGGAGATGGCGGCGGAGGAGTTCTATGGCCGCCTGTCCGCCACCTTCGGCGTGCCGCGCCGCCTGTGCATCAACATGTACGGCATGACGGAGCTGAGCACCCAATTCTACGACGACGGCAACGAGGCGTGCCCGTCGGTGAAGTCCGGCCCGCACTGGATACGTAGCCGCGTCATCAACCCGCTGACCGGGCAGGAGGTGCCGCGCGGCAGCGTGGGCGTGCTGGTTCACCACGATCTGGCCCATTTCAACTGCGCCTCCGCCATCCTGACCGAGGATGCGGGGGTGGAGGTGGAGGGCGGATTCCAGCTTCTGGGCCGGGCGGACGGGGCGGACGCCAAGGGCTGCTCCATGGCGGTCGAGGACTTCCTCAAAGCGGCGCGGGCGACTTGATGGAACGGGCCGGGCATCTGCCGGGGCTGTCCGCCGACGCGGTGGACTGGCGGACGCTGACCTTCCGGCGCGGCGCCGAGACGCTCGACGTGGCGGTGCCGGTGCTGACCGAGGCGCAGATCGCCGAAGTCGCAACGCGGGTGCGCGCCAACGCGCGGACGTATCTGAGAAAGCGCAGCGTTGCGGAGATCGCCGCCACCATCGACCGCGCCGTCGCCCGGCTGCTCGACCGCGACGATCCGTGGCGGCAGAAGGCGGAACGGCTGCTGCCGCTGGTCACCGGCTACGACGCGGAGATGGTCCGGCTGGGACTGACCGGCTATCTGAAGACCTTCCGAGGGCCGGAGCTTCGGAAATTCCTGGCGGAGGATTTCGCCAACCCGGCGGTGCTGGACGATTTCCAGCCCATGCCCAAGGGCGGCTTCGCCCGCGCCTTCGGGCCGGAGTTGCTGCTGCATGTCTGGGCGGGCAACGTGCCGGGCCTGCCGCTGTGGAGCCTGATCTCCGGCCTGCTGGTGAAGGCCGGCACGGTCGGCAAGCTGCCGAGCGCGGAGCCGCTGTTCGCCGGCTGGTTCGCGCAAATCCTGGCGGAGATCGACCCGCAGCTCGCCGATTGCATCGCCATCGTCTGGTGGAAGGGCGGCGACGAGGCGGCGGAGCGCGCGTGGCTGACCCGCGCCGACACGGTGGTCGCCTATGGCGGCAACGACGCGCTGGAAGCCATCCGGGCGCGGGTGCCGATCACGACGCGCTTTCTGCCTTATGGGCACAAGATCAGCTTCGGCATGGTCGCCCGCGGGGCGCTCGACGCCGGGAAGGCGGGGGCGGTGGCGCGGCAGGCGGCCTACGACGTGGCGCGCTACGACCAGCAGGGCTGCTACTCCCCCCAGACCTTCTTCGTGGAGCGCGGCGGGCGGGTGTCGCCGCGGGAGTTCGCCGGCTATCTGGCGCACGAACTGGACGCCATCGGCAGCAAGTTTCCGCGCCGCCCCCTGTCCATGGCCGAGGCCGGCAGCGTCGCGTCCTGGCGCAACGCGGAGGAGACGAAGGGCTTCGCCGATCCGGACCGCCTGCTGCTGGGCGATTCCGCCGGAAGCTGGGCCGTCGCCTACACCGACGCTGCGGACGGGTTGTCGCCTTGCGGACTGAACCGCACGGTGACGGTGGTGGCGGTGGACCGGCTGGCCGATGCGGTGCCGGGGCTGGCGCCCTACCGCGCCTTCCTCCAGACCGTGGGGATCGCCGCCGCGCCGGAGGAGCTGTTCGCGCTGGCCGGGGCGCTGGGGGCGGTGGGGGTGACGCGCCTCTGCGCGCTTGGCCGCATGACCGCGCCGGAGGCGGGCTGGCACCATGATGGGCGGTTCAACCTGCTGGACCTCGTGACGATGACCGAGATCGAAGGCTCGGCGGAACGGGCGGCGGACGCTTTCGCCCCCTACACGGATTGAGGCGTCCGGCCATGAGCTTCGTCAGCATCGAACAGGCCGGCTACGGCGTCCCGCGCGGCGGCACCATCCTGGACCGCATCGACTGGACCATCGGGGAAGGCGAGTTCCACGCGCTGGTCGGGCGCAGCGGCTGCGGCAAGACGACCCTGCTGAAGCTGGTCGCCGGGCTGCTGGCCCCCTCCACCGGAACCGTCCGCATCCAGGGGGAGCCGGTGCGGGGGCCGGGCGCGCAGGTCGGGTTCGTCTTCCAGGCGCCGACTCTTCTGGAATGGCGGACGGTGCTCGATAATCTGCTGCTTCCCGTCTCGCTGAAGCGCCGCCCGCAGCCGGCGGACCGCCGCAAGGCGGAGGAATTGCTGGACCTCGTGGGCCTGTCCGGACTCGAAGGGCGCTACCCCAGCCAGTTGTCGGGCGGGCAGCAGAGCCGGGTGGCGCTGGCCCGCGCGCTGGTCACCGAGCCGCCGCTGCTTCTGCTGGACGAGCCCTTCGCCGCGCTCGACGCCATCACGCGGGAGGAGTTGCAGGACGACCTGCTGAAGCTCTGCGCCCGGCACCGCACCACCGTGCTGTTCGTCACCCACGACATCGCGGAGGCGGTCTATCTGGCCGACCGGGTGGCGGTGATGGAGAATGGGCAATTGCGCCACGCCCTGCCGGTGCCGCTGGCCCGCCCGCGCGGGCGCGACGTCCGCTACAGCCCCCGCTTCAACGCCCTGTGCCTGGAGCTTCGCCATTCTATGGACGGGGCCATGGACGGCAAACCCGACCGCCCGGCGCTGGAGCGCGCGTCGTGATGGTCCGCCTCGCCTCCGCCCTTCTGTTCGTCCTGTTCCTGGCGGGGTGGGAGGTCTATTGCCGGGTGGCGGGGGTGTCCGCTCTGGTCGTGCCGCTGCCGTCCGCCGTTCTGCGCACGCTGTGGGACGGGCTGGCGGGCGGCTATCTGCTGCCGCATCTCTGGGTCACCACGGCGGAGATGGCGATGGGCCTCGCCGCCGGCTGCACCGTGGGCTTCCTCGCCGGGGTGCTGCTGGCCGAGGTGCCGGTGCTGCGCCGCCTGTTCTACCCCTACATCCTCGCCAGTCAGGTGGTGCCGAAGCTGGCGCTGGGGCCGCTGTTCATCGTCTGGTTCGGCTTCGGCATGACCTCCACCGTCGTCATCACGGCGCTGATCTGCTTCTTCCCGCTGCTGGAAAACACCATGACCGGCCTTCAGCAGGTCGATCCCAACAAGCGCGAGCTGTTCCGGATGCTGCGGGCGACGCGCCTGCAAACCCTGCTGCGCCTCAAGATTCCGTCCGGCCTGCCGGTGATCCTGGCGGGGCTGCGCGTCGCCGTGGTGCTGGCGCTGGTCGGCGCCGTCGTCGGCGAGTTCATCGGGGGGCGGCAGGGGCTGGGCGCCTCGATCATCGCGGCCCAGGGGATGATGGATTCGACCATGATGTTCGCCCTGTTCATCGTCATCACGCTGCTGGGCATGATCGTCTATCAGGCCGCCGCCGGGCTGGAACGCTGGCTGCTGCGCCGTCCGTGGAAAGGATAATCACACGATGTTCGGGTTTCTGCGCACCCTGGGTGCCGTCGCCGTTTCCGCCCTTCTGCTGTCCTCCCCCGCGCTGGCGCTCGACAAGGTGACCGTCGCGGGCTGGAGCCAGCCGATCAGCGAGATCACCAACCTGCTGGCCGAGCCGGACAAGGGCTTCTTCAAGGCCAAGGGGATCGATCTCGGCTATGTGCCGGGGACGGGCGGCGGCTCGGCCATCCAGAACATGCTGACCGGGCAGGCCGACGTGGCCTTCACCGACCCGGCCTCCTTCTATCTCGCGCTCGACAAGGGCGCGCCGCTGGTCGCCATCTACAACATCTACCCGCAGAACGTCTTCAACGTGGTGTCGCCGAAGGAGCGCAACATCACCAAGCCCGAAGACCTGAAGGGCAAGCGCATCGGCGTCTACAGCCTGTCCAGCGGCACGCGCCAGAACCTCCAGGTGCTTCTGCATCAGGTGGGGCTGAGCGAGAGCGACGTGACCATCGAGGTGACCGGTCTGCTGAACTTCGCCCCCGTCATCCAGGGTCAGGTGGACGCCACCGCGGCGACCGACACCGGCCTCCATGTCGGGATGCAGAAGGGGCTGAAGGATGTCAACGTCATCGAGGTCAAGGACACGCTGAACCTGCCCTCCGACATCTTCGTGGTGACGGAGGAGACCTACCGGACGAAGAAGGACGTTCTGAAGCGCTTCCTCGCCGCCTACCGCGACAGCGCCGCCTGGATGATCGCCGAGCCGGAGGAGGCCGCCCGCCTCGCCGTGACCCGCGCCATCAACGGCCGCGACGAGGCCACCAACCTCGCCATCATCAAGCTGCGCAACGCCTCCAGCGTGTCGGAGACGACCAAGGCCAAGGGTCTCGGCCACTTCGATCCGGAGCTGATGCAGAAGGGGGCGGACACCTTCAGGCAGCTCGGCCTGATCGGGGCGGAGCTGGACATGGCGAAGGTCGTCCGGTCCGACCTGATCCCCGAGTAAGGAAGGCTTAGCCCGCCATGGATTTCCGCGACAAGACCGTCCTCGTCACCGGCGCCAGCCGTGGCATCGGCGCCGCCATCGCCAAGGCCTTCGCGGCGGAGGGGGCGGCGGTCGCCGTCAACTATCTGCAGAACGGGGATGCCGCCGAGGCGGTCGTTGCCGCGTGCCGGGAAGCCGGCGGCGACGCCTGGGCGGTGCAGGCCGACGTGACCGACGCCGACGCGGTGAACCGCATGGTGGAGCGCACCGCGGAAGAATTCGGCAAGATCGATGTGGTGGTGAACAACGCCTTCCGCCCCTACGCCTTCGATCCGGAGAAGCGCAAGCTGTTCTGGGACACCGATTGGGCGGATTACCGGGGGCAGGTGGATGGCGCGCTGCTCGGCACCTACAACGTCTGCCGGGCGGTGCTGCCGGTGATGCGGCGGCGCCCCGGCGGCAGCATCGTGAACATGGCGACCGACCTCGTGGCCCGGCCCACCGTGCCCTACCACGACTACACGACGGCCAAGGCCGCGCTGGTGGGGTTCAGCCGCAATCTGGCGGCGGAGCTTGGGCCTCTGGGCATCCGCGTCAATTGCGTGGCGCCGGGGCTGGTCTACCCCACCGACGCCAGCCGGGCGACGAAGGAGGACGTCAAGGACGCCATCGTCTCCCAGACCCCGCTGCGCCGCATCGCCACGCCGGAGGATGTCACCGGCCCGGTGCTGTTCCTGGCCTCAAACTGGAGCCGGTTCATGACCGGGCAGGTGCTGTATGTGGATGGGGGGTTGGTGATGGGGTGAGTGTTGGCGTTGGGGCCCACGTTGTCTTATTGGGCCCCCACCCAACCCTCCCCCACCTTCGGCGGGGGAGGGCTTTAACTCCTCCCCCCGCGAAGTGGCAGGGCTATCGCATGTAAGCAAAGAGTTCGAAGAAGAATTCTTGGCTGATCATGGCCCTGAACATTTTGAGGCTCATCGACCGGTCCAAGGGGTGCGCCCGCAAGATGTTCTGAGCCAAGCGCCGGA
>NZ_QOKW01000045.1 GCF_008365375.1 Roseomonas genomospecies 6 | reverse complement strand
GCACCTCCACGCTGCGCTGGGAGGAGATGGACGGCGCCGAAGGCTACAAGGGCGCCACGGTCCATTGCGACATCGACGGCAACGGCAGCATCGACGCCAGCATGACCTTCGCCGGCAAGAGCGTGGGCGCCATGACCATCACCACCGGCACCATGGGCGACCAGAACTACATCGCCTTCATCAGCCTGTGATCCGGGCCAGCCTGTGATCTGAGGCGGTTCGAAAAGCGCCGGTTCGGGGATACCCTCCCCCGGACCGGCGCTTTTTCCTGTTGATGCCGGCTGTTGATGCAACGGGGGTGACCGTCAACCTTGACCGATTCGGGGCTCCGTCGTATCGGTTGAACACGGCAAGCGCATTCGCTGTGGAGGTTGACGTGCGTGGCGAAGACATGAGGCTCCTGCGCGAGGAGCGCAAACTTTCACAGCCGGATTTCGCGGCTTGGCTGAACGAGCGGCTGGAGCGGCGCTATGACCGGTCCAAGATTTCCCGGTGGGAAAGCAACAGCGAGAAGATCCCCGACGCGGTCGTCCGCTTCCTGCTGAAAGAGACGGCGGTGGTGGACGGCAAGCACGGCCCGGCGCTGGTCGTCTGCCTCGCCAACCAGAAGGGCGGGGTCGGCAAGACCACCTGCACGGTCAACACCGCCAGCATCCTGGCGCGCGAGGGCTACCGCGTGCTCATCATCGACGCCGACCCGCAGGCGAACGCCACGGCGCATCTCGGCATCGATCTGATCGAGTATGAGGAGGGCCGGCGCAAGTCGCTTGCCCATGTGCTGCGGGAGGAGGTCGCCGTCGAGGACATCGTGGTCCCGGTCGGCGACATCGGGTTGGAGATCGCCCCGTCGAGCATCGAGCTGGCCTCGGTCGAGGTGGAGCTGACCGCCGACCCCAGCGGCCCGATGGCCCTGCGGGAGCGGTTGCAGGACGCGCGGGAAGCCTACGACTTCATCTTCATCGACTGCCCGCCCAACCTGGGGCAATGCACGGCCAACGGGCTGGTGGCGTCGGACGTCATCGTCATCCCCTGTCAGACCGAATATCTGTCCTCCATCGGCGTGAACCATTTGCTGAAGACGATCAACAAGCTGAAGCGGCGCTGCCACCCCAGCCTGGCCGTCCTGGGCATCCTGCCCACCATGCACAACGCCCGCCTGAACCAGCATCAGGTGACGCTGGAGCAGCTTCACAGCGCGCTGGGAAGCACGTTGCGCATCTTCCCGCCGGTGCCGCGGGCGACGATCTACGGCGACGCGGCGCTTGCCGGGCGCGCCGCGCTGGAGGCGGTGCCGGACGCGCCGGGAGCCTCGTCCTACCGGGCGCTCGCCGACGCCATTGCCGTGGAGCGGCGCAAGCGCGTGGAGGTGGCCAATGTCGCGTAAGCTCGGAACCGGAAACCTCGCCCGGCTGAACGCCATGAGCCGCGGCGCGCTCGCCGTCTTCGCGGAGCCGGAGCAGGGCGTCCGGCTCGTCTACCCCGACGTGGACTGGATCGAGGCCAACCCCGACCAGCCGCGCCGCCGCTTCGACGAGGCGGAACTGGCCGCCCTGACGGACTCCATCCGCAAATACGGCCTGCAACAGCCGATCGGCGTGCGGGAGCTGGGGCCGAGCCGCTTCCAGCTCGTCTTCGGGGAGCGGCGCCTGCGCGCGGTCCGCGCGCTCGGCCAGCAGACGATCCCCTGCATCCTGGTGCCGGACGGCATCGACACTGCCGAGGTGGCGGTGGTGGAGAACGTCCTGCGCGCCGACCTGACGCCCTTCGAAGAGGCCGACGCCTTCGTGGCCCTGGTGGAGAAGCACGGCTATTCCCACGCCGACCTCGGCCAGATCATGGGGCGCGACAAGGCGGAGATCACCCGGACCCTCGGCCTGACCAAGATCGCCCCGGCGGTGCGGGAACGCTACGAGGGCGCGGAGAAGAAGGTCGCCCGCTACAAGCTCTACCAGATCGCGGCCCTCGACGACCCGGGGGCACAGATGCGCCTTCTGGACAGCCTGACCAACGAGCAGCCCCTTCCCGAGCCCCGCGCGTCGGGCGTTGCCGCAACGGGATCGCGGGACGAGCCGGAAGCGGTGCTCAGCGCCTTCAGCCTGCGCGTCTCCCGCAACATCCTGCGCACGCGGGAAGCCCTGCTGGCCTTCCAGGAGAAGCCGAAGCGGCTGGAGGATGTGGACCGCGAGGTCCTGCGCGACCTGCGCCGCTCCATCGACGCCATTCTGGGCAGCGGGAATGGGAACGGTGAGGAGGGCTGACCGGAACCGGTGAGAATTCTCACCGATCCCTTCCCCACGCGAGGCGGTGAGAATTCTCACCGGCTCCGGTCCGGAAGCCGGGCAAAGAAAAAGGCCCTTCCCCGCAGCCACAGGGAAGGGCCTTTTCGTTTTGGCCGATCAGTGGGCGCTGCCGCCGTCCTCGAAGGAGGGGGCCTGGAGGCCGGAGGCTTCCAACTGGGCCACAACCATGGCCTTCAGCCGCTCCAGCCCCTCGGGCGTGCCGGACTCCGCGCGGGCGACCAGAACGTCCTGGGTGTTGGAGGCGCGCAGCAGCCACCAGCCGTCCGCCGTCTTCACGCGCACGCCGTCGATGTCGTTGACGTCCGCACCCTCGTCCTTCAGCCGGGCCTTCACTTCCTGGACGACTTGGAACTTGCGCTCCTCGCTCACCTGAAAGCGGGTCTCCGGCGTGTTCACCACCGGCGGCAGGCGGTCGCGCAGCTCCGACAGCGGCTGGTTCAGCTTGCTGACCAGACCGATCAGCCGCACCGCGCAGTACAGCGCGTCGTCGAAGCCGTACCATTTGTCGGCGAAGAAGATGTGGCCCGACATCTCGCCGGCCAGCGGAGAGCCGGTCTCGGCCATCTTCGCCTTCAGCAGCGAATGGCCGGTCTTCCACATCAGCGGGTTGCCACCCAGCTTGGCGATCTCGTCGAACAGCGTCTGGCTGGCCTTCACGTCGGCGATGATCGTGGCGCCGGGGTGGTTCTTCAGCACGTCGGCGGCGTAGATCGCCACGAGCTGGTCGCCCCAGACCACGCGGCCCAGATGGTCGATGGCGCCGATGCGGTCGCCGTCGCCGTCGAAGCCGATGCCGATGTCGCAGCCGTTCTCCGCCACCGCCTTCTTCAGGTCGACGAGGTTCTTCTCGACCGTCGGGTCCGGGTGGTGGTTGGGGAAATTGCCGTCGATCTCGTCGAACAGCAGGATGTGCCTGCCGGGCAGCTTCGCGGTCAGGCGGCGCAGGATCTCGCCGCTGGCGCCGTTGCCGGCGTCCCAGGCGACGGTCAGGTCGCGGGTGCCGTCATAGTCCCGCATCATGCGGTCCACATAGGCGTCCCTGACGTCGATCCGCTCCGACGAGCCCTCGCCGGACACATAGTCGGCCTTCGACGCGATGACGCCCAGGTCGAGGATCTGCTGGCCGTAGACCGGACCCTTGCCCAGCATCATCTTGATGCCGTTGTAGTCCGGCGGGTTGTGGGAGCCGGTGATCATGACGCCGGCCGCCGCCTCCCGGTCGCGGGTGGCGAAATACAGCATCGGGGTGGGGCCCAGCCCGATGCGCAGCACATGCAGGCCGCAGGCGACCAGCCCGTCCACCATGGCGGCTTCCAGCTCCGGCGAGGAAAGCCGGCCATCGTAGCCGACGCAGACGGTCTTCCCGCCGCCCCGCGCGACCACGGTGCCGAAGGCCCGTCCGACCGCGCGGGCGTCCGCCGCGGTCAGGGTGCTGCCGACGATGCCGCGGATGTCATACTCGCGCAGCACGGTCGGATGGAAAGTGTGGGCTTCGCTCATGGTCTCGACAGACCTCCTTGGACCGGATCGCTTCAGACGTTCTGGGGCGGCGCCGTGGGCCGCCCGATGGAGGAGTAGGCGAAGCCGGCGGCGGCCATGTCTTCCGGATTGTAGACGTTGCGCAGGTCGACCATGACCGGGCTCTTCAGCAGGCTCTTGACCCGCTTCAGGTCCAGCGCGCGGAACTCGTTCCATTCCGTCAGGATGGCCACGCAGTCGGCCCCTTCCAGGGCGCCGTAGGCGTCCTGCGTCCAGACCACGCCGGGCAGCAGCCTCTCGGCCTCGTGCATGCCGGCGGGATCGTAGGCGCGCACGGTGGCGCCGGCGGCCTGGAGCGCCGGGACGATGTCCAGCGACGGGGCGTCGCGCATGTCGTCGGTGTTGGGCTTGAAGGTGACGCCCAGCACGCCGACGGTCTTGCCGGCCAGCGACCCGCCGCAGGCGGCGACGATGCGCTCGGCCATCTGCTTCTTGCGCTTGTCGTTGATGTCCACCACCGTCTCGATGATGCGCAGCGGGCTGCCCACCTGCTGGGCGGTGCGCACCAGGGCCAGCGTGTCCTTGGGAAAGCAGGAGCCGCCGTAGCCCGGGCCGGGGTGGAGGAACTTCTTGCCGATGCGCCCGTCCAGCCCGATGCCGCGGGCGACGTCGTGGACGTTGGCCCCCACCTTCTCGCACAGGTCGGCGATCTCGTTGATGAAGGTGATCTTGGCGGCCAGGAAGGTGTTGGCGGCGTACTTGGTCAGCTCCGCCGTCTCCAGCGAGGTCAGGACGATCGGCGTCTCGATCAGGTAGAGCGGCCGGTAGAGACGGCGCATCACCTCGGCGGCGCGCTCCGAGGAGGTGCCGATGACCACGCGGTCGGGGCGCATGAAGTCGCCGATGGCCGAGCCTTCGCGCAGGAATTCCGGGTTGCTCGCCACGTCGAAGTCGGCGGTCGGGTTGGTGCGGCGGATGATCGCCTTCACCTCACGGCCCGTCCCGACTGGGACCGTCGATTTGTTCACGACGACGGTGTAATGGTCGAGGTTGGCGGCGATCTCCTCGGCGGCGGCGTAGACGTAGGAGAGGTCCGCATGGCCGTCGCCGCGCCGGGTCGGGGTGCCCACCGCGATGAACACGGCGTCCACGCCGGCCATCGCTTCCTTCAGGTCGAGCGTGAAGGACAGCCGTCCGGCGGCGACGTTGCGCGCGACCAGCTCGTCCAGACCCGGCTCGTAGATCGGGATTTCACCGCGCTTCAGGCGCTCGATCTTGCCGGCGTCCTTGTCGACGCAGGTGACGTGGACGCCGAATTCCGAAAAACAGGCGCCGGACACCAGCCCGACATAGCCCGTACCGATCATCGCGATGCGCATGGAGAACCCTTGTTGTCGACATCCGCAGGACCGTCCGTTTCCAGTATGGGACGGGGCGGACCCGGCGTTTTATGGTTGCTTGTCTTATCAGGATAATCGTGACGGAGGCACTATCCTGCGGCAGGCTGTCGCGCGGAAGGGACAGCTTCCGGCAAGGCCGGAAAGCCGCCGGTCCTTCCGGCCATGACCCAAGCCGCCAGGGACCGAAGCCGGCCGGACGGGCGCGCGGGAAGACGGGCCGGCACGGGCGGCCTCCGCGAAACCGTCTGGAATCGCCGTGTGCCTCAGATCGCCTGGAGATAGGCGGGGTCCAGGGCGCCGTGGCGGAACGGTATCCAGTCCTTGTGGTCGGCGCGGTACTGCAGGCCGTAGGGGTTCTTGAAGAAGATCTTCTGCAGCGGCTGGCCGCCTTCGGCGCGGGTGCGCTCCAGGTCGATCAGAGGCGAGGAGGCGAAGACCTTCTCCCACAGCTCGGCATTGTCCACGTCGCGGCCCGCGTTCTTCACATAGTCGCGCGCGGTGTCGCTCAGTTGCCAGGCCTCTTCGACCATCGCGTAATAGTCCACAGTACCCTCGGCCATGACCCTGCTCCGAAGCGTTCCAGATGACGCTTGGCATAGCGCATTTTTGGAAGGGAGAAAACTGTCCAGCAACGACGCCGGGTTGTTATATCGGAGCGGGCAAGCCCAGCGTTTCGGCGAGAGCCCCGGCGACCCGGTCCACGTCGGCGTCGGCCATTGCCGGGAACAGGGGCAGCGACAGGGTCTGGGCGTAATGGGCTTCGGCGCCGGGCAGGGCGAGGTTGCCGCACCGCTTGCGCCAGTAGGGCTGGCGGTGGACCGGGATGTAGTGGACCTGAGTGCCGACGCCCCGCGCCCGCAGATCGGCCATGACCCCCGCCCGCGTCCGCCCGGCGGCAGCGAAGTCGATGCGGACGGCGCAGAGGTGCCAGGCCGGGCGGCACCAGGGAACGCGGACCGCCGGGCGGACCAGCGGGGCGAGCGGAGCCAGACGCTCCGCATACAGGTCCATCAGATGCCGCCGCCGCTCCACGAAGGCGTCCAGCCGCGTCAACTGGCTGAGGGCGAGCGCCGAGTGGATGTCGGTCAGGCGGTAATTGAAGCCCGGCTCCGCCATCTCGTAGTACCAGGGGTTGGCCGAGCCGCTTCCGTCGAACGCGGCCTCGCGGTCCTCGAATTCCGCCGGGTCCCGCTCCATGCCGTGGTTGCGGAAGCGGCGCAGGCGGGCGGCGAGATCCGGGTCGTTGGTGGTCACGGCCCCTCCCTCGCCCGCCGCGATGGTCTTCACGGGGTGGAAGGAGAAGGCGGTGAGCGTGCCGAAGGCGCCGGAACCGGCCGGCAGGGCGCGCCCGTCCGGCGTCAGGTCCACGCTGCCGATGGCGTGGCAGGCGTCCTCGATCACCGCCAGCCCGTGACGGGCGGCGAGCGCGCCGAGCCCGGCCATGTCGGCGGTCTGCCCGGCGAAATGCACGGGCGCCAGGGCGCGCACCCGCCAGCCGGCACGCTCCGCCCGCTCCATGGCCGCCTCCGCCTGCTCCGGTCCCATCAGGCCGGTGCCGGGATCGACGTCGGCGAAGGCGACCTCCGCCCCCACGTAGCGGGCGGCGTTGGCGGTGGCGAGGAAGGTGACGGCGGGCACCACCACCGCGTCGCCGGGGCCGAGCCCCAGCGCGAGGGTGGCCAGATGCAGGGCGGCGGTCCCGTTGGCGCAGGACACCGCGTGGGCCGCCCCGGTGCGCTCGCACAGCGCCCGTTCGAAGGCCTCGACCGCCGGTCCCTGGGTCAGCCAGTCGCCGCGCAGGACCGCGGTCACCGCGTCGATGTCGGCCTGATCGACGTCCTGGCGCCCGTAGGGCAGGAAGGAGAGCGGGGTCCCGGGCGCCGGTTCGGCCATCACGGGGCTTCCGCGATCAGCCGCATCAGCCGCGCGCCGTCCAGCCAGTCGGTGTTGGTGTCGCTGGCATAGCGGAAGCCGTCGGCCACCGGCCGCGCGCCCAGACGCTGGTAGGGCTCGTGCGTCCAGAAGGCGAAGGCCGGCTCGATGACGAAGCGGTCCGGCAGCTCGAAGGTCTGGCGGGAATCGTCCTCGGTGATCATCACCTCGTGCAGCTTCTCGCCGGGGCGGATGCCGACCAGCCGGTGCGGCAGGTGCGGGGCCATCGCGTGGGCCAGATCGGTGATGCGCATGCTGGGGATCTTGGGCACGAAGATCTCCCCGCCCTGCATCATCGCGATGCAGGAGACGACGAAGTCCACCCCGTGCTGCAGCGTGATCCAGAAGCGGGTCATCCGCTCGTCGGTGACCGGCAGGGCTTCCGCCCCTTCCGCGATCATCCGGCGGAACAGCGGGATCACCGACCCGCGGGACCCCACCACGTTGCCGTAGCGCACCACCGAGAAGCGCGTGCCGAGCGAGCCGGACAGGTTGTTGGCGGCGATGAAGATCTTGTCGGACGCCAGCTTGCTGGCGCCATAGAGGTTGACCGGGTTGGCCGCCTTGTCGGTGGACAGGGCGATCACCCGCTTCACACCGGTGTTCAGCGCGGCGCGCACCACGTTTTCCGCCCCATAGACGTTGGTGTGGATGCACTCCATGGGGTTGTACTCGGCGGCCGGCACATGCTTCAGCGCGGCGGCGTGGACGCACACGTCCACCTCGCGCATGGCCAGTTCCAGCCGCTCGCGGTCGCGCACGTCGCCGATGAAGAAGCGCAGCGTGGACGCCCATTCGGGGCCGAGCTGCTGCTGCATCTCGTACTGCTTGAACTCGTCGCGGGAGAAGACGATGACCCGGCGCGGACTGGCGTGGCGCAGCACCGTCTCCACGAAGCGCCGCCCGAAGGACCCGCTTCCCCCCGTCACCAGGATCGACTGGCCGTTCAGCATGCCGAAGCCGGATTTCAGCGCTTCGGCCGGCGGTTCGTTCGGACGGTCAAGCTGCTGCATGGTCACCGCGTTCGCACTTATGGGGGGTGTGGTCGTTCCGCTCGACCTTAGCCCGATACCCCTATCAGTGGGTTAAGAATTCCACAACCGGCAGGGTGGCGCAGGGTTTGCGCCGATGGCGGCGGGGCAGACGGATTTACCATTGTGTTCTTACGGTCTGCCTCTTCCCTCTATGCGGCCCCATCATGCAGCGATGTTCAGGAAGGCTTTGTGCTGTGAAGTCTGCTTTCCGCGACGAACGGCGGGCATTGATATTTTGACGAAAATGCAATCATAATTGAACGATGTATGAGACATTCAGTTATGATGAGCCGGCTATTCTTCCCCCCATTGCCCGGGACCACTGGGCATTCATGGAGTCAAATTCGGCGTCGGCAGTGATGAAGGCCGTCTGTCCTCTCGAATGGGCCGATATTGTTGAAGTGCTCGCGACCTATCGACTGGACCCGAAGTACTGGTTAAAGGCCGGGGGGAACCGAGGCGATATTGCAGATCAGATTGATCATGAATTTTACAAGCGCGGTTGGAGGGAGACTAGGCTCGATCTCGAAACGCGAGGTCTTCTATACGACAAGTACGGTAAAAAGGTGGGCGAGCTTCCTGTAATCAAGCAGGAAGGATACTTGGTTGACAACTTCAAGAACCGTATCGTGCTGGACGTGGAGTGGAATGCCAAAGACGGCAACCTCGACCGCGATCTGGCCTCCTATCGTTCGTGGTTCGATGCCGGAATCATCTCGGCAGGCGTCATCATCACCAAGGACAGATTGTCGTTGCTCACCCTTGCCCGGCGGATATGGGGCGACTATCAGGCGACCCTCCCGGAGGAGGGGCGCAACGCAAAGCTGCCGATTGACCTGACAACCTCGACCGTAACGGCTTTCGACAAGGCCCAGATGAGAATGCGACGGGGCGTAATGGGGTCATGCCCGGTGCTGATCGTGGCGGCCAACGAGAGCACATGGAACGGGCAGCCCTACGCCTGATTCAACTCCCCCTCCTGCCCCGGGGGCGCATCGAGGTCTCCGCCCCAGCCAACAGTGAACGCACGCGCTGTATCGAATACCCGGTCTCGTCCGAGATTTCACGCACACTGCTTCCCGCCTGATAGCGGCTCTTCAGTTCAGTCCCCAGGGCAACGGCCACCTCGGGCTGGAGGTGTTCATTGGCGCGCAGCGGCGGCAGGATTTCGCCGCCCGAGTACCCCTTGTGGGCCTTTCCGCGCGGCACATGATCCTCCGCGGATTCATCCCCCCAAAGCGTCCAATTCGGCCGGGGGTGGCGTGCGAACAGCTCAAGGTACGGCCCGGGGGAACAGCTCTCGACCAGATCATACTGCTCATCCGGCTTCCGGGAATGTTCGCGCTTCCTCGTCTCTATCATGTTGACTTGCGAGCGCCCCGGGGGGAGCGTCCGCATCGACCCCTTGACGCCGAAGAGGAGGATTTCGGTCACGTTCCGAAAGTAGAAGCCCACCCCTCGGCCGTCCGGTCCGCCATCCTTGCGCCGCTTGGCCCAGATGATGTTCGAAACATAGCGGAAGCCCCACGCCGACATCACGTCGAGCCCCTCGGGAAGAAGGGCGTTGGGCACCCAGAGGTACAGGTGCGCGTTCTTCGCCGTGACCTCCTGAACGGGGATTTCCTTGATCGCTTCGAGCGACATGGTCGAATAGCGGTCAAGCCGCCGATGCTCCGGCGCGACCTTCCCGGTGCGGTTCGAAAATCGCCATGGCGGATCGGCCAGCACGGTCGAAAAACCGCCAACCACTCGGGGCAACGGCGCGGGTTCCGATTCGGGGCGGAGCGGTTCGGTCTGGGCGATGGTCATGGCGATCATGCTACCGGCGGAATAGATCTATGAAAAGATCTTTTTGCGGAGAACTGCTAGGATCGGTGGCGATTTCGAACGCCCGCCTCACGCCGCAGATCGGTGCGGCTGTCGGGGCGCAATTTCGTTGACGTGGTGACCGTTCACGGGGCGCATGAAAACCACCCGCCTCCGGGGTGTGCAACGGCGCCGGTCAACTGGGCCGGTCGGCTGCGAGGTCTCTGAAATGTGAAAAACTGGAGCGGGCGAAGGGATTCGAACCCTCGACCCCAACCTTGGCAAGGTTGTGCTCTACCCCTGAGCTACGCCCGCGCCGCTCCAACGAAGGAGGCAGGGAGATACCGCACAGGCCCGGCGGAAAGCAAGCCCTCTGTTCGGCTTCCGCTGCGATTTTCTTTTCGGACGGTTCCATCCGCCGCCGCCGGCTGCCACTGCCGGCGCATCGTAAGGGGAGCGTTAGGCTTTAAGTTATACCCCGCTCAATGCGGTTGACTTCCCTGCGCCGACTGTGGAAATTTCCTCTCACAAAACAAAGGCCTTGAGGTCTGGGGAGGAAACCAAAAACATCATGATGCTCCAAGAGCATTAGGCTGCCGCGCCGACCTCGTGTCCGGACGCGGCATTTTTTTTCCTATGGCCGTTCCTTTGCCGATGACCGGTAATACCATTCCGGGCGACCGGCAGGCGGGATTTGGTCCCGCCCGCTTTTCCGCTCCGGCCCTGGGCACCCGGCGCCATTCACTTGGCCCCATTCACTTAGCCCCATTCACAGCGTGATGCCGCCGGCCTCCAGAAAGGGTTCCAGCTTCAGCGCCTCGACCGTCGTCCGCCCGGCGCGGAGCTGCTCGCGCAGGCCCTCCTCCATCCGCTCGCGCTCCGCCGCCTTGGCAAGCGTCGCGGTGGCCTCGGCCTGGGGCACCACGACCACCCCGTCGTCGTCGCCGACCACGATGTCGCCCGGCATGACCAACACGCCGCCGCAGACGATGGGGGTGTTCACGTCGCCCGTGGGCTGGGTCTTGGTGGTGCCCTTCATGCTGGTGCCCCGGCAGAAGACCGGGAAGCCCATCTGGCGGATGGCCGCGGCGTCGCGCACGCAGCCGTCGATCACCAGCCCGGCCAAGCCGCGCTGGAGCGCCGCCTCGGTCAGCACGTCGCCCCAGGGTCCGGCCTCGGTCATCGCCTTGAAATCGACCACCAGCACGTCGCCCGGACGGGTCAGCGCCATGGCGGCGTGGATCATCAGATTGTCGGTGGGGCCGCCGGACACGGTCACCGCGGTGCCGAACAGCGTCATGCCCTGGTAGAGCGGCTTGATCGGAAAGGACATGGCGCCCTTCTTGCCCATCGCTTCGTGCAGCGTGGCCGGGGACTGACCGCGGAAGGCGGCGACCAGATCGGTGGCGGGGCGGGGAAACTCTTTGACGACGGTCATCGGGCAGGCACCTTTCACGGCATGAAGACCCTCCGCCCTCTGGAAGACGGGGCGGGCGGGGACAAAAAGAAGGAAGGCGGGGGAGAGCGAGGCGGTCACTGAAAGTCCCGAGAAGCTCCTGCCTTCAGGCATGGTAAGGCCAGGGGCAACGTCGCAGTGAAACGACCTCAAGCGTTAGATGATGGCATGCTATCTATCTCCTTATGGACTGCAGGTTGAACAACAGCTTCGTTTATTCGTGCAAGCGCCATGTTGTTTGGTGCCCGAAGTACTGGCGCAAGCTGCTGGAGCCGCCCATCGACGCGCGCGTCAAGCAGATCATTGCAGGGGTGTGCGAGGAAACGGGTTCGGATATCGTCGGAATGGAGAGCATGCCGGGCCACGTGCACTTGCATCGTCGGATGCGACTCGCAGTTCGGCATCCACCGACTGGTGAAGGCCATCAAGGGGAGGTCGTCGCGCTTGTTGCGTGACGAGTTCCCGGGGCTGAAGTCCAGGCTTCCGAGTCTGTGGACCAACAGCTATTTCGTCTGGACGGTTGGTGGGGTTCCGCTTGCTGTCGTCAAGCAGTACATTGAGAACCAGAAAGGCTTCTGACCAATGCTGAACCGAGGCTACAAATTCCGGCTGTACGCGACGGCCGAACAGGGTGTCCTGTTCGGCCAGTACGTCGCGGTTTGCCGCCTCGTCTACAATCTGGCCTTGGAACAGCGCCGTGATTGGTGGCGACAGTTCAAGGCGAACACTGGTTCCAGCATCAGCTACGCCTCGCAGTGCCGCGAGTTGACCGCGCTCCGCGCTGAGTTCGACTGGATCGCGGCAGTGTCGATCATCTGCCAGCAACAGGCGCTCCGCGATCTCGACAGGACGTTCGGCAACTTCTTCGCCGGCCGCGCCGACTACCCGACCCCGCGGAAGCGCGGGCTGAACGACGCCTTCCGCTTCAACGGCCGGGAATGCCCATGGCGCAAGCTGAACGCCAAGTGGGGCGCGGTGAAGCTGCCGAAGATCGGCGAGGTGAAGTTCCGCTTGACCCGCGACATGCCTGTCACGGTCAAGAACGTGACCGTGACCCGCGACGATCTGGGCTGGCACGTCGTGTTCTCGACGGAGGTTGAGCACGATGTGCCGCAGAACTTCGGCCCGGCCGTTGGCATCGACCGTGGCGTGGTCCGCACGCTTGCCTTGTCGGACGGCACGTTCCGCGACCTGGACCGGGAGCGGCTGAACTTGCTGGATCGGCGGGCGCGCAAGCAGGCGCGCGCGCTGTCCCGCAAGAAGCGCGGGTCGAGGCGCCGGGCGGAAGCCAAGCGGCTCGTGGCCCACACCAAGGCGACGGCGGCACGGCTGCGCAGGCACTGGAACCACGAGCGGTCCCGCGAGATTGCCGACGCCTTCGGCGTGGTCGTGCTGGAGGCGCTGGACACGAAGGGTATGACCGCTTCTGCCAAGGGCACGGCAGCCAAGCCCGGCCGCAATGTGCGGCAGAAGGCGGGGCTGAACCGGGCGATCCTGAACAACAACTGGCATCAGTTCGAGACCTTCGTTGGATACAAGCTCGCCGCGAACGGCGGCCAGTTGGTCAAGGTACCCGCCGCATACACGAGCCAAACGTGCTCGTCCTGCGGCATCGTGGATAAAGCAAGTCGCGAGAGCCAAGCGACTTTCAAATGTGGACATTGCGGGCATGCGGCGAACGCCGATACTAATGCCGCCCGCAATATCCTAAGGGCTGGAACACAGCCCGCGCCGAGACTTGCCGATGGGCGGTCTGTGAAGCGCGAACTGAAGAGAGTGGCTTAGGCTATTCTCGGAAATCCCCCGGCTTTAGACGTGGGGAAGATGTTAATCGTCCTTGAAGGCTTCGTCCCGCCGCCGCCGGATCGACGGCAGCACCATCAGGACCAGCAGGAGACCGGCGGCGGCCAGCAGGCTGCCGCTGATCGGGCGGGTGGCGAAGACGGTGGGGTCGCCGCCCGACAGCAGCAGGGCGCGCCCCAGATTCTCCTCCAGCATGGGACCCAGCACGAAACCCAGCATCAGCGGCGCCGGCTCGCACTCCAGCTTGCGCAGCACGTAGCCCAGGACGCCGAACAGGGCCATCAGCAGGACGTTGAAGCCGTTGTTGTTCAGCGTGTAGGTGCCGATGCAGCAGAAGACCAGGATGGCCGGGAACAGATAGCCGTAGGGCACCTTCAGCAGCCGCACCCACAGCCCGATCATCGGCAGGTTCAGGATCACCAGGATCACGTTGCCGATCAGCATGCTGGCGATCATGCCCCAGAACAGCTCCGGCTGCTTGACCATGATCTGCGGCCCCGGCGTGATGCCGTGGATGGTCATGGCGCCGATCATCAGGGCCATGATGGCGTTGGGCGGGATGCCCAGGCTGAGCATCGGGATGAAGCAGGCCTGCGAGGCGGCGTTGTTGGCGGCCTCCGGTGCGGCCACCCCCTCGATGGCGCCCTGGCCGAAGCGCTCCGGCCGGCGGGCCAGCTTCTTCTCCAGCGAATAGGCGGCGAAGGAGCCCAGCGTGGCGCCGCCGCCGGGCAGAATGCCCAGCAGCGCCCCCATCACCGTGCCGCGCACCGTCGCCGGCGCGGCCTGGCGGATGTCCTCGCGCTTCGGCCACAGGCTGGCGATGGGGGCGGTGGTCCGCCCGGCGCCGCCGGTCTGCTCCAGGCTGATGATGATCTCCGCCAGCCCGAACAGCCCCATGGCGAGCGGCACGAAATCGATGCCGTCGTAGAGCTGCGGCAGGCCGAAGGTGAAGCGCGTGTCGCCGGAATTCACGTCGGTGCCGACCATGCTCAGCAGCAGGCCCAGCAGGATCATCGCGATGGCCTTCACGACCGACCCGTGGGCCAGCGTCACCGCCCCGATCAGGCCCAGCAGCATCAGCGACACGTACTCCGCCGGCCCGAAGGCGAGCGCCACTCCGGCCAGCGGGGGGCCGGCCACGGCGATCAGGAAGGTGGTGACGACCCCGGCGAACAGCGAGGCGAGCGCCGCCGTGGCGAGCGCCACCCCGGCCCGACCCTGCTGCGCCATGGCGTGGCCGTCCAGGCAGGTGACGACCGACGAGGATTCGCCGGGCAGGTTCACTAGGATGGCCGTCGCCGACCCGCCGTACTGCGATCCGTAGAAGATGCCCGCCAGCATGATGAGCGCGCCGACCGGCGGCAGGTAGAAGGTCAGCGGCAGCAGCATCGCCACCGTCGCGGTCGGTCCCAGGCCGGGCAGGACGCCGATCAGCGTGCCGATCAGCGCCCCGCCGAAGCACAGCAGCAGATTGTCCGGGGACAGCGAGACCGACAGGCCGAGCAGAAGATTGGCGATCAGGTCCATCACGGCGCCACCCACAGGGGCCACACCCGCAGGGGCAGGCCCAGCCCCCAGACGAACAGCGCGACGCAGCCCGCCGCCAGGGCGCCGCCCAGCAGCGCCAGCGGAGCCGGGCGCAGCGGCTGTCCGGCCAGATTGCCGAGCCCCACCAGGATCAGCACCGCCGGCACCAGCCCCAGCGTCTCCACCGTTCCGGCGAAGGCCAGCACCGCCGCCGTCACTCCGGCCAGCGGGCGCCAGCCCCAGGACGGCAGGGCGGCGCCGTGAAGCAGAAGGCTGCGTCCGGCCACCACGGCGCCGGCCAGCACCATCAGCAGCCCGATCATCCGCGGGAAGAAGCCGGACTGCACATAGGCCAGCGTTCCGGTCGGCCAGTCGCGCCCCAGCCACAGGGCGCCCAGCCCGAAGCCCGCGATCAGCAGGCCGGCGGCCAGATCCTGCGGAGCCCGGATCGGAACCCGGACCGGAGCCCGCAGGGGCGCTCCTCCGCCGCCCGCGATGGCCGGGGACGTGTTTTCAGGTGCGCTTCGCGCGGTGCCGCGAGGCGGGGTGCCCGCGGAAGAGGGTGGGCGGAGGTCTGAGAGGGGCAGGCTCGGCATGGGGCTTCCACGGCTTTCAATGGGCGGCTTTCGGAGGGGAGGGGTGCGGCTGCGGCCGCCGATCCATCGCCTTTCACAAGCATAAGGATAAAATTTAACGCATAATCTTCATTCAGCGTTGTTAATGCATCCTAACTGGATTACCAGGAAGAGCAAGAGCGTCGATTCATATCCTGTTATGCTGTGCATGCACCCATATACGTCGACTTTGGCTTGCTTTATTGACTGACAATCCCCTGAGCGGCTGATGAGTGTTTTCGAATGCACGCGGCGCGGCGGAATCCGGAGGCTGCCCTTTCATGTTTCTTGCTCCGGCGGCGCCCGCCCGTTACCCAGGGCACACCGTGAACAAGGACGTGCCGTGAACAAGGACAGGACGAAGGAGACCCAGGGATGACGCGCCATCTGCGCCCGTGGACCGTGCTCGAAAGCCGCGAATTGCTCGACGCCGATCCGTTCCTGAAAGTCCATGTCGAGACGGTGGAACTGCCCGACGGGCGGGTCATCCGCGACTACTACCAGTTCGACATGCCGTCCTTCGCCTGCATCTTCGCCGAGACGGAGGACGGGCGCGCCATCGTCTACCGCCAGTACCGGCACGGTCCGCGGCGCGTGAACCTGACCTTCCCCGGCGGCCATCTGTCGCCGGGCGAAGACCCGCTGCAGGCGGCCCGGCGGGAGCTTCTGGAGGAGACCGGCTTCGTCTCGGACCACTGGACGGCGCTCGGCGGCTACACGGTCAACGCCAACCAGGGCGGCGCGGTGTCCCACATGTTCCACGCCACCGGCTGCCGCCGGATCGCCGATCCCCTGTCCGACGACCTGGAGGAAACGGAGATCCTGTTCATGACGCGGGAGGAGCTTCTGACCGCCGTCGGGCATGGCGAGATTGCCCTGCTCACCCAGGTCGCCCTGGTCAGCATGGTGTGGCAGGCCGACATCCGGGCGGCGCTCGTGCGCTGAGCTTGAGCTTGGCTTTATTGATCCTTGTCAAAAAATAGGTATGTCTTCGGAGCAGATCGTCTGTTTACGCGCTGTTAATCAAATCGGCTCATAAATGGCCTCACCAAGTTCACTTGGTTTCCTCCCTCCCAGAACTAGGCTGCGCCTCACCGGCTGCAGCCTTTTCTTTTTCCGGCATTTGCGATCCGGTGGGCCGGAGCAGGGGCCGCGAGGGGGGGGAATATTTTTGGCGATGACGGTTCGCCGGGGGCTTGACCTTTGCTGCATTGCAGCATAAATTGGTTCCCGGATGCCCTTTGGGCGTTTCCTCCCTAGACTTGAAGGCCGCGCCATCATGGCTGCGGCCTTTTTCTTTGCCTGGGCATGGCCTCTCGGGAATTCCCAGAAACAGAACCAGCCGCCCGGTGGGGTACCGGGCGGCTGGGCTTGCGGTCCTTGCGGACGCTTAGAAGAACGTCGTGCGCAGGTCGTTGGCGAGGTCGGTCTTCTCCCAGGAGAAGCCGCCGTCGGCCTCCGCCTCGCGGCCGAAATGGCCGTAGGCGGCGGTGCGCGCGTAGACCGGCTTGTTCAGGCCCAGATGCGTGCGGATGCCGCGCGGGGACAGG
Organism: Roseomonas genomospecies 6; assembly: GCF_008365375.1. Classification (GTDB taxonomy): domain Bacteria; phylum Pseudomonadota; class Alphaproteobacteria; order Azospirillales; family Azospirillaceae; genus Azospirillum. The sequence continues at coordinate 16,294 of NZ_QOKW01000045.1, read as the reverse complement.
TCCACCAGCTTCTGCAGGACCTCCGACAGCTTGTCCTCGTCCACCGTGCCGGTGCTGTGGGTGTCGACATAGACCGACAGCGGCTTCGACACGCCGATGGCGTAGGAGAGCTGGATCGTGCAGCGCTCGGCCAGGCCGGCGGCGACCACGTTCTTGGCCAGATAGCGCGCGGCATAGGCGGCGGAACGGTCGACCTTGGTCGGGTCCTTGCCGGAGAAGGCGCCGCCGCCGTGCGGGGCCGCACCGCCGTAGGTGTCGACGATGATCTTGCGCCCGGTCAGGCCGGCGTCGCCGTCCGGGCCGCCGATCACGAAGCGCCCGGTCGGGTTGACGTAGAAGTTCGCCTCGTCGCACATCCAGCCGGCGGGCAGGCAGTTGACGACGTGCGGGCGAACGATCTCGCGCACCTCCTCCTGGGTCAGTCCTTCGGCGTGCTGGGTGGAAACGACCACCGCGGTGGCGCGCACCGGCTTGCCGTTCTCGTACTGCAGCGTCACCTGGCTCTTGGCGTCGGGGCCGAGCTGCGGGGCGGCGCCGGAGTGGCGGGCCTCGGCCAGCGACTTCAGGATGGCGTGGCTGTAATAGATCGGCGCCGGCATCAGGGCCGGGGTCTCGTTGCAGGCGTAGCCGAACATGATGCCCTGGTCGCCGGCCCCTTCGTCCTTCTCACCAGCGGCGTCGACGCCGACGGCGATGTCCGCCGACTGGGAATGGACGAAGCACTTGACGTCCATCTTCTCCCAATGGAAGCCGTCCTGCTCGTACCCGATGTCCTTCACAGCGGCACGGGCGACCTGGACCAGCATGTCCGGCGTGATGCTCTCCGGCCCGCGCACCTCACCGGCCAGAACGATCTGGTTGGTGGTCGCCAGCGTCTCCACCGCCACGCGGGCATAGGGGTCGTGCGACAGGTACAGATCGACGATGGCGTCGGAGATGCGGTCGCACACCTTGTCCGGATGGCCTTCGGACACGGACTCGCTGGTGAACACGTAGTTGAGCTTGGCCATAGGAGAAACCTAGCCTTTCGCGATAAGAGATATGCGCTTTTGGAGCATTTTAGTGTGTTTTGTTTATCGCATTCAACGTAAATGTCGTTGATCGGAATGACCGTTCCGGTTTCTGGAGATATGCCGCCCGTGATCGTCTCTCGCGGTGCGGTAGCGCCCGTGATATGCAGACCCGACCACGGAACCCCAGTTCGACGAACCAAAGGCCCGCACCATGGCCGAGCGCCGCATGCCTTCCCCGTCCACCCTCCGTAACCTGGGGCGGGGGCTGCTCGTCCTGCTTCTGCTCGGCGGGAGCGGTGCTTGGTGGGCGTGGCACGGCACCTTCGGAATGGACGCGCTTCAGGACATCCTACGCCACCACCCCGCCGCGCCGGTCCTGTTCCTGCTCCTGCACATCCTGGCCAGCCTGCTGTTCTTCCCGCGCTCCGTCATGGCGATGGTCGCCGGGCTGGTCTTCGGCGTCTGGTGGGGCGGGGTGCTGGCGGCGGCGGGCAGCGTGATCGGCGCCTCCACCGGCTTCCTGCTCACCCGCTACGTCACCGACGGGCTGGTGCCGGCCCTGGACGGGGTGCGCTGGGGCGACGCGCTGCGCCGGCTGGAGACGGGCGGCTGGCGGGCCGTCGCCATGCTGCGGCTGGTGCCCGTGCTGCCGCACAGCGGGGTGAATTACGCGCTCGGCCTGACGCGGGTGCGGCTCGGCGCCTACGCCTTCGGATCGCTGATCGGGCAGTTGCCGATGACGGTGGCCTTCGTGCAGTTCGGCGCCGCGGGCGACCACGCCCTGGCCGGCAAGCCGGACTGGATCGCGCCGACCGTCATCGGGCTCAGCCTGCTGATCCTGTCCGTTCTGCTGCCGAAGGTCGGGCCGAAGCTGCGGGAGAAGTTCGGCGCCGGGCGCGCCTGACCGGCCCTTGCCTGTGTCCGGTTCCTGCGGAGGCACCATGAACATCGTCTTCATCCACCAGAACATGCCCGGCCAGTACAAGCATCTGGCCGCCCGTCTGGCCGCCGATCCGGCGAACCGCGTCGTCTTCATCACCAAGCGCACCGACCGGGAGATTCCGAACGTGCGCCGCCTCTCCTACCAGCCCAGCCGCACCGCGCGGGAGAACGCGCATCCCTATCTGGTCTCCACCGAGAACGCGGTGCTGCACGGCCAGGCCGTGGCCCGGCGGCTGATGGGGCTGCGCGAGGAGGGTTTCCGCCCCGACGTCGTCGTCGGCCATCCGGGCTGGGGCGAGACTCTGTTCGTCAAGGACGTGTTCCCCAACACCCCCTACCTGAACTACTGCGAGTTCTTCTACCGCGCCCAGGGGCTGGACGTCGGCTTCGACCCGTCGGTCCCGGTCAATGTGGACACGGTGCTGCGTCTGAGGATGCGCAGCACGCCGCTGCTGCTGTCCCTGGAGGCGTGCGACCGCGGCATCGCCCCCACCGAATGGCAGCGCGATTCCCATCCGGCGCCCTTCCATCCGAAGATCGAGGTCATCCACGACGGCGTGGACACGGCACAGCTCCTGCCCGACCCGGACATCCGCGTGACCCTGCCGGACGGCACGGTGCTGACGCGCCGGGACGAGGTGCTGACCTACGCCGTGCGCAACCTGGAACCCTACCGCGGCTTCCCCAGCTTCATGCGCGCCCTGCCGCGCATTCTGGAGGCACGGCCCAAGGCCCATGTGCTGATCGCCGGCGGCGACGAGGTCAGCTACGGCGCGGCGCCCCCCGGCGGGAAGAGCTGGCGGGAGACCATGCTGGCCGAGGTGCCGGTGGACCCCGCCCGCGTCCATTTCCTGGGGCATCTCCCCTACGACCGCTATCTGTCGGTCCTGCGCGTGTCGCGGGCGCACGTCTACCTGACCTATCCCTTCGTCCTGTCCTGGTCGATGGTGGAATCCATGGCGCTCGGCTGCGTGGTGATCGGCTCCGACACCGCCCCGGTGCGGGAGGTCATCCGCCCCGGGGAGAACGGGCTGCTGGCCGATTTCTTCTCCCCCCAGGACATCGCCGCCAAGGCCGTCGCGGTGCTGGAGGACCCCGGCGCCTTCGCCCCGCTGGCCCGCGCCGCGCGGGAGACGGCGGTGGAGCGTTTCGACCTGCCGCGCTGCCTGGAACGCCAGGTGGCGCTGATCCGCGGGATGGCCTGAAACCGGTCCACGCGGCAATATCTTCCCGGCAGAATTCTCCACCCGGGCGGCAAAATCCGCCGGTCGGGGGGAGAATCTTGCCGGGTTCGCGCCGGTCCTGCGCCGAATCCCCGCCACTGTTTTGACTTTGAGTTAATTTCCAAACGAAAGGTTGGGGTACCACGGGGGTAAACGCGTGGCATGTCCCTTGCGATGCTGGGGGTACCAATCCGGCGAACCCGAACACGAGTGCCTGCCATGTCCATGACCGCAGTCCAGCCGACGCCGGCTGCTCCGGCGACCGCCCTGGAGGCGGACGACGCCTCCGCGCTGTCCAAGTCCCCGCGCCGCGGCGGCTTCGCCTGGGAAGCCCTGAAGACCCTGATCGCCGTGGCCGTCTTCGCCGCGATGCTCCTGCCCGTGGCCTTCCCGTCGAAGGCGAGCCCGCAGGCCCGGCTTCAGCAGGCCTCCACCGAGGACATGGCGCCGCCCGCCGTGAAGGCGGTGGCGAAGACCGACGGCCAGAAGGCCATCCGCAAGCCGGTGGTGAGCAACTGAGCCTTATGAGGCCAAGCCGGCTTATATGGCCGACGTTTGAAGGCTTCCATTGCTTGGAAGTCACGCAAATTGCGGCCACTAATGGAACCACGTCGCGGCTCGAATGCGGTCCGGATCATCGGCCAGGGCGCAGCAATAATCGGCGAGCGTGTCATCGAGATCGACCAACGTGTCGAAGTGCTGGTTGGCAATCGGTAAGCGTCATCGGCACCCCACGTTGCGACGATAACGGTCACACGCGAGGATGGGCGGCAATAGAGATAGGATTGGTCAAGCGGCTTGGGCGGCGCACTCGGCCTTCCAGGCCCAGGGAAGCACGCGATCGAGGTCATTGGCCTTCACTTCCCGGGTTTCCCGATCGCGATGGGTGACCAGGGTCTTGGGATTGTCGATCAGCACCTCGTGCGGCACGCCGCCGAAGTGCTGGAAGGCGGCCTCCAGACCGGTGATCCAGGCGGACTGCCGCTCGTGACAGAACACCGTGACGAAGTTGCGGCGCGAGTAACCCAGTGTCGCGACGAACAGGTGAGCCCGCATCCGCTCAGTAGCTGGATCGGCTGATGGAAACCAATTCGCACTGCCGGGTGATCGACAGCTGCGGATGCTCCGGCTCGATCATCTCCCGCCTCCGGGCGACGCTCATCGACCGGAGGGCTTGCGCAAAAAATCGCGTTCCACGACCAACTGGCCGATCATCGCGTGCAGCTTTTCCCCTTCGCCTTGATGGCTGGCTTCGGCGACCTCCGCCTTGCCGGAGAACACCCCGGCCATCCCCTCGATCGCCTGCTTCTTCCAGGCATTGATCAGCGTCTGATGGACGCCGTGCTTGGCGACCAGCTGCGACACCGTCAGCTCGCCCCGGATCGTCTCCAGCGTCACCTTCGCCTTGAAGTCCGCCGAATACCGCTTCCGTTTTCCCGTCATCGGGTCCGTCCTTCTTCCTGGACGAGCCAAGCTTATTCGACTGTCCGGGAAACGGGGACCAGCTCAGTTATGGCGTCGAGCAACGGCAGCACCGCCGTTTGTTCGTTTGTTTGTGCGCGTTTCGGTCGGGCCGGCTTGGTGTCGCTGCTCCCGTCGTGCGAAAGCGCCCGGTCGGCGATGGTCTGCTGCAGCGCGGGCAGCAGGTCGGCGAGCTCGCGGACCGTCCGCCGTTCCTCGTCGCGGGTCGCGAGCTGCTCTTCGAGCGTACGCACCTTGTCCTGCAGCGCTCGCCGCTCGGTCTGGTGCTGCTCCGCGGCGGCCGCGAGCGCCGCGTTCAGCGCATCGATCTGCGTGTGAACCTCATCAAGCGCGCGCTCGCTCCGGTCGATCGTCGCGCCCATTTCCTCCTCCGCGTCCCGCAGTTGCCCCTCCAACTCGCGGATCCGCGCGGCAAGGCCGTCGGCGGCACCGCGCCAGCTGCCTTCGGCCAGCCGCTCGAGCGGCTGGCGCACCGCCGTGAGGGCCTCGTCGATCAGCGGCCCGAGGGCCGCCGGCCGGGACGCCTGCGCTAGCTTGTGGGCCTGCCAGACGCGCACCAAGGCCTCCGGCCGGCCGTGGCCGCCGAGCGCCCGACGCAGCGCCGTACCGTTGACCGGCTCGCCGGCCGCCTCAAGCGCGGTGCCCGCGGCGATCACCTGTGTCTCCGTGACACCCATCGGTCGTCCCACGATGTTTCCTTCGGTTTGGGAAAAGCCCTGCGATCGGAGATATCCGCCTCTTTGCGCATGAGGCAAGGGCTTGGTGAAGAAAAAGTCTGCTGACCGGAACTCATGGCCGTGCTCTGTTCTCTGGTTCTGTGTTAAGAAATTTTGACGATAGCTCCTAATGCCTTGTTGGTAGGCGTCCATACTCCGATACGCGCGGCGCTCGCTTGTGGAAAACTTTGCGGCATTGAGGCGGGGGTGATCGCGTCGGCCTTTCGGCGCGGAGCCGGAAAGCCGGAGCTGGAACCTCGGCGGTGCTGGCCGTCGGCGTCTTCGGATGTTCGATCCGTCGCTCAACGTCCTGGCGCTCGGCAAGGGGGCGTGGGGCTAATGGCGAGACCGGGACCCGTCGAACGCGGCCCGCGAGGACAGGGAAGGAGCCGCGGCCGAAGGCGATGGCATGACGCGCCGCCCGGCGCGGTGCGAAGCACCGAATTGGCGTAGCGTCGTTGACTTCTCCTTGAACCGTCCTTGATTCTTCCTTTATGTCTCCCGCAGTGGTCCACCGGAGCGTGGCCACGGTGTGTTATGGCGTCGTCGGGTGACCGCGCCGCACCGTGGCGAGCATGCGCTCGTACTGCTGCAAGTGGCTCTGACAGCGCTCCTTGGTGTTCGCGCTCCAGGCCGCGGTCCGTCGCGTCCACGCCCGATAGCGCAGCCGCAGAATGCCGATCAACTCAACCTGCTCGAGCACCGAGGGGACGGGCACCAGTGTGTACGAGGCGCCGAGGGGGCGCACGGCGGCGGCGATCCGCGGGGCGGGCAGCAGCGCGCGGGCGGCGGCATCGGCCGCCTGGGCGACTTTACGTTCCAGGACGTTGCCATTGGTGCGCGGGCAGGGGTGCAGGATTTCGGCCTCGCCGGACAGGCTCTCGATGAGATGGTCGACGACCTCGACGAGTCCCATGTCGATCAGCCGGTTCAACTGCTCCTTGAATTGCGCGAGCCCGGCCGTGGGATTTTCGGGGTGGGCGTTCGCGTGGGCCTGGACCAGCGGATGAGTGAGGTTGAATTGGGGCTGCGGGTTGCCAAAGGCGACGACGACGTATCGGCCGCGGTCGCCGACGCGGAGCTTCGTGTGGCGGTAACGCGCGAAGGTCCAGGGCAGGCCACCGTCTTCGGCCAGATCCTGGACGCCATAGAGTTGAACAAACAAACGCAACAAGCCAACGCTCTGGGCTTGGCGCAGTTCGACGATCGGCGGTGTGTCGCCTCCAGCACCGACGACCAGGGACCGGGGCAGCCAAATCCACGCGGGCAGGGCGGCGGCGGCCGGATCGTAGCCGACAGGCGCGTAGATGTGCCCGCCGAGAGCGCGCGCCCAACCCTTGTCGACGATCCCGCGGATGAGAGTGCGGGGGCGGAAGCCGCCCAACTCCGGGCAGGCCCGGGACGGCAGCCATGAGCCGCCCGGCACCAGCCAGTCGTAGAGGCGACGTTCGCGATCGGTCAGCGGCTCGGGCGGATAGCCCTCGCACTCGGGAATGGTATGTGCCGGCGTCAGCACGCGCAGCAGCTTCGGTCGATCCGGCGTGCTGACCAGACCGGCGGTTTCCAAAAGGTCGATGGCCTTCGCCGCGCGGCTCCACCCGACCCTGGCGTACTGTTTCACCGCCTCGACCCCGGCGCAGGTGGTGCGGTTGTCGCGCCGCGAGAACGCCGCGAGGATCAGATAGGCGATGGCCGCGTTGAGGCCGAGTGCGCACGCCAGCACCCACGCCCGAGCGTCGATGGCGAAAAAGTTGCCGACGTGGCGGGGCTTGGGGGGCTGTGCATCGGGGGCGGGGACGAAGGCCCCGGTGAGGGTGGCGTTCTGCAGCACGGTATCGGTCATCGGTGATTCCGGGTTGGGGGTGAGGGGCTGCCTCGTCGGGCCCCGACTATGTTGTCCGGGCTCGCCGCCGGGAAATGCGTGCCGACGCCGATTGTCGTCGGCTCCCCGTTCATCGTTCGCCAACCCGTCCGAGACCATAGGTGACGCACGCCTGGCTGGAAAATCCGTCGCCGGGCGGATGCGGATCGCCGGCCCTCTCCATACGCTGAAAGGAAAGCGTCCCCGGCCCCGTGCCGGCGGGGGCTGAATGGTGCAGTTAGGCGTTCCGGCCGGGGCCGGAACGCCTGGGGTGGCCCGATGGCGCCGCCCTGATCATCGCGGCCGGCGTGGAGGCGCTGCGGGCGTGGACGATCTGGGCTTTTTCCGCATCGAGCAGTCCTTCGTGACCCGCTCGCCATTGACCACCGCCGGTGGCGCCGCCGCGTATCAGTCGGGCGAGCGGTTCCGCTGCGTGCTTGCCGCCGCAGCCTACCAAGCGGGCAGCTGTGAGGCGATCGATCCGGCGGTGCGGGCCATGGTGACGAAGCAAGGCCTATCCCTCGGCCCGGACACGGTCTTCGACTACTCCGGCAAGAGGGGCGTCTACGCGAGCGAAATCCGTCACCCGTCGGATGCGCCGGCCTGGTGCCGGCAGCGTTCGACGCTGTGGGGGCGGGTCGAAGCCGCCGAGCGCCGGCGCGACGCTGCCCTGGCTCTGCGTTATGAGGCCGCGCTCAGCCGCACCGTTCCGATCGATCTGTCAGTCCGCCATCTGAACGGTTTCGTCGACCGGCATCTAGTGGCGCGCGGGCTGGTGGTCGATACGGCAATCCACCTGTACGGCAAGCCGCTCGATCCGCGGATTCCGGAAGCCGCCGACCAATTGGCACGCACCATCGATCCGGCATGGCCGATCCTGCCGGTTGCGCGGGTGCCCAACCGTCCACCGGTCAACGGCCCGCACGTTTTGGAACTGCCGGACGGCCGCCTCCTCGTTTATCAACCCCACGCCCACATCCTCGCCTCCACCCGCCCGCTCGACGGGGACGGCTTCGGAAAAAAAGACCGGGCCCTGTGGAAAAGGAGCTTTCTCATCGCGGCGCGCCAGGGATGGGAAGAGGCCTGCAACGCCGCGCTGCACGAGTCCGGTTCGGCGCTGCGGGTGTCGCAAAAGTCCAAGTGGCGCCGCCAGCGGGAGAGCGGAACGGCCGCTGCCGACGACCGGCTGCTCTGCCAGGTCCCGCTGGGTCCCGCTTACCACGCCGTGATGGGCGGCCGTGCCGCCGCCAGAGGAGAGCACGTGATGGCTCACGACTGGAACGCTATTGTCGGCGAACTCGCGCAAAGCCGTCGTCTGACGCCGGAGACGCAGGCAGCGCGTCTGGCGGTCGCCCTGGCCCGCATCATCCAGCTCGAGCAGAAGGGCGTCCGCTTCTCCGTCGGTCCGGCGCGCACGCTGCGGATCGAGGCGCCGGACGGGGTGGTGGTCGGCTGGCAGGACCGGGCGCTGTGGAGCGGCCTCCAGGGTGCCGTCGCCGACTTCCTCGACGCCCGCGGCCAGACGGGGGCGGAGATCACGGTGAACCAGCCGGCGCAACCAGACACGGACAGTGCCGACGAGATGCAGCGGCTGCGTGCCTCGCTGGAGGCGGTCGACGCCGCGGTGACCCTGATCGCGACCAAAACAAACCAACAAAACAAACCAATGGTGTCCTCGGGCGACTGGGGGGAGCGGGTACTGACCGTCGCCCGAGGCGCCATGGCTTATGCCCATTCCCAAAAGGGCAGCGCCCTGCTCCGGGAACGACAGGCCCGGCTGGCCGCCGCCGAGGGCGAACGCCTCCAGGCGGGCCGGGTAACGGCGCTGGAGCGGGCGCTGGAGCAGGGGCGCGAGGAGCGTCGGCTGACCGAGCAGAGCCTTGCCGCCCTTCGTCGGGAGCGTGAGGATGATCGGCACCGCACCGCGACGCTGGAGGAATCGCTGCACCAAGCCAAACTTGCGGCAATAGCCGCCGGGCAGCGCCATACGGACTTGCAACATCAGCACGAGAGAAGCCGGGGCGTGCTGGAGCGGGTGCGGACTGTGCTTGGAGGTCAGATTCCGGACGATCGGCTGGTGGATACGGTGGTGGCAGTTCGGCAGCGGGCTGACGGCATCGCGGCCGACCGGGATGCCGCCATGGCGGAGAGCGGGCCGTCGGCCAAAGCAGAACGCCCGGTTTTGGCGGGCATCGACGTCAAGACCGAGCCTGATCGGGATGCCATGGTCGGGTGGCTGGACGCCCAGGTGCGGATCCTCGGTTTTGAGCTGCAGGGACCGCCAGCGGTGCGGATCCCGCAAGCGATCGCCATCCTGGAGGCGGCGCTCTCCGGCCGGGCGGCGGAACTCGAGCGGCTGCGGCGGGAACGGGACCAGGCCAGGGTCGAGGCGGAGGGGTGGCGCCGCGCCTTTTGGATGCTGGTCCGTCATGCCGAACAGCTGCTCGTGAAGGTCGGCCTCAGCTCCGGCTTGGGCGTGTGGGCGAAGACGGCGTGGCGAGGACTGGTGGCGATGGTCCAGCCGGACCGGCCTCCCGTCGCGGCAGGGCCTGTGCAATCCGCCGGTCACCCCCGGAGCGCGCCTGCGGCGGAGCTTGGTGACACTCTCTCCCACCCTGCGCCAGTCGCCGTTGAGAACGCTGCCGGCAGGCGGGCGACAGCCCGCCGCTTGCAAGCGGTGGACCGCATGACCGCACTGGCCGACAGCACGGACGAGCCCGGCTGGTCGGCGATCTCGCGCATCCTGACGGGGGCCGAAAGTCCGATTGGCGTCGTCGATGGTGGCCTCCGGCTGGCCGGCCGCTCCGCCGTCGCCATCGCGGCGCTGGAAGCCAAACTGGCCACACTGGACGATCGGCAACTCGCGGCCTGTGCCCGCGCCACTGACGATGGCGTGCGGCTGACCGACGATCCGCGCCTGCGCCTGGAGTATGAGCGGGCGAGCGCGGTCATCGATGGCGCGATCGAGCGGCGCCGGCGTGAGTGGGCACCTGCGGCGCCGGCACCCGGGCCGAAAACACCGGTGCCTGTGGCGGACCGACCGCTCGACGCGATCGCCCCTTCGCCGTCTCCCCCCTCTCCACCGCCAGTCCGTGAGCGTCCACCGCGCGTGCGGGAGGACAGGGAGCGGTGATCGTCTCGCGTGTGGGAGGAGGGCCGCGCCGCCGCGGACCATGATGGCACCCCTCCCCTGAACGGGACGGGCGCCGGTCTGCCCCAGGCGTCCGAAGGTTCTTCAGGCGTCTGGAACCTCTGTCCGAAGCGCCCGCTATGTGTCCTCTCCTCCCGGCCCGGGCGCCATCGTAACCGCGCGTCGCCGTCAACCGGCCGATGGCCGGCGGGCGGCACGACCGCCCGGCGCGGCGGCTGGCCCTGTGGGCCGCCGCACCGGGCGGTCGACGCGACAATCGGACAGGCAAAAACCATGATGACGGTCGTTTACAGCGCGGACGAACTGATCACCCGCATCGAAGCGGATGCGGTGATCGCGGTGTTGCAGCCGGACGCCGCTTTCCTGACCAACCGCTTGGGCCGTCAGTTGCGCGATGCGGTGTGGGCGTGGTCGCATGGCGACCGCTCGCCCGCCGCGCGCCAGCGGATCGAAGACCAGGTCCTGGCGGCAGGGGCGCTTGGCTATACGGTCGGCATCGGCTGCACGGATATTTTCACGGCTGTCCCAGATCTGGACGTTGCCGTGGAGCAGGGGCTGGCGCTGATGCCTGGGTTCGACAGGCCACTCCTGCGTTTGGCGCTTCAGCCCAAGGCTTCGGCGCAGAGGCGGCGGTAAGGGCATCGCAGGCCACCGGAAGCCGCCGGACGGCGATCGCCGTCCGGGCTCACTCCTTGTCCATAGGGGGCAGGGCGCTGCGAAGGCGCCTGCGTATGCAAAGCATGTGCAGCCCGAAACCTGAGCGATTCCAACCACGTGGGCAGGACATCATGCAGTGGAGGGCGCCATCGGCGCGTCCTCGCGTTTTCCCCGTCCATAACACCCAGTACCCCCGTACAAACCACCCCGCCGGCGCTCGTTTCCCCGTTCACGCCTCACCGCATCCCCGTACTTTTCACCCCGATACCCCGCCGCCGCCCAAGCCGGCTGCGGGTTTGCGGCGTCCGGGAATCCTGGAACAAGAAAAAATGAACACGGGAACGAAGTTCCCACCCCCGCCCGGGGGTGCGGTCCGGTCTGTCCGCTGGCGTGGGGAGCGTGGCCGAGATCGAGCCATGGGGGCGGCCGACAAGCAAGCGGTCACGGGCTGGCTGGTCAGGTCTTGTCCGGCTCCAGGGGAAGCCGGTGAGGCAACATTGTCAGCACGGGAAGATCGCCTCCGAGCTGACCGCATCGGCTGTCCGTGCTGGTGTCCCTCGCACCCCGGCGGCGGGGCGCCCCGCTGGCCAAGCCCATGGTCCGGGACGGACAGCGGATGGACGGAGACGCCAAGTTCCCTCCCCCTCGATGCGGCATTCCGTCGCGGCTGATTCGGACAGCTCGGGCGCCTTGACGGCAGCGCTCCCGACGGTGCGGTGGCGATGTGCCGGACGAGGATGTCGGTCAGACGTCTCCGCGGTCGCATGGCCACGGCCCGCCTCGTCCTCGGCGGGTCCGGTGGTCCTGACCGCCGGCCTCGGCCACACAGGCCGGGCATGCTGCCGGCTTGTCATGCCGAGACCCGCTAGAGCGGTTGCAACGGACGAGGCCTTTTTACGCGTCCGGCTTGCACGGGTGAGGCAGGGGTTTGTCCGCAGCATCCGCGGACAATATCCGCCGGCGCCATGGCCTCGGCCCCGCGCTCCGCGAGGGTACGACGCATGGCTCCACGAGGATCGCCATGTCCAGCCTTGCTTCTCTTGACACCGCAGCGCTTCAGGTGAAGTCGTCCGTCGGCGCCCCGATCGCTTCCCGCTTGTGCGGCACGCCGGTGGCGTATCTCAGCCCCCGCTTGCTGGCCACCCTTTCCGAACAGGAGCTGATCCAGGCCTTCACCTCGCTTGATCGGGTGGCGAACGCGGCCACGACCCACCCCCGCTTCCTGAACTGCGTCGCCAAGCTGCTGCGCCAGGTCGGCAACGCGCACCGCGGCATCCTGGTCAAGGCTATCCGTGACGCCGGCCCGGCGCAGGAGCTGGGCAAGGGCGACGCCGAACAGCAGGGCATGGCGCTGGTCGCGGCGTTGCGCACGCTGCAGGATCTCAAGCGGCGGTCCCGGCTGATGTCGGTGCGGAGTTCGGTGTCTGCCCTGCCGGCCGGAACGCCCATCGAGCGCCTCCACCTCCAGCGGATCCGGCGTGTGGAGGCGGTGGCGCGGGCGGTGTTCCGTCGGGCCACGCACGGCACGTCCTGCACGGTTCGGCTGACCGACGACCCGGCGGCGGTTGGTTTCACCGTCCGCCTCGGCCGGGTGTATCCGTACGGTGGCCGCTATAAGACCTTTGCTGCCAACTGCTCGTCCTGGATCGTCACGGTTCCCCGGCGTTGGCTGTCGCGGGTGGACCGCTGGGGACTGGCGGTTGTGGATGGCCTCCTGACGCTCGATGCCCAGCCGCTGTGCTCGCCGGTGGCCGGCATCGAGGTCTATGCGGCGGTGTGGGCTGCGCAGACGCGTGGGCTGGATGTGCGGGTCGAGCGCGGCGCCATCGCCCGGCAGGGTGAAATCGCTTACCATGGGTCGGACGTCGCCCGGGCCATCGCCGGGCTGAGGCGCAAGATGAGCCTTGCAGAGCGGCGGGCCCTCTCGCCGGAGAACCGCGCCGAACGTCGTCTGCAGCGTCTCGCCACCTTTGCCCGCCGCTTTGGCGATGAACCGGTCACCCTGGACGACAGCGCAGCGGTTGGCAATTGCGCCTACGGAACCAGGAGCTGGTGCTACGGGGTGGGGATCGATCCGGACGCCAATGTCACGACGCTGGCGCGTGTGCTGGAGGGTTGCCGTCAGCGACCGCAGGACGAAGCTTGGGCGGTGGTGATGCACGTCGTGCAGCGGTGCCGGTCGCGGTGAACCACTGTGCCTGGCCCTGCCGTCTCCGGATTGCAGGGCCAGGCACTGGGACCCTGCCGGCATGGGGCCTGCCTGGAGGCATGACGGCCGATGCCGGCGGGGCGACAGCACAGCCCATGGGCATGATACGAAGCCCCCATGAGATGAGGCCGATTGCCAGGACGGGAGGCGTTGATCGGCCTGAAGGGTGAGCAATATCCGCCTGGGCCCATAGGGGGCGGAACAGCAAGGGTCCAAACATGACGACGTTCTCCCTGCCGATCGAGCGGCACGCTCCGCCGCTTTCCGGTGCCGTCACCCTCGACGGGCTCGCCTCGTCGCCGGCCACGGCGGTGCCGACGCACGTGCCGCTGACGGTGAGCCTGAGCGGCCGGCCGGTGTCCCGGCTCACCGCGCACTTCCTTGTCCACCAGCCCGATGGCAACGGCGACCTCATGGCCCATGCCATCGCCGCTCTCGACGTGGTGGAGACGGCGGCCCTGCGGTATCCCGCCTTTCTTCAGTGCGTGGCCGGGCTGGCACGGCGGTTCGGGGTTTTGGGGCGGCGTGCCCTCGTCCTGGCCATTCGCGAGGCGGGCCCGGCGCTCGGTCTGGCGAAGCGCGTCGCCGAACGGGAAGGCCGGGCACTCGCCGATGCCCTGCTCACCTTGCGCGACGTCAAGCAGCAGGCGCGCCGGCGCGGTGGGACCGCGCCGATGCGGCCCGTCTGCTTGCCGCCCACCCGCTTGGCGCGGCGGCTGGCCCGCGGTGTCGTGCAGACTGTCCGCGCGGCGCCGAAGACCGCCGCTACCGTCATGGTGAGCGGCACCGGCGCGGATGGCGCCCCGCCCCATCCGGGGCATGAGCGCCACCGGCCCGTTCTGCTGAGCACGCCGACCATTCTGTACCGCAGCGTTTCCCTGCCCGAACTGGCGGACATTGTCCGCTCCGGACGGGTCGTCGGGCGGCAGAACCTTTTCAACCCGTTCGAAAAGCGCCGGGAGGTGTTTTTCGGCACCACGATCACGTCAAGGCTGATCTGGCAGGGGGAAGAGATCGCGCGCCAGCTGAGCACGGCGCTGGACCAGCACCCCCATCATGCAACGCTTGCGGACATCTGCGCCGCCAGGGAGCCGCTCGAACGGCAGCTTGCTGCAGTGAAGTCCGCCAACGCGAAGCGTCTCAATCTGCGGCGGCAGCTGAACGGTTTGCCGCCGGTCGATGAATCGGCGTTCGATGAATTCATGCTGCGGGACGGGGATGGGGATCGCCTGTTCCGGGAGGTGTATCGGTTGGATCATCGGGAAGCCAAGCTGTATGCAACGCACGGGAGGCTGCGCTTTCGCATGGAGGTGGCGGCCAAAGCGCATACCAAGCGCCTGCCGGTGACCTCGGCGGTCCTGGAGACGAGGCCGTTGACCGGTGGGTGGCTGTACAGTGAGCAGTGTGGCGGCATCTCGGCGATGGGCGATCAGGAGGAAGTCGGCTTCCTGCCGGGGGCGGTGGAATGGTCCGACATCGTGGCGGTGCATCTGGTGCGGCAGTGCACGATGACGCGCTGCATTGAACCGGAGGACGTCGAGGCGGTGCTGGCCCTGTGCCGGATGTGAGCCGGCGCGTGGACGTGTCGCCAAAGACGTGATCGTCGGTGCTTGCCGGAACATCACCGCCGGGGTGGGGCAAAGCTGTCGTACCCCGGCGTGGAGGCTTGCGGGCCGCTGCGACCGGGGGAAAGGACCTGATCCAAGCCGAACTCATCGCCGCCAAGCTGGGTGGGGCCGACGCCGGCAAGGCGCTGGATGGCCTGCAGAACGCGCTGGTCAAGGGCGAGACGATCAAGCTGCCCGGCTTCGGACAGTTCGAGGTCGCCGAGCGCGGCAAGTGCATCGGCCGCGATCCGCAGACCGGCGCCGAGATCACGGTCGCCGCCTCCAAGGCGCCGAAGGTCTCCGTCGGGAAGGCGCTGAAGGACGCCATCACCGGCAACGCCGCCTGACCGCTCGGCGTTCAATCTGGTGACCGGGGGGCTGCGGCATGCTGCCCCTCGGTTCCCGGAAGACGAAGAAGACGAGCCTCCGAGGTCTTCGTCTTCCTGGCGTCACAGGCGCCGGTATGTTCCCTCGAACAGATCGCCCAAGGCGCGCCGGAGCAGGATCATCACCCGAAACGGTTCCGTTGCAAGTTTGGGGTCGTATCCGGGATCATGTAGGATCGGGGCCGTTTTGGCAGGTGGGGTGGCTGGGTAATACGCAGCGGGAAGAGCTCGTCCAGGGGTCGGCAGTTTACGGTGGAGGTGATCCTGTGGGCGGTGCGCTGGTATCTGCAGTTCCCGATCAGCTACCGCGACCTGGAACGCATGCTGGCGGACCGTGGCGTTTCGGTCGACCACACGACGCTCTACCGCTGGATCCAGGCCTTCGCCCCGGAACTGGACCGGCGTCTGCGCCCGGACCTGCGCATGACGACCGGCTCCTGGCGGGTCGACGAGACGTATGTAAAGGTGAAAGGACGCTGGATGTACCTGTACCGCGCCGTCAATGCGCAAGGGCAGACGATCGACTTTCTGCTCAGCGCCAAGCGCGATGCGGCCGCTGCCCGACGCCTCTTCCGCAAGGCCCTGAGGCAGCGGCATACGGTCAACCCGCGCACCCTCACCGTGGACAAGAATGCCGCCTATCCGAGCGTGACCAAGGCGATGAAGGCGGATGGCGAACTGTGGCGCTTCTCCAGGTTGCGGCAGGCCAAGTTCCTGAACAACATCGTCGAGCAGGATCACCGGCGGGTCAAACGGCTGGTCCGGCCAGGGCTCGGCTCCCAGAGCTTCCACACGGCGCGCCGGACCATCGTCGGCTACGAGATCAAGGCCATGGTCCGCAAGGGACAAGTCTCCGCCATCCCCGCCAATGACATGCCCGTCCAGGCGGCCTTCAGCGCCGCTCTGTTCCGGGCCGCCGCCTAGATGCCGTAATGGGCCTTGCTCCAAGCTCTGGCTTGGGCGGGCGGCTGTCCCCACAGTGATGGTGTGAGACACGGGGTCCGAGCGGATCGGCCCCAAGCATCATGGAGGGACAGCCATGGATCA
>NZ_QOKW01000044.1 GCF_008365375.1 Roseomonas genomospecies 6 | reverse complement strand
CACGCCGCCCCGGGGGGATCAGCGGCGCGATGATCCACCATTCCTCATCGCTCAGATCGCTCGGGTAACGCAGCCCGCTGCGATCGTGGCGGTCTCGCTTCTCCGCTGTCCACATCTTCGCCTCCGTGTTGGAGGCTACCTTGAATCACAACCGATTCATCCGATTCAACTTCTTCCCGGACAGGCTCTGAGAGGGCTAGATGACTGAGCGTCCTGGTGATGAATCAGGCGCAGGATCTGAAGCGCCGGGATGTGAAAACCTACTTGGCCTCTGGCGCGTCCAGCGGCCCTCCGTCGACGCGCAGGCCCGCTTGCGGACGGCATTGGTCGCTGAGGCGCGCGTCAGGCTGGACGAGGTGTCCGTGGCTACACGAGGCACGCTCGCCTCCCTCCTTCCCCGATGCGAGAGCGGCGACCCGTGGGCATGGATGCTCCTCTTCCCGCTGGTCAGAGAAACGTGGGGCCTCCCCGGCGACTAGGACCGCTGGCCGGAGATCGAGAACGGCTGTCTCGTGCTGGCGTCGCGCGCCGTCCCCCTCGCCGACCTGGTTCTCACGATGCGCCTTCACCGGGATGTCCAACACCCCCCGGACGACGCCGGAACCGACGGATGCAGGGCCGAAGCCGCGTTGAACGCCAGGTTGGAGCGCCTCCGCGTGCGCCTGGCCCGGTTCGCCGACCCGGCCGACATCGCCGCCGGGCTCGGCCTCGACATTTTGCTGGCGCCCCCCGCGGCCGAGAAAGCGCCGGACGCCGTGGGGAGCGAGGAGGGCCGTCAGGACGGCCCGGCCATGCGCGTGCTTCTGGCCAGCCCGCCCCCCACCGGGGACCGCGACTTCAGGCCCATCCTGGACAGGATCAGGACGACGCTCGACGGCGAGGTTCCGCTGGCCCCGGCCCCCGACCCGGACGACCTGTGCGCCGCGCTGGAACGCGAGTTCCCGTGGTTCGGCGCGGTGGTCGAGCGCGTCCACGACGACGTCCTGCTCGGCGCCCGCTGCGGCCGGACCTTCTTCGGGCTGTCCCGTCCGTTGCTGCTCGCCGGTCCGCCCGGCGTCGGGAAGACGCGGTTCGCCCACCGCCTGTCCCGGCTCGCCGGACTGCCGATTGGCATGGTCAACGCGGCGGGGGCGTCGGACAACCGGCTCCTCCAAGGCACCGCCCGAGGCTGGGGAACAGTGACGCCGTCCCTGCCGATCCTCCTCATGCTCCGGGACGGGATGGCGAACCCGTTGGTTCTGGTGGACGAAGTGGACAAGGCGGGCGGCAGCGACCGGAACGGCCGGTTGCACCACACGCTGCTGTCGATGCTCGAGCCGTCCTCGGCCCGGCGCTGGCCGGACGAGGCGCTGGCCGTCCCCGTCGACCTGTCGCGCGTCGTGTGGCTGCTGACGGCGAACGACACGGGGGCGATCCCGGCGGTCCTGATCTCCCGGCTGGCGGTGGTCGAGGTTGGGTCTCCGCGGGCGCGCGACTTCGACGCGCTGTTCGCGGGATGCCTGGCCGACGCGGCGGACGACTACGAGTGCGCCGTGGCGGTGCTGCCGGAGATCGACCCGACGGCGCTGGATGCGATGCGCTCGGGGTTCGTCCGCGGGCGCCTGCAGGCCCGCCAGCTTGCCGCACTGGTCCGGCGCGCGCTGGTCGCCGGAGCCAAGGCGGAACGGAAGCTGCGGTGCTGAGCGCCCGCCCCGCCGTTGCTCCGCCTACTGGCCGCCCACGATGATCAGTCGTCTCCGCGACCTGGGCGGCTCGCCTCCAGGTCGCCTTGCCACTCGATAGTACCGTGGAGCGCCAGCGTCTTCTCCTCCTGCTTGAAGCGGATCAAGCGGCGAAGCGCCTCCTCGACGACGGCCTCCTTCGTGGTCAGTCCGGTGGCCGCCATCGCCTCGGCAATCAGAGCATCATTGATGTCGATATTGGTGCGCATGTCGCACTCCCTGATGAGGACAGCCAACTGTTCTCACGTTCGATGCGATCCTTCGTGCTCGTGCCTTCCATCGCGGCAGGAGAGCGGTGGCAAGAAACGCTACCAGCATGATCGTCGCCGGACATCCTATAGCGGATCAGTGGCCCATTCCCTTATGGCCCATTTGTCGGTGCCCCGTGGGTCCGTGATCCATCTGGTCATGACCCATGGCGCCGTGGTCCATCGTGCCGTGCGCGCCGTGCATGGACATGCCGTGGACCATGGACGGGTCCAGCTTGATGGCGCTGGCGTCGCCGGGGTAGCGGTCGACGACGCTCTCCAGGAGCCCGATCTCGTAGGTCTGGTCCTGGACGATGTCGTAGTTCATGGTGCGCAGGAAGCTGTTCTCGCCGTTCGGGTCGGTGTTGTATTCCCGCGCCATGTCGAGCGCGCCCTGGTGGTGCGCGATCATCGCCTTGGCCCAGCGGACGTCGTACTCGTCGACCGCGCCGGATGTCGTCCAGAGGTCGAACGCCGTCGGCGGCGGCGCCTTGATGTAGGACAGGCGGTGCTCCAGCCCCTCGGTGGTCACCGGCCGCCGGACGAACTTGGTCGAACCGAAGTCGGCCAGCACCGTCGGGGGCTGCTCGACCTGTCGCTTCACCTCGTCGAGCACGGCGATCTCGTACTTCTGGTTGGTGATGATGGCGCCCGCCATGCGCCGCAGCACTGGGTTCCGGCCCTTGGCCAGTTACTCATCGGACATCGTCAGCGCACCCGCGTGGTGCTCGCGCATGCCGGTCACGTATTCGAGGTCGGCCCTCACGGCTGCGGAGTCGGCCGCGCCGCCCGGGACCAGAGCGAGCTCGTAGACGGCGGTCTCGTGCCAATCCCCGCCGCCACCGCCGTCGGCCATGGCCGCCGACGCCGCGGAGAGCGTCAGGACCAGAGCCAGGGCGCTGCCCAGGAGGGCCTTCTTCTTCGTCACCATGGTGCGTCTCCTCAGGCGATCGGCGTGGCGTCGTAGCCCGCGTCGGCCAGCGTGCGAACGATCAGGTCGGCGCCGACGTCGCCCTCGACGGCAAGGCGTCGGTCGGGCGGATTGGCTTGGATGGCCGTGATGCCGGGGACGGCAGCCAGGGACTTGCGGATGGCGTTGGCGCATCCGCCGCACGTCATGCCGGGAACGGTGAACTGCAGCATCGGTATCCTCCTCGACGGGGTCCTTCCGGACCGCTCCGTTTCGTCTCTGGAGGCCAGCCTCCACCTTCCAGTTGTTGGAAGGTCAATGGTCCTGTGGACGCCTTCCGATGTGCCGCACGCATGCCTCATCCGCTTTGACGGCATGCGCAGCCCTCGTACATGAAGCCCAGGAGCCTGATGCCGGGGACGTAACCCGCCTTCAGGTCCGTGATGCGGAACCCGGCCGCATGAATGAGGTCGTCCATCTTACGATCCAGATGACAGCCTCCCGCGCACCTCGACCACACCGGTGTCAGGCGGTGCTGCCAGCGGCGGACGCCGGGGTCAGGCGCGAGGCCGTGCTCGACGAAACGCAACTGTCCACCCGGCCTGAGCACCCGGCGGGCCTCCCGCAACGCCGCGACCGGATCGGGTATGCTGCACAGCGACCATGTCACCACCGCCGTGTCGAAGCTGCTGTCGGAAAACGGCAGTTGCTCCGCAGTCTGCTCAATCAGTTTCACAGGGTGGGGTGTCACGGCCGCCGCTCGCCGAGCGAGGGCCAGCAACTCCGGAGAGGGGTCCACGCCGACGACCTCCGTAGCCTCTCCCCCGTAAAACGGGAGGTTGCGCCCGGACCCGATCCCAATTTCGAGAACGCACCCCCGCGCACCGACGACGACGCGGGAGCGGAAATCGCTGAGCACTGCCTGCCCCATGGCCCAGTCGGTGAGCCGCGGCAGTATGTGATGCTGATATAGGCTCATGCCGTCGTATCCCTGGAGGTTTCCCGCCCGCAGGCCCTTTACGCTTCAAGGTGGCTCAAGACGTCAGCAGCGCCCCCCGGACATTGAAACGTGATAGGTCATCGCGCTCCTTCGTGCGATGCCGGGTGAGGATTCCTGGGCTTATGCAAACGCCCGCCTATTCGATGGCGACTTTCCATCAGACTGTAGTAATATCTAATGCGCAAGGGGTGGCAGGGGAACAGGCTACGGCGATCGGAGTTCCGAACCACCCCTCACGGGTCTGTGAGCGGAATGCGGGTTGCGCCAAGCCCCCGCCGACCGTAGCTTCGATGCGGGATGACGAGAGGATGCGCGTGCCACACACGGCGAACATGATCCGGGCACTGGTGACGGCACTGCTCGTGCTGGCCACGCTGGTCGCGTTCGCCGGTCCCGGATGGGCCAGGGCGTTTGCCCCTGTGGACACCGTCCGGTCGTTCCCGCCTGCACTCGGCGACACCGTTTCCGCGGAGGAACGGGAGGCGGTCGTTCCGACGGTCCTGACCGCCGCTGACGACACCGACCGGCCCTGCAACGGACGCGACGCATCGACCGGGACGGCACGGTGCCCGACCGCCGTTCCATGCCTCACGGTGTGCGGCGCCCTTCCCAATGCCGCGTCCACTGTTCCACCCCCTTCGGCAGCTGGTGCCGACAGCCACGCGCGTGCCATCGACGATCCGTCGCGCGGCATCACCACGCTCCCCGACCTGCCGCCTCCGCGCCTGTCCGCCTGAACCGCCACAGGGCCGTCGTTGCGCCGGGCATTGCCCGCCGCCAACCGTCCGTGGCCGATCCCCAGCAGGCTTGCCTCTCCACTCCGGAGCGCACGGCCCTGTTCCCTCAGCGGACGGACAACGCGATGTCGATCACTGTCACCCGGCGCCCTTCGCTGGCGCCGCTCGCCGCCGTGTTCGGCGGTACCTACAAGGCTGCGACCAGCCGATTGTTGCGCGCCCTCCCGGCGGCCCTCCTGTTCGCCGTGCTGGCCCCCGTCTCCGTCTCCGCAACAGTCGGTCCCCAATCACCGGCCGAGACCTCGACGGTGCAGATTCTGGCCTCGGTCGACGCCGCCGGTCAGTCACAGGCCATCCTGGCGGGGCTCCGCATCGTCCTGGACGACGGCTGGAAAACTTACTGGCGCTCGCCCGGAGACGCGGGCATGCCGCCCCGAATGGACTGGTCGGGCTCCACCAACGTTGCGTCCGTCGCGGTCCGCTGGCCCGCGCCGCACCGTTTCTCGACCTTCGGCATCGAGACCCTGGGCTACACCGGCGAGGTCGTCCTCCCCCTCGAGGTGACCGTCGAGCGCCCGGGCGAGCCCGTGTCGCTGCGCGGCAAGGTCGACCTGCTGGTGTGCAGCGAGGTCTGCGTCCCGGCCGCGCACCAGGTTGGCCTCGACCTGCCCGCGGGTCCCGCCACACCTGACGCGGCCGCGGGCAACCTGATCGCACGGTTCGACGCCCAGGTTCCCGGTGACGGGAACTCGTCCGGCGTCACCGTCGAGGGCGCCTGGACCGACCCCGCGCGCGGGGCGCTCGTGGTCCGCGTGGCGTCGGCCACGGCGCCGCTGGCGGCTCCCGACGCCTTCGTCGAGGGGGGCGACTGGGCGTTCGCCAAGCCCGAGGTCGCGCGCGAGGACGGCGGACGCACCGCCCTGCTCACGCTGCCCGTCGTCGCCGGACCCGATGTCATCGGCATGGCCGATAGGCCCCTCACCGTCACGGTCGTCGATGGCGGCCGCGCCGTCGAGGCCAAGGTCACCGTGTCGTCGGAGGCGCCCTTGACGGGCGACCGGCTCGCCGACCTCCTGCCGTTCCTGGCGGTGGCCCTGCTGGGCGGTCTCGTTCTCAACCTGATGCCCTGCGTCCTGCCGGTGCTCTCCCTCAAGCTGATGTCGGTGATCGGCCAGCAAGGCCAGGAGCGCCGCCGGGTGCGGCTGGGCTTCCTGGCGACCGCCTCCGGCGCCATCGCCGCCATGCTCGTCCTGGCGGGCACCCTGGCGGCCCTCAAGGGGGCGGGCGGCATCGTCGGCTGGGGCATGCAGTTCCAGCAGCCCGTCTTTCTCGCCGTCATGGTGGGCGTCCTCGTCGCCTTCGCGGCGAGCATGGCGGGCGTCTTCGAGATCCGGCTGCCGTCCTCTCTGTCCACCGCCCTCGGCACCGTCGGGGGCGACGGCCCCGCCGGGCACTTCGCCATGGGCGCCTTCGCCACCCTGCTGGCGACGCCCTGCTCGGCGCCGTTCCTCGGCACCGCGGTCGGCTTCGCGCTGGCCCGCGGCCCGCTGGAGATCC
Source organism: Roseomonas genomospecies 6 (assembly GCF_008365375.1). GTDB lineage: Bacteria > Pseudomonadota > Alphaproteobacteria > Azospirillales > Azospirillaceae > Azospirillum. The sequence continues at coordinate 27,274 of NZ_QOKW01000044.1, read as the reverse complement.
TCGCCGTGTTCGGCGCGCTCGGCGTCGGCTTGGCAGCCCCGTACCTGCTCGTGGCCCTGTTTCCGGGCGCGGTCGCGCTGCTGCCCCGGCCGGGGCGCTGGATGGGCGCGCTCCGCCACCTGCTCGCGGCTGCCCTTGCGGCCACAGCAATCTGGCTGGTGACGGTCCTCGCCGCGCAGACGTCGATCGGCACGGCCGCCAGCGTCGTCGCGGCCGCCCTGCTGGCCGTCGGCGCCCTCGCCCTGGCCACCCGTGGCTTCGGGGCCGTGAGTCTCGCGGCCGGGCCGGTGGCCTTGGTCGCGCTCGCCACGGCGGTCGCCATCCCCGCCGTCCTCGACCACGCGGCCCCGGCCGCCTCTTCCGCGGCATCGGCGCGGTGGCAGCGGTTCGAGCAGGCGGAGATCGCCCGGCTAGTCGCTCAGGGCCAGACGGTCTTCGTCGACGTGACGGCGGACTGGTGCGTCACCTGCATCGTCAACAAGAAGCTGGTGATCGACCGCGAGCCGGTGGCCGGTACGCTTTCGAGTGACGGCGTCGTCGCCATGCGGGCGGATTGGACCAGCCCCGACCCGGCCATCGCCGCCTACCTCGGCCAGCACGACCGCTACGGCATCCCGTTCAACGCGGTCTACGGGCCGGGCGCGCCGCACGGCATCGTCCTGCCCGAGGTGCTGTCCGAAGGCGCCGTACTGGACGCCGTCCGAAAGGCCCGGACAGCCGGATAACCGCGGCTTCCCCCACGAGTCTCGCAGACACCACGCCCCGCGTCGCGCTTGGCCAGCCGGAACGTCCGAGCGCGACGCTCCCCAGCATCCCGACCGCCGCCTCCGAGCGTCCCGAGCGGCGGTCCGCCCAGTCGCATCACGGAGCCAAGAGTCCCATCATGACCTCCCGCCTCGTCACGACCCTTCTCACCGTCGCCGTCTCAGCCGCCGCGTTCGGCGCCGGGGCTGTCGCCGTCCAGTCCTTCGTCGCCCCGACCTCCGCCGCGGCCACGGCGGCCCCGCCCCTGGTGGCGGAACTCGGCCCGGATGCCCTGACCCGCGGCCCCAGCGCGGTGGTCGTGGGCAACCCGCTGGGCGACGTGACGGTGATCGAGTTTTTCGACTACCAGTGCCCGGTGTGCCGCAAGGTCCACCCCTTCCTCGAGCAACTGGTCGCCGAGGACAAGAACGTCCGGGTGATCCACAAGCACTGGCCGCTGTTCGGCGCGCCGTCGATCTACGCCGCCAGGATCGCGCTCGCCGCGCGCTGGCAGGACCGCTACGAACAGGTCCATCACGCCTTCATGAACATTCCCGGTCGCCTCGACGAGGAGAAGATCCGCAAGGCGGCCAGCGAGGCCGGTCTCGACCTGGCGCGGGCCGAGCGGGACCTGAAGGAGCGCGACGCTCAGGTGGACCAAGCCTTCAAGCAGGCATCCGCGCAGGCGGCCATGCTGAAACTCCAGGGCACCCCGGGCTTCGTCATCGGCAGCTACCTCATTCCCGGCGGCCTCGATCTGAAGACGATGAAGGAGATCGTCGCCGACGTCCGCGCCAAGAAGCGCGACGGCAAGCAGGGCTGAACCAGCGTGGAGCGTCCGTCATGAGTCTCACCGACAATCCGATGAGCCCGCCTCGTGTCCTGCGAGGGACCGCCGCGGCGATCTTGATCTTCCTAGTGCTGGGAACCGTCACCGCCGTGTGGCCGAACCCCGTGTTCGTCCGCATGACGCCGACCCAGGGGTTCGAAGTCTGGCTGCTCGCCGTCCAGGCGGTGCTGGTCGGAATCTACGTGGCCATCCGGCGGCCGATGTGTCCGCCCCGTGGCGCCGGACTGGGCAGCGTTCTCTGGTTCCTGGGGATCGCCTGCCCGACCTGCAACAAGCTCCTGCTGCTGGTCTTCGGGGCGGACCTGTTGCTCGCCCACGTCGAGCCGTACCGCCTTCATCTGGCCGTGGTCGGCGCCGCCGTCACGGCGGCGGCGGTCGCCTGGGAGTGGAGGCAGCGCCGCCACGCGGTGGTCTGTCCAATGGACATGTCGGACCACGACCTCCGGGAACGCATCAGACCTTCCTAATGTTTGCAGGACATGACGGCGCCGCCCCTGAGCGCGGCGCCGTCCACCGGAACCGACACAGGAGGGAACCATGCTGCCCGCCACCGCGTCGCGCGTGGAGAACGCCACGTCCGCCGCCCTCAACCGCCGCTTCGCCGCCGAGATCGAGGAGAGCGTCCGCTTCCACGCCGAGCACCCGGAAGAGATCGACCGGCGCCTAAACGAACTCGACCACGAGTGGGACATCGAGCGCACGCTCGAAGCCAACGCGGCGACGCTGGCACTGACCGGAACCGTGCTGGGCGCCTTCGTGGACCGCCGCTTCCTGGTCCTGCCCGCTGTCGTGACCGGGTTCCTGCTCCAGCACGCGCTCCAGGGCTGGTGCCCGCCGGTCCCGGTGTTCCGCCGCCTGGGCGTCCGCACCACCGCCGAGATCGACCGCGAGCGGTACGCGCTCAAGGCCCTGCGCGGCGACTTCCGGCGGCTTGACACGACGTCCCCGAACACGACCCCGCGCCAGCGCGCCGAGGCGGCGTTGGACGCCGCCGTGGCATGACCCACCCGAGGTGCCCGCGGCCGGTATCGGTCCGGGCTCCACGGCGACCCGCACACAAACGGAGCATGGCATGACGGACCGCTTGAGGGTGGACGACCGCTTCACCATCGAAATGACACCGCCGACCGCCGACCGCGTCGGGGAACTGGCCCGCGAGGGCTTCCGCTCCATCGTGAACCTGCGCACCCCCGGCGAAAAGGACGAGGTGCTGTCGCCGACCAAGGAGAGCGAGATCGCCCGGAGCCACGGCCTCGCCTACCTGAGCATCCCCGTCTCCCCCCAGGATATGAACGAAGCCACCGCCGAACGCTTCGACCGCGAGGTCGCGGGCCTGCCGGGTCCGGTCGCCATCCATTGCGCGTCGGGGCGCCGCGCCGCCCTCTTCACCTTCATGCACGTCGCCCGCATCGAGGGCCTGTCCGGCGACGCGGCGGCGGCCAAGGCCGAGGCGATGGGCTTCCAGTTCGGGACGCCGGAGATGAGGGCGTTGTTCACGCGCTACGTGGACGGCGGAAAGACGCGAGGAGGGGCGCCGTGATCTTCCGTCAGCTGTTCGAGCCGGAATCCTCGACCTACACCTACCTGTTCGGCTGCCGCGACACCAGCCAGGCGATCCTGCTCGACCCGGTGCTGGAGACGGTCGAGCGTGATCTGGCGCTGATCCAGCAACTCGGCTTGCGGCTCGCCGTGACGCTCGACACGCACATCCACGCCGACCACATCAGTTCGGCCTGTCGGCTGCGCAGCCTGACCGGCTGCAAGGTGGCCTATCCGGCGATGGACGGGCTGCCGTGCGCCGATATCGGGGTCGCCGAGGACCAGCCGCTCACCATGGGCAGCCTGACCTTCAAGCCGCTCCACACCCCGGGCCACACCGACACGCACCATTGCTTCCTCGTCGAACGCGGGGACACGCCGCGGGTGTTCACCGGCGACGCCCTGCTGATCGACGGCTGCGGCCGTACGGACTTCCAGAACGGCAGCACCGAGGCGCTCTACCGGTCGGTGCGCGAGAAGATCTTCACGTTGCCGGACGACACGCTCGTCTACCCCAGCCACGACTACCAGCACCGGCATGTCTCGACCGTGCTCCAGGAGCGGGAACGCAACCCCCGCCTGGGCGACGACAAGAGCCTGGAGGAGTTCGCCGCGATCATGGCGAACCTGAGCCTGCCGTACCCGAAGAAGATCGACGTGGCGGTCCCTGCGAACCGCCTCTGCGGCGACTGCCCCGACGACGCACCGGAGGCACTGCGCCGTATCGGGGACAAGTCCTTCCAGGGCGTGCCCGCATAGCCCGTCGTAAGCGCCCGCGACGTCGGCCTGCGCGGGGCGGTACTCCCGACCGGCCGCCTGACTCGGCGGCAGGCTGGGCAATTCCATCCTGTCTTCTCCGGGGCGTGCGGAAGGTCCGTTCCATGCAGCCCCGGAGCTTCGACTCTCCACTTTTTAAGGACGGGACCATGGTCATACCGCATCACCGAACCGCTCTGTCCCTCGCGCTCGTGGTGGCGCTTGCCGCCTGCACCGGCACAGGAAGCGTGGCGCCGTCCGTCAGCCCGCAGGGCGGCGCCGAGAGCACGAAGACCAACGTGCTCGAGGCCGGGGCGGCGGTGCTTCAAAGCAACGCGCCGCTCGGCGGGATGGATGTTTACCTCGTCGGCTTCCATCCCATGAAGAACGAGCCCGACCACCAGATGGAGGCGCACCACTTCTGCCGCCAGGTGAATGAAGACTTCGCCCAGTGCGCGTTGTTCGACGGCAACACCGCGAGCGCCAACCTGACGGGTGTCGAGTACATCATCTCCGAGCGCCTGTTCGAGCAGTTGCCGCGGCAGGAGCGCCGGTATTGGCACCCCCACAATGGTGAGATCCTGTCCGGACAGCTGGTGGCGCCGAACCTGCCCGACGTCGCCGAGCACGAGTTGATGAAGAGCAAGATGAACAGCTATGGCAAGACCTGTCACACATGGCAGTCCGAGAAGGGCACGCAACCGGGTGACCGGATGCCCTACGGCCCTCCCATGCTGGCCTGGTCGTTCAACCGTGACGGCGAGGCTCAGCCTGGGCTGGTCGAGACCCGCGATCGCGAGATGAACATGTCGACCGCGGAACGCCGTCGTGCCCGACAAGATCTTGTGCCCGCAGCCCGCCCCCAAGAAGGCGTGGACGCCCTCAAGGGCAGGTTCCCACGGCCTGCTCAGGACATTCCCGGAGTGGTGGACAAGCGTGCAGCGCGGTGATCGCCCTGCGCAGGGAGAGTGGCGCGGTGTCCAGGAGCCACCCGTTGGCCACCGCCGTCGTGCGGTGAAAGACGGCTGTATCTGGCGCGGGCCGCCGTGTTCTACGTATGGAGGGGGGTACTATCCGATGAGGAAATGTGCCATGCTGCCCGCGGTCGGTTGATTCCTTGCTTCTCGAAGAGACACGGCATGAGAACCGTCTTTGCGCTGCCGTTCCTGGTTCCGTTGCTCCTTGCGACATCGCCGGGCAAGGCGACCGACCTGCACCAGTTTTGGGACCAGACCTGCGGGGACTGCCATTCCCACGCCGGGGCCTTCGCCCAACGGTTCCTCACCGTGAAGGACGGCAAGCTCCAGGGCCGCCATCATACGGACGACCTGATCGTCTTCCTGCAAAACCATCACCTGCCGCAGAACCTCGTGCGGCCGATGTACGAGATGCTGCTTGCCCAAGCCAGCACGGGACCGCGCTTCAAGGAACGGTGCGGCCGCTGCCACGAGTCCGCCGCCGATCTGGCCCGGGAATCGCTGGTGGTCCGCGACGGCGTGCTGCACGGGCTGGAGAGCGGCCGTCCCGTGGCCGAGTTCCTGCCCCGCCACGCCAAGCTGGGCCTGACGCCGGAGGACGTGACCTTCTTCACCGACCTGCTGACGCGCGTCGAACGCGAGGTTCACTCTGGTGGCTGACAGGAGTGGCGGAGAAGCCCCGCAGGCTCCTCCGCCGAGGGGTCGCCTGACCGTTTACTGCGTCGCCTGCGGCAACTCCTTCAGCTTGGCGCGGATCGGATCGTAGGGGCCGTATTTGTGCTGCTCGGCCGGGAAGCCGTCCGCGAACGGCGGGAACGGCATGTCGACCGCCTTGCGCAGGCGGTTCGGGAAGTCCTTGTCGAGGTTGGCCTTGTGGGGACGCGGCTGGCTGTTCACGAAGGCGATGACGTCGTAGGCGTCCTCGTCCGACACGACCGGCGCCTCGTGGGTCGTGCCCAGCGGCATATTATTGTGGACGAAAGCCGACGCGGTCAGTTGGCGGTACATCCCCGCGCCGTCGTTGTAGCTGTCCGCCCCCCACAGCGGCGGGAACTGATAGCCCTCGCCGTCGCCGACCTGCCCCTTGCGCACGCCCTGGCCGTCCTCGCCGTGGCAGGCGGCGCAGACCTCGGCGTAGACCTGCTTGCCGCGTTCCGGGTTGGCGGCGCGGGCCGGTTCCTTGATCGGCCGAGTGCCCGCCCCTTCGATCTTCGCGCCGACCGGGATGCCGGTGGACAGCCACTTCATGTAGGCGACGAACGCCTTCATCTCGGTGCTCTCCAGCGGCAGCGCCTTGCCGTTCATGCTGCGCTCCATGCAGCCGTTGACGCGCTCCTCGATGGTGCTGATCGCGTCCTCGCGGGCGCGGTACTGCGGGAAGACCGCATGCACGCCGGTCCACGGCATCGAGTAGGGCTGCGTTCCGGCGTTCAGGTGGCAGCTTTGGCAGGCCAGGTTGTTCCCGGCGTACCGCTTGGCCGGGTCGGCAGCCTCCGGGCCGAGATGCTTGTGGGTCTCGGTCGTCAGCGCGTGGCCGTACTTGACGAGCTTGCCGAGGTCGTCGTCCTTCACCGTCGCAATGTCCGGCGGCGTCCATTGGGTCAGGTCAATCTTTTGCGGGTCCGCCGCGTGCGACACGGCGAGGGTGATCGTGCCGACGGCCAGGGCCGCGAGCGCGCAGGCCAGCGTGTTGATGGTCTTCATGGGGTGTCTCTTCCCTTCCTGTGAGTCTCTTTTGTCTTTTCGTTGGGCATCGTGCGGCGTTTGGCTGCATCGCTATTCGTTGACAGCTACATACACCCACTCCATTTTATGATTAAATGCTAATTTGCTATCAGTCTCCATGCGCTGCCGTCTGCTGGAGACGCCGGAGCAGGGCGGGCACCGCGTGCCCGCCCTGCTCCTGAACCGGTCTGTTTGGAGACTTGGAAGGGCGTTTTCTCCAGGCGGTGAAGCGCGCCTTCCCGTCATCCTTCGGCCTGCAACCTCCGAAAGAGCGTCTCGAAGACCTTCTGGGCCTCGACGGGGTGCCGGACCGCGGCGGCCGAGACGATGTTTCGCGGGTCGCCGACCACGATGAGGCCGACCTCGCCTTGCGTGTAGTGCTCCTTGCAGCGGAAGCCGTAAAGGCCGGGCTTGTCGAACGTAACCACGAGGTCCTGCCCGGCCCGCCCCTTGAACTCGACGCCGCCCGGGGGCTGCATGCCGCGGATGGACTCCACCCGGTGGCCGCCTGCCCCGACGAACCGGATGGTATCGCCGGGAGCGATCTCCACGACATCCTGCGAAGCCCGATGGGCCGGGCCGTTCGGGGAGAGATCGACTGCGATCTCGGCGGCCAGCGCGGGCGTCGCCGCCAGCATGGCCCCGACCGTCGCGGCGCGCAGGAAACCTGACAAAGAGGTCATCGGATTCTCCAGTGTGGTCGGTCGGAGCGGGTGGCCGCCCGCTCCGACCGGAGTGGGCTCATGCCGCCACGACGCGCTCCAGCTTGGCGGGAATGCCCTGGCGCACCGAGGTGCCCGCGATCGGATCGACCCAGACCGATGCGCCCTTGCGAGTGGGATCGGCGAGGCCGAGGTCGTTGAGGTTGATGCCCGCACCGATCTCCGGCACGTCCGGCTGGCTTCGGCCGCCGACGACGTGCGGGCGGGCGCCGTACTCCCTGTGGCCAAAGCCATGCTCCACCGCGAGCACGCCCGGCATGACGCCGTGCCGGACGATGGCCGTCGCCGGTTCGCTCCCGCCCGGCGTGGCGATGCGGATGCGGTCGCCGGTCTCGATGCCGAGACGCCGGGCGTCCTCCACGTTGATGCCGACCGGGTTCTCCGGGTGCAGATGGCGCAGGCGGCTGGCGGCGATGGTGTAGGCGCTGACCAGCACCGACTTCGAACTCACCAATTGGAACGGCCAGTCCTCCGGCGTGTGGACCTGTCGGACCGGGGTGCCGTCGGCGAACACCGGGGGCATCCAGGTCGCCGTGCCGGTCCACCGCTTGCCGGTGACGCTGCTCTTCGCGGCGCCGACCGCCTCGTTGTAGACCAGCAGCCCGCCTTTGAAGCGGTGGGTCGCCTTGTCGCCCTCGAAACCCTCGGCTTGGTTCTGGTAGCGGCCACCACGGGCGAGGATGAAGGCGACCTTGCGCCACTCCTCCTCCTTCAGCGTCGCCTTCAGCGCGGGCAGCACGCGCTCCACGCCGGACCAGGCGATGTCCTCGTCGGAGGCGTCGGGCACCGGCTGCTTGCCGAGCCAGGCGACGTTGGCGCCGCCGCGCAGGTACCAATCCTCCGGCCGCTCCAGGGGATGCCGGTTGCCCTCCATGTCCTCGATGGCGTCGGCTCCGAAGCCCGGTAGGCTCAGGCGCTTGGCCGTGGCGATCAGGAAGGTCTCCATCTGAACGTGCTGGCCGTCCGCCAGCGCGGCGGTGCGGGAATCCACCACCGGCCAGCGGGCGGTCGAGGTCTTGGTCGGCACGCCCGCCCAGGGCGCGGCCCAGCCCCAGGTCTCGTACAGCACCGTGTCAGGAACGATGTAGTCGGCGAAGGCCGAGGATTCGTTGATGAAGGGGTCGATGGCGACGATCAGCGGCAGCGCCTTCGGGTCCCGCAGCTTCGCCTCGACCGCGGCGCGCACGCCGGGGATGCCGTAGACCGGGTTGCTGTTCCACAGGAACAGCGCCTTCAACGGGTAGGGATAGCCGTCCACGACGCCGCTGGTCAGATACTCGGTCGTCAACTGCGGCGCGTTGGGGTACCAGGGCGCCTTGGCCGGGTAGGGCTTGCCCGCCTCCTTCTTCGTCTTGAACTCGCTGGATTTCTCGTAGGGCACGGGGCGGCTGATCGCGATGCCGGAGGGTTTCACCTGTCCGGGGAAGGTCGCCAGCTTGTAGCGCGGGCCGTCCTGCTCGTCGGGGAAGCGTCCGCCGCCGAAGATGGTGCCGCCCTTCCAGTTCAGGTTGCCGATCAGCGTGTTCAGCGTCACCACGCCGAAGGCGTTGTAGAAGCCGTTGCCCGCCATCATGCCGCCGTGGGCGTTGGCGGCGGCCTTCTTGCCGTGGCTGGTGAACTCGCGCGCCAGACCGGCGATGACGTCGGCCGGGATGCCGCAGATCTCAGCGTAGCCGCGAAGGTCCATCTTCATGGCCTCGTCGCGCAGCAGGGTTAGGCTGGTCTTCACGGCCACGTCGCCCGACGGCGTCGTCACGGCCCCGTCGAGGAACAGCGTCGCCGGTCCCATCAGGGCGTCATGGGCGACCGGCGTCCCGGTGGGATCGAGGACGATGAAGGCGTCCTTGTCACCGTAGCGGTCCTTCTCGTCCAGCGTCACCCAGCCCATGTCGGAGGCGCGCAGCATACGGCTCTCGCGCGGGTGGCCCTTCTGCACGATGACGAGGTGGGTGGCGTTGCACCAGCCCGCTTCGCCCGCCGCTTCGGCGGCCTTGCCGTTGGGCTGGGACAGATAATTGGCGTCGATGCGCCCGTTCTCGAACATCCAGCGCATCATGCCCATGACCAGGGCGCCATCGGTGCCCGGACGGATCGGGACCCAGTTGGACCGCTCGGCTACCGCGCGGTTGTCGGCGTTGGTCAGAACCGGATCGACGACCACGTAGTTCAGCACGCCGTCGGTGCGCCCCTTGGCGAGCAGCATGGCCTGCCGTTTGAACGGGTTGCCCGCGTTCGACGGGGCGGTGCCGATGAACAACACGAACTCGGCGTTCTGGAGGTCCGGCTTGGCGTGCGGCATCTTCTTGGCGTCGCCGAACACCGCGCCGGAGCCGGAGCGGTAGGCGCCGCCGCAGTAGGAGCCGTGACCGACGAAGTTGATGGTGCCCAGCGCCTGATTGAAGAAGCGGCGCACGAACGGCTCGCGCCCATCGTTCACCGAGGACAGCAGGGCCACTTGGTTGACCTTGGGCCCCAGTTCCGGCGCCGCCGGATCGATGGGCGCCTTCAGGTCGCGCAGGGCCCGCAGGCCGTCCACGTGCCCTTCGCCGAACAGGTCGCCGCCTTCCGCGATTTCCTCGACCAACCTTTCGAAGGCGATTGGCTCCCACTGGCCGGACCCGCGCGGCCCGACGCGCTTCATCGGCGTGGTGACGCGGAACGGCGAGGTCAGCATCTCCAGCGCCGCATTGCCGCGCCCGCAAGCGGTCGAGCGGCCCTGGAGTCCCTTCTCGTCCAGCCGCGACAGAGACTTGAAGCTCTCCTTGATCGGCGTGCCGTAGGGCAGGAAGGGGTCGGTGGACAACGGGCTGTAAGGATTGCCCGCGACGCGCAGCACCTTGTTCTTCGCGACGTCCACGCGGACGCGGACGCCGCACAGCGTCGTGCAGCCGAGGCAGGCGACGTTGGCGACGATCTGGCCGGGCGTCCGGGCGATGTCCCCGCTCTTCGGATCGACGCGGAACTCGGGCTTGGGCGCGTTGCCGGAAATGGCGTGGTCGGGCCGCTCCCCGGCCCAGGCGCCCTTCACCAGCTTGCGGCCGGTTTCGGAGAAGCCGCCGACGAAGGCGGCGAGCGCGCCGCCCGCGGCGGTGGTCTTCAGGAGGAGGCGACGGGTGATGGACATGGCGGTGACTCCTTTGCTCCCCTGCGTGTTCATTCGGCGGCGGCCACGGCGCGGTCGGCGGTATGAGCGGCGCTGAACGGGCGGGGCGCCGGGCGGCGCGGGGTCGGCAGGAAGGCGGTGATGACGAGCAGCAGGAAGAAGCAAAGGCCCGCGGTGCCCAGGATGCCGAGCAGGCCGTCCGGACCGGCCGGAAGCGCGTACTCGTAGAACCCGGCGCCGGTCTTCGGCACGGTCTGGCCGCCGATGAACACGGTCCAGCGGAACATCCAGGCGCTGTGGACGGCGATCAGGCCGGTAAGCAGGCCGGTCCCCATCGGCTTGGCAACGGCGATGACGAAGGGCACGACGGTCGCCAGAACGGCCCAGACCGCCGTGACGCGCCACGCCTCGGAATGCGCCACGCTGTCCAGGGCCTCGGCGTGAGTCCGCTCAAGCCCGAACAGGCCGAGCGCCAGCCACAGCCCGCCGATCACCATCACGGCGCCTAGGAACCCGGCCAGCAGCCGGTTCGCCTGAGCCTCCACCGCACGGTCGCTGACAGCGGCGAAGCGGTTCAGGACGAGCACGAGACCGGCGGCCCCGACCAGGGCGGTCATGAGGAACTGCACCGGCAGGAACGGCGTGTGCCACAGCGGGCGCGCCTTGACCACGGCGACCTCGACACCCGTGTAGAGGGCCACGAGGGCGGCTCCGACGAGGACCACGACGCCCGTGATGCGGATCAACCGGTCGTTGCGGCCGCCACCCAGGGCGACCAGCCGGTAAAACGCCGCCAAGCGGCTGTCCACCCGGCCCTGTTCCTGGAATTCCTCGCGGAAGCAGGCCCAGGCGTAGGCCAGCAGGCCCGCGACGTAGAAGGGGATGAAGACCGACCCCCACCACATCCAGGAGGTCGGCCGGAACACGACGTAGAAGTGCCAGAAGCGCCCGGGCTGGTGCAGGTCGGACAGCAGCGCCACCGGCGCGGCCAGCCCGCAGGTCAACGCCACCAGCAGGGCGACGCGCCCCAGCTTGCGCCACCCGTCCCTCGCGAAGGCGTAGCCGGGCAGGCTGAGCAGCACGCCGCCGACCGATAGGCCGATCAGGAGGAAATATTGAACGGCCCAGGGAAGCCACGCGACCTCGCGGGTCACGTTGATGACCTCGACGATGTTCGTGTCCATCACGCGTGCTCCTTCTCGCGGGCCGGGCGCCACAGGGTCGGGGTGCCGTCCACCTTGCCTTGGAATTTCGGATCGAGGCCGATGTAGAAGACGCGCGGCTGCGTGCCCTGCTCGGGCTTCAGGACCTTGGGGTCTTCCTCGCGGATCAGCTTGGAAACAGTGCTGTCCGGGTCGTTCAGGTCACCGAAGATGCGCGCACCGCCGACGCAGGTCTCCACGCAGGCGGGGAGCAGCCCGGCGTCCACGCGGTGGACGCAGAAGGTGCATTTGTCGGCGGTCTGGGTCTCGTGGTTGATGAAGCGCGCGTCGTACGGGCATGCCTGGACGCAATAGGCGCAGCCCACGCACACCGTGTTGTCCACCACGACGATCCCGTCCTGGCGCTGGAAGGTGGCGCCGGTCGGGCAGACGGGGATGCACGGCGCGTCCTCGCAGTGGTTGCACAGGCGCGGCAGCATGTAGGAGCCGGTCCTGCCCTGCTCCGTCACCTCGTAGGTGGAGACGATGGTGCGGAAGCTGTTCTCCGGGACGTCGTTCTCCATGATGCAGGCGACCGTACAGGCCTGGCAGCCGACGCACTTGCGCACGTCCACCACCATGCCCCAACGGTGCGCCGCGTCGCCGCCCTTGCGGGCCTCGGCGGCCTCGGCCGGTGCCGGGGCCAGCGTGGCCGCGCCGACGGTGGCGGCGCCGACGGTGGCGGCGCCGACGCCCAGGAAGAAGTTGCGTCGTGATTGGTCCATGGCAGACCCCTTCGCACATGTTCCGTGGCCCGCGGTGTTGCGCGAGCCCTACGGTGCGAAGGTACCGGGGGCGGGTGGGCCATCCCATTGGGGGGAACCCTAGACTTGTTAGGGTTTACCCCAAGGACACTATGTCGCAGGGCGCTCTTGAGGACCGGTTACGCTTTGTTAAGCCGTCACCCGGCCTCGAGCAGAAGCCGGGTGAGATCGGCGATCGAGCCGACCTCGAGCTTCTCCATCACATTGTGCCGATGGACCTCGACCGTCTTCAGGCTGAGGTTGATCTCGGCGGCGATCACCTTGTTCGGCTTTCCCCCCACCACGAGATCGGCGACCTGCCGCTCGCGCGGCGTCAGGCGGGCCAGAAGCGACCGGACATGGGCCTTGCGCGTCCGCTCCCCCCAGGCCTGGGTGGATTTCTCGAGCCCCTCGTGAACCCGGTCGAGGAGCATCTGGTCGTTGAACGGCTTCTCGATGAAGTCCACCGCGCCCGCGCGGAAGGCGCGCGCCGCCATGGGCACGTCGGCATGGCCGGTGATGACCACGACCGCCAGCAGCGACCCGGCACGGGCGAGAGTATCCTGCAACTCCAGCCCGCTCATGCCGGGCATCCGCACGTCGGTGACGAGGCATCCCGGCTGGTCCGGGCGGACGGCACGGAGGAACTCCTCGCCCGAGGCGAAGGACGCCACCGGCACCCCGAGCGCACCGATCAACCATGCTAGCGAGTGTCGCATCGCGGGGTCGTCGTCCACGACATAGACGATACGGGATGCGCCAGCGTGGTTCATATCAGCGTGCATGGTGTTGCTCCTTGTTGCCGACCGGAGGCTTGGCATTCGCGACGGGCAGGACGAAGCGCATCACGGCGCCCCCGCCGGGGTTGTCGGTGGCCCAGAGGTGGCCGCCGTGGGCTTCCACGATGGTCCGGCAGATCGACAGCCCCAGCCCCATGCCGCCCGGCTTCGTGGTGAAGAAGGGATCGAACAGCCGCGCCCGCGCCTCTTCGGAAATCCCATGCCCCTGGTCGGCCACCGCGACCTCGACCCGCCCCTCCTCATCCCGACCCGTGCGGACGGTCACGGTGCGGACGCTTCCGCCCGCCGTGCCGCCCGGCACGTCCTGCATCGCGTCGAGGGCGTTCTTGACCAGGTTCAGCACCACCTGCTCGATCTGGACGCGGTCCGCCAGCACGAGGGGAAGGTCGTCGGCGAGATCCCGGGCGATGATGGTGTTGCCGTTGCGCGCCTGTCCCTCGCACAGGGCGATGGCGGCGTGGACGGCCTCGTTCACGGCCGTCGGTTCCAATTGGGACGCCCGCTTGCGCACGAAGTTGCGGATGCGCGCGATGATCTGTCCGGCGCGGTCGGCCTGCTCCGCGATGGCCCGCGTGACCTCCGCCAGTTGGGCCGGTTCCACCGTCCCCATCTCCAGCCGTCGGGTGCAGCCGCGGGCGTAGTTGGCAATGGCCCCGAGGGGCTGGTTCAACTCGTGTGCCAGGTTGCTGGCCATCTCGCCGAGGATGGAGAGGCGGGCGACGTGGTCCATCTCCTTGCGCCGCTCGCGGGCGTTCTCCTCGGCGCGGCGGCGCTCCGCCATCTCGTGGACGAGGTCCCGGTTGGCCGCGCGGAGCTCGGCGGTGCGCACCTTGATCAGGTGCTCGACCCGCAGCGAATGGATGGCCCACCACAGCAGGGCCAGCGCGCCCACCGCCAGCCATTCCCAATGCTCGCGGGCGATGTCGATGAGCGAGACCTCGCGCAGGTAGCGGTAAGGCCCGATGCGCAGCGACCGGAACAGCGCGTGGACGGGCTGGTAGTCGAGCGGCACGGTCCAGCCCTCGTAACCTCCGGCCTTGGCCGCCAGATGATCGGCGGGCATCTGGAACAGCGCGACGACGACCGCCTTCGCCAGATCCTCCGGCGTCGAGGCCAGCCTGGCCAGAGGCCAGTCGGGGTACAGGTCGGTGGACAGGGCGCAGCCGAAGCCCGGCGACATCCTGGGTGCCAGGACCCGGAAGCGTGCCGGGTCCACGCGGCCCTCCGCGGCCAGTTCCTCCAGCACGCAGGCCCGCAGCACGCCGACGTCCACCTCGCCGTCGCGGACCGCGAAGACGACCCGGTCCACGGGAAAGCCGGAGAAACGAAGCTCCTTCAGGTCCCGGTAAGGATCGACACCGGCCTGCAGCATCTCGCCCCAGGCGACCTGGAAGCCGCCGAAGGCGTCGGGGTCGATCGCCATGACGGTGCGCCCCTTCATGTCGCCCATCTCGCGAATGTCGGTCCGGTCGGCCCGGACGATCAAGGCGGAGCCGATGGCGGCGCCCGATGCCCCGGCCCGCGAGGAACGCAGCGTGGCGATGCGGGTCACGCCATGGCGCGCTTCGAGTTCCACGTAGTTGCCGGTGTTGGTCAGAACGAAGTCGACGGTGCGGGCCTGCACGGCGGCCTCCATGCCGGGCAGATCCAGCGGGATCATCTCCGCGCCGCGCTCGGGGAACCGCTCGGCCAGGTATTGGACGGTCGGCTCCCAGGCGGCGTTCGCGTGGTCGCCGCCCCGGTAGGCCAGAACCCCGACGCGGATGGGCGGCTCCGCGGCAGCAGCCGTGCTGGCGGCCAAGCCGACGGCGAGCCAGGCGAGCAGCGTGAGAGGCCGGAGCATGAACCGGTCACGCCGACGACTGCTGCCAAGCCTGGTGACGATCATCCCCATCCATAACCCCCGGTCCTTTCGGGTTCCCGACACACCGTCCATGGCGCTCCCTCTTCAACGAGTAAAGCACAAAGGACAACGCGAGCGGTGTGCAGCACATCCGCCCCGGCCGAGGGAACCATTGCCGCAGTCAGCCATTCTGGGACGGACAAACGCCGAGAGGATCGCATGACCCAGAATTTGCCTTCAGGAGCGGGCCGCCTTGCCGAGCGGCACCCGGCCGTCTGGAACGCCTTCGCCCAACTCGGGGACGCCGTTGCCCGTTCGGGGCCGCTCGACGACACGACGCGGCGGCTGGTGAAGCTGGCCTTGGCGATCGGCGCCCGCTCGGAGGGTGCTGTCCATTCCCATGTCCGCCGCGCGCTTGCCGAAGGCGTCGACCCTGAAGCGATCCGGCAGGTGGCGCTCCTGGCGATCCCGACCCTCGGCCTGCCTCAGGCCGTCGCCGCTACGACGTGGATCGAGGATCTGGTCTCCGGGACCCGCCAGGAGATGCCGGAGACCGGGGAGCCCTGACGGGCCCTCAGCGTTCCGCTGGGAGCCACGTCGGTCATCCTCAGTCCGGACGCTAGTGCGCTCGTTCGTCATGCCCCGTCCCCTCACAGAGCGTCGATAGGGATCTTGAGGTAGCGTTTGCCGTTCTCCTCGGCGGGCGGCAACCGCCCGGCGCGCACGTTCACCTGCACCGAGGGCAGGATCAGCTTCGGCATGTCCAGTGTCCGGTCGCGGGCCGTGCGGAGCGCCACGAACTCGTCCTCGCCCACACCGTCCCGAACGTGGACGTTGCGCGCCCGCTGCTCGGCGACCGTGTTCTCCCAGGCGTACTCGTCCCGGCCCGGCGCCTTGTAGTCGTGGCCGGTGAAGAGCCGCGTCTCAGGCGGTAGGGTCAGGATGCGCCGGATCGAGCGGTACAGGGCGTGGGCGTCGCCGCCTGGGAAGTCACAGCGCGCCGTGCCGTAGTCGGGCTGGAACAGGGTGTCGCCGACGAAGGCCGCGTCGCCGATCAGGTAGGTCATGTCCGCCGGGGTGTGGCCGGGCGTGTGGATGGCCTGAGCCTCCAGGCCGCCGATCCGGAACCGCTCGCCGTCGGCGAACAGATGGTCGAATTGGCGCCCGTCTGCCGCGAAGCCGGGTTCCATGTTGAACAGAGCGCGGAAGACCTTCTGGACCTCGCGGATGTGCTCGCCGATGCCGATGCGGCCGCCGACCCGTTCCTTCAGGTAGGGTGCCGCCGAGAGGTGGTCGGCGTGGACGTGTGTCTCCAGGATCCACTCCACGGTGAGGCCGCGCTCACGCACCAGCGCGATCATGCGGTCGGCCGAGGCGGTTGCGGTGCGGCCCGACTTCGGGTCGAAGTCGAGCACGCTGTCGACCAGAGCCGCGGCCTGGGTGGCGGGATCGACGACGACATAGCTGACGGTGTTGGTCGCCTCGTCGAAGAGCGGCATCACGTCGGGTTTCATGGAGACCTCCTGGCTGGCCTGGCGGGACCGTTCCCAATACCGCTTGAACAGGTGGCTCGGCCTCATATATTAGTCAAGGCTAAATTAATGATTTGGAAACTATGCCGGACACCCCCAACGATCCGCCGATGGACCCCGCCGAGTTGGAAGCCCGCGCCGCCTATGCCGAGGCATTCCTGCGCTCGCTCGCGAGCCGCCATCGCTTGATGATCCTGTGCTCGCTGCTTGAGGGCGAGGTGCCAGTTGGCGAGCTCGTCCGGCGCCTCGGTCTCTCCCAGTCCAACCTGTCCCAGCACCTCGCCAAGCTGCGCGAGGAAGGACTCGTCGCGCCCCGCCGGGACGGCACGGTCATTTTCTACCGCATCGGCTCAGACCGGGTCCGCCCCATCCTCACCGAGCTCTACCGCCTGTTCTGTGCCGCTCCTCGCCCCGAATGACGGCCCAATCCCGACCTTCGAGACCCATGGAAAACTTCACGCCTGCTTCGGCCGCCCTCGGCGGCCTCCTGATCGGTTTGTCCGCGGCCCTCCTGTGGGTTGCCAAAGGCCGGATCGCCGGGATCAGCGGCATCCTCGGCGGCCTTGGCGCGCGGCGCCCCGGCGACGTTGCTTGGCGCGCCGCCTTTCTGGTCGGCCTGATGGCGGCGCCGCTGCTCTACGGCGCGGCAGGCGGTGCGCTGCCGCATTCCGCGTCGCCCGCCAGCCCCGCCACTCTGATCGTCGCCGGTCTGCTGGTCGGCTTCGGCACCCGACTGGGCAGCGGCTGCACGAGCGGTCATGGTGTCTGCGGCCTGGCCCGACTGTCGCCGCGTTCCCTGACGGCCACCGGCCTGTTTATGGCCAGCGCCGCCGCCACCGTCTTGGTCGCCCGCCACCTGATCGGAGTCTGACCGCCATGCCCGCCCTGCTCGTCGCCCTCGCGTCAGGCCTGCTGTTCGGCCTCGGCCTGACGGTGTCCTCCATGATCGACCCGGCCAAGGTGCTGGACTTCCTCGACGTGGCGGGCTCCTGGGACCCGAGCCTCGCCTTCGTGATGGCCGCCGCCATCCCGGTCGCGGCGGTCGGCTTCGCCCTTGCGCGCCGACGCGGGACGCCCTTGATCGACACGGCGTTCCGTGGCCCGACCGCAACGGCCGTCGACCGCCGACTCGCGACCGGCGCTGTCCTGTTCGGCGTCGGCTGGGGGCTGGTCGGCTACTGCCCCGGCCCGGCGCTCGCCGCGTTCGGCCTTAGTGTTCCTGGGGCGGGGCTGTTCGTCGCCGCCATGCTCGCCGGGATCGGCGCCCATGACCTGATGCGGTCCATCCGCATGCGTCGCGCTGCGACAGTGTGACCTTCTCCAACCTGGAACGCTCAGATGCCCGAACTCCTCACGATCCTGTCCGGCTCGCTGGTCGGCTTCTCCCTCGGGCTGATCGGAGGCGGAGGGTCGATCCTGGCCGTGCCGCTGCTGCTTTACGTCGTGGGCGTGCCGGACCCCCACGTCGCCATCGGCACCAGCGCCCTGGCAGTCGCGGCGAACGCCTTCGCCAACCTGGCCCAGCACGCCCGGGCCGGGACGGTGAAGTGGCCCTGCGCGGCGACCTTTGCCGCCTCCGGGGTGGTCGGGGCGCTGGTCGGCTCGACGCTCGGCAAGGCGGTCAACGGCGAGAGCCTGCTGTTCCTGTTCGCGCTGGTGATGGTCGCGGTTGGCGCCTCCATGCTGAGGAAGCGCGGGAGCGAGGGCGACCCCGGGGTGCGCATCAACAAGTCCATTGCGGTGCGGCTGGTCGGCATCGGCTTCCTGACCGGCGCGATTTCGGGCTTCTTCGGGATCGGCGGCGGCTTCCTGATCGTCCCGGGCCTTCTGCTCGGCAGCGGCATGGCCGTGCTCAACGCCATCGGCTCGTCGCTGTTCTCGGTGGGCGCCTTCGGCCTGACCACGGCGGCCAACTACGCGCTCTCGGGACTTGTCGACTGGACGGTCGCGGCGCTGTTCATCGCCGGTGGCGTGGTCGGCGGGTTCGCGGGCATGAAGGCCGCGGTGGGGCTGTCCACGCGCAAGGGCGCGCTGACCAAGGTCTTCGCGGGCGTGCTGTTCGCCGTCGCCGCCTACATGCTGTACCGCAACGCCGGTGTCCTCGGCCTATTCTGATCCGATCCAACATGGGCCTAAGAAGGCTTTTGAGTGTGGCCTTCCCTAAACCCCAAGCCCCTGGACGTGGCGAACTCGAAAGCCACAACGAGTTCCTGGCCATGCGCCAGGACATCCTGGCGCTCAAGGCCGAGCATCGCGACCTGCTCTCCAACGATCTCGGCGCCGTCGGCGGCCTGCTGTTCGACGTCGGTTCGAGCCAGTATGCCGCGCCGCCGCGCGTGGACGACGCGGTCGCCCAGGCCACCTGGGAGGCGGACCTGGCCAAGGTCCGCGAGGAAAGCGCCAAGACAACGAAGGCGGCCGCCGCCGAGCGCGCGGGCGACCGCACGCACACCATAATCCAGGGCTGGCTGCGCGACCTCGGCAGGGCGTTGGACTACGACGTCTGGATCGCGTCGAACGACCGTGGGCGGCCTTACGACGGCGGAAAGCTCGGCGAGGGCTGCCTTGAGCGCCTGCCGGGGGCGATCGAGAAAGCCCCCGGTGCCGACGCCGTCCGGCTCATCGACGTGCTGTGGCTCGACCGCGGGAAGGCGCACGTCGCCGCCGCCTTCGAAGTCGAGCACTCCACCTCGATCTACTCGGGCATCGTCCGCATGCTCGATCTCGCGCTCGGCGGCGACGCGCACGCACTGGAGGGCCTGTTCCTGGTGGCGCCGAACGGCCGCGAGGAGGAGGTCCGCACGCAGCTGGCCCGGCCCGCCTTCTCGCGCGTGGCCGACCTCAAGGTCCGCCACCTGCCGTACGGGGAACTGGAGTCGCACCGGGAGTCCATCGCCCGGTTCGGAAGCGGCATGAAGGCCATCCACGCCATCTCGCGCACGCTCGTCTGAGCGGCGCTGGCGGGACACGCGCCACGGCGGCTTGTTGAAGAGGCAGGGGCCCCGGGGGTGCCCCTGCCGGACCATTTCGTCCCCGAGAACGATGGCTTCCGCAGTAGGCGGATATGGCTTACCCGTTCCACGAATCCGCGACCGTCGAGGTGGCCATGGCGCCAGAGCAGCTTTTCGAACGCCTGGACGACCACACGCGGCTCACCGCGCACATGGAGAAGCCTTCCATGATGACGCTGGGCGGGCGCATGACCTACGCCTTCGACGAGGACAAGGGGCGTGCTGTCGGATCGGTCATCCGCATGAGCGGCCGTTTCCTCGACATCTCCCTGGGCGTCGACGAGGTTGTCACCGAACGCGATCCGCCGCGGCGCAAGGTGTGGGAGACCATGGGGCGCCCCCGGCTTCTGGTCATCGGTCCGTACCGCATGGGCTTCGAGATCGAACCCAAGGGCGACGGTTCGGCATTGCGCGTGTTCATCGACTACGCTCCTCCCGCGTCGCCGGACTGGCGCCTCCTCGGCAGTCTCCTTGCCGGAACCTACGCCCGCTGGTGCGTGAGGCGCATAGCGGCCGATGCCGTTGCCCTGGCTGCATTCAAGGCCAGAGCGGCTTGAGCCTCTGGTTGAGAGGTAGAACCCGGCACCGGGGCCGAGAATGCCCAAGAGCACTCCCGGCCGCTTCTCCGCCAGTCAGCCCTTGCGCGGCCTCTTGCGGAAGGCAATCAGTACCCCGGCGAGCGCCAGGAACACGATGGCGCCGCCGCCCCAGACCCGGACGTAGCCGGGCATCCCGAGGCTGGGGACGAAGGCGTAGACGGCGGCCAACCCCGCCCACACCGTGACGATGGCCAGGGTCAGCCAGAGTTCGTCGTTCTTCATGGCTTTTCTCCTGCGCTCAGTGCCCATGCCCGCCGCCGATCGCGATGATCGGCAGGGATTGGATCAGCTGGAACGCGACGATGGTGAAGACGTACATGGCGGCGACCAGCGCGGCGACCGACACCGGCCCGGTCCACGCGGGCGCGGCGCCGACGCCGCGCGCCCTGGCCTGCCAATCGACCACGGGAGCCCGTTCAGCCGTCGCGCGCCGCGACAGCAGCGTGCGCACGACGCCGTAGACGGTGACCGAGATGGCCACGGCGAAGACCGTGGCGCCGACGCCGACCAGGGCCATCAGCACCGGCCACGCCGCGGGGGCCATGCCGCCGTAGCTCACGTCGAACACCCGGCGCGGCACGCCCATGAACCCGGCCGTGATGCCCGCGGCGCCGAAGATGACCAGACCGATTGTCACGACCACCGGCATACGCTTCAGCACCGCCGGGCGCCACAGGCTGCCGCCGCTCAACGCCGGGAGCATGACCATCATGGCGGCCAGGAACGTCTGGGTCAGCACACCGACCGCGAAGAAGTGGAAGTAGCCGGGGACGAAGAAGGTGTCCGACAGCATCGGCGCCAGTTCGCCCTGGATCAAGACGAAGGCGAAGGTGATGCCGACCATCATGTTCACCACCGCCCAGCCCATGTTCGCCATGGCCGGGTTGTCCCACGGCAGCCCGCGCATCCAGCCGAAGAGGCCGGTGGCGCCGCGCGCCCGGGCGCTGGCCTCCAGCGAGGAGACGATGATGGCGAAGGCCGCCAGCGTCGGGACCGAGACGAACAGCGACAGCAGCGAGCCGACGACCCGCACGCCTTCGGACAGGTTCGGCTCCAGGAACATATGGTAGAGGCTGGTCGGCGGCACGAAGACCAGATACGCCGCGAAGACGACCTTCGACATCCTGGCGCCGTGGATGGACTTCACGCCGGTCAGGTGCTCGGTCAGCACGTACCACACCAGCACCGTCGCCATCAGCGGCAGGTAGTGCAGGTTGTGGAACAGGATGTGCCACTCGGTGCCGTGGTCGGCCGGGAACGGCCCGGCGCCCAGCGACCACAGCATGCCCGGCAGGAAGGCGTTCGTCGCCGCGATGGCGCTGACCACCAGGAACCCCGCCCAGGCGAACAGCGCGAAGCCGATGGAGGTGAAGGCGTCCGCCTCGCCACGCAGCCGGGGCTGGAGCACCGTCGCGATGCCGCTCACGGCCGAGGCGACCAAGCCGCCGGAGAGCAGCAGGTAGCCCAGCGCGAAGAACCCGACCGAGCGCGGATCGTCCGCGGCGAGTTCCGGGCTGCCGTCGTAGAGCAGCGGCGTGCCGGTGTAGGAGATCCATTCGCTGACACCGAAGCCCGCCAGCATCAGCGCAGCGCCCAACCAGGCGAACGGGTGCAACGCCAGCCCGCGTCCGTTCTCGGCAGCGGCGAGCACAAGCAGGAGGGCCGCTTGGATCAGGTACAGCCAGTAGAAGAACACCGACACGCCGTGCAGGGTGAGCAGGCGGTAGGCGTCGTCGGGGAAGAAGGTCAGCGCACCGGCACGGGCCAGGGCGGTCACAAAGCCTCCGATCAAGCCCAGCACCAGCGCCAGCAGGGCGGCACCGAACAGCAGCTTGAGGAGCGCCTTGTCGGGCGTCGGCAGGGCTTTGATGCGCGCCGCCAGGGTGGGCTTGGAGCCGACCGGGGCGACGTTCGTTGAGATGGTATTCATGGTGGGGCCTCCCCGGGTCACGCGACGACGATGCGGCCCTGCATGGCGTCGTGCGCCTGGCCGCAGTAGACGGTGCAGTACACGAGGTACTCGCCCGGCTTAGTGAAGGTGATCGTCTGCTCGGTGACCGTGCCCGGCCGCAGGCGGATGATGCGGCTGGCGGAACCCAGCTGGATCGACGCACCGTGGGTGATGTCGTCCGCCATCATACGGAACCGGTACGCCTGCCCGGCCTTCAGCCACAACATGTCCGGGCTGTAGGAGAATTTCCGGGCCATCAGGTAGACGTCCACCGGCTCGCCTCTGGCGTCATGGCCGTGGTCATGTCCCTTGGCGGCGTGGCTGTGCGTGTCCTCGCTGACGTGCGGGTTCACGCTGCCGTCCTTCTGCGTGTACCGCTGGATGAAGTAGTCGTGTTCGAAACGGAACTCCTCGGGCGCCATGCCCGCAGAAGCCCCGTGACCACCGTGGCCACCGGCCTCGGCGGGTGCTTCGGCGGCACCATGGCCGCCATGCCCACCACCGTGAGCGTCGGGTTCGGGGGCAGCGGCCGCCTTGCCGCCGAAGGGGAGCGGTGCGGCCCCGTATGCCGCCCAGGCGCCGTACAGGGAGACGGCGCCGAAGCCCAGTCCGGCGATGAAGCCGCGACGGGTCGTGAAATGCCTCTCGGACATCGTGAGAGTCCTCTGGTCGCGTGGTCGGAATCGCTCGCGAACGCCGCCGGTCGGGCGGCGCGTGGCCGGGCGTCCGACGCAGACGGCGTCAGGGCGCTCGGCCGGTCAGAGGACGGTCTTCGGAGGGGGCGTGTCCGGCGCGATGTCCCGGGCGTTCGGGACGTAGTCCGGGCGCGGGTGCCAGGACGTCTCCACCGCCGTCACCGCGACGGCGACGACATGGTCCGCCGGGGCTTCGGCCGCCGGGCAACACGGAGCCACGACCACGAGGGCGGCCTTGTGGGAGTCGCCGTGCAACGGGGTCGAAGGCGACGGCGTGTGGTGGGAACTGTGCTCAATCGGGCCGCCATGGGCCTCCACATGCGCCATGGCTCCGCCCGTCGCGCCCACCAGGAGCGCGAAGGCGAACGCCAGAACGGCGAAGATGTGGCCCAACCGCGTCATGTCTGCCATCGTCACCAATGACCCGGATTCTCCCAAGCCATGCCAACCGTAACCCGTATCGTAGGTTCGGGAATTGATCGGCGTCAACCCGGCGCCCGTGTCATCGTCCGGTCGTGGAAAGGCCGCCGCGGACGACACATCACTGGGCGATGGTCGGGCGGTGGTGCCTTGCGCCTGCGGCAGGGCGGCGCCGGTGACCGGACAGGAGACGCGTTCGACTTTGTCCTTCACCTTCCAGCGGCTGGAAGGCGCAGGGTTCTTCCTGTGGAATCTCCGGCCCGGTTGAAGGTGCGGGGGACATTCCGACGCACTCCTTCTTCGACGCTTGGTGGGGATCGTTGCCGAAGCCATCTGTTGTTGCAGGGGGCTGGGAACGGTCGTAGGTTTCCATAAGGGTGCGGTGGGCACTGGGGTGCCGCACGGCTCCCACAAGATGAGGCAAACGCCATGTGGCGTGCGACGCGGTCGTCGGTGAGGAGGGTAGTGGTGAGCCTGCTGATGCTGGCCACGCTGCTCGTCTATGCCGCGCCGAGCCACGCCAACCTGGGGCCTCACCATGCGTCCCAGACTCCTCACGAGCACGTTCTGGTCGACAACCATGGCGACGCCATCGCGACCGTCCCGGACCACGAGCACAAGGAAGCTCCGTGTGGGGATCTTGGCCTGCTCGACGAAGGGGCCTGCTGCAGCGTCGCTCAGTGCGTTACCATGCACGGAGGCCTCCCCGCTGCGATGGCCGAGGCGTTCACCCCGCGCCTGAACACGTCCCAGCATCTGCCTGCCCTGGCCACGCCGGACGGCATCGGCATCGACCCGGCTTTCCGCCCCCCCGCTCTGACCATCTGACGCCACGAGTCCGCCCGCGCCCGACCTGAGCCTCGGCTCGGCGAGGGACGCCGGTCCCGGCCCTCGTGCGCTTGGCTTTTGCGTCCCCGGCGCTCCCGCGTGGAGTCCGTCCGGGATGGCTCGAACCAGATGTTCAGATGGAGGACGCCATGTCGTCTCTCACCCGCAAGATGCTCCCGGCACTCGCGCTGACCGCCATGATGTCGGTAGCCCAGGCTCAGACCACCACGGACCAGGACCACAACGCCCATCATCCGGACGGGGCCGCTGCCACGACGCAGGCCCAGCCCGCTCCGGCCCCCACCCCGGCCCCCACGCAGCCGACCCCGGGCGCGAAGCCCGGCGCGCCCGGCAACGCGCCGATGATGGGTCAGGGCATGGGCAGCGGCATCATCGTCCAGCCCGGCGCCCAGGCGCAGGGTGGCCAGCCCGGCATGATGATGAACATGGACCAGATGCGCTCGATGATGGGCGGCATGTCGGGCCAGCAGGACGGCCAAGCCGGGATGATGGGGCCCGGCATGATGTCCATGATGCGACAGATGATGATGGGCCAGCAGGGCGGAATGGGCTTGCCCTTCGAGCACGTCGAGGGCCGCATCGCGTTCCTGAAGGCCGAACTCAAGATCACCGACGCCCAAGCGCAGCCGTGGAACGCCTTCGCCGACAGTCTGCGGGCGAACGCCAAGGCCCATCGGGCCATGCACGAGCAGATGACCAAAGGCGGCATGCCCTCCTCCTGGCCCGACCGGCTCGCTTTCCAGCAGAAGGCGCTCGCCACCCGGCTCGACGCGCTGAAGGCGCTGGAGTCCGCCGCCAAGCCGCTCTACGCCGTGCTGACCGACGAGCAGAAGACGCTCGCGGACCGGCTGCTCCCCGGCCCCATGGGCATGATGTGAGGAGGCGGCCATGACGCACCACGAACACACCCATCACGCTCCCGAGCCGCAGGAGCGCACGCCCTGGTACCGGACCTGGACCGGCTTGGCCGGACTCGGCGGGGCCGCCCTGGCGGCCGTGTACCTGTCACTCTTCCACGTCGACCATGTGCTCGACGCGCTTCCGCTTCTCGTCCTGCTCCTGTGCCCGCTGATGCACCTGTTCATGCACGGCGGCCACGGGCATGGCGGCCGCGGCGGGAATGGTGACGCCGACCGGTCGAACAAGGGAGGCACGCCATGACGCACGAAGCCTCGGCCTATGGCCTGTGGGTGCTGGTCGTCCTCAACTCGGCCATCTTCATCATCTTCGCCTTCAGCTTCGGCAAGCCGCAGTCGCCCCGGGACTGGCGGTCCTTCGGGGCGTTCAGCGCCTTCATCGTGGCCCTGTTCACCGAGATGTACGGCTTTCCGCTGACCATCTACCTGCTCTTGGGCTGGCTCCAGACCCGCTATCCGGGCCTCGATATCCTGTCCCACGATGCCGGGCACCTCTGGTCGACCGTCCTCGGCCTGGAGGGCAACCCGCACTTCAACGTGCTGCACATCCTCAGCAACGTCCTGATCCTCGCGGGCTTCGTCCTGCTCTCGGCGGCCTGGAAAGTGCTTCACGCGGCGCAGAAGCAAGACCGGCTCGCCACGACGGGCGTGTACGCCCATGTCCGGCACCCGCAGTACATCGCCTTCATCGGCATCCTGTTCGGCTTCCTGCTCCAGTGGCCGACCATCCTGACGCTGGCGATGTTCCCGCTGCTGGTCCTGATGTACATCCGTCTGGCCCGGTCCGAGGAGCGGGAAGCCCTCCGGGTGTTCGGCGCCGAGTACGAGCGTTACGCCGCGGTCACGCCGGGTTGGCTTCCGCGTCTCTCCTCCCGTGGGCCGAACCACCCCAGAGTGGGAGGGTCGTTCGGTGCGTGATTCTGGGTGGACGCTCATGAAGCAAGCGGCGGCAACGACCGTCGCCGTGTGCCTGCTGGCGCTCCCGGCCGGAGCGCAGACGCTTCGGGACGCGGTCGAGGGCGCCTGGAGGCTCAACCCCGAAGTCAGGAGCCTGGAGGCCCAGAGGGCCGTGGCCACCGCCCGGCGCGGCGCCGGGAAGGCGCTGGTCCCGGCCGCCCCGGCGGTCACGCTGCGGCACACGAGCGACTACTTGAACCGGAACATCGGACGGCGCGAGTACGAGGCCGAACTCGGCGTCCCGCTCTGGCTGCCCGGCCAGGGAACGGCGACCGTCCGGGCGGGCGACGCGCTTCTGGCGCGCACCGACGCCGAGATCGCCGCCCGCCAGCTGGCGGTCGCCGGGGAGGTCCGGACGGCCCAGTGGCAGGTCGCGCTGGCCGAGCGCCGCGCCGAGCTCGCCCGGCAGCGCCTCAAGGTCGCCCGCCAATTGGAGGCCGACACCCGACGGACCGCCCGCGCCGGGGAGATTTCGGAGGCCGACCATCAACTGGCCCGCGCCGAAGCCCTCTCCGTCGCCACGGACCTCCACGACGAGGAACTCGCCCTGGAGGAGGCCCTCCAAGCGTTCCGGACGCTCACCGGCATGACGCCCCCGAAGGCGGCACCGGAGCCGGACATCGGCGAGCCGCCGCTTGAGCAGCACCCCTCCCTGCAGGCGGCGCGGCTGGGCGTCCGCTCGGCCCAGGCCCAGCGCCAACTGGTGGACCTGACAACGCGCGACAACCCGGAGGTCGGGCTGATGGCCCGCCGCGAGCGCGACAGCCGCGAGGAACGCTACGACACCGTGTTCGGCGTCTCCGTCCGCATCCCGTTCGCGGTCGAGGCCGTGAACGCGCCCAAGCGGGCCGAGGCGCTGAGCGAGGTCGTCCGCTCCGAGGCCGAGCAGGCCAACGCGACCCGCACGGTCGAGTCGGACATCCGGCAAGCCCGCCTCGCCCACCAAGCGGCGAGCGAGCGCCTGTCGATTGCGCGCGACCGGGCTGCGGCCCTCAGGGCACGCCTGTCGAACATCGAGCGCGCCCGGAGGGCGGGCGAGATCAGCCTCGTCGAGTACGTGCGCGCCCAGGAGGCGGCCTTCGAGGCCGACCTCGCCCGCGCCACCGCCGAAGTCCAGCTCGGCGCCGCCCGCGCCCGTATGAACCAGTCCCTCGGAGTTCTCCCATGACCACCCGACGCCTCCTTGCCGCGACCGCCGTCGCCGCGAGCGTCGCCGCGCCGGTCGCCGCTCCCGCCCTTGCCCACGAGGGCCACGCCCATGGCGGCGAGGAGCCGAAGCCGGTCGTCACGACGGCCGATCCCACCCTGGAAGCGTCCTCGTCCGACTTCGAACTCGTGG
>NZ_QOKW01000043.1 GCF_008365375.1 Roseomonas genomospecies 6 | reverse complement strand
CCGCAACACCCCGCGCCCATCCCCTTCGAGGAGTGGGCCGCCAGGGCCAGAATGTCTCTGTTTTCCCGACCCGTCGGCGCCTCGTTGGCGGCCACCGCGTCGGGAGGCGCTTTATATGCGTGCTCCCCCGGGGGTGGCAAGCACTTTTTTCGACCCCGGCGATTTTTCGACGCTGCCTTTTTCACACGGCGCGTTCGTGGCCGCGCTTACGTAGAATGCCGGTTCCCTTTCCGATGGACCTGCTTCCTTCCATGCGCCTTCTCCACACCGCCGACTGGCATCTCGGGCAGACTCTGCACGGCTTCGCGCGCGATCATGAGCATGCGCGGTTCCTCGATTGGCTTCTCGACCGGCTCGAAGACCGGGCCGTGGATGCGCTGGTCATCGCCGGGGATGTGTTCGACGGGCAGAATCCGCCGATCCCGGCGCTCCGCCTCTTCTATCGCTTCCTGGCGAAGGCCAAAGCGCGTTGCCCGGCGCTGGACATCGTCGTGGTCGCCGGGAACCACGACAGCGGCAGCCGGCTGGAGGCGCCCTCCCCCCTGCTGACGGAGATGGGGGTGCGGGTGGTCGGCGCCCTGCCGGTGGGAGAGGACGGGTCCTTCGCGCCGGACGGGCTTTTGGTTCCGCTGACCGACGGCCATGGGAGGATCGCCGCGCGCTGCGTCGCCGTGCCTTATCTCCGCCCCGCCGATTTGCCGCCGCTGACCGAGGAGGAGGTCGCGGCGGGCGCCGACCCGCTGATCGAAGGCGTGCGCCGCGTCTATGAAGCCGCCGCCGAGGCCGGGCGGCGCGCCCTGCAACCGGGCGAGGCGCTGATCCTCACCGGCCATTGCTACATGCGCGACGGCGCCCTGTCGGAACTCAGCGAGCGCAAGGTCCTGGGCGGAAACCAGCACGCGCTGCCGGTGAACGTCTTCCCGGAGGACGCGGCCTATGTGGCGCTGGGCCATCTGCACCGGGCGCAGGCGGTGGGGGCGCGCGAGTCGGTGCGCTACAGCGGTTCCCCCCTTCCGCTGGCCGTGGACGAGGAGCCTTACCCGCATCAGGTGGTGCTGGCCGACTTCGCTGAAGGGCGGTTGGCCGGGGTGGAGGCGCTGCGGGTGCCCCGCTTCGTCGCCATCCGGCGCATCCCCGGCGGTGGGCGATTCGCGGCGCCGGAGGACGCGTTGGCGGCGCTGACGGCGCTGGAACTGGACGACTCCCTGCCGCGGGACGTCTGGCCCTATGTCGAGGTGTCGGTCGAGCTGCCGTCCCCCCGCCCGGCCCTGCGGGAGGAAGTGGTCGCCGCGTTGGCCGGGCGCCCGGCGCGGCTGGTGAAGATCGCCCTGCGCCTGACCGGCAGCGGCGAGGCCCTGGCCGAATCCGCGCCGCTGGCCGATCTGGCGGATCTGGCGCCGCAGGACGTGTTCCTGCGGCTCTACCGCCGCCATCATGACGGCGATCCGGAACCGGCCCTGCTGGCCGCCTTCCACGAGCTGGTCGCTGCCGTTCAGGAGGGTGCGTGATGCGGATTTTGGCGGTTCGCGGCTGCAATCTGGCCAGCCTTGACGGGACCTTCGCGGTGGAGTTGGGCGACGGGCCGCTGCGCCACGCCGGCCTGTTCGCCATCACCGGCCCGACCGGTGCGGGGAAAAGCACGATCCTGGACGCGCTGTGCCTTGCCCTGTTCGACCGGATGCCCCGGTTGCCGGATGGGCGCGGGGTGACGCTGGGCGCCAGCGGGGATACCGACGCGATCAGCACCACCGACGTGCGCAGCGTCCTGCGCCGCGGGGCGGGGTCCGGCTGGGCGGAGGTGGACTTCCTCGGGATCGACGGCGGCGCCTACCGCGCGCGCTGGGAGCTGCGACGGGCGCGGCAGAACGCCCGCGGTGCGCTTCAGAAGCAGACGATGAGCCTGACCGCCCTGTCGGACGGCAAGCGGCTGGGCGACGGCAAGACCAGCGTGCTGGAGGAGATTTCCACCCGGCTGGGCCTCAGCTTCGAGCAGTTCCGCCGCGCCGTCCTGCTGGCCCAGGGCGACTTCGCCAATTTCCTGAAGGCTCCGGCGACGGAGCGCTCCGCCCTGCTGGAGTTGCTGACCGGAACGGAAATCTACTCCCGCATCTCCATCGCCGCTTTCGAACGCTCGAAGGAAGAGCAGCGGGCGCTGGAGGCGCTAGAGGCGCAATGCGCGGGCATCGGCGTGCTGTCCGACGAGGCGCGCGCCGCCCTGGACGCCGAGGCCGCGACGGCGGTGGAGGCGGTGCGGCGGGAGGAAGCGGTTCTCGAGTCGGCGCGCGCCGCCGTCGCCTGGCACGAGCAGGACGCACGGCTTGCCGCGGCGGAGGCGGACGCCGAGGCCAAGAGCCGGGAGGCCGAGCGGGTCTGGCAGGAAGCCGGCCCGCGCCGGGACGAGGCCGCGCTTTTGCGCAAGCTTCAGCCCTTGCGGGCGCGCCTGAGCGAGGCGGACCGCTGCGCCGCAGCGGCTTCAGAGGCGCTGGAGGCCCTGGACCGCGCCAGAACCGCGGTGGCGGAGGCCCAGGATCGGCTGGTGCAGGCGGATGCCCGTCATAAGGAAGTGCGCGGCGCCTATGAGGCGGCGCGGACCGCCGTGGAGGAGGCCGAACCGGAGCTGGAGCGGGCCGCCGCCTTGGATGCGGAGGTCGCCACGCTGACGGATCAGCAGGCCGGGGCGTTCGCTGAAGCCGCAACGGCGGAGGCGGAGGTTCGGGCGCTTCGCGAATCCGGCGCCGCCACTCGGACGGCGCTGGAGCAGGCTCTCGCGGACGCGGCGGAGCGGGAGCGGTGGCTGGCCGGTCAGACGGCGCTGGTGCCGGTGGCCGATCAGTGGGCGCGCTGGGACGCGCTGCTGATTCGCCACCGCGACTCCTCGCGGGTGGAGCGCGATGCCGCGAAGGAAGCCGGGCGCGCCGCTCAAGAGGCCGCCGCCCATGAGGCGGAACTGGTCCGCCTGTCCACCCTGCGGGAGGAGGCCACGGCGCGGCGGGACGAGGCGGAGCGGACGCTCGCCGCGCTCAAGGCCGAACCGGTGGAGCCGTTGGACGCCCTGCGTGGACGGCGCACGGCTCTGGCGGAGCGCCGCGACGGGTTGTCGGCGCTGGCGCAGGTGGCGGAACGGGCCAAACGGCTGGCGGCGGACGCCGGCGAGGCGGAAGCCGAACGGGTGCGGCAGCGCGTCGCCGCCGAGGAGGGCGACGCCCGCGCCATGGAGACGAGGGCACGGCTGGACCAGCGCCGCGCGGCGCTGGAGGAGGCCGATGCCGCCCTGCACCGCCTGCGCCTTGCCCGCGGCGAGGATGCGGCGTCGCTGCGCGCACAACTGGTGGAGGGCGACGCCTGCCCCGTCTGCGGCGCCACGGAACACCCTTGGGGGGCCTGGGGAACCGGGCACACGCCGCTCGACCGGCTGGCCGACGACCAGAACCGCCGCGTCGCCGCCCTGCGCGCCGAGGTGACGGAGCTGGCGACGGAGCATGGCGCACAGGCTGCGGCGGCGAAGGCGGCACGGGAACGCGCCGCGGTTCTGGACAAGCGGTTGGCCGCACTGTCGGCGGAACGGGTGGAAGCGGCGGAGCGCTGGGCGGAGCGGGCAGCGGCTTTCGGCCTGCCCACCAAGCCGGATGCGGAGGCGGTCTCCCGGCGGCTGGCCGATGTGGACGCGGAACTGGCCGAAGCCGGGAAGGCCGAGGCCGCGGCGCTGGACCACAGGGCGCGGCTGGACAAGGCGGTGCAGGCGTGCCGCGAGCGGGAAGCGGCGCTGGCCGACACGGAGCGGGCCTCCGAGGCGCGGGCCCGCCAGCGCGACTCCGCCCGCCACACCGAGTCCCTGGCCGCGGCCCGGCGGGATCAGGGGGCGGACGCGCGGGCCGCGGTGCAGGCGGAGCTGGCCCAGTCCTTCGCCGGCCTGGAGGGGTGGAGCGCCGCGCTGGAGCGCGATCCGGACGGGTTCCGCGAGGCCATCGCGGCGCGGGTCGCCGATGTGCTGCGCCAGCGCGACGGCTTGGCCCAGGCGCGGCGGGACGTGGAGACGCTGGAACGGCAGGCCGGCGCCAAGGCGGCGGAGCTGGAGGGCGCGCGGCAGGCCGAACAGGCGGCGCGGCGCCGGTGCGAGGGTCTGGCCGCGACGGTGGAGGAGCGGCGCACGGCGCGCGCGGCCTTGCTCGGCGGGCGGGCGGTGAGCGCGGTGAAGAAGGAGCTGACCGCAGCCTGCCAGCGGGCGGAGGCCCTGGTGGAGCAGGCGACGGTCGCCCGGCAGGACGCGGCGGCCCGCCTGTCGGCGGCGGAGCAGAATGTCGCGACGCGCGGCGATTCCGCCCGGCGCTGCACCGCCGAGGCGGAGACCGCGGTGGACGCCCTGGCCGCGGCGGCGGAGCGCTGTGGCGTCACGGTGGACGACGCCCGCGCCCATCTGGTCCGCGACGAGGACTGGCTGACGGGGGAGGAGCGGGCGCTGGCCGCCCTCGATTCGGCGCGGCGGGACAATGCGTTGCTCGCGGCGGAGCGGACCCGGTTGCGGCGGGAGCATCACGGCGCCGGACTGCCGTCCATCGGTGCGGAGGAGGCGCGCGCCGCCGTCGCCGAGGCGGCGGGGCGGCTTCAGGACACGCGCGGGCGGCTCGGGGAGGTCCAGGCACGGCTGCGCGCCGACATGGAGAACCGCATCCGCCTCGCCGCCGTGATCGACCGGGTGGAGGCGCAGCGCAGGACGCACGGGCTGTGGGCGTCCATGGCGCAGCTCATCGGGTCCGCCGACGGGCGGAAGCTGCGCAACTTCGCCCAAAGCCTCAGCCTCGACCTGCTTCTGGTGCAGGCGAACCGCTATCTGGCCGATCTCGCCCGCCGCTACCGGCTGGAGCGGGTGGGCGGGGCCGACCTGGAGATCCAGGTGGTGGACGGGGAGATGGGCGACGAGCGGCGTGGCGTTCACAGCCTGTCCGGCGGCGAGATGTTCCTCGTCTCGCTGGCCCTGGCGCTCGGCCTGTCGGCCATGGCGGGGGGCAGCGGCGGGGGGATCGGGACGCTGTTCATCGACGAGGGGTTCGGCACGCTGGACCCCGGCAGCCTGGATCTGGCGCTGTCCTGCCTGGAGGCGCTTCAGGCCACGGGGCGCCAGGTGGGAGTCATCAGCCACGTTCCGGCGCTGGTGGAACGGATCGGCGTGCAGGTGCGCGTCACCCCGCTGGGTGGCGGGCGCAGCGCCGTGACGGTGACCCGCGGGGCGCTCGCTGTGCCCGACGCGGCGGTGGAGCGGGAGCTGCTGTTGTCCTTGTAGAGTGTTCAGGCAGCGGGGAATTCACCACAGAGGCGCAAAGACACAGAGGTTAGAGCATCCCTCTGTGTCTTTGCGCCTCTGTGGTGAAGAAACCTGCGAACTCTGTAGCTTTGCAGGCGTCAGGACAGCCGGAAGGCCAGATAGCTGTCGGCGCCGACCTGTCCCGGCATGGTGATGACGGCGCCGATGGACTTTCCGGTGAAGGTGATGCTGCCGTCGATGCTGCCGTTCCCGTCGAAGTCGATGCGCACCGTAGCGCCTTCGTAACCCTTGGCGCCCTTCATCGCTTCCCAGGTCAGCTTCGACACCCCTTCCTTCCACCCCCAGGCGGTCGTCCATTCGCCGGGCTCGAAATCGGTGATGGTGGACCAGGTCACCCCTGTGCCGCGCCCATCGAGAAAGAAAGTGTCGTTGCCGGCACCGCCGGTCAGGAAGTTGGAGCCGGTGCCGCCGTCCAGAACGTCGTCGCCGCCCTTCCCGTCCGCCGCATCGTCGCCGGCGCCCAGGTTCATGAAGTCGCCAAGCTCGCTGCCGATCACCGCCTCGATGGATTTGCTGCCCAGATAGACGTTCTTCAGCGTCGTCAGCGGGCCGGCATAGATGTCCATCTGCACCTCCCGACCCGACACGCCGTCGCTCACGAGGGCCCGCCGCTGCGAGTCGGGCGTGGGCGTGCCGGAGGCGATGTAGACGTCGTTGGCGGACAGCGCGTCCCTCAGCCAATAGGCATGGCCGCCCAGGGACGTGGCGGCGATGGCGGTGGACACGACGCCGACCGCGAAGGCGTTGTTTCCAATCGTGTAGTAGATCGGCCCGCCGGAGTTCCCGGGATTGATCTCCAGGTCCGCGTTTATGTAGTAGACCGTATCGACGCTCGACCGACGGACGGTGCCGCTGTCGAAGGTCTCGTACCGCCCGTATCGGGTGGGATGGCCCAGGACGCCGACCGTTCCGCCCGCGAAGTTCCAATCGATCCCGAAATAGCCGAACTTGTCGCCGACCGGCTCGGACAGGGTCAGCAGAGCGATGTCGATCTCCGTCCCGCTCTGAGTCGTCCGGTAGAAATCCCCGGTGACGAGCTTGCCGTCCGAATCCGGATCGAAGTTGGTGAAGAACTGTGACTTGGCAACGCCGTAGGCGACGTTGTCGGATTTGCCCGGGTTGTAGGATGGGTAGATCTTCAGGCTGCTGGGCTTGCCGCCGAGAGCGGCGTTGTAGACGACGTGGGAGGCGGTGACGACGTCGTTGCGCCCGGCCAGGAAGCCCGAACCGACATAGGTCCGGCTTCCCCACGACGCCTCGATGTAGACCACCGCGCGCGCCGGATACTGGTCGTCGTCGGCCCGATACGACATCGTGGATCGATCCTTCCGCTGCATTCGGCGACCCAGGGTGCCGTGCGGTTGCAGCCGATCCAGAATGTCACGCCGAAGGCGTTCGCTTCAACCGCCCACCCTGCGACCGGACGCCCTGGCCGGCAGCATCACAACCGCCATCCGTCAGCCCCGGACGGGGCGCAGGACGAGATGCTTGTTGGACGGCACGGCGGGAGCCGACGGACGGAGGACTAGCCCCTTGGATGTCGGCTCGATGTTCGCGTCGGGATAGACGGCCATGACGTCCTTCAGCGCCTCTTTCAGGCGGAAGGCCAGCACGCGGTGCTCGCTGACCGAGCCGAAATGCTGCGACAGGGCGTGCCAGGGAACGAGCGTCTGCTTGTCCAGGCGATGCAGCCGGTGGACCAGCCACACATAGGCGTCGAGCGCCAGGGCGGAGTTCTTCAGCTTGGCGATGGCGTGCTCGTCCAGCGGGACGGCGTGTTCCATCAGGTGCTCGAAGAAGCTCTGGGTCAGGCGGACGAAGCGCACCCATTCGCCACCCGTGCGGAACAGGTCCGGCGTGTCCTCCTCGTCGCGCCACAGCTTGATGCCGTCGATCAGGCGCTGGTCGGAAATTTCCGCCGTGGAAGGGCCGGTGGTGGTGCGCAGGGTGAATTCGCTACGGGCGATCCGCAGCACCTGCTCGCGCACCGGCTTGTAGTTCCCGCGCTCGCCGCCCGTGGGGGCCAGCCCGAGCCGGCGCAGCCACGCGCTCATGCTCGGTCCCAGATCGACATGGGCGCTGCGCGTCTTGCGGGCCTCGGTCTGCAGGTAGATCATGATCAGGCGCGCCTTGGCGCCGTAGGGAACCCCGACGTCCAGGACCGTGCCGTCGCGCAGCGGCAGAATGCCGGGGCGCACGACGAGCTGGTACTTTCCGTTGTTGCGGACCCAGGGAGCGGTCTCGTCCTTCGGCTTGCGGTGCGGCAGGGAGGCTTGGCAGAAGCCCGCGTGCAAATAGCCGATCGCGTCCATCTCGTTGGACAGCGCTTCGTGGGCCATGATCACACGGCGGCGCTCCTTGGGGTCTTCGGTGCGGGCAAGAACCGCCTCGAATCCCTCCAGGGTAAGCTGCTCGTGGATTTTCGCCATGGGACCCCTCCGGCCTCGTTCGGTCACGTTGCTGTCATTTCAGAAAACACAAAATGTGGTGGCTGTGAAGCGCGTCCATCCCACGAATCGCTGAAGTCGCAACGGAAGCTGCAGATTCCGACTCAACTTCAGCGAAGTGGCCGGGCGTGGCCCCCAGCAGCCCTCCGCCAGCCCCTCACGGCCAAGCCCATGTTTCAAAATCAGCGTCCCGTTCGGAGCGACGGGTGCCGGAAGGGGGCTTGTCCACAGCCGGGCGGGCTTGTCCACGCTGAGTTGGAATCGCTTGGGGCGAAACCGGCCGGAACGGCTCGCTGACTCCGCAACGGACGGAACGCCGAAGTCGCAACGGGGACTCGCTCATCCACGCTGAAGACGAGTCACGAAAGGCGGTTATCCACGCTGAACTCGCAACCATGTCCTATATGAGTCCCTATAGGATTCTCCGGTTAGACCGGTTGCGCGGGTGCTGGCGCGACCCTCTTCGCTGAAAACGCAACGGTGGGAGGGGCGGAGAATCGGGAACCGGGCATTCGAGGGTGATCCGGACCCCAGTCCGCCACCGGGACGAGCATCGCCGCCCATCGGGCGTTCCCCAACCGGACCGTCAACTGTCAACCCCATAGGACGCTGAATTTGAAACGGGAGAGACTCGGGTCCAACGCTGAATCAGTAACATTCGACTCGGAAACCCAAGGCTTTCCAGGGCTTAGCCGACTCGGCGAGTCTCGCGCAGATCTTGCAACGGCGGCGAAAACAGGCGACTCGGCATCCGACGCTGAATTTGAAACAACGGAGTCCAAGTGAATCAAGGCGCGAATCGAAATGGCCCCGCCGAGGCAACGCTGAATTGGTAACGCTCTGGAAAATGGGCTTGACGGGGTCCCGGTCGATTCGTCTCCGTAACGGTTTTCCACCGCCCCGCACCACCCGTCGAGAGAGCCCGGTTTTGTGACCGAGGTCCCATACGACGTCGCATGATAGGAGCATGATAGGGGCATCACGGGGGTCCGCCGGGCCATTTGACGCAAATCGGTGCGCTTCGGCTTGACCAGTTGCGTCACATTTTGCGAAAACGGGCCGAACACAGGGAAAGCCGGAGGCCCGATGAACGGGGAAGAACTGCGCGCCATCCGCGAACGGCGCGCCGAGGACCAGTTGAGCTTTGCGACATGGCTCAACGGTGCGCTGAACCGCCGCTACGACCGATCCCGGATCAGCCGGTGGGAAAGCGGGGCGGAGCGCATCCCCCAGCAGGTGGCGGGATTCCTGGCCGGACAGGGCGGCATGGCCGCCGTGCCGCAGAACGCCGGGGTGCCCAAGATGCAGCGCGCGGTGGTGGCTGTCGCGAATCAGAAGGGCGGCGTCGGCAAGACGACGACGGCGGTCAACCTTTCCTATGCGCTGTCCACGCTGGGCCTGAAGGTGATGCTTCTCGACAGCGATCCCCAGGGCAACGCCACCGTCCATATGGGGCTCGATCCCGGCGAGATCGAAACCCAGCGCAAGGGCATCTATAATGTCGTGCGCGGCGGGGCGTCCTTCGACAGCATCCTCCAGCCGGTGTGCGGCGGCGCCGTCATGCTCGCCCCGTCCAGCATCGGCCTCGCCGCGGCGGAGACGGAGCTGGTGGCGGAGCCGGACAACTCCCTGGTCCTGAAGGAGAAGCTGGCGGAGGTGCGGAACCGGTACGACGTCATCGTCATCGATTGCCCGCCCAATCTCGGCCTGCTGACCATCAACGCGCTGGCGGCCAGCGATCTCGTGCTGATTCCCGTGCAGACGGAGGTGTTTGCCGGCTTGGGCGTGCCGCTGCTGCTGGAGACCATCGCCAAGATCCGGCGCCGCTCGAACCCGTCGCTGAACATCTTCGGCATCCTGCCGACCATGTTCTCGTCCCGCCTGACGCAGGATCAGGCCAGCCTGCGCGAGATTCAGGAGCATTACGAGGGGCGCACCCGCGTTCTGAACGCCGTGCCGCGCGCCACGCTCTTCGCCCAGGCGTCGGGCGCCGGCCGCCCGGCCATCGAGGCCGATCCGAATTCCAACAGCGTCCAGGCCTATGGCGAACTGGCGCGTGAACTGGCCGCCCACCTCCAGACTGCGGAAGACGCCCATGTCTCGTAAGCTCGAACGGACCAGCACCCGCATTTTCGACAAGGCGGCGCAGCGCGGCGGTGACGCGCTGTTCGGGTTGTCCGCCGACTTCCCGCGGCTGATCGAGGTCGATCTGGATCGGGTGCACCCCAATCCCGACCAGCCGCGCCGCCATTTCGACGACCAGTCGCTTCAGGAGCTGGCGAACTCCATCGCCCGCCACGGGCTGAAGCAGCCGGTTCTGGTGCAGGATCTGGGCGACGGCGACTATCGCCTGATCGCTGGCGAACGGCGCCTGCGCGCCTGCGGACTGGCCGGGCGCCAGACCATCTTCGCCATCGTCACGGACGGCGACCCGGACGAACTGGCTCTGATCGAGAACATCCAGCGCGTCGATCTCGACGCCATGGAACTGGCTCGCGCCTTCGCCCGGCTGATCGAGCGGCACGACTACACGCACGAAGCGCTGGGGCAGGTGATCGGGCGCAGCCAGGCGGAGGTGACGCGCACCTTGTCGCTGCTGCGTCTGCCGGCCGACATCGTCGCTGAATTTGAAACGCGCCATCGCTCCGTCCCGAAAAGCATCCTGACGGAGATCGCCGCGGTGGACGATCCGGTCGTGCAGAGGAAGCTGTGGGACACGGTGAAGGACGGCGGCACGGTCAAGGCCCTGCGCGAGGCGAAGCGCGCCCAGATGGCGGGCGGGGAGACGCCGGACGCAGCGGCGGCGAAGGCTCAGCCGGTCCCGGCGGTGCGCTTCGTCTCCGCGGTTCAACGCATCGCCAAGGACTTTTCCGCCGTCGATGTCGGCGAGTTGCGGGCGCACCGCAAGCAGCTCAACGAGGCGCAATGGCAGGAGTTGCGCCGTCTCCACGCCCTTCTGGACGAGTTGCTGGCCTGACCGTTGGCAACGCTGAATTTGTAACGGACACCCGCTGACGTCAGCGGCGGGTGTCAACTTCAGCGCTGATGACCCGCTTCACCTCGCGGAACCAGCGCAGCTTTTCCTCGAACGGCAGACGGGCGAGCCCGCTGGGCGAGGGCAGCACGACGTCCACGGGACCGTCGAACAGGCTGTCCGGCTGGACCCCCCAATCCGCCCGGTCGCGATCCGCGGCGGCGAGATAGACCCCCTTCCCCGTATAGGCGATCACCCGCGGCTGAAATTCAGCGACCAACGCGCGCAGCCGCGGCACGCCGCCGCGCAGTTCCGCCCGGCTGAGGTCGGCGGCGCTCGCCGTCGCCCGCGCCACGAGGTTGGTGGAGCCCAGGCCGAAGTCGGGCAGAAGCCGGTCCTCCTCCGGGCGCAGCAGGCGTGGCGTCAGTCCGGATTCCGCCAACAGCTTCCAGAACTGGTTGCCGCGCCCCGCGTAGTTGTGGCCGAGCAGGCCGGACCGTGTTCCCGGATTGAAGCCGACGAACAGGACGTCGAGGCCGGGGGTGATGATGTCGGGGATCGGGCCTTCGGAATCGGTCATGTGGGATCAACCGCGTGGAATGGCGTCCGGCAACGCTGAATTTGAAACATTTCACCTCCACCTTCCTTCGTTCGGCGACGATCACCGGGGCATTTGGTCATGACTCATCGCCGCCGACTGGGCCGGCATGCTCCTGATCCGGCATGCTCTTGACGATGTCGAGGAACGCCCGCAGAGCCGGCGGCACGGCGCGATGGCCGGGGTAGTACACCGCCGCTCGCTCCGGCTTGTGCATCCAAGTTGGCAGAACGGTCCGCAACCGCCCCTGCGCCAGAGCGGCCTCGGCGGCCCAGTTCGCCACATAGGCGATCCCCAGGCCCTGCGCGGCGGCCTCCACCATCAACTCCTCATCGTCGAGAACCACCGATCCGTTTACGTCGACCGTCAATTCCTGCCCGGCCCGCTCGAACTCCCACCGGTAGAGCCTGCCGCCCGGAAGGCGGTGGCCGATGCAGCGATGGCGCTGGAGATCGTCGGGCGTCGTCGGCTCACCGGCGCGATCGAGATAAGCTGGGGATGCGACGCAGACGAACCCGATCGGGTCGGGAAAGGGCACGGCGATCATGTCCTTGGGAATGGAACCGATGAGGCGGACGCCGGCGTCGAAGCCCCCGGAAACAATGTCGATCAACCGCCCCTCGACGACCAGATCGACGGTCACGTCGGGAAACCGCTCGACCATGCGCGGGAGGACGTCTCGGACGAGAACCGCCGCGGCCACGCGCGGCGCGTTGATCCGGACCCGGCCGGCCACATTGCCTCGAAAGGCGGTGGCGGCGTCCAACGCTTCATCCAAAGACGTCAGGGCAACTTGCAAGCGGCCGAGCAGTTCAAGCCCCGCTTCGGTCGGCGAGACGCTGCGGGTCGTGCGGTTGAGAAGGCG
The DNA here is from genome assembly GCF_008365375.1 of Roseomonas genomospecies 6. Lineage (GTDB taxonomy): Bacteria > Pseudomonadota > Alphaproteobacteria > Azospirillales > Azospirillaceae > Azospirillum. Next base: position 21,424 of record NZ_QOKW01000043.1, on the reverse strand, counting down.
CACGCCCAACCGGTCCTCAAGGCCCCGCATCGCGTGGCTCAGCGTGGATGGCGCCATTCCGAGTTCATCGGCGGCGCGGCGAAAGCTGCGATGGGTGGCAACGGCCACGAAAGCGCTGAGATCATTGAGCGAGGGGCGGGTCATTGATGGCGATCTTGCATCGACCCGTGCCGATTTCAACGTCTAATCACGCACTCCCTGGGCTGCTATCTCCTGCACCAGTTCCGATCCGAATGGGAGACATCAATGTCCAAGCGCGATGCCATCTTTCCCGCCGGCCGGCAGGCGCTCTACGAGATTCACCGCTACTCCGCCGCCATCCGGTCCGGCGATCTGCTCTTCGTCTCGGGGCAGGTCGGCGGCCATGAGGACGGCTCACCCGAACCCGATTTCGCGAAACAGGTTCAACTGGCTTTTGACAACCTTGGCGCCGTTCTGAAAGCGGCCGGCGCCACCTTCGACGATATCGTCGACGTGACGACGTTCCACACCGATCCGGAGGCCCAGTTCGAGACCGTCCTGTCCGTCAAAGACAGAATGTTTCCTCGGAAGCCCTATCCCAACTGGACCGCCGTCGGAGTGAACTGGCTCGCCGGTTTCGATTTCGAGATCAAGGTGATCGCACGGGTTCCACAGACCGCTTGAGCCGGGGCTTGCCGCGACCCGCAAGCTTTGGCACAGTCGAGGGGCTGTCCCGTCACCGGACCGTTCACACATGCCTTCCCCGGTCTGGGAAGTGAATTGTAAGTTCAGTATAATTGCCGACATCAAAGGCTTGATCTGAAAGGCCTTACAGCTCGATCTGGGCGGCGGTGACGACGCTCTGGGCGATGTCGGCGATGCGGCGGCCCTGCTTCATGGCGGCCTTGCGCAGCGCGGTGTAGGCCGCCTCCTCCGTCAGGGATTTCTGCTGCATCAGGATGCCCTTCGCCCGCTCGATCAGCTTGCGGTCGGCAAGCTGCGTGCGGGCCTCGTCGCGTTCGCGCTTCAGCGTTTCAAACGCAGCGAATCTGGCCAGCGCGGTTTCCAGGATGGGCCGGACGCGGGCGGGATGCAGCCCGTCCAGGACGAAAGCCGCTACCCCGGCCTCCGCGGCCTGTGCCGCGGCTCCCGGCGGTGCCCGATCGGCGAAGAGGACGACGGCGCAGGCGCCGGCACGGGCCAGCCGGAAGACGCCGTCCAGCGTCGCGCGGTCCGGCTCCGCCAGGGCGAGGATCACCGCATCGGGGGCCAGGGCGGCGGCGCGGGCGGGCAGATCGCCGAGACCGTGGACAACGGCAATCCGGTCGCGCGCCGCTGTCCCGGCCAGCCCGTCCTCCACCGCCCGCGTGGCGTCGGCGTCGGGACCGGCCACCAGAATGGTCAGGGGTGTGTTCGCCATGCCCGCTCCGCCCTCTTTCCAAGCTTCCGCCTTACGCCGCCCCAATCACGCCGCCTTGACCGTCCCGTGATGCCCGCCTTCCAGGAAGTTCAGCAATTCCTCCCGGTAGGCGTAGTAGCGGGGATGCTCCAGCAGGGCCTGCCGGGTCCGGGGGTGGGGAATGTCCACCTCCAGGATGTGGCCGATGCGGGCGTTCGGCCCGTTGGACATCATCACCACACGGTCGGCCAGGAGGATCGCCTCGTCAACGTCGTGGGTGACGCAGATGGCGGTGACCTGGGTGCGTGCCCACACCTCCATCAGCACCTCCTGAAGCTCCCAGCGGGTCAGGCTGTCCAGCATGCCGAAGGGCTCGTCCAGCAGCAGCAGCTTCGGCGACAGGGCGAAGGCCCGCGCGATGCCGACGCGCTGCTTCATGCCGTTGGACAGCTCCGCCGCCTTCTTGTGCATGGCGTCGCCCAGCCCGACGCGCGACAGGTAATAGCGGGCGATGTCGCCGCGCTCCCCCCGGCCCGCCTGCGGATAGACGCGGTCGACCCCCAGCATGACGTTCTCCAGCGCGGTCAGCCAGGGGAACAGGCTGGGCGCCTGGAAGACCACCGCCCGGTCGGGACCGGCGCCGACGACCTCCTTGCCGTCCAGAACGATGCCGCCGCTGGAGACATCGGCCAGCCCGGCGACCATCGACAGCACCGTGGACTTGCCGCAGCCCGAATGGCCGATCAGGGAGATGAACTCCCCCTTGCGCATCTTCAGGTCGAAGCCGTCCACCACGGTCAGCGGCCCCTTCGGCGTGGCGAAGGTCTTGGTGACCCGGCTGAACTCGACATATCGGTCGTCGGACAGGCCGCCGCTCTGCCCGGCCAGATAGGCCTTCGGCGGCGGGGCGGCGGTGATCGGCGTGACCGCCGGCAGGGTCAGGCTCTCGTCCACCGCGGCGGCGGCGCGGCTGGCCCCGGCCTCCATCAGCCACGCCGTGACCTCGGCGCGCAGGCGTTTGAAGTCCGGGTCGTGGTTCACGGCGGTGCGGTCGCGCGGGCGCGGCAGGTCCACCGCGAAGGCGGGGCCGAGCGTCGCCCCCGGACCCGGCGTCAGCGGGATGATGCGGTCGGCCAGCAGGATCGCCTCGTCCACGTCGTTGGTGATGAGGACGACGGTCTTGCGGTCCTTGCGCCAGATCGCCTCGATCTCGTCCTGGAGCTTGGCGCGGGTCAGCGCGTCCAGCGCCGACAGCGGCTCGTCGAGCAGCAGCATCTCCGGGCTCATGGCCAGCGCGCGGGCGAAGCCGACGCGCTGGCGCATGCCGCCCGACAGTTCCTTCGGACGGCGGTCGGTGGCGTGGCCCAGCCCCACCGTCTCCACCGCCCGGCGGGTGAGCGCGCCGCGCTCCCGCGCCGCCTTGCCCTTGTGCACGGCGTCCACGGCCAGCGCCACATTGTCCTTCACGCTCAGCCAGGGCATCAGCGAGTAGTTCTGGAACACGACGCCGCGCTCCGCCCCCGGCCCGCGCACCGGCTGGCCGCGGAACAGCACCTCCCCCGCGTCGGGTTCGGCCAGGCCGCCCATCAGGTTGACCAGCGTGGTTTTGCCGGCGCCGGAGAAGCCGACGATGGCAACGAACTCCCCCTCCGCGATGGACAGGTCGATTCCGCGCAGCACCTCGGTCCCGCCGTAGGACTTCGCGACGTTCTTCAGCTCAAGGATGGCCATGCTCGGGGACTCCTCAGCGGGTGCCGGTGTGGGAAACGGCGGCCTGGAAGGCCAACATCACGCGGTCCAGCAGGAAGCCGATCAGGCCGATGGTGAAGACCGCCACCATGATGCGGGCGAGCGAGGAGGAGGAGCCGTTCTGGAACTCGTCCCACACGAACTTGCCCAGGCCGGGGTTCTGGGCCAGCATCTCCGCCGCGATCAGCACCATCCAGCCCACGCCCAGCGACAGCCGCAGCCCGGTGAAGATGTAGGGCAGCGCGGAGGGCAGGACGAGCCGGCGCACCATCGTCGGGCCGGACAGTTGCAGCACCTTGCCCACGTTCATCAGGTCCTTGTCGATGGACGACACGCCGACCGCCGTGTTGATCAGCGTCGGCCACAGCGAGCAGAGCGTCACCGTGATGGCGGAGGTCAGAAAGGATTTCTCGAAGGCCGGGTTGTCGCTCGACACCGTGGCGCTGACCACCATGGTGACCAGCGGCAGCCAGGCCAGCGGCGACACCGGCTTGAAGATCTGGATCAGCGGGTTCATCGCCGCGTTGACCGTGCGCGACAGGCCGCAGGCCACCCCCAGCGGGACCGCCACCAGCGCGCCGATCAGGAAGCCGGTGAACACTGTCTTCAGGCTGGTGACGATCTGGTCCAGGTAGGTCGGCTTGCCGGCGTAGGGGCGGGTCTTCACCTCCGCCGCCGGGTCCTTCGCCAGAAGCTCGGCGTTGCGCTTGGCCTGCCGGTCGTAGAAGGCGGCCTCCTTGGCGCGTTCGGCCTTATGGTCGGCGTGGAGGTTGCCCACCTGCTCCCACACCTGGGCCGGGCCGGGGATGGCGCCCAGGCTGGTGTTCACCTGCGGCGCCAGCCACGCCCAGGCGGCGAGGAACAGCATCAGGGCGGTCAGCGGAACGCCCATCTGCTGCCACAGTTCCCGCCCCTGCTGGCGCGGGCTGTCCCCGGCGGCCATGCGGAGCAGCGGGGTGAGCCAGCCGAACCCGACGATCTGAAGGGTTGCGGCGGCGCGGTTCAGCGCGTGCGCAAGACGGGCCTTGCGCCGGGCGCGCATCGCCTCGGCGGAGGAGAGGGGGGAGGCTTCGGTCACGCTGGTCATGGGGTGATCTTTCTGTTTGGCGCGGGGCGCCGATGCCCCCTCCCCGGCCCTCCCCCGCTGCGCAGGGGAGGGAGCCAGTCCCCTCCCCTGCGTCAGCGGGGGAGGGTTAGGGTGGGGGCCCGTCGCAGCCTCTGCGCGGAATTCGGAAGTCCGCAGTCTCAACCGCCGACCAATTGCCCGCCCTGCACCGCCTGCCCGCCCTTCAGGCCGATGGGCAGCTTCGTCAGGTAGTCGTTGGGCTTGCGGCCGTCGTAGGCGATGCCGTCGATGAAACCGTTGTCCAGCGGCTTGTAGCCGTCGCTGGCCCAGGGGAAGTCGGCCTCCTTGGCCTTGCCCTCCTCCACCAGAAGCCGCGCGGCCTTCAGGTAGATCTCCGGCTTGTAGACTTTGCGGGCGGTCTCGTCGTACCAGGCATCCGGCTTGGCCTCGGCGATCTGGCCCCAGCGGCGCATCTGCGTCAGGTACCAGACGGCGTCGGAATAGAAGGGATAGGTGGCGTTGTAGCGGAAGAAGACGTTGAAGTCGGGAACCGCCCGCTTGTCGCCCTTCTCATACTCGAAGGTGCCGGTCATGGAGTTGGCGATGACCTTGGCATCGGCGCCCACATACTCCGACTTCGCCAGGATTTTCACCGCCTCGGCGCGGTTGGCATTGTCGTTCTCGTCCAGCCACATGGCGGCGCGGATCAGCGCCTTGACCAGCGCCAGATGGGTCTTGGGGTTCTTGGCGGCCCAGCCCTCGGTGACGCCGAAGACCTTCTCCGGGTTGTTCTTCCAGATCTCGGTGTCGGTGATGACCGGCACGCCGATGCCCTTCATCACCGCCTGCTGGTTCCACGGCTCGCCGACGCTGTAGCCGAAGATGGTCCCGGCCTCCAGCGTCGCCGGCATCTGCGGCGGCGGGGTGACGGAGAGCAGGGCATCCGCCTGGATCTGCCCCGACACGTCGTTGGGCGCGTAGTAGCCGGGGTTGATGCCGCCGGCGGCCAGCCAGTAGCGAAGCTCGTAATTGTGGGTGGAGACGGGGAAGACCATGCCCATGGTGAAGGGCTTGCCCTCCGCCCGGTACTGGGCGATCACCGGCTTCAGCGCGTCGGCCTTGATCGGGTGCAGCGGCTTGCCGTCCGCCCCCTTGGGGATGTTGGGCTTCATCCGCTCCCACACCTCGTTCGACAGGGTGATGCCGTTGCCGTTCAGGTCCATGGAGAAGGCCGTCACCACGTTGGCCTGGGTGCCGAAGCCGATGGTGGCGCCCAGCGGCTGACCGGCCAGCATGTGGGCGCCGTCCAGTTCCCCGGAAATCACGCGGTCGAGCAGCACCTTCCAGTTGGCCTGCGGCTCCAGCGTCACCGACAGGCCCTCGTCCTCGAAGAAGCCCTTCTCCGCGGCGATGGCGAGCGGGGCCATGTCGGTCAGCTTGATGAAGCCCAGCTTGAGCTGGTCCTTCTCCACATCGAGCGGAGCGGCCTGGGCGGACCCCAGCGCCAGCGCCAGAGTGGCGGCGGCGGACAGCAGGGCGGTGCGGGGGGAGGCGGGAAGTCGGATCACGTCTCGGGTCACGTCTCGCGTCACGTTGGTCGCTCCATCTCTCGTTCCGGACCCACGCGGCACGCCCGACCTCGATCCAACGCCCCACCGGCGACGCGCCGTTGAGGGCTCTCCAGCCATGAAGGGCTGTCGAACCGGGTCAGCGACGGTGCCGAGGGGCCCAACCTTGGGCGTATGGGATGGACGCACCGCCGTTGGCGCGTCCCGCCGTTCCTCTCGCAAGGACCATGCCAAAGGCTGAGTGAGCCGCCGAACAGGACCGAAGGTCTTTGTTCCTGCGGCTTTGACGCGAATTGCCTATTGTTTGTGCTAGTACCTTGGTGGTGACGCATTGCACAATTTGTCGGCTTTCGGACCGCTTTTTGTTCGAAGCAGGACAAAAGCTTGTGTCCGAGTCCCGACACTCCCGCCACCGGCCAGCGGAGGCGGGGCCTCGCAAACGGCGGAAATCCGCCATTCCGGTCCCTTTTTCATACCTTGGTGCCAGTGTTGGCATGCGGCTTGCCAGAAGGACAGGCAGATCAGGGCCAGGGCAACGGCGCCATGGCCGGTTCGACGGCGAACCACCCGGACAACGGCGTCCGAAACCCTGGAACTCCCGCGGGAGTCGCCAGGGCTTCGGGCGCCTTTTTCTTTTCGGCCTCGCGGCCTCGCAAGAGGGCACACAGCATGAGCACGCACACCAATCCACCGACTTCGCGCGAGCGGCTGGTCGTCGTCGGCAACGGCATGGCCGGCATCCGCACGCTGGAAGAGCTGCTGGCCAAGGCGCCGGACCGTTACGACATCACCGTCTTCGGCGCCGAGCCGCACCCCAACTACAACCGCATCATGCTCTCCCCCGTGCTGGCCGGGGAGAAGACCTTCGAGCAGATCGTGCTGAACGGGCGTGACTGGTACGAGGCCAACGGAATCAGGCTGTTGACCGGCGACCGGGTGGAGGTGATCGACCGCGCGAACCGCACCGTCACGGCCATCTCCGGCCTGACCGTTCCCTATGACAGGCTGCTGATCGCCACCGGCTCCACCCCCTTCATCATCCCGGTGCCCGGCGCCACCCTGCCCGGCGTCGTCGGCTTCCGTGACCTCGCCGATGTCGACACGATGCTGGAGGCGGCGGCGAAGGGCGGGCGCGCCGTGGTCATCGGCGGCGGCCTGCTGGGGCTGGAGGCTGCCAACGGGCTGAAGGTCAAGGGCATGGACGTTACGGTCCTGCACCTGATGGACACGCTGATGGAACGGCAGCTCGACCGCTCCGCCGGGGCGCTGCTGCGTCACGAGCTGGAACGCCGGGGCATCACCGTGCTGACCGGCGCGGACACTGCTGAAATTGTGGGCAACGAACGCGTTTCCGCGGTTCGCCTGAAAAATGGGCAGGAGTTCCCCGCCGATCTGGTGGTCATGGCCGTTGGCATCCGCCCCAACATGGCGCTGGGTAAGGCGGCGGGGCTGGCCTGCGGGCGCGGCATCCAGGTGGACGACGCCATGACCACCTCCGACCCGGCGATCCTGTCGGTCGGCGAGTGCGTGGAGCATCGCGGCCAAACCTACGGCCTCGTCGCCCCGCTGTTCGAGATGGCGAAGGTCGCCGCCGACCGGCTGGCCGGTGGTTTGGCGTCCGCCTACACCGGCTCCGTCACCTCGACCAAGCTGAAGGTGACGGGGGTCGACGTCTTCTCGGCGGGCGACTTCACCGGCGGCAAGGATTGCGAGGACATCGTGTTCCGCGACGCCGCCCGCGGCGTCTACAAGCGCGTGGTGGTCAAGGAGAACCGCATCCTCGGCGCCGTGCTCTACGGCGACACCAAGGACGGCGGCTGGTACTTCCAGATGCTGAAGGACGGGACCGATGTGGCGCCGGTCCGCGACACCCTCATTTTTGGTCAGGGTTTCGGAGGCGAGGGGGCGGCAAACCCTAAGGCCGCCGTTGCGGCGCTCCCCGACAGTGCGGAGATCTGCGGCTGCAACGGCGTGTGCAAGGGCACCATCGTCAAGGCGATCACCGAGAAGGGCCTGTCCAGCCTGGACGAGGTGCGGGCTCATACCAAAGCCTCGGCCTCCTGCGGAAGCTGCACCGGTCAGGTGGAGCAACTCCTCGCCCTGACGCTGGGCGACGGCTATGCGGGCGAGGCGAAGGCCAAGCCGATGTGCAAGTGCACCGACCGCACCCACGACGAGGTGCGCCGGGCCATCACCGCGCTGGAACTGAAAACCATCCCCGACGCGATGCAGCGGCTGGAATGGCGCACGCCCGACGGCTGCCACCATTGCCGCCCGGCGCTGAACTATTACCTGCTCTGCGAATGGCCGGGCGAATACAAGGACGACAGCCGCTCCCGCTACATCAACGAGCGCGTCCACGCCAACATCCAGAAGGACGGCACCTACTCCGTCGTCCCGCGCATGTGGGGCGGGCTGACCAGCGCCAAGGAGCTGCGGGCCATCGCCGACGTGGTGGACAAGTTCGCCATCCCCACGGTGAAGGTGACCGGCGGCCAGCGCATCGACCTGTTCGGCGTGAAGAAGGAGGACCTGCCCGCCGTGTGGGCGGACCTGAACGCCGCTGGCATGGTCTCCGGCCACGCCTACGCCAAGGGGCTGCGCACCGTGAAGACCTGCGTCGGGTCGGAATGGTGCCGCTTCGGCACGCAGGACAGCACCGGCCTGGGCGTGAAGCTGGAGCGGATGACCTGGGGCACCTGGACCCCGCACAAGGTGAAACTGGCCGTCTCCGGCTGCCCCCGCAATTGCGCGGAGGCCACCATCAAGGATCTCGGCGTCGTCTGCGTGGACAGCGGCTACGAGCTGCACGTCGGCGGCAACGGCGGCATGCATGTCCGCGCCTGCGACCTGCTGGTGAAGGTGGAAACCGAGGCGGAGGTGCTGGAATACACCGGCGCCTACATGCAGCTCTACCGCGAGGAGGCCCGCTATCTGGAGCGCACCGCCCCGTGGCTGGAGCGCGTCGGGCTGGAGTACATCAAGCGCCGGCTGGTCGATGACCCGGAAGGCCGGGCGGCCCTCAATGCCCGCTTCCTCTTTTCCCAGAGCTTTTCGCAGGACGATCCCTGGGCCGAGCGGGCCAGCGGGTCGGTGGACCGTCATGAATTCGCGCCGCTCGCTCAGGTGGGGTAACGTCACATGGATCAGAGCATTTCCTGGATCACCGTCGGCTCGGTCGAGGACATTCCCCGCCAGGGGTCCCGCGTCGTGCGGACCGACTTCGGCGACATCGCCCTGTTCCGCACCGTGGCGGACGAGGTCTACGCGCTGGAGGACCGCTGCCCCCACGCCGGCGGCCCGCTGTCGCAGGGCATCGTCCATGGCGCCCGCGTGACCTGCCCGCTGCACAGTTGGGTGATCGACCTCGCCAGCAGCGAAGCGGTCGGCCCCGACGAGGGCTGCGCCGGCCATTGCCCGGTGCGGGTGGTGGACGGCGCGGTGCAGCTCGGGCTGGCGGCCTTCCGTCCGGGTCGCGGAGGGTGCGGCCATGGGTGATGCCGAAAGCCCCTCTCCCCTTCCTTCTTCCCCCTCTCCCCCCTGGGGAGAGGGTCGGGGTGAGGGGGTTGCGCGCGGCGCGGCGTCCGGCACAAGCGCAACCCCCTCACCCTCCCCTCTCCCCAGAGGGGAGAGGGAATTTGGGAACGAGATGGTCCGCACCACCTGCCCCTACTGCGGCGTCGGCTGCGGCGTGCTGGCCTCCGTCGCCGCCAACGGCACCGTGAGCGTCTCCGGCGACCCCGACCACCCGGCCAACCGGGGGAAGCTCTGCTCCAAGGGCTCCAACCTCCCTGACACGCTGGGCCTCGGCGAACGGCTGCTCCACCCGCAGGTGAACGGGCGGCGCGTCGCCTGGGACGAAGCCATCACCGCCGTCGCCCGCCGCCTGTCCGACACCATCGCCAAATACGGCCCGGACTCCGTCGCCTTCTACGTCTCCGGCCAGTTGCTGACCGAGGACTATTACGCCGTCAACAAGCTGGCGAAGGGCTTCCTCGGCACCGCCAACATCGACACCAACTCGCGCCTCTGCATGGCGTCCAGCGTGGCGGGCCACAAGCGCGGCTTTGGGGCGGACGCGGTGCCGGTCACCTACGAAGACCTGGAACACGCCGATCTGGTCGTGCTGGTCGGCTCCAACCTCGCCTGGTGCCACCCGATCCTCAATCAGCGGCTTCTGGCGGCCAAGCAGGCGCGCGGCACCCGCATCGTCGCCATCGACCCGCGCCGCACCGCCGCGGTGGACGGGGCCGACCGGCACCTGCCCATCCGGCCCGGAACCGACGCCCTGCTGTTCAACGGGCTGCTCGTCCATCTCGCCGACAACGGCCTGATCGACGCGCGTTTCGTGGCCGAGCACACCGCCGGTCTGGCGAAGGCACTGGAGGCCGCCCGCGAAGACGCGCCCTCCTCCGCCGATGTCGCCGCCCGCTGCGGTCTGCCGCTGGCCGAGGTGGAGGCCTTCTACGCTGAATTCGCAACGGTCCGCCGCGCCGTCACCATTTACTCCCAAGGGGTGAACCAGTCCTCTCAAGGGACGGACACGGTCAACGCCATCCTGAACGTCCATTTCCTGACCGGTCGGATCGGCGCGCCGGGGATGGGACCCTTCTCCGTCACCGGCCAGCCCAACGCCATGGGTGGTCGCGAGGTCGGCGGGCTCGCCAACCAGCTCGCCGCCCATATGGGGTTCGAGCCGGAGTCGGTGGACCGGCTGCGCCGCTTCTGGAACGCGCCGCGCGTGGCGGACAAGCCCGGCCTGAAGGCGGTGGACCTGTTCCGCGCGGTGGAGCAGGGCACGGTCCGCGCCGTCTGGATCATGGCGACCAATCCGGCGGTCAGCATGCCCGACGCCGCCCGCGTCCGCCGCGCGCTGGCAAACTGCGAGACGGTCATCGTCTCCGACTGCATCGCCGACACCGACACGGCGCGGCTGGCCCACATCCGCCTGCCCGCCGCCGGCTGGAGCGAGAAGGACGGCACCGTCACCAACTCCGACCGGACCATCTCCCGCCAGCGCGCCTTCCGTCCGCTGACGGGCGAGGCTCGGCCCGACTGGTGGATCGTCACACAGGTCGCCCGCGCGATGGGCTTCGTCGATGCCTTTCCCTACGAGACGCCCGCCGACGTCTTCCGCGAGCACGCCGCCCTCTCCGCCTTCGAGAACGGCGGCACGCGCGCCTTCGACATCGGCGGCCTCGCCGGGCTGTCCGACGCTGAATTTGAAACGCTCGCTCCCGCCCCTTGGCCGCGCCGGGTCGGCGAGGGGCCGACGCGCCGTCTCTGCACCGACGGACGCTTCTTCACCGACGACGGGCGGGCGCGTTTCGTCCCGGTCACCTCCCGTCCCCTGCCCCGCCCCCTGCCTGAATCGGTCGAGCCGGGTTCGCTGATGTTGAACACCGGCCGCCTGCGCGACCAGTGGCACACCATGACGCGCACCGGCCTGTCGCCGCGCCTCTCCGCCCACGCGCCGGAACCCTGCCTCGACCTCCACCCACAGGACGCGGCGGCGCGCGGCCTGACGGACGGCGCCCTGGTCCGCATCGCATCCCCCATCGGCACGGCGCTGGCCCGGCTGCGCGTGACCGAGGCGCAGCGGGCGGGCGAAGCCTTCCTGCCCATGCACTGGACCGACCGCTTCACCGCCTCCTGCGTCGTCGGGCGGCTGGTGGACGACATGGCCGTGGACCCCGTGTCGGGACAGCCGGACCTGAAGCGGATGCCGGTGACGGTCACCCCCTACCCCGCCGCCTGGACCGGCTTCCTGATCGCCCGCGAGCCTGTGGAGCCCGCCTATGGCGGCTACTGGTCCCGCCGCGCCGTCCCCGGCGGCCACCTGATCGAGCTGGCCGGCGAGGACGCCCTGCCCGCCCCGGACGCGCTGGGCTTCGCCTTCGCCGGGGCGACGGTCGATTACAGCGACGCGGCCCGCGGCGTTCTGCGCCGCGCCTGGGTGACCCACGACCGGCTGGAGGCCTGCCTGTTCCTGTCCACCTCCGGCGCCCTGCCCAGCCGTGCTTGGCTGGTGGACCTGCTGTCGGCGGAGGCGCTGGACGCGCCCGCCCGCCGTGCCCTTCTCTCCGGACGCTCGCCGGTTCCCATCGCGGACGAGGGGCGGACGGTCTGTTCCTGCTTCGGCGTGGGCGTCAACCGCCTGATCGCCGCCATCCAGAGCCAACGCCTGACCACGGTCCAGGAGGTCGGACAGGCCCTGCGGGCCGGGACCAACTGCGGCTCCTGCATTCCCGAACTCAAGGAGATCCTTGCCGATGCCCAGCGCTGCCATGTGGCTTGACGGTCTTGTCTCCCGGTCCGGGGGCAAGCGTTTCAACTTCATCGTCGCCTTGCGCGCCGCTCTGGATTCCGTGCTGCGCCCGCGCACGGCTCGCCGGGTCGCCCGCGCCATCCCGGAGGTGTCCGGGCGCACGCCCCACGTCACGCTGGTCGGCGCCGGGCCGGGGGACCCCGACCTGTTGACCGTCGCGGCGGCGCGGGCGATTTCGCAGGCCGAGGTGATCCTCTACGACCATCTTGTCGGGCCGGGTATCCTCGCGCTGGCGCAGCCGGGGGCGGAGTTGATCTGCGTCGGCAAGCGGTCGGGCAAGCACTCCCATTCTCAGGAGGCCATCAACGCCCTGATCGCGGCCCAGGCCCGCACCGGGCGGCGCACCGTGCGGCTGAAAGGCGGCGACCCGATGATCTTCGGTCGGGCCGGCGAGGAGATCGAGCATCTGGAGCGTGTCGGAATCAGCGTGTCGGTGATCCCCGGCATCACCGCCGCGCTTGGCTGCGCGTCCAGCGCCGGGCTGTCGCTGACCAAGCGCGGCGTGTCGCGCGCCGTCACCTTCGTCACCGCCCACGCGCGCGAAGGCGACGCGACCGAGCCGGACTGGGCGCGGCTGGCCGACCCCAAGGGCACGCTGGCGATCTACATGGGCCGCGAGGCCGCCCGCCGCGTCGGGCGCGGCCTGACCACGGGCGGGCTGTCCTCCGACACGCCGGTGCTGGCGGTGGAGAACGGCTGCCGCCCCGACGAACGCCACCACCGCACGACGCTGGGCGCCATGGCCGAGCGGGGCGTGGCGGCGGGCGACGGCCCGACGCTGCTTTTGATCGGCTGGGCGCTAGAGAACCGGACGACGGACGCCGGTGATGCCCTCCGCGCGGGCGGCCACGTCGGCCAGGGGTTCGGTCACGACTGACATGGTGAAGACGGTGGCGTGCAGCAGCGTGGCGCCGTCCAGCATGATGCCGACGTGGCCGGGGAAGAACACGATGTCGCCGCGGCGGTAGTCGATCCCCTGCCCGTCCGTGGAGACCATCGGCCCCAGCCGGTCGTCGTTGCGCTGCATCCCGCTGCTGTGGTGGGTGACGATCCCCGCCGCCCCCAGCGCCACCTGGACGAGGCCGGAACAGTCGATGCCGAAGGCGCTCCGCCCGCCCCAGACATAAGGCGTCTCCAGGAAGCGCAGCGCCGTCTCCACCGGAACGCGGTCCAGCGGCACGGCCACCGGCTCCAGCCGCTTGTCGAAGGTCCACAGTCCGTTGTCGAGCCGGACCCAGCCGCTCTCCGACTGTTCCGCTACGGTCACCAGACTGCCGAAGCTCAGCGCCGCCACCGGCACCGCCTTGTGGGTGGGGGCCGGATGCAGGTTGACCGTCCGTCCGGTGACGCGATGGGTCGGAGCGACCGGCTCCGTCAGGTCCGTGCCGGGGGGAAGCCAGCCGACATGGCCGTCGGTGCGGTTCTCCACCTTCACCCAGTCGCCATCCCGGTCGAGCGGTGTACATGTTTCACCGAACAGCATCTCGCTGGTTTGCGGGACGCCGTGCCTCGGCTGTTCCAGAAGAACGGCGTGAGGAGCGGCGAGGCGTCGGATCGGGGTGGTCTGTGCATCGGTCATGCCGGTCACGCTAGAGCCCGCCCCGCCGGAATGCAAGCCAGAGGACCGGTCCGGACAATCCTCCGGGAGATGGGGATTTGCTATGGATATGACGCTTTTCGACAGGAGAGGACGATGGCGGACCGTGTGAGGCGCCTGAGACTCGCGGCGGCGACAGGGGCATGTCTGCTGGCCGGTGCAGCCACCGCCCAGACGGCGACCGAAGGTCCCCTGCGGCTCGTGCCGAAGCCTATTCCCTCTCCGGCTCCTTCTCCGGCGGTGGAACAGCCCCCTGCCCCGCCTGCCCCCGTTCCGCCGCAGCCGTCCCCGGCGGCCACGGTGGTCCGGCCGGGTCAGCCCGCAGCCAACCCTGCGTCCATCCCGCAGCCCGCCGCGAGCGCTGACCCGGCCCAAATCCATCCGCCCACGCCGCGCCCCCAACCGACCGACGGGGTCGCGGCGGTGCGCGCTTTCTATGATGCCCTGGGGCAGGCGGACGCCGCGCGGGCCAACACCTACATCATTCCCGAAAAGCGGGGCAGCGGGGCCTACGACATCGCGTCCATGAACCGCTTCTACGGCAACATGCGTGAACCCGTCCGCCTGCTGGCTGCGGAGCCCATCGGCAGGGACGCCGTGCGCGTGCGCTACCATTATGTCCATGTGAATGGCCGCGTCTGCGACGGCGCCGCCGAGGTCGCGCTGGCCGAACGCGACGGGCTGGCGCTGATCGAACGCATCAAGGCGCTCAACGACTGCTGAGCCTCGATTTCCTCTTCCGCCCCGGGAGAGGGGGTGAAAGGCTACCTTGCCCTTCCGCTCGGCTTCCCCCCCTTGACCGGCGTGCGCCGGCCCTTGCCTGCCTGCTGGGTGTAGAAGGTCTTGCCCGGCTTCGGCTTCTCCGCCTTGCCCACGCCCCCCGCCGTCTGCCAGGCCGGAACGAGCTGGTGCTCGCCCGGCCCGATCAGGTCGCTGCGGCCCATGGCCTTCAGCGCGTCGCGCAGCACCGGCCAGTTCTCCGGGTCGTGGTAGCGCAGGAAGGCCTTGTGCAGGCGGCGCTGCTTCAAGCCCTTGGCGGAGAACACCGTCTCCGATCCCTCGCGGCGGATCGGGCGCAGCGGGTTGCGGTCGCTGTGATACATCGCCGTGGCGAGCGCCATGGGGGAGGGCAGGTAGGTCTGCACCTGATCGGCCTTGAACCCGTTCCGCTTCAGCCACAAGGCGAGGTTCATCATGTCCTCGTCCGTGGTGCCGGGGTGGGCGGCGATGAAGTAGGGGATCAGGTACAGCTTCTTCCCCGCCGCCTTGGCCGCCTTCTCGAACATCTCCTTGAAGCGGTCGTAGGTGCCGATGCCCGGCTTCATCATCTTGGACAGCGGGCCGGGTTCGGTGTGCTCCGGCGCGATCTTCAGGTAGCCGCCGACATGGTGGGTCACCAGCTCCTTCACGTACTCCGGGCTGCGGACGGCGAGGTCGTAGCGCAGGCCCGAGGCGATGTTGATCTTCTTCACGCCGGGGATGGCGCGGGCCTTGCGGTAGAGCTGGATCAGGTCGCTGTGGTCGGTGTTCAGGTTCTTGCAGATGTCCGGGAAGACGCAGGACGGGCGGCGGCAGACCTTCTCGATCTCCGGGTCCTTGCAGGCCATGCGGTACATGTTCGCGGTCGGCCCGCCCATGTCGGAAATGACCCCGGTGAATCCCTTCACCTTGTCGCGGATCTCCTCGATCTCCTTGAGGATCGACCCCTCCGACCGGCTCTGGATGATGCGCCCCTCATGCTCGGTGATGGAGCAGAAGGAGCAGCCGCCGAAGCAGCCGCGCATGATGTTCACCGAGAAGCGGATCATCTCCCAGGCCGGGATGCGCGCGTCGCCGTAGGCCGGGTGCGGGGCGCGGGCGTAGGGCAGGCCGTAGACCCCATCCATCTCTTCCGTGGTCAGCGGGATTGGCGGGGTGGTCAGCCAGACCTCGCGGTCGCCATGCCGCTGCACCAGCGCGCGGGCGTTGCCGGGGTTGCTCTCCTGGTGCAGCACGCGCGAGGCGTGGGCGTACAACACCTTGTCGGCGCTGACCTGCTCGAAGGAGGGCAGGCGGACCACCGTGCGGTCGGCCCCGGCGGCGCGCGGGGCGGCGGGGGTCAGCTCGTCGATGCTGCTGCTGTCGATGACGGTCCAGCCGTCCGGCACGCGGCTGCGGACGATGGAGGTGCCGCGGATGTCGTCGATCTCGCGCGCCTTCTCCCCGGCGGCGATGCGGTGGGCGACGTCGATGATCGCCCGCTCCGCGTTGCCGTAGCACAGGATGTCCGCCTTGGAGTCCACCAGGACGGAGCGGCGGACCTTCTCGCTCCAATGGTCGTATTGGGCGATGCGGCGCAGGGACGCCTCGATGCCGCCCAGCACGATGGGCACGTCCTTGTAGGCTTCGCGGCAGCGCTGGCTGTAGACGATCACCGCGCGGTCGGGCCGCTTCCCGCCCTCGTCGTTCGGCGTGTAGCTGTCGTTGTGACGCAGGCGGCGATCCGAGGTGTAGTGGTTCACCATCGAATCCATGTTGCCGCCGGTCACTCCGAAGAACAGGTTCGGCTTGCCCAGAGCCTTGAACGGCTCCGCGCTGCTCCAGTCCGGTTGGGCGATGATGCCGACGCGGAAGCCCTGCGCCTCCAGAAGCCGCCCGATGATCGCCATGCCGAAGCTGGGATGGTCCACATAGGCGTCGCCCGTCACCACCACGATGTCGCAGCTATCCCAGCCCAGCCGGTCCATCTCCGCCCGCGTCATCGGCAGGAACGGGGCGGGCCGCGGCACCTCCCTCCGGTGCCGGGGGAAGGAGAAGATGTCCCGGGCCGCCGGAACGTCGACGGTGGGCGTGGGGGCGTTGAGCATGACGCTCTCCGTTCGGGCCGCCGGAGCGCAAGGGTGCGCCGGGGCAGGGTGCTGAATGATCGGGTGTGGGGTCATACCGGCTTTGTCCGGTACGGTCCACCGGGCCGAGTCCCTACGGAAGTGACGCGGCGCGGTCAAGGATAGCCTGACCATCCGGGTCAACTTTATGCGCGCTTCCGACGCCGTGATGTGTGCAGCCGGGCCAAGCATGACAAGGGGGGCATGGCAAGGGGCATGACAAGGGGCTTGGTGGTGGGCTTTGTGGAACAGCCGCTCCGGGATTGTGTTGGGAGAGGCGAAGACCGCAGAGTTCACACAGGAACAGGAGGTTCGGTATGAGCCCCGACAAGCGTCACGGCGACCAGCGTGACGAACCGCTCGACATCAGGAATACCCGCGCCGATCCGTCGATCGACGAGGAGAAGATGGGCTTCCAGAACATCGAAGGTCCAGGTGCGGACTCCCCGCTGGAAGACAAGTCCAAGACACCCGGTGACGGGACGCTCCAGGACGCCGTGCCCGCCGGAACCACATCCGACGAACTTCGCCGCCGGGCGGAGGATGACGAGGGTTCCGTCCAGCCCGGCACCGGCTGACCGCCGGAGCGACGTCGGAAATCTCATCATACGACGTCGTATGAGAGCTGCAGGGGAAGTGATTTAACGCGTGACGCTCTCGCTCTCGCTCTCGGGCGCGGCCAAGCCGACCATGGCATAGCTGTTGCGGATGGCCGCGTCCAGCGCCGGGGGCAGGGGTTGGATGCGCTGCTCCCGCGCGGCGCGGCGGGCGAAATCGGGGTCCGCCGCCAGCGCGCGCGTGGCGGCGGCTTTGGCGTCGTCCATGCGGCCCATCTGCACGAAGGCGACGGCAAGGGCGGCCTGGGCCGGAGCGGCGGCCGTCACTTCGAACTCCAGCTTCGTGCCGTCCGGGTGGCCATGCCGCTGAAGCGCGAAGCCGTAGACCGGCAGCAACCGTTCCCGCTGCGACGGGTCGCGCTCCATGGCTTGTTCCAGGAGGGCCAGCCCCTTCGCCGACTGGCCGGCCTCGACATGCCAAAGGCCGAGTTCACCCAGCACGCGGGCATCGCCGGGCGACGCCTGCAAGGCCCGCTGGCCGGCGGCGAAGCAGGGGGCGTACTGCCCGCGCAGGCAATAGGCGGTGTACAGAGCCGTCAACGGGCGGAGGGCCGCCGGGTCCAGCTCCGTGGCGCGCAGGGCAGCCGCCAGGGCATCGTTCAACGCGGCGTCGTTTCGTTCCACACGATAGGCATCGGACTGAAGCAAGGACAGCGCCGACCACAGGCGCGCGGCATCCCCCGCGCTGGCTGTCGGCGCGCTGGCTCCGGACATCAGACACCCGCTCAGACCGGCGCGCTCGGCCGGCGGAATGTCATGCCGTCCGGCGGCGAGGAAGGCGCACTCGCGCGGCGACAGGCCGGCCGTGGGCTTGACGCGCAGGCGCGCGGCGGCAGCGGGCAGCAAGGGGCCTTGCGGAGCGGCAACCGGCTCGATGATGGCGTCGGCCAGCCCACGGGCCGTGGGCATGCCTTCCGGCCCCACCGGGCGATCCAGGGTGGTGGACCAGAGGACCGTGCCCGTGGCGAGGTCGGTCAGATGCACGACGACGCGCACCGCCGCGTCGCGCGCCTGGAGGCTGCCGGCCAGACGCAGTCCGTGATGGGGAAGGGGGGCTGCCGGCGGCGGGTCGAGCCGCACCGGAAGGTCGGTCCGGTTGGCAAGGCCCCCGGCGATCTCGTCGGCCAGCATGGCGGCCAGGGCACCGTCCTGCGCCGACTGCCCGGTGGTGCGGAAGGGGCCGACGACGATGGACATCGACGTGTTGAGTGCTGTGGGCGAGGCCGCCACCGGTCCGCCCGGCGTCGCGACCGGATGGGGACCGAGCGCCAACGCCTCTTCCGCGTCTTCGAAGGTGGCAAGATTCCGCCCGATCAGCAGGCCCGCCAACCCGACCGCGATCAGCACCGCGGCGGCCAACCCGGCGGCGCGCATCGGGATGGCGGTCGGACGTGACGCTTCCGGTCCCGGAACGGGTTGGCCGGCAAGGTCGGGCGCCGGGTCGTCCGTCACCCGCTCGAAACGGGGGGCGTAACCGCCCTTGGGAACGACGATGCGGATCGGGTCGTTGCGCCCCGCGGTCAGATAGTAGTGTTCGAGGCTGCGCCGCA
Source organism: Roseomonas genomospecies 6 (assembly GCF_008365375.1). Taxonomy (GTDB): domain Bacteria; phylum Pseudomonadota; class Alphaproteobacteria; order Azospirillales; family Azospirillaceae; genus Azospirillum. The sequence goes on along the minus strand of NZ_QOKW01000043.1, from coordinate 2,725 downwards.
GCCGCCCGGCTTCCAACCGCACGATGGGGTCGGATTGAGGGTCGAAGCTGGGCTCGCGGTTGAAGACGCTGACGGCGATGCAATAGGCCTTGATCTGCTGCGACCGTCCCTCCAGGCACTCCTCAACCACATAGCGCAAGAATCGGCGGTTCCGGTCCGATGCGTCGAAATGATCGCTGGTGAGAATCCGGTCAAGCTGCGCCCGGACGGCACGATCATCCAAAACCCGATCCTGCTCGGGTGGCGTTCCTTCGGTCATTCTCGACATCTCCCGGAAGTAGAGAAAGACATCGCGTGATCTTTCTCAAAAGAGGTGGTCGATGTTTTGGCGGCATTCTTTCATTGGAAAAATCTGATGTCCATTGGCCCTGTGCTTTTATGCCGATGCTTATTCCCGAAGTCCGCCCGCTTCTCTGTTCGTTAGGGTGGTCTGTTTACCCGAAGGCCGCAGTTTCCGAGCCGAAGGCGGTGGCGGCCCATCCGGTCGGAAGTTGCGTAAACTACCGTATGCTACGTGCCCTGGCGGAACCGATGGCGGTTTCGCCGGTTTTGCCGCCGCCGGACAGGGGACTCGGCCCTTTCCCGCCCCGATGGCATGCCCGGCGCGTCGATGCGCATCCCCGACGTCAATCAGGCGACGTCAATCAGGCGTGCCGACTTTTTCCGGTTTCCCCTGTTTGGCTTCGGTAACGCAACGCACCGGTGGTTCCATGCCTTTTCTGTCTTCGCTGAATGCTTCCTCCCGCCGCTTCCAGACGCACTCCCTTCAGACCGCTTCCCAAACATCCCGGAAAGACCAGCCCATGGCGGCGGGGTTGACGCGCCGGGGCATCCTGAGCCTTGGGGCCGTCGTGGCGGTGGGCGTCTGCAACAGCCGCACCGCCGCCGCGTGGGAACCGGCACCGGAACGAACCCTGCGGCTTTACAACCGCCTGACGGGGGAGAGCTTCGACGGTGTCTATTGGGCGGAAGGACGTCCGGTGGCGGAGGCGTTGGCCCGCATCGATTGGGTTCTGCGCGACCATCGCACCGACACCTGCCGCCGCATCGACCTCGCCCTTCTGAACCGACTGTCGGAGATGCAGGAGACGTTGGACAGCCGCCACCCGTTCGAGGTGCTGTCGGCCTTCCGGTCCCGGGAAACCAACCGCAAGGTGGAGGGCGCGGCGCGGGACAGCTATCACCTCGAAGGGCGGGCGGTGGACCTGCGCCTGCAAGGGCGGCGCGCCGTGGATCTGTACCGCTGCGCCCTGTCCATCGGTGACGGCGGGGCGGGCTGCTACGCGAAGCGGAACTTCGTCCATGTGGACACGGGGCCGACGCGCCGCTGGGTCGGGGCCTGAGAATCGGGGCGGTGGGATCGGGACGTTTCGTCGCAGAACCTTTTGCCAGGTTGCATCGGGCAAAGGGCATTAAGCCGTTGGGTGGATTGTGCGCTGGGCGGAGGAAGCGCACCATGGCCCGAAAAAGAAAGCCGGAAGATTTGGCCGATGCTCTTTGGGAGGAGCCCATGCTGACCCCAACGGACCCTGCGGAATCCTGTGGCCGCGGCTTGGCGGCGCGCCGTCATCCGATGACCGACCCGGCCCGGATGGCCCAGGCCCGCACGCTGGCGGGCTGGATCGCGCTGATCGCCGAAGACCGCGGCCTCGGCGAACAGGATGTCGCCGCGACCACCGGCCTGGACATCGAGGATGTTCGGGCGGTTTTGGGCGGTACTGTCTTCATGTTGCCCGTAACCACGCTCGACCGCGCGCTGCGCCGCCTGGAAGGCCGCCCACACTGAGGCGCCGCAGCACCGCTTTTCCCCTCCGACGGCTCGCACAGGAGGATTCCATGACCCACCACGTCCGCACCCGGAGCAGCGCCTTGGAACGCACCGAGAAACGCGACGCCATCACCCGCATCCGCCACGCCGCCGAGAAGCAAGGGCTGGATGCCGGCGACCTCGCCCGCATCACCGGTCTGGCGCCCGGCCATGCCCGCGCGATCCTGTCCGGCTTCGGTTCGACGGTTCCGCGCTCCGCACTGGACCGCACCGCCCGCGTCCTGCCGGAATGAAGGCACGCTGAAATGGAAACGGCGGCGCACCGGGTGCGCCGCCGTATGTCCGGCCAGGCCGGTCCGGGAGAGTGCCGCGGTTCAGGCCACCGAAAGCACATCCAGATAAACGTTCGCCGGCTCGGTCAGGTGAATGCGGTACAGCATGCCCGTCTGGTCGACGATGATGCCCGCGACGGGATTCTTGGCCGCCATGTCGGTGACGGCGGCGCGCACGTTGCGCGGCAGGCTGTCGAGTTCGACGTCGCGGTAGCCGTTCTTGTCGGAGAACTTGATGATCTTCTGGCCCATGGTCAGGCGCCCTGCGTGCATGCTCTGTTTGCGGTGGGCGGACCATGATCCTGTCGGGTTAAGGAAGAGCTAACCAAAACCGCCGCGAACGCAGGACTGATGAGCGGTGGTTGCATCGGTGTCGGTGGAATAGTTCGGGCGACGTCTTGCCCCCTCCCCAGCCCTCCCATAGGCGCTAACATGAGGCTGATGCGATAGATGTGTCCGGCGTAACGGAGTGCGCCGGGCTCTGTTTTCCGGGGATGTTTTCAACTGATCCCGCCGATGCCCCCTGGCGCACGGTTGAGACGCTGGTCCGCTCGGTCATCGACCTTGAGGAGAGCGCCGCCCGCACGGGGGCCTTCCGCCAAGCCCGCGGCGTGCCGAGCGCGGC
>NZ_QOKW01000042.1 GCF_008365375.1 Roseomonas genomospecies 6 | reverse complement strand
CGGGCGGCGTCTACCTCGACCTGCCGGCCAAGCTGTTCTCGCAGGTGATCGACGCCGCCGAGGGCGCCCGCTCGCTGGTCCAGGTGGTCGATCCCGCCCCGGCGCAGCTCCCCTCGCCGGACTCGGTGGCGCGCGCGCTGGAGGTGCTGAAGGGCGCCAAGCGGCCGCTGATCATCCTCGGCAAGGGCGCCGCCTACGCGCAGGCCGACGAGGCGGTGCGCGAGCTGGTGGAGACGAGCGGCATCCCGTTCCTGCCGATGAGCATGGCCAAGGGGCTGCTGCCCGACACCCACCCGCAGTCGGCGGGGGCGGCGCGCTCGATGGTGCTGAAGGACGCCGACGTGGTGCTTCTGGTCGGCGCGCGTCTGAACTGGCTGCTGTCGCACGGCAAGGGCAAGACCTGGGGCGAGCCGGGGTCGAAGACCTTCATCCAGATCGACATCGAGCCGCGCGAGATGGACAGCAACGTGGCGATCGTGGCGCCGCTGGTCGGCGACATCGGGTCGTGCGTGTCGGCTCTGACCGCCGGCATGGCGAAGGGCTGGACGCCGCCGCCGTCGGAGTGGACGGGGGCCGTGGCGGCGCGCAAGGAGGCGAACATCGCCAAGATGGCGCCCAAGCTGATGAGCAACGCCTCGCCGATGAACTTCCACGGGGCGCTGGGCGCGCTGCGCCGGGTGATCCAGGAGCGGCCCGACGCGCTGCTGGTGAACGAGGGTGCGAACACGCTGGACCTGGCGCGCGGGATCATCGACATGCACCAGCCGCGCAAGCGCCTGGACGTCGGGACCTGGGGCGTGATGGGCATCGGCATGGGCTTCGCGGTGGCGGCTGCCGTGGAGTCGGGCAAGCCGGTTCTGGCGGTGGAGGGCGACAGCGCCTTCGGCTTCTCGGGCATGGAGGTGGAGACGATCTGCCGGTACAAGCTGCCGGTGTGCATCGTGGTGTTCAACAACAACGGCATCTACAAGGGGACGGACGTGAACCCGACGGGCGGGTCGGACCCGTCGCCGATGGTGTTCGTGCCCGACTCCCGCTACGACCGGATGATGGAAGCCTTCGGCGGGGTGGGCGTCAACGTGACGACGCCGGACGAGCTGTACCGGGCGGTCAGCGAGGCGATGGACAGCGGCAAGCCGACGCTGATCAACGCCGTCATCGACCCCGACGCCGGGTCGGAGAGCGGCAACATCGGCAGCCTCAACCCCACCAGCGCCGTCCGCAAGGGACCCAAGACGTAACGCCTTCCTGACTATAAGAATAAAGCCCCCTCGGAAAAAACGGGGGGGCGGTTCCAAACGACTGCACGACATCCCAACGTTACGAAGAATCAAGCCGAAGACGAGAGGGGAGGGCGGACATGGACACGGCCATCGTCGCCAAAGACGACAACAAAAGGCGCGCCATCCATCCCGGTTCGGGGCGTCGGAACACCCGGCCCCAGCCGAAGGGCCGGCAGGTCGATCCGGCGGCCCTGGCGGAAGTGCAGGAGCTTCTCGGTGACCGGTCCCGGCAGCGGGATCTGCTGATCGAGCATCTGCACCTGTTGCAGGACACCCATCACGGGCTCCACGCCCGCCATCTCGCGGCGCTGGCCCACGAGATGCGGCTGGCCCTGGTGGAGGTGTACGAGGTGGCGTCCTTCTACGCCCACTTCGACATCGTGATGGACGGGGAGGAAGCCCCTCCGCCCGTGACCGTCCGGGTCTGCGACAGCCTGTCCTGCTGCATGGCCGGCGGCGAGAAGCTGCTCGACGAGCTGAAGGCCGCCGACATGGGGCCGGACGTCCGGGTGGTGCGCGCCCCCTGCATGGGCGCCTGCCACAACGCCCCGGCGGTCGCCATCGGCCACTCCCTGCATGAGAACGCCACGGTGGACAGCGTGGTGACCGCCGTGAAGAACGGCGACACCCACCCCCACCTCCCCACCTATGTCAGCCTGGAGCAGTACAAGGCGGAGGGCGGTTACCGCCTGCTGTCCGACTGCCTCGCCGGCAACGTCCCGGTGGACGACATCCTCGGCAAGCTGGAAGGCGCCAACCTGCGCGGCCTCGGCGGCGCCGGCTTCCCCACCGGCCGCAAGTGGCGCTTCGTCCGCCACGAGCCCGGCCCCCGCCTGATGGCGGTGAACGGGGACGAGGGCGAGCCGGGCACCTTCAAGGACCGCTACTATCTGGAGAACGATCCGCACCGCTTCCTGGAAGGGATGCTGATCGGCGCCTGGGTGGTCGAGGCGACCGACGTCTACATCTACCTGCGCGACGAGTACCCGCACATCCGCGAAGCGCTGGAGCTTGAGATCGCCCGGGTGGAGCAGGCGGGCCTCGCCGGGCACACCCGCATCCATCTGCGGCGCGGCGCCGGGGCCTACATCTGCGGCGAGGAGTCCGCGATGCTGGAGAGCATCGAGGGCAAGCGCGGCCTGCCGCGGCACAAGCCGCCCTTCCCGTCGGTCGTCGGCCTGTTCGGCCGTCCGACCCTCATCAACAACGTCGAGACGCTGTTCTGGATCAGGGACATCCTTGAGAAGGGCGCGGAGTGGTGGGGCAGCCACGGGCGCAACGGCCGCAAGGGCCTGCGCAGCTACTCCGTCTCCGGCCATGTGAAGGAGCCGGGCGTGAAGCTGGCCCCCGCCGGCGTCACCATCCGCGAGCTGATCGACGAGTATTGCGGCGGCATGGCCGACGGCCACACGCTCAAGGGCTATCTGCCCGGCGGCGCGTCGGGCGGCATCCTGCCCGCCAGCATGGACGACATCCCGCTGGACTTCGGCACGCTGGAGCAGCACGGCTGCTTCATCGGCTCCGCCGCGGTGGTCGTGCTGTCGGACAAGGACGACATGCGCAAGGTCGTGCGCAACCTGCTGGACTTCTTCGAGGACGAAAGCTGCGGCCAGTGCACGCCCTGCCGCGTCGGAACGGAGAAGGCGGTGGCGCTCATCAAGCAGCCGGTGTGGGACGAGCCGCTCCTGACGGAACTCGCCCGGCTGATGAGCACGGCGTCGATCTGCGGCCTGGGTCAAGCCGCGATGAACCCACTGAAAAGTGCGCTGAAGCATTTCCGCGACGATCTGCGCGGGGAGGTCCGGTGATATGAGCGACCGCATCCTGTTCCACCTCGACGACGACCTCGTCGAAGCCCACCCCGGCGAGACGATCTGGCAGGTCGCCAACCGCCTGGGCACCGAGATCCCGCATCTCTGCTACGCCGACGAGCCGGGCTACCGCGCGGACGGCAACTGCCGCGCCTGCATGGTCGAGATCGACGGCGAGCGCGCCATGTCGGCCTCCTGCGTGCGCCATCCGACGCCGGGCATGCGTGTCCGCTCGGCCAGCGAGAACGCCAAGTTCGCCCGCAAGATGGTCATCGAGATGCTGGTCGCCGACCAGCCGAAGCGGGAGGAGGCCCACGACCCGGACAGCAAGTTCTGGCGCTGGGCCGACCGTCTGGAGGTCTCGGACAGCCGCTTCCCCACCCGTGAGCACGCGCCGAAGCCCGACTTCAGCCACCCGGCCATGGCGGTGCAGCTCGACGCCTGCATCCAGTGCAACCTGTGCGTCCGCGCCTGCCGCGAGGTCCAGGTCAACGACGTGATCGGCATGGCGCTGCGCGGCCACAAGGAGACGATCGTCTTCGACTTCGCCGACCCGATGGGCGACAGCACCTGCGTCGCCTGCGGCGAGTGCGTCCAGGCCTGCCCGACCGGCGCGCTGATGCCGAAGACCCAGGTGGACCTGAACAGCGGCGTCTTCGCCGCCGCTCCGGACCGTCAGGTGGACAGCGTCTGCCCCTATTGCGGCGTCGGCTGCCAGCTCACCTACAACATCAAGGACGAGAAGCTTCTGTCGGTGACGGGCCGCGACGGTCCCGCCAACAAGAACCGGCTGTGCGTGAAGGGCCGCTTCGGCTTCGATTACATCCACCACCCGCACCGTCTGACCAAGCCGCTGATCCGCAAGGAAGGCGTGTCCAAGCACGACGTGGACATCGACCCGCTGAACCCGCTGACCCACTTCCGCGAGGCGAGCTGGGAGGAGGCCCTGGAGGTCGCCACCGCCGGCCTGCGCAAGATCCGCGACGAGCGGGGCGGCTCGGCGCTCGCCGGGTTCGGCTCGGCCAAGGGTTCCAACGAGGAAGCCTATCTGTTCCAGAAGCTGGTGCGCGTCGGCTTCGGCACCAACAACGTCGACCATTGCACCCGTCTGTGCCACGCCTCCTCGGTGGCGGCGCTGATCGAGGGCATCGGGTCGGGCGCGGTGACGGCTCCCTTCATGGCGGCCAAGGACGCCGAGGTGATCGTCGTCATCGGCTCCAACCCCACCGAGAACCACCCCGTCGCCGCGACCTTCTTCAAGAACGCGGCCAAGCGCGGCGCCAAGCTGGTCATCATGGACCCGCGCGGCCAGGTGCTGAAGCGCCACGCCAGCCATATGCTGCAGTTCAAGCCGGGCCGCGACGTGCCCATGCTGAACGCCATGCTGAACGTCATCATCACCGAAGGGCTGTACGACGCGCAGTATGTGGCGGAGCACACCCAGGACTTCGAGGAGCTGCGCGCCCACATCGCCAGCTTCACCCCGGAGGCCATGGAATCGGTCTGCGGCATCCCGGCGGAGCAGCTCCGCGAGGTCGCGCGCCTCTACGCCACCTCCAAGGGCTCGATCATCTTCTGGGGCATGGGCGTGTCGCAGCACACCCACGGCACCGACAACGTGCGCTGCCTGATCGCCCTGTCGCTGGTCACCGGCCAGATCGGACGCCCCGGCACCGGCCTGCACCCGCTGCGCGGCCAGAACAACGTCCAGGGCGCCTCGGACGCCGGCCTGATCCCGATGATGTTCCCGGACTACCGTCCGGTGGACGATCCGGAGGTCCACGCCTTCTACGAGACCTTCTGGGACACCAAGCTGGACTCCAAGCGCGGCCTGACGGTCGTGGAGATCATGGACGCCATCCATGCCGGCTCGCTGCACGGCATGTACGTGATGGGCGAGAACCCGGCCATGTCCGACCCGGATGTGGAGCATGCCCGCGACGCGCTCGCCAAGCTCGACCATCTGGTGGTGCAGGACCTGTTCCTGACCGAGACGGCCAAATACGCCGACGTGGTTCTGCCCGCCTCGGCCTGGCCGGAGAAGACCGGAACGGTGACCAACACCAACCGTCAGGTCCAGCTCGGCCGGCAGGCCCTGCCGCCTCCGGGCGACGCGCGGCAGGATCTGTGGATCGTCAACGCCATGGCGCGCGGCCTGGGTCTGGACTGGAACTACGAGCATCCGCGCGACGTGTTCCGGGAGATGAAGGGGGCGATGCCGTCGCTCGACAACATCACCTGGGAACGGCTGGAGCGGGAGCGTTCGGTCACCTACCCCAGCCTGTCCGCGGACGATCCGGGCCAGGAGATCGTGTTCGGCGACGGCTTCCCCACGGCCTCCGGACGTGGCCGTCTGGTCCCCGCCGACGTGATCCCGCCGGCGGAGGAGCCGGACGCGGAGTTCCCGATGGTGCTGACCACCGGGCGCCAGCTCGAACACTGGCACACCGGATCGATGACCCGGCGCGCCCAGGTTCTGGACGATCTGGAGCCGGAGGCGGTGGCCTACATGAGCCCGGCGGACCTGCGGCGGATGGGCGCCAAGGGCGGCGACCGCATGAAGGTCACCACCCGGCGCGGCACCATCGAGCTGAAGGCGCGGTCGGACTACAACGTCCCGTCCGGGCTGGTGTTCGTGCCTTTCTGCTACGCCGAGGCGGCGGCCAACGTGCTGACCAACCCGAAGCTGGACCCCTACGGGAAGATTCCCGAGTTCAAGTTCGCCGCGGCCCGGATCGAGCCGGCGGCATAAGGCAACCGGCGGCCCCCGTTCCTGCAACGGGGTGGGGGCCGCCAAACCCGAGAATGAAGAACGGCGCGGAAAACAGCGCCAGCCGATATCGAGAGGGATGGGACCATGAAGACGCAAGCGCTGATGATGGCACCCCCGGCCCCGCGGGCCGAAGGCCGCGCGGACACCGTGGACCGTGCGGCGAAGGGCAATCTGGTGCAGTCGCTGTCGCGGGCACTGAGCATCATGACCATCCTCGGCCAGTCGGACAGCCCGATGAGCCTGACCGCGGTGGCCGAGGCGGCGCAGCTCTCGCCGTCCACGGCGCACCGTCTGCTGACCACCTTGCAGGAGGAGCGCTACGTCCGCTTCGACCAGAGCAAGCGCGGCTGGGCGGTGGGCGTGCAGGCCTACATGACCGGCACCGGCTTCCTGAAGACGCGCAGCCTGCTGGACGTCGCCCGTCCGCGCATGCGCCGCCTGATGGAGGAGACCAGCGAGGTCGTCAATCTGGCCGTGGAGGAGAACGGCGAGGCCATCTATCTGCACCGCGTCGGCGGTCCGCGTGTCGCCCAGGCGGCGCTGCCCGTCACCGACCGCACCCTGCTGCACTGCTCCGCCGTGGGCAAGGCGCTGCTGGCCGGCATGCCGGAGACGCGGGTGCAGAGCATCCTGACCCAGCGCGGCATGCGCCAGTTCACCCGGACCACCGTGTCGTCGCTGCCGGCGCTGCACCGGGAGCTGACCCTGACCCGCGACCGCGGCTACGCCGTGGACCAGGAGGAGCGGGTGAGCGGCCTGCATTGCGTCGCCGCGGCGATCTACGACGAGCAGGCCCGCGTCATCGGCGCCCTGTCCCTGTCCAGCACCAACCGGCGCCTGGACGATGCCCGCCTCGTCGCCTTCGGCGAGATGGTCAAGCGGACCGCCGCGGCGGTCACGGCGGAGATCGGCGGGCGTTTTCCCACCTGAGCCTCTGACTTAACCCTTACGGAATTCGAATTCGCGCCGGCCGGGAGGCGCGATCCGCCCCGATCCGCAAATCCTTCGGATTGGGTCGAGGCGGCTGTTACCCCGGTTTTTCCTTCCTGTCACGTAGTGCTGCCCTGAAGAAACTGACCGCGCCCGCAACGGCGCGGTCTTTTTTTGACAAATACTTTGTTTCCGCAATGTGGAAAGCGGCGATTCTCTTGTTGCGTCACGCAGGTGACTCGGGCATCATTGTTCTTACACAGGGTTCATCACCCTTTGTATCGGGCGGGTTGTTGCTCCGCATTTATGCGAGCCTCTCGGATACTGGCCGTGCTGGAAACAGCACGGCCTTTTTGTTGCCGGAGAGGGCGGCGGAAGGGGGAGGTCATGCTGCGGTGCGGCAAACCAGCACGGCAATCAGCGTGGATCGAGCAGGCGCGGGCCGGCCCCGTCCTCCGACAGCTCGTCCCAGGGGTTGCGCAGCGGGCATTCGCTGAGCGACAGGCAGCCGCAGCCGATGCACCCCTCCAGCCCGTCGCGCAGCCTGGTGAGCACGGCGATGCGCTCGTCCAGGTCCGCCTTCCAAGCGGCGGACAGGCGTTTCCAGTCCTCCGCCGTCGGCGCGCGGCCGTCGGGCAGGGTCTTCAGAGCCTCCGCGATGGTGGCCAGGGGAACGCCCAGACGCTGCGCCACCTTGATGACGGCGATGCGCCGGAGCACGTCGCGGGGGAAGCGGCGCTGGTTCCCGCTGCTGCGCCAGCTCGCGATCAGCCCCTTTGATTCGTAGAAGTGGATGGTGGACACTGCCACACCGGAGCGTTCCGCGACCTCACCCACGGTAAGGTCCTTGTCGATGTGGGCGGGATCGAGAATCGCCAACGCCGGGCCTCCCCTGGGGTTCGGAACCTCTTGACCTCAAGTGAAGTTGAGGTCTTAGCGTCAGAGAGTCAACAGCGCGCCGCATCGAGGGGAGCCCATGATTTCACCGACCACCGTTGACTGGACCTCGCTCAACACCCTGCGCGCCACGCCGGGGCCGGAGGTGACGGCTCTGCCGGCCTCGTTCCTGTCGATCACCAGGGCCGCCAACCTGAAGCCGGCGGTCGTCCGCCCGGTGCTGGACGGCCTGCTGCGCCAGGGCTATGTGCGCGAGTACGAGACCCAGTACGGAAAGGCCTACGCCCGCACGCCGGAGGGCAACCAGCGCATCCGCGAAGTGCGGGAGTGGCTGAGGTAGGTCCGGGATTCTCGGAGGCAATCCGTGAAGCCCCAGTTGTCCGCCAAGAATCCAGAACGCACACAAAAAAGAACGGCGCCCCTTTCGAGGCGCCGTCTTCATGAGGTGTGCCGTCTCAGACTGTCGGAAAGCGATCAGACAACCTTGCTGGCGTGCAGATCGGCGATCTGCTCCTTGCTGTAGCCGAGGCTGGCAAGGATCTCGTCGGAATGCTCGCCCAGCAGCGGCGACCCGGTCACTTCGACGGTCATGTCGGAGAACTTGATCGGGCTGCCGACCGTCAGGTACTTGCCGCGCGCCTTGTGGTCCACCTCGACGATGGTGCCGCTCTTGCGGAGCGACGGGCACTCGGCGATTTCCTTCATGGTCAGCACCGGCGCGCAGGGGATGTCGAACTTGCGCAGGATGTCGACCGCCTCGTACTTCGTCTTGTCGGCCAGCCAGCCTTCGATGTAGGCGAAGATGTCGAAGATCTTGTCCTGACGCGCCTGGGCGGTGTTGTAGGCCGGATCGTCGATCCACTCCGGCTTGCCGACAGCCTTGCAGATCGGCGCCCAGGCGTGGCCCTGGATGGTGAAGTAGATGTAGGCGTTCGGATCGGTCTCCGCGCCCTTGCACTTCAAGACCCAGCCCGGCTGGCCGCCGCCGCCGGCGTTGCCGCCGCGCGGAACCACGTCCGAGAACTCGCCGTGCGGGTACTGCGGGTACTCTTCCAGGTAGCCGACGCGGTCGAGACGCTGCTGGTCGCGCAGCTTGACGCGGCAGAGGTTGATGACGGCGTCCTGCATCGACACGGCGACCTTCTGGCCCTTGCCGGTCTTGGAACGGCCCATCAGGGCGGTCAGGATGCCGATGGCGAGGTGCATGCCGGTGTTGCTGTCGCCGAGAGCGGCGGCGCTGACGGTCGGCGGGCCGTCCCAGAAGCCGGTGGTCGAAGCCGCACCGCCGGCGCACTGGGCGACGTTCTCGTAGACCTTCAGGTCTTCGTAATGGTGGCCGTCGCTGAAGCCCTTCACGGAGGCGACGATCATGCCCGGGTTCAGCTCGTTGATGCGCTCCCAACTGAAGCCCATGCGGTCGAGCGCGCCCGGAGCGAAGTTCTCCACGAGGACGTCGGATTCCTTGATCAGCTTCTCAAGGACTTCCTTGCCGGCCTGGGTCTTGGTGTCCAGCGTCAGGGAGCGCTTGTTGCTGTTCAGCATCGTGAAGTAGAGCGCGTCCGCTTCGGGAATGTCGCGGAGCTGGTTGCGGGTGACGTCGCCGGCGCCCGGCCGCTCCACCTTGATGACGTCCGCGCCGTACCAGGCGAGGAGCTGCGTGCAGGCGGGGCCGGCCTGAACGTGGGTGAAGTCGATGATCTTGATCCCTTCGAGCGGCTTGCTCATGGCTCGTTTACTCCCTCTCACTTATTGCGATGCCGTTGTTGAGCACTGAACAACACGGACAAACTGGCGGGATGGGTTACTGGCTGGCGGATTCCAGCTCCGACAGGCGGCGGCGGAGCTTGCGCTCCTCGGCCCAGCGGCTGGTTTCGTCGCGGATGATGGCGACGATTCCGGTCACCGTGCCGTCCGGCGACGTCAGCAGGGCGACCGTGAAGGCGATGGACAGGGAATGCCCGTCCTTGTGCAGGGCCGGGACGCGCAGCACGTCGCTGCCGTAGCGCGTCTGGCCCGTGCGCATGGTGTTGGCATAGCCGTCCCAGTGGCGCTGGCGCTGGCGCTCCGGGATGATGATGTCGAGCGACTGCCCCAGCGCTTCGCCCTCCGAAAAGCCGAACATCCGCTCGGCCGCCGGATTCCACAGAGTAATGGCGCCCTCCGCATTGGACACGACGATGGCGTCCCCTGCGGCCATGACTAGCTGTGCGAAATCGACTGTGGCGTTCATGGAAGCACTCGCTCCGGTATCGGACCCTGACCTTCCGGCGTTTCCGCGTTTTCTTGAAAAACACGTCCGCGCCTTTGGTCCTGCACTTCGTTTCCGAAGCGCGATGGGATGTGAGATACCGTATACCAGATGCGAAATGCCTGGCAAGCCCTTTTGTGCGTTAGGCGAACTAATCGCGCTTCGGACCTTTCGCGGCAAACCCTACCGGCGCCGCGCGGCGAGTTGCAGGGCGGCGGCGGCTCCGGCCACGGCGATGCCCAGACCCGTCACCGCGCTCCAGCCCCCGGCGTTCCAGGCCAGCGTCGCGGCGCTCGACCCCAGCGCGCCGCCCAGGAACATGCCGCCCATGAAGAGGGTGTTCAGCCGGGCGCGGGCCTCCGGGCGCAGGGCGTAGACGATGTGCTGGTTCGACACCAGGGCCGCCTGCACCGCGAAGTCGAGCAGGATCACCCCGGCGACCAGCCCGGCGACCGAGGTCCACAGCCCGAACAGCAGCCAGGAGGCGAGCGTCAGCAGCGTGCCCAGCAGGATCACCCGGCGCGGCCCGCTCCGGTCGGCGATTCGTCCGGCGACCGGGGCGGCCAGGATGCCGACCGCGCCGACGATGCCGAACAGCCCCGCCGCGTCGGCGCCCAGGCCGAAGCGCGGCTCCGCCAGACGCAGCGCCAGGATCGTCCAGAAGGCCGTGAAGGCGGCGAACAGCAGGCCCTGGGTGACGGCGGCCAGCCGCAGGGCCGGAAACTCCCGCCACAGATGGACCAGCGAGCGCATCAGCGCCGGGTAGCGCAGGGAGGCGCTGGGATGGCTGCGCGGCAGCAGGACGGCCATCAGCGCGGCGGCTCCCAGCGCCAGCGGCACGGCCAGCCAGAACATGGCGCGCCAGCCCTCGTGCGTTCCGACGAAGCCGGCCAGCGTGCGGCTGAGCAGGATGCCGGTCAGCACCCCCGACATGACGGTCCCCACCGCCGCCCCCCGCCGCTGTGGCGAGGCCAGATGCGCGGCGAAGGGAACGATCTGCTGCGCCACCGTCGCCGAAACACCGAGCAGCAGCGAGGCGGCGACGAGCAGCGCGGGACCCTGCGCCAGCGCGGTCGCGACCAGGGCCGCGGCCAGCAGCAGGAACTGTCCGACGATCAGCCGCCGCCGCTCCACCAGATCGCCCAGCGGCACCAGCAGGAGCAGGCCGGCGGCGTAGCCCAACTGCGTGGCGGTCGGGATCACGCCGGTCAGCGGGCCGGGCAGGTCGCCCTCGATCAGGCCCAGCATGGGCTGGTTGTAGTAGATGTTCGCGACGGCCAGCCCTGCGGCGGTCGCCATGGCGAAGGTCAGGCCGCGCCCGAGCAGGGGCTGGGTGGGCGCGTGTGTGTCGGTGATGCTCATGACAGGGAGGTCCTTTCCAACATCCCCTCTCCCGCCCCGGGAGAGGGGTATTCTGCTTGCGGAAATCTTGGACCGGACCCTATCGCGCTTTCAAAATCCGCATCAGTCCCGCAGAATGAACGGCCTGTGCATCGGATTGTGAAGCAATGGACCTTGCCGGACTCGCCGTTCTGGTGGAAGCCGCCCAGGCCGGCAGCCTTGCCGGGGCCGCGCGGCGGCTGGGCATCTCGCCGCTGATGGCGACCCGGCGGCTGGTTGCGCTGGAGGAGGCGATGGGCGCGCGGCTGATGCAGCGGACGACCCGCTCCCTCGCCCTGACGCCGGAGGGGGAGGCGATGCTGCCCTTCGCACAGGCGATGCTGGAGAACGAGGCGGCGGCGCGGGCCAGCGTCCGCCCGTCCAACGCCGGGGCGTCGGGGCTGCTGCGCCTGACCGCCTCCGCCGCCTTCGGGCGCAAGGTGGTGGTGCCGGTGGTCGCGGACTTCCTGAAGGACAACCCGCAGGTCACGGTCGATCTGCTGCTGACCGACACGGTGGTGGACATCGTGGGGCAGGGGATCGACCTCGCCATCCGCATCGCGCATCTGAAGGACAGCGCGCTGATCGCGCGGCGGCTGGCCGACAACCCGCGGGCGCTCCACGCCACGCCCGGCTATCTGGCGGCCCGCGGCACGCCCGCCGCCGTCGCGGATCTGGCGGAGCACGAGTGCCTGTGCCTCTCCGGAACCACGCACTGGAGCTTCACGGGCGACGGGCGGGAGCGGCGCATCCGGGTGCGCGGGCGCTTCACCGCCAACTCCATCGAGGGGTTGCGGGACATCTGCCTCGCCGGGCTCGGCATCGCCGTCCTGTCGGAGTGGGACGTGCGGGAGGAGGTGGCGCGCGGCGCGCTGGTCCCGCTCCGCCTGTCCGACGGGGCGCTGGAGCCGCTGGCGGTCTGGGGCGTCCACCCGTCCGCGCGCTTCGTGCCGCCGAAGGTGCGGCTGTTCATGGACGCGCTGGCAAAGACTTTGTGCTGAACCGGGTCAGAGGCGGACGGCGGGGCGGTCCGCCGGCTGGGTGGCGTGCAGTTCGTAGAGCTTCGCCAGGATTTGCGGGGCGGGCTGTTCCGGCTTGGATGACGGCGTTTCCGTCGTGGCGCCCGCGTCCGGCGCCTTGCGCGCGAGCGCTTCCGCCAGCATGGCGGCGGAGGGGGGGGCGGAGGGGCGATGGTTCGCCGATGGCTCCCGCGCCGGACCGGCGAGGAAGGGCAGGGGCGGGGCGGTGGCGGCTGGCGGCTCCGTCTTCGTCTCCGTGCCGCCTTCCGCCAGCGTGACGAGGTGGCCCAGCGGGTCGTCGCCGGTCACCGCCTCGAAGGCGGCCATGGCGGCGCTTCCCAGCAGGCCGATGGGGCCGCCGAACAGGAAGCCGCCGGCCAGCCGCGCCGGCAGGCCGATGCCGTCCCCGGTGGCGTGGCGGTAGATTTGCGACACCCCCGGCAGGTGCTGCAACGGGTTCACCGCGTCCAGCAGGTCCCCGAAATCCAAACTGAGATCCGCCTCTTTCGCGGCACCCGGCTTCGCCGGAACGGTGGTGGGCGAAAGCGCGCGGGCGGCGAGCGCGGTGGCGTCGGTCATGGGGCGGCTCCCGTGGTGGCGGCGAGGATGCGGTCGAGGATGCGGAAGGAGTCGGCGGAGGGGGTGGCGTCGTCCTTGCCCTGGCGCAGGAACTCCTCCAGCGCCGGGTTCAGAGCGACGGCGCCGTCCACCTCCGGGTCGGTGCCCTGCTTGTAGGCGCCGATGCGCACCAGCTCCCGCACATCGTCGTAAGTGGCGGCGAGGCCGCGCGCGCGGCGCAGCAGGGCGTTCTGCTCCGCCGAGTGGCAGCCGGGCAGCAGGCGCGACACGCTGCGCAGCACGTTGACGGCGGGGTAGCGCCCCTGCTCGGCGATGCGGCGGTCCAGAACGACGTGGCCGTCCAGGATGCCGCGCACCGCGTCGGCGATGGGCTCGTCATGGTCGTCGCCGTCCACCAGGACGGTGAAGATGCCGGTGATGTCGCCCTGGCCCTCCCGGCCCGGCCCGGCGCGCTCCATCAGCTTGGGCAGCTCGGAAAAGACGCTGGGCGGGTAGCTCTTGGTCGTCGGCGGCTCCCCGGCGGCCAGCCCGATCTCGCGCTGGGCCATGGCGAAGCGCGTCACGCTGTCGATCAGGCAGAGGACGTGCAGACCACGGTCGCGCAATTCCTCCGCCACGGTCAGGCAGAGATAGGCGGCCTGCCGGCGCATCAGCGGCGGCTCGTCCGAGGTTGCGACGACGACGACGGAGCGGGCGAGGCCGTCCGCCCCCAGATCGTCCTGGATGAACTCCTGCACCTCGCGCCCGCGCTCTCCGACCAACCCGATCACGATGGCGTCGGCCCCGGCGTGGCGCGCGAACATCGACAGCAGCGTCGATTTGCCGACTCCGGACCCCGCGAAGACGCCCATGCGCTGGCCGCGGCAAATGGGCGTGAAGACGTCGATGGCGCGCACGCCGGTGTCCATCTTCGCCCCGACCCGGCGGCGCGCGTAGGCCGGCGGCGGGGCGGCGCGCAGCGGGCGGGCGTGGTGGCCGTTGCGCAAGGGGCCGCGCCCGTCGATGGGCTCCCCCAGCGCGTTGACCACGCGGCCCAGCCAGCCGGGGCCGGGGCGCAGCGTGAAAGCGGTGTCGTCGGTGACCGCGGCGCATCCCTCCGCCACGCCGTCCAGCGTGTCGAAGGCCATCAGCAGCGTGCGGCCCTGGCGGAAGCCGATGGTCTCGCACAGCAGGCGCTGGCCGCGCGCCGTCTCCGCCCAGCATTT
Source organism: Roseomonas genomospecies 6 (assembly GCF_008365375.1). Taxonomy (GTDB): domain Bacteria; phylum Pseudomonadota; class Alphaproteobacteria; order Azospirillales; family Azospirillaceae; genus Azospirillum. The sequence continues at coordinate 21,421 of NZ_QOKW01000042.1, read as the reverse complement.
GTCGCCCACCGCCAGCACGCGGCGCAGCCCCTCCACCTCCAGCGTCATGCCGGCGGCGCTGCGGATCTCGCCGCGCCAGGATCGGGTCGGCATCCGCTCGATCTCGGACAGAAGGTTGGAAAGCACACGCATCGCCGGGACGTCTCCGCCGTGTCGGAACGGGCCGATCCTGACACGGGGATTTTAAATCCGGTTTTAAACGCGGCGGGTCATCTTGGCCTTGCCTTGCTTTCCGGCTTTGCGATAGGGCCGTTCGAATGGATTTTAGCAATATTTCGGTGTTCCGGCTGACCGGCGCGCGCCTCGATTACTTGGCGGAGCGGCAGAAGCTGATCGCCGCCAACGTCGTCAACGCCAACACGCCCGGCTATCAGCCGAAGGACCTGAAGCCCTTCGCGGCGCTGATGGACGGCCCGCAGACGGTGGCGCCCGCCCTCACCTCGCCCATGCACCTGACCGGCTTCAACCCGTCCGGCGCGGTGCAGGAGGCGCGCAAGCCCGAACAGTGGGAAACCACGCCCGACGGCAACGCCGTGTCGCTGGAGCAGGAGATGACCAAGGGCAGCGAGACGCGCGACGCCTTCGCGCTGACCGCCGGCCTGTTCCAGCGCAACCTGCAAATCCTGCGCGCCGCGTGGCGCGCCGGCTGACGAATTTTCGGAGTCCTTCCCATGCTCACCGATCCCCTGGCCGCGACGTTGCGCATCGCCAGTTCGGGCCTGCAGGCGCAGGGCACCCGGCTGCGCGTGGTCGCCGAGAACATCGCCAATTCCGATTCCACCGCCATGACGGCGGGCGGCGATCCCTACCGCCGCAAGACCGTCTCCTTCGCCACCGCGATGGACCGCGCCGCCGGGTCGGAGATCGTGAAGGTGAAGCAGATCGGGCGCGACCGCAGCGACTTCCAGCTCGTCTACGAGCCCTCGCACCCGGCCGCCGACGAGAAGGGCTACGTCAAGCGCCCGAACGTCCAGCCGCTGATCGAGATGATGGACATGCGCGAGGCCAGCCGGTCCTTCGAGGCGAGCGTCAACGTCATCGAGCAGACGCGCACCATGATGGGCCGCATGATCGACCTTCTGCGCGGCTGAGGAGAGTAGAGCATGATCGAACCCATCGGCCGCGCCGCCGCCGCCTACGGCCTTCACCGCGCCCCCCTGGCCCAGCCGTCGCCCGCCGCGTCGCTCGCAACGCCTCCTGCGTCCGTGGCTTCGCCGTCCGCCGAGACGGCGGGTGCGGCGGAGAGCAGCTTCGGCGCCTTCCTCGACCGTCAGGTGTCGCAGGCGGTGGAGACGCTGAACGAGGGCGAGCGCATGTCCGTCGCCGCCGTCGCCGGCAAGGCCGGCACGCACGAGGTCGTGCGCTCCGTGCTCGCCGCCGAGATGACCGTGCAGACGGTCGTGTCGATCCGCGACCGCATGGTGCAGGCGTATCAGGACGTCATGCGGATGGCGATTTGAGCGCTTTCGTTGGGACTTCTTGCCCCCACCCCGGCCCTCCCCCGCTGGGCGGGGGAGGGTGCCTTATGCGAAGCGGCGACAGTTCCCTCCCCCGCCCAGCGGGGGAGGGTTAGGGTGGGGGCAAAGGCTCCCCAGGAGAACCCCCATGAACGAAGCCGACGTGCTGGAAGTCCTGCGCACGGGCATCTGGACGATGCTGCTGATCGCCGCCCCGCCGCTGGTCATCGCGGTTCTTGTGGGTGTGGCGATCTCGCTGATCCAGGCGCTGACCCAGGTGCAGGAGATGACGCTGACCTTCGTGCCGAAGATCGTCGCCATCCTGGTCACCACGGTGCTGGCGCTGCCCTTCATGTACGGCGCGCTCACCACCTACGCCGACCGGCTGGGCAGCCTGATCGTCGCGGTGCGGTGACATGCGCCGGCTGGCCGGATTGGCGGCGCTGCTCCTGGCCGGAACCGCTGTCGCGGCGGAGGTGAAGCCGCCCGCGGCGCAGATCGGCACATGGTCCACCGCCCTCTACGCGCCGCGCGTCCTGCCCGCCCGCAGCCTGCCGCCGGAGGCCGCCTGCATCGACGCCATCCTGGCGGCGGAGCGCGAGGCGGGGGTGACCGACCATATGCTGCTCGCCATGGGCTTCACCGAGGCCGGGCGGATGACCGCCGACCGGCTGTTCACCGTCTGGCCCTGGACCGTCAACACCGAAGGCGCTTCCCATTACTTCCCGACGCGGGAGGAGGCCATGGCCTTCGTGCGCGCGGCGCAGGCGCGGGGCACGCGCTCCATCGACGTGGGCTGTCTTCAGGTGAACCTGAAATGGCACCCCGACGCCTTTCCCGATCTGGAGACCGCCTTCGATCCGCGCGCCAACGCCCGCTACGCCGCGCGGTTCCTGGGCGACCTGCACCGCGCGCAGGGATCGCTGGACGCCGCCATCGCCCGCTACCACTCCGCCCAGTCGGAGCGGGGGGCGGCCTACCGCGAGCGGGTCGGCGGCAACCGGCGCTGGGTGGCGGGCGCCATGGATTACCTGAAGACGCTGGCCGCTGGTCCGCAGGTGGCCGCACCCGGTGCGCTGCCCGCCTGGGGCCGGGCGGAGCTTGGCCGCTTGTCCTTCCTGTCCAGCCTCTACGCGAACGCGGCGGTGAAGCCGCTGCTGCCGGCGGCGGAGTAGCGCAGACGTAAAAGCCGGTTTTACCGCGGGGCGCTAGCGTATCGACGGTGCAGCACCCGGGAGTTCCAGCATGAGTTTCACGGATACCGTCCGGAACCGGATGACCAGCCTCGGCGACGCCGGGCTGGCGAACCGCGACGTGCTGTTCGCCCTGGGCATCGTGCTGGTGCTGACCGTGCTGTTCCTGCCGGTGCCGACCTGGTTCCTCGATCTCGGGCTGGCCCTGTCTCTGGCGGTCAGCGTGCTGATCCTGATGGTCTCGCTGTGGATCGGCAAGCCGTTGGATTTCTCGTCCTTTCCGACCGTGCTGCTGGTCGTCACGGTGCTGCGGCTGGCGCTGAACATCGCGTCCACCCGCCTGATCCTCAGCCACGGGCACACCGGCCCGTCCGCCGCAGGCCATGTGATCGAGGGCTTCAGCCAGTTCATCATGGGCGGCAACTTCGTGATCGGCGTGGTGATCTTCGCGATCCTGATCGTCATCAACTTCGTGGTCATCACCAAGGGCGCTTCCCGCATCGCGGAGGTGGGCGCGCGCTTCACGCTGGATGCCATTCCCGGCAAACAGATGGCCATCGACGCCGACCTGTCCGCCGGCATGATCGACGACGTCGAGGCCCGCCGCCGCCGCAAGGAGCTGGAGGACGAAAGCACCTTCTTCGGCGCCATGGACGGCGCGTCGAAGTTCGTGCGCGGCGACGCGGTGGCCGGACTGGTCATCACCGCCATCAACGTGCTGGGCGGCATGGCCATCGGCATGGCGCAGCAGGGCATGTCCTTCGAATCCGCGGCGTCGGTCTACACCATCCTGACGGTGGGCGACGGTCTGGCGACGCAGATCCCGGCGCTGGTCGTGTCGCTGGCCGCCGGCCTGCTGGTGACCAAGGGCGGCAACGTCGGCTCCGCCGATCAGGCGGTGCTCGCCCAGCTCGGCGGCTATCCCAAGGCGCTGATGGTGGCGGGCGGGCTGCTCTGCACGCTGGGCGTGACGCCGGGCCTGCCCGCCGTCCCCTTCGTCCTGCTGGGCGGCGGCTTCGGAACGGCGGGCTGGTACGCGATGCGCGGCAAGATGCGCCGCGCCGCGCTGGCCCGGCTGGAGGAGAGCCGCAAGGCCCCCACGGCCCCCGCCGAGGAGTCGGTGGAGGACATGCTGAAGGTGGACGAGGTGAAGGTGGAGGTCGGCAACCACCTCGTCCCGCTGATCCTCAACAAGAACGGGCCGCTGACGGGCAAGGTGAAGACGCTGCGCAAGCGCTTCGCCAAGGAGTTCGGCTTCATCCTGCCGTCGGTGCGCATCAAGGACAGCAGCTTCCTGCCGCCCAAGGGCTACGTCGTCAGCGTGATGGGCGTCGAGGTGGCGAGCGGCGAGGTGCGGCCCAAGCAACTCCTCGCCATCGACCCGTCCGGCGGGGCGGCCCCCGACCTGCCCGGCGAGGCGACGCGGGAGCCGACCTTCAACCTCCAGGCCCGCTGGATCGACCCGGCCCGCCACGAGGAGGCCATCGCCAAGGGCTACACGGTGGTGGACCCGGAAAGCGTCATCACCACCCATCTGACCGAGGTCATCAAGGACCACCTCTCCACCCTGCTGACCTTCGCCGCGGTGCAGAAGCTGCTGGACGGGCTGGGGCGGGAGTACCAGAAGCTGATTTCCGACATGGTGCCGTCGCGCATCTCGCTGGTGGTGGTGCAGCGCGTGCTCCAGGCGCTGCTGGCGGAGCGGGTGTCGATCCGCAACCTGCCCGCCATCGTCGAGGCCATCGCCGAGGCGGTGAACTGGACGCGCAACATCACGCTGGTGACGGAGCATGTGCGGGCGCGGCTGGGCCAGCAGATTTGCCAGTCGCTGACGGCACCCGACGGCTTCGTTCCGGTCATCGTCCTCACCCCACGCTGGGAGCAGGCGCTCCAGCAGAGCATCGTGGCGGACGGCGAGGACCGCCGCTTCGCCATGCCGCCGACCCAGGTGCAGGAGTTCCTGACCGCGCTGCGCATCACCATCCAGAAGCACGCCACGCCGCAGGTCTGGCCGGCGTTGCTGGTCGGCGCGGAGGTGCGGCCCTTCGTGCGCTCCCTGCTGGAGCGGGTCAGCCCGATGACCCCGGTCATCAGCCACGCGGAATTGCACCGCAAGGTGTCCGTCAAAACGATCGATCAGGTGTGAAGGGCCGGGAAGGAAAAGAACAGTGATGGACACGCTCGCCGACCTGCTCAGCCTGGAGGTCTACCGCGCCTTCCTGGTCTTCGCGCGCGTCGCCGCGGCGGTCAGCCTGCTGCCGGGCTTCGGGGAGCTGGCGGTGCCGCCGCGCGTCCGGCTGTGCATCGCGATTCCCGTGGCGTTGGCGCTGACCCCGACGGTGCCCGGCCTGCCGGACCGGCTGCCGCCCGACGCCGCCGTGATGCTAGAGCAGATCTTCGCGGAGACGGTGGCCGGCGCCTTCCTCGGGCTGGGGGCGAAGCTGTTCCTGGCGTCGCTTCAGGTCGCCGGAAACATCGCCGCGCAGGCGATGGGCCTCGCCAACCCTTTCGGCACCGACGCGGCGGGGTTCGAAAGCGGGTCGATCCTGTCGGGCACGCTGGTGATCTCGGGGCTGGCGCTGCTGTTCGCGCTCGACCTGCATTACCTGATGATCGACGCGCTGGTGCGCTCCTACGGAAGCTGGCCGGCGGCGACGCTGCCCGATCCCGGCATGGTGGCGGGGCGCTATGCCCAGCTTGTCGGCGGGACTTTCCGGCTGGGGGTGCAGATGGCGGCACCCTTCCTGGTCTTCGGCATGATCGCCAACATGGCGCTGGCCCTGGTGAACCGCGTGATGCCCTCGATGCCCGTCTATTTCGTCGCGACACCGGCGATGGTCGGCGGCGGGATGCTGGTCTTCCTGGTGACGGCGGGCGCCATGGTCACCGCGGCCTTGGCCGGCATGGCCGGCTGGCTTGGCGGGCGGTGAGGAGGCGGCGATGTCCGACGACCAGGACCAGGAGCAGAAAACCGAGGAGCCGACCGAGAAACGCCTGCGCGAGGCGATGGAGAAGGGCGACGTCCCCCGCGCCCGCGACGTCGGGCTTGCCGCCACCATGGCGGCGGCCTGGCTGATCGCCGCGGCGGGCGGGCCGCTCGCCGCCTCCCGCATCGCCGAGGTGCTTCTGCCGCTGATCGAGAATCCGAACGACATCCGGCTCGACGGCGGTCCCTACGACGTGATGAACAGCCTGCGCTGGCTGATCGGCGGGGTGGCGGTGGCGATGATGCCGGTGCTGGGGCTGCTGGTCGGCGGGGCGGTGGTGTCGGCGGTGGGGCAGGGGCCGCTGCTGGCGGCGAGCGACCGCATCCGGCCCAAGCTGTCGCACCTGTCGCCGCTCAGCGGTTGGCGCCGCATCTTCTCGCGGCAGGCTTTGGTCGAGTTCGTGAAGAGTCTCGTGAAACTGGCGATCATCGCCTGCGCCGTCTGGTTCGCCGTGGCGCCCTACATCGATTGGACGGAGGGGATCGTGGGCATGGATGTTGCGGCGCTTCCCGACCTGCTGCGGGATTTGACCCTGCGGCTGCTTCTGGCCGTCCTTCTGGCGACGGTGGTGATGGCCGCCGTGGACGTGCTGTGGAACCGGCTGGAATGGCGGCGCCGCCTGCGCATGACCTTCCAGGAGCTGAAGGACGAGTTCAAGCAGACGGAGGGCGACCCCCATCTGAAGGCGCGGCTGCGCGAGATCCGGCGCGACCGCTCGAAGCGCCGCATGATGGCGAACGTGCCGCGCGCCACGGTGGTCATCGCCAACCCGACCCACTTCGCGGTGGCGCTGGAGTACGACCGCTCGAAGATGCCGGCGCCGGTCTGCCTCGCCAAGGGGGCCGACCTCGTGGCGCTGCGCATCCGCGCGGTGGCGGAGGAGAACGGTGTGCCGGTGATCGAGAATCCGCCGCTGGCCCGCGCCCTCTACGCCGCGTCGGAGGTGGATGCGGTGATCCCGCTTCAGCACTATCAGGCGGTGGCGGAGGTGATGATGTATGTGCTGCGGCTGAAGAACGGGGGATCGGCGCAGCGGGCGTGAGGATGCGCCAAAATTCGGCTTAATGTCTTTTCAACGGGTTTGGCGGTAGACGAAAGGTCTCTCTCCACCTTTCGCGGCGCAATACGGCGATGAGTGACGGCGACGACCTGTTCGAGTTGTACCGCTCCGACCGCGCCGCCTCCGGCGCGCCGAAGGGGGAGGCGCTGGCCGCCGCGCTGGCCGACAATGTGCGGCGCAGCTTCGCCGAGATGGACCGGCTGGTGGCCGAGGTGACCCAGGCGCTGGCTCAGGCGCGCTACGCGCTGCGCCTCGCCCCCGCGGTGGTGGACCGCGGCGCCTATGTCCAGCACGACCGCTCGTCCGAAAGCTTCCGCGACTACCTGCGCCTGTGGAGCCACCGCCGCGCCGAGGCGGGCGGCGGCGGGATGCATTGGGAAGCGAAGATCCTGGTCACCGACAGCCGCCGCCGCGCGGCGGAGATCGGGCTGGGCGTCGCCGTGGAATGGCCGACCGGCGACGCCGGGGCCGATTGCGCCTTCGTGGAGTTCTGGACGACCGGCCAGGGCGTGACCCTGCCCTCCGAGGGCCGCAATTTCCAGCGCGCCCTGGTCGCCTGCCTGCGGCGGTTGGAAGAGGCGGGGGAGATTGCCCCCGCCGTCAAGCGTTGAAGGCTTGAAGCGCTGACCGTCACGGACGGATCAGCGCCTCGACCTCCCGGATCGCGGCGTCGGCGGGGATGCGCTCCATCTCGCGCCCGCCAAAGGCGGAGGCCGTCAGCACGGCGCCGCGCGTCACCTTGGGGCGCAGCTTCTCCGCGATGGTCGGGCCGTAGAGGGTCAGCAGAGGCACGTCGGCAAGACCGAACAGATGGCTGGTCCCGCTGTCGTTGGCGACCGCCGCCGCGCAGCGCCGCGTCAGCGCGATGGTGCGCACCGGGGAGTAGCGGGGCTCGTCCAGGTCGGTGTCCTGGAGGGGGAACCGCGCCTGCGGCACGGCGGCGCGCAGGTCCGGCAGCCAGTCCAGCTCCGCCGGGCCGAGGATGAAGACCGGCACCCGCCCGTTGTCCACCTGCGCGCGGGCCAGTTCCGCGAAGCGGTCCAGCGGCCAGCATTTCACCCGCTTGCCCGCCCCCGGCGCCAGCGCGACGTAGACCGGCCCGTCCGGCAGAAGCGCGCGCGCCTCGGCCTCCGCCTCCGCCGGAATGGGGACGGCCATGTCCAGCGGGGGGCGGCGTCCGCCGGCCACCTCCAGCAGGTCGAACAGACGGTCCAGCACATGCCGCGGCTCCTTGTAGCCGGGCGGCGGGCGGCGGTCCGACAGGCGGTAGCCGGCGCAGGCCGAGACGAACAGGTCGTGCTTCAACCGCCGCGCCAGCAGCGTCCGCCAGGGCAGCGCCTGGGTGTCCAGCACCAGAGAGAAGCGCTCCTTGATGGGCATGGGCTTCAGCAGGCCGAGCGGGCTGCGCCCGATGCCGGTGTCGGCGCGGAACTCGTCGATCAGCCCGTCCATCATCGGGCGCAGGGTGGTCGCCAGATGGGTTCCTTCGGTGGTGATCCAGACGATCCGGTGGTCCGGGAACAGCCCCCGCAGGGCGCGCACGAAGGGAATCTTGATGAGCGCGTCGCCGATCAGTTCGCCATGGGTGAAGACGGCGAGCGACGGGCGTCCGGCGCTGTCGGTTGCGGGCATGCGGGAGCCTCGGGAGGATGCGGCCAAGCGGGATGGCGGACTATAGCGGCCCGCGTCCGGCGGCGGAACCCTCCGTAGCCATGGCCTTTCAATCCCCTCTCCCGCCCCGGGAGAGGGGAGGGGCCCACGCGAAGCGTGGGAAGGGTGAGGGTACCGCCGAGGATCAGCGCCATGATCCTTGGACTACCCTCACCCGGCGCCTTCGGCGCCACCCTCTCCCGGGGCGGGAGAGGGAACGTTGCGTCGGCCGCCCTAAAGCTCCGCGTTCAGGCCCGACGCCGACAGCTCGACCGGGCGCACGGCGTGGCCGGAGGGGGCGTAGAGGCCGTCGCTGGCCGCCTTCTCCAGCGCGACCAGAAGGCTGCGGTTGATCGACAGCACGGCCTTGCGCATGGCGACCAGCCCCGCCGCGTTCTCGTTGATGGCGCGGTCCAGCCGCTCCACCCGCTCCAGGATCATCGCGCGCAGGTCGTCGTTCAGCCGTAAGGTGCCCGATTGCGCCTGGGCCATGATGCCGTTCAGGCGGTCGGCCATGGCCTGCTTGCGCCGGGCGAAGCCCTCCAACCCCTCCAACTCGCCAGCGGCGAGCGCCGCCGTCTCCTCGTCCAGAAGGGCGCTCAGCTCCGCCACCGTGTCGAGGAACTCCGTCATGACGACGGCGGTCGGTCCGTCGGCCAGCGCGGGGATTTCCGGTTCCGGCGCGGCGATGGCGGCGGCTTCCTCGACCGGCTTGGCGTCGGGGGCGAATTCGCGGATCAGGTCCTTGAAACGGCGGCTCATCCTTCGGTTCCTTCCGCGCTTTGGCCGTAGAGGCGGGCGACGTCGGCCTGGACCATGCGGCCGATGCCCAGCGTGCCGGCCTCCGCGATGGCCTTGCCGTATTCCTGGAGCATGAAGCTCCGCCACGTCCGCTCGCCCTCGCCGCCGCCGAAGGCGTTGCCGGTTTCCACCCCGGCGAACATGGATTCCAGCATCTGCCCGACCATCAGCGCCTCGAACTCCTGACCGGCCTTCTCGGCGGCGGCGAGGTCCGGGGCGGCGGGTTTCGCGGCGGGGGCGGTCGTGGAAAGGGGGGAGATGTCCATCGCGTCGTCGTCCAGCCCGAGTTGTCAGATGATTTCCAGATCGGCGTGCAGGGCGCCCGCCGCCTTGATCGCCTGGAGGATGGCGACCATGTCGCGCGGCCCGACGCCCAGCGCGTTCAGCCCGTTGACGAGCTGTTGCAGGCTGACGTTGCCGCCGATGGTCACGAACTGCCGCCCGTTGCCCTCCTGCACCTGCACGTCGGTGCGCGGCACCACCACGGTCTGCCCGTCGGAGAAGGGCTGCGGCTGCGACACCTGGGGCGTCTCCACCACGCGGACGGTCAGGTTGCCCTGGGTGATGGCGACGCGGCTGATGCGCACGTCGTCGCCGATGACCACGGTGCCGCTGCGCTCGTCCACCACCACCCGCGCGATGCCGTCCGGGCGCACGGTGAGCTGCTCGATGTCGCCGATCAGCCGGGCGACCGCGCCGGTGTAGCGGGGCGGGATGCGCACATCGACGGTGGTCGAGTCCAGCACATGAACGGCGTTGCTTCCCAGCCGCGCGGCCACCGCGTCGGCGATGCGGTTGGCGGTGGTGAAGTCCGGGTTGCGCAGCGCCATGCGCACGCCGGTCGTCTCGTCCAGCGCGAATTTCAGCTCCCGCTCCACGATGGCGCCGTTGGCGATGCGGGCGCTGGTCGGCACGCCCTTGGTGACGTTGGCGGCCACCCCGCCCGCGGAAAAGCCGCTGACCGACAGCGACCCCTGCGCCACCGCGTAGGCCTGCCCGTCGGCGCCCAGCAGCGGCGTGACCAGCAGCGTGCCGCCCAGCAGGCTGGTGGCGTCGCCCAGGGCCGACACGGTGATGTCGATGGTCGTGCCCTGGCGGGCGAAGGGCGGCAGCGAGGCCGTGACCATCACCGCCGCGGCGTTGCGGGTGCGCAGCACCTCGTCGCGGGTGTTGATGCCCAACCGTTCCAGCATGCCCTTCAGGCTCTGCTCGGTGAAGGGCGTGTTGATGAGCCGGTCGCCCGAGCCGTTCAGCCCGACCACGAGTCCGTAGCCGATGAGCTGGTTGCGGCGCACCCCGTCGAAGGTGACGAGGTCCTTCACCCGCGTCTGGGCCAGCCCCTCCTCCGCCACGGCGGCGGCGGCCAGCAGGCAGGCCATGGCCAGCGCCAAGGCGCGGAAGGTGCGGCGGATCGGGCCGTGCGTCATCAGACCGTCTTTCATCGTCCCGTGGGAAGGGAGCTTCCTACAGGTAATTGGTGAGGCTCATCCGGGCGATGCGGGCGGTGGCCGCCGCGGTCGCCTCGATCTGCACTTCGAGCTGGTTCATGCGCAGGCTGGCCTCCGCCGGATCGACACTTTCCATCGCGTCGAGCTGGTCGTTGAGGATGCGGAGCTGCGTGGTGTGCATCGCCGCGATGTCGTCGAGCTGCGCGCGGTGGATGCCCAACTGCGCGGTGGCGTCGCGCACCCCCTCGATGCCGCCCGACACCTTGGCGACCGCCGCCTCCATGTAGGGCTTGTAGGCGTCCAGCGGCAGTTGGCTGGTGTCCAGGCTGGCCAGCATGTAGAGGCCCTGGAGCAGGTCCCGCATGGCCGGGTCGTTGGCCTGGATGCCGTAGGGGATCTCGGTCGTGCGGTCGGGGCGGGCGCTGAGGCGCGGCGCGGTCGAGGGCGCCCCCAGATAGAACCCGCCCTCGAAGCCGAGCGGCGAGGCCGACGGTGCGGCGAACAGGTCGTCCAGAGCCGCCACGGCGGCGGCGGTCTCGGCCGGAGTCTGCGGCGACGAGGTGCCCCCGGTGGCCGCCGCGATGGCGTCCTGCACGATCTGGATGGGGGAGGGCAGGCCGGAGTCGTCACCCTGCACGGCGCGCATGGGGGCGGCCTTCACCTCCACCCCGCCGAACAGGTAGCCGTTGCCGGAGGAGGCGTTCAGCATCCCCACCACCTGCTCCAGCATGGCGCGCGCCCGCACCTGGAGCGAGCTGCCGGTGGGCGAGGGCTGGCCCAGCCCGACCGAGGCGGCGGCCAGAACGTCCTGCCCGGCGGACAGGATGTTGGTCAGAGCGCTGTCCATGGTGCCCAGCCGGCCTTGCAGCAGGGCGGTGGATTTCAGGGCCTGGTCGGTCTCGTCATACAGGTTGCGCAGCGCGATGGCCTGGCCCGTGCGTGCGCCCAGCGCCTTGGCGACGTCGAAATGCTTGCCGCTGGCGATCTCGTCGTTGTTGCGCAGCCGTTCGAGCTGAAGCTCGGTGTTGGCGGTCTGGAGGCGTTTGCTGAGGCCGAGGGTGGAGACGGCGTTGTAGAGCATGGCGTCAGTTCCGGATCTGGAGCAGCGTGTCGAGCATCCGCCCGGCGGCCTGGAGCACCTGGGCGCTGGCGCCGTAGCTCTGCTCGATCAGCAGCAGCTTCTGCATTTCGTCGTCCACATTCACGCCATCGCGGTTGAGCCGCGCCGATTGCAGCGCGTCGGCGCCGATCTTGCGGGTCTTCATCTCGGACTCGGCGGTGGTGCGGTAGCCCTGCTGGGTGGACACCATGCCGGTGGCGTAGTCGCCCAGCGTGGCCGAGGCCGGCAGGTCGGGGCCGCCGAAGCTGCGGGCCGTGGAGAAGGCGTTCAGGAAGCGGTCGATCTGCGTGGTGTCGCCCGGCGCCAGGGGCGCGCCCGCCTGCACGCCGCTCTGCACCATCCAGGGATTGCCCCGCACGGCGCCGTTGACGGCGATGCGCGAGGCCAGCCCTTCCACCGTGCTGAAGGTGGCGCCGGAATCGGTGAACAGGCCGATCGTGCCGGGGCCGCCTTCCGCATCCTGGAACTGCCGGACGATGCCCGCCGCCAGCTCGTCCAACTGGGCAAGCGCCCGCGGCATGTCCTGATGGACTGTCTGGACGTAGCCCATGATGCGCCCGCTCTGGATGTCCTGGTCCGGGTTGGCGGACAGGACCTTCCCGCCGGCCACCAGATCGCCCCCCACCAGTTGAAGCGGCTGGGCGCCCGCTGGCAGTTCGCGGTCGAGCAGCGTCTGGCCGTTGCGGGTCATCACCACCACCTCCCCGCTTTCGCGGGTGTGGGTGCGGATGCCGATCTCCTCCGACACCCGGTCGAGCAGCCGGTCGCGCTCGTCCATCAGATCGCCGGTTTCGGCGCCCCTGGCCTTCTGGGAGGCGATGGAGCCGTTCAGCTCCCCGATGCGGACCAGAGCGCGGTTCACCTCGTCGACCGAGGACTGGAGCCGCGCCTTGGCGTCGTTCCGCACGGTGACGGCGGCGGATGCCGTGTCGTGCAGGCGGCGCACCAGCGATTCCGCGGAATCCACGACGGCGGAGCGCGCCGCCTCGTTGTCCGACTGGTTGCGGAGCTGGCTGAAGGACTGCTGGAGCTTCGCCAGCGCGGTGGAGACGGACCGCTCGTCCTGCGGCTGGCCCAGCGCCGTGGCGTAATCGGCCAGCGCGGAGGCGCGGGTTTCCTGCGCGGTGTAGCGGCTCTGCTCGAACCGGGCGTCGCGGATCAGGAACTCGTCCACGCTGCGCAGCACGCCGTCCACGCGCACGCCCTGGCCGCGCCCGCCGCTGATCGCGGTGGAGACGGCCAGATCCTTGCGGACGAAGCCCGCGGTGGTGGCGTTGGTGATGTTGTGCGACACCAGCGCGGCTTGCTGCTGGGTCGCGCGCAGCCCGGACAGGGCGGCGCTGAGGGCCAGTTGGAGGCTCATGGCGGGCTATCCCCTTTCCCGTCCGTCAGCGCTTCAGGCGGGTGGTCTCGTCCACCATCTCGTCGGCGGTGCGCACCAGCGTGGCGTTGGAGGAATAGGCGCGCTGCGTCTCGATCAGCGACACCAGCTCCTCCGCGATGTCCACGTTCGACTGCTCCAGCGCGTAGCCGGCGACCGAGCCCGCGGTGCCGCTGTTGCCGTTGCTCAGCGTCATCGTGCCGGCGTCGATGCCCAGCGTGTAGGTGTTGCCGCCCTGCGGGACCAGCCCGCCGGGGTTCACCACGTCGGCGACCGGCACCTGATAGAGCGGCTGGCGCGCGCCGTTGTCGTAGACGGCCCACAGCGTGCCCGCCTTGTCGATGTCCACCGTGCTGACCCGGCCCGCGCGGGCGCCGTCGCCCATGAATTGCGGCACGTAATCGCCGTTGAGCTGCGTCAGGTTGCCGATGGACACGGCGACGGTGTCCGGCGTCGGGTTGGCCGGGGAGGTCAGCGTGACCTGGGGCAGCGCGCCCGACGGCAGGCCGGCGTTGGCGCCCGTGGTGTCGAAGGTGACGGTGTTGGTGGACAGGGCGGCGGTGTAGCCGTTGGGCGGCGTGACCGACAGCGTCCATTCGTTCGGGTTGGCCGTCTTCGTCCAGGTCATCGTGACGTCGAGCGGGTTGCCGAGCCCGTCATAGAGGCTGGTCGAGGTGTCGAAGCTGGTGCCGGGGGTGGCCTGGGCCGGAAGATTGCCGGAGAAGCTCATCTGGGACGTCTTGCTGCCGCCATATGCCAGCCCGGCGATGGAGACGGCGCTCAGCCCGTCGAAGCTGCTGCGGTTCACCGCGGGCAGGCTGCCGTCGGGACCCAGCTTCCACGCCTGGAGATACTGGCCGGCGCTGTTGCGCAGAAAGCCCTGGTCGTCGGGCAGGAAGCTGCCGGCGCGGGTCAGCGCGTAGCCGGGCGTGGTTCCGCCGCTGCCCGCGTTGTCGGCGACGACGAAGAAGCCGCGCCCCTCGATGGCCATGTCGGTGGCGGACTGGGTGCCCTGGATGGTCCCGTCCTTCAGCACCTGATAATGCACGTTCGAGCGCACGCCCCCGGCGGAATAGTTCGTCGTCGAGCCGGAGGAGGTCATCAGCGTCGAGAAGTCCACCGCCGCGCGCTTGTAGCCGATGGTGGCGGAATTGCTGATGTTGTCCGAAATGGCGGCCATCCGCGAGCTTTGCGCGGACATGCCGCTCACACCGGACCGCATGGCGCTGAACAGGCTCATCGGGAGATCCTCATCTCAAGTCGGTTGGACCGAAGGCAAGCCACGGGATTCTCCGCGATGGACTTTGAAAGGGAGAGTACAGGGGCGTTTTTAAAGTGGATTTAAAGAGCGTTTTCGGGCGTTTACTTAAAATTTTCCGCTCTTTTCCATGAGGGCCGTCTGGCGGCGGCGCCCTTCCCGGAGAGACGGGGGGAAACAGAAATGCGATTGCGGGGCCGGCGAATGGATGCCGCATTGCGCGGAACGTCGAATCCGGTCACTGTTGGACCGGTTGTCCTCCATCCATCGAGTGTCCAGAGTGAGCGAAGAGCAAAAGCAGCAGGTTACGGCGGTCGTCAAATGGTACAAGGCCGACAAGGGCTTCGGCTTCGTCCGCTTCGCCGACGGAAGCGGTGAGGCGTTTCTGCATTCCCGGGTTCTCGCCTCGCTGGGCGAGGTGTCGCTGACCGAGGGCACCGGCCTGGTCTGCGACATTGCCGAGACCCCGAAGGGGCCGCAGGTCGTGGCCATCCATTCCATCACCCCCGCCGACCCGGCGGAGGTCAAGGCGGCCCGTGCGCCGAAGCAGCGTCGGCAGCGCCAGACCGAAGTGGGCGATCCCCAGGCCGTCCGCCCGGTCCAGGCCCCCGGCCCGGCCCGCGAGCCCAAGCCGCGGCGCGCGGAGCGGTCGGCTCCGGCCCTGATGCCGGTGGCCTCCGGTGAAATGATCTACGGCACCGTGCGCTGGTACAATCTGGACAGCCAGTCGGGCCTGATCGACCCGTGGGACGACGAGACGGGCATCGGCGTCTATTTCGACCGCGCCATCCTGCGCCAGTCGGGGCTGGAGGTGGTTGCGGACGGCGAAGACGTGCGCTTCGTCGCCGTGTCGGGCGACGGCGGGCCGACCGCCCTGCGCGTCGAACTGGTGTAGAACCTTTGCCGCCGGGTTGCCCGCCCGGCGGCGCCCTTGACGGGGTGTGCCGTTAACGGGGAGTGAAAGTCCGCGACGGGCGGCGTTCCACGACCACCGGAGGCCGCTGGTCCATCCCACCGGAGGAGCGGGACGGGTAGTGGCCGCGGGATTCGGAGGATTCGATCCGCCCGGCGGCCTCCCGCACCTCGAAGATGCGGCGTTCGACCGGCAGGCTTTCCGCCAGGACGATGACCGTGTTGAGCGAGATCCGGTCGATCGTCGGCTCCATCCGGTCGGCGCGCAGCCGGCCGGCCTGCACAAGCTCCTCCACCTCGGCTTCCGAGCACTTCAGCCAGGCCGCCGCCTCGGCGATGGAGAGTGACTGGTCGCGCATCGAAGAAGCTCCAAGACTGGGGTGGGGACAGGAAACCGGCTCGTGAATACCGGCTCGTGAATAGGGGTGTACCCGATTTCCGCGCCGAACAACAGGGTGGCGAAGGGGCGACCGGCGGCAAGATGCCGCTCGCGCCGCCCTTCCTACTCTTTCGTGACGGTCCGGCAGCGCTGCTGGAGCAGGGCGACGGCCTGGGCGGCCTGATCGCCCTGAAGGGCGAAGGCCCGCTCGTCCAGCAGATTTCCGTCGGCGCCGAAGGCGCGGACGAACAGGCCGTGCGCGGTGCTGGTCACCGCCGCGTCGACCACGGCGTCCGCCGTCTCGTCGCTCGCCACGTCGATGAAGGAGGCGAGTTCCGCCAACTCGCCGCCGTCCGTCCAATCCGCCTCGGCGATCAGGTCCAGCAGGTCGTTCAACCCGCCCGCCGGTTCGCAGCGCTGGACGCGCGGGTCGGCGCCCTGGATGGCCGCCGTGAAGCGGGTCAGCGCCTCGCGGATTCGGGTTTCCTCCGCGGGATCGAGTTCCGGCTCCCCGTCCTCGCCGATGCGGGCCAGCCCCAGGAAATCGGGAACGGCCTCCTCGGCGGCGGTCTCGACGGCTTCCGCCTCCTCCTCGATCAGCCCGACGACGCCGACCAGTCGGGTGCCCGCGTCCGCCGGATCGGCCAGCAGGTCGCCGTCCCGGACGAAGCGCAGGGCCTCCTCGGTCGACTCCAGCATGCGCAGCAGCAGGGTGCGCCGGTCGGCGGCCTCCAGATAGACCAGCGCTTCCGGGTCCAGCCAGACCGGCAGCAGGCGCGTGTCGGCGGCGGTCTCCAGCAGGCCGGTGGAGTCCAGCGCCTCTTCGATGGCCTTCGCCGCGGGCGGCTGCGACAGGTCGCCGGACACCTCCACCGCCAGCCAGAAGAGGGTGGCGATCATGTCGTCACCCTGGGAGTCGGTGCGGCGGACGGATTCGGCGATGGTCTCCACCTCGTCCAGGAATTCCGGCTGCTCTTCCTCGTGCAGCTTGTTCAGCGCCGCCTCCAGCACCGCCTGGCGGCCCGCGTCCAGCGTCTCGTCGAGCAACTCGTCGAAGCGCCGGTCGCTGTTGCGCCAATAGCGGACCAGGCGGTCCGCCGGCGTGCCCGCGAACGTACCGGACGCCGGCTTGCTCCGTCCGTTGCCTGTCTTTGCCATGCTGCCTCTCCTGACTGGTCCTCCGGCGCCGGGGGCGCGGGGGCGACGATATGGGCAGTGACCGTAGTGGCCGAGGGCCGCGCTGGCAAGCCGCCTGTCATACCGTCGTCTTTCGCGTCCAGGCCACTCGACAGCGGCGCCCGTCCTGCGGCAGGCTGATGCCCGCAACCACAGCCGGAGGCCATGCCCGTGACGAAGCGCGATGAGACGGAGACCATGCTGGCGGACCTGCGCCAGGGCTTCGGCGTGGCCTCGAACGGAGAGCTTCTGCATCTGCTCGCCGCGCTGGGGCGGGTCGTGCTGGACGAATCCAGCCGCGACGAGCGCGGCCGCCGCGTGCTGAAGATCGTCGGCAAGGGCGGGCGCGAACGCCAGATCGTGATTTCGGAGTAAAAGGGAGGCGCCCTTCCCCGGAATACCCGGGGAAGGGCGTCTTCATCAGCTCGCGCGGACGCGCTGGAGGAAGCCGGACAGCTCGCGGTTCAGCGCGTTGGCGCCGTCGGCGAGGTCGTGGGCCTTGTCGAGGAGCGTGCGGGCGGCGGTGCCGCTGCGGTCGGCGGCGGCGTTGACCCCGGCGATGGTCTGCGTCACCTCGGTGGTGCCCAGCGCCGCCTGATGGACGTTGCGGGCGATCTCCTTGGTCGCGGCGCTCTGCTCCTCCACCGCCGCGGCGACGGTGGCGCCGATGGTGCCGACGCGGGTGACCACCTGGACGACAGCCTGGATTTCCTGCACGGCCTCGCTGGTCGCGCTCTGGATGCCGGCGGCCTGGGCGGCGATCTCGCCGGTGGCGCGGGCGGTCTGGGCGGCCAGGGCCTTCACCTCGTTGGCGACGACGGCGAAGCCCTTGCCGGCCTCTCCGGCGCGGGCGGCCTCGATGGTGGCGTTCAGCGCCAGCAGGTTGGTCTGGCTGGCGATGTCGTTGATGAGATCGACCACGCGCCCGATGTTCTGCACGGAGTCCGCCAGCCCGCCGATCTGCCCGTTGGCGCGCTCGGCCAGTTCCATCGCCTCGCGGACGATGGTGGTGGATTCGGAGATCTGGCGGGTGATCTCCTCGATGGAGCTGGTGAGCTGCTCCGATGCGGCGGCGACCGTCTCCACGTTGGCCGAGGTCTGCTCGGTCGCGGCGGCGACGCTGGTGGCGAGGCGGTTGGTCTCCTCCGCCGTGGCCGACATGCTGCGGGCGCTCTCCTCCATCGCCGTGGATTCCGTCACGAAACGGCTGACCACGGTGCCCACCGCCCCCTCGAAGCTGCTGGCGATCTCCTCCAGGGAGCGCTTGCGGTCCTCCTCGGCGCGGCGCGCGGATTCGATCTGTTCGGCCTCCAGCCGGCGCTTGGCGGCGGCGTTCTCGCGGAAGACCTCCACCGTGCGGGCCATGGCGGTGATCTCGTCGCGGCCTCCCGAAGCAACCGTCACGTCCAGATCGCCGGCGGCGATCCGCTCCATCCCGCCCTGGAGGGCGAGCAGGCGGCGCACCACCATCCGGCGCACGAAGACCAGGACCACCAGCGCCGACAGAAGCAGGCTGACCGCGCCGACCCCGATCTGAAGGACCGTGCCGTTGAACAGGGCCTTCTCGCTCTCCTCGGCGGCGGTGGCGATGGCCTCCTCCTGCGTGTGGACGAGGTTCCGCACCGTCATGGACAGCGTTTCGGACAGGGTCAGGTTGGCGGTCAGCAGGTCGCGCTGCCCTTTCAGGATTTCCAGTTCGGCCAGCCGGGTCGGGATCAGCCCCTCCGCGTCGACCGAGAGCGTTTCGATGGCCTTCAGGGGCTCCGCCATCGCCTCGCGCGACGGCTCGGGCAGGCGTCCGGCGTTGGCGCCGAGGGTGGCCAGGAGGATGCGGGTCTGCGCCTCGATGACCGACAGCCGGTTCTCGTCGGCGCTGGCGGCGGCTTCGGTCAGCAGGGCGCGGAGGGTGTTGGCGCCGTCGTCGATGGCGCGGACGACGGCCAGCCGCGCTTCGGTCTCGAAATACTCCCCGCCGGCCTTCAGCCGCTCCTCCGGGGGACGGCTGTCGTCCCGGAAGGCGGCGCGCTGCATGTCCACCTCGCTGCTGTGGATCGACTTCCAGGGCGCCGCGAGCTGCGACAGGCGCCGCGTGGCCACGGTCACCTGCTCCAGCAGCGCGGCGCGGCGGTCGCTCAGCCCGATGCGCTGGTCCGCCGCCTGATCGAGCAGCGTGACGTTGGCGAGCAGGGCCTGCGCGGCCTCGCCGGCGGCGGCGGTATCGGACACTTCACCGGCGTTGGCGCTGTTGCGCTCCAGCTCGGTCAGATCGCGCAGTTCACTTTCGAAGTTGTGCCGCTCCATGGCGATGCGCGCCGCCAGGTCCGCCTTTTCCTCCTTGCTGGAGACGGAGCGGTAGGCGGGGGCCAGCGCGTCGATGCGGCCCGCGTGCTGGGCCGCGCGCAGGGCGCCGACCGCGGACGGCACGGCTTCCGCGGTGATGACCTGCAGCGTCCGGCCGAAACCGGCGTAGCCGGTCAGCGCCACCCCCACGGCGGCCAGCGTGCAGCACATGACGGCGCCGACGCCGGTGAACAGGCGGCCCTGCACGCCACCCAGCCGGCTTGGGCGCACCGGCCCCTCCTGGCTTGTCTTCATCGGTTTGGACATCTTGAACCTTCCCCAACGGCGGTCTTGTTTCACTTTGCGCCGCCGCGCGCCGTCCGCGGCGGGCTTCAGCCCTTCTTCCTGTCAGCCGAGCCAGGCCGTGTGGGCCAGAACCTCGTTCGAGCCTCGCCAGACCATGTCGAGCGCAACATAAGTGATGATCGCAAGACCGATCCAACCAATCCAGCGATGTTTGTGAAGCACACGCGCGATTACGTTGGCAGCCGCCCCCATCAGCGCCACCGAAAGCAGCAGGCCGAGCACCAGCACGGTCGGATGCTCCTTGGCGGCGCCGGCCACCGCCAGCACATTGTCGAGCGACATCGACACGTCGGCCACCACGATCTGCCAGACGGCGGCGCCCACGGCCGCGGTGCCGACGGCGGCGACCGCCGCATCGCCGCCGATGGAGGCGGTTCCCGGAAGAATGTCGGGGGCGTCCAGCGCCTCCTCCGGCGTGATCTCCTCGGCGCCGCCGGAGCGCAGTTCGCGGAACATCTTCCAGCAGACCCACAGCAGCAGCACGCCGCCGGCCAGCGTCAGGCCGATGATGGCGAGAAGCTGGGTGGTCATCAGCGCGAAGATGATGCGCAGACCGATGGCCGCGCTGATGCCCCACAGGATGACCTTGCGCCGCTGCTCCGCGGGGACGGCGGCGGCGGCCATGCCGACCACGATGGCGTTGTCGCCGGCCAGCACCAAGTCGATGGCCACCACCTGCCCGAGAGCGACGAGTTCCGGCCAAAGTTCAGCGGACAGCATGATTGGTCTCCATTGCAGCGGGGCGCCCGGTGATCCGAGCGCCCCGCGATGTCCAGTGTGTGCGGTTGGGGGCGCCCGGTCAGCGCATGAGGAGATGGGGCAACCAGAGGGAGAAGGTGGGGACGTAGGTGACGAGGAGGAGTGTGACGAACAGCGCGCCGTAGAAGGGTGTGATGGAGCGCATGACCTGCCCGACGGAGACCTCGCCGATGGCGCAGCCGATGAACTGGGTGGTGCCGACCGGCGGGGTGTTCAGGCCGAGCGCGCAGTTGATCAGCATGACGATGCCGAACTGCACCGGGTCCATGCCGTACTGCATGGCGATGGGCAGGAAGATCGGCGTGCAGATCAGGATCGTGCTGGCCATGTCCATGAAGGTGCCGAGCAGGAACAGGATGATGTTGATCAGCAGGAAGATGACCAGCGGGTTGGAGGAGATGCCGGCCATCAGCTCGCCGGTGATCTCGGCCACCTGATACAGCCCCATGATGTACTGGAACATCGTGGAGACGCCGATCAGCAGCAGCACCACGCCGGTGGTCTTGACCGTCTTGGCGGCGGCGGCCAGGAAATGCTCCCAGGTCAGGGTGCGGTAGACGAAGGTGGTCAGCAGCAGCGCGTAGATCACCGCGATGGAGGCGGACTCGGTGGCGGTGAAGACGCCCGACGTGATGCCGGCCAGGATGATCACGACGATCAGCAGGCCCGGGGCGGCGGCGGCGAAGGAGCGGCCCAGGATGGCCCAGCCGGGGAAGGTGCCGGCGGGATAGCCGCGGCGCACCGCGACGTAGTAGGCGGCCCCCAGGTTGCAGAGCATGAGCAGCAGGGCGGGGACGATGCCGGCGGCGATCAGCGCGCCGATGGAGGCTTTGCCGCCGGCGGCCAGCGCGTAGATGATCATGTTGTGGCTGGTCGGCATCAGCGCGCCGACGAGGGCGGCGTGGGTGGTGACGTTGACGGCGTAGTCGGCGTGGTAGCCCTCGCGCTTCATCATCGGGATCATCACGGCGCCCATGGCCGAGACGTCGGCGACGGGGGAGCCGGCGACGCCGCCGAACAGGGTGCAGGCCACCACGTTGGACATGCCCAGGCCGCCGCGGATGTGACCGACCATGTTCTTGGCGGTGGCGACGATCTTGTCGGCGACGCCGCCGTGGAGCATCAGCTCGCCGGAGAAGACGAAGAAGGGGATGGCGAGGAAGGAGAAGACGTTCATGCCGGACATCATCTGCT
>NZ_QOKW01000041.1 GCF_008365375.1 Roseomonas genomospecies 6 | reverse complement strand
CGCCGACGTGCTGGCGCGCATCAACGACATGCCCCAAACCCGCCTGCACGAACTCCTGCCCTGGAACTGGAAGGCAATCCCCGAGCAGACGAAAGCTGCCTGACCGCGCTACTCACCGGATGCGTACTGAACTGCCGACCCTTGAACGGGCTCTTCGTGCTGCGCATCACCGTGTCACCGCAGCCGCTGAAAGGGGCCGGGCTTCACCCGATCTCCGCCCACGGGCAAACTTTGCGACGGAACTGCCGATGGTGCGCAAAGGGCAGGTCGCCGCCATTCCCGCCAACGACATGCCTACCCAGGCGACCTTCATCGTCAACCTGTTCGGTGTTGCCGCCTGACGACGCGGACGCCGCAACTCTCCGCGCCGACCGTCAAACTTTGCAATGGAACCCGAGATCGTTGGTGCAACTTCGGCACCGACCAACAACCGTACTGCTCTTCGCCCCAGGCCGGGCGAGGAGCACCCCGAAACCCTACTGGTGTTGGGCAACATCCAAGACGTGGAACGCCTGCTGGTGCGAGCCCGACCGGTTTGGAGCGGCGCCGCGATGGCGCTACTCGAAGGACCGTTCGCGCCGGGCGTGTTCCAGTTCGGACCTGCATGCGGCGTCCGCCCATTTCGCGAGCCCCCGGTCAGCCTCTTCCGCCCAAGCTCTAACGGCCGCATCGGCGTGGTTGAGCAGGTGACCCAAGCGCTTGCGCCGGTTATCCAGAATGTCGGACAGGTTGCCCGACCAACTCTGCGGCGTCAGCGAAGTGCCGAAAGCCGCCAGAATAGCGTTCCTATCGGGGGCGCGGTCGAGCAGGGTGACGGCCAGGGAGGGGGACCGGTCGTCACCCTCGGCTTCATCGTCAGCATCATGCGCGAACAGCCCGAGAAACGCGGCCAGCCGCGGATAGCGCTGGTCCGGCTCAGCATCCGCCCACGCCAGCAGCGATTCTCTCGGAACAGTGAGCAGAGGATTGCGAAGCCGCCTGTAGGAGTACCGGAACAGTTCGCTTTTCGCGGCGCTCTCACCAGCGCCGACGAACGCGTCGAGGAAGGCGACCGGCTGCAGGGATGCCAGGACCGAAACCGTTCCCTGGAAATCATGCGCGTTCTTCCAGGATGTCCGCACCGCTCCGGCGATGGCTCGGCACAAACCGCGAGCCGCATCGGCGGCATCGGGACCCGACAGGCACATCTTCACCATTTCGGACAGGCGGTAATCCTCGTTGACGCTGTGTCCACCCACATCATAACGCCCGAGCAAGTTGCGGCCTGCGGCGATCAGCGTGGTGCCGATGGATCCTGGCGTAGCATTGCGCTTGCGGTAAAGGCGGCGGAACAGGATCTCCAAGGCCATTTCGGCGCCCCCCGGCTGCCCGGCGATCGTATCCACAAGGGCGGCGAAATCCTCATCGGACAGCCCATCCTTCGCATCACACCATCCGAGCGATTGGTAGGTTTGGATCGGGGCCAGACCCGTCTCAAGAGCACGCTGCAGGCGCTTCACGCCGCCCTTGCCGATAAAGACGACGCTCTGCATGAAGGGGAAGCAGGGGCCCAGCACTGGGTCTGCCACAGCGGCGTCTAGGATGGTATCGGTCCAGGCGGCATTCCGAACGCTGGCCGCTGTTAGGACGTTGGCCAGGATGGTCGCGTTGCGTCGCTCGGCCGGCGCGGCGGCAAACGAAGAGACCAAGCGGCGCCACAGCGCATTGATGTCGGGGCTCGCCTCGCCCAGGCTTCTGCCGAGGATGTGAAGGGTGCTGCTTTGCGCCGTTACGAGTTCCGGCAACAGGGTGTCCAGCGCATCATCAGCGAGCGCCAGGGCGCTCCCCAGCTCCCGGACTTTTGCGATGAGCCGCTCCTGCGCACCGGAAAAATCGTTCAGATCCTCCATCAATTCCGTGTCATCGAGATCGGCGATGCCCATTCCCTCGGACAGCACGTAGGCGCGTGTCTTCTGCACAAGGTTGACCGGACGCAGAGCCGCTTCCAATGCCCGCAGTGCCGCCAGGGACTCGGCGGTCATGTGCTCGTGGTCGAAGGCCATGGTCATGCACACCGCCTTCCAGGCTTCGGGCCAGAATCCGTGTCCTGCAATGGAGCGGATCACGGCATCCACATCGCCGGCCAGCAACGGTACCGACCACAGTTCGCGGAACTGATCGGCGATCATGGAGCGGACGGATTGGGCGTGCCGGGATTCGGGGGCGGCCAGAGAAGCGGCGCGGGCCAGGGCCGCACGAAACCATGCCGCCTGTTCATCGTTCGTCTTCGGCCACCAGCCGTCGTCCCGCTGGCGAGCACCGAAAGAATGCCGATCCGCCGAACTGAAGTGACCGGCGTTCAGCATCGCACCCAGCGCCATCACGCCGATGTCGTTGAAACGCGGCTCGTGGTGCTGCAGCAGTTGGTCGATCAGGCGCAGACGCTCGGCTTGACTGGCATGCGTGCCCGAAAGATAGAGCGCAAACAGGGCCTCGACGTTCTGCCGTCCCGAATAGTGGTTGTTGTCCGGCGCTTCCGTCGCCAACGCGCGGATCATCAGCCATGCGGCGCGCTCGAAATCCACCGGTTCGTAGGCGAGGGCGTGTAGCAGGTGCACCAGTTCGCTGCGGCGGTGTTGGTCCGCGGCGAAGAACGCGACGTCGCCCTCCCGGTCGGCGGCGGCCTGGATGGCGTTCAGGGCGAGATCCGGGCGAACGGGGGCGACGTTCTCGAACATGTCCCAACCATGGCTGTCCAGCCGCGCAACGTCGTGCAGCCGGCCATCCGGTTCCAGCCACGCGGCAACGATGTCCTGCGCCGCCTCGCTGTCGTGCAGATAGCCGACCCGCCGCGTGAACGACCTGAGCAGGCGCGGTGGCGCGCCCTCGATAGCCGCGCGGAGAAGCGCTGTCGGGATGTTCTCCAGCGCTTGGCGCGCCAGATGGATGGCAAGCGCCTGCGGCAGAACGGCGCGCCAGCGGTCGCGTTTCTGCACGAGCTGCCGGCGCAGTAGCGTCGCCACATGGCGGTGAAGGTGGGTCACCGTCTGCTCGGCCAGTTCCGCCAGCAGTGGAAGCTCTGAACCTTCGCCCTTCACCGTCTCGCCGTCGAAGGAATAAACCAGCGCGCAGACCTCGGCCGCCCGCAGCAGAGCCTGGTCGCCGGTCTTGTCGTTCCGTTGGTGGAACAGGCGATTGAAGAGATCGCTTTTGGACAGCTGGGCGACGCTGCCGCCGCGCGGCGCCGCGGCGGCCAGCGCCAGCGCCAGCCGGGCGTTGCCTTCGCTTAGTTCAACGATGCGCCAGCGATCCGGCTGCGCAAGGCGAGGGTGGGCTCGCGCGATCAGGTGCTCAATGACCGCGTCGGAGGCGGGCTCCAGTCGGAACACCGCGGTGCTGTCGTGCTCGTTGTCGTCGCCGATATCGTATTCCACCGTGATCAGGCTGACCGGGCCGGCTGTGGCGTGCAGTTCGGCGACGAGCGTGGCGTGCAGGGACGGCAGGCAATTGTCGACGATCAGCACCGCCCGCCGGCCATCGCGCGCCAGCCGCGCAAGCATGTGCTGCGGTGGCGGGTCTAGCACGATGCCGGCATCGCCGTACACGACCCATGCCGGATCAAGGGCGTTCGCGCCGACGCGCCCGTCGAACAGGGTCTGCACCAGCCGCGTCTTGCCCATCCCCGACAAGCCGACCAGCCGCACCGCCGCGCCAGGCTGTGCCAGGGAGGCGCGGATCCGCTCCAGCCCCCCCACGATGGGAAGCCCGTCAGGATCGCGTGCCGAACCGTCGAACAGCCGGCCCTTATCGTCCACGAGGTATTCGCTCTCCACCGATAGCGGGGTCGCTGTCCAATCGTCGAACGGCCGCCAGCCTTCGAGTGGCTCGCCGATCTGGTGCCGAGCCCAGTGAGCCACGCCGGGGTGCTCGTTGGCCCAGCGGGCGATGCGGTGGCCGTCGTACACGTCCAGCGGCATTTCCGTTGTGCCGGGCACGTCGGCGATGGCCTCCCTCATCGCCCGGCGGCGCAATGCTAGAGCCCTGTCTGACAGCGTCTCCATGCCGCTGACGATGATGTAGGCTCCGCCGCTCGCGGCGAGTTCGGCGAGGAGCGGGCGCGGCGCGTCCTTCGGGCGCATCTCAGCGGTGATCGCGGTGGGTGGCAGGCCGTTTTTCTCCTGCTTGACCTGGAAAACTGTTTGCGGACGTGGAACCCAGCTGGCCACGACGGCATCCGGCGGCAGGTCCACTCGAACATCGACTCCGCCGTCGGCCGCCCGCTGGTCGCCGCCGTAGGTGACGGCGGATTTCGGCAGATTGGCGGCGCGCAGGTGGGCCTCGCACAGCATGCCGACGAGGGTGCGTAGGTCCGCGTCTGTCAATGCGGCGATGTGCCGGTTTTCAACCGTGAACATGCCGTGAGCCTAGCTGATCCCGGCGGCGCGTCAAACCGGCTTGGTTCCTGGTCCGGTTGTGGGCGCCCGCTTATCCACAGCCCGGTTCTCTTAAAAGGTTAGACTCTTTGAGTTAGAGAGTTAGAGGCTGGATTCCCTCAGACGGGCCAAAGGCTTACCGGCGTTTTGCGTGAGCATTCTACCGATTCTGGGTGAGCTTTCTACCGACTCCCATTGTGAGCTATCTACCGTGCTGGTGTGAGCTATCTACCGTGCTGGTGTGAGCTATCTACCGAGCGGACTCACAACGCGCTCCGGAATGCGGCGGATCAGCGGGTGCCGGTGGCAGTTTTGGCCGTCCGTTTCGGTGTTTTGCTCACATTCCGGCGCTTGGGTTTTGCTGTCGAGTCGGTAGATTGCTCACGCTCAAGCGCCGGTAGCGCGCGCGACTCGGTAGAATGCTCACGCCCCGTGCCCGAGTCGGTAGATTGCTCACGCTTGGTCCGCGGCTCGAAGACCACGGTGATCCGTCCTGCGCGGCCGCGGCCGATGTCCTGTTCCATCTGGATCGTGTAGTCGGGCAGGCTGCCACGCTCAATGATCTTGAGGACGTCGCGTTTGAAGAAGCGCAGTTCCGAGCGGGCGCCGCACTTTTTTGCCAGGCGCTCCAGGCCGATGCGCCATTCGTCCTGATGGCCGCAGTGCTTGCGCGCCAACTCGTAGACGCGCCGCTCCAGGCCGCCGTCGATCTCGAAGTAGCTGGGCGAGATGGTGAGCACGCGGCGATCCTTGACGATCGCCTTGAACATCCAATCGTTCAGGGTCACTTCGACCGCCTGCATCACCATCTTGCCGTCGGCGCGCTCGCGGCGCACGATCTCGAAGCTGTCGATCCAGCCAAAGCCGCGGTCCTTGGTTTCGCCGCCGGACTTGATTGTGGTGGTGATCGTGGTCGAGCGCAGCCGGAACAGCGCGTCCTTGAGCAGCTCGTAGGCCTGCTTGCCGGTACCCCTGTGGGTCAGCTTCAACAGGTCGTGGGCGGGGAAGTGCACGGTGCGGCTGACCGGCAGGCCGCGCTCGATTCGGTCGTTGATGAGCGACGCCACATAGATGAGGACGTCTTTGTCCCAGATCGTCGCCACGCCGCGCTCGCCGGGGCTGACGCGGATCTGCACCTCGTCGTCCTCGTACTCGATCGGATCCATCAGCCGCGGCTTCTGTAGGCTGAAGAAGGGAAACTCCATCAGCGCCCGGTCGTCCTTGATGGGAGCGTTGATGAGGCTGTCCAGGAACAGATCGACCTGTCGGGACTCCTTTTCATCCTTGGGGCGTTTGGCGTCCTTGGTCACCGGCAGTCCTGGGGTGTGAGCAATCTACCGAAAGCATGGCCGTGAGCAATCTACCGAGTCAAGCGTCGCGTTCGGGCGACCCCGGCGGATTCGCCGCGCTTGCCAAGCCACGGCCGCGTGGTACGCCGGTCACATTGGTGACGTGGTCTGAAGGATGAACGTACGCGCTGAGCGCAACCTGCTGATGGTCAAGGCCCCGAAGGAGTATGGAAAGAAACCACAGCTTCCAATTCGTCTTCGGACAGGCGCTGAAACGGTACCGTACAACTCGTTGGGAGTGGGGCGGAACGAGGACGGGCCTGGCCGTTTCCGTTGCAAAGTTTGTCCGTGGGCGGAGATCGGGTGAAGCCCGACCCCTTTCAGCGGCTGGGGTGACACGGTGATGCGCAGCACGAAGAGCCCGTTCAAGGGTCGGCAGTTCACGGCGGCGGTGATCCTGTGGGCGGAGCGCTGGTACTTGCAGTTTCCGATCAGTTACCACGACCTGGAACGGATGCTGGCCGACCGCGGCGTGGCGGTCGATCACACGACGCTCTACCGCTGGATCCAGGCCGACGCCCCAGAGCTGGCCAAGCGCTTACGCCCTCACCTGCGGATGACCACCGGCCCTGGCCGGTGTGTTCGGCGGTCTCATGGCGAGATGTCGGGTTCATATGCACGGACGTCACCGAGTGCAGCCTCCTGACCATGAGACGATGGACCGCGTACTCCGGCCTGCGGCTCTCGTGGTCGAGTACCCAGGCGGCGAACCAGGGCGCCTTGCCCAGGCTACACTGGCCCCACTCGCCGAGTGCAGCCTCAGCGTGTTCGTCACGGGAAGCCAGGACGTATCTTCGGTGGCGTCCGCTGCCGTCGGCTGTCCTAAGGCATGCGCAGGTCGCATGTCAGCATTGCCGCAATGTTTCGCGTGACGTGGTCAATATCTGAGGGGGCCCACCCACGGGTGACCCGACAAAGGCCCTTTCATGACCATGAAGACCCCCTACGCGGAACAGCGCCACCGCGACCCCAAATCCGCGGAAGCGCGTGCTCGCACGCCTAACCTGAACCTTTCCTCGGCGGCCGGGGGCGTCCACGATGATCCCGCGCCGACGATCGACGATGCCAGCAATTTGCGCAACTCCATGGAGACGTTGCGCGACCGCCTCCAGCGGCTGGGTGGCCTGGGTGAGGGTGATCTTTTCCACATCGGCGGCGGCAAGCGCGGCCTGCTGGTGCGCCATGATACGGACCGCGGGGGCATGATCCTCGCGGGTCAGAACGGGTACGCTGTCCAGGTCTCGACGGTGTTCATTCCGGGCCTGGAGATCGAGGCTCCTATCAACGGCGGCGTGGAGCGCCTGTGCGTCGTCGGCACCGATCGCCGGCACGGGACGCCGGTGCTCGTCGTCACGCGTCTCGGCGACCCCGAGCCGTGCGAGTTCGACGTCGACATGAAGCCGCTGGTGCAGAACCTCGACGGCGTGCGCGTCGGGGGCGGGCCGCCGGTCGAGGCAGACGAGACGGGGAACGCCGCCGACGAGACGTCCGGGAAGGCTTCGGAAGGCGGAATGGTCTTTGGCGGGATCTTTGCCGACATCGAGGCCATGATCCGTGACAGCTTCCGGCAGGCGACCAAGGATGCCTCCCGCCACGGCGAGGCGAACCGCCTCCCGGGCATCGGCTACCTGAGCACGACGCTCGCGCGCAACCTTGGCGTTGCCGGCGCCGTCAAGGCCGTCGGGGAATTCCTCGCGCAGGTCGAGCGGGACGAGCGCCTGCGCGGCATCCGTGACCGCGGTTGGGGCACGGCCGAGGGGCCGATCGAGACGGTGCTCGGCACGGTTTGGGTGAAGTGCGAGATGTATGGCGACGGCCGCCGCGCGCAGACCGCCGTGATGACGATGCGTGAGCGGGCCTGGGACGAGGCCGATTTCGTGCCGCTGGATCTGTCGTCGGTCGCGTGGCCGCGGGCGGCCGAAGTTCCAGCCGCTGGTGCCGCCCCTAAGGTGGGAGAAGCCACGCCTTCCGAAGGCGGCCGGAGCTTCGCGGCGAAGGTGCTCGCCCGTGCCGAGCACCTCGAGGGGACACTGCGCATGCCGCAGAACGTCGGCGATGTCTCGGTTCTGTTGGCCGGGGCGGCGCTGCGGGATGGTGCCGAGTGCTGGAGCATCGGCCCGTCCTTGGCTGCGGTGCTGATCGAGGATCTGGAGGAGGGCGGCACGGCGGCTGTTCTCCAGGCTCTCCAGAGGCTTGAGGTTCCCGAGAACGGCGTTTGGATCGAAGTGGGCGGGCAGGAGCACCTCAATGCCCTTCGCGGTCCTATGATCGACACGGGCGTGTTGGCGGTGCGCGATCCGGATGACGCCAGCGTGATCCGCATCGTCCTCGTGCGCCAGGGTGCCGAGGGCGAGGAGCCCGTAATGGGTCAACCGGTTGCGGTGTCCTTGCACCCGACCGGCGATCCGCGGCCGTCTGACATGACGCCCGAGGAGTGGACCACCGTGTGCCACAAGCTCGACGCCGGGGTGGCGTCGCTGCCCTCCGGCGAGCGCCTTGCGGCGGTCGAAGTGCAGAAGCGTATGCGCATCGGAATCCCGTTCCCTGCGCCGGGCCAGCGCGTTTCCCAGCACCAGGCCGACGACGTGGAGTGGGCGGCCATGCTTGTCGTTGCGCACCACCATCACCGTACTCTGGGCACGCTGAAGACCCTGCCGTCGAGTGACCGCCCGGCCGTGACGCGCATCGAGTGCATCGTCGACGAGTGGAGCCTCGGCCAGAACGGCGCCGAGCCGGACGACGTTCCGACCGTACAGCTGGGCGGCCAGGGGCCGGTGGCGTTCGTCGGCGGGATCGGCAGTGCGATCGTCACGCCCGAGGACGCCAAGACGTTCGGGCTGAAGAATCCGGTTGTCCTGGCGGTTGGTCAGCCGGTTCCGGCGGTGTTCCGGAGCCAGGTTCCGTCGGAAGGCGGCTTCGCCTTGAGGCTTGGGCGGAGCGCGCTGCTGACCATTTCGGGCGGCGTGCCCGAGATGACCGAAAAGGAGGCGCAGGCGGCGCGAAAGGCGCCGATGACCGTCGGCCTTCTGCGCCACGGCGATGCTCTCTTCCTCTGCATCGGAATCCCTGGGTTGGGGGAGTTCGACCTTCCGTATGACCACCGAAGGGTGCCAGCCCAATGCCGTGGCATCCCGGACCGTAAGCCGCACCAGGGGCTCGCGCTCGAGTTCCTGCCGTACGACACCAAAACGGGCATCCTCAACGGTCTGCGCCTCCTGAGTCTGACCTCCGAGTTTTGCGCGGTCCTCGAAAAGGAGATCGTCTTCCTCGACAAGCGTGTCGGCTCGGCCGATTGGAGCTACGAACGCGACGTGCGGAGGGCCTACCAGCGCTGGCCGAACAGCAAGGCCATGCTGGGCGCCTGCACCTACGTCGAGCAGGCGGGCATGCCGTTCACCAGCGAGCGTCCGGAGTTGCCCAAGCGGCCGGGAACCAACTGAAAAGGGACCGCCGCCATGGACGCAAAGCTGGATTGATAACCATGCTCAGCAAGATCGAGTTCGCGTACACCGCCCGCTTTCGCCGTTACCGCGTGGACGAGAAGGCTCTCCTCGCCGCCGCCGTGTTCGAAGCCGCCGAGGTTGCCAAGCCGGTGGTGCGTGCCGCCACGGCGAATGTGAAGCTGTCCCGTTGGGACGACGGTTACCGCACCATGGAAGCCGAGTGCGTGATCGTGGTCGCTTTCCCGGATGGCACCTTTTGGGGGCGCGTCGATCGCCGCATGGCGGGCGACCTGGAGACGCTCGCCTTCGCGGCTTTGTGCGGGGCGTGCGTCCCCGGACCCTTCTTCCGCTTGAGCGACGCCGCCGAAGCCGTGTTCAAGGAGCACGGGACCGAGGCTGGTCGCGAGCTGGCCGTCGCCCACGTCGTGAAGATCGTCCGCTCCTACATGCTGACCGGCGCCTGGAGCAACGAGGACCTGTCGGCCCACGACCGCGCCAAGATCGCCCGTGACCCCTACGCCCGCGTCGAGCTGCCGCGCGGCACCGTCCACGCAGTCGACGGGAGGACGGTCTGCCTCGACGAGACGGTCGTCGAGGGCACCGTGGACGACCCCGCGGCTGAGGGCGTGATTCGCCAGATCTACTCCGTCCATGAGCTGAACGCCGGGACGGGGGCATGGGAGGAGGCGGGCTATGTCGTCGCTAAGATCGACGAGGTGCTGACGAGCTATGGCGACCCCGACTGGTACACCATGGGCAGAGCTCTTCTCAGAGCGGCCGCCGCTGCCTACGCCGGCAAGGCCTGTGCCGAAGCCGAAGCCGGGCAGGGGAAGATCGGTGGGACGGTCAGCCGCTGACCGTGGCCCTCCTAAGGCGGAGATGGCCGGGAGGGACCCACGGTCAGGCCCGGACCACCGGCAGTTCGTCGAGGCACGTCGTATAGCGCGGCGACCGCTTGTCCTGCTTCATGCGCCATCCTCCCCAGTCTCCTGCGACCGACGACGGCGCTAGGGTGCCCCGCCCCATCTTGGTGTTGACCGCGTTCATGGCGGCCGTGGGCTTCGCCGAGCATGCACCGCGGGCGTCGAGGAGAAAGAGCTGTACGCGGTCCTGCGGCGTCAGACCGCTCAGGATCACCCCGGCCTTGGCGTACCGGAAGCCGTTTCGCCACAGGCGGCGCGCCACGGCTGTAGCGGCAGCGATCAGATCGAACGTGTCGTTCGTTGGAGGGGCGAGCTCGCAGGTAGCGGCGTTCGCGTACTGGGGTTCGTCCGTGCGGAACCGGTTCGTTTGGACGAAAACCTGGAGCGCCTCGGCCACCAGCCCCTGCTGGCGCAGCTTCTCCGCGGCCCGGGTAGCGAAGGCCACGACCGCCTGGTGATGTCCTCCCAGGTCACCACCGGCTCGGCGAACGAGCGGGTGACCGCCGTGCTCTGCCGCTCCGAACGCACCAGCTCCAGGAGGAGGCACGGAACGCCACGCAGCTCGTAGACGATCCTCTCCCCGATTAAGGTCAGCAGTTGGCGGGCGATCCTGGGATCCAGATCGCGCAGGTCCGCCGCCGTGCGGACACCTCGCATCCGAAGCTTCTCGGCCGAGCGTGGGCCGATCCCCCAGACGTCCTCGACTGGGAAGGACGGCAGCACCGCGTCTTGGGCACAGCGGGCGCGCAGGTCGCAGACGCTGGCGTACTCCGGGCGCTTTTTGGCGCAGCGGTTCGCGACCTTGGCCAGCAGCTTGGTGGGCCCGATCCCCACGTCGACCGGAATGCCGGTCCCGCCCGTCGGCGGCAAAACGCGGTTCTCGGCATATTTCGGCGGAAAGCACCCAGTAGGAACGGCGGAAAGCGCCCGGGCAGAACGGTGAAAGCGCCCACCCGTTTCGGTGAATTCGCCCACCCGTAGGGGTGGTGGTGTCGGGGTCCGAACCAGCCTTTGGCATCCCCATGATCTTTCCACGGCACAGGCCAAGGAGGATCGGGATGCCCCGAGCGAGGTCGGACATGCGGCGGATCAGAGAAGTCCTTCGTCTGCGGGATGAGTTCGGCGCCAGCCAACGGCAGATTGCCGATGCCTGCCGGCTGCCGCGCAGCACCGTGCGCGATTACCTGGATCGGCTACGGGCCTCCGGGCTGCGGTACGCGGATGTGCTGGGGTGGACGGACGTCGAGTTGGAAGAGCGGCTGTTCCCGCCTCCGGTCACGTCGGCCCGCCCGGTGCCGGACTGGCGACACATCAGCCGTGAACTCAGCCGCCGTGGCGTAACGCTGCGTCTGCTGTGGGAGGAATACCTGGAGGTCCATCCCGGCGGCTATCGCTACACCCAATTCGTCCAGCATTTCCGGGCATGGCAGGGTGCCCATGCCGAGCCGCGTCTGCGCCGGGAACATCGGCCGGGGGCGGCGATCGAGGTTGATTACGCCGGGATGACGCTGAGCGTCGGGCTCGGCGCCGAGGCGCGGCCGGCCCAGGTGTTTGTCGCCTGCCTGCCGTATTCGGGTTACGTCTATGCCGAGGCGACCTGGACTCAGCAGGCGGAGGAGTGGCTGGCCTCCCACGTCCGGCTGTTCGAGCATCTGGGCGGCGTGCCGGGCAAGCTGGTGCCGGACAATCTCAAGGTCGGCGTCAGCCACGCCTCCTTCTACGATCCGGCAATCAACCCAGCTTATCACGATCTCGCCCGGCACTACCGCACCGCCGTCCTGCCGGCACGGGTGAGGCGCCCACGCGATAAGCCCAGCGCCGAGAACGGTGTGCAGCAGGTCGAGCGGCGGGTGCTGGCTCCGTTGCGCGATACGCTCTTCGCCACGTTGGACGCCGCCAACGCGGCCCTGCACGACAAGCTGGCCGCCCTCAACGCTGCTCCCTTGAGCCGCAGGCCACAGGACACGCGCGCCAGCCTGTTCGCCACCGAGGAGAAGCCGACCCTGCGCCCCTTGCCGCCGGAACGCTTCGTGCCCGGCACCTGGGCTCGCCATAAGGTGCCGCCCGACTATCATCTCGCCCTCGACGGCGGCGTCTACTCGGTGCCCCACACGCTGATCGGCAAGACGGTCGACGTGCACAGCACCGCCGGCGTGATCAGCGTCTTTCTGCGCGGCAAGCGGATGGCCTGCCATGTCCGGCGGCAGGATGGCGCCACCGTGACGCTGGACGCCCATCGCCCTGCCAACCACCGGGCCGTCGCCCGCTTCACCCCTGACGCCATCCAGGCCGACTTGGCCGCCATCGGCCCGGCCGCCGCGTTGCTGTTCGCGCGCATCCTGGCCGGCGCCGATCATCCCGAACAGGCGGTGCGGGCCGGGATCGGCCTGATCCGCCTGGCCGCCACCCATGGCACCGACCGGCTGGAGCAAGCCTGCCAGGCGGCCCTGGAGGCCAACGTCGGATCCTACCGCTACGTCCAGCGCTGGTTGGCGGCGCCCCCCGCCACGGCGGCGGACCCGGCTGGTGCCGGCGAGCACGCCAATCTGCGCGGCCCTTCCTATTATCACTGACGGAGACACGATGATGAAGCACGTCAACCACGAGCGGTTGCGCCAGTTGCGTCTGTACGGCATGGCCAAGGGGCTGGAGGCGTTGGAGCGTCTGCCCGACCGCGGCCAACTGGCTTTCGACGAGCAGTTGGGCACCTTGATCGAACGCGAGGCGGCGGAGCGGGCCAACACCGCGCTCGCCAGCCGGCTGAAACGCGCCAGACTGCGCCAGACTGCCTGCCTGGAGGACCTCGACCTGCGCACCCCGCGTGGGCTCGATCGCGGTGTTGTGCGGGAACTGGCCACCGGGCGATGGGTGAAGGAGAACCGGCCGGTTCTGATCACCGGCCCGACCGGGATCGGCAAGACCTGGCTGGCCTGTGCACTTGGCAACCAGGCGGCGCGGGAAGGCCACAGCGTACTCTACACCCGGCTGACCCGCCTGCTGGACGATCTGGCCACCGCCCGCCTGGACGGTTCACTCGCCCGGCTGCTGCGACGGATCGCCCGGCTCGACCTGCTGATCCTGGATGACTGGGCGATGACCGAGCTGACCGCGGCTCAGCGCCTGGACCTGATGGAGGTGATCGACGACCGCCACGACCGGGCCGCAACCATGCTGGCCACCCAAGTTCCCGTGGCCAACTGGCATCGGCTCATCGGCGACCCAACCGTTTCATGATGCCTTCCTCCTTGACGGGTTGGTGTGTCGGACCAGCGCGCGCAGCTCGGGAATGCGCTCGTCGTCGAGCGTGACTTGCCAAGGCTGCCCCTTGGTGAGCTGACGCCCGGACAGCCGGCCACGCTTCAGCCATTTGAAAATCGTCTGGCCGGTGACGCCGAGGGCGCTCGCCGCTCCCTGGATCGAGTAGCTGCCATCCGGCCAGCGGGCCGGATTCGCCTCGACCCCGTTGATCTTCACGGTCGGGATCCCCCAGCGCTTGCGCAGCAGATAAACAAGCTTGTTGTCGAACGCCGTTCCACGGCTTGAAAGAAGCGGCTTTATGACCCAAACGCCGTTCCGGGAAGTTGTGCCTGTTCTGGCACATAGACCACCGAGGCGCGAGAGATGACGTCGATGCCGCCCCGCACGGTCCGGCGGAGGCGGCGACCGACGGCGCGGCCGAACAGGGTGACCATCTGCTGGGCGGGCGGGATCCGGTCCCACTGCTTCACCGCCCGGACTCGGCCTTTGCGGGTTTTCCGATTGGCCGTGCCGCGATAGACGCGCTGACTCCAGCGAAAAGCGATTTCGTCGAAGTAGCCTTGCGCGTGTTCTTGACTGATGAAGTGGAAGACGCCGGCGACGGTCCGCCGGACGCGGTCGTTCAGCGCCTCGGCGGAATTCGAGTGAACGATGCCGCGGACGAACTCTTTGTCGGAGTGCGAGACGGTGTCATGCGCCACATAGCTCGTGCCGGCCTTGCCGAGCGAACCGTGGGTGTCACTCATCAGATGAGCGCTCGGTTCGACCGCCGCGGCCAACGCGGCCGTGACTTCAGCCGCCCCCAGTCCGTCGAGCGGCGTGAGTCGGGCGACTCCCGGCGACTCGTCTTCTGGGCGCTGCACGGCGCTTAGAGCTGGCCACTTCGTCGAGTGCCCCTGCATCCCGCGCCGCGCGTCGGGGTTGCTCGGGTCCTTGCGGGGCTTGCCGCCGATGCGGACGTCGTCCGCCTCGACGATGCCGTCGAGCTTCGTCTCGTGGTCGGCCATGAGCAACCGCAGGGCGTGTTCTACCCGCCAGGTCGCCTTCTGACTGATGCCCAGCGCCTCGCTGAGCCGGACGCTGGAGACGCCCTTGTCGGCTTGGAGCGTCAACCAGAGAGCGGTCATCCACGTCTTGATGGACAACTTCGTAGCGTGAAGCGGCGTACCGCTGGTTGCGGTGAACTGGTGGCCGCACCGACAGCACTGATAGAGACCGGGGCGCTTGGTCTTACCCATCGCCCGGTCGGCCAGAGCGATTGACCGGAAGGAGCCGCAATCCGTCTTCGGGCAGCGCCGCCCGTTCGGCCAGACCAGCGCTTCGAGCAGTCGGCGGCAGGTCGCTTCGTCGGCGAAGCCCCGCACCATCTCCTCCTGCGTGTGAATCCCCTTCATATACTCAACCGCGTTAAAGGCCATGGCCACCCCTCCCGCCCACGCGAAAGGGGGACTTCTAACACGTTTGCGGCGTTTGGGCCATAAAGCCGGATTTTTGTCGGGTGTCCTCATCTGACAAAACTTCAACGCATCAGGCATTTTCGACGTCGCCATCGTAAGCAAGGGCTCTTGCTAGCGTTATGGACGGTCCCCCATGAACAATGAGTGAATGACCACGATACAGAAACAATGCCCTCTCGGCCGCATTTGGCCGTGCAACGCACAATTTGTGGATGGCGTTGCGATCGCCGGTGCTTCACTGGACGAGTCACCGCAAGCATTTTTTAATCCGAGTGAGGATGGAGGGCGGATTCAAGCGGTCGTCGGTCCGGCGGTCACACTAGAATTGCGTGCAGAATCCCTTTCTGCTGTGGGTCGAGCCGGGCGATGCGGGATAGGCTCCGTCAAAATGGCGGCGAGCAGGGTCTGCTCCGTCGAAGAGCAGGGAATCCGGACGAGCTGATCAACCAAATCCTTGGCGGTGATCACTTTGGTCAGATCGTTCCAGGTTGCCGCGCCGGCCAGCCGGTTGGGACCGAGCACCCCGGCGAGTTTGCGCTCCATGCCCGGGTGACGGGCAAAAAATCGAGCCAAGGCCTGTCTCACTGTGGTCTCCGTTTCTGGCGCCGGGGGTATCCGCTGCGCTCTCAATCGTGTGCCTTTTTGTCTGAGGCGCGCCGCCGTGTCGCGGCGGGATGGGCGCATGACGCATGGCGCTGTTGGCGATGTAGCCCTTCGGTGGCCGGGCCGCCCGCGAGCGACATCGGCCCAACCGGCGATGGCCTTGTTCAGGCGGGCGCGGTGCTCGGCAGCGGTCCGACGGATGCGGTCATGGCGTCGAGCAGCGGCAGCACCGCCGTCTGTTCGTTTGTTTGCGCGCGCCTCGGTCGGGTAGGCTCGGTGTCACGGCTCCCGTCGGGCGACAGCGACCGGTCGGCGATGGCCTGCTGCAGCGAGGGCAGCAGGTCAGCGAGGGCGCGGACCGTCCGCCGTTCGTCGTCGCGGGTCGCGAGCTGCTCTTCGAACGCACGGACCTTGTCCTGCAGCGCCCGCCGCTCGGTCTGGTGCTGCTCCTCGGCGGCCGCGAGCGCCGCGTTCAGCACATCGATCTGCGCGTGGGCCTCCTCGAGCGCGCGTTCGCTCCGGTCGATCGTCGTGCTCATCTCCTCCTCCGTGTCCCGCAGCTGCCGCTCCAGCTCGCGGATCCGCGCGGCGAGGCCGTCGGTGGCACCGCGCCAACTGGCTTCGGCCAGCCGCTCGAGCGGCTGGCGCACCGCCGTGAGGGCCTCGTCGATCAGCGGCCCGAGGGCCCGCGGGCCGGGTCGCCTGCGCCAGCTTGTGGGCCTGCCACACGCGCAGCAAGGCCTCCGGCCGGCCGTGGCCGCCAAGCGCCCGACGCAGCGCCGTGCCGTTGACCGGCTCGCCTGCCGCCTCCAGCGCGGTGCCCGCCGCGATCACCTGTGTCTCCTTGACACTCATCGGTCGTCCCACGATGCTTGCTTCGGTTTGGCAAAAGCCCTGCGATGGGAGATATCCGTTCGCTTGCGCGTGAGGCAAGGGCTGGGTGAAGAAAAAATCTGCTGACCGGAGATCATGGTTGCGGTCTGTCCTTTGGATCGGTGTTGCACACTTTTGACGATCGCTCCTGGTACCTTGATGGTAGGCGTCCATACTCCAATACGGACGGCGCTCGTCTGTGGAAGCCTTTGCGGCATCGAGGCGACGGTGATCGCGTCGGCAATTCGGCGCGGAGCTGGAACGCCGGCGGTGCTGGCCGTCGGCGTCTTCGGAGGTTCGATCCGTCGCTCAAACGTCCCGGCGCCCGGCAGGGCCCGTGGGGCCGATGGCGAGACCGCGAACCGTCGAACGCGGCCAGCGAGGAAGGGCAGGGAGCCGCGGCAGCGGCCCAAGGCGATGGCGAAACGCGCCGCCCGGCGCGGTGCGAAGCACCGAATTGGTATAGCGTCGTTGACATCTCCTTGAACCGTCCTTGAACCCTCCTTGATTCTTCCTTTACGTCTCCCGCGGTGGTTCACCGGAGCGTGGCCACGGTGTGTTAAGGGGTCGTCGGGTGACCGCGCCGCGCCATGGCGAGCATGCGCTCGTACTGCTGCAGGTGGGTCTGGCAGCGCTCCTTGGTGTTCGCGCTCCAGGCCGCGGTCCGTCGCGTCCACGCTCGGTAGCGGAGCCGCAGAATGCCGAGCAATTCCACCTGCTCCAGCGCCGAGGGGACGGGCACCAGTGTGTACGAGGCGCCGAGCGGGCGCACGGCGGCGGCGATCCGCGGGGCGGGCACCAGCGCGCGGGCGGCGGCATCAGCCGCCTGGGCCACCTTGCGCTCCAGAACGTTGCCGTTGGCGCGCGGGCAGGGGTGCAGGATTTCGGCCTCGCCGGATAGGCTCTCGACGAGATGGTCGACGACCTCGACGAGTCCCATGTCGATCAGCCGGTTCAACTGCTCCTTGAATTCCGCGAGCCCGGCTGTGGGATTTTCGGGGCGGGCGTTTGCGTGGGTCTGGACCAGCGGATGAGTGAGTCTGAATTCGGGCTCCGGGTTGCCGAAAGCGACGACGTTGTACCGGCCGCGTTCGCCGACGCGGACCTTCGTATGGCGGCAGCGTACGAAAGTCCAGGGCAGGCCACCGTCTTCGGCCAGGTCCTGGACGCCATAGAGTTGAACAAACAAACGCAACAAACCAACGCTCTGAGCTTGGCGCAGTTTGACGATCGGCGGCGTGTCGCCTCCAGCACCGACGACCAGGGACCGGGGCAGCCAAATCCACGCGGGCAGGGCGGCGGCAGCCGGATCGTAGACGACAGGTGCGTAGGTGTGCCCGCCGAGAGCGCGCGCCCAGCCCTTGTCGACGATCCCGCGGATGAGAGTGCGCGGACGACAGCCGCCCAGCTCCGGGCAAGCCCGGGACGGCAGCCATGAGCCTCCCGGCGCCAGCCAGTCGTAGAGGCGACGTTCATGCTCGGTCAGCGGCTCGGGCGGATAGCCTTCGCACTCGGGAATGGTGTGCGCCGGCGTCAGCATGCGCAGCAGCTTCGGTCGATCCGGCGTGCTGACCAGACCGGCAGTTTCGATAAGGTCGACGGCCTTCGCCGCGCGGCTCCACCCGACCCTGGCGTACTTTTTCACCGCTTCGACCCCGGCGCACGTGGTGCGGTTGTCGCGCCGCGAAAACGCCGCGAGGACCAGATAGGCGACGGCGGCGTTGAGGCCGAGCGCGCACGCCAGCACCCATGCGCGGGCGTCGATGGCGAAAAAGTGGCCGACGTGGCGGGGCTTGGGGGGCTGTGCATCGGGGGCGGGAACGAAGGCCCCGGTGAGGGTGGCGTCCTGCAGCACGGTATCGGTCATCGGTGATCTCGGGTTGGGGATGATGGGCTGCCTCGTCGGGCCCCGACTATGTTGTCCGGGTTCGCTGCTGGGAAATGCATGCCTGCACGGCACCAATTACACTGACCGCCTAACGACGATTGGAATGGCCGGTTGACGGTTGCGTCATCAGCCTGTCCCTGCAATTGCAGGGACAGGCTGATGACGGGAGCACGGATCACCGACCGGCAGGTCAGGCGGTACATGGACGAGCGCAGGCGCGGTCAGACCCAAGTCGGGGCCGCGGCGAAGGCCGGGTTCAGCGAGCGAACCGCGCGGCGGATCGACGCCGACCCGGTTCTGCCCAGCCAACGGTCGTGTGAACGAACATGGCGCACGCGGGAAGACCCCTTCCTTGGCGTCTGGGAGGAAGAGTTGGTGCCGGTTCTGCGATCCGTGCCGCACATCCGGGCGACGACGCTGCTGGAGGAACTCCAGCGGCGCCATCCCGGCGCCTACCCGGACCGCCTGCTGCGGTCCCTGCAACGACGGGTCGCTGTGTGGCGGGCGACCGAAGGCCCGGAGCAGGAGTTGATTTTCCGCCAGGAGCACCCGCCGGGGCATCAGGCCCTCTCCGATTTCACCGAGGCGGCCAGCCTCAGCGTCACCATCGACGGCATTTCTTTCGATCACCTCCTCTATCATTTCTGGCTGGCCTACAGCGGCTGGGAGTTCGTCAAGGTCGTCCAGGGGGGCGAGAGCTTCACGGCGCTCACCGAGGGGCTCCAGGAGGCGCTTTGGCAGCTCGGCGGCGTACCCCACACCCATCGCACCGACCGGCTGTCCGCCGCCTACCGCAACCTCGCCAGCGAGGACGACGAGGCCGCCGGTTACGCGGCCTTCTGCCGCCATTACGCCATGGCCCCGACCCGCAACAACTGCGGCGTCGCTCACGAGAACGGCAGCGTCGAAGCGGCCCATGGCCATCTCAAGACGGCGCTGCGCGAGGCTCTCGACCTGCGCGGCTCGCGGGATTTCCCCGATCTGGCCGCCTACCAGGCCTTTCTGCAGGACACCGTCGCCCGCAAGAATGCCCGCCGGCGCAAGGCCCTGGAGGTCGAGCTGCCGGAACTGAAGCCGCTGCCCCGGCACCGCACCACCGACTTCTCCACTACCACCGTCACCGTGGTCCGGACCGGCTCCATTTCCGTGCGCAAGGTGCTCTACACCGTGCCATCCCGGCTCGTGGGATGTCGGCTCAAGGTGCACATCTACGATGACCGGCTCGTCTGCTGGCTGGGCACCACCCAGGTGCTGACGCTCACCCGCAAGCATCCCAAAGGCAAGCGGCGCGATCGCGTCGTCGATTACCGCCACCTGGCCGCTTCACTGGTGCGCAAGCCGCAGGCGTTCCGCCGTTCGGTGTTCCGCGAGGAGCTCTTTCCACGCCCCGCCTTTCGCCGCGCCTGGGAGGTCCTCGACGAAGGCCTCGACGACCGCAAGGCCTGTCGCGTCTATGTCGGCCTGCTGCACCTGGCCGCCACCGGCGCCTGTGAGGCCGCTCTGGCCGACCATCTCGATGCCGTGCTCGACCGCGGCGAAATGCCCGATCTTGAAACCGCCCGGGCCGCCGTGGCCCCACCCCAGCCGGCGGCGATCCCGCTGATCGCCGTGCCGCTGCCCGACTTGGCGGGATACGACCGCCTCCTGCGGCCGGCGCCATCCACCCCTGATCCGGAGCCGACATGACCGACATCGACGCCACCAAGCTGCCGGTGATGCTCTCGTCTCTGCGCCTGCCGACGATCAGCCGCTTATGGCCGGGCTTCGCCGAGCGTGCGGATCGGGAAGGCTGGGGGGCCGCTCGTTTTCTGGCCGCCCTGTGCGAGCACGAGTTGGCCGAGCGCACCGAGCGGCGCATCGCCCGCCACATGGCCGAGTCGGACCTGCCGGAGGGCAAGACGCTGACCACCTTCGACTTCGCCGCCGTGCCCACCCTCCGCAAACCGCATGTCGAGGCATTGGGGCATGGCGACGGCTGGATCGAGCGTGGCGCCAATGTGCTGATCTTCGGCCCCAGCGGCGTCGGCAAGACGCACATCGCGTCCGCTATCGGCACGGTGCTCATCGAGGGCGGACGGCGCGTCCTGTTCACCCGCACCACCGACCTCGTGCAAAAGCTCCAGGCCGCGCGGCGTGATCTGGCCTTGCCCGGCCTGCTCAGCCGGCTCGACCGCTTCGACTGCCTGATCCTCGATGACCTCGGCTATGTCCGTAAGGACCAGGCGGAAACGGCGGTGCTGTTTGAGTTGATTGCCGAACGCTACGAGCGGCGCAGCTTGATCTTGACCTGTAACCAGCCCTTCAGCGCCTGGAACGCGATCTTTCCCGATCCCGCGATGACCGTAGCCGCGATTGACCGGCTGGTGCACCACGCCATTATCCTGGAGCTGAACACGGAAAGTTATCGCCGGCGCTCCGCCATGGCCGCGGCCCAGCGCGATGAGCCCCGAGGGGTAATTGACGGTGCAACGGCGTAATTGTCGCCGGGCGCGCATGCCGGCATGATGGCGGGCATGTTCGAGCCCCCGACCATCGCCCAGCTGAAGATCACGATCCTGGACATTGAGCCGCCGGTCTGGCGGCGGCTGCTGGTGCCGCGACGGACCACGCTGGGCGAGTTGCACCACATCATCCAAGCCGCGTTCGGGTGGCTGGACTACCACCTGCATCAGTTCGAGATCGGCGGCCTGCGCTTTGGCGCTCCCGACATGCTCAACGCGGATGCCTTCGATGACGACGCACAGGCCCTGCCGGAGGACGATGTCCGCCTGTTCGACTTCCTGCCCAATCCGCCGCCGTTCACCTACCTCTATGACTTCGGCGACGATTGGCACCACCGCATCGAGGTCGAAACGTTGCGGCTGCCCGAGACCGATCGCAAATACCCCGCCTGCATTGACGGTGCGCGCTCACGGCCACCGGAAGATGTCGGGGGTGTCTACGGCTACGCCGATTTCCTGGAAGCTTTTCACGACCCAAGCCACCCCGAACATGCCGATATGAGACGCTGGGCCGGACGTGCGTTCCATCCCGAAAAATTTGACCTCGCGAAAACCGATCGTGCTGTCCGCTCCGCTGTGCGCGCCGCGAAACGACGCGCTGCACTGATGCGCTACGAGTGATCAGCCCCGACCGGACAGGCCATCGTAGTTGACGCCTGCCGGACGTCGAAATTGTCGTTGCACACATGCCGACGCCGATTGTCGTCGGCTCCCCGCTCATCGTTCGCCAACCCGTCCGAGACCACAGGTGACGCACGTCCGGCAGGAAAACCGCCGCCCCGCTGATGCGGATCGCCGGCCCTCTCCATACGCTGGAAGGGCAGCGTCCCCGGCCCAGTGCCGGCGGTGGCTTGAATGGTGCAGTTAGGCATTCCGGCCGGGGCCGGAACGCCTGGGGCGGCCCGATGGCGCCGCCCCGATCATCGCGACCGGCGTGGAGGCGCTGCGGGCGTGGACGATCTGGGCTTTTTCCGCATCAAGCAGTCCTTCGTGACCCGCTCGCCATTGACCACCGCCGGTGGCGCCGCCGCGTATCAGTCGGGCGAGCGGTTCCGGTGCGTGCTAGCCGCCGCGGCCTACCAGGCGGGCAGCTGTGAGGCGATCAATCCGGCGGTGCGGGCCATGGCGATGAAGCAGGGCCTATCCCTCGGCCCGGACACGGTCTTCGACTACTCCGGCAAGAGGGGCGTCTACGCGAGCGAAATCCGTCACCCGCCGGATGCGCCAGCCTGGTGCCGGCAGCGTTCGACGCTGTGGGGGCGGATGGAAGCCAGCGAACGCCGGCGCGACGCTGCCTTGGCTCTGCGTTATGAGGCCGCGCTCAGCCGCACCGTTCCGATCGATCTGTCGATCCGCCATCTGAACGGCTTCGTCGATCGGCACCTGGTGGCACGCGGGCTGGTGGTCGATACGGCAATCCACCTGTACGGCAAGCCGCTCGATCCGCGGATTCCGGAAGCCGCCGACTGATCTTGCCCCGGTTTGGTGGTTCTTGCGCACTTTGCGTGGATCGCGCCGCCAGGAGGGTTCGTCTCCGGAGCAGATCCAGGCTGGCTCTGCCGTACATCTGACGCTTGAGCAGTTTGAGGCGGTTGATCTGCCCCTCAGCCTGCCCGCTGCTCCATGGCAGGGTGAATGCCGCCCGGACCGCGGCACCATCCTGCTGCAAGCCGGCAGCGAACGTCTGAACCGCCGCAATACCGCAGGAGCCGGCTGTGGTGAGCCAAGCGTCCAGTCCGGCGGCAGCTTGGCCGGTTTCCACTGCCGGACATGCCGAACGTACGAGCGCCGTGAAACGGCGTGCGAGGCCGGCCACTGTTGCCGTTTCGGCGTCTTGTTCGGCCTGGGCAACGGCCGCGGCCTCCTCGTCGCCGCGCGCTTCGGCCGGCTTTACCAGAGCCCAGGCCAAACGCTTGGGCGACAAGAGAGCTGGTGGGCGGCCCGATGGGGTTGATGCCCCCTTGCGCCAGCGGTGGGGCGTCGTCTTCGCCGGGACGCTTCGGTGCTGTTGCAGCCAGAGATGCACCGCCTTTGCCCGGCCGGGATAGCCCAGCACATGAACCTCACGCCACAGTTCCATTCCATTCTCGCAGCCTGCGGCCACACGCGCCGCCAAATGCGGGATGAAGGGGTCCAACGCGCTCGGCCCTGGAGCCCGCAGGGCGCGTTCCGGAAAGCTTTGCGCTTGTACGTACTTGCGAACCGTTGCCCGCGCCAGGCCCATCGACCGGGCAATGCTCAGCAGCGTCTCGCCGGCGGCATGGCGGCACCGGACCTCTTTGTAGACGGCCACCCACCGCTCGTGGCTTGCAACGCTCGCCACTCTCTCGGCACGCGGGCGCGAGAAGGCTCGGGTGCGTCGGGGTGCGATGGCCGACGCGTCGGTGTGGACCGGCGGCAACCGGCGAAGGCGACCATGGACGGCGAAGAGCCAGCGTTCAAGCATCTGGCGGGTATTGGCGAGCAGGTGCCATCGGTCGGCAACCTGGGTCGCTTGACCAGCGCCGTTGGTGGCGGCACGAGAGTATTCGGTGGAGCGATCCCGCGCCACCACGGCGATGCCGGGGTGGTCGGCAACCAGCCCGCAACGGTGTTGGCGGATCGATCAGCCAGAAGGTCGAGGACACGACGACGTTCCAGGTCGACCAGGATGGTGCCATAGGTCCGCCCTTCGCGCAGCGCCCAATCATCCACGCCGACGACGCGTGGCGGTTCAACGGCCGGCAAGGGCAATGCCCGGATAACGCGTAGCAGGGTGTCCCTGCTGACTGGCATCCCAAGCCCGCGGGCGAGCCGCGCCCCCGCAG
This sequence comes from Roseomonas genomospecies 6, assembly GCF_008365375.1. Classification (GTDB taxonomy): domain Bacteria; phylum Pseudomonadota; class Alphaproteobacteria; order Azospirillales; family Azospirillaceae; genus Azospirillum. The sequence goes on along the minus strand of NZ_QOKW01000041.1, from coordinate 13,418 downwards.
CGCCACCAAGAGCGATCCCGACCCGGCCCAGTGCCTTGGTCAGCCGCCGGGTGCGTCGGGCGTAAGGGGCCACAGCGCCTGCAAAGCGCTCGGCGAACGTGCGTTTGGGGCAGGTCGCTTGCCGGCAATAGAACCGCCGGACCAGCAAGGCAACACGGAGTTCATGCCCGAAGGCCGGGAGGTCGGCAGGAGATCGCCGGTACCGGCTGTGAACCACGCGGCTGACGGCGCCACAGTGCGGGCAGCGGGCACTGCCTCGGCGACTATCTACGAGAATGACAAGGGAGCCGCGGCTGCCGCGCTCGATCTGAAGCACGCGGCAGCCCGGAAGGAAAGAGAACTTTTGCATGCTCCTTCCATGTGGGCAATCCCCGGTCTGCTCGCCACCGCAACCCGGACCATCCACGCAAAGTGCGCAAGAGCCGGTTCGGTGGACACCTCTGCTAAGCTCCGACGGGAGCGGGAAGGTGTCTGATGGCGAAGATGAGACGGTCCTTCACGGACGAGTTCAAGCGTGAGGCCGTTGCCCTGCTTGACGGCAGCGGCCGTCCCCTGGAGCATGTGGCGCGGGAGTTGGGCCTTCAGCCATCCGTGCTGCGGAATTGGCGCCGGGCGGCCCAAGGCCAGCCACCGCGCTCGCGGTCTGGCGCTCCAGCCGTGCCCGGCGCCGCCACGCCGGCCACCCCGGACGAGCAGACGGCGGAGATCGCGCGGCTACGGCGCGAGCTCGAGCGCGCCCGGCAGGAACGCGACATTTTAGAAAAGGCAATCAGCATCTTCTCGGAAGCGCCGAGATGAGGTTCCGTTTCGTCGAAGACCACCGGGACGAGTTCCCCGTCCGGCTCATGTGCACGGTGCTCGGGGTGTCCGCCAGTGGGTACTACGCGTGGCGTGGGCGGCCGGAAAGCGGCCGGGCCGCTGCCAACCGGCAGCTTCTGGCCGAGGTTGGCGCATCAATTGCCGAAGCCGAGCGATGCCGCGCTTGCCGCTACAGAGCTAACGCACCGTCGTCCGAAGCGCCCGCGCCGGCACGACAAGGGACCGGATGGCGCCGCCGTTGGTCCGTTCCAGTGTCAGCACCCCGCCGTTCCGCCATTGGGCCAGTCTGGCGGCGATCAGGTTTCCGCCATCGTGCAACCCGAAACCGTCCAGGCAGATCCCCGGGCAGGCGGCTTGCGCAGGGCCGGAGGGGCCGAAGGGGTGGGAGAGAGGAAACGAGGCTCTGCCGCTCCGAAGGGATGAACCAGCCCCCCACACCACCGGGGGCACGAAGACGACCGCTTCTCCCCCATTTCCCGGCACGATCCAGCCACCACCGGACGGACGCGCCGGAACATTGAGGTAGGGCGAGAGTGCTGGGCCGGAAAGGTTCAGAAAGGCAGCCGGACCGGCGGCATTGGCGGCATTGGCGGCAGCGGCGGGTGTGCTCGCCAAGCCCAGGCAGGCCGCGGCGGCGAGCGTGAGGACGGAATGGCGCATGGACGCTCCTTTCCGGTTTGAAATCCGATGGTGGACACCGCCATTGAGCCGTTTTCCGATCCCCCGGGCAATCCGGCAAGGGGGGTGGACGGCGCATTGTCCTATCCAAAGGCGGTGTGCCTCTAAAGGGGCGTCTCCGAAGAATTGTGAGGCGCCCCCGGCTTGCGGGCTTCCTGGCGCCGCCTGAAATCTAGGTACCACCCGCCACGACCGGAAGGTGTGTTCCCGAGATCAGAAATAGCAAACCCCTTCGCCTCCGGTTTTTATTCAAATGCGCCGTTTCTTTGGTTTCGTTATCTAAGCAATATTTTTTCATCAGACGATCCTGAAAAAATCACTTCACATCATGTAAAGAAGGAGCCTGGCCGTGCGGACCAGCATTCTCCTGTCAATGGCGGCTGCCATATGGGCGGCATCAAGCGTGACTTGTTATGCGGATTTCAACGATATCAAAGGCATACAACTTGGTAATCCGCAGGAGCGGATTGCCAAGTCGCAGCTCGAAGCTCTTTCCATTCAAAGAGAGCAGCTTGTTCTGCAAAAGCAAATGATGCAGGCCGGACAGAACTACAACAACGTCATATTCCTCAATCAGTCCGGCAACAACAACTATCTGAATCTGAATACAAATCAGGCCAGTTCTGCGACGCAGGGCGTCCAGAACGGCATGGCGAGGTGACGCATGCGCTCCCTGCTGTGCGCCGCCGCTGCCGCGCTCCTCCTCGCCGGCTGCGCCGTCACGCCCCCGATGGGCGAGGAACCGGCCAAGCTCCTCACCGGGCCGATCCCGGTGAAGACATCGACCCCCATCACCGGCGCGCTGCGCTGTCTGGCGCACCAGCCGCGGGGGCCCCTGGATGTGCGTCTCGCCGTGGGCGACATTCCGGACCGCACGGGACGCTTCAACTATCAGGACATCGGCGCCTACATGACGCAGGGTGCCACGCACATGATGATCAGCGCCCTGGCGCAGGCCGGGACGGCCCAGGTCAACCGCTCCACCACCGCCATCGCCGAATTCGAACTCGCCCAATCGCTGCAGCAGCGTCTGGGTGAAGGCCGCCCCGTCACGGTGGGCAACCAGACCGTGGCGTTCCGCCCGGTCGCGAAGGGAACCCTTCTGGGATCGACCCACTACATCACGGGCGCGATCAGCGAGCTGGACTTCAAGGTGGTCAACAGCGCGGCTTCGGTGACGGTCGGCGGCATCGGCGGAGGCGCCAAGTCCTATGCCGTGCAGATCGGGCTCGACCTTGCGGTCACGGACACCCGGACCTCGCGCATCGTCTACGCGAAATCCTGGCGCAAGCAGGCCATCGGCTACGAGACCTCGGCCAACCTGTTCCGCTTCTTCGATCTGGGCGTGAAGGGCGGCGCCTTCGCCGGGGACGTGCTGTTCGACGTTTCGATCGGCGAGCAGCCGACCGAGCCCCTGCAGGGCGCCGTCCGCTGGGCCATCGAGTCCGCCGCCTACGACATCGTGTCGGACATCTACCGCACGGGGATGGCCTGCGACCATCTGCTGACGCAGGCGGCGCGCGAGCGCCGCGAGGCGGAGCTGGCCGATCTGGCGGCGGTGCGGGCGATACAGGCATCCGCTCAAACTCCGGCGTCCGACGCCGGAGAACCGCTCAACAAGACACCCGCCGATCCCAGCCCGAAAGCCGATGGCCTGCCGTCGCTCGGGCGTCCGGCGGACGGCGGCAATTGCCGCTACGCCGGCGGCCGCATGATCTGCGACCCGCCCGGCGCCCTCTGATCTCTCTTCCTCCCGAACACCCTCATCCTCGGGCCCGCGCCCCGCGGGCGGAGGCAACAGCGGTCCCGGACCGATCCGGGACCGGCAACCCCTGGTGCTGCGCACCCTTCACTGGAGAAAACGCATGAAGACGTTCGTTCTTGCGACCGCTGCCGTGATCGCCCTGTCGTCATCGGCCTTCGCCGCCGGCAACATCAGCCAGGATTACCTCAACGTCCAGGATCTGAAGAACAGCATCACCCTGAACCACAACGGGGACGGCCCGGTGAAGCAGGAGATCACCAACACCGCGAACGTGGTCGCGGCGACGGTGGAGGACACCAAGCAGTCGGTGGGCAACGTCAACCAATACGCCAGCGGCAGCGCGTTGCAGCAGGGAAGCAACTTCTACGACACCACCTACGGCATGTGGAACAACAGCACTCAGAGCATCGCCAACACGCTGAACGTCGCCCTGGCCGACAGCATGGGCAACGTCACCCAGGCCGCCCACGGGTACCAGAACGGCTCGAACTACGTGGAATTCGGCCAGAAGATCGACGGCGGCGTGCCGGGCATCGTGACCGCCGAAGCCCCGGTCTATCCGCAGTCGATCCGCAACATGGCCAACATCGTGGACGCGACCAACCTGCAGACGCTGTCCCAGACCCTGGCCGGCAGCGGCCAGTACGCGACCAACACCGTCAAGTACACCGGCAGCGGGAACCAGTGGACGGACGGCCCGGTCACCGACTTCGGCCAGCAGATCGCCAACACCGCCAACGTCGCGCTGCTCGCCAGCACGAACTTCGCGTCCATGTCGCAGGTCGCCAACGCGCCGCAGATCGGCATCAACAGCATCGTCGGGCAGGGTGCCGTGGACCATGTCCGCCAGACCGCGGCGAACGTCGCCAACATCTTCACCCTGCCGTCGCCGTAACCAGGGCGTCACGCGAAAAGGGCGGGCCTACGGGTCCGCCCGTTTTCCCGTAAGGACCCATCAAAGAGTCATTGTCACGGCAACTGACCCGACACGCAGAGAACCCGCATTCCCTGACTGTTTCGCGCCGCAGCGGTCGCAACCCCAGCGTGTTGCACGGAGGTGGCGCAGTTTGAAAGGGCCCCTTTCCCCTTCCCTTGCTCAGGCGACGCGGACGGACTCTGGGCGTCCCAGGTCGAGCATGCGGTTGAGCACCTCGGAAGCAATGGTGACCTCGGTGGCCTGGGCGGCATCGGTATGAAAGCGCAGGGCCGGTCTGATGACCTGCTTCCAGCGGCCGATCTGGCCCTCCACCCGGGCCCGTGTGTTGTACCCGCTGCTGCACTGCCACCCCATTCGCCCCGCCTCAGCGATCGTTTTGATGTGACGGTCGCGCTGGGTGGGGGCGGTGTCGGCCGTGGCGCCGGGCACGGCGTCGGCGCGAGGCGGTGCCACCACGGTGGCCTCGGGATGGCGTTCGTGCACGGCCGCGTAGGCCGCGGTCCGGTCATAAGCGCCGTCCCCCATGACGGAGGCCACCGGTTCGCCGATCTGATCGAGCAACAGGCCGACCTGGGCGGCATCGTCCACCGCGCGGTCGGTCAGCGTGGCGGCGACGATCCGGCCGCTCGCCGCGTCCACCCTGATGTGCAGCTTCTTCCAGGACCGCCGTTTCTTGGTGCCGTGTTTCTCGATCAGCCATTCCCCCGGCCCGCACAGCTTCAGCCCGGTGCTGTCCACCAGCAGGTGGACGGGACCGTTGGGTGAGCGTGGCTGAGCGGGCAGTGGGACGGTTCGGGCGCGCCGGGCGATGGTGGTGTGATCGGGCACCCGCAGGTCAAGCCCGAGCAGATGGAGAATGGAGCCGATCAGGCCTTCGGTCTGGCGCAGCGCCAGATGAAACACCGTACGCAGCATCAGCGCCGTCGTGATGGCGAGGTCGGAGTAGGCGGGCTGCCCGCCCGGCGTGGTCCGGGGCGTTGCCTTCCAGTGCGCGATCGCCGCCTCGGTGACCCAGACGGTCAGGCTGCCACGCTGGCGCAGCGCGGCATCGTATTCGCTCCAATTCTTCACCCGCCGCTTGGGTCGGGGAATATGATGACGACGGGCGGCGTTCGCTTTGTGCGGCAAGGGACGGGACCGAGGCGAGGACGGGGCCTTTGCCTACGCCGGCACGCCCATCCGTGCAACACGCTGCCGAGTGGACCCACCGAATCGCATCATAGACGAGAGTGGCCAGACTACCGTAACGGTTGCCCAGACGCCCTTCTGCAGGTTGATTGGGTCCGGAGAAGGCCGGAGGACTGACCTCGACGCACCGTATCCTTCTACAAACGGCACCATCCGTCGGGCGTACACCACCCGGCGGGGGCAACGTCCCCACCGGCGGCGACGCTGCGATTGCGGCCGCGGTCCTTCGCTTGGTACAGCGCCTGGTCGGCACGATGAAGAAGGGCATCAAGGTGATCGCTTGCGCACAGCGCTGTGACCCCCATGCTCGCCGTGACCTGGAGGGTTTTCCCCTCCGGGATGAGAATGAGACCGGCGGCGATGGCCCGTCGTAGGCGCTCCGCGATGTCATGCGCTTGGGCAAGCCCGGTCTCAGGCAGCAGGATGGCGAATTCCTCTCCGCCCAGCCGCCCGATGACGTCGTGGCAACGCAGACTGCCCCGGCATCGCCGGACCACCTCGCTGAGCACGGCGTCTCCGGCCGCATGGCCATGGCCGTCGTTGACCTCCTTGAAGTGGTCAAGGTCCATCATGATGATCGACAGTGGCCGCTCGTGCCGGTGATGGCGGGCGATTTCCACCTCGGCCAGTGCCGTGAAGGCTCGGCGGTTCTTCGCCCCCGTCAGGACATCGGTGTCAGCCAGGTAGCGCAATTCGCTGTTGGCCTGTTCCAATTCGGTGCGGTAGCGGCGCTCCCGATCAAGAAGCCAAGCGATGCCCATGGCGCTTCCGAACAGCAGCGCCGACACCAGCCCGCCAACCGATACCATAACGGAATGCCGCTCTTCGGCTCCGGCGAAGACATCCTCTTCCGCGAGCAGAACGAGCACGATCAGTGGAAAGGCCCTGAGGCGGCGATAGGCTCCGATCCGCACCATGCCGTCGACGGCGCTGGTTGCCCCGTAGCCCGCGGCATCCGGCTGCTTCGGATCAAAAAACGGCCGCTCCTTGGGCAAGGAGGACCCGACCGGGTCAACGCTGGGCACGATCCGCGCCGCCCTGGCCCGGATGACGCCATCCGTTCCGAGCAGCGTGATCGCGCCCTTGGCACCGATGTCAATGGTCTCGTAGAAGCCCGAGAAATACGCCGGGTCGACCGAGATGACCAGCACGCCATCGAATGTGCCGTCCGGCGCCGTCCGGCGGCGGGTGAACTGGATGGACCACTTTTGGGAAACGCGCCCGAACACCGGCTTGCTGATGAAGAGCTTATCCTCGCCGCTGTCCTGGTGGACGCGGAAATGCTCGCGGTCGCTGAGGTCTACCGGGTGGCTCGTCCGCGACAGGTTGCTGTAGAGGAGCATGCCGTCCCGGTCGATGATGCCGACCTGCATGAACTCGCCGCCATAGGTGTTCCAGAACACGTCGTCGCGCCGGTCGTGGAAGCGGTCCGGGGCGCGCTGATATTCGAGCCGCAGATGCAGCAGGAGCGTGTCGATGTGCTGGACCGTCCGCACGACGTGCTCGTCGAAGGCGCGGGCGAGGTTGGTGGCGGTCACCTCGGCTTCGTGCCGGGTCTGTCCCCGGTCGCGCTGGTAGCCGTGCAGGAGGTTGCCCCACAGCCCGGCCACCAAGAGGCCAGCGACCCCAAGCGGCGCTACGATCGATGCCCATCGCGGGCGGCATCTCGGCGTGGGCTGCATGTCGTCTCTTAATTGAACCATGGTCCTAATATACGAATAGGCTTTGTGAGTCGATGCGGCACCTGAATACGGTGGGATGTCGGGCAAGCCGCCCCCTAGCCACATGAGGTTTTGCACTCTCCCGCCGGGGAGGGAGTTTGATGACCACCGCAGCTGCCTGACGAACATCGGCGTTTGGGCATGATTCCGCCTCCGGCGTCGTCGGGGGAGGGGGCGCGATGTGGCCTCGGCACGCTTGTGTGGAGCCCGTCAGCGGGCATGCACCGGCGGCGCCATGTGCGGCTTCTGGGTGGCCCGATGGCGGGCGATGCCGACCGCCGCGTCCAGGTTGGCGGCGAAGATGATGTTGGGGGCGTTCTTCAGCCCCATGGCGTCCAGGACCCGCTGCGGCTGCTTCTGCACGCCGGAAAGGACCACCAACGTGCCCTCGCGGCGGCAGTGGTCGATCAGTTCGGTCAGGGCGCCCACTCCGGTCGCGTCGATCAAAGGCACGTCGCGCATGCGCAGGATCAGAACTTTGGGCGGGCGCCCGACTTGGTCGAGCACGTCGCTCAGTCGGTTGGCGACACCGAAGAAGAAGGGGCCATTGATCTGGAATACAACGACTCCGTCGGGGAGGTCGGCCTGCGGCTGGTAAACGTCGCTGGCCGGGCGTGCGAAGTCATCGGCGTCCTCGTCGAGGAGCTTGACATGGCTTTGGATCTCCACCGCCTGCGCCATGCGGTGCATGAAGGCCATCGCGGCCACCACCACACCAACCTCGATGGCCACCGTCAGATCGACCAGCACGGTCAGGGCAAAGGTCAGCAGCAGGGCGACGCGGTCCGACAGTGGTGCCGTCATGAGATGGCGGAACCGCTCGACCTCGCTCATGTTCCAGGCCACCACGACCAGTACGGCGGCCAGGCTTGCCAGGGGCACGAACGAAGCCAGGGGCGCCAGAGCAAGCATGAAGACGAGCAGGAAGGCGGCGTGCAGCATGCCCGCGAGCGGGGACCGCGCGCCGGAGCGGATGTTGGTCACCGTGCGCGCGATGGCGCCGGTCGCGGGCAGGCCGCCGAACAGGGCTGAGGCGAGGTTGGCGAATCCTTGGGCAACGAGCTCGCAGTTCGAGCGGTGACGGCGCCCGGTCATGCCGTCGGCGACCACGGCGGAGAGCAGGGATTCCACGCCCGCCAGAAAGGCGATTGTGAAAGCGCTCGGCAGCAGGGCGGTGACGCGCCCCCAGGACAGGTCGGGCCAGGCGGGGACCGGCAGTGAGTTTGGGATGCCACCGAAGCGAGAGCCGATGGTGTCGACCGGCAATGCCAGGGCCCAGACGGCCAGAGCACCGGCACAAACGGCGACCAGGAAGCCGGGTACGCGCGGGGCGAAGCGGCGCAACCCGATGATGATGGCCAGCGATCCGGCGGCGACCGCAACCGTGGCCGGGTCGACGGTGTGCCGGTGTTCCCAGAAGGCCGTCCACTTCTCGAGGAATTCGGCGGGCACGGTGACCATGCCGAGGCCGAGCAGATCCTTCACCTGGCTGGAGAAGATAATGACGGCGATGCCCGCGGTGAAGCCGGTGATGACCGGCTGAGGAATGTACTTCACCCAGGTGCCGAGCCGCAGCAGACCCGCGGCGACCAATATTGCTCCGGCCATCAGCGTGGCGACCACCAGCCCGTCGAAGCCGTGCTGCGCGATGACGTTGAAGACGACCACGACGAAGGCACCGGTGGGGCCGCCGATCTGGAAGCGGCTGCCGCCCAGCGCGGAGATCAGGAAGCCCGCAACGATGGCCGTGGTGAGGCCCTTGTCGGGGGTGGTTCCCGAGGCGATGGCCAGGGCCATGGCCAAGGGCAGGGCGACGATGGCGACGGTCAGCCCGGCGATGACGTCGTTGCGCAGGTCGGCCGGGCCGTAGCCCTGGCGGAGCACAGTGATCAGCTTGGGCACGAACAGGTGCCACTGGGGTGAGAGCTTGGCTGCGGCTCCCGTCATGATCTCATCTCCCGTGCAGGCGGAGCGAGAAGGCTATCGGCCTGCGGTCGTGCGTTTGGTGGAGCGTGGTTCGGTCGGTTCGGCAGCGGGCGCTCCGGCTGCGCTCTTGAAGCGGACGCCGCGGCCGCTGCCCTGGCTTGGAGAGTTCTCTCCGATCAGTTCGATTCCGGCGGCATCGAGCGCGTTGACGACCTTGACCAGAGTGTCGACGACGCCGCGGACGTTGCCCTCGCTCGCCTCCATGCGCTGGATGGTCGGCAGGGACACGCCAGCCGCCTCGGCCAGGGTTTTCTGGTCGATGCCGAGCAGCGCCCGGGCGGCTCTCATCTGCGGCCCCGTGATCATGGTCCAGCCTTCATGTATTTCTTGTCTCAGATACTCTACTGCACCGCAAAGATGATGTATAGGGCATCATAAATGCGATTCCAGAATAGCACCTTTGAGAGCACGTGGTCCGACGCCGGAGGGAATGCAGGAACGTGCCGGGCTCACGATGTGGCCTGCCCCCGATACGTTCTCCAAGACGGAGCGGGCAATAGAGCCTCTTGCTCTTCGCGTCTCGCACGCAAGTTCGGACCTCGCACGTTCGCCCGAGAAAAATGTATCCTTCCTCCTGCTTGCTGGCCGGTTGGCAGCGACGGAAATTCCTGCGGCGGACCTGGGCCGCCGGAAAATCCACCCGCTGTTCCATGCCGCGTTGGAACGGTTCCGGGGTGAGACGGCCTTCGACGTCTTTCGCATCGCCTGGAATTCACAGAGGATTTTCAAAGCCCGGCAACACCTGCTCCCCGCGTGTGCGGTACGCCTGTAAGGGCGCGATGACCCTGCTGGACGCGCTCGCCTGGGCATGGGCGTGTTGAGAGCGGGGGCGGAAGAGCGCCGTCGATTGGCCAATGCCTGTGCGCCCAGGACGTCTGGCGCCGACCGCTCGGATACGGACATCGTTTCCAAGTCGGGGTGGATGCTCCGTCCGGTGGAGGCCAACGCTGACGGGTAAGCCCGGCAACACCAGCTTGCTACTGGGCCCGGCATCGGCCATGATCGGAGTTGCCATGATGATCGTCGCCCTCCAGAACCGTCCTCTTTTGCGCGCTGGTTGCGTGCATGCAGGCACGTCCGCCCCGGTTCTGGACCGCTAGGCAGCGTCCCGGTCCGGAACCGGGGCTCCACATTCCCGACATCGCCGCAGTTGGGGGAGAACCGCGTTCCATGCGGGCAGACCCTCTGGCTCGTTCCTGTTGACCGCCGTCGAGGCCGCCATCGCGGCCTTGGACGTCGACTTTGGAGGTGATCCGATGATGACGGAGCGTGACGTGACGCCGCCGAACCGCCCTGCCGAAGCCGAGACCCGCGCATCCCAGGTCGTGCCGTTCAAACAATGGCTGCAGCGGCGGACTGCTTCCCAGCCTCGCCCGCAGGACGGCGGCGACGACACCTCGCCGCCTGCCGCGTGACACGGTCCTTGGCGGGTGGGGAGTATCCCCCACCTCGCCATGGAATATTCCGGTCCACGCATGAAAGGATAGAACCATGCCCTCTCCCGACCTGTTTCCGGCTGTCACGCTGTCATCCGATGATTACGTCCGCCTGCTCGGTCTTGTGGCCGTTTCCGCAGCATCGGAACCCGACGTCTCCGACTATCTGGGCGCGGAACTCGAGCGGGCGACGGTGGTGCGGTCTGGCGAGGTCATGCCGACCGTGGTTATGATGAACGCGTGTGTCACCTTCCGCAACGAGGCGACCGGACGGGTTCGGACCGTTACCCTCGTCTATCCATCGGAGGCCGACCTGGCCGCGGGAAAGGTGTCGGTCCTGACGCCGATCGGCGCCGCGCTCATCGGTGTCGCCGAAGGCCATTCGATCTGCTGGTACACGCGTTCGGGCGAGGCCAAGACGCTGACCGTGCTGGAGGTGGAACAATGAGGGCGCGGCATTCCTCATCGCCCACAGGCGGTGAGCGGGCCGGGTCCAGTGGGGTGGATGCGTCTGCTGCCTCCGGTCTTGGCACTCTGGAGATCATTGTCGAGGGGACGGTCATCGCTGCCGACGGGGGCATGCCGGGCACCGCCCGGTGCAGGGAGCGGGGCGAGGCCGTCGCTGTCTCCCGCAGAATGTTCATGTCCTTGGCCGACCTGCTGAGGCTGTTGACCGACGATCACCTTGCGGTGCTGCGGCAGCTGCGCACCACCCCATCCTGCGCTCCGGCCTGCGCACGAACAGCTGCCCTGGAATGGGCCGGGCTGCTTGGGTACGATGCGGGCGGCCGTCCGTCTGTGCCCTACCGGGAGATTGTCGTCCGCATCCCGCTGTGAGCATGGGCGTTGTCGCTCCTACCATCACGGGATTGGGAGTCCTTGGGGGCCTGAGGGCATTTGGCTCTCCGCAGGTCTGCCGACCGCGCCGAACGGGGGCGCTTGCCCGAAGTCAATTTACCGCTGTGCATCGGCCTGTAACACTTGGCCAGTTTCAGGGGTGATCGGCGTCCAATAACCAGCCACCCCTGATCTGGCAGACTACCACCCTGGGTTTGGACGACAGGGTGGCGGACAGGGATGTTGACGGTGGAGACGATCGCACGGATACGACGCGAGCACGCGAAGGGGAAAAGCATCCGGGCCATTGCCCGGTCGCTGAAGGTGTCGCGGGAGACGGTGACGAAATACCTGCGCTCGGGCGAGACGGCGCCGCGCTACGAACGCCAGCACCAGCCGCTTCCGAAGTTGGCTGGGTTCCAGGAGGAGCTGGAACGGCTGATCACGGAGAACGAGCGGCGGCCGGTGCGTGACCGGCTCGATTATCTGGGGATCTTTAGGCGGCTGCAGGACGCCGGGTTCCAGGGCGGCTACGACACGGTGTGGCGCTACATCAAACGCTTCAAGCTGCGCCAGCCGCCGGGCGGGCCGGTGAACGCCTACGTGCCGCTCACCTTCGCCCCCGCCGAGGCGTACCAGTTCGACTGAGCGGAGGAGTGGATCATCCTGGACGGGGTGACGACCAAGGTGCAGGTGGCTCATGTCCGCCCGTGCCACAGCCGCATGCCGTTCGTGGCGGTCTACCCGCGCCAGAGCCAGGAGATGGTGTTCGACGCTCATGCCCGCGCTGCGGCGTTCTACGGCGGCCTGTGAGAGCGCGGCATCTACGACAACATGAAGACGGCGGTGGACGCCGTGTTCGTCGGCAAGGAGCGCCGCTTCAACCGCCGCTTCGCCCAGATGTGCTCGCATTACTTGGTCGAGCCTGTGGCCTGCACCCCGGCGTCGGGCTGGGAGAAGGGCCAAGTCGAGAACCAGGTCGGCACCTTGCGCCAGCGGCTGTTCACGCCGCGCCTGCGCGCCAAGACGCTGGAGGAGGTGAACGACCGCCTGCACGACGAGGTGATCGTCTGGGCCCAACAGACGTCGCATCCGGAGGATAAGAGCCGGACGGTGTATGAGGTGTTCCAGGCGGAGCGGTCGGTGCTGATCACCGTGGGCGATTCTTTCGACGGCTTCTACGAGGCCACGCTCAGCGCCTCGAAAACCTGCCTCATCCACTTCGACCGCAACCGCTACAGCGTGGCCGCGGTCGCCGCCGGCAAGCCGGTGCAGGTCCGCGCCTACGCGACACGGATCGTGGTGTGGTTCAACGGCGCGATCGTCGCCGAGCACCCACGAGCTTTCGGGCACGGCCACACGCGCTACAATCCGCTGCACTACCTGCCGGTTCTCGTCCGCAAACCGGGGGCGCTGCGCAACGGGGCGCCGTTCCGGGACTGGGATTTGCCGCCAGCCCTGGCGACGGTGCGGACCCGCCTGGGCCGTGGCGACGACGCTGAACGGCAGTTCGTTGGCGTGCTCGCCGCCATCCTCACCGATGGCCTGGAGGCGGTGGAGGTCGCCTGCCGCGAGGCACTGGCGAACGGCACGCACAGCCGGGACGTGATCCTGAACATCCTCGCCCGGCGCCACGACGTCACACCGGCACCGGCCATGGCGGTGCCGACGGCGTTGACGCTGTCCATCGAGCCGGCCGCCGACTGCGGGCGCTACGACCGCCTGCGCGCGGTGCGGGAGGGCTGCCATGGAACGGCATGAGCTGATGGCGCTGATGGCCGAGCTCAGCTTGGCCGGCATGCGCGCCGCCTACGACGAGGTGATGAGCGACGGGCTGAAGCGGCAGCACACCGTCCAGCAGATCCTGGGCGATCTGCTGGCGGTGGAGCGGGCGGAGAAGCAGGCGCGCTCGATCCGTTACCAGCGTAAGCGTTGTGTGACGACACATCCGACGTGATCGTGGTTCATGAAATATTCCGCTGGTCGCAGCTCAGCGGGGTAAGAGGATGTCGGGTCAGGATCTGGAGAGCTATTGGCGCAATCATGTTGAT
>NZ_QOKW01000040.1 GCF_008365375.1 Roseomonas genomospecies 6 | reverse complement strand
ACCCGATCCCATCCCGAACTCGGCCGTGAAACGCCTCAGCGCCGATGGTACTGCGTCTCAAGACGTGGGAGAGTAGGTCGCCGCCAGGTCACCACGGCACACGCCCGACCAAAACCGGTCCGGACGCCGCGGAACGTTGTACAGTCACGCGACAATCGGCTTCATGGACGACAAAACCGGCGCTTTTCCGCAAGGGAAGCGCCGGCTTTTCGTCGTTTGGTGTGGTGAAAGTTTGTGTCGGGGGTGCGGGCGCTGGACCCCCTCCCTAAACCTCCCCCGCCGGAGGTGAGGGAAGGGACTATGAGGGTTGGGGTTGGCTTGGGTATCTTGTTCGGAGCGGCTGTGCCCCCACCTACGCATCGACAGCGATGACGTGGGAGGACGAAGAATGCGCATGGGCCGAACCGCCGCCCTGATGACCGCCACCGCCCTTGCGGCTTGCTTGAGCGTCACGGACGCCGGTGCGGTCGACAAGGTGTTCAAGACCGAGAAGGCGATGGTCTCGGTGAAGACCGTCGTGAGCGGTCTCAGCCATCCCTGGGGACTGGCCTTCCTGCCCGATGGCCGGATGCTGGTGACGGAGAAGGACGGCCGGCTGCGCATCGTGGCGCAGGACGGCACGCTCTCCGCGCCGGTGAAGGGCGTCCCGAAGGTCGATGACCGGGGGCAAGGCGGACTGCTCGACGTGGCGCTGGACCCGGATTTCGCGCAGAACCGCTTTGTCTATCTCAGCTACTCCGAACCGGGGCCGGAGAGCGGCACCAACTCCACCGCCGTGGCGCGCGGCGCGCTGAACGCCGACGGCACCGCCCTGACCGACGTCCAGGTCATCTTCTCGCAGAAGCCCAAAGTGGAAAGCCGGATGCATTACGGGTCGCGGCTGGTCTTCGACCGGCAGGGCCACCTGTATGTGACGCTGGGCGAACGCTCGCTGGAGCGGTTCCGGACGCAGGCCCAGGACCTCGACTCGCATCTCGGCAAGGTGGTGCGGATCAACCGCGACGGCTCCGTTCCCGCCGACAACCCCTTCGTGAACCGGTCCGACGCGCTGCCGGAGATCTGGTCCTACGGCCACCGGAACATCCAGGGCGCCGCGTTGAATCCGCAGACCGGCGCTCTGTGGATCAACGAGCACGGTCCCCGCGGCGGCGATGAGATCAACGTGCCGGAGCCGGGCAAGAATTACGGCTGGCCCGTGGTGTCCTATGGCGTGAATTACAACGGAACGCCGATCGGGACGGGCAAATCAAGCGCCCCCGGAATGGAGGAGCCGGTTTACCAGTGGACCCCGGTCATCGGCGCTTCCGGGATGACCTTCTACACGGGTGACGCGGTTGCCGGCTGGAAGGGCAGCCTGTTCAACGGCGGGCTGGCGACCAAGGAGGTCGTCCGGCTCGAACTCGACGGCAACAAGATCAAGCACGAGGAACGTATGTTCCGCGATCTGGGCAAGCGCATCCGGCAGGTCAGCCAGGGGCCGGACGGTGCCTTGTATCTGCTGACCGACGAGAACAGCGGCGAGGTCTTGCGGGTGGCCCCGGTGGGCAAGCCGTAAGCGCCGTATCAGCAAGCGCCGTATCAGTGGCCCCGGTCACGCGCTTCGCCGTGCCGAGGCTTCTTCAGGCGTTCGGCGGCCATCAGGCTGCTGCGGCTCATGCCGATGTCCCTCAACAGATGGTCGTCGATGCGGTCGCAGGCGCCTGACGTCCAGCTTCGGGACCGGTGCGTCTTGAGCGTGCGGCAGACGCCCAGCAGCGCCGCGGTGAGCGATTTCGGCAGGGCTGCGCCAAAGGCGAGGACGGTGGACAGGTGGGGCATGGGCGGTTCCTCCGTTCCGGCGGGGACGGCCGCCCCGCGTTGCCGTATCGGTCTATCGGACTTCGGCCGGCGCGGAAGTGGCGCCCCTCACACCGGTCCTTCGTTTTCCGGCCTTCCGGTGCGGCGCCGGGGACGCTACACAAGCGTCATGCCACCCATCATTCCCATCGAAGACCCCGGTGACCCGCGGATCGCCGCCTACCGCGACGTGAAGGAGCGCGACCTCGTGGGACGGGAGGGACGCTTCATCGCCGAAGGCGCGGTGGTGTTGCGGACCCTGCTGACCGCCTCGCGCCACGAAACCCTGTCCCTGCTGATCGCGGACAAGCGGATCGCCGGGCTGGAGCCGATGCTGGCGGCTCTGCCAGCCGGGGTGCCGGTCTACAGCGCCCGGCAGGAGGTTCTGGACGTCATCGCAGGATTTCCGCTGCACCGGGGCATCCTGGGTCTGGGACGGGCGGCGCCGATGCCGGAGCCGGACGCGCTTCTGGCCGGGTTGTTACCGCGGGCGACCGTCCTGGTGCTCTGCGGGATCGGCAACCACGACAATGTGGGCGGCATCTTCCGCAACGCGGCGGCCTTTGGGGTGGATGCGGTGCTGCTCGATTCCGGCTGCTGCGATCCGCTCTACCGCAAGGCAATCCGCGTGTCGGTCGGGGCGGCGCTGCGGGTGCCCTTCGTCCGCATTCCGGCGGGAACCGATCCGGTCGCCCTGCTGGAGCGGCATGGTTTCGCGGCGGTCTCGCTGAGTCCGGCGGGTGCGGTGACCCTGGCGGGCCTGCGCCGTCCGGATCGCGCGGCGCTGCTCCTGGGATCGGAGGGGCCGGGTCTGCCGGCCTCCGTCCTGGCGCGGACGCGGACGGTGCGCATCCCCATGGCGCCGGACTTCGATTCCCTGAACGTCGCCACGACCAGCGGGATCGTGCTGCACCACCTCGCCTTCATGGCGGAACCGGACTCACGGGGCGGCTGAGCCGTCGATCCGGCGCAGGCCGGGTGGGGTGGCGTCGCGCAGGCTCCGGGCGAGGGCGCGGAAGCCGGCGGCGCGCGGGTCGCTGGCCCGCCAGACCAGCCCGATGACCCGGCCCGGCGGGTCGCCCTGGAAATCGCGGTAGGCGATCAACCCGCCCACCGTCGCCGCTTCCCCATCCCCGGTGGCGAGCCGCGGCATCAGCGTGTAGCCGGTTCCGCTGGCGACCATGTGGCGCAGCGTCTCCAGCCCGGTGGCGTGGCGCATGCCGCGGGTGGTGGCGCCGCAGGCGGCCAGCGCCTGATCGCGCAGGCAATGCCCCTCCTCCAGAAGCACCAGCTCGCCGGGGTCGAGGTCGGCCAGGGCGATGGAGGGCAGGCTTTCCAGCCGGTGACCAGCAGGGTAGGCCAACACGAAGGGCTCGAAGAACAGGGCGTCGCAGGTCAGCCCGTCGCCATCGACGGGCAGGGCGAGCAGAACGGCGTCCAGCCGCCCTTCCCGCAACTCCTCCAGCAGGCCGTCGGTGCGTCCCTCGGACAGGACGAGCTGGACGTCGGGCAGATGCCGGCGCATGGCGGGAAGGACATGGGGGAACAGGTACGGCCCCAACGTCTGGATCGCCGCGATGGAGAGTGGGCCGTGCAAGGTCCCCTCCGTCCCGCGAGCCAGCGCCAGCAGGCGGCGCGCCTCCTCCAGGACGACGCGGGCCTGCCGGATCACCACCTCTCCCTGCGGGGTCGGCAGCACGCGGCGGCTCGTCCGTTCGAACAGCGGAATGCCGAGAAGGTCTTCGAGCTTGCGGATCTGGGCGCTCAGCGAGGGCTGGCTGACGGAGCAACGCTCCGCCGCCTTGCCGAAATGCCGCTGCTCGGCGACGGCCACCACATACTCCAGATCGCGAAGGGACAAGCCGGCAAGATTCATAGGATCAAGCTATCGAAGCATTTGAAACGATGTCTTGGATATATCAACGATGCGGCGGGATAACCAGGGGGCAAAGCGGACGAGACGACCGATAAGAAACGCAAGGAGTTGAGCCATGAGCACCCTGACGACCGCTGCCGGAATCCCCGTTGCCGACAACCAGAATTCGCTGACCGCCGGCCCGCGCGGTCCGGTGCTGATGCAGGATTTCCACCTCATCGAGAAGCTGGCTCACTTCAACCGCGAACGCATTCCGGAGCGGGTGGTCCACGCCAAGGGGGCCGGCGCCTATGGCGTCTTCCGGGTGACGAAGGACGTGACGCCCTACACGTCGGCCAAGTTCCTGTCGGACATCGGCAAGGAGACGGAGGTGTTCCTGCGCTTCTCCACGGTCGGCGGCGAGAAGGGCTCCGCCGACGCCGAGCGCGACCCGCGCGGCTTCGCCGTCAAGTTCTACACGGAGGACGGCAATTACGACATGGTCGGCAACAACACGCCGGTCTTCTTCATCCGCGATCCGCTGAAGTTCCCCGACTTCATCCACACGCAGAAGCGCAACCCGGCGACCAACCTGAAGGACCCGACGGCGGTCTGGGACTTCTTCTCCCTGTCGCCGGAGACGATGCACCAGTTGACGGTCCTGTTCAGCGACCGCGGCACGCCGCGCGGCTACCGCCACATGGACGGCTTCTCCAGCCACACCTTCTCGTGGATCAACGCGGCGGGCGAGCGCTTCTGGGTCAAGTACCACTTCAAGACCCGCCAGGGCATCCAGAACTTCACGGCGGAGCAGGCCGTGCGCATGGCCGGCGTTGATCCCGACCACGCAACCCGCGACCTGTTCGCCGCCATCCGGGACGGCGATTTCCCGGCCTGGACCGTGTCGGTGCAGATCATGCCGGAGCAGGAGGCCAGCGCCTATCGCATCAACCCGTTCGACCTAACCAAGGTGTGGCCGCACGCCGACTATCCGCTGGTCGAATTCGGCGAGCTGGTGCTGAACCGCAACCCGGAGAACTTCTTCGCGGAGGTCGAACAGGCCGCCTTCAGCCCGGCCAACGTTGTCCCCGGCATCTCCTTCAGCCCGGACAAGATGCTGCAGGGCCGGCTGTTCGCCTACGCCGACGCGCACCGTTACCGGCTGGGCGCCAACCATCAGGCGCTGCCGGTCAACGGCCCGCACGCGGCGAAGGCCCGCAATTATCAGCGCGACGGGGCGATGCGCTTCGACGGCAACGGCGGCGGCGGTCCGAACTACGAGCCGAACAGCTTCGGCGGCCCGGTGCAGAACGGGGCAGTGGCCGAGCCGCCGTTGCGCGTCTCCGGCGACGCCGCCCGCTACGACCACCGCGAGGGCAACGACGACTATGCCCAGGCCGGTGCCCTGTTCCGCCTGATCGGGGCGGAGGCGCAGGAGCGGCTGATGGACAACATCGCGGACTCGCTGGGGCAGGCGCCGGGCTTCATCCAGCAGCGCCAGTTGAAGCACTTCTTCGCGGCGGACCCCGCCTATGGCGCCGGCATCGCCAAGCGGCTGGGGGTGATGGCGGGTGCGGGGGCTGATGCCGCCACCGTGGCTGGCTGAGCCCGAAACTCCACAGCATAAGCATGTGATCCGCACCGGTCTGGGGCATGACGCGGCCGTCATGACCCAGACCCAGGCTTGTTTGCGGTCAAGAGCTTTGTCCCGGCGGAGCCGGAAACGGGGCTGGGAAGACCCCGTTTGGGATCACCAGGTCCCGATGTCCGCCTGCTGAGCCGCTCGTCCCTGTCCGTTCCAGGTCGTCATGGCGCCGACCCCGCCGGGGTATGCGAACCGGTAGTAGACATTCAGCGTGACGGCTCCGAGACCGAGCCCATTCAGCCATGCCTGGCACTGATGCGTTCCAGGCCCATTGCAGGGATGCAACTGGACGAACATGACCGCCTGATTGCCGGGAGCGTGGAGATTGGGCAGGCCGGCGGTGTTGATCGCGACCCGTTCAGCGTGTCCGCCGCCGTTGAAGCCGGGAACGGGAACGTTGGCAGCGATCGTCGCGATTTGGGAGTTTCCGAAGGCGATGCCATAGCCCAGGCCGCCAACCGTCGCAACGCCGCCGCCATTAGGAATCGCGCCGACCGGATTTATCGGGGTGAGGTTGGGAAAGTCCGGGCTGGGATTCACCGCGACCGCCGCCCAGCAACTGCCATTGGCAATTCCTCCCCCCGGCCCGAGCGAGATGTTGAGCTGATACTGGTCCACGCATTGCCGGGCCAATTCGATGGCGTCCGCAAACCGGGGCTGTGCCCCATTCGTGGCGGTGTCGAGATGACGGATGATAACGGGCATGTGTGTGTCCTTGCCGATGGTGGTTCGAGGCTTGGCAGCCCCTATCGGCTAGGACGCGACACACTTATAGCGTGTGAATTTCCTTATCCCTCAATCGTCGATGAGTTCGTGACGGATCGCGGGAACCGTTGCGGCACCTTTGGGTGACGGTGTGCAGGATGCAGGTGTCGGGTTCCTTCCCCCCATCCCGGGCAGGGTCCGATCAATGCCCGACCGCGAGGCCAAGTTCCGATCGACAGGAAAAAACCCCCTCGCCCAGGCACGGGCGAGGGGGTTTGGAAAAACCGCAGTCCGGCTTGGCGTTACCGCGAGGCCGCCGCGATCTCCCGCGCGCGGCGGGAGACCGACGCCGCGTAGTGGTCCTTCGCCAGGATGGTGTAGACCGCCGGCAGGACGAACAGCGTGAACAGCGTGCCGATCAGCATGCCCGACACGATCACCAGACCGATGGAGAAGCGGCTGGCCGCACCGGCCCCGGCGGCGGTCAGCAGCGGCAGAAGGCCCACCACCATCGCCGCCGTGGTCATCAGGATCGGGCGCAGACGGACGCGGGCCGCGTGCTCGATCGCGGTGCGGCGGTCCACCCGCTCGTTGATCTGCATCTCGCGGGCGAACTCCACCATCAGGATGCCGTGCTTGCTGATCAGGCCGATCAGCGTCACCAGACCCACCTGGGTGTAGATGTTCATGGTGGCCAGACCGAAGAACAGCGGCAGCAGCGCCCCGCAGATCGACATGGGCACCGAGATCAGGATCACCAGCGGGTCGCGCAGGCTCTCGAACTGCGCCGCCAGCACCAGATAGATGACCACCAGCGCGAAGACGAAGGTGACCATGAGCTGGCTGCCCTCCGTCACGTACTGGCGCGATTCCGACAGGTAGGCATGGCCGAACCCGGCGGGCAGGATCTCTCGGGCCTTCTGCTCCAGGAACTCCACGGCCTGCCCCATCGTCACGCCCGGCATCGGCACGGCGGAGAATGTGGCGGAGGGAAGCTGGTTGTACTTGGTCAGGGCGTTCGGCTCCGTCGCCGTCTCGATGGAGACGACGGTGGACAGCGGGATCTGCGCGCCGTTGCCCGCCGTGACGTAGTAGCGGGTCAGCGTCTCCGGCGTCAGGCGCTTGTCGCGCGGAACCTGCGGGATGACCTCGTAGGAGCGTCCGTTCAGGTTGAAGCGGTTGACGTAGTTGCCGCCGACCAGAACGGCCAGCGTGTCGCCGATCGACTGCATGGACAGGCCCAGGTCCGCCGCCTTGGAGCGGTCCACATGCAGCCGGATGACCGGGCTGTTGAACTGCAGGTCGCTGTCGGTGACGATGAACATGCCGCTTTCGGTGGCGGCGGCCTTGATGCGTTCGATGGCGTCGAAGATGGTCTTGTAGTCGCCGGGGCTGTTGATGACCATCTGCACCGGCAGGCCGCCGGTGGAGCCGGGCAGGGCCGGCGGCGAGACCAGGAACACCTGCGTGCCGGCGACGTTGGCAAGCTCGGCCTGGACCAGCGGCTGAAGCTCCTTGGCGCTGCGGGTGCGCTCGTCCCACGGCTTCAGGATCATGCCGGCGAAGCCCTGGGTCAGGGTCGGCATGCCGTTCAGCACGAAGCGGGTGTCGGTCTCCGGATAATGGGTGAACACCTCGTCCATCTGGCGGCCATAGGCGTCCATGTAGTCGAGGTTGGCGTATTGCGGCCCCTTGGTGATGCCGAACAGGATGCCCTGGTCCTCCTCCGGCGCCAGTTCCGACATGGTGTTGGCGAAGAGGAACCCGACGCTGAGCAGCACGCCGAAGCCGAACAGCAGGGTCGCCGCCCGGAAGTCCAGCGCGCCGGCCAGCCGCCGCCCGTACCAGCCGGCCAGCCGTTCGAAGGTGCGGTCCACGAAGCGGGCGAAGCGGCCCTCGTTCATGTCGCAGGTCAGCAGGACGGAGCACATCATCGGCGACAGGGTCAGCGCCACCACGCCCGAGATGATGACCGCCCCCGCCAGCGTGAAGGCGAACTCGCGGAACAGCGCGCCGGTCAGCCCGCCGAGGAAGCCGATGGGGGCATAGACCGCGGCCAGCGTGATGGTCATGGAGATGATCGGCCCGATGATCTCCCGCGCGCCGATCAGCGCGGATTCGACGGGCGACTTTCCTTCCTCCAGATGGCGGTGGACGTTCTCCACCACCACGATGGCGTCGTCCACCACGAGGCCGATGGCCAGCACCATGGCGAGCAGAGTCAGCAGGTTCAGGCTGAAGCCCATGGCCAGCATGATCGTCGCGGCCCCCACGATGGACAGCGGGATGGTCACGATGGGGATCAGCACCGACCGGAAGGAGCCCAGGAACAGGAAGATCACCACGATGACGATGCCGACCGCCTCCAGCAGCGTCTTCTGCACCTCGTCGATGGAGGCCTGGATGAAGCGGGTGGAGTCGTAGACGATCTCCATCTTCAGCGACGGCGGCAGGTTGCGCTCCAACTCCGGCACCAGCTTGCGGATGTCCTCCACGATGGTCAGCGGATTGCCGGTGGGGGTGGAGTTGACGCCGATGAAGATCGCCTGCTGGCCGTTCATCGACACGCTGGCGTTGGAGCTTTGCGCGCCCAGCTCGATCTGGGCGATGTCTTTCATGCGGACCAGCGCGCCGTCCTTGGACTTCACCACCATCTGCCGGAACTGCTCCACGTCGGTCAGGCCGGTGTTGGTGGTGATGTTGGAGACGACGAAGACGCCCTTCGCCTGCCCGGGCGCGGACTGGTAGTTGTTGGCCTGGATCGCCGCCCGGACGTCCGCGGCGGCGATGTTGCGGGCCGCCATCCGGTCCGGGTCCAGCCAGACGCGCATGGCGAAGGTCTGCCCGCCCAGGATCTGGGCCTCCGCCACGCCGGGCACGGTGGACAGCAGCGGCTGCACCACGCGCGTCAGATAGTCGGAAATGGCCGCCCCGGACAGCTCCGCGCTGGCGAAGCCCATGTAGAGGATGGAGGTCGTCTCGCCCGTGGATTTCAGGATCACGGGGTCGTTGGCCTCGCGCGGAAGCTGGTATTTGACCTGCTGCACCTTCGACATCACGTCGGTCATCGCGACGTTGGGGTTGAAGTTCAGCCGGATGTAGGCGGTGACGAGGCTCACCCCCTGGGTGGAGGAGGAGGTGATGTAGTCGATGCCTTCCGCCGTCGCCACCGCCTGCTCGATGGGCGTCGTGATGAAGCCCTGCATCAGGTCGGGTGCCGCGCCGGGATAGGCGGTGGTGATGGTGATGACGGTGTTCTGAAGCTCCGGATACTGGCGGATCGGCAGATCCGTCAGCGACCGGATGCCGACCAGCAGGATCAGCAGGCTGACCACCAGAGCCAGGACCGGCCGCCGGATGAAGATGTCGGTGAATGACATGGCCGGGTCCTCAGTTGCGCGGAACGGTCTGCGGCGGCACCAGCGCGCTCGCTTCCGTCGGCACCACGGCGGCGCCGTTGTTCAGCTTGAGCTGGCCGGAGGACACCACCCGGTCGCCGGGCTTCACCCCCTCCAGGATCTCCACCTTGTTGTCGAACCGGTCGCCGGTCTTCACCGGAACGCGGTTGACCACATAGCCCTCCTTGCCCTCGCCGTCCTTCTGCGCGGCGACGACGAAGACGCTGTCGCCGTAGACCGTGTAGTCCACCGCGGTTTCCGGCACGACGATGCGGTCCGGGGCCGCCGGCTGGACGACGCGGATGTTGGCGAACATGCCGGGCAGCAGCTTGCGCTCGGGGTTCTGGAGCGTGGCGCGCACCTTGATGGCGCGGGTATCCGGGCTGACCTGAGGCTCGATGGTGGAGATCGCCGCGTTGAAGCTGGCGCCGGGGGCGGCGTCGGCGGCGACCAGCACCGGCTGGCCGATGCGGATCTGGCTCAGCGCCTGCTCGGGCAGGGTGAAGTCCACGAACAGGTTGGACAGGTCGGTCAGCGTGACGATGGGGCCGCCGGCGCTGACATACTCGCCGACATTCACCTGCCGGATGCCCAACTCGCCGTCGAAGGGCGCGCGGATCAGCTTCTGGGCGATCAGCGCCTCGGTCTTCTTGATGTTGGCGTTGGCCTCGTCGAGTTGCGCCTGGTTCTGGTCGACGGTGACCTGCGGGCCGGCCTGGTTGCGCAGCAGGTTGCGGGCGCGCTCCAGGTTGTTCTCCGCCAGCTTCGCCTGGGCGCGGTAGGCCAGCAGATCCGCCTGGTCCGGCGCGTCGTTGAGCTGCACCAGCGGGGCGCCGGCCTTCACGCGGGCGCCCGATTCGAAGAAGATCTGGGTCACGCGCCCGACCACCTCCGGCGCCACCGTGACCTGCCGGCTGGCGGTCAGGGTGCCGATGGCGGTGGTGAATTTGGGAACGGACTGCGCCGTCGCCTGGGCGACCGACACCGGCGTGGGCGGCGGCTTGTTGCCGGCGAAGAAGTCGGCGATGGCCTTTTCCCGGAAGCTGTTGAAGGCGTAGAGCCCGCCGAACAGCAGGGCCAGGATGACGGCCATGATGATGATGCGGAAAGCCAGCCGCCCGCGGGTGACCGGACGGCGCGCGGTGGTCCGTTCCGGCGCGTGAACGGAATGGTCGGTGTCACTCGTCACGATCAGCCTCTCTCGAACAGGTCGGTTCTGGTTCTGTTGATTGGGTGCAATGCAATGACCGCGTGTAAAGGGCGACCGTCTCCTCCCTCAGGCCGAGGCCGCGGAGGATGAAGGCGACCGCTTCGGGGACCGCCGTCCGCGGATCGGTCAGGGAGGGCACGACCGGGGTCGGGGGAAGGTGGATGGTGGCCAGCGTGGACCCCAGCATTTCCGCCATCCAGAAGGCGTTCTCCGTCACCGGCGCCGAGGGGACGAGGTCCCCGGCGGCGCGGGCGGCGCGCAGCGAGGCCACGAAGGGTGGGACGATGTGCTCCGACATCCAGCGGCGCACCATGTGCGCGAACTCCCCGTCCTCCAGCAGGCTCATGAAATAGAGCCGGTAGCGGGGGAGCAGGTTGTCCCGGTCGCTGGGCAGATCGTTGACGTAGCAACTCACCATCGCCTGGACGTAGGCGGCCAGCGTGGCCGTGCTGGGCGGCATCGCCAGAAGCTGCGCCAGTTCCTCGTCCCCATCCACGCAGGACCGGAAGATCGCCTCGTAGAGGGCCGCCTTGCTGGGAAAGTGCTTGAAGATCAGCGCCTCCGACACGCCGGCGGCCTGCGCGATCTCCTTCGTCGTGGTGGCGGCAAATCCCTTGCGCGCGAACAGCGGAAGGGCCGCGTCGATGATCGCCGCGCGCCGGGCCGAGTTGTCCAGCCGTCCCATGAATAGCCTTATTGCATAAGTGAGTACTAACTCACTTGGTTCGGGCTGCAGATATCACGGCACGGCGAGGCTGTCCAGGCCGGTGACAGGGGCGGCGGCGGCAGCGCAAAAATGTGCTTGACCTTCCCGCCGCTGGAAGGTGGAAACTGTGTGCGGTGACGCCCACACAGGGACGGGAAACGGAGATGGCGCGGGGTGGATGCACCCTTTTCGGGATTATGCCGATCGGGCGGCTGGTGGCGGGACTGCTGGTGCTGGCCGCGCTGGCGCTGTTCGCCCCTACCCCCGTGCAGGCGCATGTCCATGCCGGCGCCCATCAGACCCACGCCCCGCCCGCCGCTCCGGCACCCGCTCCGGTTATGAGCCTTTGGGTGGGCGATGCGGACCATGCCCCACCGGCGGATGACGCCTGCGCGGGAAGGAATGGGCTGTCCTGCGGCGGCGCCTGCCCGATGATGCTGTCGGGAATCGCCACGGCGGCGGCCTTTTCGGCGCCGCCCCGCGCGTCCGCTGCCTTCGCGCCGACCGGCCTGTTGCCGGAGGGAACCGGTCCGCCACCGGCCTTCAGGCCACCGCGCATGGCCGTTTGACCGGAATCCACGCCCGAGGTGCGCCTTCGCCGCGCGCCATGGGCCGCCATTTCCCAAAAACGGACCATTGCATCATGACGATTCTTCAGACCCGCCGCCGTTTCCTGACCTCGGCGGCGGCGGTTGCCGCGCTGGGCGGCGCTTCCACCCTGATTCCCGCCGTCATCCGCCCCGCGCGGGCCGCGGGCCCGGTTCGACTCACCGTCGAGCGGCGCGTGTTGGAAGTGATGGGCAAACCCGCCCCGGTCTTCGGCATCCGCCAGCCGGACGGGACCTCCGGCCTGTTTCTCGATCCGGGGCAGCGCTTTCTGGTCGATCTGGCGAACCGGGCGGGAGAGGACACCGTCATCCATTGGCACGGCATGACTCCGCCCTATGCCCAGGACGGCGTGGCCGACGCGAACCGCCCGCTGATCCGGGACGGCGCCAGCCAGAGCTACGACTTCGAGCCGCGGCCCGGAACGCACTGGATGCACTCGCACCACGGCCTTCAGGAGCAGTTGCTGATGGCGGCCCCCCTGATCGTCCGCACCGTTGGGGACCGGCGCGAGGACGCGCAGGAGGTCACCGTCCTGCTGCACGATTTCACCTTCCGGGACCCCGCCGAGGTCCTCGCCACGCTGACCGGCGGCGGGATGGCGCATGGAGGTCATGGAGGGCACGGGGGACACGGGGGCGGCCATGGGGGCGGTCACGGCGGCGGCCATGGAGGGCATGGCGGCGCCACGCCGATGTCCGGCGGGGCCGCCATGGACCTGAACGACGTCGAGTACGACGCCTACCTTGCCAACGACCGCACACTCGACGATCCGGAGGTCGTGCGGGTGGAGCGCGGCGGGCGGGTCCGGCTGCGGCTCATCAACGGGGCGACCTCCACGGCCTTCCACATCGACCTCGGCGTCTTGGACGGCACGGTGGTCGCGGCGGACGGAAACCCGGTGCAACCGGTGACCGGGCGCCGCTTCGGCATGGTCATGGGCCAACGGCTGGACATCCTGGTCCAACTGCCCGCGGAGGGCGGCGCCTTCCCCATCCTGGCGCAGCGCGAGGGGGAGCGCCAGCGCACCGGCATCGTTCTCGCCACCCCCGGCGCGGCGGTGACCAAGACCACGGGCCTCGCCGGGACCGCCGCCGGGCCGGTGGACCTGTCGCTGGAGCGGCGGCTGACGGCGCTGGAACCATTGGCGCCGCGCCCCGCCGACGCGGCCTTCACCATCCGGCTGACCGGCGGCATGGCCCCCTATGTCTGGACCATCGACGACCGCCCCTTCGGCGAGCACAGGTCGCTGACGGTGCAGAAAGGGCAGCGCGTGACCGTCACCATGGTCAACGACAGCCCCATGGCCCATCCGATGCACCTGCACGGCCAGCATTTCCAGGTGACGGCGCTCAACGGGACGGCGCTGGCCGGGGCGGTGCGCGATACGGTTCTGGTGCCGCTGAACGGGACCGTCACCATCGCCTTCGACGCCGACAATCCGGGGCGCTGGCCGTTGCACTGCCACAACCTGCTGCACATGGCGACGGGGATGATGACGGAATTGGTTTGCGAACCAATTATATGAGTACGAATATTCCAGCTCCGCACGACGTGCCGGAACGACTACCGCGAAAGTTCCCTGCCCTTTCGGACGGGTAAAACCGGCGAATCCAGGCGCATTCCTTTGGGAGAGAACTTTCACGCATCACTCCCATTCACATTGGACCGGGGCGTGTCACTTCTCTTCCATCTCCGGGGGCGCCATGTCTGGGAGCGGGTGTGACCAGTTTTCCGGGACCAATCTTCTGTGGGGGCGGGCCATTGGCCATGGATACGTGGTGTTATGACGGCGGTGCCGGGGGACGCGCAGCCGCCGGGTCTGCTGGTGGGCCGGATTCGGGATCGGCCGACCTCTGGCTGGACCCGGATCTTGCGGCCCTGGAGGCCCTGTCGCTGCGGGTGCGGGATGCGGTTCTGCCGCATCTCGGCAGCGGTCCCGCCGTCTATGCGGACATCCCGGTCCATCTGAACACCGGGGATCTGCTGATCAACCAAGCCGCGGAGATGCTGTTCGCCGACGGCGGCGTGGAGATACGGGAGCGGGTGACTCTGGGCAACGCCCGGCGCCTGCTGCGCCGCCAGCGCGACGGGCAAGCCACCATCCTGCTGCACGGCGGCGGCAATTTCGGGGATCTCTACCCCCATCACGAGCTGTTCCGGCAGAAGGTGCTGGAGCGCTTTCCGTCCAGCCGCATCGTCCTGCTGCCGCAGACGGTCTACTACCGCGACCACGACCGCCTGCGCCACGACATGAAGCGCTGGGCGGCGCACCGCAATCTGGTCTTCATGGCGCGGGACGCACCGTCGCTCGAGCTGGTGCGGCCCTTTCTGGGGGAACGGGCGATCCAGGTGCCGGACCTCGCCCATTACCTGACCCGCTATCCGGCACGTCTGACGCCGGTCCGCCCGGCCCACGACACGACTCTGCTGGTGATGGCCCGGCGCGACCAGGAATGCGCGGGGCGCCACTGGTTGCGCCAGGACTCGCCGGTCTTCGACTGGGAGGATCTGTGCGGACCGGAGGATTTCGCCGGATTCGCGCTGGCCGCCCGGCTGATCCGGCTGGACGACGCGGTGCCGCTCCCCGCCGATCCGGTGCGGAGCTGGTATCCCATCCGCGACCGGCTGATCCGCAAGGCCGTCGCCCATTTCGGCGCGGCCAACGCCGTGGTCACCAACCGCCTGCACGGGATGCTGCTGGCCCTGATGATGGGGTTGCCGGTTCAGGTGCGCGACAACTCCTACGGGAAGCTGACCAATTACATCGACAGTTGGCTGGCCGGCTGGGAACGATAGCGCCCCGCATCCGTCTGTCATCCCGGGACCTGGACTGGAGAGGACGTCGGGACGCATGGCGGGCAGGGGGCTTCACATCGGCATCGAGGAGACGGGAAGCGGCGGCATGGTGCGCCGCACCGTCCTGCTGTCCGAGGACGGCACCCGCCGCCGGAACCGCGTGGTCTACGAGTTCGAGGACCCGATCGGGACGGCGGAGGACCGGCCCATGGACGGGGCGGTCATGGCCTTCCTGTTCCACGCCATGCAGCGGGGCCTTCCCGTTCATGTGCACGGGCCGGTGACCCGCACGGCGCTGCACAACATCGACACGCTCCAGGGTGTGTGGCGACGCTGGCGACCCGACCGCTACCGGACGGTGGAGATCATCCCGGAAGCCGTCGTCGACCGCACGGCGCCCAAGCCCGGACGGCGGGCCATCGCCGCCTATTCCGGCGGGCTGGACAGCACCTTCACCATCCTGCGCCACCGGCTGCTCCTGCCGCCGGAGCGGCGCCACAGCGTCGGGGCGCTTCTGATGGTGCACGGCTTCGACGTGGCGCTCGACCACCCCGAGGATTTCGAGCGGCTGGTCGAGCGCACCCGGCCCTTCCGCGATCTGGTCGGGCTGGATCTGCGTGTGGTGCGGACCAACAGCAAGGAACTGCATCTCCAGAACTGGCAGGATTCCCACGCGGCGGAGCTGGCGGCCTGCCTGCATCTCTACGGCGCGGAGTTCGAGTTCGGGCTGATCGGCAGCACCAAGCCCTACGACGCGCTGGTCATCCCCTACGGCACCACCCCCATCGCCGACCATCTGCTGTCCGGCGACGGATTCTCCATCGTTCACGACGGGGCGGCCTGGTCCCGGACGGAGAAGGCCGCGGCGGTCGCCGCCCACCCGGAGGCCGTCCTCTCCCTGCGCGTCTGCTGGGAAGGGGTGGAGCAGTACCGGAATTGCGGGGTGTGCGAGAAGTGCGTGCGCACGCGGATGAACTTCGCCGCCGCCGGGGTGGCCGCTCCCGAATGCTTCGACGGGCCGCTCGACCCCGGCCGCATCGGCGGCATCCCCGTGCGCAACGAGCCGCAGGCAGCCGAACTGCGCTCCATCCTGGACTACGCGCGCCAGCACGGCGTGGAGGGGGAGTGGCTGGAGCGGCTGAAGGAGCGGGTGGGAGCCATCCGCCCGGAAGCCGACCGACCCGAACCCGGTCACATCCGGGCGATGAAGTCCGCATCGGCCTCGCTGCGGCAGGCCGCAGGGGCGTTGCTCGACGCCATGGAACTGAAGCAGCCGCTCAAGCGGGTCCGCAACCGGCTGCGCACCCGCGGCTGAATCATTGCGCGGTTTTTCATCAGCGGGCCAGGGCTGCGGCAAGCGCCTCTACGCCGATCTGCTCGCGTCCCGCGCAAGGCTGCGTTCCCACGATATCACAAGCGCGGGGCGCGGAGATCGGTTACACTGCTGTTTGTTTGCTCCCCAAATCGAAAGGGACCCTTTCCGCCGATCGGCTGATCCCCGGCTTTATCCGCCAACCGGCAAGTGTCCGCACGTCCCTTTCCAGCCATATCCTTGAATCGCCGTCCGGTTGGGGCGGAGCGGATGCTCGAACAGCGTCAAAATCTGAGCTTGTCCCAGAACAATCGGTTCACTCCGGAGCTCTTATGACCATCGAGCTGCACACCTTTACAGTCACCCTGAATCAGGCGGAAGCAACAGCGTACAAGAGCATGGCCGAGCATCGGGCCTGGGTCCGCACCGCGGTGTCCGACCTGTCGGAGGTGCTGCGCACCGCCGGCATGGGCGCGGAGGCCCGCCTGCGCGGGCACGACCGCTCCGGTCACCTCGTCGTCGAGGCGACCGACACGGGTGTCAATTTCCTGCGCACCCTGCCGGCCATCGTCAGCGTGGAGGTCCACTGACCGGCGTAGCGCAACGGTCCGAGGGACGTTTGAATAGGGGGCCGGAGCGGCGACGCTCCGGCCCTCTTGCGTTACAGGCCCTTCTCCGCGGCGTCCTTCAGACGGTGCAGGAAGCGCTCGGCGCGGGCGAGTTCGCTCAGCTCCACATACTCGTCGGGCTTGTGGGCCTGCTCGATGTCGCCGGGGCCGCAGACCACGGCGGGGATGCCGGCGATGCTGGTGAACAGCGCACCCTCCGTTCCGAAGGCCACCTTGCCATGGCCGTTCTGCTCCGCGAGGTTCTTGACCAGCGTCACCTCCTCCGATTCCGGCGGGGTGTCCAGCGCCGGGCTGTCCGACAGCGTTTCCCAGGAGAAGCCTGCATCCGGGCGGACGGCGCGCATCTCCGGCTCCAAGGCCTTCGCGAAGTCCCGCAGCTCCTTCAGCATCGGGGCCACGGGATGGTCGGCCAGATGCCGGATCTCGAACTCGAAGGAGGCGTCGGAGGGGACGATGTTGCGGGCCGTGCCGCCCTCCATCACCCCGGTGTGCACCGTGGTGTAGGGCACGTCGTAATCGTGATCGAACGGCCCCTGCTCGGCGAAGCGGCGGCCCATGCCGCGCAGGAAGGACACCAGTTCCGCGGCGTACTCCACCGCGTTCACCCCCTGCGGGGCCAGCGAGGAATGGCAGGCGTGGCCGTGGACGCGGCAGCGCAGCGCCACCTTGCCCTTGTGGCCGACGATCACCCGCATCCGCGTCGGCTCCCCGACGATGCACAGGCGCGGCTTCGCCGCCATCCCGGCGAGCTGGTTCAGCAGGCCGGGAACGCCGATGCAGCCCAACTCCTCGTCATAGGAGAAGGCGTAATGGATCGGCGTCGTCAGGTTGGCGGCCAGGAAATCCGGCGCCATGGCCAGCGCCGCCGCGACGAAGCCCTTCATGTCCGCCGTGCCGCGCCCGAACAGCTTGCCGTCGCGCTCCGTCAGGGTGAAGGGATCGCTGGACCAGTCCTGGTCGTCCACCGGCACCACGTCGGTGTGGCCGGACAGGCAGACGCCGCCGCGGTCCGCCGGGCCGATGGTGGCGTAGAGGTTGGCCTTGGTCCGATCCTCGTTGAACACCAGCGTGCTGGGCACCCCCAGCGCCGCGAGATGATCGCGGATGTAGTGGATCAGGTCGAGGTTCGAATTGCGGCTGGTCGTGTCGAAGGCGATCAGGTCGCGCAGCAGCTCCAGCGTGCGCGGGCTGCACGCGGATGGGCCGGCGGGATCGGGTGAGGGCATCATGGACCTGTGGTTTCGTTCAGATGGCAGGCGGACCAGCGCCGGGGCGCGATCTCGCGCAGGGCAGGGCGTTCCGCCGAACAGCGTGGCATCGCGTGCGGGCAGCGCGGGTGAAAGGCGCAGCCCGGCGGCGGGTCGAGGGGCGATGGAATCTCTCCGCGGATCGGCGCGAACCGCCGCTTCTCCACGGACACGCGCGGCGCCTCGTCCAACAGCGCCTTGGCATAGGGATGATTGGGTTTGTCGAACAGCTCCGGTGTCGGGGCCAACTCCACGATCCGTCCAAGATACATGATCGCGGTGCGGTCGGAAATGTGTTCCACGACGCCCAGGTCGTGGCTGATGAAGAGATAGGTGAGCGACAGCTCTTCGCGAAGGCGCATGAACAGGTTGATGATCTGCGCCTGGATCGACACGTCCAGCGCCGCCACCGATTCGTCGCAGACCAGCACGTCCGGCTTCACGGCCAGCGCGCGGGCGATGCCGATGCGCTGCCTCTGCCCGCCGGAGAACTGGTGCGGGTAGCGGCGCAGATAGGCGGGGTCCAGCCCGACCTGCCGCAGGATCGCGGCCACATAGTCCTCCGCCTCCCGCCGCGGGACCAGCCCGTGGACCACCGGCGCCTCCCCGACGATGTCCGCCACGCGCAGGCGCGGGTTGAGCGAGGCCATGGGGTCCTGGAAGACCATCTGGATCTTCAGGTTGGCGTGGTGGCGGTCCGCCGGGGACAGGTCCCGCATGTTCCGGCCGCGCCAGCGGATGGCACCGGCGCTCGGCGGCAGGATGCCGGCGACCATGCGGCCCAGCGTGCTCTTGCCGCAGCCGGATTCGCCGACCAGCCCGACCACCTCGCCCGCCGCGATGGACAGGTCCACGCCGCTGACCGCCTGCACCGCCCGGTCGTCGATGGCCGCCCCCAGCCGGCGGGCGAAGCGCTCCACCACATCCAGCTTGCGCGCGAAGCGCTTGGTCAGGCCGTCCAGTTCCAAAATGGGAGCCACAATGGGGGCGGCGGTCATGCAGCGTCTCCCCGCGCTTCGGCTTCGAAGGGATGCCAGCAGCGCCAGGCCCGGTCCTCCCGGTCCCCGGCCAGTTCCGGCATGACGGCGCAGGCTCCGGTGGCCCGGTCGCAGCGCGGGCGGAAGGCGCAGCCCTCCGGCAGATCGAGGACGGAGGGCGTCATGCCGGGGATGGAGCGCAGCGGCACGCCGCGCCGGTTGCGGCTGGGCACCGACTCCAGCAGTCCGCGGGTGTAGGGGTGGCGCGGGCTGCCGATGATCTCCGCAACCGTGCCGGTCTCCACCACCCGGCCCGCGTACATCACCGCCACCCGGTCGGCCAGGGCCGAGACGACGGCAAGGTCGTGGGTCACCCAGATCAGCGCCGTCCCGGTCTCGCGGCAGAGCGTCTGCACCTCGAACAGGATCTGCGCCTGGATGGTGACGTCGAGCGCGGTCGTCGGCTCGTCGGCGATGATCAGGTCCGGGGAGTGCAGCAGCGCGATGGCGATGGCCACGCGCTGGCGCATCCCGCCGGAGAATTGGTGCGGGTAGGACGCCAGCCGCTCGTCGGGCGACGCGATGCCGACGCGGGCCAGCGCCCGGCGGGAGCGCTCCCACGCCTCCGCCCGGCTGACCTTTTCATGCGCCCGCACGGCCTCGACCATCTGAGTGCCGATGCTTAGCACCGGGTTCAGGGTCATCATCGGGTCCTGGAAGATCATGGCGATGCGCCGCCCTCGGATGGCGCGCAGCCGCTTCTCCCCGGCTGTGATCAAATCTTCCCCGTTGAACAGCACCCGCCCGCCGACCACCCGCCCCGGCGGATCGACGAGGCCGAGGATCGATTGCCCGGTCACCGACTTGCCGGAGCCGGATTCGCCCACCAGCCCCAGGATCTCCCCGCGGGCGAGATGCAGGCTGACCCCGTCCACGGCCTTCACGACACCGGCGCGGGTGAGGAAATGGGTTTTCAGCCCATCCACGCGCAGCAGGGGTTCGGTCATCGCGTGCCCCCTCTCAATGGTTCAACCGTGGATTGAGGACGTCGCGCAGCCGGTCGCCCACCAGATTGATCGCCACGATGGTGACCAGCAGGGCGAGGCCGGGGAACAGGCTGACCCAGTAATCGCCCGAGAGCATGTACTGGTAGCCCGACGCGATCAGCATCCCCAGCGATGGCTGGGTCACCGGCACGCCGACGCCGAGGAAGCTCAATGTCGCCTCCAGCGCGATGGCGTGGGCGACCTGCACCGTCGCCACCACGATCAGCGGCGGCAGGCAGTTGGGCAGCAGGTGGCGCATCATGATCCGCCGGTGGGGAAGGGCGAGGCATTGCGCGGCTTCGATGTACTCCTTGCGCCGCTCCACCAGGGCGGAGCCGCGGATGGTCCGCGCGTAGTAGGCCCACTGCACGGCGGCCAGCGCGACGATCACCTTGTCCACTCCTTTGCCCAGCAGGGCCAGCAGGATCAGCGCGATCAGGATGGCCGGGAAGGAGAGCTGGATGTCCACCAGCCGCATCACCAGCCCGTCCACCCGGTCCCCCGCATAGGCGGCCAGGAGCCCGACCGCCACCCCCACGGCGAGCGCGATCAGCGTGGCGACCACCCCGACCAGCAGGCTGGTGCGCAGGCCGAAGACGATGGCCGACAGCATGTCGCGCCCCTGGTCGTCGGTGCCCAGCCAATAGGTCCAGCCGCCGCCGCCCAGCGTGCCCGGCGCCATCATGCCGTCCAGTATGTCCAGTTGGGCGAGGTCGTAGGGGTCCTGCGGCACCACCCAGCGGGCGAGCAGGGCGGCCAGCACGATCAGGACCAGCACCGCCAGCCCGGCCAGCGCCGTGCGCGACCGCGCGAACTCCCGCGCCAGCCGCAGGAGGGGCGTCTCGACCGCCGGGGCTTTGGCCGCGACGGTGCTCATGCCCGTCCCCCGCTCAGCCGGATTCGCGGATCGAGCAGCGAATAGACCAGATCGACCAGCAGGTTGATGACGACGAACAGCAGCACCGTCACCAGCAGATAGGCGATCACCACGGGCCGGTCGAGCTGGAGGATGCTGTCGATCAGCAGCTTGCCCATGCCCGGCCAGGCGAAGACCGTTTCCGTAACCACCGAGAAGGCGATGACGCTGCCAAGCTCCAGCCCCAGCACCGTCACCACCGGGATCATGATGTTCTTCAGGATGTGCACCCCGACCACCCGCGCGGGCGCCAGCCCCTTGGCGCGGGCGAACTTCACATAGTCCTGCAACGCCACCTCCCGCGTGCCGGCGCGGGCCAGCCGGATGACCAGCGACAGCTTGAACAGGGCCAGATTGACGGCGGGCAGGATCAGATGCGCCAGCCCGTCCGCGGTCAGGAAGCTCCACTGCACGCCGAACAGGCTGGCCGTCTCGCCGCGCCCGCCCGCCGGCAGCCAGCCCAGCGTCACCGCGAAGGCCATGATGAGCATCATCCCGACCCAGAAGGTGGGCAGCGAGAAGCCCAGGATGGAGCCGGTCATGATGACCCGCCCGGCCAGGGAGTCCGGCTTCAGCCCGGCCCACAGCCCCAACGGGATGCCCAGCACCACCGCCACCAGCATGGCGCAGAGCGCCAGTTCCAGCGTCGCCGGAAAGCGCTGGAGCACGAGGCCGAGCGCCGGGACCCCATGCACGAAGCTGGTGCCGAGATCGCCGCCGAGCGCACCGTCCACGAAGCGCATGAACTGCTCGTGCATGGGCCGGTCGAGGCCGAGGCGGGCGATGGCGGCGGCTCGTTCGATCTCGTCGGCCTCGGGGCTGATGAGCACGTCGATGGGATTGCCGATGGCGAAGATGCCGGCGAAGACCAGCACCGACATCGCCACCACGACGACCGCGCTCTGCGCCAGCCGCCGGAGGATGAAGACAAGCATGGAGCCGTTAGCCTGTGGGTGGACGGGTAGGAGAAGTCCCCTCTCCCGCCCCGGGAGAGGGAGGGGCCCGCGCGCCAGCGTGGGAGGGTGAGGGTACCGACGAGAATCAGCGCCTTGATCCTCGAACGACCCTCACCCGCCCGCTGCGCGGGCACCCTCTCCCCAGAGGGGAAAGGGGCAAATCGCTCACTTCGCAGGAACCACCTTCTGCGCCAGCGTGTACTGGTCGGCGCGCGGTTCGTAGCTCAGCCCCTTCTTCATCGCCCAGACGGTCACCTCGTAATGCAGGGGGATGATGATGTCGGCGTCCATCGCCCGCTTCACCGCGGCCTGGAGCAGCGTCTCCCGCTTCGCGTCGTCCACGGTCGCCAGGGCCGTGTCCAGCATCCCGTCCAACTCCGGGTCGGAGTAGCTGGTGTAGTTGGTGGTGCCGTAGCCCTTCTCCTTGACCGGCGTGGCGATCAGCGCCTTCAGCGGGGAGGACATCTCGCCCGAATCCGCACCCCAGCCGGCCAGGAAGACGCTGTATTCCTGCTTGTTGCGCTTGGAGAAGAAGACGTTGGCGGTGGTCGCGTCGACCTGGGTCTGGACGCCGATGCGGGTGAACATCTGGGCGACCGCCTGGGCCACCTTGTCATCGTTGATGTAGCGGTCGTTCGGCGTGCCGAGCGTGAGCTGGAAGCCCTTCGGATAGCCGGCCTCGGCCAGGAGCTGCTTCGCCTTGTTGGCGTCGGTGGCGACGGTGACCTCCGGGTTGTTGCCGTAGAATCCGGCGGGCAGATACTGGTTCGCCGGCTCCGCCACGCCCATCATGATGCGCTTCACGATGGCGTCGCGGTCCACCGCCAGCGACAGCGCCTTGCGGACGCGCGGGTCCTTCAGCGGATTCTTGCCGTCGGTGCCGGTGATGGTCGGCGGGGTGTCCTGCACGCCCAGCGCCAGATAGATCACGCGGTTCGACTGGGCCTGGGCCAGCGCGACGTTGGGGGCGGACTTCAGCCGCTCGATGTCCTGCACCGGCGGCGATTCGATCATGTCCACGTCGCCCGCCAGCAGCGCGGCGACGCGCGGCCCGTCGCTGGTGATCGGGCGGAAGACCACCGTGTCCCAGGCCGGCTGCGGTCCCCAATAGTCCGGGTTGCGCTCCAGGATTTGCCGGTCGCCCTTGGTGTAGGACTTGTGCCTGAACGGCCCGGTGCCGATCATCAGCGAGCCGTCGTTGAAGGCCTGCGTGCTCGGCCAGGAGTCGGCCTTGCAGCCCGCCTTGTCGAAGGTCACCGTCTCGCCGCCCGCCGCCTTGGCGGAGATGATGCCGAAGGTGGACAGCTCCACCGGCAGCAGCGGGTAGGGCTTGCCCGTCTTTATGATCAGGGTGTGCGGGTCCGGCGCCTCGATGGCGGCGATGCCCTTGGTGTAGACGGTGAAGGAGGATGGGCTGTTGGCGACGTTCGGGATGCGGCAGGCCGTGTAGATGAAATCCTGCGCCGTGAACTCCGTGCCGTCGTGGAATTTCACGCCCTTGCGCAGCTTGAATTCCCAGGTCGTCTCATCGACCGCGCGCCAGCTTTCCGCCAGTTCGGGCTGGAGCCGCATCTTGGCGTCCATGCTGACCAGCGACTCGAACACATGCTTGCGGGCGCGCGTGTTGGGGCCGAGGTTGTGGTAGTGCGGGTCGAGCGCGCTCGGCTCCGCCGAGGTGCCCACCGTCAGGGTCGCCGCCTGCGATGGCGCCGGGACGGCGGCCAGCAGGGCCAGGGCGGCAAGCCCCGGAAGGAGCGGTCTCAAGGTTCCGGAACGCAGCACATCCGCAAGACGCCGGTCACGCAAATGCCGATCACGCAAGGCCATCCCTCGTCCCCCTGTTTTTGTACGGTCGGATTGTACCCGTGAAGCAGGCTCCCACACCCTTGGGCCGCCATTCGCGCGACCCGGTTCTTGTCGATCGGCTCACCGCCAAGGGTGGCGGCGGCAGGTTCGTGTACAACGATCAGAACTTGAAACCATTGGTCTGTCAACAGGGTCCGGTCTTCTGACCTATCCGGTTTTTCCGGCGGGAATGTTTTGGCAAACGGCTCCGGACGGGGCAGGATCGTTTCACCCGAAAACGCCAACGACAAGAGAGCGAGGGGATTAGAGATGAAGACCTGCCAATCCTTCTACATCGGCGGCGCCTGGACCGAACCCGCGGCGGGCGCCACCGTGATGGAGGTGGTGAACCCGGCGACGGAGCAGGTGTCGGGCACCGTGGCGCTCGGCGGGCCGGAGGATGCGCGGCGCGCTGTGGCGGCGGCCCACGCCGCCTTCGACGGCTTTTCCCGCACCCCCCTGAACGAGCGGCTGGACCTGCTGGCCGCCGTCTGCGCGCTGTTCGAGAAGCGCATGGACGACGTGGCCGACGCCATCACCGAGGAGATGGGAGCGCCCCTGGCGGCCCTGTCAAAGCCGGCGCAGGCCTTCATGGGGCTGGCCCATTTCAAGACCGCGCTGGAGGCCGCCCGCGAGTATCCGTTCGAGCGGACCCGCGGCACCACCCGCATCCTGCGCGAGCCGGTGGGCGTGTGCGCCATGATCACGCCGTGGAACTGGCCGATCAACCAGATCGCCTGCAAGGTTGCCCCGGCGCTGGCCACCGGCTGCACGATGGTGCTGAAGCCCAGCGAGTTCGCCCCCTATTCGGCCTGGATCTTCGCCGAGATCCTGCACGAGGCCGGGGTTCCGGCGGGCGTCTTCAACATGTTCTACGGCGACGGCGCGGTGGTCGGCCCGGTCCTGGCCTCGCACCCGCTGGTCGACATGGTGTCGCTGACCGGCTCCACCCGCGCCGGGGCGTCGGTGTCCCACAACGCCGCCGACAGCATCAAGCGCGTGTCGCTGGAACTGGGCGGCAAGTCCGCCAACATCATTTGCGAGAGCGCCGACCTGACCAAGGCGGTGACCCACGGCGTGCGGTCGATGATGTCCAACACCGGGCAGAGCTGCAACGCGCCGTCGCGCATGTACGTCCCGGCCTCCCGCCTGGACGAGGTGGAGAAGATCGCCGCCCAGGTCTGCGCCCGTCTGGTGGTGGGCGATCCGCGCGGCGACCGCACCGGCGTCGGCCCCATCGCCAACCAGCGCCAGTACGAGCGGGTGCAGCGCCTCATCCAGGCCGGCATCGAGGAAGGCGCCAGCCTGCTGTGCGGCGGTCCGGGCCGTCCGGACGGGCTGGAGCGCGGTTTCTACGCCAAGCCCACCGTCTTCAGCCGCGCCACCGACACCATGACCATCATGCGCGAGGAGATCTTCGGCCCGGTCCTGACCATCCGTCCCTACGATGATCTGGAGGAGGCGATCCGCAGCGCCAACGACTCCCTCTACGGCCTGTCCGGCTATGTCTACGCCGGCACGGTGGACGAGGCGCGGGCGGTGGCGAAGCGTCTGCGCACCGGCATGGTGCATCTGAACGGCGCCTCCATCGACCTCGCCGCTCCCTTTGGCGGCTACAAGCAGTCGGGCATCGGCCGCGAGTGGGGCGAGACCGGTTTCGAGGAGTTCCTGGAGACCAAGTCCGTCTACGGCAGCGAACCGGCGGCGTAAGGGGGCTCGCGCCGATCTTGCCATTCTTCCCTCTTCGCGTTACGTTACATGTAACACATTCGCGAGGAGGGGAAAATGGTTCAGCCTGTCCGCAGCCGGGTCCGGCAGCACCGCGATCACCTCCGTGCCCTGGGGCTGCGCCCGGTCCAGATCTGGGTGCCCGACACCCGCGCGGCGGGATTCCGGGAAGAGGCACGGCGCCAGTGCATCGCCGTCAATGCGGCGGATCGCCGGGACGGCAGCCTGGAGTTCCTGGAGTCCATCGAAGACGACCTGTTCGGCGAGGACGCCCCGTGAGACGCGGCGACCTCGTGACCATCGCGCAGAACGGCGATTACGAGCGCAAGCCGCGTCCGGCGGTCGTCATCCAGTCGGACCTGTTCGACACGATGGACAGCGTCACGGTGTGTCTCATCACGGGGGAGGAGACGGAAGCCCCCATCCTCCGCCCCGCGCTGGAACCCGATGAGACGAACGGGCTGCGCGTTCGGTCCTGGGTGCAGATCGACAAGATCGCCACCATCCGCCGTGCGCGCGTCGGCAAGATTTTCGGCCACCTGCCGGACGCCGACATGAAGCGCATCGGCGCCTCGCTGGCGGTCTTCCTTGGCATCGCGTAACGGACCCGTGTCTCACGCCTCCGCGGTCTTGGCGGCGGCGACGAACGCCTTCGCGTCGGTTTTGCCCAGCCCGTTGAAGAACAGATTCAGCAGGACCGCCGCGATGGTGCCCAGAAGGATGCCGCTGTGCAGGAGCGGCGACAGGAAGGGCGGCATCTTCTGGAAGATCTTGTCGGCGACCAACGGCACCATGCCCAGGCTGATGCTGATGGCGACGACGTAGATGTTGCCGCGGTTGGCCGTGTAATCGACCTTCGCCAGGATCTTGACGCCGGTCGCCGCCACCATGCCGAACATCACCAGCCCGGCCCCGCCCAGCACATAGGTGGGGACGGAGGCGACGACGTGGGCCAGCTTCGGGAACAGGCCGAAGGCGACCAGGATGACGCCGCCCGCCACGCAGACCCAGCGGCTGCGCACCCCGGTGATCCCGACCAGCCCGACATTCTGCGAGAAGGAGGTGTAGGGGAAGGTGTTGAAGACGCCGCCGATCAGCGTGCCCAGCCCGTCCGTGCGCAGGCCGCGCGTCAACTGATCCGGCGTCACCGGGCGGCCGACCATCTCGCCCACCGCCAGGAACATGCCGGTGGATTCGATCATCACGACGATCATCACCAGCGACATGGTCAGGATCGACCAGAACTCGAACACCGGCATGCCGAACTGGAAGGGGTAGATCACGTCCACCCATTTGGCCTGTCCCACCCCGTCGAAGCTGACCAGCCCCAGCGCCATGGTCAGGGCGAAGCCCGCGACGATGCCCAGAAGGACCGAGATGTTGGCCCAGAAGCCCTTGGCGTATTTGGTCACCAGCAGGATCACCGCCAGCACGAACAGCGCGATGCCGAGATAGAGCGGGTCGCCGAAGTTCGGGTTCCCGGCCCCGCCGCCGGCCCAGGTGATGCCCACCCGCATCAGCGAGATGCCGATGATGGCGATGACGGTGCCCGTCACCACCGGCGGGAACAGCGGCAGCAGGCGCCCGACCAGCGGTGCGGCCAGTGTGGCGAAGACGCCGGCCCCGATCACCGCGCCGTAGATGCCCAGCAGCCCCAGCGACGGGTTCCCCGCCATGGCGACCATCGGCCCCACCGCGGCGAAGGTGACGCCCATCATCACCGGCAGGCGGATGCCGAACTTCCAGAAGCCCAGCGTCTGGATCAGCGTGACGATGCCGCAGGCGAACAGGTCGGCGTTGATGAGCAGCGCGATCTGGTCCTTTGGCAGCTTCAGCGCGCCGCCGATGATGAGCGGCACGGCGATGGCGCCCGCATACATCACCATCACATGCTGCATGCCCAGTGCCAGCAGCCGCAGCAGCGGCAGTTTCTCGTCAACCGGGTGGGGTCGGGTTGGTGATTCCAGCGACGACATGATCCATGACCTCCGCGAATGAACAGGCGCGAAGTGCATGGCCCGTGCCACAACCGGCGGGTCTGGGGATCAGGGCGGCGCCCGCCCGGATGTGCCGCGAAAGGCGGCGGTGCACGGGAGGGGTGCGCAATCCATAGGCAGGCACATCCCCTCTCCCCCCTGGGGAGAGGGTTAGGGTGAGGGGGTTGCGCTTGTGCTGAACGTACCGCCGCGCGCAACCCCCTCACCGGCCCTTCGGGCCACCCTCTCCCCAGGGGGGAGAGGGCTAACTCGCCGCAAGCAAACGGCCTCGGCTCAGGGCCGCGCGCTGGACAGCGGCTGCACGGCTTCCGCCACCACCGCCTTGCGGACGGGCAGGCCGGCGGCGCGCAGGCCCTCGGTGATGCGGTCGCCGTGGCCCTCGTCCTCGACCTCGATCAGCAGGGCGACCTCGGCGGACTTGACGGAGAAGGCGCCGAACAGGCGCTGGTGCTGCACGTCGATGATGTTGCCGCCGCATTCCGCCACGATGCGGGTCACCTGGGCCAGCGCGCCGGGCTGGTCGGCCACGTCGATGTCCAGGTTCAGCAGGCGACCGTCGCGGGCGAAGCCGCGCATCAGCACGTTGGCGAGTGTGCGCGTGTCGATGTTGCCGCCCGACACGATCAGCCCGACCCGCTTGCGGCGGAAGCGCTCGGGATGGAAGAGCAGGGCGGCCAGACCGGCGGCACCGGCGCCCTCGGCCACGGTCTTCTCCACTTCGATCAGCATGGCGATGGCGCGTTCGATCACCGCTTCGGGCACCAGCACCACGTCGCAGCCGTGCTGCTTCAGGATGTCGATGGGACGGTCGCCGACGTCGCGCACGGCGATGCCCTCGGCCACGGTCGGGCCGCCGACCTTGACCGGCTGCCCGGCAAGGCGCTGCGCCGCGGCGGGGTAGGTCTCCACCTCCACGCCCACGACCTCCAGGCCGGGCCGCAGCGCGCGGGCGGCGACCGCGGCCCCGGCGGCCAGACCGCCGCCGCCCACGGGGATGGCCAGCGCGTCGAGGTCCGGCACCTCCGCCAGCATTTCCAACACCACGGTGCCCTGGCCGGCGATCACCGCGTCGTCGTCGTAGGGATGGACGAAGACCAAGCCGTCCCGCTCGGCAAGGTCGTGGGCGAAGGCCGCGGCCTCGGCCAGGGAATCGCCCTCCAGGATCACGGTGGCGCCGTGGTAGCGCGTGCGCTTGACCTTCACGAAGGGGGTGAAGCGCGGCATGACGATGGTCGCCGCGATGCCCAGCTTCTTCGCGTGGTAGGCCACGGCCTGGGCGTGGTTGCCGGCGGACATGGCGATCACCCCGGCCTGCCGCTCCTCCGGCGTCAGGCGCAGCAGCCGGTTCGCCGCCCCGCGCTCCTTGAAGGAGGCGGTGAATTGGAGATTCTCCAGCTTCACCCAGACCTCGGCGCCGGTGATCTGCGACAGGGTTTCCGACCGCAGGAAGGGCGTGCGGCTGATGCGCCCGGCCAGCCGTTCGGCGGCGGCGTGGATGTCGTCGATGCTGACCGGCATGTTCCTGTGCTTCCTCTACGAATCGCCCTTCCCAGGCGCGCTGGAGACCGCACCGTACAGGTCCGGGCGGCGGTCCGCCAGATGCGTGCCGACGCTGCGCAGCGCCGGGTCGAGGTCCACGGTCAGCAGCGCCTCGCCGTCGCCGGCCCGCGCCAGCACCGATCCGTCCGGCGCCGCCACGCTGCTGAGGCCGCAATAGGTCAGCGCTCCCTCCCGCCCGCAGCGGTTGGCGTAGGCGACGAAGATCCCGTTCTCGAAGGCGCGGGCCGGGACGATGGTGGTGGCGACGATCTCATAGGGCGACATCAGGGCGGTCGGCACCAGCAGCAGGTCCACTCCGGCCAGCGCGTGGCGGCGCACCAGTTCCGGAAATTCGACGTCGTAGCAGATCGCCACCCCCACCCGCATCCCGCCGACCTCGGCGGTCGGGAAGGCGTCGCCGCCCGGCGCGAAGGACCCGCGGTCGAGATCGCCGTACAGATGCGCCTTGCGCTGGTTCAGCACGGGCCGCCCGTCCGCCCCGATCAGTTGCGCGGCGTTGTGGACGGCGCCGTCCTCCCCCCGCTCCGGATAGCCGTAGAGGAGGGCGATGCCGTGCCGCCGGGCGATGTCGGCGACCCGCGCGGCCATCGGCCCATCCGCCGGCTCGGCCAGGGCGCGCACCGCTTCCGCGCCGATGTCGTAGCCGGTCAGGCACATTTCCGGCCCGACCAGCAGGGCGGAGCCGCGCCCCGCCGCCTCCGCCGCCGCCCGCTCCAGACGGTCGAGGTTGCGGTGCGGCGCACCGGGTTCCGCGTCCGCCTGGAACAGGGTCAGCCGCATGGCGTCAGCCCTTGCCCTGGCGCTTGGCGAGGGCGCGCACCGACAGGCAGAGGATTTCGAACAGCATCTGGGCGCCGGCGTGGGCGGTGTTGGTCGTGGCGTCGTACTGCGGCGCCACCTCCACCACGTCGCCGCCGATGATGTCCAGCCCGTCCAGCCCGCGCAGGATCGCCAGAGCCTCCCGCGTGGTCAGGCCGCCGACCTCCGGTGTGCCGGTGCCGGGGGCAAAGACCGGGTCCAGGCAATCCACGTCGAAGGAGACGTAGACCGGCCCGTCGCCCACCACCTTGCGCGCCGTCTCGATGACGCTGGCGATGCCGCGTTCCGGGATGTCCTCCGCATGGATCACGGTCATGCCGCTGTCGTAGGAGAACTCCCACAGATACTCGGTGCTGCCGCGGATGCCGATCTGCACCGTGCGCTCCGGGTCGAGCACGCCGTCCAGGACCGCCTGCCGGAAGGGGCCGCCGTGGTGGAACTTGGCGCCTTCGTAAGGGCCGCCGGTGTCGCAATGGGCGTCGAAATGGATCATGCCTACCGGACGCTCGCGGCCCAGCGCCTTGAGGATCGAATAGGTGATGGAATGGTCGCCGCCCACCGATAGCGGAACGACACCCGCGTCCATCACGCGGTTGTAGAAGGCCAGGATGTCGCCGTGGCAGGCCTCCAGGCTGAAGCGGCTGGACAGCGGCACGTCGCCCACGTCGGCCAGCTTGCAGGAGGCCGCCGGGACCATGCGCAGGGCGTGCTCGTAGGGGCCGATGCGCTCCATCCCGCGCACGGCACGGGGCCCCAGGCGGGCGCCGGCCCGGTTGGTGACGCCCAGGTCCATCGGCACGCCGATCAGCGCGATGTCCAGCCCGCCGAAATCCGCCGCCTCCGCCGCGTCGGGGCGGTAGGGGGCGTCGAGCAGGGTGGA
The DNA here is from genome assembly GCF_008365375.1 of Roseomonas genomospecies 6. GTDB lineage: Bacteria > Pseudomonadota > Alphaproteobacteria > Azospirillales > Azospirillaceae > Azospirillum. Next base: position 10,167 of record NZ_QOKW01000040.1, on the reverse strand, counting down.
CACCCCGGCGAAGGGCTGCACCCGCTTGCCGCCAGAGAACTGGAGGGCGGCCACCCGCTGGAACTCCGGATCGTGGAAGTCGTCGCCGCCGGAGCCGCTGTACTTCGTACGCAAACGATCAAGTTTCTGAGGGTCGATCATCGTCCGAATCTCTCTGAGGAAAAGGATGTCAGTCGTTTTTGGATGTCAGTCGTTCTTGGCCCAGGCGCCGAGAAGGCGGGGCAGGTCGCCGAACCACGCGATCAGCCCGAAGACCACCGCCGTCAGCGACACGAACAGCACCGTCACGGCGGCCATGGTCGGGGTGTAGCCGTAGCGGAGCGCGTTGAAGATCTTGATGGGCAGCGTTTCCAGCGTGAAGCCGACCACCATGTAGGCCACGATGTACTCGTTCAGCGACAGCACGAAGGCGAAGGCGAAGCCGGAAATCACATAAGGCCGCACCAATGGCATCACCACCGTGCGCAGCACCGTCCGGTCGTCCGCCCCCATGGTTGCCGCCGCCTCCACATAGGAGCGGTCAACCGCCCCGAAACCCAGCGACAGCGTGACCAGCGGAAGCGTGACGAAGAACACCGCGTGGCTGACCACCACCGTCCAGGGCGACCCGTATTCGCCCACCGCCGCCCAGAAGCTGAGGAAGCCCAGCGCGGTGATGACCGGCGGCAGGATGAAGGGCGTCATGCCCAGAACCTCGAACGCCCGCGCCCAGGGCGCCCGCCAGCGCCACAGGAACCAGGCCAGCGGGAAGGCGATCAGCACCGCCAGCGCCGCCGACAGGGTGGCGACGACGAGGCTGGCGATCAGGGCGCCGCGCCAGCCGGGATCGGTGAAGACCTCCGCGTACCAGGCGAGCGAGAAGCCCTGCGGCGGGAAGGTCAGCGCCTTCTTCTCGTTCACCGAGACGCCGGCCACCACCAGGATGGGGGCCGACAGGACCAGCGCGATCAGGCCGGCGGCCACGGAATTCAGCGTGCGCATCAGCATCAGGCCGTCTCCTCCCGCCGCCCGGCGAGCAGCGCCAGCCCGACCAGCGCGAGGCTGACCAGCACCAGGAAGACCGCCATGGCCGCCGCGAAGGGCATGTTGGACTGGTAGATCGCCTGATCGGTGATGAGTACCGACAGCGTCCAATGCTGGGGCCGCCCCAGAAGTTGCGGCAGCAGGTAGGAGCCGAGCGCGAAGACGAACACCATGATCGTGGTCGCGACGATGGTGTTGCGCAACGCCGGGACCACCACCGTGAAGAAGGCGCGCAGCGGCGAGGAACCGAGCGTGCGCGCCGCCTCCTCCAGATAGGGGTCGAGGCGGGCGAGCGCCGGGTAGAGCACCAGCACCGTGTAGGGGAACGCCTGATAGACCAGCCCGGCCAGCAGCGCGCCGAAGCTGGGGCTGAGCGATTGCGGCTCCGCCATCAGGCCCAGCGCCACGAACAGGTTGGTGATGCCCGCGGTGCGCGACAGCAGGGTGGACCAGGCGAAGCCGATGATGACTTCCGACAGCGACAGGATCGACAGCAGGAAGACCAGCCAGCGGATCTGCGCGCCGCGCGACAGCTTCACCAGCCGGTAGGTGAAGGGGAAGGCGATGCCCACCGACAGCGCCGCGACCAGCGCCGCCAGCCCCAGCGAGAAGGACATCACCCCGCCGAAGAAGGCCGTCAGGAACCGCTCGTAGTTGGCGAAGACGAGGTCCGGCTCGTAGAAGCCGCCCGGCACGCGCCGGAAGACGCTGACCGCGATCATCAGGCTGAAGGGGATGACGAAGAAGACGACCAGCATCAGCGCCGGGAAGAGGATCGGCGCGTGCTCGGCCAGACCGCGGGGTGCACGGCGGATCATGGGACCCTCTCGGCCATCGGCGGAAGCACGACGCAGGCCGCCGGGGGAAACTCCACCGCCAGGGCGCCGCCGGGGGCGACCGGCGGGCGATCCTGCGGACGGGACAGGGCGACGATCTCCCGCCCGGCCACGTCGATGCGGAACTCCACGCTGGCGCCCAGGTCGCGCATGAAGGACAGCGTTCCGGTGAGCCGGTTCGGCCCGTCGGTCCCCGCGGGGTGGACGATCACGTCCTCCGGGCGGACGGACAGCAGGACCGGACCGGACGGCGGCAGGTTCGGCAGATGCAGGGTGCCGCCGGGCACGGCGGCGGTGCCGGGGGCGGAGACCTCGCCCTCCAGCAGGTTGGTCAGGCCGATGAAATCGGCGACGAAGGCGTCGGCGGGCTGGCGGTAGACCTCCATCGGCGGGGCGGCCTGATGGATGCGGCCCTGCGACATCACCACGACGAGGTCGGCCATGGTCATCGCCTCCCGCTGGTCGTGGGTGACGACGATGGTGGTGATTCCCAGCCGCTGCTGAAGCTGCTTCAGCTCGATCTGCATGGCCTCGCGCAGCTTGGCGTCCAGCGCCGACAGCGGCTCGTCCAGCAGGAACAGCTTGGGCGACAGGGCCAGCGCGCGGGCGATGGCGACGCGCTGCCGCTGCCCGCCGGACAGCTTGGACACGGGCCGGTCGGCCACGCCGGGCAGGCGGACCAGCTCCAGCAGCTCGTCGGCGCGCTTGCGCTGCTCGGCCTTCGAGGCGCCGCGGATGCGCAGGGGGTAGGCGATGTTCTCGCCCGCCGTCAGGTGCGGGAAGAGAGCCAGCGACTGGAACACCATGCCGAATTCCCGCGTGTGGGCGGGGGCCGTGGTGATGTCGCGCCCGTCGATCATCAGCCGCCCGCCGGAGGGGTCCTCCAGCCCGGCGATCATGCGCAGGAGCGTCGTCTTCCCGCAGCCGGACGGGCCGAGCAGGCAGACGAACTGCCCGTGCGGAATGCGCAGCGACGCGCCGTGCACCGCGGTCACGGGACCGTATCGTTTGGTGAGACCGTCGAGGACAAGGGCTGACATGGGATGGCTTATTGCAATTGAAGCAGAAATTCCCTCTCCCGCCCCGGGAGAGGGGGCCCGCGAAGCGGGCGGGTGAGGGTACGGCCGAGAATCAGTCCGCTGATCCTCGCCGGTACCCTCACCCTCCCGCCGCAGGGCGGCGGGTCCCTCCCTCTCCCGGGGCGGGAGAGGGGCTCTCACTCACCCGACGATCATTTCCGTCCACTTCTGGTTCAGCCAGTCGGACTTGCTCTGGTACAGGTCGTAGCGCGGGATGATCGGCGCGATGTCCGAGGACACCGCCGCGAACTCCTGGTCGGTCAGGTCGGTCAGCTTGCGGTCGATGGTCGGGGCGGTGCCGACCTTGCGCGACAACAGGGCCTGGATCGACGGCTGGCACATGTAGTCCACGAAGACATGCGCGAGGTCGCCGGCCTTGGAGGCGCGGGTGACCGCCCAGCTTCCCGAATCGAGGATGCCGCCCTCCTTCGGGAAGGTCGAGCGCACCGGTTGCCCGTCCGCCGCGGCAAGGCCGGTCACGTCGTGGTAATATTGGCCCATCGGAATTTCGCCGGACTTCAGCGCGGCTTCGAACTGAGCCTCGTCGCGGTACCAGAGCTTCACGTTGGACTTCAGCTCCGCCAGCTTCTTGAAACAGTCGAGCTGCCCCTGCTCGCTGTCCAGATGCTTGGTGCCGCCGAAGAAGGTCGCCGCCGTCACTTCCAGAAGGAAGCTGTTGCTGACCAGCGCCAGCAGGCCGAGCTTGTCCTTGTTCGCCGGGTCCCACAGGGCCGCCCAACTGTCCGGCGCCTTCGGGTAGCTGTTGGTGTTGGTGACCAGCGTGATGTACCAGGACACCGCGCCGATGCCGCTGACCCTGCCGTCCGGGTATTTGTTGACCAGATGCGGGACGACCTTGGCGGCGTTGGGGATCTTCGACAGGTCGAAGGGCGCCCACAGCTCCGCCGCGGCCCCCTTCAGCATCGCCACCTGCGACATCATCGAGACGTCGGCGGGCGCCTGCCGCGCGCGGGCCGCCTGTTCAAGCTGGACCAGCCACGCCTCGCCGGTCGGCTCGGCCACCGCTTCGACGGTGATCCCGGTGGCCTTGGAGAATTCCGGGAAGATGTGCTTTTCGAAGGATTCCTTGAAATAGCCCCCGTACACGCCGACCTTCAGCGTCTTCGACTGGGCGCGGACGATGTTCGGAAAGCCGCCGACGGCCGCCACCGCGGACAGCGTCCCCGCACCGGCCAGAACGGCGCGTCGGCTGATGCCGCCGGCCACCACGGCGTGAATTCCCTGTTTACCCGTCGTCTCGTTCATGGATTGCGACCTTTCCTTGCGGACGAGCTTATCGGTTCGTGAAGCCATCTGTGTGGCCTGCGGTCATTAGAACGCCCGGCGCCGTTGCCCGAAAATCAGAAAGTTTTGTATCTTACTTCGACCGGAGCCGAAGTATCGCGGGTGCAGGGCACGCCGGACGGGGCAGGGGAGGGCAGGTGCCTTGGCGATGATCCAGCTTGAGACCGTCGATCTGCGCCTGTTGCGGTTGTTTATGACCATTGTCGAGGCCGGTGGATTCAGTGCGGCGCAGAGCGAACTGAACCTCTCCCTGTCCACCATCTCCACCCATTTTGCCGATCTGGAGACGCGGCTGGGTCTGCGGCTGTGCCGGCGCGGGCGGTCGGGATTCCAGCTCACCGCGGAAGGGCAGGCCGTCTATGACGAGGCGCGCCGCGTGTTCGACACGCTGGAGCGGTTCCGCGGACGGGTGCGCGGCCTGCGCGAACGGCTGACCGGCACGCTGGCGGTCGGGCTGGTGGACAACACGCTGTCCGACCCGCGCGCCCCGCTGGAGCGGGTCTTCGCCCGCTTCACGGAGGCGGCGCCGGAGGTCTCGCTCATCATCAACGTCCGCCCGCCGAACGAGCTTCTGCGCGACGTCATCGGCGGGCAGCTCCAGCTCGCCATCGCCAGCTTTCCGCGCATCGTGCCCAGCCTGTCCTATCAGGACCTCTACAACGAGACGATCCACTTTTGCGTGGCGGACGGGCACCCGCTGTTCGCCCAGCCGGACGAGGCCATCGACCTGGACGAAATCCGCCGCTACCGGCTGGTCGCTCGCAGCTATTGGGGATCGCGCGACCTGAAGATTTTCGCCATTTCAACCCCCAAGGCGACGGTCAGCGACATGGAGGGGGCGGCGCGGCTGATCCTGTCCGGTGCCTATCTCGGCTACCTGCCGGACCATTACGCCGCACCTTATGTCAAGGCCGGGCGGCTGCGGGTGCTGCTGCCGAAGGTCCTGTCCTATCAGGCGCCGTTCCAGGTGGCCTTCGACGCCAACCGCTCCAAGAGCCCGGTGGTGGACCTGTTCATCGCGCTCACCCGCGAGGAGATGACCGCGCCGGAGTTCCGGAGCGGCCCGGGCCACTGAATCCGGACCATTAGATGTGATACTCCGGCTCGGGCACGGTCTGGTCCATGGCGAGCGCCGGCACCGTGTCGCGGCACCAGCCGACGATCCGCGCCGGGACGCCCACCACCGTGGCGCAGGGGGGTACGTCCTTCAGAACCACGCTGCCGGCGCCGACCTTGGCGCGGCTGCCGATCTCGATGTTGCCCAGGATCTTGGCCCCGGCGGACAGCAGGACGCCGTCGCGCACCTTCGGGTGGCGGTCGCCGTGTTCCTTGCCGGTGCCGCCCAATGTCACTTCCTGAAGGATCGACACGTCGTTGCCGACCACGGCGGTCTCGCCGATCACCACGCCGGTGCCGTGGTCGATGAAGACGCCGCGCCCGACCGGGACCGCCGGGTGGATGTCCACAGCGAACACCTCCGACACCCGGCTTTGCAGGAAATGGGCGAGGTCGTGCCGGTCGTGCCGCCACAGCCAATGGCCGATGCGGTGCCATTCCAGGGCGTGGAAGCCCTTGTAATAGAGGAACGGCGTCAGGCAGTTGTCCGCCGCCGGGTCGCGCGTGCAGATGGCCTGAAGGTCGGAGCAGGCTTCCTCCACGATGCAGGGCGCGTCGGTCACCGCCGAGCGGACCAGCATCGCGAGCTGGTCCGCGGAGATGTAGGAGTCGCCCAGCTTGCGCGCCAGGATGCTGCCCAGCGCCGACGGGAAGTCGTGGTGCAGCAGGATGGCGGTGTCGATGAAGGGGCGCAGCCACGGTTCCTTGACGACCACGCTTTCCGCCTCGGCGCGCAGCATCGCCCACATGCCGTCCACGCCTTCCAGAAAGGCGGACTCCGGGCGGTCCTGTTCCTGTTGGCAGGGAGCGACGATGTGGTTCATTGCATGAATGTCCTGAGCATGGAGGCGGTCCGGCCATAAGCCATTCAACAGCCCGGACGGGAGCCTAGCACGCCGCATTCCGGAAAGGGAGCCATGTTCCGGAAAATGAAGGGTCACCACCTGCGTTCATACAAAACCCCGCTGTGGAACAGCCGGTCGGTTCATTTACCATAAGACACCTTATGGGATTTCTATGCGGCACCGGAGCAGGTTCGACCCTGAAGCCCAAACACTGAAACAGCACGAAGGCTCGCCGGGTCTGGGGGTCCGCCCTCGCCTTTTGGCGCTCCTGCTTGCTTTGGCGCAACGATCCATGGGTGTCCAGCGGCCACTCTCGTCCCTCAACAAGGCCCGTAACGGCCCGCCTCGGTTGGAGACACCATCATGTCCGCTGCCATGTCCGCTGCCGCCATCAGCACCACCCTGTACCGCAATCACCACGCCGCCGTCGGACAGCTCGTCGAGCGGATCGAATCGCTGCTGGCGGCGCCGTCCCCGGCGGCGAACGCTTCCGCGCTGGCCACGGCGGTCCGCGACCTGTTCGGCATCTTCACGGTTCATCTGTCGCTGGAGGACAGCGCGCTCTATCCGCGTCTCCTGGCGCATCCGACCCCGGCGCTTCGGGCCACCGCGGCCCGGTTCCAGGCCGAGATGGGCAATCTGCGCACGCGCTTCGACCGCTACCGGGCGGATTGGCCCGGCCCTTTGGCGGTGTCCAAGGACCCGGACTCCTTCGTCCGCGAGACCCGGGAGGTCGTCTCCGCCCTGAAACAGCGCATCGCCCGCGAGGATCAGGAGTTGTACGACGTGATCGACCGCGCCGCTCTCCCCGCAAGGACCGCGAACCGTTGAGGGCGCCCCCCGCGGTCCATTCACGAACCGCGGAGGCGCCCCCCGCTCAGAGCAGACCGGCCGCGCGGGCCCATTTGTACTTGGCGCCCAGCGCCGCCACCGGCGTCTCCGTCGAGTATGGATAAGCCACGACACCGTGATCGTAGAGATGGTTGGCGGCTTCCTCGACCTGCACGTCGCCGGCCAGAGAGGCGACGATGGGTTTTTCGATGCCCTTGGCCTTCATCTCCTCCTTCACCTCGACGACGAGCTTGGCGAACACCATCGGCGGCGTGATGATCGTGTGCCAATAGCCAAGGATCAGCGCGTGGATGCGGTCATCCTCCAACCCCAGCCGGATGGTGTTCTGGTAGGTGGTGGGCGGTTCGCCGCCGGTGATGTCCACCGGATTGCCGGCGGCGCCGAAGGGCGGGATGAACTTGCGGAAGGCGGCGTCGAGGTCCGGCGGCATCGCCATCAGCGACAGGCCGTTGTCCACGCAGGCGTCCGACAGGAGAACGCCCGACCCTCCGGCGCCGGTGATGATGACGACGTTCTCGCCCTTCGGCGTCGGCAGAACCGGGATGCCGCGGGCGAATTGCAGCAAATCCTGCAGGCTGCGCGCCCGCACCACGCCCGACTGCCGCAGCACGTCCTCGTAGATCCTGTCGTTCCCGGCAAGCGCGCCCGTATGGGAACTGGCCGCCCGCGCGCCCAGAGCGGTGCGCCCGGCCTTCAGAACGACCACCGGCTTCTTCTTCGAGACCTGCCTCGCGGCCTCCGCGAAGGAGCGGCCGTCCTTCAGGTCCTCGCAATGCATGGCGACGACCTGGGTGTTGTCGTCCTGTTCGAAGAAGTACAGCAGGTCGTCCTCGTCGATGTCCGACTTGTTGCCGAGCCCGACGATGGCCGACACGCCCATCTTGGCGGACCGGCTGAAGCCGATGATCGCCATGCCGATGCCGCCGGACTGCGACGACAGCGCCGCCTTCCCCTTCACGTCGTACGGCGTGCAGAAGGTCGCGCAGAGATTTTTCGGCGTGTAGTAGAATCCGTAGATGTTCGGCCCCATCAGGCGCACGTCGTGTTGGCGCGCGATCGCCACGATCTCGTCCTGGCCCTCGACGTTGCCGGTTTCGGCGAAGCCCGACGGGATCAGGACGGCGCCGGGAATCTTCTTCTCGCCGACCTCGGTCAGGGCCTGGGCGACGAACTTCGCCGGGATGGCGAAGACCGCCACATCGATGTCGTCCGGCACGTCCTTGACGCTCCTGTAGGCCTTGTAGCCCAGAATCTCGTCGGCCTTGGGGTGGATCGGGTAGATCCGGCCCTTGTATCCGCCGTTGATGAGGTTCTTCATCACGGAATTGCCGATCTTCCCGTCCTCGGCCGACGCGCCGATCACCGCCACCGCGTCCGGCTTCATGATCCGGTTCATCTGCCGGACGATCTGCTCCTGCGACGGACGGTAGCGCGGTGTCCTGGCCGCGAAGTCCAGCACCACGCGCACGTCGGCGGCGACGGCGCCGTCCTCGCGCGCGAACACCGGGTTGAGGTCCAGTTCCGCGATCTCCGGAACCTCGTCCACGAGGCGGGACACCTTCACGATCACGTCGGCGAGCGCCTCGCGGTCGACCGGCTTGGCGCCCCGCACGCCCTTCAGCACCTCCGCGGCCTGGATGCCGTCCAGCATCGACAGCGCTTCGTCGCGGGAGACCGGGGCGAGGCGGAAGGTGACGTCCTTCAGCACCTCGACCAGCACGCCACCCAGCCCGAAGGCCACCAGCTTGCCGAAACTCGGATCGGTGATGGAGCCGACGATGACCTCCACCCCGCCCCGCAGCATCTGCTGGACCTGCACCCCGACCAGTTCCGCCCCAGGGTCGTAGGCGCGGGCGTTGTCCATGATGGTCGTGAAGCCCCGGCGGACGGCGTCGGCGTCCGTGAGGCCGACCAGAACGCCGCCGGCCTCGGTCTTGTGCAGGATCTGCGGCGAGACGATCTTCAGAACGACCGGGAAACCCATGCCCCCGGCGAGGGCGGCGGCTTCGTCGGCGCTCTTCGCCACGCCTTCCTTCGGCACCGGAATGCCGTACAGGTCGCAGAGTTCCTTGGCTTCCGGCGCGGTCAGGGCGGTGCGGCCCTCGGCCTTCGCGGTGTCGAGAAGGCGGCGGACGACGTCCGTCGGGCGCTCGTTACGGAGCGGATCGATGGCTGCGGACATGGCCTTTCCTCCTTTGCAGATTTTTGATTCGCGTCTTGAAGATTTCAGGAAAACTCGGTCGTGGGGGCGTCACCCGGCGGTGAGCGGCCTCCGCGCGGCGCCAAGCGCCCCGGCCTCGCGGATTTCGGCGATGCGCCGCTCGTCGAAGCCCAGCACCTCGCGCAGGATCTCGTCGGTGTGCTCGCCCAGCAGCGGCGAGCGGGTGACCTCGGTGGGGCTGTCCGACAGCTTGATCGGGTTGCCGACCGACAGGTACGTGCCGCGCGTCGGGTGGGCGACCTCGACGATGGTGCCGGTCTCGCGCAGCGACTGGTCCTCCGCCAGCTCCTTCATCGACAGGATGGGGCCGCAGGGGATGTCGTGCTTGTTGAGGATCTCCATGACCTCGAACTTCGTCTTGGTCATGGTCCACTCTTCGACCGTCGCGAAGATGTCCTTCAGCCGCGGCAGCCGCGCCGCGGGCGTCGCGTAGTCGGGGTCGGTGACCCACTCCGGTTTGCCGATGACCTGGCAGATCTTGCCCCAGACCGGCGCCTGGGCGATGAAGTAGATGTAGGCGTTGGGATCGCTCTCCCAGCCCTTGCACTTCAAGATCCAGCCCGGCTGGCCGCCGCCCGAGGCGTTGCCGGCGCGCGGCACGGTGTCGCCGAAGTCGCCGTTGGGGTACTGCGGGTATTCCTTCAGCGGGCCGCGCTCCAGCCGCTGCTGGTCGCGCAGCTTGACGCGGCAGAGGTTGAGCACGGCGTCCTGCATGGCCGCCAGCACCTTCTGGCCGCGCCCGGTCTGGGTGCGCTGGTAGAGCGCGGTGACGATGCCCAGCGCCAGATGCAGGCCGGTGCCGCTGTCGCCGATCTGGGCGCCGGTGACCATCGGCGGGCCGTCGTCGAAGCCGGTGGTCGAGGCCGAGCCGCCGGCGCACTGGGCGACGT